>AP025583.1:2872464-4308696 GCA_022846095.1 Oscillospiraceae bacterium | reverse complement strand
TTCATCCCCATGGCAACGTTTTTGGGCCGATACCTTATTAAATAAATAAGGCATTTTTCGGCCCCTCCTCCCCTCAAAACACAAGATATGGGGTTTTATGACCCGAACAGGCGGATTCGGGAAAAACTCCATTCAAAATTAGTGTTGACAAGGGGGTTTGTTGCCCATTATAATGCATGTTGCACGATTATTTTTTAAAAATTTTTTGTGCGTCCCGGAAATGGGACTGAAAACGACGACCGCGGCCCCCTTCCAGATTGGGGCCGTTGTGGCGGGCAGGGGAAACCCTGCCATAAAAGTACAGGAGGTGTACCCGAATGGTTCGTACCTATCAGCCCAAGAAGCGTCAGCGCAACAAGGTCCACGGCTTCCGCAAGCGCATGGCCACCGCGAACGGCCGCAAGGTGCTGGCTCGCCGCCGCGCCAAGGGCCGCGCCCGTCTGTCCTACTAAGGCATGACGGACCGGAAAACGCAATAGGGTCTCATAACGAGGGGCGGGGGAATGTGTTCCCACCGCCCCTGCGCAGCATACGCAGGTTTCGTTACAAATGCAGAGAAATAGGGGAACAGCATGAAAACCACCGCCGCCCTGAAACAAAACCACGAGTTCCGCCGCCTGTACGCCAAGGGCAAGTCGGCGGTGTCGCCCTATCTGGCCCTCTACTGCCGGAAAAACCGCTGTGGGTATAACCGGCTGGGCCTCACCGTGGGCACCAAGGTGGGGGGCGCCGTGGTCCGCAACCGGGTGCGCCGGCGCCTCAAGGAGGCCTACCGCATCCACGAGGACCGCTACGGCCAGGGGTACGACATCGTGGTCGTGGCACGGGTGCGCGCGGCCTTCGCCCGCTACCGGGAGCTGGAGCGCAGCCTGCTCTCCCTTTCGGACAAGCTGGGCCTGCTGGAGAAAAAGGAGGGCGGCGCGCGGTGAAACGGGCGCTGCTGGCCCTGATCCGGTTCTACCGGAAGGGGATCTCCCCCCTGCGCCCCCCCTGCTGCTGCTTCACCCCCACCTGCTCGGCCTACGCCCTGGAGGCGGTGGAGAAATACGGCGCGCTCAAGGGGGGCTGGCTGGCCCTGCGCCGCCTGCTGCGCTGCAACCCCATTACGCGCCGCCACCGGGGCGTAAAATACGACCCTGTTCCGTGAACTCCCCGCGGGAAACAACGTTTGGAGGCAAGTAAATGCAAGGAATTCAAATTATTTTGACCCCCTTTGTCTGGCTGCTCATGTTCTTCTACAACCTCTTCAACAGCTATGGCATCGCGCTGATCCTCTTTGCCATTGTGGTGAAGCTGATCCTCTTCCCCTTCTCCCTGAAGGGCAAGCGGAGCATGATCCAGATGAACATGCTCAACGGCCAGATGCAGAAGCTGCAAAAGCAGTACGGCAAGGACAAGGAGCGCTACAACCAGGAGCTGCAGCGCCTCTACGAGAAGGAGCACGTCAACCCCATGTCCTCCTGCCTGTGGTCCTTCATCCCCCTGCTGATCCTGCTGCCCCTGTACGCCATCATCCGCCAGCCCCTGACCTATATGATGAACCTGACCCCCGACATGGTGGGGCAGGTGGCCGCGGCCCTGGACTGGCCCAGCGTGGCCTTCGACATGGGCTGGGTCAAGGAGGCCGGACAGGCCTTCGTCAACAACGGCTACAACCAGCTCTACCTGGCCTCCCTCATCACCCCTGAGAACGTGCAGCAGGTGGCCGCCTCCCTGGGCGACGCCGGCAGCAAGATGTTCGCGGTGAACTTCCAATTCCTGGGCCTCAACCTGTCCCAGATCCCCAACGTGAAGTTCTGGGAGGCCGGCGGCTTCGGCCTGTTCCTGATCCCCGTCATCTCCGCCGCCACCGGCTTTATCTTCTCCCTGATCTCCATGAAGACCAACGCCGTCAACAGCCAGTCCGCCCAGGCGGCCAACAACCCCTCCAGCAAGATGATGCTGCTGATGAGCCCCCTCATGTCCCTGTGGATCGGCTTCATCATGCCCGCGGGCCTGGGTATCTACTGGATCGCCCAGAACCTGCTGTCCATGCTCCAGGAATTCATCTCCGGCAAGATGCTCAAGCAGGACTACGCCAAGGCCGCCGAGGCCAAGGCTGAGCAGGAGCGCCAGGAGAAGGAGGACGAGAAGCGCAAGAAGCAGGAGGCCGCCGAGGAGCGGGCCCGCCGCATCGAGGAGGCCAAGCAGAACAAGGGCAAGAAGAAGCCCGCCCCCAAGAAGCGCAAGGACGAGGAGGACGAGACCATTCCCGCCTCCGTCAAGGAGGCCAGCCGCGTGGGCATGCGCCAGTACGCCCGGGGCCGCGCCTACGACCCCAACCGCTACGGCGAAGGCCCCACCGAGTACCGGGAGCCCGGCGCCCCCATTGACGAGGAGGCCATCGACCGCGCCCTGAAGAAGAAGGCCGAGCACCTGGAGGAGGTGGCCGCGGAGGCCGCCGTGGACGACGAGATTGTGGACTCCCTGGTGGCCGAGCAGGCCGCCGTGGAGGCCGCCGTGGAGGCCCCTGGGGAAGCGCCCGAAGAGGTCTCCCACGAGACGCCCGCCGTCACCGACGCGCCCGCCTTCGAGACCCCCGTCTACGACGCGCCCGACTACGACGCCGAGGCGGAGGCCGCTTTCGAGGAGGACGCAGCCTCCGAGGATGACAAGCAGTAAGGAGAAGATGCCCATATGCTGAAGTGGATTGAATCGACCGGCAGATCCGAAGAGGCCGCCATTCAGGCCGCCCTGGAGAAGCTGGGTATGGACCGGGACGAGGTCTCCGTTGAGGTGCTGGAGCGGGCAAAGACCGGGTTTTTGGGCATCGGGAGCTGCCCGGCCAAGGTAAAGGTCACCTACGAGGCCCCCGACGAGGCGGTCCCCGTTTCCACACCGGCCCCCGCACCTGTGGAAAAGAAGCACGCCCCCGCGCCCGCCGCCCCCAGGCGGGAGCGCCCGGCCCCCGTTGTTTCCACCGCCGCCACCGCGGTGGCGGAGCGCCCCGCGGCCGCCCCCGCCCCCTCGGTCTCCGCCGACCTGGCCGGGGACGAGCGCGCGGCGCGGATTGAGGAGTTCCTCACCGGCCTGCTGAACCACATGGGGGCCCAGGCCGCCCCGAAAATCACCCTGGACGAGCAGGGCAACTACGACGTGGAGCTGCTGGGCCAGGACCTGGGCAGCCTCATCGGCCGCCGGGGCGAGACCCTGGACGCCATCCAGCAGCTCACCGGCTACGCCGTGAACCACGGCCAGTCCAAGCGGGTGCGCATCCACGTGGACGCCGAGGGCTACCGCGCCAAGCGGGAGGAGTCCCTGGTGCGGCTGGCCAACAAGGTGGCGGGCAAGGTGGTCAAGTACCGCCGGAACGTCACCCTGGAGCCCATGAACGCCTACGAGCGCCACGTGATCCACACCGCGCTCCAGGAGTTCCCCGACGTGTCCACCTACTCCATCGGCACCGAGCCCAACCGCCGCACGGTGGTGGCCTACAGCCGCGGAGAGCACAGGTAAAACAGAAATGCAGGCCGGTCTTTGGACCGGCCTGCGTTTTTTCCGGGCGGTGCGGCCCTTGACAGCCCGGGGCCGATCCTGTAGGATAGAACAAAGGTTCGCGTAAGGGCGAAATGAAAAGAGGGGTGTTGTAAAATGGAGCATGTTCACGGGCACTGTGTTTGCGGCAAGGTGCAGATTGAACTCAAGGAGTACGGCAGGTTCGTCTATACCTGCCACTGCGGCACCTGCCGCCGCATGAATTCGGGACCGGTGCTCTCCGTGGACCCGGGGCCGGGGGAGAACGTGGCGTTCCTGCAGGGGCGGGAATTCATCACCACCTATCAGGACGAGGACGTGGGGCGGGGGTTCTGCTCGGTGTGCGGGAGCACCCTGTACTGGTATGACCCCGCTGCCGACCACTACTGCATGAACGCGGAGCTCTTTGACGACGTAATCAGGGACGCGTCCTTTGAGCTGGAATTGTTTTACGACAGCAAGCCGGACTACTACTCCTTCGCCGGGGAGCGCAGGAGGCTGGATCATAACTTTGAGGAGATTAAGTAGAGGCCCGGCCTCCGGCGGGCGGGCGATTCGTGAATCGCCCCTACGAGTGCCAAGCGATAAACGGGGCATGGCAGTACATGCGGCTTTTCAGGCACTTCTTGAATAGCAACTATTATCAAGTCTGGGCGGGTCATGTGCCGCAGGGGCGGCAGCCCTATTCACCTCAAGTGCCAGGCCGAACCGAGCCCTGAGCGCTATCAAATTTTGCAGGTTACCTGAACCGCACCGCCGCCGGGCCCTTGGGTCCAGGGCCGAAGCCCTGGTTGTTTCTTCCCGGGGTTCTTTGCAAGCAAAGAATCCCGCCGCCGGAGGCCCGGCCTCCGAAAAAAGGAGCGGATTGCCGCGTCGGCCCCGCGGGGCCTCCTCGCAATGACACGGTGCGTCTTATCCGCCTAAGTTACATAAACGGTGCTAAAATGGAAACGGACTGCCGGCCATTCAGCCGGCAGTCCGTTTTTCCGCCGCGGTCAGCGGCTCATATAGTTGTAGAGCATGAGGGCGCCCTCCAGCCGGGTGGCGGTGCGGTTGGCGTTGAAGTTGCCCGCGCTGTCGCCGGTGACCACGCCCAGGGCCTGGGCGATGGCCGCGTAGCCCCGGTATTGCGCCGGGATGCTGGCCGCGTCGGCAAAGCCGCAGGTGTAGATCCCCTCCAGCCGGGCGGCCTTGCCGTAGCCCAGGGCGTCCAGCAGCAGGGCCACCGCCTCCGCCCGGGTGAGCTGCTTGCCGTCCTGCCGCCGGTCCGGGGTGAGGAAGCCCAGATAGTAGGCCTCCTGGTACAGGGCGTCCGCGTCCTGGCCCGTGTAGCCCTGGGCGCTGAGCAGCAGCGTGAGCATATCCGCCTGGGTCAGGGCCTCGTTGGGCCGGAAGGAGCCGCCGGGGAAGCCCGCGCCGTAGTCCGCCAGGGCCTCCACCTGCTTTTGGGCCCAGTGGCCCTCCATATCGTCGTAGGCGTAGGCGGCCTCGCGATAGGAGGCCTGCGCCACGCACGCCCCGGTTTTGGCGTCCACGCCGGAGCAGCCGTTCTCCCCCAGCGCGTAGCCGGGCTTGAGGGCGTAGAAGTAGCTCAGGCCCATGTCCAGCAGGGGTTTGGCCTCGCCGGAGTCGGGGTCCAGGGCCTGGGGCACCGACATGTAGGCCAGCTCCGCCGGGAAGGAGGCCAGCCAGGCGTCCAGGGCCGCGTCCTCCCCCACCAGGCCGCTGGCGGCGTCGAACTTCACCCCGTCGTCAAAGCTGCGGCGCAAGGCGCAGATGGAGCCGTCCAGCACGTCCACGCCCACGGTGATAATATTTTCCGGGAAGAAGTAGCCGTTGGCCTTCTGGGCGAAGGTGAAGGTGTACCGCCCGCGGCTCACGTCCGCCACCTGGTCGTACAGGCCGGTCTTGGCAAACTGCGCGCCCCACAGGGCCTTGAGGAAGGCCTCCGCCTTGGACTGGGCCTGTCCGGCGGTGAGGGCGGCCGCGCGGTTCTCGTCGTAGGGCATGGAGCCGGAGAGGGCGAGCAGCGCCCCGCTCTTGGCGTCCACGGTGGCTGTGCGCCGCCAGGAGCCCTCCTCCGCCTGGCGGACGTAGCGCAGGGAGGCGGTCACCGCCCCGGTCTCCCGGTCCACCGCGTAGGAGGTGTTGGTCAGGGCGTACCCCTCCAGCCCCAGGGCGGCGTATGCGCGCACCTTGGCGTCCAGGGCCTCACGGGAGAGCACGCCCTCCAGCTTCTCGATCCCCGCCTGCTCGGCGGCGGTGAGGGCGGCCCCGGCGTCGGCCGCCGCCTCTGTGGGCGCCGGGGTGGGGGCGGCGCCGCCGCCCGCCGCGGTATTGTAGAAGCTGCCGTCCTTCTCCAGCGCCCGGTAGAGCTCGGACAGGTTGACCAGTTCCCCGCTCCCCCCGTCCACGTAGTAGGAATCCCCCGCCTCGGGCAGGTAGCGCAGCACGGCGGTGTCCTCCCCCTCGGGGCGCACGTACTCCAGCCGCAGGGAAAGGGTGGACTTGAGCAGGGAGAGGGCCTCGTCCCGGGAGACGGCCGCGTCGGCGGCGGGCACGCCGCCCAGGTAAGTTTGCCCGGTGCTGTCCCGGCTGAAATCGGTGACCGCCCCGTCGGAGGCGCGCACGCCGGCCGAGAAGCGCAGGGGCGAGGGGATCCCGTTCAGGAGAATGGTCCCGGTAAAGCGGTAGGAGCTGCGCTGGCTGCCGGAGCTGCCGCCCTCGTCAAAGCGGGCGGACTCCAGCCCCGCCCGGAGCACCTTGTCCAGAAAAGCCTGGACCAGCGCCTGGGCCTGCGCGCGGTCCAGGGACGGGAAGGCGGGATCGTACCCGCCGCCCGCGTAGTCGGGATCGCCGCGGTGGCAGAAGAGCACGGTGCCGTCGTCCTCCGCCTCCACGTAGAGGCTGGAGCCGTCCTTGGCGCTCCAGTTCAGGGACCACACCGTGGACAGGACGTTTTGATAGGAGCTGCCGTAGAATTCGTCATATTCACCGCCGATGGACAGGGTCTGCTTGACCTGGGCCGTGACGCGGGAGAGGGCCTGATCCGCGGTCTCCTCCGCCGCGGCGGCGGGCAGGGAGAGGGAGCAGGCCAGCGCCAGGGAGAGTGCGAGGGACAGGAACCGTCTCGTTTTCATGGCATGTCCTCCTTTATTCTGCTTTGCTTCCATTATAGACGATCCGTCCACAAAAAGGGTTCCTTCTGTGGAAAATATTTTGGAAAAGGGCTTGCAAAACTAGAACATACGTTGTATACTTAACTCGAACGGAAGTTCTAAAATAGCAGTGCGGGAAACAAAAGGACCCCATCCGACGTCTATATAGTAAATCGCCCGGGAAAAGTCCGTTCTATCGGACGCCGGCTGCGGTAAGATACAGGCAGACAAAAGAACTGGGAGGGCTCGCCATGGAGACAAGGTTTGTGAATATCGACGCAAAACGCCTCACCGTCTGGGGCCAGGCCGGGGCCGAACAGGCCAGCGGCGGCACAGCCGCGGTTTATTACACCTGCCTGCCCCGCGCTCCCCGCCGCCCCCAGGGGGGCAAGGTGCTCAACCTGGAGGACTACCGCCGCCCCGAGGCGCCGGACGAGGCGCCGGAGCAGACGCCCCCCTGCCCCGCCCCCGGCGGGCGTACCGCCCGGCGGGCGCGCCGCGGCCTGGCGCTGGACTTTGCCGCCACCGCCGCCATCGTGTGCATGGCGCTGGTGTTCGTGGTCAAATTTGTGCTGCTATAAGACGCGCGCAAGCGCCCGCCCGGTTTTTTTAACCGGGCGGGCGCTTTTATCTGTCTGCCTCAGGTGCCCCTGTACTTCTTGCGGGTGGCGATTCCGCCCCGGATATGGCGCTCGGCCTTGTTCTCGTCCAGCACCCCTTTTACCTGCTGGTAGAGGGGCTTGTTGAACGCGGGCAGGCGCTCGGAGAGGTCCTTGTGGACCGTGGATTTGCTGATGCCGAATTTCTGGGCCGCCGCGCGCACCGTCGCCTTATTCTCTATGATGTAAAGCGCCAGTTGGCAGGCGCGCTCCTCGATGTTCCCTTTCAAACAGCAACACTCCCCGCAATTGTTTCTCACTGCTCAAATGTATATGCAGCGTCCGCGCGGGATATGTTGCGGGAAAAAGCGCGGGGCGGCGGTAAAAAGCCGCTGTCCCGCGCAAAGGGTGAAGGGATCACATTGTTAAAGTTTTAACCAAGAGAGAGTATAGCACCGCCGGGGCAGATTGTCAATCATTTAACAATCGATTCATTTGACAATCAAGGCGGAAAAAAGCGGGGCCGGATGTTTCCGGCCCCGCTTTTTTATGCGCTTTACACGTTGAAGCGGAAGAGCACCACGTCCCCGTCCTGCATCACGTATTCCTTGCCCTCGGAGCGCACCAGCCCCTTCTCCTTGGCGGCGGCCATGGATGAGCAGGCCATCAGGTCGTCAAAGGAGATGACCTCGGCCCGGATGAAGCCGCGCTCGAAGTCGGTGTGGATCTTGCCCGCCGCCTGGGGGGCCTTGGTGCCCCGGGTGATGGTCCAGGCCCGGCACTCGTCCTCCCCCGAGGTGAGGAAGGAGATCAGCCCCAGCAGGGCGTAGCTGGCCTTGACCAGCCGGTCCAGGCCGGACTCCGCCACCCCCAGGTCCTCCAGGAACATGGCCTTGTCCTCGCCGGAGAGCTCGGCGATCTCGGCCTCCAGCTTGGCGCACACCGGGATGACCTGGGCGCCCTCGGCGGCGGCGCGCTCCTCCACCTGGCGGTAGTAGGCGTTCTCGTGGCTGGCGGAGAAGCCCTCCTCGTCCAGGTTGGCGGCGTAGATCACCGGCTTGAGGGAGAGCAGCTCGCTGGTGGCGATAAGCTCGGCCTCGTCGTCCTCGCAGGGGTAGCTGCGGGCGGACTTGCCCTCGTTGAGCCAGGCCTGGAGGGCCTGAAAGACCTCCCCCTCCCTGGCGGCCTTCTTGTCCCCCGACCTGCCCGCCTTGACGCACTTGTCGATGCGGCGCTGCACCATCTCCATGTCGGCCATAATGAGCTCCAGCTCGATGATGTCGATGTCGCGCAGGGGGTCGGTGGAGCCCTCCACATGGATGATGTTCTCGTCGTCGAAGCAGCGCACCACGTGGACGATGGCGGCGCACTCCCGGATGTTGGCCAGGAACTTGTTGCCCAGGCCCTCGCCCCGGCTGGCCCCCTTCACCAGGCCCGCAATGTCCACAAACTCCACCACGGCGGGGGTGGTCTTTTTGGGGTGGTAGAGCCCGGTCAGCGCGTCCAGGCGGCGGTCGGGCACCGCCACCACGCCCACATTGGGGTCGATGGTGCAGAAGGGGTAGTTGGCGCTCTCCGCCCCGGCGTTGGTGATGGCGTTGAACAGGGTGCTCTTGCCCACGTTGGGCAGGCCCACGATGCCTAATTTCATGGTAAATTACCCTCTTTGTCGTAAATTAGCTCCGCTATTATATCTGATTTAAGCGCAAAAGACAAGCCTTACCGCGCCCGCCGCCCACAGGCAGGAAAAACCCGGCCGCCCGATGGCCGGGCGGCCGGGTTTCCAAACCGTTTACAGCGCCAGATCGAAGGAGTAGGCCAGATCCCAGCAGGCGTCCCACTCCGCGGCGGTCATGCGGGTGCTGCCGCCCAGCTGCAGCTCGTAGTAGGCGTCCCCGGCGTCCACGTAGATGTGGTAGAAGTACAGCTCCTCCCCGTCCTGGGTGGAGGTGAACTCCGCCGAGCAGCTGTACAAGCCCCGGAAGAGGGAGGTGCCGTACAGCTCGTACACCACCTCGGGGTGGGACTCCTTCAGCGTGGCCATATCGGCCCCGGCCAGAGTGGTGACGGGGTAGCTGAGGATGGTCTTGTCGGTAATGCCCGTGACGGCCACGTAGCCGTAGCCGGTGGGCATGTCAAAGTAGACGTTGGAGTAGCCCTCCTGCTTGTCGCTCTGCTCCACGGTCCAGCCGTCGGGCAGGTACATGCGGAAGGCGCCGTCGGGATCCTCGTAGGCCGTGCCCGCCGGGGGCGTGGAGAGATTCAGAACCTTGCGGCTGTCCGGCAGGGCCAGGCGGTTGATGATGGCGGCGGCCTCGGCCCGGGTGATGTTGTCGCCGGGCTTGTAGGCGCCGGTGGCGTCGCCGGTGACGATGCCGGCGTTATACAGCAGGTAGATGCCGTCCACGTAGGGCGTGTCCGCGTTTACGTCCGGGATGTTGACGATGCGGTTGATGCGGGGGGTGTCGCTGTAGGGCAGGGTGTAGGCAAAAATGCCCGCCATCTGGGCGCGGGTGGCCAGGGCGGTGAAGTCGGTGAACTCGTCCTGGGCCAGGATGTTCTTTTGCACGGCGTAGTTCACCGCGTTCTGGTACCAGGGGGAGCCGCCGGGGGTGAAGCCGCCCCCCTCGTAGATGGAGCGCACCTTGGCCGCCATGGTCACCGCCTCGGCCAGGGTGAGGGGCGCGGTGGGGTCGAAGGTGCCGCCGGATTTGCCGGTGAGGATGCCCAGCTCCACGGCCTTCTGCACGTCGGCGGCATACCAGGCCGCCGGGTCCACGTCGGGGAAGGCGGTGTACTCCGCCGCCTTCTGGAAATTGGACATGCCGGAGGACGCCGCTTGGGAGGGGGCCAGGATCAGGGAACAGGAGAGCGCCAGGGCCAACGCCAGGGAAAGGAAACGCCGTTTTTGCCGGAACATAGGCCACACACCTTTCCGTTCTTCATAATATATCTAGTTTATATCAGATCCGAAGAAAGGTCAAGGGACTACAGCGCCAGATCCAGTGTGTACAGTACCTCACGGCCCGCCGAAGCGCCGCCGGAGAGCAGGATGAACCAGGCGGAGGCGTTTTCCACAACGTAGCCCCGGTAGAGGGAAACCGCGCCGTTCTCCGTCAGGGTGAAGGAGAAGGCAACCCCCGGCAGGCCCCGGAAGATGGCGTCGGCGGGGGCCTCGTTCAGGGCGTACCCCGCCTGGGCGGACTGGAGGTTCAAAAAGCCCCCCGCCACGGCGGCGGCGTCCGCGCCGGGGTAGTCCGCCTTGGCGTATTTGAGGACGTAAATATTGGACCCGCCGTCGGCGGACTGGGCGTAGAGCTGGGTGTACCCGTCCGCCGGGTCCTCCCTGGTCCATCCGGCGGGCAGGGAAACAGAGAAGTCCGCGGTTTTTTCCACAATCCCGGCGGCCGGTGTGGAAAGATTTACGCTGCGGCGGCGCTCCGGCAGGGCGGCCCGGCCGATGATGGCCGCGGCCTCAGCCCGGGTGACCTCCGCCGCGGGGGAGAAAGCCCCGCGCTCGTCCCCCGTCAGCACCCCGGCGGAGTACAGCAGGTAGATTTCATCGGCATAGGCCGTGTCCGCGCCCACGTCGGGGATGGCGGCGACGCGGTTGAGGCGCCCGTACTCCCGCGCGGGCAGGGCCCGGGCGAAGAGGACGGCCATCTCGGCGCGGGTGGCGGGCCGGGTGTAGTCGGTGAACTGCCCGGCGGCCACGATGCCCGCGGACAGGGCGTAGCCCACCGCGTTCTGGTACCAGGGCTCCCCGCCGGGGGTGAAGCCGCCGCCGGCGTAGATGGAGCGGGTCTTGGCCGCCATGGTCACCGCCTCGGCCACCGAGAGGGAGCCCATGGGGTCGAAGAGGCCGCCGGGCTTGCCGTCCATAATGCCCAGGGAACGCACGGTGCACACGTCGTCAAAGTACCAGCCGTCGGGCACGAGGTCGGAGAAGGGGGCGTAGGGGCCGTCCGTGGTGAAGGAGCCCATGCCCGAGGCGGCGGCGGGCAGCAGGCAGAGCAGGGCGCACAGCGCCAGTGCGGCGGCGCGGCGGAGGGTCTGTTTTTTCATCGGTAGGTCCTCCTCTTTTTGTTCAGAGCAAAGGTGTAGGCCTCGGCCAGCAGGGCGCGGACGGCGTTGTCCACGTCCTCCGGACCGGCCAGGGCGATATGGTGGGTCCAGCGGCCGGGATAGGGCTCCACGGCCTGAAAGACACAGGGGTCCTCCGCCCGGCGGCCCAGCCCCAGCGTCAGAATGAGGCCGCCCGCCCCCGCCCGGCGGGGCAGGGAGAGCATGGCGAACTTTTTCGGGTTGCCCCAGGAGATCTGGGTCTTGGCCACCGCCGGAGCGCTCTCCCCCAGGGCCAGGACAGCGGCCTCCACCGCCTCGAAGAGGGTGATGCGCCGGGGATCTCCCCCCAGCCACGCCAGTATCTCCGCCGTCATGCCTGTAACCCCCCGTCAATGACCGAGTGCCGCCAGCGGCCCGATTTCAGGTAGGCCAGCTGGAGCAGGATTTGCAGGATGGAGGCCGCCGGGGCGGCCAGGCCGATGTGGAACATGGTGGCCCCGGCCATGCGGCTGACCAGCAGCACCACGGGCACGCGCACCAGGAAGGTGGCGGCCAGGCTGTTCGCCATGGTGAAGGTGGTGCGCCCGCAGCCGCCGAAGAAGCCGTTGAGGCAGAAGACGAAGGCCACCAGCAGGCAGTCGATGCTGTAGGAGCGCAGGTAGAGGGCCCCGTGGAAGATGACCTCCGGGTCGGGGGTGAACAGGCCGATGGCGGCGCGGGGGAAGAGCTGGCACAGGGAGAAGAGCACCGCGCCGAAGGCCAGGGAGAACAGGATGCCGTACCCCAGGGCGGATCGGGCCCGCCGGGGGTAGCCCGCCCCCATGTTCTGGGCCGTCATGGCCGAGATGGCCGACATGAAGGCGATGGGGCCCATCATGCTGAAGTCGATGACCCGCTCCACCGCGCCCACCGCCGCCGCCTGGGGCAGGCCCAGGCCGTTGACGATGGAGGTGATGATAAGGAAGGACAGGCTGACCAGCACGTTTTGCAGCGCCACCGGGGCGCCCAGGGCGGTGAGCTTGGCGCACAGTGCGCGGGACATGCGGAAGCTGGCGCGCTTGAAGTCGAAGGGGAAGTCCCGGCCGCGCAGCACCCGGACGGAGAGCAGCAGGCTCACCCCCTGGGCAAAGACGGTGGCCGCGGCGGCCCCCGCCGCCCCCAGCTTGAACACGCCCACCAGCAGCAGGTCGCCAAAAATGTTGAGCACGCAGGCGATGGCCACGAAGTACATGGGCCGCCGGGAGTCCCCCATGCCCCGCAGGATGGCGGAGACCATGTTGTACCCCGTGATGAACAGGATGCCGCAGGAACAGATGAAGAGGTACTGCCGGGCTGGGGCCACGGCCTGCTCCGGCACGTGCATGGCCCCCACCAGCACCTTGGTGCCCAGAGCGCACACCAGGGCCAGGCCCAGGGCGATGAGGGTGAAGAGGGTGAACATGGTGCCGATGGTGCGGGACACGTCCTCCCGCCGCCCGGCCCCGGTGAATTGGCCGATGAGCACCGTGCCGCCGGTGGCCAGGCCCATCACCAGGCCGGTGACCGCCTGCATCACCTGGCTGCCCGTGGACACCGCCGCGATGCCCGCCGCGTCTGCAAACTGGCCGACGATGACCAGATCCGCCGCGCCATATAAAAATTGAAGCAGGGACGCCGCCAAAAAGGGCAGCGTAAAACGCAAAAGGGTGGTTTTCACGTCCCCCTGGATGAGGGAAAGCTCCCGTCTCATAGCCGATCTCCTCTTTCTCCCGCGAACCGGGTCGTTTCTCAGTATAACAGACTTTTCGGGCGGGTACAACCGGGGGACGGAAGGGGACGATTGCCATGCGGCCCCCGAAATGCTATACTGGAGGCACTAACCTGTGACAGAGAGGCAGATGCGGACATTGAACGAGCACAGCGCAATTCTGAACCCGGAGCGGCTGACCATCACGGGGCCGGACGGGGAGCTTTACCGGGGGGCCGACCAGGACTGGTTCCCGGATTTCTGGCAGCAGCGGGCGGGGTGCGGCCCCACGGCGGCCGCCCTTCTGGTGGCCTACCTGGCCCAGAAGCCGGGGCTGGAGGCCCTCTACCCCGGCCGCGCCATGGACAGGGAGCACTTTACCGGCCTCATGTGCCGGGTGTGGGAGCACGTCACGCCGGGCAGCCACGGCCTCAACAAGCCGGAGAAATTTGTGGAGGGCCTGGCCTCCTACGGCGCGGCGGCGGGGGTGCCCCTCTCCCCCGTGCTCATGGAGCTGCCCGCCGCCTACACCAAGCGCCCCTCCTTTGCGGAGTATGCCGCCTTCCTCCGCGCCTGCCTGGACGCGGACTGCCCGGTGGCCTTCCTGAACCTGCACAATGGCAAGGAAAAGCGCCTGGACCGCTGGCACTGGGTCACCGTCATCGCCCTGGACGGCGAGGAGGCGGTCATCCTGGACAGCGGGCGGGAGCTGTCCGTCAACCTGGCCCTCTGGCGGGACACCAGCAAGAAGCGGGGCGGCTTCGTGGGCTTCCCCCGGGGTGTGGGGGCGTGAGGGCGCTGTTGGCGGCGCACTGGCCCTTGGTCCTGGCCTGGGTGCTGGCGCTGTCCCTGCTGGACTTTATCCTGATGGGGCTGGACAAGCGCCGGGCGAAGCGGGACGCGTGGCGGGTGCGGGAGCGGACCTTCTTCCTGGTGGCCCTGCTGGGGGGCTCCCCCGGGGCCGTGCTGGGCATGTGGTGCTTCCGGCACAAGACCCGGCACTGGTACTTCAAGTACGGCCTGCCCGCTATTATGGTTTTACAGCTTGCCCTTGGGGCTTGGCTTCTGATAAGGTAGGAGAAGAGCGCGGCGCTATCGGTCCGGGATAGCGCCGCGCTCTTCTTAATTTCAATAAAATTTGGGGGCGCGTGAAAAATTCCGGCCTCCGGGATCGTGTTGTAGGTGAAGGGAGTTGAGCAAATGTGTTCGTTAGGTACCGATGAATACATCTGCCGCATTGTGGAGCAGTACAGTTCCATGCTGCTGCACATCGCGATGACCCGGCTTCACACCCCCGCCGACGCCGAGGACGCCGTCCAGGAGGTCTACCTCCGCCTGCTCACCGCGCAGCCCCGGTTCCGGGACGCGGAGCACGAGAAGGCGTGGCTCATCCGGGCCACCCTCCAACGCGCCAGCGACATGTGCCGCGCCGCCGAGCGGAAGAACCTGCCCCTGGAGGAGGCCGGGGAGGTGGCGCGGGAGGACGCTCCGAAGCTCCTTTCCTCCGTGCAGGCCCTGCCTGCCAAATACAGCGCTGTAATCCATCTGCACTACTACGAGGGCTATTCCATCAAAGAAATTGCAAGACTGCTCCGCTTACCCGGGCCCACCGTGGGCACCAGGCTCGCCCGCGGGCGGGAAAAGCTCAGACAGATGCTGAGGGAGGACGATTGACATGAAACGCGACGAATACCGCGCCGCCTTCGACTCCATACCGTTCAGCGGAGATTTCCGGCAGCGGACAAAAGCAAAACTCCGCCGGGCTATGGAGCAGCCGGACGAAAAGGAGAAACAAAACATGAGAGCATTTCCGAAAAGAACCCTGATCCTGGCCGCCGCGCTGGCCGCCGTGCTGGTGGTCTCCGTGGCCGCCGCCACCCTGCTGCTGGGCCCCAAGGACGTGGCGGGCCACGTGGGGGACTCCGCCCTGGCCGCCGCCTTTGAGCGGGGGGACGCCGTGCTGCTGGACGAGCGCGTGGAGAGCGGCGATTACCGCATCACCCTGGCCGGGACGGTCAGCGGCGCGGGCCTGTCCGATTTTACCCAGGACGTGGACGAGGCGCGCACCTACGTGGTGGCCGCGCTGGAGCGCCTGGACGGCGCCCCCGTGGGCGAGGACGGCTACTCCATGACCTTCACCCCCCTGGTCGCCGGCTGCGAGCCCCGCTGGGTCAACGCCTGGACCCTGGGCGGCGGGCGCTACAGCTTTGAGCTGGACGGGGTGATGTACTACCTCTTCGAGTGCCAGAGCCTGGAGATCTTTGCCGACCACACCGTGTATATGGCCTTCTACAACGGCAACGACGCCCCCGGCCCGGACAGCTTTACCATGGCGGAGGACGGCACCATCTCCTTCGCGGACGGGGAGGGCGGCGCGCAGGAGCCCCGCGCCCTGTTCACCCTGCCCATGGACGCCTCCAAGGCCGACCCCGCCGCCGTGGCGGACTTCCTGGCTGAAATGGGCGGTTAACCCGCAAAGATGCGCATAAGCAGGCCCCTATCCGTCGGATAGGGGCCTGTTTGGCGTCCCCGGCCCCCCTATGAGGGGGGCTGTCAGCGGAGCTGACTGGGGGGTCTCCCTTGACCCCTCCGTCCGCTTCGCGGCCACCTCCCCTCATAGGGGAGGCTTTGTTGCGCCTTTTGAATGAGTTTACACCTTATAGTTCGTTTCAGCAACTGGTATATCGCAGCAAAAACAAACGAACAGTTGTAGAATGAGAACTGTAAATGAGGTAATGCCACGTTAGTCCTCTTCGCGCACAGTGTAAAAGAAAAAATGCCTGTTATGACCCATGGTATCTATGATGTCTACCATGGTGGATTTATTTTTCCCTATTTGTCGTATAAACTACTACTATAGGAGAAATTAGGAGACACATAGACACAAAGAGAGGCTGTGCGGTGAAAGAGAAATTGAAACTTGAAGAAGACAGTTCGCTGCTGCTTAAGGAAATCGGCAGACGGCTGGTCAAAACCCGTAAGCGGCTGGGGTATACGCAAGAACGGCTCAGTAATTTAACAGGGCTGTCAGTAAAAATGATTTCTGCGGCGGAGAACGGTCATAAGGCAATGCGGCCTGACAGCATTTTAAGGATGAGTGAAGCGCTTGATATTACGACGGACTATTTATTAAAGGGCACAACCGCAAATTTAAATTTAATGATTGAAAGCAAAAAAGTGAATGAACTCTCCGGCAAGCAAAAAGAAGCGCTGGCGCAAATTATTAATGGCTTTTTATCTGCGCATGGAAATTAGATGGGGAGGGTCAGAACAAGGTGAGGGATCGTGCGTACTTAAGAGAGCAGCGCAGAAGGATTCAGGAAGCACCGCCGCTGCCCTTTGCGCTCAACCGGGAGGAATGGGGCGACGTAGTCTGGTGGCGGGAGAAGCTGCCCGGCGTCTTTCATGTGCAAACGACCACGGCGTTCCGCCCCCGCGCGTGCAGGCCCGCCTGGTTCTATGCGGCCTTGAAGGAGGGCTCCGCCCTGCCCGCCCAGGCGCTGGAGTACGGCGAGGAGCAGGACGGGGTCTGCTTTTTCCTCACGGACGAGGCGGATCTCATCGTGGAGTACGAGCTCCTGAAGGCGGAGGGGGCCGCCGGGGAGCTGATCCGGGCGGTGGAGGAGCTGGGCAAGGACATCTGCCCGAGCTACTTCGGCACCTGGCCTGCGCCTGAAAACACCCCCTGGGGGCCGGTGGACCGGTGCGCCGAGGTGGAGCGCGGGGTGTGGCTGCTGCACGCCGGAGGGCA
Source organism: Oscillospiraceae bacterium (assembly GCA_022846095.1). Taxonomy (NCBI): domain Bacteria; kingdom Bacillati; phylum Bacillota; class Clostridia; order Eubacteriales; family Oscillospiraceae; species Oscillospiraceae bacterium. The sequence goes on along the minus strand of AP025583.1, from coordinate 4,291,884 downwards.
GTGGCTGCTGTCCATCGCGGAGATCCTGAGCAGCGATCTGCACGAGATCCCCATCGGGCTGGGCCGCCAGTGCCCGGAAGAACCCGAGGGCCCGCTCTTCTGGCAGCTGGACCGTGCGGCCCCGGCGCTCTACGAGCTGATTGTCCTGGGCGGGCACACGGGGCTTGCGCCTTACATCCGCTCCATGGCGGAGCTGGAAGCCCACCTGTGCCGGGCCTATCCCGGCTATACCGCGTTTTATAACGCCCTTCTGGAGGAGGACGCCGCCGCTGCGCGGGAGCGGGGGGACGAGGGCTATGCGGCCCAGGCGGAGGGGGAAAAAATCAAGTGCACGTGCCCGGCGGCGGAGGGCTTTATCCGTCTGGAGGCGCTGCGCGCGCTGGAGTGATATGGAACAGGCCCCTATCTGACGGATAGGGGCCTGTTTGGCGTCCCCGGCCCTACGCCAGGGGGCGCATGAGGGGGAACAAGATGCTGTCCCGGATATTCTCCTGCCCGGTGAGCACCTGGAAAACCCGGTCGATGCCCATGCCCCAGCCCGAGATGGGGGGCATACCGTACTCCATGGCGGCGATATAGTCCTCGTCCATCACCATGGCCTCCTCGTCCCCCTCCGCCCGGCAGCGGGCCTGGGCCTCCAGCCGCCGCCGCTGCTCCAGGGGGTCCACCAGCTCGGAGTAGGCGTTGATGATCTCCGCCCCGTTGATGATGAGCTGGAAGCGGTCCACCACCTCGGGGTTCTCGTCGTTGGCCCGGGCCAGGGGCGACAGGTCGGTGGGGTGCTCCACCAGGAAGGTGGGGTCCACCAGCTTGGGGCGGCTCACCCGCTTGTAGAGCAGGTCGATCAGCGCGCCCCGGCCCAGGCGCTCCGGGTCCTCCTCGCAGGCCAGCTCGATGCCCCGGGCGCGGATCCGGGAGAGCAGCGCGGCGGCGGTGGGGCACCCGGCGATGTCGATGCCGCAGTCCCGCAGCAGCAAATCCCGGAAGGAGACCACCTCCCACTCCCCCGCGAAGTCCACGGCGCGCTCCCCCACGGTAATCCGGCTCCTGCCCCAGACCCGGGTCACCGCATGGGTCAGCATCTCCTGGAGGAAGCGCATATTGTCCCGGTAGTTGTAGTAGGCGCAGTAGCCCTCCAGCATGGTGAAGTCCTGGAGGTGGGTGGCGTCCATGCCCTCGTTGCGGAAGCAACGCGCAAACTCAAAGACCCTGGTGAAGCCCCCCACGATGGCCCGCTTGAGGTAGGTCTCCGGCGCGATGCGCAGGTACACGTCCAGATCCAAGGCGTTGTGGTGAGACACGAAGGGCCGCGCCGTGGCCCCGGAGGGGTGGTCGTTGAGCACCGGGGTCTCGATTTCCACGTAGCCGTGGTCCTCCAGGAAACGGCGCACCTCCCGCACAAAGGCCGCGCGCTTCAGAAAACGGTCCCGCGTGTCCGGGTTCACGCACAGGTCCAGGTAGCGCTGGCGGTAGCAGGTCTCCCGGTTGTTCACGCCGTGAAACTTGTCGGGCAGGGGCCGCAGGGCCTTGCCCAAAAAGGCGATGGAGGCGGCCCGGAGGGTCTTTTCCCCGGCGTGGGTGGTGAACAGCTCGCCCTGTGCGCCCATAAAGTCCCCCACGTCGAAGGCCGTCTTGAAAAACTCGTAGGCATCCCCGCCCACCTCGTCCCGCTTCACGCAGATCTGGATACCGCCCCGGATGTCCCCCAGGGTGACGAAGGAGAGCCTGCCCATGCGCCGCAGCAGCAGGATCCGGCCCGCCACCCGCACGCCGGCCGTGCCGTCGGGCAGGGCGGCGGCATCCGGAAGAGCGTGGGTGGTCTCGAAACGCTCCGGGTAGGGATTGGCGTGGGCCCGAACGGCCTCCAGCTTCTGAATGCGCACCTCGCGCAGCGTTTGTTCGCTCATGATAAATCCTTCCTTTCAAACGGTGTTTTTGAGGTAAGGACGGCATTTTGAGCGCAAAAAAGCCCGTCCTTATTTCTAAGGACGGGCTATCATCAAGCATACCCGCGGTACCACCTTAGTTCATCCATGCCTCGCGGCAAGGACCTCAACGGGTACGGAGATCCCATGCCGCGCCCCTCGGGGCGGGAGACAAGTACGGACGGAACATCGATACCCCTGCGCTGTAATGGGCGCCCCCATCATAGCCTCGGCGCCTGGGCGCGGTCGGTATGCGGCTCCGAGCCTTTATGTTCAATATCCCGCTCCGCGCCCCTTCTCAGCAACCGGGGCTCTCTGTGGCGTGCCTGGATACCTACTTGCTCTCTTCATCGCCTTGTGGTATTCAATTTACGGGTATTATAGCAGGGGGGCCGTAAAAAGGCAAGCAAAAAAACACTTGACTCTCACGTAACGTGATAGGGTAGCATAGAGGCAGAAAGGGAGGTGAGGCGCGTGCGGACGGTAAAACAGGTCTCGGCGCTCACGGGCGTCAGCGTGCGGACGCTCCAGTTCTACGACGAGATCGGGCTTTTAAAGCCCACAAGCGTCACCGAAGCCGGATACCGGCTCTACGGCGACGGGGCCCTGGAGGTATTGCAGCAGATCCTGTTTTTCAAGGAGCTTGATTTTTCCCTGAAGGAGATCAAGGCCATCCTGGAAAACCCGGCGTTTGACCGCAGGGCGGTCTTTACCGGGCAGCGGGCGCTGATCGCGCTCAAGCGCGACCGGCTGAACCGGCTGCTGGAGCTGCTGGACAGGCTTGTGAAAGGAGAAGACGGTATGGAATTTGAGCAATTCGGCATGGACGCGTACTTCCGCCGGGCGGAGGACTTCAAACGCACCCACGGGGCGGAGATCGCCGCGCGCATGGGGAGCCTGGAGGCCTTTGACGGGATGCTGGCGGATCTCAGGGCCCGGGAGGGGGAGATCGCGGCGCTGGCGGCGCAGGAGTACGGCAGCGTGGAGGCATTCACCCGGGCCATGGAGCAAAATTTGGGAGAATACCTGGAGCACGGCCCGGCCGTGGCCCCGGAGGATGTGGCCGGACTGGCGGCGCGCACGGACGAGCTGACGCGCCGCGTGCTGGCGGACCTTGGCCGCGACCCTGCGTCCCCGGAGGTGCGGGCGCTGACGGGGGAGCTGATCGCCTTTACCGAATCCTGCGGCGGCGGGGCCGGTATGGGGGAAAACCACTGGGGCTTTATGGCGGGGCAGTACGCCGAAAACCCCGCGTTTATCAAGGCCGCCGACGGGAAGTACGGCGCGGGGGCGGCGGCCTTTCTGAGCCGGGCCCTCCGGGCCTATTTGGACGCACCCGCGTTATAACGGCGGCGGCGCGGCGGGTTTACCCGCCGCGCCGCTGTTGTCTAAATTTAGTTCTGCTGGGTCTTGCGCCACTCGGCCAGCACCGCGCAGAACACCAGGGAGAGGAAGGTCTCCTCCTCGTTGGCGCTGCGGGAGGTCAGGGCGATGGGCACCTTGGCCCCAACCACCGCGCCGCAGGTGACGGCGTGGGCGTGGATCAGCCAGCTCTTCACCAGGGTGTTGGCCGCGATCAGGTCCTGGGCCACGATGCCGTCGAACCCGCCGCCCGCCCAGGGGCAGTCGTAGTTCTTCAGGCGGCAGGCCTCCTGGCTGACGATGAGGTCGTAGGAGATGGGGCCCCACAGCTCGCAGTCCGCGAAGGGCTTCTGCTTCTGCTCGGCTACCAGGCGCTGGGCCTCGATGGTGTCGGGCATGTGGAAGTTCACGTTCTCCACCAGGGCCATCAGGGCCAGCTTGGGATTTTCGTAGCCGAAGGCCTTAAGGGCGTCGGCCATGTTCTTGATGATGGCCTTCTTCTGCATGGGGTTGGGATTGACGATGACCGTCATGTCCGACAGGGCCAGCAGCTTGGGGTACTCGGGGATGGAGGCCAGGGACACATGGCTCATCAGCCGCTGGGTGCGCAGGCCGTTCTTCCCGTCCAGCACCGGCATGAGGAAGTCCCGGGTGGGCAGGTTGCCGCGCATGAGCACGTCCCCGTCCCCGGCGTGGATGATGTCGATGGCCGCCTGGGTCACGTTGTGCCCGGGAGGGGTGTCCACCATGGTGTAGGGCTCGTGCTCCAGGCCCAGCTTCTCCAGCTGCACCAGGGTGCGGGCGCGGTCGCCCACCAGCACGGGCTGCACGAAGCCCTCCTTCTGGGCCTGGAACAGGCCGCGGAGCATATTCTCGCCGTCGGAGCCGGCGAGGATGACCCGCATGGGGCGGGGCATTTTGGGCACGCGGGCCAAAATATTGTCAAAATTCTGCAATTCCATCGCTTTATGCCACTTCTTTCCTCGTAATCTTGGTGTGCGGGGGAACGCCACAAAAGTGTAGTCATTATATCAGATATTCTTCCTGAAAACAAGGGCTTAACTGGTAGACTTGCGGGTTTTGGGGTTAAAAATACAAAAACGGGGCGCGCGTGGTCCACGCGCGCCCCGTCGGGCTACTCCTTGACCTCCCGGATGAGGATGAAGGGGGTGAGCTGCCGGTCCTGCCCCGCGGGGTTGTCCCGGATAAGGCCCAGCAGCGCCTCGTCGCTCTCCTTGAGCTGGGAGCAGTGGCCCAGCATCTCCACATTCAGGTCGTTGGCGTCCACGATCATGGACACCACCCCGGTCTTTTCAAAGATCTCGTCGCACACACCGGCGGGGTCGGAGGGGATGCGCACCCCCATGTGCTCGTACTCCGGGATCTCGTGGCCGTAGAAGCCGTCCAGGCCGGAGACCTCCTGGCCAAGCACGTCGTAAAAGGTGCCGTGCACGCCCCGCAGCTTGTCCACCGCCGAGCGGAAGGCCGCCCAGAGCACCCGGGGCAGGCCGCACACGTTGATGGCGAACTGCATCTTCACCGGCAGGCCCATGCCGGGGCCGGCGGCGGTCTGGTGCACGAAGCGGGAGAGGAGCTTGGCCCAGAAGCCGGGCTTCACCTGCTCCTCCGTGACCACCCGGCCCTGGCACATGGCGATGACCTTCTCGCTCATGGACACGATGTCCCCGGACTGGTAGTGGGGCAGGACGTACTGTTGCATCAGGTCGATGTAGCTCTCCCCCACCTGGACGAAGTGGGTGGCGATGGCGTGGCGGGCCCAGGTCCTGCCCATAGCCTCTATGGTGACGCTCTTTCCCTCGTTGGCGTGAAACTCCATGCCGAATTCCCTTCCTTGCTACGGTATTTTGGTATAATCACCTTATTATATCCAGCTTGCGGGGCATAGGCAAGAAAAAGTTGGACGAAATAGGGCCGGTATGGTATGCTGGTTTGCAGAAAACAGACAAAGGGAGCCGTGGATCGTGAAGGAAATGCGGAGAAATGTGCGGCGCAGGCCGGGGCTGTTCTGGGCGCTGGAGATCATCTACCTGATTTTTTCGGGCTGCTTCAGCTTCCCCCTGCGCGCCGACGTGCAGCAGGCGGCCATCCTGCTGATCGGCATCGTGATTATGGCGGTTATCCTCGCCGCGCTGATGGACCGCTGCGTCTGGAAGGCCTGGGGCCTGGGGCTGGTCTGCCTGGCGGCGGGGGTGGCGGGGCGGTACGCCCTGGAGTTCGGCGAGGTCTCCAATACCGTCAACTTCACCCCCGTCAACCTGGCGGTCTTTCTGGTGGGGGTGAGCGCGGTATTCGCCGGGGTGTACGCCCTGGCGGCCCGGCGGTAGTCCGGTGGATGCGCTTCAATACCGGGTTGCCGGCGCGGCGGAGCTGGACGCCGCCGCGCGGGTGCTGGGCCGGAGCTACCGGGCGGCCTACCGGGGGCTGATGGACGACGCCTACCTGGACGGCCTTGCGGAGGACCACTGGGCGCCCATCCTGCGGGATGGGTACGCCCGGGGGGACACCTGCGTCCTGGCCCTGGAGGCGGGGGAGCTTGTGGGCGCCGCCGTCTATGGGGCGGGCGAGGCGCCGGGGGAGGCGGACTTCCACGCAATTTACCTGCTGCCCGGGGCCGTTGGCCGGGGCGTGGGGCACGGCCTGTACGCCGCTGTGGAGCGGGAGATGCGCGCGCAGGGTTTCAAATGGTGTACCCTGGAGGCCCTCAGCGGGAACACCGGGGCGGTCCGCTTCTACGCCGCCCATGGCTTTGAACCGGCCGGGGCATTTACGGTGGAGGAGAACGGGATGCGCCTGGCGTGCGTTAAAATGCGGAAATACATTGGGAAAGCGGAGGGATACGGGGATGAAACTTGACTTCCAGGGCATGGAGGAGACCGTAATCGAGCACTTTTACGGCGGGGAAAAAGAGGTGCACGCCAAAATGCACGCGGACGAGCTGGGCCGCATCATGCTGGGCCGGCTGGAGCCGGGCGCGTCCATCGGCCTGCATACCCACGACGCGGGCAGCGAGATCGTCTACGTGCTGGACGGCGCCGGCAAGGCCCTCTACGACGGCGGGGAGGAGCGGCTCGCGCCCGGCGCGTGCCACTACTGCCCCAAGGGGCACGCCCACAGCCTCATCAACGACGGCGCGGAGGATCTGGTGTTTTTCGCCGTGGTGCCCCGGCAGTAGGCGCGGGGGTGCAGTGCCGCAGTTTGCAGAGAAACGCGCCGCCCGGGCCCCCGGGCGGCGCGTTTCAGTCTGTCAGTGCAGGATGCAGGCACAGCTGTTGCAAATTAGGCGGATAAGGCGGCCTGTCATTGCGAGGAGGCCCTGCGGGGCCGACGCGGCAATCCGTCCCATCCCCGTACTGTAGGGGCCGATGCCCACATCGGCCCGCCGCTCCAAGCCTGTAGGGGCGATTCACGAATCGCCCGCCTACTCAGGGCGCCTTATCCGCCTTAGCCGCGTCTTTTGTGAAACCGGGCGGGTTTAATACCTTCCGTATTCGCGGGTGGTCTGGGCCCAGGCGTCCAGGTTCTCCTGGTTGTAGTGGTCCAGCACGATGGAGCAGTCCATGATGAAGCCGCCGCTGGAGGCGCAGTCGTCCAGCAGGCGCTTCGTCTCGTCCGCCACCTCCTGCGCCTTGCCGAAGGCCAGCAGCGAGGTGGGCAGGTTGCCCGTGATGCACGCGGTGTCCCCCAGCACCTGCTTGGCCCGCTTCAAATCCACCTGCTCGAACATATAGATGCACTTGCCGGGGGGCACGTCCCGCAGGATCTCCAGGCGGCTGTTGTACTTGCCCTCGAAGAAGATGTAGGGGATCATGCCGCAGTCGATGATCTCCCCGATGACCCTGCGCAGGGAGGGCCAGTAGAACCGGGCGTAGGTCTCGTTGCTCATGAAGTCGTCGGTGCCGCCGTGCAGGGGCATGAAGCAGTACTTGGAGCCCACGGCCTTGAAGGCCCGCACGTTCTCCAGGGCAAATTCCGTCATCACGTCGATGGCGGCCAGCACCTTGTCCGGCAGCTCAATCACGTCCATAGGCACGTTGAGGAAGCCCCGCACGTTGTCGGCCAGCATGTCGTAGGGGGCGTTCTGCCCCACCACGCCGCCCAGGGGGGTCTGGAGCGAGAGGGCCAGCGCCTGGAGCTCCCGCCCGGCGGCCTGCCACTGGGCCGCCTGCTCCCCGGCGAACATCAGGCTCATCAGGGCCTGGCGCGCCTCGGGGTCGGCGAAGGCCTGCATGGAGGCGAAGTGGCCGAACTCCACCACGTTGTTGAAGGAGAGCTTGGCCAGGCCCGCCAGCTTCTTGTGCTTGCGGGGAAAGACCTTGGTCATGAAGAAGTGGGCGGGGTTTCGGAGGAACTCGTCGTACTCCTCCTCCTCCATGTAGCACTCGTCCACGATCTGAAAGCCCCGGTCCAGGCCCAGGCCGCAGGTGGCGCCCGGCCACTGGATGGCGGTGGTGCCCAGGGTCTCCATCACCGGGATGGGGTAGCCCGCCGAGCCCCAGAAGAGGTCGGGCTCGTAGCGCTTCAAAACCTGCTCCACGCCGCGCATCAGGTTCCGGGGGTCGTTGAGGGCGTCGTAGCGGTTTACCCCCGCCGCCTCGGCGTAGGCCATGGCGAATTTGGGCGCGAAGGGCACCCGGTCCCCCTCCCCCAGCGCCACCGCCGCATCCACGCGGGCCAGGCGCTTTTCCAGGGTGTTTTCCGTGGTATAGGCCATGGTTTTACTCCTCCTTCCGGGGCAGACGGTGCTTGGTGCCGTCCGGCTCCACGATTACGGTGTTTTCCAGCTGGGCCACCAGGTTTTTGCGGAAGGCGGCCACGTACTCCAGACGCAGGGCGGCGCGCTCGTCCTGCTCCGCCTGGGTCAGGCCCTCCGGGGTCTTGGCCTTGCGGGCCAGCTCGTTGATGCGGTCGATCTTTTCCTGTTTCATCAGACGTATCGCTCCAATACAATCATAATCCGGCCTTTTTTGGACAGCTTCCCGGCCTCCTTCACCGCGCACTTGCCCAGCCCCCGGCAGGAGATCACGTCCCCCTCGGCCACGGGGCGGTCGGGCTTGACGCACTCCCGGTAGTTGAGCTGCACCTTGCCGGAGGCGATCAGGTCCGCCGCCTTGCCCCGGGAGAGGCTGAAGGCCGAGGCCGCCACCGCGTCCAGCCGCAGGGTGGCCACCGTGTCCCGCACCAGCTTCACCTGTACCTGAGGGGGCGCCAGCTCGTCCAGGGGCATTGCGCGGCGCTTGAGCTTCACCCGCCCGGCCCCGTCCAGGCTCTGGAGGAGGAAGTCCTCCAGCTCCCGCAGCACCAGCAGATCACACACCCCCGCGCCCACCAGGATGTCCCCCAGCTTTTCCCGGGTAATGCCCAGGCCCAGGGCCGCGCCCAAAAAGTCCCGGTGGGTCAGCCCCTCCCCCTCCGGCCAGGTGCAGCGCACCGCGCAGACGGGGCAGTCGGCGCCCAGCGTGAAGTCCTCCGGCTCCATCCAGTCGGGGAGGAAGGCGCAGATCGTCCGCTCCGCCCCCTCGTAGCCCCCGAAAAACACGTGGGGCGGGCTGCCCGAGGCGCGGATCAGGGCCTCCACGCCCACCCGCTCCTGGGGGGAGAGGAAGCCCGTGTGGGCCGGGATGCTGCGCTGGCGGCACAGCTCCAGCTTGTCCAGCGCCCGGGCCAGCAGCAGGCGCTCGTCCCCGTCCCGGGCCAGCTTGGAGATAAGTTCGGTCTTGGTCATGGAGATCTCCCTTCCCTTTGGTGGAGCAAGTATACCATGGTTTTTGCCCGGATGCAAACGGCGGACGGCTTGAAAAAGGCCCCGCGAAGCGGTACAATGGAGACTCAATCCCGCGCACGCGGAGAGGAGACGGACGGATGGAGCTTACCTTTGAGCCGGGCGGGCCCGGCGACCTGGACGAGCTGGAGGCCCTGTACGACGCGGTGAACGACCACCTGGCGCAGGGCGTCAACTACCCGGGGTGGACGAAGGGCGCCTACCCCGCGCGCCGGACGGCGGCGGACGGGATCGCGGAACACTGCCTGTACGTGGCCCGGCAGGGCGGGCGCATCGTCGCCACCGCCATCCTCAGCCACGAGCCGGAGCCCGCGTACCGCGCGGCCAGGTGGCAGGTGGACTGCGGGGACGAGGAGGTCTTCGTGATCTACACCCTGGCCGTCCACCCCGATGCCTTGGGCCGGGGGACGGGCACGGCGCTGGTGGAGCGCATACTCGCCTTCTGCCGGGAAAACGGGGCGCGGGCGGTCCGCCTGGGCGTCACCCAGGGGAACGAGCCCGCCATCGCCCTGTACAAAAAGTGCGGCTTCCGGTATATCGGCACGGTGGATCTGGGGCTGGGGGCGTACGGCCTGGACTGGTTCGAGCTCTATGAGCGGGTGCTCTGAGGGCTGGGGGTAACGATGGATAACTGTTTAATTCTGGTCGCCGGGATGCCGGCGACCGGGAAAACCACGTTTGCAAGCTATCTGAGCGCCCACCTGCATGTCCCCATGGTGTCCAAGGATTTTGTGAAGGAGCGCCTTTACGACGCGGTGGGCTTTCGGAGCCGGGCGGAAAAGGTAAAGCTGGGCGCGGCGGCTATGCAAATCATGTACGACTTCGCCGACAGCTGCCTGAGCGCCGGTACGCCCGTTATTCTGGAAAACAATTTTGAAACACAATCGAAGCCGGGGCTCCGGGCACTGGCGGAGAAGCACGGCTGCAGGGTGCTGACCGTGCTCTTCACGGGGGATCCCCAGGTGATCTACGGGCGGTTCGCCGCCCGTGACCGCTCGCCCGGGCGGCACCGGGGCCACGTGGTGAACACCCAATACCCCGAGCGACCCGGCGGCGAGCCGGAGCCGCCCCGGACGACGTGCGCCCAATTTCTCGCCGCTATGGAAGCGCGGGGTATGGTCAACTTCGACGGCGGCGGCAGTACCCTCCGGGTCGACACCACCGACTTCCAAACAGTGTCGTACCCCGCCCTGCTCTCCCGGATAAAAGAGATGCTGCGCGGGTTTGAGGACGGGACATAAGAACGGGCTTGCCCTGTGCAGGCCTGAATCGAGGAGTAACGGATGGAAACGGTTTATAGCTTCGCGTGGTACTTCTTCCTCTACGCCTTTCTGGGCTGGTGCTGCGAGGTCTGCTTCGCCGCCGCCAAGGACGGCAAATTTGTCAACCGGGGCTTCCTCAACGGCCCGGTCTGCCCCATCTACGGCTTTGGGGTGGTCGTGGTGGTGGGCCTGCTGACCCCGGTGCGGGAAAACGTGTTCCTGCTCTTCCTGTGCTCGGTAATTCTCACCAGCGCGCTGGAGTGGATCACCGGCTTCGTGCTGGAGAAGGCCTTCCACCAGAAGTGGTGGGACTACGCCGAGATGCCCTTCAATCTCAACGGCTATGTCTGCCTGCTCTTCTCCCTGCTGTGGGGCCTGGCCTGCCTGCTGATCATGGACGTGATCCACCCCATGGTTGCCTCTCTGGTGGGGCACATCCCCCACACCCTGGGCCTGGTGCTGCTGGGGGTGTTCACCGCGCTGATCCTGGCCGATCTTGGGGCCACCGTGGCCACCATTGCCAAGCTCAACCGGCGCCTGCGGCAGATTGACGAGCTGGCCGCCAAAATCCACGAGCTCAGCGACAGCCTGGGGGAGAACCTGGCGGAGGCCACCCTTACGCTCACCGAGAAGGGGGAGGCCCTCAAGGGGGATCTGGAGGAGCGCCGGGCCGCCCTGGAGGAAAAGAAGGCCGCGCTGGAGGCGCGGCGCAGCGAGCTGCTCTCCCACCGCCCCTTCGGCCAGGGCCGTCTGCTGAAGGCCTTCCCCCATATGAAATCCACCCGCCACGGCGCGGCGCTGGAGCAATTAAAGGAGCGCCTCAGGCGCGCGAAAAAGGAGAACTGAATCATGGAAGAAAGGCATCTGCATATCCTGTGGACCAACTCCAACCCCAACACCAGCGAGAATATGGTCATGATGTACGCCACGAACTCCATCCTGCGGGGCTGGTGGGACAAGGTGACCGTCATCCTGTGGGGGGACACGGTGCGCTATATGGCCGAGGACGCGCAGGCCCAGGACTGGATGCGCTTCGCCCGCAAGGCCGGGGTGGAATTCTCCGCCTGCGTGACCTGCGCCGAGAACCTGAAGGCGGTGGAGCGGATCACCGCCCTGGACATCGAGCTGATCCCCTGGGGGGAGCCCCTCACCCGCCTGATGCAGAGCGGCGCGCCCCTGCTCACCGTTTAGCCACCGGGGCGAAGCGCCCGCCCGCCAGTGCGCACAGGTCCGCCGGGGAGAGCTCCACCTGGAAGCCGACCTTCCCTGCGCTCACTGCCATGGCCTCCAGGGCCAGGGCGCTCTCGTCCACCACGGTGGGGAACTGCTTTTTCATGCCCAGCGGGGAGCAGCCGCCGTGGACGTACCCCGTCAGGGGGAGGAGCTGGGCCTGCCTTATCATCTCGATGGACTTCTCCCCCGCCGCCCGGGCGGCGGCCTTGAGATCCAGCTCCCCCAGCACCGGCACCACGAATACGTAGTACCCCCCGCCCGCGCCCCGGGTCACCAGGGTCTTGTAGACCCGCTCCGGCGGCAGGCCGATGAGCCCCGCCACCGTGGCGCCGTCCACCGCGCCCCCCGCGTAGGGGTAGGCGTGGGGGGTGTAGGGGATCTTCTTCTGATCCAGCAGCCGCATGACATTGGTCTTGGTTTCCGCCATGGTCGTCGCCCCTTGCAAATGAATTCAGGAAATCGTATTATGATGGAGAAGCATACCACAAGTAAGGAGAGGATTCAAATGGATTTTGACGGCTGCAAGGCGTTTTTGATGGACACCGCCGAAAAGCTGCTCACCACCGACAGCCCCAGCGGCTTCACCCACAGCGTCACCGCCGTGGCGGAGGAGATCGCCCGCGGCCTGGGCTACCCCACCCGCCGCACCCGCAAGGGCAACCTGATCATCACGGCCGAGGGCCGGGACAACGGCACCGCCGTGGGCCTGTGCGCCCACATCGACACCCTGGGGCTGATGGTGCGCTCCGTCACCGCCGACGGCCACCTGATGATCACCCGCATCGGCGGGCCCATCCTGCCCACCCTGGACGGGGAGTACTGCAAAATCTACACCCGGGACGGCCGGGCGTACACCGGCACCATCCTCTCCCTCTCACCCGCCGCCCACGTCCACGACGACGTGCTCAGCCGGCCCAGGGACGAGAAGAACCTGGCCGTGCGCATCGACGAGGTGGTCTCCTCCAGAGAGGACGTGGAGCAGCTTGGCATCCGGGCCGGGGACTTCGTGTGCTACGACCCCAAGACCGTGGTCACCCCCAGCGGCTTTTTGAAGTCCCGCTTCATCGATGACAAGGGCAGCGCCGCCTGTATCCTCGCGGTTTTGAAGCTGATGCGGGACGCGGGGGTCAAGCCCAAATACCGCACCGAGATCACTTTTACCGTGCACGAGGAGGTGGGCCACGGCGGGGCCACCCTGCCCGGGGACATCACCGAGCTGCTGGCCGTGGATATGGGCTGCATCGGCGAGGATTTGACCTGCACCGAGCACCAGGTGTCCATCTGCGCCAAGGACAATATGGGGCCCTACGACTACGATATGGTCACCCGGCTGGTGAATCTGGCCCAAGAGCACGGATTGGACTACGCCGTGGACATCTACCCCCACTACTCCTCCGACGCGGGGGTGGCCTGGAAGGCCGGGCAGGACGTGCCCGCCGCCCTGATCGGCCCCGGCGTCCACGCCTCCCACGGCATGGAGCGCACCCATTTTGACGGGATGAAAGCCACGGTGGAGCTGATTGCGCTGTATTTAGACTGCCAATAGGGAGCGGGTGCGCTCCATAAGGATTTTGGGTGCAAGCCCAGAAGCGGACGGGCGATTCGTGAATCGCCCCTACGGATGGAGGGTGACGGGGCAACGTCGGGCCGTACAAGCGCCAGGGCAACGAACATGGCATGGCAGTATGTGCGGCTTTTCAGGCAGTACTTGAATTGCAACTATTTTTGGCTTGGGCAGGTGATGTGCCGCAGGGGCGATAGCCCTATCCGCCTCAAGCACCAGGCCGAACCGAGCCCTGAGCGCTTTCAGGTTTTGCAGGTTACCTGAACTGCACCGCCGCCGGGCCCCGGGTCCAGGGCCGAAGCCCTGGTTGTTTCTTCCCGGGGTTCTTTGCAAGCAAAGAATCCCGCCGCCGGAGGCCGGGCCTCCAAAACAAAGAAGATCAGAGGGAGCCCCGGATCATGTGATCCGGGGCTCCCTCTATCATTATGTTACTCGAACACCACGATGGCGTTGGGCTCCTTGACGCGCAGGGCCACGGTCTCCAGCATACGGAAGGCGTGATTGAAATCCTTGAGCTCCAGGTACCCCACGCCCAGGTCGGCGCCCACGGCCAGGTCCATATACTGGGGCTCGGCGCACACCAGCACGGCCTTGTTGGCCCCAAAGGCCCCGGTGGCGTACACGCGGCCGTCCACCAGCCGGGCGATGCGGTCCAGCTCCAGCATATTCACGCCGGGCTGGATGCGCTGCAAATCCAGGTACACGTCGGGGGAGAGCACCAGGGCGTACCGCCCCAGCAGGCTGCTGGAGGACAGGTGGGCGATGCCGTGGGCCACGTCCCGGAAGGCGTCCTCGCCCTCCTTCCAGTTGCCGCGCTTGATCTTAAAGGAACCGGAGGAATTCAACAGGCCCTCCACGCCCAGCGCCTTGCTGCCGAAGAGGATCAGGTCGTCCTCCCGCTTGGCGGCGCGCTGGGCGGCGGCGGTGGCGGCGGAGAGATCCAGGGGCCAGCCGTTCTTTTCGGCCTCCTCGATGTCCCGCCACAGCAGGGTGAAGTCCTCGTAGAGCTGGGGCAGCTCCACCAGGCGGCGGCCGGTGACGCGGCCCACGCCGCCCTCCAGGTCCTCGCCCTTGGCGGCGCTGTCCACGGCCACCACGCCGGCGCCGGCCCCCAGGGGGCCGAACAGGCTCAAAAACCTGCGGCAGACCATGTGCTTCTTTGCGGTATCGATCACGGCGGCGTCAATCTTCTCCCACACCTCGGCGGAGAAGGGCGCGCTCTCTCTGGCCAGATAGTCCATTTTTACAGCTCCTTTCTTATTCTTCCACCAGGCTGCCCACGGTGGGCCCGGCGGCGGGGCCGGGGACGGGCGCGGGCTTGATGCCCAGCTCCTCCAGCATCTCGTTGACCTCGCCCTCCCCGTCCAGGAAGAGCTGGGCCTCCTTGGGGTCCAGGTGGCGCATCAGGGTGATGAGCTCGCCCATATGGACCTTCTCCTCGTCCCGGATGTCGGCCAGGACGGCCTTGGCCACCGGGTCGTCGGTGGCGAGATAGTGGGCGTCGTACAGGAAGATGGCCTCCAGCTCCCCGGCGATGTCCAGGCGCAGGGCCTGCATCAGCTCGGCGTTGGACAGCTTGCGGTCCACGTTCCCCTGAAACGGATTGGCAAAACTAGGCATATGGAACACTCCTTTTCTAATAAGTAGTAATGGTTACTGTTTGTATATTAATAATAACGGTTACTGATAAGATTGTCAAGCCCTCTTTGCCATTTATTTTCTGCAAAAGGCGGAGTGTTATCCCCTAACGCCCAAATCGGCGCTTCCGCAGGGGCCGATCCTGTGGTACACTCAAGCAAAGGAGGCGGTTTTGTGGATTTGAAGCTCAGCGGACGGGCCTACTACGTCACCGGCGGCAGCCGGGGGATCGGGCGGGCCGTGGTGGAAGGGCTGCTGGCCGAGGGGGCCATGGTGGGAACCTGCGCCCGGGACGCGGGGGCGCTGGAGGCCCTGCGCGCCGCGCTGCCGGAGGCGCTGCGCCCCAATCTGCGCACGCGGGCCTGCGACGTGCGGGACGAGCACGCCATGGCCGCCGCCGTGGCGGACGCGGCGGAGGGCTTCGGCCGCCTGGACGGCCTGATGGCGGGGGCGGGCCAGGGCACCACGGGCCGGGTGCTGGACACCCCCGCGGAGGAGTGGATCTCCCAGTGTGAACTGAAGCTGAGCGGGGTGCGCAATGTGCTCATCCCCGCCCTGCCGGCCCTGCGGCGCTCGGACGCGGGGCGGGTGGTGATCCTCAACGGGGTGACGGCCAACCGGCCCGACCCGGACATGGCCGCGGTGAGCGCGGCCCGGGCCGCCGTAAGGCAGCTGGCGGCGCTCTACGCCGCTGAGCTGGCCCCGGAGGGCATCTGCGTGAACACGGTGAACCTGGGGGCCATCGACACGGGCCGCCAGCGGGCCCGGTATGAGCGGTCTGGCTCCCCCCTGCCCTACCCGGAGTGGGCGGCGGCGGAGGCCGCGCGCCGGGGCATCCCCCTGGGCCGCTTCGGCCGGGCGGAGGAGGTGGCCCCACTGGTGCTCCTCCTCCTCTCCCCCTTGGCCTCCTATGTCACCGGCGCCGCCGTGGACGCGGCGGGGGGCATGGGCATTTAAAACGGAAGAGCGCGGCGGCCCCACAGGGGCCGCCGCGCTCTGTTTGCACTATGCCTGGACGAAATAGGCCAGCCCCGCTGCGCCGGGGCCCGCGTGGGTGCCCACCACCGCGCCGATGTCGCTGGTGAGGGTCTGGGCGCCGTCCACGGCGCTGTAGAAGAAGGCCATGCACTCGTCCCGGGCCTCGGGGGCGTTGGAGTGGCCGAACACCACGGGCAGGGACAGGTCGGGGGGATACTGCTCCATGTGCTTGGCGATCCACTGGAAGGCGGCCCGGCGGCCCCGGGCCTTGCCGATGGCCTCCACCAGCCCGTGCTCCACGGTGATGATGGGGGAGATGCCCAGCAGGCCCCCCACCACCGCGGTGGCGGCGTTGATGCGCCCGCCCATCTTCAGATATTTCAGGGTGTCCACCACGGCCAGCAGCTTGACCCGCCCAGCCAGGGCCCGGGTCTCGCGCTCCAGCTCGGCCAGGGACAGCCCCCGGTCCCGCAGGGCGCAGGCGGCCTCCACCAGCAGCCCCAGGGCGAAGGTGACGGTCTGCGAGTCCACCACGGCAATGTCCGGCCCGCCCACCATGTCCCGGGCAATCAGGGCGGACTGGCAGGTGCCCGACATGTCGCTGGACAGGAAGATGCCCAGCACCTGGTCCCCCTGCTCCACGTAGCTGCGGAACAGGCTCTCGAAGGCCTCGGGGTTTACCTGGGAGGTGGTGGGCAGGGCGTCCACCCGGGCCAGGCGGCCGTAGAACTCGGCCGTGGTGATGTCCACCCCGTCCCGGAAGGCCTCCTCCCCGAAGTGGACGGACAGGGGCAGCACGTCTACCCCCAGCTCCGCCGCCCGGTCGGGGGACAGGTCGCTGGTGCTGTCGGTTACAATACGAATCATATGGGTTATTCTCCTTACATCATCTCTTTGTGCTTGGCGCGGAAGAAGGAGGCCACCGTCCCCAGGGCGCGGACGAAAACCACCGCCTCCTCCTCGCTGAGGGCGGACAGGCAGTCCTCCACCATCTCCTGGTGGAATTTGGCGTGCCGCGCGTCGGCCTCGCGGGCCTTCTCGGTGGGCAGGATGCGCACCACACGCTTGTCGCGCTCGTCCCGCCGGCGCAGCAGGTACCCCTTCTTTTCCAGCAGGGTCACGGCCGTGGTCAGCGTGCCCGCCGTCACCCGCTGGGCGGCGGCGATGGCGGTGGCCCGGTTGTCCAGGCCCTTATCCGCCGCGCGGCAGACCTCCTCGATCAGGTGGAGCTCCCGCAGGGAGAGATCCCGGTAGGCCGCAGCCAGGCTGGCCTCCTCGGTCTTGAGGATCTCGTTAAAGACCTCCACTAAAAAGCGGTTTAGAATTTCGCCGTGGTCCTCCATGGGCTCCTCCCCTTTCTTCGAGTTTCAAAGCAATGCGATTATATCAGGTTTCGCACAGAAGTCAAGAGTATTTTGAAAATCAAATTAAATGGACAGGCTCATATCCCCGCCCGCGGGCGCATAGGATTTCTTATCTCTCACTTCAGATAAGAATAGGATGTGGATGCTATGCGGGGAAAAAGACGGGACAACGCAATTGAGTGGGGCCGGGTGCTGCGCCGGGGCGCGGCCCTGTTTATGGCCACGGTGGCGGTGTGGGCGCTGCTGATGGGCGCGGGGGCCGGGGCGGCGGCGGAGGCCTTCCGCAGCCTGGGGCAGAGCCCCGACTTTGTGGCGGCGGCCCTGCGGGCCGAGCTGGGCGCGGTGCCCGTGGAGGGCGACCCCCTGTCGGAGATGGACGGCTGGCAGCGGCTGGTGCTGGGCCAGAGCGCCTACCTGCGCGCGGGCCTGGGTACGGTTTCCGGCTACGTGCCCCCCGCCGGGGAGCCGGATCCCGCCGGCACCGACCCCAACACCGACCGCCCGGCGGGCCAGCCCGCCAAGGATCACGACGACATCAACGAAGACGAGCTGCCCCAGTCCACCGCCGCGCCGGAGAACATCGTGGAACGCACCCTGGTGCCCACCAGCAGCCAGGGCTATGTCACGGCGGGGGGAATCTACCTCTATAACCGCACCAAGCTGGACGTGGATTTGGCCGCCCTGGCCGCCGCGCCGGTGGACATCTCCCTGCCCGAGGAGGGGCCGCAGATCCTGATTATGCACACCCACGGCACCGAGGCGTACACCCCAGACGGCACCGACGTGTATCTGCCCAGCGACAACAACACCCGCACCCTGGACGAGAACTACAACGTGGTCCGGGTGGGGGACGAGATGGAGCGGGTCTTTACCGAAATGGGCCTGCGGGTGGTGCACGACCGGGAGATCTACGACTACCCCCAGTACAACGGCTCCTACGGCCGCTCGGAGGTGGGGGTCGAGGCCTATCTGGAGCAGTACCCCTCCATCAAAATCGTGCTGGATGTGCACCGGGACGCCTTGGTGGGGGAGGACGGCACGGTGTACAAGGCGGTGACCACGGTGGACGGGGTCAAGACGGCCCAGGTGATGCTGGTGCTGGGCTCCAGCGAGGGGGGCGAGCACCCCAACTGGCAGCAGAACCTGACCCTGGCCTCCCGGATCCAGCGCAGCCTGAACACCCTCTACCCCACTCTGGCCCGGCCCATCACCCTGCGCTCGTCGGTGTACAACCAGAACCTCACCAACGGCTCCCTCCTGGTGGAGGTGGGCACCCACGGCAACACACTCCAGGAGGCCCTGAACGCGGCCCGGCTCTTCGCCCGGGCCGCGGGACAGGTGCTGCTGGGACTGGAGGAGTAAGCAAAAGGCCCCCGGCGGGAAGTTCCCGCCGGGGGCCTTGCAGTCTGCCAAAAACTGAATAAACAGGATTCGGTGCGTGAGAAAAGGGGAACGAACGGCGGGGGCAAACGGGGTAAGGAAGAAGGGAATTTTATCAGGGTGTCCCCCGGACACCCTGACCCCCGCCCTACGTCATTGCGAGGGCCGCAGGCCCGTGGCAATCCGTCTCATCCCCGTACCGTAGGGGCCGATGCCCACATCGGCCCGCCGCTCCAGGCCCGTAGGGGCGATTCACGAATCGCCCGCCGTGGCCTTGTTGCTGGTGCATATTATCTTTCAATCCTTTAACTGCGCGTTGACCCAGGCGATTGTACGCTGTACACCCCTGCAAAAGCTGTACTTTTCAGCCATCAGAAGAAAGGTGCGTCCGATTTCTCCCGCAAGAGGAACTTTCTCAGGGTCCTCAACCCCCAGCGCGTCCCCAAGGGCATTTTCCCAGCCGTAATCAGGATCCAGCTCCTCTTCGGTCTCCTGAATCAGCCTTGTCAGATGGTAAAGTGATTCGCCGGGGGAATAGGTCTCAATGATTGCTAAAATGTCCTCGTCTGTAAATTGCATGAACGCCACCTCCTATTGTCGCCGTAAATGGTCTTTTTCTGTGCCACTGAATTGTAGCATATCGAAATGCTGAATGCAACAAAATAGTAGCATAACTCCGAAAGGGGTGGCGCGGCTATGTTTTTTCAAAGGCTGGAGGATCTGAGGATAGACGCGGACAAGACGCAGGAGCAGATCGCAGGCGTCCTGGGCTGCAAGCGGGAGGTATACAGGCGTTACGAAAAGGGAATTCACGAGATACCCGTCTGGGCCGTTATCGCGCTGGCGAAATACTACCGGACCAGCGCCGACTATATTCTGGGGCTTACGAACAACAGGGAGCCCTATCGTGGATAAAAGGGCAGAGCAAGGCCCCCGGCGGGAACATCCCGCCGGGGGCCTTGCAGTCTGCCAAAAACTGAATAAACAGGATTCGGTGCGTGAGAAAAGGGGAACGAACGGCGGGGGCAAGCCCCCGCCCTACGTCATTGCGAGGGCCGCAGGCCCGTGGCAATCCGTCTCATCCCCGTACCGTAGGGGCCGATGCCCACATCGGCCCGCTGCTCCAGGCCCGTAGGGGCGATTCACGAATCGCCCGCCGGGGGCCTTGCTGCTTAGTGCATATTTTCAATCAGATCGAGAAAGGTTTTCTTTTGCCGGGGCGTGAGCGCGCCCCATTTCTCCAGCAAATCCCGCTGCTCCCGCGTGAGGGGGACCGCCTCCTCGTCACCAGCAAAGAACTGGGAGAGCGTAATACCAAAGCCCGCACAGATTTTCTCCAGTGAGGCAAAAGAGGGTGTCTTTTTCTTGCTATACCAAGTCGATATTGTAGATTGCGCCATTTGGGATTCCTTTGCCAACTGGTATTCCGACCAGCCTCGGGCCAGCCTAAGCTGTAAAATGCGATCCAATATGTTAAACATAGCATCAACCCTTCGATTGTTGACACTAGTTTACTCCGATATATCGTTGCAATATAATTGTTTTTATCGTATAATAAATACGACCAGTCGAAGTAATCGAATAGCCACTAATTCTACGTGGAGGAATGAACAATGAAAAATTTAGAGATTACCAGAAACATGGACGAGCTGGGGCGGATTGTGCTGCCGATTGAGGTGCGGCGGGCCCTGGGCCTCGCAGAAAGAGAGGCAGTCGACTTTTTCCTGGATGAAATGGACGAGGCGCTGATCCTCAAAAAACACAGCCCCACCTGCCTCTGCTGCGCGGGGACGGAGGGCTTAAAGCGCCTGCCAAACGGCGCGTATCTCTGCGGCACATGCCTGGAAAAAGCAGAGTAGACAGAGCAAGGCCCCCGGCGGGAACGTCCCGCCGGGGGCCTCACCATTTTGCTTAAAAGATGTCCAGCTCCACCGGGCAGTGGTCGCTGCCCATCACCTCGGGGAGGATCTTGCTGTCCCTCACATCCCCCCGCAGGCGGTCGGAGACGATGAAGTAGTCGATGCGCCACCCGGCGTTGTTATCCCGGGCGTGGTACATGTAGCTCCACCAGGAGTAGGCCCCGGCCCTGTCGGGGTACAGGTACCGGAAGGTATCGGTAAACCCGCTGCCCAGCAGCGCGGTCATCTGGGCGCGCTCCTCGTCGGAGAAGCCCGCGTTGCCCCGGTTGGATTTGGGGTTTTTCAAATCGATCTCCTGGTGAGCCACGTTCAAGTCCCCGCACAGGATAACGGGCTTGGCCCTGTCCAGCTCCAGCAGGTAGGCCCGGAAGGCCTCCTCCCACTGCATACGGTAGTCCAGCCGGGTCAGGCCCCGCTGGGCGTTGGGGGTGTAGCAGCACACCAGGAAGAAGTCCCCGTACTCGGCGGTGATCACCCGGCCCTCCCCGTCGTGCTCCGGAATGCCGATGCCGCAGGTCACGTTCAGGGGCTCCGCGCGGGTGAAGATCGCGGTGCCCGAGTACCCCTTCTTCTCGGCGCTGTTCCAGAACTGGGTATAGCCGGGCAGCTCCAGCTCAATCTGGTGGGGCTGGAGCTTGGTCTCCTGGAGGCAGACCACGTCCGCGTCTATTTCCCGGAAAAAGTCCAGAAAGCCCTTCCCCATGCAGGCCCGCAGGCCGTTGACGTTCCATGAAATCAGCTTCAAGGGCTACTCCCCCTCCAGAGGCCAGCGCAGGGGCTGGCCGTCCTTGTCCAGCAGGGGGGTCAGGCCCCCGGCGTAGCCCTGGATGCACTGGAGGTACTGCACCCCGGTCTGGGTATCCAGCAGCACCCGCACGATGTCGGTGACGCCCTGGGTGTAAATGACTTCAAACCGCTTGTCCTTTGCCATGGGTCAGTCCTCCGAGGTGTCCAGAATGGTGGCGAGGAACTTGCCCATCAGGGGCACGTAGGTCAGGACGAAGAGGAGCCCGGCCACCAGGCCCGCCCCCTTTTTGTGGCGCTTGGCGCAGCCCAGGCCCACCAGCACGCCCAGGGCGCCCACGCAGAGCTTCAAGAGGGCCACATCGGTGAGATCCATGCGCTTGAGGTAGCGGCTGCCCGCGGCGATCAGCTTGTTCATAAATGCCTCCTTCTGGTTAAGCCCCCTCGGGGGCCTCTGTTGTGTTCCGGTAACAGGCGGGGCGGTCAAAGTGGACTATCTCCAGCTTGATCCCCTGGGTATCCTTAAAGAAAAAAGCGTAATAGTCCGGGGTGTATTCCGGGTACAATTGGGGCGGGGCCACCACGGTCACGCCGGGGATGGACAGCACCGCCAGATACAGGGCGTCCACCTGCTGCGCCGACTCGGCCCTAAAGGCCAGGTGGTGCAGGGCGCCGGGCTTGCGGCGGCAGACCCCCTCCCCCGCCAGTGCGGGGCGGGGGCACACCAGGCCCAGGCTGAAATCCGCGGTGCCGTAGTCGATCTCGGTGTGCTCCCAGGCCGGGAACTCCCCCCGGTCCTTGTGCTTCAGGTCGAAGCCCAGCAGGGGCAGCAGCGCGTCGTAAAAGCGCTCGGCCCGGTCCAGGTCTGCGACGGTAATTTCAATGTGGTCGATTGCGGGGCGCATAAGTACCTCCTGAATGGACGGGCGCTACGAGTATCTGCGCACGACGGCCTTGACCACGCCGATGATCTCCGCGTAGGTGCCGTCGATGGGCTCGTACTCCGGGTTCTCGGGCATGAGCCAGGTGACCCCGTCCTTGCGGCGCAGGGTTTTCACGGTGGCCTCATCCTCAAAGAGGGCCACCACGATCTCGCCGTTGCGGGCCTCCTGCTGGCGGTGGACCACCACCAGATCGCCGGGCAGGATGCCCGCGTCCAGCATGGACTCCCCCCGCACCTTGAGGGCGAAGTGCTCCCCGGTGAGGCCCTGGGTGTCGAAGGTGAGGTAGTCCTCGATGCACTCCTCGGCCAGGATGGGGGAGCCGGCGGCCACGTTGCCCACCACGGGCACGCGGTTCTCCGCGCCGTCCAGCTCCTCGGCCACCGGGTGGAAGCCGGGGCCGCCGCTGACGGTGATGGCCCGGGTCTTGCCCTCCGCCTTGGTGATCAGGCCCGCCGCCTCCAGCCCCTTGAGGTGGAAGTGGACGGTGGAGGGGGACTTGAGCCCCACGTGCTCCCCGATCTCCCGCACCGAGGGCGGATAGCCGTGGGCGGACTGGAAGGAAATAATATAGTCATAGATCTGCTGCTGCTTGGGGGATAGCGCCTTCATGGCAGACCCTCCCGTTCAATATTTTGCTGGACAAGGCCAGTATATCATAGCATACAAAAAAATGCAAACATGCGTTCTAAATAATTCACATTTTATTCATTGACTTATGGGCCGTGCCGCCGTAAACTATGTAAGCGCCTTAATTATCAGCATGTTAACAATCAAGGTACTAACGAAAAGGAGGGATAGAGATGGATCGTAAGGCGGAGAGTATGCCCGGCATCCTCTTCCACGCCCTGAACCGCGCCCACCGCAACGCCGTCACCGCCGCCCTGACCCAGGCGGGGCTGAGCGATTTGGGCTCCCCGCTTATCCTGATGATCCTCCAGAGCCGGGGGAAGGACGGGGAGATCCGGGCCCAGCGGGAGCTGGCCGACGCGCTGCACGTCTCCCCCGCCACCATCGCCATGAGCCTGAAGAGCCTGGAGCGGGTGGGCTACGTGGAAAAGCGGATGGACGACGCCGACGGGCGGCGCAAGCGCATCTCCATCACCGCCAAGGGCGCCCAGGCCGTGGAAAAGACATGGGTGGTCATGCGCCAGGTGGACCACACGATGATGGAGGGCTTTTCGGAGGAGGAGCGCCGCTCGCTCAACTCCTTCCACCACAGAATGCTGAGCAATCTTTCCGGCGCGGGGGATCCCCCCCAAGACCCTTTTGAAAGGATGGGATGTACATGCTCAAAACCCTAGCGTCCTACCTGAGGGAGTACAAACGGCTGGCCATCCTGGCCCCCATCATGGTCATTCTGGAGGTCGTCTGCGAGCTGATCCTCCCCCGGGTGATGGCCAAGATCGTGGACGTGGGCATTGCCAACGCCGATTTGTCCTACATCCTGAGGATGGGCGCGGTGATGCTGGGGCTGTCGGCCCTGGCCATGCTCTGCGGCGTGCTGTCCGCCAAGTTCGCGGCGGTGAGCAGCCAGGGCTTCGGCGCCAACCTGCGGCAGGGGCTGTTCGACAAGGTGCAGACCTTCTCCTTCGCCGACATCGACAAGTTCTCCTCCGCCTCCCTCGTCACCCGCATGACCAACGACGTGAACGCCATCACCATGATGCTGTCCATGGCCATGCGGATGCTCACCCGGGCCCCGGTGATGCTCATCGTCGCCCTGGCGGTCACCGTCTCCATCAACGCCAAGCTGGCCCTCATCCTGGTGGTGATCATCCCCGTGATGGCCGTGGCCATCGCGCTGCTGATGAAGGTGTGCACCGGGCTCTTCGAGGCCATGCAGCGCAAGATCGACCAGCTCAACAACACCGTGCAGGAGAACCTGGTGGCGGTGCGGGTGGTCAAGGCCTTCGTGCGCGCCGGGTATGAGAAGACCAAGTTCAAAAAGTCCAACGACGAGCTGACCGGCGCCTCCCTCCAGGTGGGTATGCGGGTCATCCTGATGATGCCCATCATGATCGTCGCCCTCAACGTGGCCGTGGTGGCCGTGCTGTGGTCGGGCGGACAGATGGTCATGGGCGGCACCCTGCTGGTGGGCGACCTGTCCTCCTTCATCACCTATATCTCCCAGATCCTCATGAGCGTGATGATGGTGGCCATGGCCCTGCTCCAGTTCTCCCGCGCCCAGGCCTGCGCCCACCGCATCTGCCAGGTGCTGGACGCCGAGCCCGACATCGAGAACAAGCCCGGCGCCAAGGAGCGCGCCCTCCCCGCCCCCAGGGGCAGGGTGGAGTTTAAGGACGTGTCCTTCAAGTACCAGGCCGCCGGCACCGGCGACCCGGTGCTCTCCCACATCGACTTCTCCGTGGAGCCCGGCCAGTTCGTGGCCGTGGTGGGCGGCACCGGCGTGGGCAAGTCCTCCCTGGTCAACCTGATCCCCCGGTTCTACGATGTGACCGGCGGCGCGGTGCTGGTGGACGGGGTGGACGTGCGGGACTACCCGCTGGAGGAGCTGCGCGGGCGCATCGGCATGGTGCTGCAGAACAACGTGCTCTTCACCGGCACCGTGCGGGAAAACCTCCTGTGGGGCAAGCCGGACGCCGGCGAGGAGGAGCTGATCCAGGCGGCTAAGGACGCCCAGGCCTACGACTTCATCATGGGCCTGCCCGACGGCTTCGACACCTACCTGGCCCAGGGCGGCGTGAACGTCTCCGGCGGCCAGAAGCAGCGCCTGTGCATCGCCCGGGCCATGCTGCGCAAGCCCGCCGTGCTGATCCTGGACGACTCCACCTCCGCCGTGGACTCGGCCACCGAGGCGAAAATCCGGGAGTCCTTCCACCAGAACCTGAAGGACACCACCGTCATCATCATCGCCCAGCGCATCAGCTCGGTGCAGTACGCCGACCGGATCCTGATCCTGGACGACGACCACATCGCCGGCATGGGCACCCACGAGGAGCTGCTGGCGAACAACGAAATTTACCAGGAGATCTACCAGTCTCAACAGGAAGGAGTGGGGGATTAATGCCGCCCGGACGCGCACCAAAAGGGGGCTATCAGAAGCCCAAAAACGCAAAAAAGACCATCTCCCGCCTGCTGGGGTACCTGACGAAAAGCAAGTGGCCCATTCTTGTGGTCTTCCTGTGCCTGCTGCTCTCAGTGGGCTGCAACCTGGGCGGCAGCTACATGCTGCGCCCCATCATCAACGACTTTATCTACTCCGGCGCCACCGACGTAAAGGGCCTGTTCTTCTCCCTGGCCAAGCTGCTGGGCATTTACCTGGTGGGTGCCGCCGCCACCTACGCCCAGTCGGCCACCATGGTCCAGCTGGCCCAGCGGGGGGTCAACCGCCTGCGCAAGGACCTGTTTGACAAGCTGCAGGATCTGCCCCTGTCCTACTTCGACAAGCACCCCCACGGCGAGCTGATGAGCCGCTTCACCAACGACGCGGACAACGTGCAGATGGCGCTGGAGCAGAGCGTGGTCTCCATGGTCTCCAGCGCGCTGATGTTCGTGGGCGTGGTGGCCCTGATGCTCTTCACCAACGCCCTGCTCTTCCTGGTCACCCTGGTGGTGCTGGTCGTGACCATGCTGGTCTTCTCCAAGCTGGGCGGCAAGAGCCGGAAATACTACCAGCGCCAGCAGGCCACCCTGGGCGACCTGAACGGCGACATCCAGGAGATGATCGAGGGGCTCAAGGTGGTCAAGGCCTTCACCCACGAGGAGCAGGCCAAGGAGCAGTTCCGGGACCTGAACGGGGCCTACCGGGACGCGGCCAGCAAGGCCAGCTTCTACTCCACCACCATCATGCCCGTGGCGGCCAACCTGATGAACGCCTCCTTCGCCCTCACCGCCGCCTTCGGCGGGCTGCTGAGCGTGCTGCGGGGCTTCGACCTGGGGGGCCTGGTCATCTACCTCAACTACTCCAAGCAGGTGGGCCAGCCCCTGAACCAGATGAGCCAGCAGCTCACCACCATCCTCTCCGCCCTGGCCGGCGCCGAGCGCATCTTCGAGTGCATGGACACCGCCCCCGAGACCGACGAGGGCCAGGTCACCCTGGTGCCCGCGGCCAGGGACGGCAGCGGCAACCTGTGCGGCCAGGACGGCGGCCGCGCCGGCATGTGGGCCTGGAAAACCCCCAAGACCCTGGGCATGGAGCTGGTGGCCGTGGAGGAGGGACCGGACGGGCTCCGGGAGCTGTCCGCCCCGGCGCCGGGCTGCCTCTGGGCCTGGAAGTACAACGGCGGCCTGCACCAGATCCGGGGCGCGGTGCGCAACGAGCCGGGGGAGGACTACTACCTCACCGAGCTGCGGGGCGCCGTGCGCTTCAAGGACGTGGACTTCTCCTACGTGCCCGGCAAGCCCATCCTGAAAAAGGTGAGCGTCTACGCCAACCCGGGGCAGAAGATCGCCTTCGTGGGCTCCACCGGCGCGGGCAAGACCACCATCACCAACCTCATCAACCGGTTCTACGAGATTGACTCGGGGTATATCACCTACGACGGCATCGACGTGCGGGCCATCCGCAAGGACGACCTGCGCCGCTCCCTGGGCGCGGTGCTGCAGGACACCCACCTCTTCACCGGCACCATCATGGACAACATCCGCTACGGGCGGCTGGACGCCACCGACGAGGAATGCATCGCCGCGGCCAAGAGCGCCAACGCCCACTCCTTCATCCGCCGCCTGCCCGAGGGGTACAACACCCCGGTCAGCGGCGACGGCGGCAACCTCTCCCAGGGCCAGCGGCAGCTGCTGGCCATCGCCCGGGCGGCCGTGGCCGACCCGCCGGTGATGATCCTGGACGAGGCCACCAGCTCCATCGATACCCGCACCGAGCGGCACATCGAAAAGGGCATGGACGCCCTGATGGAAAACCGCACCGTCTTCGTCATCGCCCACCGCCTGTCCACCGTGCGCAACTCCAACTGCATCGTGGTCATCGAGCACGGCGAGATCGAGGAGAAGGGCGACCACAACGAGCTGCTGGAGCACAAGGGCCGGTATTACCAGCTCTACACCGGGCAGTTCCAGCTCACTTAACACAAGCGAGGGAGGCCGGACCCCGGAGGGGTTCGGCCTCCTAATTTTTTGCAGGAAAACAAAATATTCTTTTGCTTGTCAAAGAAAGAACACCGTGCTACTATGAATTACGGTTTCAGACCAAAAACTGACAAGTTTAAGGAGGATTTGCGATATGGGCAAGTTTGACGGTAAGGTCGTCATCATCACCGGCGGCGGCAAGGGCGGCGGCATCGGGTACGGCATCTCCACGGCGTTTGCCAAGGAGGGCTGCAATATTGTCATCACCGGGCGCAACGTGAAGAAGCTGGACGACGCCAAGGAGGAGCTGGAGCGGGAGTACGGCGTGAAGGTGCTGTGCTGCCAGGCCGACGGCGGCGTGGAGGAGCAGGTGGCGGGCGTGGTGAAGCAGGCGGCGGAGACCTTCGGGCGCATCGATTTCCTCATTAACAACGCCCAGAACTCCGCCTCCGGCGTACCCCTGGCCGAGCACACCAAGGAGCAGTTCGACCAGGCCGTTTACTCCGGGCTGTACGCCGCCTTCTTCTATATGAAGCACTGCTACCCCTACCTGAAGCAGGCCAAGGGCAGCGTGGTGAACTTCGCCTCCGGCGCGGGCCTGTTCGGCAAGCCGGGCCAGGCCTCCTACGCCGCCGCCAAGGAGGGCATCCGCGGCATGACCCGCGTGGCCGCCACCGAGTGGGGCCCCGACGGCATCAACTGCAACCTCATCTGCCCCCTGGTCATGACGGCGGCGCTGGCCAAGTGGAAGGAGGAGTACCCGGCGGTCTACGAGCAGACCATCAAGGGCATCCCCGCCGGCCGCTTCGGCGACCCGGAGAAGGACATCGGCCGCACCGCGGTGTTCCTGTGCTCGGAGGACGCCAAGTATATCTCCGGCGAGACCATCACCATGCAGGGCGGGTCCGGCCTGCGCCCGTAAGACACTTCCAGGGGGCATCCAATGCCCCCTGGATACAAAAAGGCTGACCAGTCCGCGGACTGGTCAGCCTTTTTGATACCCCCGGTTTCGCGCCCCGCGGCGCGGGTCGGGGTGGTTTTCGGAGGAGTGAATCCCCCGAAAACCAATTTCAATTTATTTTGCTTCGCAAAAGGCCGTGCGGCCCCCGCCCTGTCATTGCGAGCCGCCCAATCGGGCGGCGTGGCAATCGGTTTCTAATCTTCGTTAAAGTAATAGGGCTTCATCAGGCTGGGCTGCTCGGTGGAGTCCTTCTGGCTGCTGCGGCGGATCTCCGGCGGGCCGCTGTGGCGGCCCCGGCCCTTTCCGCCGCCCGCGCGCTTCTTCTCGGGCACGGGCGCGCCGCTGGCGCGCTTGGGCGGGAACTTCTCCGCCGCCGGGGCGGGCACGGGCACCGGGGAGGCCGAGGCGGCGGCGGGCTTTTTCTTGCGGCGCCGCTTGGCGGCGCCTGCGGCGGGCGCAGGCTCCTGCGCCTGGGCGGGCGCGGCGCTCCGGACGGGCTTGCGCGGGGCCAGCAGGCGGGCGGTGGCGTCCATGATCACGTCGCTGGCCAGGGGGTCGGGCTTCTCAAAGTCGTCGTACCCCGGGTGCTGGGGCGCCCTGGCGGGCGCGGTGGCGGTGAGGGCGGCCTCCAGCGTGGCGCTGTTGCGGCGGCCCCTGCCCCGCTTCTTCTTGGCGGCGATCTCCTCCGGGGTGTCCGGGTGGTAGACCGGCGCGGGCTCCGCCTGCCGGGCGGGCCCCGGCTTTTTTGTGGGAGCCGCCTGCTTTGCGGGGGCCGTGGCCCTGCGCTCCCCGGCGGCCTTCTCCGACGCGGCGCGCTCCTGCCGCTTGGCCTTGGCGGCGGCGCGGGCCTCCGCGTCCTCCGGGTTCACCGCGCGGCCCTTGGCGTCCTTCGCCGGGGCCTCCAGCACCACCATGGGCCAGGCGTGGCCCTCCACCACCGGAATTTTTCTGCCGATCAGCCGCTCCACGTCCTTCAGGCAGGGCTTCTCCGTGATGTCGCAGAAGGAGATGGCGGTGCCGCCCTTCCCCGCCCGGCCTGTGCGGCCGATGCGGTGGACGTAGGTCTCGGGCACGTCGGGCAGGTTGTAGTTGAACACGTGGGAGAGCTCCTCGATGTCCAGGCCCCGGGCGGCGATGTCGGTGGCCACCAGGGCGGTGATCCGGCCCGCCTTGAAGTCGGCAAGGGCCTGCTGCCGGGCGGTCTGGCTCTTGTTGCCGTGGATGGCGGCGGCGGTGACGCCCGCCTTCACCAGATCCCCGGCCACCTTGTTGGCCCCGTGCTTGGTGCGGGTAAAGACCAGGGCGTTTTTCACCCGGTCCTCCTTGATAATGGAGGAGAGCAGCTTGGTCTTGTTGCCCCGGTCCACAAAGTAGAGCCGCTGGTCGATGATCTCCACCGGGGAGGACACCGGGTCCACCGCCACCTTGACGGGGGTGTGGAGCAGGGAGTTGACCAGGTCGGTGATCTCCGGGGGCATGGTGGCGGAGAAGAAGAGGGTCTGCTTTTTCTCCGGCAGCCACTTGAGGATCTTGCGCACGTCGTGGATGAAGCCCATGTCCAGCATGCGGTCGGCCTCGTCCAGCACGAAGATCTCGATGTGGGAGAGGTCCAGCAGCTTCTGGTTGTACAGGTCGCCCAGGCGGCCGGGGGTGGCCACCAGGATGTCCACGCCGCGGCGCAGCTTCTCCACCTGGGGGGCCTGTCCCACGCCGCCGAAGATGACGGCGGAGCGCAGGGGGAGGTTCTTGCCGTAGGCCTCAAAGCTCTCCTGGATCTGGAGGGCCAGCTCCCGGGTGGGGGTGAGGATCAGGGAGCGGATGGGCCGCCCCGGGGCCGGGGAGGCCGAGAGAAGCTGGAGGATGGGCGCGGCGAAGGCGCAGGTCTTGCCCGTGCCGGTCTGGGCGCAGCCCAGTACGTCCCGGCCCGCCAGGGCGGGGGGAATGGCTTTTTCCTGAATGGGGGAGGGCTGCTCATAGCCCTGGTCGGCCAGCGCCTTCAGGATGGGCGGAATCAGGCCGAGGTTTTGGAACGTCATATTCACTTGTCCTTTGCTTTTAGATTTTCATGTGTCTGTTGTCTTTTGGCCCCCCCTTTGAGGGGAGCTTTTACGCTCTGGTATCCCTGAGGCCCAGCAGATAGTCGGTGGAGACGCCGAAGAAGCGGGCCAGTGCCACCAGCTTTTCAATGGTGGTGGAACGGGTGCCGCTCTCAATGGTGCTGATCGCCTTGTGCGAAAGCCCCACGGCGTCGCCCAGCTCCTTCTGGCTGAGGCCGCGCTCCTTGCGCAACTGGAGTATACGCTGGGATAATAGCATGTCCTCCATAAGCGGTCCTACCCCCTGTTGTCCCTGAGGCCCAGCAGATAGTCGGTGGAGACGCCGTAGAACTCGCTCAAGGCGGCCAGCCGCTCCAGCGACGTGGCGGACTTTCCGCGCTCCATATCGCTCACCTGGGTTCTGGTGACCCCCAGCAGCGCCGCGATCTTCTCCTGGGAGAGCTTGCGCTCCTTGCGCAGCAGGAGCAGGCGGGCGCCAAATTTTTCTAGCTGAAACATGAAGCACCTCTGTCGTCCCCGCGCATAACGCAACCACGCCCGCCGGGCCCCGGCGGGCGTTTCGCATTCGTACTTATCAGTATACCACAAAATGCAAAAAATACAATCGCTTATTCGCCCGCCACCAGGGTGCGCAGCACGGCGGCGAGGGCCTGCTCCAGCGTGGAGCCGCCCACGTCGGCCACACGGTCGGCGTAGGCCTCGTAGAGGTGCGCGCGGTAGTCGTAGATGTCCCGCAGAGTCTGCCCCGGCTCCATGGCGATGCCCCGGGAGCCCAGGTTGTGGATGCGCCCCTCCAGATCCCCGTAGGACAGGCGCAGGTACACCACCGTGCCCAGCGCCTTCAGGTGCTCCATGGCCTGCGCCCGGCACACCGCGCTGCCGCCGGGGGCGATGACGGTGGGCGCGGGGCACTCCACCGAGCAGATGGCCTCCGCCTCCGCGTCCAGGAAGCGCTCGGTGCCCCTCTCGTTGAGGATCTCCTGCAGCAGGGCCCCTTCCCGCTGCTGGATCAGCAGATCCACGTCCAGAAAATTGTACCCCAGCACCTTGGCCAGCAGCACCCCCACGGTGCTCTTGCCCGAGCCGGGCATGCCGATGAGCGTGATGTTCTTCAAGGGCGCTAAACTCCTTCCCAGGGAAGCTTGAGGGCGACGCTGTGGACGCTCAGCAGGGCCGGGTCGTCCTTGGTGCCCTTCACGTACTCCTCCAGCACCAGGCTGGCCTGCCCGCCGGCGTCCAGGGGCACGAAGAACACGAACTGCCCGTCCAACGGGTCCTCCCACTGGCAGTCGGCCAGCGTCACGTCGTACACGCCGTAGTCCTTCAGCGCGCGGGTCAGCTCCCGAGCGTCGTCGCAGGGGATCCTCGTCCCGTCGGTCAGCTCCAGCATGGGCGTGGCGAAGGCCAGGTCGTCCCGCCGCGTGCCGCCCTCGATCCACATGTCCAGCACCACGCAGGCGCAGCCCTCTCGGTCAAACTTGGACCCGGACAGATCCACCTGCCACACGTCGTCCACCGTGACCTGGGTGTCGTTCATGGAGAAGGCCTCCCCCACCGCGTGGGTCAAAAGCAGCGGCTCGGAGGGGATCTCCGGCTTGGGCTGGAACACTCCGGCGTTCCAGGCCGCCACCAGGGCTACCGCCGCCACCGCGGCCAACAGCAGCACCAGCACAATAGCCTTGCCGTGCCCGCGGGGCACCGGCTCCTCGCAGGCGGCGCAGCCCCGGATGCTGGAGCCGTGCTTCCGCCCGGCCTCGGCGGCCGCGCCCACGCCGTGGGGCTTGTACTGGCCCTGGGGCACCGTGCGGCCCTGGGCCGGCGCCTGTCGGGCGGCGGGCGTCCTGGTCTGGGCCTGGCGGGCCGTGGCCTGTTCCTTTCCGCGGGACTGGCTCTTCCGCCCGCCGTCGAAGCGGGACAGGAGCTCCTGCTCGACCCGGGTGCTGTTGCCGCTGCCGGGCGGGTTGTAGCTGCCGCATTTGGGGCAGAAGTCGTCCTTATCGTAGTCGTACTGCCTGCCGCAGTCCTTGCAGGTCACCTTGCGCATGGGCCGTGCCCCCTCTCTTTTACTAAGTATACCAAAAAAGAAGCGGCGGGGCAATGCCCCGCCGCAAGTTCATTTCAGGCGCGCCGTGCCGGGACAGCCGTCCTGTCCGTACGCGGCTTACCGCCCCGGGATGTCCACCGCCTGGCCCAGCCCTGCGGCGGAGCGGGCGTCGGGGGTGCCCACGTAGGTGAGGGTGGAGAAGGTGGACAGGAGCCGGCGGTCGGTGAAATGCCGGTCGAGAAAGACCTCCACGGCGTTGGCGGCGGGGATCTCCCGCTGCCGCGCGTCCATGCGCATGAGGGCGGCGGAGGTGGTCAGCACGTTAAAGACCATAATGACCGCCACCAGGGCGGTGAGGGGCCGCCCCATGTCCGCGGGGATCTTGGAGATGAGGCGCAGCAACGCCGGGTAGAGCCAGCGCACCCAGACCACCGCGGCGATGCCCCAGAAGGCGGAAAAGACCAGGTTGACCCGGCCGTTGAGGCTCAGGGGCAGGTG
Source organism: Oscillospiraceae bacterium (assembly GCA_022846095.1). Taxonomy (NCBI): domain Bacteria; kingdom Bacillati; phylum Bacillota; class Clostridia; order Eubacteriales; family Oscillospiraceae; species Oscillospiraceae bacterium. The sequence continues at coordinate 4,259,168 of AP025583.1, read as the reverse complement.
GCTGTAGTCCCAGAAGCAGGCGCCGAAAAGCACCTCCTGCACCCAGGAGCAGGCGTATTCATAGCCCGCCCCGGCCACCGCGCCGGCCAGGAAAATCAGCGGGCCGGGCCTGCCCTGCATACGGCGCAGGCAGACTGTGAAGAGCACCGCCCCCAGTCCCCACACCAGGGAGAAGGAGCCGTAGAGCACGCCGGAGCGGTTTTGCAGCTCCCCCCGGGTTAGGAGCATGAACAGCGTCTCCACCAGGCAGCCCAGGAACGACGTGATGAGAAACAGCCAGAAGAGCTGGCAGAAGCCGGGCCTCTGCCCGAAGGCGGCGGCCTGTGTCCGCTCCCCGGCGGGTGTGAGGACGCGGGTGCGGGTGCGGGTACGGACGGCAGCGGGCATGACGACCCCTCCTTAGATTTAGAAGCTGGAGGGTATCATACCATGGACAGATTCAGATAGACATGGAAAATTTCTTAAAGTTTCATGAAAAATAAAAAAGCCTACATGATCTGTATGGAGATGCGCAGCACCAGATCCCGGTACCCCGGCACGGCCAGCTCGTCCAGCAGCACGTCCTCGTAAAAGCTCTCCCCCAGCGCCAGCCCCGCCCGTTGGGCGTGGGCGAGCATACGGCGGTAGCACTCCCCCACGCTCTCGTACCCCCCGGTGTGGCAGGCGCACAGGTAGGCGCCCGCGGGCTTGGTCAGCGTCCGGGCCCCGCGGGGGCGGCGGTCCACCTGGGTGTAGAGGAAGGTATAGCCGTCAAAGAACTCCCCCGCCTCGGCGGCGGCGCGGGGCAGCAGGGAGCCGATGGTGTGTGGGCTGCGCACGTGGTGCTTCTGGCAGTAGCGCACGTGCTCCCCCACGGCCAGGGCGCTGTTCCGGCTGTCCGAAAAGGGCCGGGCCGGGGTGCACACCAGCAGGGTTTCCCCCTGCTCCTCCCGCTCCACGGCGGCGGGGTCCACGCGCACCGCCCGGCGCACCAGCGCCGCCTTCCCGTGGACCAGGGCCCGGGTGCGGCGCAGCTGCTCCAGCTTGGCGGAGAGCTTGCGCTCCTGCTCCTCCAGCAGCTCCACCAGGGCCTGGGGGCTGCGGCGGTCCAGGTAGGACCGGATCTCGGACAGGGGCATATCCATCTCCCGCAGGGCGGCGATGAGGGTAAAGGCCTCGATCTGGGTGACGGAGTAGTAGCGGTAGCCGTTTTCCCCCACCACCGCGGGGGAAAAGACCCCCGTCTCGTCGTAGTGGAACAGAGTGTGCTTGCTCACCCCGCACAGGGCGGCGAACTCCCCGGTGGTGAAGTAATTGCGCCGGTCCGCGTCCATGAAAACTCCCCCTTGACTATCGGGTTACCCGATAGTATATCATAGTAACCCGTGCGTTAAGACAATGTCAAGGAGAATGGAACAATGCTGAACAAATTGGATCGGGACTTCGGGTTTTGGGGCCTGCTGCGCTTCGCCCTGCCCAGCATCGTCATGATGGTCTTTATGTCCCTGTACACCGTGGTGGACGGGTTTTTCATCGCCCGCTTCGTGGGCCCCGACGCCCTGTCCGCCACCAATATCATCTACCCCGTCATCAACGTTGTGCTGGCGGCGGGCATCATGCTGGCCACCGGCGGCAGCGCCCTGGTGGCCCGGCGCATGGGCGAGGGGGACGAGCGCGGCGCCCGGGAGAGCTTCACCTTCCTCATGCTCTGCGGCGCGGGGATCGGGGTGGCGTTCGCCCTGGCGGGGCTGTTCCTGCCCGAACCCCTCTCCCGGCTGCTGGGAGCCAGCGACCGGCTGATCGTCTACAGCGTGGACTATCTGCGCATCCTCCTCCTCTTCGCCCCGGCCTATATGCTCCAGCTCATGTTCCAGAGCTTCTTCGTGGCGGCGGGCAAGCCGGGCCTGGGCCTGGTGCTCACAGTGGGCGCGGGCATCGCCAACGGCGTGCTGGACTACGTGTTCATCGTGCCCCTCGGCATGGGCATTAAGGGCGCGGCCCTGGCCACCGTCACCGGCTATCTGGTGCCCGCGGTGTACGGGGTGTTCTTCTTCCTGCTGCGCAGGAAGGGCCTGCGCTTCACCCGGCCCAGGGTGGACTGGCGGATGCTGGGCAGGAGCTGCTTCAACGGCTCCTCCGAGATGGTCACCAACCTGGCCAACGGCGTGATCACCTTCCTCTTCAACGCCCTCATGCTGCGTATGCTGGGGGAGGACGGCGTGGCCGCCATCACCATCGTGCTCTACGCCCAGTTCCTCCTGACCGCCCTGTACATGGGCTTCTCCATGGGGGTGGCGCCGGTAATCAGCTTCAACCACGGGGCCGAGCGCTTCGACCGGCTGCGGCGCACCTTCCGGTACTGCATGGTCGTGGTGGCGGCCTCCTCCGCCGCGGTCTTCGCCTTCGCGCTGGCCGCCTCGGGGGCCATCGTGTCCATCTTCTCCCCGGAGGGCACCACGGTGTACGAGCTGGCCCGCCACGGCTTCCTCCGCTTCTGCCCCGCCTTCCTCTTCGCAGGGTTCAATATGTTCGCCTCCGCCCTCTTCACCGCCTTTTCCGACGGCAAGACCTCCGCGATTATCTCCTTCGCCCGCACCTTCGCCTTTATCCTGCTGGGGCTGCTCTTCCTGCCCCGGCTGCTGGGGGTGGACGGGGTGTGGAGCGCCGTGCCCTTCGCCGAGATCTGCGCCGCCGCCCTCTCCGCCCTGTTCCTGTGGGGCAAGCGGCAGGCCTACCACTACGCTTAATACTGGAGTACATCGTGTGGTACCACTAAACTGAGAACCGCCCCTTCCCCGCCGTAAGGCGCGGGAGGGGCGGTTCAATTTGACGAAAATGTACATTAAAGGTATTTCGAGTACAAGACTGTGCAAAGATGCTTGCATTAGAGAGACAGCTAAGGCGGAAAAGGCGGCGTGTCATTGCGAGGAGGCCCCGCGTGGCCGACGCGGCAATCCGTCTTTTTGGAGGCCCGGCCTCCGGCGGCGGGATTCTTTGGTTGCAAAGAACCCCGGGAAGAAACAACCAGGGCTTCGGCCCTGGACCCGGGGTCCCGCGGCGGTGCGGTTCAGGTAATCTGCAAAATTTGATAGCGCTCAGGGCTCGGTTCGGCCTTTGCCCTTTGTGAATAGGGCTGCCGCCCCTGCGGCACATAACCCGCCGTAACTTGAAAATAGTTGCGATTCAAAGAGTGCCTAAAAAGCCGCACGTACTGCCATGCCCCGTACAGCGCTTGGCACTCGTAGGGGCCGATGCCCTCATCGGCCCGCCGCTCCAGACCCGTAGGGGCGATTCACGAATCGCCCGTCCGCCATCGGCCCGCCCTGACGGCGGTAATTTGTGGCCTTTTCAATCCAAAGTTGGTTGCTCACACTGTACCAAATACTCGCTTAGGATTTTAATAATCAGGTTGGAAATGGTTCGATACTCTCGTCCCGCCTGACGTTCCAAGCGCTGCTTGAATTCCTGGGTTACCCGGATTCCAACCTGGATCTCAGTCTTTGGCATCGGCCTTCCCCCTATCGTATATCTACGATAGCTTATAGGAATTCTAAAGGTTTTACCAGACGCCAATAGGCTATATAGTATAAGCCCGTAGGCGAAATAGAGATAAGCCGAAAATTTTAGAATTAAATTCTTAGAACAAAGAGTACCGCCGCAAACAAGCGTTTTGCGGCGGTACTCTTTTTGTGGAGATGGATGTTATACATGTGGTGGAGGTTCACCCCACGTCGTTACGCCTTCTTCCAGCGCTTCAAGGTGGGGAAAAACTCCCGCATCATGCCGCGGGCCTGTTCCCCGGTCATCCCGGCGTTGGCGGAGGCCATGGTGGGGACGCAGAAGTCGATCATCTCCTCCATGGTGCAGTCGGCCAAAAAGGCCCCGTTTTCATAGCAGTACTTACAGTAATCGCCGCTCCTGCTCCCGTCGGCCTCGGTTCCGTACAACTCCGCGGTGTCCCCCATGGGCATGCCGCAGCTCTGGCAGTATCTCTCTTCCATGTTCATACGCTCCTTATCAAGTCGTTTGGCTCTGCCGGTACCGCCATCCTACCGCAGATAACTTGACAGCTGCGTGTCAGCAATTAAAAAGATTCCGCCTTCTGCCCGTTCAGCTCGGCCTGCCGCCGCTCCAGGATGCGGGGGAAGCGCCGCAGAAAGACCAGGCCGGTGACCACGGCGGCCAGGAAGTCGGCCACCGGCTCGGCCAGGTAGACGGCAAAGACCTGGTTGTGGGTCAGGATCAGGGGGAGGATATAGATCAGGGGGATCAGCAGGATAATCTTCCGCAGCAGGGCCAGGAAGAGGGAGACCTTGGCCTGCCCCAGGGCCACGAAGGTCTGCTGGCAGGCGTTCTGGATGCCCAGCATGAACATGCACCCCATGTACACCCGCAGGGCCCGCACGGCGATGTCCACCAGCTCGGGCTTGTCGTTGAACAGGCCCACAAAGACGCCGGGGAAGAGCTGCACCAGGGCCCAAAACCCGGTGGACAGGATCAGCGCGGCGAAAAAGAGGTATTTGAAGGTCTTGCGCACCCGGTCCAGCTTGCCCGCGCCGAAGTTGTACCCGATGATGGGCTGCGCCCCCTGGGCCAGGCCGGACAGGGGCATGTAGAACACCTGCATGACGCTGCTGCCGATGGTCATGGCCCCCACGTAAAGGTCGCCGCCGTAGTGCTTGAGGGAGGAGTTGAGGGCGATGTTGACCAGGCTCTCGGTGGACTGCATGATAAAGGGGGACACGCCGATGGCCACCACGGGCAGCAGAATCTTGGCCCGCAGGCGCAGGTAGCGGGTCTGGAGCTTGAGCTTGGTGCGCTTGCCCAGCAGGAAGGAAAGCACCCACACCGCCGATACGGCCTGGGCGATGATGGTGGCCAGCGCCGCGCCCTTCACCCCCATGTTGAAGCCGAAGATGAAGATGGGGTCCAGCACGATGTTGGTCACCGCCCCCACCACCACGGTGATCATGGAGAAGGTGGAGAAGCCCTGGGTGGTGATAAAGCTGTTCAGGCCCAGGGCGATCTGCACGAAAATGGTGCCCCACAGGTAGATGCCCAGATAGCTGGTGGCGTAGCCGATGGTGTTCTCGCTGGCCCCGAAGAGGAAGAGCATGGGCTCCTTCCAGATCTGAAAGACCACCGTCACCACCACCGAGATGACCACCAGCATGGCGGCGCAGTTGCCCAAAATCTCATTGGCCAGCTCCTGCTTGCCCTCCCCCATGCGGATGGCGGCCCGGGAGCCGCCCCCCATGCCCACCAGGGAGGACAGGGCGGAGATGAACATCAGCACCGGGAAGCACACCCCCAGCCCGGTGAGGGCCACGTCCCCCACCCCTTCGATGTGCCCGATGTACATGCGGTCCACGATGTTGTAAAGGGCGTTAATCAGCTGGGCCGCGATGGCGGGCATGGCCAGCTTCACCAGCAGCGCTCCGACGCTATCGCTGCCCAGGTCGTTATTGTGCTTTGCCAAACGTACTGCCTCCTTGGCGGCGGGGAGAGGCCCCCGCCCTACGCTTCTTCATTTTCCAGGAAATAAGTGGCCTCCATGTCGGCTACGCTGAGGGCGAAGGCCAGGGGGTACTGCTGGAGGGCCTGCCCCACCAGGCGGCTGTCCTCATTGCCGGAGAAGCCCATATGCCAGCGGATGGCCATGGCCTCCTCCCGGGTGAGGCGCATGAAGCCGCTGAGGATGTAGACCGACTTCTCCCCGTGGCCGTAGGGCAGCTTATCCTCGTAGAAGAAGGTGGGCACGGCCTGCCACTTGCCGTCCGGGCCCTTCACGTTGCGGGAGCCCGCCTTGTAGCAGCCGATCTTGCACACGTCGTGGAGCAGCGCGGACACCGCCACGCTCTCGGGCGGGTACTCCAGGCCGTAGAGCTCCTGCACGCGGGTGCGCTCCAGGTAGTCCGTCAGACAGTGGTACACGTTCACGCTGTGGTCGCACAGGCCCCCGGCGTAGGAGCCGTGGAACTTGGCCGAGGCGGGGGCGGAGAAAAAGTCGCTCTTGTTCTCTAAGTAATCCAGCAGGGCGTCCGCGCCCTCCCGGTGGATATGCTCCCGGTAAAGCTCGATAAATTCCTCTCTTGCGCTCATAATTTCCTCCTGTTTCCGTACAAACTGTATTAAAATATTATACCATATGCGGGGCGCGAACGCCACCCCCGCACCCCCTTTTCCCCCGCCGCATAGGATGGGCGGAAAAGGAGGCGTGCTATGGAAGTGCTTACGGCCGTTTGGGCCGTCTTTTTATTCTGCCTGGCCTGCAATCTGGACACGATCCTGCTCTCCATGGGCTTTGAGGTCAAGGGCGTACATATCTCGCTGGGGGGCACCCTGGTCATCGCCGCGGTGACCACCGCCGTCACCTGGCTCTCGCTGGCCCTGGGGGACGCGGCCTCCGGCCTGCTGCCCGCCGGGGCGGCGGACGCCCTGGGCGGGCTGGTCATGGCGGGCATCGGGGGCTGGTTCCTGCTGGACTACCTCCGCCACCCGGACAAGGGCGGCGGGGAGGAGGCCGCGCCCAGCCGCACCCCCGGCGCGTGGGGGTGCGTCACCCTGGCCGCCGCCCTGGCGGTGAACAACGCCGGGGTGGGCGTGGCCGCCGGGATGGCGGGGCTGGGGGTCTTTTCCGCCTCGGCGGGGAATTTCCTCATCACCCTGGCCGCCCTCCCCCTGGGCCGCCTGCTGGGCCGCCGGGTGGCCGGGCGGGTGCTGGGGCGGTACGCCCTGCCCCTGTCCGGGGCGCTGCTGGTGGTGCTGGGGCTGTGGGAGATCTTTGTGTAAATACGCGCCGTCTCCTAAAAGGCCGCTCGTACTGCCATGCCCCATACAGCGCTTGGCGCTCGTAAGGGCCGATGCCCACATCGGCCCACCGCTCCAGGCCCGTAGGGGCGATTCACGAATCGCCCGTCCACCCTCATGGCGTCGTTTTTAGACCAAGAAAGGGCGGGAACCTCACGGTTCCCGCCCTTTGTGTATCAATACCTTTTATCCAATATCTCAATGATCTCCGCGATGCAGCTCTCGTCGCAGGAGCGCACCAGCCGGGGCCCCCAGTCCTTGACGATCCGGGCGCAGTTGGCGGGCGCGAAGGGGATGGCGGAGATGGCCAGCATGGGGATGTCGTTCTCGTTGTCCCCCACGCAGTAGATGTGGGCGGGATCCACCCCCAGGTACTGGGCCAGCCTGAGCACCATGCCCCCCTTGCTGCTCCCCTTCCGGGTGAGCTCCAGGAGCACGGCGTTGGAGAAGATGACCTCGTAGTGCTCCGCCCAGCGCTCGAGCAAGTATGCCCGCACCCGCTCCAGCACCTCCCGGCGCTGCTGGAGGATGACCTTGCTCCAGGGCAGGGGCATTTCCCCGATGGGGCACTCGGTGCCCCGGCAGCCCGCCCGGCTGAGGTGGTTCCAGGTGACCTGGTTGGGGTTGTGGAGGTAGATGTCGTCCCCGTGGTAGGCCTCAAAGCCCAGCTCCGGGATGGCCCCGGCCACCTCGGCCAGGTCGTCCCTGGCCCGATCCGGCAGGAAGGTCTCGCAGATCATCCGGTTTTGCTGAAAATCATAGAGCCCGGAGCCGTTGGAGAGCACCACGGGGCAGTTGATGGGCGCGTCGGCGGCGTGGGGGGCGAAGGTGGGATGGGCCCGCCCGGTGGCGACCGTGAACCAGCCGCCCTCCCCCGTGAAGTATTCGATGGCCCGGCAATTCTCCGCCGAGACCTCCATAGTGCTGGCGTAGAGCGTGTCGTCAAAGTCGCTTGCCAGCAGCACGCCGTCGAATTTACCCAATAAAGATCACCTTATTTCCGAATATCCTGCCCCAGGAAGTATTTTTTCAGGGGCTTAAAGAGAAGGGCGGTAACGATCAGGCAAAGCACCATGCTGCCGCCCACGACAAAGCCGTTGTAGAGGAAGGAGTAGAACCAGGGGGAGGTCATGGTCATGCCGAAAAACTGCTCGGGCATGTACACCGCCCACAGCGTGGCGCCGGTGATATAGATGGAGACGAAGCGCCCGATGCAGCCCAGCACCACGCCGGCGAACACGCCCCAGCTCCGCCCGCGGAACACGCCCGCCAGGCCCAGCAGCATGCAGGCAATCAGATAGTCACCGATGATGGACTGCCAGCCGATGGCGATGCCGCCGTCCAGCATGAACTGGAGCACGCCCAGGATCAGCCCGGAGAGCAGGCCGGGGCCCACGCCCCAGCGCACGGCGTACAGCAGGATGGGCAGCATCATCAGGGACAGGGAGCCGCCCCAGGGCAGGTGGAAGAGCTTGAGGTAGCCCAGGATCTGCGCGACGGCGATGAAGAGCGCCCCCTCGCACAGGGCGCGCACGGCGATGCGGGACGAGGGGCGGGTTGCGGTTTTTGTGGATTCCATCGTTTCTTTTCCTCCTGAAAATGAGATGTACCGCAGCGCAAACCGGGAAATAGCGCAATGCGGTACGAAAGAAACGACGTTCTTTTAGTCGAATCATCTTCCTACGCCGGCATTACCCGGATCAGGTTCAAGGGACCTGGGGCGGCGATTCGCCCCAATCTCAGCCGGAATTGCATCCAGCGCCCCTGCTATTCGATTTGTCCTACGGCCAGAACAATTCTATACCGTTTTCCGCAGCTTTGTCAATACCTGATCGAACCAGGCGGGAAGCGGGCACTCCACCGTGACCCGCTCCCCCGAGCGGGGATGCACAAAGGAGAGCCTGCGCGCGTGCAAGCACTGGCCGGCAAGGCCCGGGTAGGGGCGCTTGGCCCCGTACACCGTGTCCCCCAGCAGGGGGTGGCCCAGGTGGGCCAGGTGCACCCGGATCTGGTGGGTGCGCCCGGTCTCCAGCCGGCACCGGATGTGGGTGGCGGCGCCGAAGCGCTCCAGCACCGTATAGTGGGTCACGGCGGCGCGGCCCTGGGGGTCCACCGCCATCTTTTTGCGGTCGGTGCGGTGGCGGGCGATGGGCGCGTCCACCGTGCCGGAATCCTCCTTTAGGTTGCCCGCGCACACCGCCTCGTATTCCCGGTACAGGGAGTGGTCCTGGAGCTGCGCGGCCAGGCAGACATGGGCGAAGTCGTTTTTCGCCGCGATGATAAGCCCCGAGGTGTCCCGGTCGATGCGGTGGACGATGCCGGGGCGCACCTCCCCGTTGATACCCGACAGGCTGTCCCCGCAGTGGAAGAGCAGCGCGTTGACCAGCGTGCCGTCCGGGTGGCCCGCCGCCGGGTGGACCACCATGCCCACGGGCTTGTTGACCACAATCACGTCGTCGTCCTCATAGGCCACGTCCAGAGGGATGTCCTGGGCGATCAGGTCCACCGGGGCGAGGTCGGGCAGGACGACCCGCAGCACGTCCCCGGGGGCGGCGCGGTAGTTCTTCTTCACCGCCGCGCCGTTCAGGGTGACCGCCCCCTCCTCCAGCAGCCGCTGGGCCGCCGAGCGGGTCAGCCCGGGCAGCAGCCGGGAGAGGAGCTGGTCGCACCGCTCCCCCGCCCGGTCGGCCTCAAGCAGCAGGGGCGTCATCGCACTTCCCCTTCTTCTCGTATTTTTCGTAGAAAAACAGCACGTAAATCACCGTGGCGATGCCGCCCAGCACCACGCAGATGTCGGCCACGTTGAAGATGGCGAAGTTCATGAAGGTGGTGGCGAACATGTCGGTGACGTAGCCGAAGAACAGCCGGTCGATGAGGTTGCCCACGGCCCCCGCCAGCACCACCGAGAGCGCGGTCACGCCAAAGGGGTGGGACACCACCTTTTTCACCAGGGCCCCGGCGATGACCACCGCCACAACCAGGGAGACGATGGTCAGAATCCAGGTGTGGCGGCTGAACAGGGAGAAGGCGGCCCCGGTGTTGCGCCAGTAGGTCAGGTCCATCACGTGGGGGATGAAGGGCACGTACTGGCCCAGGGGGATATTGGCCCGGACCAGGAACTTGACCACCTGGTCAATCACCACCAGCAGGACAATCAGCAGCGCATACAGCATAAATTCAGTTACTCCTTGTCGACGGCGATGGGGCCGTTTTCTTTTTCGTAGGCAATGACGTGTTGCTTGCAAATATATTCAATCTCTTTATTCAGCGAACGGCTGTTTTTTACTGCGATACAGCGCAGTTTTTCCCGCAGCTCGTCATCCAGCCGCAGGGGAAAATTGTAAGAAACAGGCACGCACAGCCCCCCTTTCCGAAGTGTTACTATTATATCAAAATGACGTAATTATACAATAACGCAAGAGTGACGTAATAAGCACGTTGACAAACAAAGAACACAACGTTATAATGACGTAAAGGAGGCGCTGTTATGAGAAATTTCTTGGAGATGTACTATGAAGAAGAGGTCTATCCCCATCAGCGGGAGTTGCAGGACGATTCCCGCTACCGGGAGCGGCTGGCGCAGCGGGCGGCCTGTGAAGAGGCCCTGCGGGCGGTACTGGATGCGGACGGGATCCATACTCTGAACGATCTGACCGACGCACTGACCTGTATCTGGGAAATGGTGTGTGAACACAACTTTTACGTGGGCTTCCGCCTGGGCCTCACCGCACCGTGGAGCTAATCTTTCCCGCTTTTTGTTGAATCGCCCGGAAATCATTGGTATAATGGCGGTAAGAACACAAAAGGCGGTGAGAGTATGGACGAGAACCGCGTACTGTCCCTGAATTTATTCCTGAATATGATGAAGGAGAGCTGCGACAACGAAAAGCGCTACTGCTTCATTCTGGGGGCCGGGGCCTCCAAATCCTCCGGCATCCCCACCGGGGAGGAGATGGCCCAGCTCTGGCATGACGAGCTGGTTGCCAAAACCACTCCGGAGGAAATCCAAGATCTAAAGCGGCGACTAAAGGTGCGCAGCATTACCCCATCCAGTAAAAACTACTTCGGGCTGTATGCCCTGCGCTTTTTCCCACGCTACAGCAACGGATCCGCTTATCTGGAGCGGACCTTGGAGCAGGCCCAGCCCAGCCTGGGATACTACCCATTGGCCTCTCTGCTGGCCTCCAAAAAATACAGTAATAATCTAGTGATTACAACCAACTTTGACAGTCTGGTGGAGGACGCACTCTTTATCTACACAGAAAAAAAGCCTCTGGTTATAAACCACGAGTTATTGACGGACTACATCAATTTCAACACCAAGCGTCCCATTGTGGCAAAGCTCCACCGGGGCCTCTTTTTCGACCCTTTTAACCGGGCGGAACAGGTCAGCAAGCTGAGCGATGCGTGGAAAAAAGTCTTGCAGGAGGCATTCAAGGCCTATACGCCGGTAGTCATCGGCTATGCGGGCGGCGACCACAGCCTGATGAGCTTTTTGAGTGACGAAGCCGAGCTGGACGGCCTGTACTGGTGTTACCGCCACGACGAGCCCTCTGAGGAAATTCAGGCCCTGGTAAAGAAACATAACGGCTATTTTGTGCCCATCGAGGGCTTTGATGAAATGATGTACCTGATGGGGCTGAAGTTCGGCTATGGAAACCCCTGTGAGCGCATCCAAAGCGTGGCCCGCCAGCGGGTGGATGACTATAACAAGCAGGTACAGGAGCTAAAACAAAAGCTGAGTACGGTTTCTGCCCCCTCCGAAGTACAGAGCCAGATTTTGGACTCCCTCAGCCGGGAGCAAGCCGACGAGCTGAGAAAGCTCAATGACCGCATCATCGACGACCCGGAGGACGCGGAGGCATACGAGGCCCGGGGACGAATTTTTTGTAACGCCAAGGACTTTGACAACGCCATCGCGGACTTTACCAAGGTGATAGAGCTGGGCGGCGGCAGCGGCACGACCTACTGGTATAGGGGCTATTCCTACAAGCAGAAGGGCTTGACAGAGAAGGGCTTTCAGGACTACACGAAATCACTGGAATTAGAGGAATCCGCAGGGGCGTATAATAACCGTGGGGTTATTTATTCCGATAGAAAAGAGTACCAAAATGCTATTGCGGATTATGAACGGGCCATTGAGCTGGGGCCGGACTGCTCGTTATACCACAGCAACTGCGCCCGGGCCTATTTTGGCCTGGGACAGTATGAGCGGGTGCTGGAGTACTGTACAGAAGCCGTCTCACTGGGCAGCCCCACGGCAAGCACCTACAAGTACCAGGGAGAAGCATTTTGGAAACTGAAGGAGCATGATAAGGCGCTGAGCAGCTTTCATGAGGCATTGAGACGCGACCCCGATTTTGCAGCGGCGGTAAACGGTTTGGGACTGGCCTATGAGGGGCTGGGGCAGGAAAAGCGGGCTTTGGCGGAATACCGGCGTGCGGCAAAAATGGATCCCTCCGAGCCGGCCTACCACACCAATGAGGCGAACATGTTACGCCGCGCGGGGCGCTTCAAGGAGGCCGTCACAAGCTGCAACCGGGCGCTTAAGGCCAATCCGAAATACCGCCGGGCCTACTGGATACGCGCAAAGGCCTACGAGGGCCAGGGCCAGACTGCCAAGGCCGAGCGGGATATGGAAACATACAACTCCATGGAGGAGAACTAACAGGAGCGCCGCGGGCATGGCCCGCGGCGCTCCTTTGAACCTGTCGAATAACGATACCATAGGGATTTTGGATGCAAGCCCGGAAAAGGACGCCTGCACAAGATATGCGGCTAAGGCGGCTAAGGCGGATAAGGCGGATAAGGCGGATAAGGCGGATAAGGCGGGCGATTCATGAATCGCCCCTACGGTACGGGAGTGGGACGGATTGCCACGGGCCTGCGGCCCTCGCAATGACGTAGGGCGGGGGCTTGCCCCCGCCTGTAAGGAGCGCCGCGGGCATAGCCCGCGGCGCTCCTTACATTGTTAGCCATAGCACGGAAAACCACGGGCTATGCCCGTGGTTCTAAAAAGGCTATGCCTATGAGTAAGAGCAAAAAAGCCCCTCGTTTGGTAGAATAGATGTAGGTTTGCCGACCACATCAAAACCAAAGGAGGGGCATCCACGAGTGGATAGTAAAAGTTTAGCACATACGAAGTGGAATTGTAAGTACCATATTGTATTTGCACCGAAGTATCGTAGGCAGATAATATATGGGAAGATAAAGGCAGACATAGGGAGTATTTTGCGGCGGCTGTGCGAGTATAAGGGAGTAGAGATCATAGAGGCAAATGCCTGCCCGGACCACATACATATGCTTTTAAGCATACCGCCGAAATACAGTGTATCCCAATTCGTAGGGTATTTGAAAGGGAAAAGCAGTTTAATGATATTCGACCGGCACGCCAATTTGAAGTACAAGTATGGGAATCGAGAATTCTGGTGTACCGGGTATTATGTGGATACAGTTGGACGCAACAAGAAGGCAATCCGAGAATATATCCGAAACCAGATGCAGGAGGATATTATGAAAGACCAAATATCCATGAAGGAGTTTACCGACCCGTTTACGGGTGAGCCGGTAAGGAAGGGCAAATAAAGACAGCCCCCTTTACGGGGGCTGCCTGAGAAATTGATGCGCTCGACAAACCTATTCATGAGCCTTGAGGCTCAGCTGGCATGAAGCCCTTTTAGGGCTTGTGCAGGCCACCCGTTTTACGGGTGGTCCTGACTCCATTACCCCTCGGACACGGCCCGCGCACAGCGGGGGCAGAGCTCAGGGTGATCGGCGCGCTCCCCCACGTGCTCGTCGTGGTTCCAGCAGCGCACGCACTTGGGCGCGCCGGAGAGGGAGACCTCGATGGAGGCGGGCACCAGGCAGTCGGGGAAGGCGTCCCCGCCCTCGCCGCCCACGGCCACCGTCACCTTGGAGACGATGCACAGCGGGGCCAGGTCCACCCCGGCCAGGAAGGCGGCGTCCTCCCCGGACACGTGCAGGAGGATCTCCGCGTCCTGGTTTTTCTTCAGGACGCCGTTCTTACGGGCATTCTCGATGGCCTTGTTCACCGCGTCGCGCAGGGAGATCAGCTTCTCCCACCGCCCGGCGGCCTCGGGGGACAGGCACAGGGCCGCGTCGTAGGCGGGCATCTCGTTAAAGAGCACACTCTCCCGGTCGGCGGAGGAGTCGTGGGGCATCGCGGCCCAGATCTCCTCGCTGGTGAAGGCCAGGATGGGGGCCAGCATCCGGGTCATGCCGTCCAGGATGGCGTACAGGGCGGTCTGGGCGGAGCGGCGGGCCACGCTCTTGGCGCTTTCGCAGTACAGCCGGTCCTTGATGATGTCCAGGTAGAAATTGGACATGTCCACCACGCAGAAGTTGTAGATGGCGCGGTACACGCCGTGGAACTCGTACCTCTCGTAGTTGACGCGCACGGTGCGGGCCAGCTCGTTGAGCCGGGACAGGGCCCACTTGTCCAGCTCCTCCAGCGCGGCGTAGTCCACGCGCTCGCTGTCCGGGTCGAAGCCGTCCAGGTTGCCCAGCATGTACCGGGCGGTGTTGCGCATCTTGAGGTAGGCGTCGGAGAGCTGCTTCATGATGTCCTTGGAGATGCGCATATCCTGGGTGTAGTCCGCCGAGGCCACCCACAGGCGCAGCATGTCCGCGCCGTAGTCCTTGATGATCTCCTCCGGGGCCACGGCGTTGCCCAGGCTCTTGTGCATGGCCTTGCCCTCGCCGTCCACGGTCCAGCCGTGGGTGATGATCTGCTTGTAGGGCGCCGCGCCCTTGGCGGCGATGGCGGTGAGCATGGAGGACTGGAACCACCCGCGGTACTGGTCGCCGCCCTCCAGGTACACGTCGGCCGGGAAGTGGAGGTAGGGCCGCTCGTCCAGCACGGCGGCGTGGGTGGAGCCGGAGTCGAACCACACGTCCATGATGTCGGACTCCTTGGTGAAGTGGCCGTGGCCGCACACCGGGCACTTGAAGCCCTCCGGCACCAGCTCGTCGGCCTCCCGGTCGAACCAGACGTTGGAGCCGTGCTCCCGGAAGAGGCCGGACACCCGCGCGATGGTCTCGGGCGTGACGATGTCCTTGCCGCAATGCTCACAGTAGAAGATGGGGATGGGCACGCCCCAGACGCGCTGGCGGCTGATGCACCAGTCGTTGCGCTCGGTGATCATGCTGGTCATGCGCTCCTTGCCCCACTCCGGCTTCCACTGGATGCCGTCGCAGGCCCGGACCGCCGCGTCCTTGATGGCGTCCACGGAGCAGAACCACTGCTCGGTGGCCCGGTAGATGATGGGGTGCTTGCAGCGCCAGCAGTGGGGGTAGGAGTGGGTGATGTTCTCCTTGGCCAGCAGCGCGCCGCAGGCCTCCAGATCCTCCACCACCAGGTCGTTGGCCTTGGCGTAGAATTGTCCGTTGTAGCGCTCGTCGGTCATCACGCCCTTGGCGTTCACCGGCACGGGGGTGCCGATGTGGGTCTTGCCCTCCTGGTCGTACTGGCGGCAGATGTTGAAGTCGTCCGCGCCGAAGCCGGGGGCGGTGTGGACGCAGCCGGTGCCCGCGTCCAGGGTGACGTGATCGCCGCACAGCAGCACGGAGTCCCGGTCGAAGAGGGGGTGGCGTGCGGTCATCAGCTCGAACTGCTCACCCTTGAGGGTGGCCAGCACGGTGCAGTCCGCGTAGTCCAGCCCCGCGGCCTTGCACACGCCCTGGGCCAGATCCTTGGCCAGCACGTACACCTCCCCGTTGGGCACCTGGAGCAGCACGTAGTCGAACTGCGCGTTCACGCAGATGGCCATGTTGCCGGGGATGGTCCAGGGGGTGGTGGTCCAGATGACGAAGGAGATCTTCTCCAGGGGGGCGTACTGCCCCAGCCTGCCCTTGTCGTCGTGGACGGGGAACTTGACGAACAGGGTGGTGCAGGGGTCGTCGGCGTACTCGATCTCGGCCTCGGCCAGGGCGGTCTGGTCGTGGGGGCACCAGTACACGGGCTTCATGCCCTTGTAGATGAAGCCCTTCTCGGCCATCTTGCCAAAGACCTCCACCTGCTTGGCCTCAAAGGCGGGCTTGAGGGTCAGGTAGGGGTCCTCCCACTCGCCCAGCACGCCCAGGCGCTTGAACTGCTCGCGCTGCTTGTCCACGAAGTCCAGGGCGTACTCCTTGCACTTCTCCCGGAACTCGCTGGTGGTCAGCTCCTCCCGCTTAACCTTCTTGCTCTTAAGGATGGCGCTCTCGATGGGCAGGCCGTGGGTGTCCCAGCCGGGGACGTAGGGGGCGCAGAAGCCCGTCATATTGCGGTGCTTGATGATCATATCCTTGAGGATCTTGTTCAGCGCCGTGCCGATGTGGATGTTGCCGTTGGCGTAGGGGGGGCCGTCGTGGAGCACAAAGAGGGGCTTGCCCTCGTTCTTCTCCATAAGCTTGTGGTAGAGATCCTTCTCGTACATGGCCTTGAGCATGTCGGGCTCCCGCTTGGGCAGCCCCGCACGCATGGGGAAGTCGGTCTGGGGCAGGTTGACGGTCTTGTTGTAATCCATGGGTGTATTCCTCCTGTATTGTTGAACCGCATTTAATATTTGATAACCACGGTTTGGCAGACGCGGCACAGGTAGGCGGGCGTGCCCTTCCCTGCCAGACTGGATTTGGTGATCAGCACGCCGTCCCGGCCGGGCAGGCTGGCCATCTTGTGCTCTTTGGTCGTCCAGATGACCCGGTAACCCCCCGCGCTGACATAGCCGGACTGCATCTCCCGGCCGCACTGGGGACAATTCATAACAGCACCTCCACACAAAATAAAACGCGCCCTTGTCTCCATCCTAAGAGACAAAGGCGCGAACCTCTGCGGTACCACTCTTGTTGCCGCGCGCAGCGCGGCCGCTCGAAGGCCTGTAACGGGGCCGGCCGTGCCCGCCTACTGTGGTTCGGCGGGTACGCTGTGAGGTGATCTTCGCGCGCCCTCCCTGTCCGCCTCGCACCAAAACGGCGGCTCTCTGCGCAGGGGCCGGGGCGCTACTGTCCTCGTCATCGCGTTTGTGCTATAAAAAACTCGTCAGACGCGTTTGATTCCGCGTCTGACGAGTATCTTACATGCTAATTTGCCGTCTGTCAAGCCCCGCGCTACTTGATTTCGTAATCTTTCCCGAACTGGAGGTTGGAGAAATCGATGCGGCGGGTGGGGGAGGCGTCCATGTCCTCCTCCTCGGCCTCGGCGGGCGCCTCCTCCTCCAGGGGGCGGCGGACCGGGCGGGTGTGGCGCTCGCCGGACTCCTTCTTTTTCAGGTTGAGCTCCAGCAGCTCGGCGTACAGGCCGCCGTCCTTCTCCTGCACGGGGACCTCCACCGCGGCGGTCTTGGCCGGGCCGAGATCCACGGTGTCCTCGTCCTCCTGCTCGGGGATGGCCTGGGCCACGATCTTGCTCACGCTCTCCTCGATGTCCTGCACGGCGGAGGCCACCGGGTCGGCCTTGGGGGCGGGGGCGGTGAGCTTGCTCAGGGAGCCCAGGTACTCCATCTCGTGCTGGTAGAGGCCCTTGAGCTTCTCCACGTAGTCCGCCGTGGCCTGCTTGGCGGCGTTCAGGCGGGAGCGCTCGTTGTCCACGTCCTGCTGCAGGGCGGCGATCTTGGCCCTGGCCTCCTGCTCGGCCCCGGCCAGCAGCGCGTCCCGCTGGGATTCGGCCTCGGCCACCAGCTCGTCGGCCATCTTCTGGGCGGTCAGAAGGGCCTTGCGCATGGCGTCCTCCGTGGAGCGGTACTCCTCCACCTTGTCCACCAGCACCTTCATCTTGCTCTTAAGGACGGCGTTTTCCTTATACAGGGTGGTGTAGTCCGCGGTCAGCAGATCCAGGAACTCGTCCACCATCGCCATATTGTAGCCGCCGAAGGACGCCTTGCTGAAGGCGTGCTCGGAGACCTCCTGAGGTGTCATCATAACGGTTTGACCCCCGTTCTCTCTAAAATAATTGAAAATTGAGAATGGATAATTGAGAATGCGGGCGCGTCCGGCCAGCCGGCGCCCCGATTTTCAATTCTCAATTATCCATTGTCAATTGCCCTTAAAAGTAGAGCCCGTTGTTCTCCAGCTCGTCGATGAGATCGCCCAGGATGTCCACGTTGTAGGGCGTGATGATGTAGGTGGAGATGGCCACCTTCTTGATCTTGCCCTCGTTGGCGTAGGCCACGCCGGACAGGAAGTCCAGCAGGCGCCGGGCGATGTCCTTGTTGGTGGACTCCAGGTTGAGCACCACCGTGCGCTTCTCCCGCAGGTGGTCGGCGATCTCGGAGGCGTTCTCAAAGCGCTCGGGCTTCACCAGCACCACCTGGAGCTGAGTGGTGGTGTGGATGTTGACCACCTTGTTGCTGCGCCGGTCGGGCTCGGCGGCAAAGAGGCCGCCGGCGCTGTCGGCCTTGACGGCGGGCTTGTCCTTGCGGTCGCTGAGGCGGTCGGTGCGCTCGGAGCGGGAGACCGGCTCGAAGTCGTCGAACTCCTCCTCGTCCTCCTCGTCCTCGTAGGGACGGGCCAGGCGCTTGAGCTCATCAATAAATCCCATTCAGGTTTACCCCCTATGCTATCCTTGGATTACGGGCGGGCGGGGACCGAAGAGGGCGGTACCTACGCGCACCAGCGTCGCGCCCTCGCGCACGGCGTCCTCATAATCCCGGCTCATACCCATGGAAAGGCAGTCCATATCAGATACATTATCGTCCATCCGGCTTCTTATGTCAACAAAAAGGTTTCTGGTTTCTGCAAAAAAGCGACGGTTATCCCCAGGATTTACCGCCGCGGGGGGAATACACATCAGTCCCCGCAGCCGCACGTGGGGCAGCCCGGCCGCCAGCGCCGCCAGGGCGGGCGCCTCGTCCGCGCGCGCGCCGCTCTTGCTCTGCTCGCCGCCCACGTTGACCTCCAGCAGGATGTCCTGCACCAGTGAGAGCCTGCCCGCGCGCTCCTCGATGGCCTCCAGCAGGCGCCGGGAGCCCACCGACTGGATGAGATCCACCCGGCCCACCACGTACTTGACCTTGTTGGTCTGGAGATGGCCGATAAAGTGCAGCCCGGCCCCGGCGTAGGCGTCGTCGTCCAGGTGGGCGGTCATCTCCTGCACCCGGTTCTCCCCGCAAACCGTGATCCCCGCCGCGATGGCGGCGCGGATGGTCTCCGAGCTCTGCACCTTGGTGGCGGCCACCAGGGTGATTTCGCCGGGGTCGCGCCCGGCCTCCCGGGCGGCGGCGGCGATGCGCTGCTTCACGCGCTGTACGTTTTCTTCCAGGGACATATGTAGCACCTCCACGTTTTACTGCCTACCGTACCACCTTGCCGTCGAAGAGGTCGGCCGCGGCCACGATGACCTCGTCCCCCGGCCGCAGCTCCTTCCGGGCGGCCTTCTCGGTCTCCCCCGGCACGGGGGTGACGATGCAGTAGTCGTCCCGCTGCTGGATGACGGTGACCGCCTTGAACTCGGACTGCACCCCCACCAGGGCGTACACGCCGGTGACGTTCACCTCCCGCTCCTCCCCCGTCTCCTCGTCGGTGACGGTGCGCTGCTCCACCCGGATGGCCTGGCTGGGCACCCGGATGCCGGTGCGGGTGCTGAGCACCAGCTCCACCGTCTGGCGGCGCAGGAGGGTGGTCTCGGACAGGAAGCGGTCGGTGGAGAGCACTACCGCCACCCTGCCGCCCGACGGCTCGCTCACCCGCTCCACGGTCATGGGCACCTCGCCCGACCAGTCCCGGGAGAAGCGCACGCTCACCGTGCGCCCCTGCCAGAGGCCGTCGGCCTCCTTCTCACTCAGGGAACAGGCGAAGTACCAGGTGTTGTCGGTGATGAGCCTGCCCACGGCCTGCTTGTCCGGGTCCACCCGCTTGCGGGAGAGCTTGTCCAGCTCCCCGGGGGTGAGCGTGTCGAGCATGGCGGGGGTGAGCAGCTCCTCATACCCGTCGGCCAGGCCCGAGAACACCCCGGGCTGGGAGACGGTGATGCTGGTGGTGTCCAGGCTGGACTGGCTGTTGAGGGCGTCGATCTGGGCGTTGACCTCCTGCACCTTTTGGCTGATGGCGGCCACGTCGGGCTGGGAGTCGCCGTAGGTGTAGTCCCGCTGGTAGACCAGGCTCTTGAGGGAGAGGGTCTCCTCCTCCAGCCGGGTGGTGTCCCCGGCGGCCACCGAGGCTTTCAAATCCACGATGGACTCGATGACCTGCTGGCTAAGCTTGGCGCTGTCCGCCACCCCGCCGCTGCGGTTCAGGGAGTACTGGAGCTGGGTGCGCTCGGCCTCCAGGGCGCGGATCTGCTCCCGGCGCTGGGCCGCGGCCTCGCTCTGGTAGACCACCGCCACGTCGGCGCCACGGGCCACCCGCTCCCCCTCGCTCCGGGTCAGGTCCACGATGTTCCCCGTGCCGGGGATCACCTGCTCCTGACGCACCAGAAAGCCGGTGGCCTCCACCCCCTCGTCCACCGTGTAGGCGTAGGTGAGGTAGGTGGAGAAGGGGTCGGAAAGGGAGTTCCAGGCGTAGACGCCCAGATAGACCGCCACCGCCAGCAGAATCACCAGCATGACGACGCGGCTTGTGAGGGTACCCTGTTTCATAAGTAAAATCCTTTTTAAACGCTACCCCTGCCTGGCCTCCTCCTCTTCCAGGGGGATGGCGCGCTCGGGGATGATGGTGGATATGGCGTGCTTGTAGATCACCTGCTGCTTCCCCTCGGTCATGAGGACCACCACGAAGGGGTCGAAGCCCGCGATGTGGCCCCGGAGCTGGTAGCCGTTGACCAGAAAGACGGTCACGTTGGCCCGGGTGCTCCGCGCCCGGAGGAGGAACAAATCCTGGAGATTGACGGAATTCTTTTGCATATGTAGCACTCCTTCTCTATATTGGGAATGCCACCATAATAACCAATTTTTTACAAATAGACGGTCGAACAATGTCAGGTGAGAGCGGCTGCGTGGAATAATTTTCCTGGCGACCTGCGGGATGAACACAGCGGCTCGGTCAAGTTACGCTCTTTTAAACTGCCTTTCGAGCTGGGCCCTTGTCAGCTCTATCGCCACCGGCCTGCCGTGGGGACAATATTTGACCGAGCCGTCCATGACGGCGGCGGCCACCCGGCGCAGCTCGTTTTCATCGTTCTTCTGCCCGCCCTTGATGGCCGCCTTGCAGGCCATGGAGTGCATCAGCTCGTCCCTGGCCCCGGCGGGGTCGGCGTGGCCGTGGGCCAGCAGGGCGCCCGCCAGCTCGGTGAGCACCCCCTCGATCTCCCCCGCGTCCACGTAGTCCGGGGCGCCCCGCACGGCGATGGAGCCGCCGCCGAAGTCCTCGCACTCGAAGCCGAACCGGGCCAGCAGCTCCAGGCGGGCCAGCAGCGCCGCCCCCTCCTCGGCGGGGGGCGTAAACACCACGGGGGCCAGCAGCGCCTGCACCATGGGCACGTACCCCTCGGCCTTGAGCGCGTCGAAATTCATGCGCTCGTGGGCGGCGTGCTTGTCAATCAGGAGGATCCTGTCCCCCTGCTCCACGATGATGTAGGTGTTCAACACCTCCCCGGCCAATCTCCACGGCAGGGGTTCGGGCTCCGGCGCGGGCCGGGGTGCGGCGGGGACGGCCGCCGCCGGGGGCGCGGGGACCGGGGCCGGCGCGGCGGGCGGGTTGGGCAGGGGCGGGGTGTAAAGGACTTGCGTCCGGGGCGCGGTGAAGTCGTGCAGGGGCAGGCTCCGGGGCGCGGAGGCGGCGGGGGCGGGCTTGGCCGCCGGGGCTTTGGCGGGCGCGGCGGGGGCCTTGGCGCGGTACGCCTCCGCCGTCATGGTCTGGAAGCCGGTCTGGTTGGGGGTGACGGTGTCGTGGGCGCGGGGGCGCTCCACCACCGCCCTGGGGTGGGAGAAGTCCCCCTCCAGGGCGGACCTGACGGCGTAGTACACCGCGTCGAACACCCGCTTGTCGCTGCCGAACTTGACCTCGGTCTTGGTGGGGTGGACGTTCACGTCCACGGCGGAGAGCTTTGTGGACAGGTGGAGGACGCAGGCGGGGAACTTGCCCACCATCTTCTGGTTCTTGTAGGCCTCCTCCAGGGCGGCGGTCATGGTGCGGCTCTTGACGTAGCGGCCGTTGACGAAGAAGTGCTGGGTGCCCCTGGTGCCCCGGCAGCAGGCGGGCAGGGAGGCGAAGCCGGTCACGGTCATCTCCTCCCCCGAGCCCTTGACGGGGACGAGGCCCAGGGCCAGGTCCCGGCCCAGCACGGCGTACATGGCGGACTGGAGCACCCCGTCGCCGGGGGTGAGCAGCTCCTGCTTCCCGTCCCGGAGGAACTTGACGCTCACCTCCGGGTGGGACAGGGCCAGCCGCTGCACGGCGGCGAAGGCGGCCGCCCCCTCGGCGGCGTCCTTTTTGACGAATTTGAGGCGGGCGGGGGTGTTGAAGAAGAGGTCGCGCACCAGGAAGGTGGTGCCGGGCGGGCAGCCCGCGTCGTCCCGGGCGGTGACCACGCCCCCCTCCAGGCTGACGGAGACCCCCAGCGCCGCGTCGGGCGTGCGGGTGAGCAGGTCGATGCGGGACACGGCGGCGATGGCCGCCAGGGCCTCGCCCCGGAAGCCCAGGGTGCCGATGGCCTCCAGGTCCCGTTCGTCCCGGATCTTGCTGGTGGCGTGGCGCAGGAAGGCGGTCTCGGCCTCGCCGGGGGCGATGCCGCAGCCGTTGTCGGTGACGCGGATCAGGCTCATGCCGCCGTTCTGGATCTCCACGGTCACGGTGTCCGCCCCCGCGTCGATGGCGTTTTCCAGCAGCTCCTTGACCACCGAGGCGGGCCGCTCGACCACCTCGCCCGCGGCGATGAGGTCGGCCACGTGGGAGTCTAATTGTGCAATGTGGGGCATGAGATCACCTCGCAAATTGGTTTAATGGACGGCGGAGAAGAGGATAAAGCCGTTGAGGGCCATGTGCAGGGCCACGGCGGACCAGATGGAGCCGCCGTTGTCGTAGCACCAGGTGAGGGCCAGGGACATGGGCAGGTACTGGACGAAGAGCAGCAGGTAGCGCAGATCCAGCGCCCCGTAGGAAAAGACGTACTGCCACACGCAGTACACGGCGTAAAAGAGCACCGTCACGGCGTAGGCCAACGGGCGGCTGTACCGCCGCAGGGAGCCGAACATGAGGCCCCGGAAGAGCACCTCCTCCACCAGGGGGATCAGCACCACCAGCAGCACCCCGGTGGCCATGGGGGACAGGGCGAACTGCTCCGGATAGTCCAGGTAGATGGGGTTCGACACGGGCAGGGGGACGCGCATCACCAGCAGGTGGAGCACAAGGGCCCCGCCCAGCCCCGTGAGGAAGGCGAACAGGTTCTCAGGCAGCCAGTCCAGCAGGAGGAAGAAGCCGTTTTTCAGGTAGCTCCACAGCAGGAGCAGCAGCAGCACGGCGGAGAGGAAGTAGTAGACCACGTTGGCCTCGGCCACAGGGAGAAAGACCTCCTGCTCCCCGGCCAGGCGCTGGATCTGCCCCATGAGGAAGGGAAAGACCACCACATATATCACAAAAAAGACCCAGCCCCGGCGCTGCTCCGAGGATGTGAGCTGGGGCCGCCACTGTTTTCGGTGCAAGGGGATTCCCCTCCTTCCGTGGAATATTCGCCGCCCGCGGGGCCTTATTCCAGCTCCTGCTTGAGCTGGAACACCAGGTTCATGGCCTCGATGGGGGTGAGCACGTTCACGTCCACCGCCCTGAGGCGCTGGGCCACCCGGGAGGCCCCCATGTCCAGCAGGGAGACCTGCTCCTCACAGGTGCGCTCCACGGCGGCGGGGGCGATACAGCCCTCCCGCTCCAGCTCGTCCAGGATCTCCCGGGCCCGGCGGATGACCTTCTCCGGCACGCCGGCCAGCTTGGCCACCTCCACGCCGTAGCTCTGGTCGGCCCCGCCCCGGACGATCTTGCGCAGAAAGACCACGCCGTCCTTTTTCTTCTTGGCGGCGATGTTGTAGTTCTTCACGCCGGGGAGCTGCCCCTCCAGGCAGGTGATCTCGTGGTAGTGGGTGGCGAAGAGGGTCTTGCAGCCCAGGCGGCGCCTGTCGGCGCAGTGCTCCAGCACGGCCCGGGCGATGCTCATGCCGTCGTAGGTGGAGGTGCCCCGGCCGATCTCATCCAGAATCAGCAGGCTGCGGGGGGTGGCGTTTTTCAGCAGCTCCGCCACCTCGGTCATCTCCACCATAAAGGTGGACTGCCCGGCGGACAGGTCGTCCGACGCCCCAATGCGGGTGAACACCCGGTCCACCACCCCGATCCGCGCGGCCTTGGCGGGCACGAAGGAGCCCATCTGGGCCATGAGCACGATGAGCGCCACCTGGCGCATGTAGGTGGACTTGCCCGCCATGTTGGGGCCTGTGATGATGGCGCACAGGTTCTCCCCGCCGTCCATACGGGTGTCGTTGGGCACGAAGAGGCTGTTTTTCAGCGTCTTTTCCACCACGGGGTGGCGGCCCTCGGCAATCTCAATCGCGTCGCTCAGGTCCACCTGGGGCATGCAGTACTGGTTGTCCGCGGCCACGCGGGCGAAGGAACAGAGCACGTCCACCTGGCCCACGGCGGCGGCGGAGCGCTGGATCTCCCCCACCCGGGCGGCGGCGGCCTCCCGCAGCGCGCAGAAGAGCTGGTACTCCAGCGCCACGATCTTGTCCTGGGCTGAGAGGATGGTGTGCTCCATGTCCTTCAATTCCTGGGTAATAAAGCGCTCGCAGTTGGCCAGCGTCTGCTTGCGGATGTAGTCGCCGGGCACCTGGTCGTAGTAGGACTTGGACACCTCGATGTAGTAGCCGAAGACCTTGTTGTAGCCCACCTTCAGGCTCTTGATGCCGGTGCGCTCCTTCTCCCGGGCCTCGATGGCGGCCACCATGCCCTTGCCGTTCTGCATGATGTCCCGCAGGTAGTCCACGTCGCTGTTGTAGCCGCCCCGGATGAAGCCCCCCTCCCGCACGGAGAAGGGCGGGTCCTCCCGGATGGCGCGGCCGATGAGGGCGCGCAGCTCCTCCAGGTCGTCCAGCTCCCCCCGCAGGGCGGTGAGCAGGGCCGAGGAGAAGGGGGCAAGCAGCGCCCGCAGGGCGGGCAGCCTGCCCAGCCCCGCGGCCAGGGCGGAGAGGTCCCGGGCCCCGGCGGTGCCATAGACAATGCGGCCGATCAGCCGCTCCAGGTCGGAGATCTCCTTGAGACAGAGCGCGATCTCCTGCCGGGCGATGGAATCCCCCGCCAGATCCCCCACCGCCCCCAGGCGGCGGGTAATCTGCGCCGGGGAGAGGAGGGGGCGCTCCATCCAGGCGCGGATGAGGCGGTGGCCCATGGGGGTGCAGGTCTTGTCCAGCACCCAGAGCAGGGAGCCCCGCTTCTCCTTGGAGCGGATGGTCTCGGTCAGCTCCAGGGTGCGCCGGGCGGTGAGATCCAGCTCCATAAACACGCCGGTGGTGAAGTAGGAGAGCGCGGACAGGTGGCTCAGGTCGGTTTTCTGCGTCTCGTAGAGGTAGCTCAGCAGGCCCCCCGCGGCCTGGAGGGCGTGGTCGTCCCCCTGGGGCAGGGCCTCCAGCCCGGTCTTGAACTGCCCCTCCACGGTGGCGCGGGCCGCGTCCGGGCGGAAGCGGGCCTCCCCGCCCGCCTCGCAGCGGCAGCCCAGCCTGCCGGAGAGAAAGTCCAGCAGCGCGGCGTCGCTGTACGCCCCGTCTGAGAGCAGTACCTCCCGGGGGGAGAAGCGGCCCAGCTCGTTGTACAGGTGCTCGGCAATGCCGTCCCCGGAAAAGGAGGTGACCGACACCTCGCCGGTGGAGATGTCGCAGAAGCAAAGCCCCGCCCCGGCGGAGTCCAGGTAGACGGAGCAGATGTAGTTGTTGCGCCCCTCCTCCAGCATGGTCTCCGAGATTACGGTGCCGGGGGTGACGATGCGGATGATGTCCCGGTCCACCAGGCCCTTGGCGGCGGCGGGGTCCTCCATCTGCTCGCAGATGGCCACCTTGTAGCCCTTGGCGATGAGCCGGGCGATGTACGCGTCGGCGCTGTGGTAGGGCACGCCGCACATGGGGGTGCGCTCGTCCTGGGGCTTGCCCCGGTCCCGGGTGGTGAGGGTGAGCTCCAGCTCCTTGGACACCAGCTTGGCGTCCTCGTTGAACATCTCGTAGAAATCGCCCAGGCGGAAAAACAGGATGCAGTCCGGGTGCAGCTCTTTCATTTTTAGGTATTGCTGCATCATGGGGGTGAGCTCTGCCATAGGGGTGATCTCCTTTTCTCTCTATCAAGTAAATTGACGGTATTTATGTGTCATTGCGAGGGCGCTTGCGCCCGCGGCAATCCGTACCCCTACCCCAGCAATCCGGGATACAGATCCTCCCAGTTGGGGTTCGTGGACGAGACCAGGGCGTTTTTGCGCTTGCGGGACCAGCTTTTCAGCTGCTTTTCCCGCTCTATAGCGGCGGTGATGGAGGTGGTGCGCTCGTAATAGACCAGCCTGTCCACATGGTAGCGGGCGGTGTAGGAGGCCGGATCCAAATGCTCCTTGTGCTGCCATACCCTGCGGATTAAATCGCGGGTCACGCCGACATAGATGGCCACGTTGCCCAAATTGGCGAGGATATAGACATAGTAGTCCATCGGAGCCTCCTGTCCGGCGGAGGGAACGGATTGCCGCGCCGGTGTGCGCACCGGCTCGCAATGACGGGTGGGCGGCGCACCGCTCCCACCCCTCTCCCACCCCCCGTCATTGCGAGGGGGCTTGCGCACGGGCAGCGCCATTACGGCTCGTCCGTCCGGCCCACTAAGTAGTCAATGGAGACATGGTAAAAATCCGCCATGCGGATCAGCACCGGCGCGGTGGGCTCGCGCTGGCCGTATTCGTAGCGGCAATAGGCGCTGATGGAGAGTTCCAGCGCCTCGGCGGCCTGGGTTTGTTTTAGGTCATTCTGTTTTCTCAGAGCAAGTAAACGCTCTCCGATAATCTTCACAGTACACCTCTTGACTATTCCAAACGGATGAATTATAATTAAA
Organism: Oscillospiraceae bacterium; assembly: GCA_022846095.1. Taxonomy (NCBI): domain Bacteria; kingdom Bacillati; phylum Bacillota; class Clostridia; order Eubacteriales; family Oscillospiraceae; species Oscillospiraceae bacterium. Next base: position 4,232,393 of record AP025583.1, on the reverse strand, counting down.
TTATTCCAATTGGAGGAGTGAGAAAATGAACAGCCTTTACGAAGCCCTCTTCAACTACGCCCAGGAGAACCGGGTGCCGCGCCTGACACACCAGCCTGAATGCAGGCTGGCGGGCAAAAACGGGGAAATCCACCAGGGCTGGCTGGAGGAGCACCTCTCCCCCGGGCAGCGGGAGCACCTGGCCGCCATGCTGGACGAGTGGGCCCTGTGCGACACGCTGACGGAGGAGGCGGTCTTTCTGGCGGGGCTGTCCATCGGCCTGGAGCTAGCCGCCCTGTGCGGGCTCCCCGAATAGGGCCCAGGTGGAGGCGGAGACGATCTTCAGGTCGGTAAAGGTCCCGATCAGGGCCTTGTCCCCGGTGAAGTGGACCAGCCGGCCCCCCGCGGTGCGGGCGGTGAGGTTGTTGCGGGGGTCCTCCCCCTCCCCGTCCACCAGGCAGCGCACGGTTTTGCCCACGTAGGACTGGTGCTTGCGGTGGGAGATCTCGTTCTGCGCGTCCACCAGGCGCTGGAAGTTGGCGGCCTTCTGCTCCTTGCCCATGGGGTCGGGCATTTTGGCCGCGGGAGTGCCCTCCCGGGGGGAGAAGATGAAGGTGAACAGCGCGTCGAAGCCCACCTCCTCGATGAGGGAGAGGGTCTCCTCAAACTCCTGCGTGGTCTCGCCGGGGAAGCCCACGATCACGTCGGAGGTGAGCACGATGCCGGGGATCAGCGCCCGCAGGGCGCGCACCTTCTCCAGGTACCCCTCCCGGGTGTAGCCCCGGTTCATGGCGCTCAGCACCCTGCTGCTGCCCGCCTGGAAGGGCAGGTGCAGGTGGGGGGCCACCTTTTCGCACTCCGCCATGGTCTCAAAGAGCTTTTGGGAGGCGTCCTTGGGGTGGCTGGTCATGAAGCGCAGCAGGAAGTCCCCGGGGATCTCGTTGGCCGCGCGCAGCAGATCGGCAAAATCCACGCCGCAGTCCAGGTCCTTGCCGTAGGAGTTCACGTTCTGGCCCAGCAGGGAGATGTCCCGGTACCCGGCCTCGGCCAGTTCGCGGATCTCCTGCAAAATGACCTCCGGCTCCCGGCTGCGCTCCCGGCCCCGGACGTAGGGCACCACGCAGTAGGAGCAGAAGTTGTTGCACCCGTACATGATGGACACCCACGCCTTGATGCCGTTTTGCCGCACCACGGGGATGCCCTCGGCGATGGAGCCGGGCTCGTCGTCGATGGCGAAAACGCGCCCCCGGCGCTTCATAAGGCGGCACAGCAGCTCCGGGAAGCGCCACAGGGCGTGGGGCCCGAATACCAGATCCACCTGCCGGTAGCTCTCCTTGATCTTTTGGGCCATGTGGGGCTCCTGGGCCATGCAGCCGCACAGGCAGATGATCTGGTTGGGGTTTTCCCGCTTGGTGTGGGTCAGGGCCCCCACGTTGCCCAGCACCCGCTGCTCGGCGTGGTCCCGGATGGCGCAGGTGTTGATGACGATTATGTCCGCCGCGTGCTCGTCTTCGGTGAAGCCGCAGCCCATCTCGGCCAGGTAGCCCCGCAGGCGCTCGGAGTCGGCCTCGTTCTGCTGGCAGCCGTAGGTGTCCACAAAGGCCAGGGGGGCGCTGGCCCGCCCGGCGTTCATCTGTCTGATCTGCGCGCAGAATTCCCGCTGGGCGGCGATCTGCTCCGGCGTGATGCGCGTTGTCTCTCGCTTCAAAATGGTTCCTCCGTCAAAGGTGATTTACATGAAATTGTACCACTTTTTCCGCCGGAACACAAGCAATCGTTGCCCCGTTTTCATTGACTGGGCAGTATGAAGCGTATATAATGTTTTCGATTGGCCCATACAGAGAATATGCGGGGAAAGGCGGTACGCCATGAAGACCCTGGTCATTGAAAAACAGGCCCTCAAGAACAATATCTCGGTGGTGAAGGAGCGCGCAGGCTCCGCCGTGATCTACGCCGTGCTCACCGGGGACGGCGGCGGCGCGGGCATCGTGGAGCTGGCCAAGCTGCTGCGGGAGGAGGGGATCGGCCGCTTCGCGGTCTCCGAGCCCGGCGAGGCCGCCGCCCTGCGCAAGGCCGGGCTGGTGGACGAGGAGATCCTCATGCTCCGCCCCACCACCGACCGGGAGGAGCTGGGCAAGCTGCTGGACCTCAACGTGGTGTGCACGGTGGGGTCGGTGGACACGGGGCTGGCCCTCAACGGCGTGGCGGAGGAGCGCTCCACCGTGGCCGAGGCCCACATCCAGCTGGACACGGGCATGGGCTTCGGGGGCTTCCTCACCGGGGAGCCGGACAAGATCGTCTCGGTCTACCGCAACCTGCCCAACGTGGCCATCTCGGGGGTGTACACCCAAATCCACGCCCGCCGCTCGGACGGCAAGGAGGCCGAGGGGCAGCTGGCCGGATTCGAGCAGGCCCTCCAGGCCATCCGGGAGGCCGGGTTCGAGACCGGCGTGGTCCACGCCGCCGGGTCCTACGCCCTGATGCACTACGACTTCGCCCGCCTGGACGCGGTGCGGGCGGGCTCGGTGCTGCTGGGCCGCTGCCGCCGCACCCGGGGGGACGGCCTGCTGCGGGTGGGCTACGGCGAGGTGACCATCGAGGAGACCCGCTGGCTGCCCAAGGGCCACACCGTGGGCAACGAGGTGCTGGTGACCATGAAGCGCCCCACCCGGGTGGCGGTGCTCCCCGTGGGGTACCAGAACGGCTTCGGCGTCAGCCGCAGCCGGGACGCGGGGCTCTGGGCCACCCTGCGGCGCTGGTGGAACGGGCGGCGGCTGACGGTGCGCATCGGCGGGCAGAAGGCCAGGATTATCGGGCGCATCGGCGCCATCGAGACCATCGTGGACGTGACCGACATGAAGTGCTCCGCCGGGGATCCGGTCTACTTCGACATCGACCCGCTCTACGCCAAGGGCATGGCCAGGGAGTACAGGTAGGCCCCGCCAATAATTGATAATTGATAATGGAGAATGGATAATTATGCGCGCTGTCGTGACCAGAGTGAAAAACGCGAGGGTGGAGATTGACGGGCAGGTCAACGGGGCCATCGGCGGGGGCTTCCTGGTGCTGCTGGGGGTGGCCCCCGCGGACACGGAGGCCCAGGCGATGAAGCTGGCGGACAAGGTCTGCGGCCTGCGGGTGTTCGAGGACGAAAACGGCAAGATGAACCTGAATTTGGAGGCCGTGGGGGGCGCCCTGCTGGTGGTGTCCCAGTTCACGCTGTACGCCGACTGCAAGAGCCGCCGCCCGGGCTTCACCGGGGCCGCAAAGCCGGACGTGGCCGTGCCCCTCTACGAGAAATTTATGGCCGAGTGCGCCGCGCGGGGCTTCTGCGTGGAGCACGGCGAATTCGGGGCCGATATGCAGGTGTATTCGCAGAATGACGGCCCCGTGACAATCCTGCTGGATACCGACACGCTGTAACCGATTGCGGCCCCAAATTCGCCGCCGCGCCGGGTGGCGCGTGCCAAGCGTTTTGCCCGGGGGCAAAACCTTGATGCCGGGCGGATTCACTCCGCCCGCGCAGATGAAATCGGATGGGGGTCCCCGCGGGATAACATCCCGTGGGGGGATTCGGGGCCGATATGCAGGTTTTTTCGCAAAATGACGGCCCCGTGACGATCCTGCTGGATACAGACACGATGTAGGGCGAGGGCTTGCCCCCGCCGCGTCCTTTGGAAAGGAGCACATATGGACTGGCATGAAATCCGCAGGCTGCTTGTGGCGGCCATCCTGGGGCTGCTGGGCGGGCTGGGCGTACTGGCGCTCACCCTGGCCTACGCGCAGAGCAACTGGTACGGCATGTTTGACTTTCTTGCAGAAAAGGGCCTGACGGCCTTTTACGTGATAGCCCTGCTGGTGCTGCTGCTGGGCCTGGGGATGCTGGCATGGCCTCTGATCCGCGTCTGGGCTGTGGACGCGAAGGACGTCGTGCTTGAGAAAAACGACTACAAGAAGGAGCAACCGAAATGATCATCAAATCCATCTATCTGACCGCCTGCGGCACCAACTGCTACCTGCTGGCGGACGAGGAGACCAAACTCTGCGCGATCATCGACCCCGGCGTGGCTGACCCCCGGATTCTGGAGGAGGTGCGTTCGGAGGGCTGGACGGTGGGGGCCATCCTGCTGACCCACGGCCACTACGACCACACCCGGGGCATCCCGGCCCTGCGCCCCGAGCTGCCGGGCGTGCCGGTGTACCTGCACGGCGGCGAGCTGGACATGAAAAAGCCCTTCTTCTTCATCGAGGAGATGGGGGAGCTGACCCCCATGGCGGACGGCGACCACATCAAGGTGGGCAATCTGGACGTGGAGGTGCTCCACACCCCCGGCCACTCCGCCGGGTCGGTGACCTTTAAAGTGGAAGACACCCTGATCACCGGGGACACCCTCTTCAAGGGCTCCATGGGCCGCACCGACCTGCCCGGCGGCGGGTACGAGGAGATGATGGCCTCCCTCAAGCGTCTGGGCGAACTGAGCGGCGACTACAAGGTTCTGCCCGGCCATATGGACGCCTCCACCCTCAACTTCGAGCGGGCCAACAACTTCTACCTCCGGGAGGCCATGGGAAACTGAAAAGGGCGGGCGGTTCATGAACCGCCCCTGCGGGAACAGCCATGAAACTATATCTGATTCACCACGACTACAAATACGCCGCCGAGCAGATGCTCCTGACCCTCTTCCCCGGCCGGCGGCCCGAGTACCCGGAGGGTCCCCCCAATCCGGGGGAGGACTGGCTGCGGCTGGCCCTCTCCCGCGGGAAATGCTGGTGCACCGCCACGGCGGCGCTGAACTGGGGCGGGCGGGTTTACCGGGGCGTGTGCCGCTGCCCGGCCTCGGAGCTTACGGATAAGCGGGCCGAGGACCGCGCCCTCCAGCGGATTTTGAAGCTGGCCTTTTACCGCGCGGGCACCGCCGCGCTGGGGCGCGAGCCGCCCTGGGGCGCCCTGACCGGGGTGCGCCCCGTGAAGATCCCCGCCCGCGCCATGGAGGGCGGGGTCACCCCCGCCCAGGCGGAACGCCTGCTGCGGGAGGTCTACCGGGTCTCCCCGGACCGGCGCAGGCTGGCCATGGACTGCGCGGCCTACAGCCTGGCGGCCAAGGGGGGGCTGAAGGGGGACGAGGTGTCCCTCTACGTGGGCATCCCCTTCTGCCCCACCCGCTGCGCCTACTGCTCCTTTGTCTCCGCCGACGTGGGGAAGGCCCTCAAGCTGCTGCCCCCCTTCCTGGAGGCGCTGGAGGGGGAGGTGGCCCGCACGGGGGCGCTGCTGCGGGAGCGGGGGCTGTACGTGCGCACGATCTACATCGGCGGCGGCACCCCCACCACCCTCTCCGCCCCCCAGCTGGAGCGGCTGATGGGGGCGCTGGCGGAGCATATGGACCTGTCCCGCTGCACCGAGTACACGGTGGAGGCCGGGCGGCCGGACACCATCACGGCGGAGAAGCTCTCCGCCATCCGCCGGGGCGGCGCCGGCCGGGTGTCGGTGAACCCCCAGTCCATGTCGGACGGGGTGCTGCGGGCCATGGGCCGGGCCCACACGGCGGCGGACATTTTGCGGGCCTACGATCTGGTGCGCGCCTCCGGTATCCCCTGTGTGAACATGGATCTGATCGCGGGCCTGCCCGCCGACACAACCGGGGGCTTCCGCGCCTCCCTGGACCGGGTGCTCGCCCTGGGGCCGGAGAACGTGACGGTGCACACGCTGGCCCTGAAAAAGGGCTCCCGCCTCATGGAGGAGGGGGGCGCGCTGCCCACGGCGCAGGACGTGGCGGAGATGCTGGACTACGCGTGGGCGCGCCTGCGCGCCGCGGGCCAGCGGCCCTACTACCTCTACCGGCAGAAGTACATGTCCGGCTCCTTCGAGAACGTGGGCTGGACGCAGCCGGGGTGGGAGAGCCTGTACAATATCTGCATGATGGAGGAGCTGCACTCCATCGTCTCCCTGGGGGGCGGGGGCGTGACCAAGCTGGTGAACCCCGCCACCGGGCGCATCGACCGCATGGCAAACCCCAAATACCCATATGAATATATTACATGCACGGAAAAGGTGCTGCGCGACAAGGAGACCGCCGTACGGCAGATCGCGCTGCAAATGAAGGAGGCTGCGTTATGTCCTACAGTCTGAACGAGATTAACCGCAAGATCGCGGCGGATCCGGCGGAATTCATCGCCGAGTGCGACGGGGTGTACCAGTCCCGGCTGGAGACGGCCGCCGACCGCATCCTGGAGCGGATCGGGGAGAGCCCCATCGTGCTGCTCTCCGGCCCCTCCGGCTCGGGCAAGACCACCACGGCCCTCAAGCTGGAGCAGGTGCTGGAGCGCCGGGGGGTCAACTGCCACACGGTGTCCATGGACAACTACTTCAAGACCCTCAACCGCGCCACCGCGCCCCGCACCCCCGAGGGGGAGATCGACTACGAGTCCCCCCTCCTGCTGGACATGGACCTGCTGGACGAGACCTTCACCAAGCTCTCCCGGGGGGAGGAGGCGATTATCCCAAAGTTCGAGTTCGCCCGCCAGATGCGCAACGACAGCCGGGGCGTCCCCCTGCGCCTGGCGCGCAACGAGATCGCCATCTTCGAGGGCATCCACGCCCTCAACGACGACATCGCGGGCCGCCACCCGGAGGCCACCACCCTGTACATCTCCGCCCGCTCCGATATTCTGGAGGGGGAGGCGCTGCGCTTCAAGGGCACCTGGATGCGCATTACGAGGCGGGCCGTGCGGGACTTCAACTTCCGGGGCACCGACCTGGTGGACACCCTGTCCATGTGGTTCAACGTGCGCCGGGGGGAAAAGACCCACATCTCTCCCTTCAAGAGCCGGGCCAAAATCATCATCGACTCCTCCCTGCGCTACGAGGTGCCCGTGTTCAAAACCTACGCCGCGCCCCTGGCCCAGGCGCTGGAGAAGGTCTCCCCGGCCAACCCCCGCTTCGCCGAGCTCCACGACCTGGTGAAGGCGTTTGATTATTTCGAGCCCATCGACCCCGCGCTGGTGCCCAAGGATTCCCTGATCCGGGAGTTCATCGGCGGGGGAAGCTATAAGTACCACTAAGGGATAATGGATAATGGATAATGAATAATTGATAATGGAAAGAAGGGACGAAGGGCGGGCCGCCCCGTGCGGCCATTCTCCATTCTCAATTATCAATTCTCAATTCAAAAACTAGACCGGAGGTTTTTACCATGTCAGAATGTACCCACGACTGCTCGTCCTGCGGCGAGAGCTGCGGTGAGCGCACCGCGCCCCCGGATTTCCGGGCCCCGGCCAACGAGCTTTCTAACGTCAAAAAGGTGATCGCCGTGGTCAGCGGCAAGGGGGGCGTGGGCAAGAGCCTGGTCACCTCCTCCCTGGCCTGCGCCATGTCCGCCATGGGCAAAAAGGTCGGCATCCTGGACGCCGACATCACCGGGCCCTCCATCCCCAAGGCCTTCGGCGTCCACGAGCGGGCGGCGGGCAGCGAGCTGGGCATCTACCCCGTGGAGTCCAAGGGCGGGGTGGCGATCATGAGCCTCAACCTGCTCACCGAGAATGAGACCGACCCCGTCATCTGGCGCGGCCCCGTCATCGCGGGCACCGTCAAGCAGTTCTGGACCGACGTCATCTGGGGCGAGCTGGACTACCTCTTCGTGGACCTGCCCCCCGGAACGGGGGACGTGCCCCTGACCGTGTTCCAGTCCCTGCCGGTGGACGGCATCGTGGTGGTCACCTCCCCCCAGGATCTGGTCAGTATGATCGTCACCAAGGCCGTGAAGATGGCCGAGATGATGAATATCCCGGTGCTGGGCCTGGTGGAGAACTACAGCTACTTCCAGTGCCCCGACTGCGGCAAGCGCCACGCCATCTTCGGCGAGAGCCATATCGACGCGGTGGCGGCGGAGCACGGCGTCAAGGTGCTGGCCCGCCTGCCTATCGACCCGGCGGTGGCCGCCGCCGTGGACGCGGGCCGGGTGGAGGAGCTGGGCGGCAAATACCTGACCGAGGTGGCCCGCCTGCTGGACGCCCAGGCATGATTGAACCGATCCTGGAGGGCCTGTACCGCATCCCGGTGCCCCTGCCGGGCAACCCCCTGCGGGAGCTGAACGCGTACCTGATCCGGGGGCGGGAGCGCAGCCTGCTGGTGGACACCGGCTTCCGCCAGGAGCCGTGCAGGCGCGCCCTCTTCGGGGCGCTGGGGGAGCTGGGCCTGGGACCGGGGGACGTGGACGTGCTGCTGACCCACCTGCACTCCGACCACGCGGGGCTGGCCCCCGAGGCCGCGGGCGGGGCGGGCACAATCTACGTCAGCGCCGTGGACCGGCCCAGCCTGGAGAGCCCCGCGGCGCGCGCCGCCTTCTGGGACGAGATGCACGCGCGCTTCCGCGCCGAGGGCTTTCCGCCCGACGCCCTGGGGCGCATGGAGCAGACCAACCCCGCCCGGTCCATGGCGCCCCCCGAGGGCGGGCGGTACGCGAGCCTGGAGGACGGGGACGTGCTGGAGACGGGGGGCCTGCGCCTGAAGTGCCTGCTGATGCCCGGCCACACGCCGGGGCAGATGTGCTTCTGGCTGGAGGAGCAGGGGGTCATGCTGCTGGGGGACCACGTGCTCTTCGACATCACGCCCAACATCACCGCCTGGCCCGAGCTGCCCGACGCGCTGGGTTCCTATCTGGAGAGCCTGGCGAAAATCCGGGAATACCCGGTGGCAATCCCCCTCCCCGGACACCGGGGGCCGGGGGCCTTCCGGGCGCGGGTGGACGCGCTGCTGGAGCACCACCGCCGCCGCCTGGACGAGGCCCTCTCCGCCGTGCGGGCGCGCCCCGGGTCGGGGGCCTGCGCGCTGGCGGGGCATATGACGTGGAAAATCCGCGCCAGATCCTGGGCGGACTTCCCCGAGGTGCAGAAGTGGTTCGCCGTGGGGGAGTGCATGTCCCACCTGGACCACCTCATTGCCCTGGGGGCCGTAGAAAAGCGGATGGAGGGCGGCTTTGCCGCCTACTATCCCGTATGACGCAAAAAGAAGGCCGGAGGGAAGCAACCGCTTCCCTCCGGCTCTTTACTTGGTAGCTTTAAAAGTGCCCTCATTCAGCTTGAGGAACGTGACGGGCTTTCCGTTCTTGTCCTCCACTGTAGCTGACATCAACTGGGCCACGCCCTGTTCGGGCGGTTTCGTGTCGCTTAAGCTGCCGTCCTTATTGAGGTAATAGCGGGTGGCGTCGATACTTTGACCCGCCTTGTCCGTGCTGTCGATGGCGCTGAAAATATAGATGACATAGGCGGATCCCTGAGTGTCCTTCATCACCTTAAAGTCGAATAGATTGGTAATTCCCAAGTGGGTCGCGATTTTAGTCTTTACGTCGCCGCCGAAATTTGGCCCGGAGGAGTCCAAATTCGCCCCGCTGTGTTTGCTGAAATAATCGTCCAGCGCTGTACGCAGGATACCGCCGGATTTCATCAAATCCTGAATGTTGTCCCCTACCGCCTGGGGCGGTGTCCTCCCATGCCGTGTACACTGGATAATCAGCCGTTGAGAGGCGTCCATTGTCGTGCCGACATAGTATTTTCCTCCGGAAGGGCAGAGCTTATCCAACGCGCCCACGCTTTTAGCGACAAGCGCTTCCGCGCCTTTGGCGTCCAGGCTCTCGTCCAGCAGTTTATCCATGGTTATAATATGCTGCGCCGAGGTGCGGTTGGCCAGGCAGACCGTCTCCCTGGTCTTTTCCAGACTGGAGGTGAACACGGGGATGGCGACGGCGGCCAGCACACCGATGATGGCGACCACAATGAGAAGTTCGGCCAGTGTAAAGCCCTTTCTTTTCCGCATTGCAGCACCATCCCTCCAGTATTACACAAACACAGCCTGAACCAGTATCATGTATAGAATAGTGCCTCCGAAGATGGAAAGCAAGTTGTTTTTCTTCCAGACGTGGAGAATCACCACCGCCAGCACGGCGATGAGCTGGGGGGCCCACCCGGCGGGGGCGGCGAAGCTGACCCCCCGCAGACAGTAGACGATGAGCATGGCGATGACCGCGGGGGGCAGCACCCGGCCCAGGTAGAGCACGATCTTCGGGGGGGCCTCCCCCCGGTCGAAGAGCAGGAAGGGCAGGGCCCGGGTGAGGAAAGTGATCCCCGCCATAATGGCGATGGCGGCCACGGCGTGCAGATTGGTGCTCACTGTGCCTCGGCCTCCTTTCTCCGCGCCCCGCGGCGCTCCTCGTCCAAAAAGTCCCGGCAGACCAGCAGTACCAGCACGATGACCCCCAGGGAGGGCAGCAGCATCTGCTGCTGGCCGATCAGCACCAGGAACACCAGCGTGGCCCCCGCGCCCAGCAGGGCGGGGATATGGTTCTTGTAGGTCTGCCACTGCTCCACCGCGATGACCACGAACAGGGCGGTCATGGCGAAGTCGATGCCCGTGATGTCCAGGGGCAGCAGCGCCCCGGCCACGCCGCCGATGATGGAGCCCAAAACCCAGTAGGTCTGGTCCAGCAGCGCCACCGAGAAGTAGAATTTCTTCGGATCCACCCCCACGGGGGCCTGGGCGGAGGCCAGCAGCGCATAGGTCTCGTCGGTGAGGGAGAAAATCATGTAGAGCTTGCGCGCCCCCATGCCCCGGAACTTCTCCAGCATGGACAGGCCGTACACCAGGTGGCGGAAGTTGATGAGCAGGGTCAGCAGCGCCACGTCGGCCAGCACCGCGCCGGTGGCCAGCAGCTCCACCCCCAGGTACTGGCCCGACCCGGCGTAGATGGTCAGGCTCATGAAAAAGGCCCAGATAAAGTTGAAGCCGGCCCGCTCCAGCATCAGCCCGAAGGCGATGCCGATGGAGATGTACCCCATCAGCACCGGCAGGGTGACCGGGAAGGCGGCGGCGATTGATTTTCGGTCCATCCTCGCATCATTCCTAACACAGTGTAATCTGGTACATCATTCTACTAAAGTCAGGATGCAAAAGCAACCTTGTTTTTTGCGCCGATCCCTGTATAATGTGTCAGTATGGACTTGCTTTATGGAGGAAACTATGAAAAGACTGCTCTTTATCTACAATCTACAGGCCGGCAAGGGCCAGGCCAGGGGCCGCCTGGCCGCCTTTCTGGACCAGTTCACCAAGGCGGGCTGGCTGGTGACGGTACACCCCACCCAGGGCAAGGCCGACGCCACGGCGGTGGCGGCCGAGCTGGGCGGCGACTTCGACCGGGTGGTCTGCTGCGGCGGGGACGGCACCCTGCACGAGACCATCGCCGGCCTCATGGCCCTGCCGGAGCGGCCCGAGGTGGGCTACATCCCGGCGGGCACCACCAACGACTTCGCCCGCAACCTGCGCCTGCCCCGGGGGTTTGAGAAGCTGGCGGCCACCGCCGCCGCCGGGGTGCCCCGGCCGGTGGACATCGGCCGGTTTAACGACCGCTTTTTCGTCTACGTGGCGGCATTTGGGGCCTTTACCGACGTGAGCTACGACACCCCCCAGCAGTTTAAAAACATGTTCGGCCACCTGGCCTACCTGCTGGAGGGGGTGACCCGGCTGGGCTCCATCCAGGCCTACCGCCTGGTGGTGGAGCACGACGGCGGTACCCTGGAGGGGGACTACATCTTCGGCATGGTCTCCAACACCGTGTCGGTGGGGGGCTTCAAGGGCCTGGCGGCCAGCGAGGTCAAGCTGGACGACGGCCTGTTCGAGCTGGTGCTGGTGCGCCAGCCCCAGAACGCCCTGGAGCTGCAGAGCATCATCAAATGCCTGCTCCAGATGGGGCCGGACGGCAGCGGCATGGTCACCGGCGTACGCTCGGCCCACCTCAAGGTGCGCTGCGCCAGCGAGCTGCCCTGGACCCTGGACGGGGAGTACGGCGGGGCGCCCAAGGTGGCGGACATCGAGAACTGCACCCACGCAGTGGACGTGATCCACGGCGCGTAATGAAAAAGCAAGGCCCCCATGCGGGGGGCTGCCGGCGAAGCTGACTGGGGGATCCGGTATGGACTATTTCGCGGGACAATATGATATAGCGGTGATCGGCGCGGGCCACGCGGGGATCGAGGCGGCGCTGGCCGCCGCCCGGCTGGGCCTGCGCACCCTGTGCTTCACCGTCAACCTGGACGCGGTGGGCAATATGCCCTGCAACCCGGCCATCGGGGGCACGGGCAAGGGCCACCTGGTGCGGGAGCTGGACGCGCTGGGGGGCGAGATGGCCCGCTGCGCCGACGAGGCCTGCATCCAGTACCGGGTGCTCAACAAGGGGAAGGGCCCCGCCGTCTGGTCCCTGCGGGCCCAGGCCGACCGCCGGGAATACCAGAAGCGGATGAAGCACACCCTGGAGCGGCAGGAGAACCTGTGGGTGAAGCAGGCGGAGATCACCGACGTGTTCACCGGCGCGGACGGGGCGGTGGACCGGGTGCGCACCGCCTACGGGGCGGTGTACGGGGTAAAGGCCGTGGTGGTGGCCTCGGGCACCCACCTGGGGGGGCGCACCATCGTGGGGGAGGTGACGCGCCAGAGCGGGCCGGACGGCCTGGCCGCCGCCCTCCCCCTGACGGACAGCCTGAAGGGGCTTGGCCTCACCCTGCGCCGCTTCAAGACGGGCACGCCCCCCCGGCTAAACGCCCGCAGCGTGGATTTTTCCAAAATGGAGCTCCAGCCGGGGGACGAGACCACGGTGCCCTTCTCCTTCGAGACAAGGGACCCCCCGAAAAACCGGGCGGTCTGCCACCTGACCTACACCAACGCGGCCACCCACGCGGTGATCCGGGCCAACCTGCACCGCTCCCCCCTCTTTTCGGGGGTCATCGAGGGGGTGGGGCCCCGGTACTGCCCCTCCATCGAGGACAAGGTGGTGCGCTTTGCGGAGAAGGAGCGCCACCAGCTCTTTGTGGAGCCCATGGGGCTGGACACCGAGGAGCTGTACCTCCAGGGCTTCTCCTCCTCCCTGCCGGAGGACGTGCAGGTGGCGATGCTCCACACCATCCCCGGCCTGGAGGAGGCCGAGATGACCCGCCCGGCCTATGCCATCGAGTACGACTGCGTGGACCCCACCGAGCTGCTGCCCACCCTGGAGCATAAAAAAGTCCCCGGCCTGTACGGCGCGGGGCAGTTCAACGGCTCCTCCGGGTATGAGGAGGCCGCGGCCCAGGGCCTGGTGGCCGGGGTGAACGCGGCGCTGAAGATTTTGGGCCGTCCGCCCCTGGTGCTGGGCCGGGACCAGGGGTACATCGGGGTGCTCATCGACGATCTGGTGACCAAGGGCACCAACGAGCCCTACCGCATGATGACCTCACGCACCGAATACCGCCTGCTGTGCCGCCAGGACAACGCCGACCGCCGCCTGTGCCCGGTGGGGCACGAGATCGGCCTGGTGGACGACGGGCGCTACCGGCGGGTGCTGGACAAGTACCGGGCGGTGGACGCGGAGATCAAGCGCCTGGAGCACACGGGCACGGCCCAGGGCCGCCTGTGCGATCTGCTGCGCCGCCCGGAGAACACCTACGCGGGCCTGGCCTGCGTGGACCCGCACCGCCCCGCGCTGGGCTCCGACGTGGCCGAGAGCGTGGAGATCGCGGTGAAGTACGCCGGGTACATCAACCGCCAGCTGCGCCAGGTGGAGGAGCTGCGCCGCCTGGAGTCCCGCCCCCTGCCCCCGGATCTGGACTACCTGTCCATGGCGGGCCTGCGGCTGGAGGCCCGGCAGAAGCTGGACAAGATCCGCCCCCTGAACCTGGGGCAGGCCAGCCGGATTTCCGGCGTGTCCCCGGCGGACGTGGCGGTGCTGATGCTCTGCTTGGGCGCGCCGCCGGGCGGAAAGGAGGAGGCCCCTTGAAGCTGCTGGACCTGACCCACACCATCACGGAGGACATGCCGGTCTACCCCGGCGATCCGGGCCCCAGGCTTACCCCCGGGGCCACCGTCCCACGGGACGGCTACCGGGAGACCCTGCTCACGTTTTGCTCCCACACGGGCACCCATATGGACGCCCCCGCCCACCTCTTCGGGGACTTGTCCACATTGGACGCGCTGGATGTGGAGCGTTTCGCGGGCCCGGCGGCGGCGGTGGACTGCACGCGCCTGCCCGCCGGGGCAGAAATCGGCCCGGAGTGCCTGGACGGCCTGGATCTGGGGCGGCTGGATTTCGTGCTCTTTTCCACAGGCTGGTGCCGGTACTGGGGAAAACCCGAATACTTCACGGGCTTCCCGGTGTTCAGCCCCGCCTGCGCGGGGCGGCTGGCTGCGGCGGGGCTCAAGGGCGTGGGGGTGGACGCGGTATCGGTGGACCATGTGGACGCGGCCAATCTGCCCAATCACCGGGCGCTGTTAGGGGCCGGGATGGTCATTGTGGAAAACTTGGTGGACATTGTGGACATTTTAGAACAGACGTTCAGCTTCTGCGCCCTGCCCCTGAAATTTGCGCAGGCGGACGGCGCGCCGGTGCGCGCGGTGGCGGTGTTATGAGGGAGCGCGTGGTTTTGGGCCTGTCCGGCGGGGTGGACTCGGCGGTGGCGGCGTCGCTGCTGGCGGCGGATTACGACGTTTACTGCGTCTGGCTGTCCATCGGCCCCTGCGCCGCCGGGGAGGACGACGCCCGGGCGGTGGCCGCCCGGCTGGGCCTGCCCTTTGAGGCGGCGGATATTTCCCGGGCGCTGGAGCGGGAGGTCTGCGCCCCCTTTGCCCGCGACTACCTCTCCGGGCGCACCCCCCTGCCCTGCGCCCGCTGCAACCCGGCGGTGAAGTTCCCCGCCCTGCTGGCCGCGGCCGACCGGGTGGGGGCGCGGTACGTGGCCACCGGGCACTACGCCCGCACCGGCGTGGGCCGGGACGGGCGGGCGCTGCTTCTCAAGGGGCTGCCCGCCAACGACCAGTCCTATATGCTCTCCCGCCTGCCCCAGGACATCCTGCGCCGGGTGCGCTTCCCCCTGGGCGGGTACGAGAAGGCCCAGGTGCGGGCCATGGCGGGGCTGGGGGAGCTCCCGGTGGCGGACAAGCCGGACAGCATGGAGATCTGCTTCGTCCCCGGCGGGGACTACGCCGCCTGGCTGGACGCGCGGGGCGGCACCCCGCCCCCCGGCGACTTCGTGGACAAGACGGGCAACGTGCTGGGGCGGCACAAGGGCATCCACCACTACACCCTGGGCCAGGGCCGGGGGCTGGGGATCTCCGGCCCCCACCGCTACTTCGTCTCCGCCATCCGGCCGGAGACAAACGAGGTGCTGCTCTCCGACGGGGGGGATCTGTGCGCGGAGACGGTGTTCTGCACCGATCCCAACTGGATCTCCATCCCCGCCCTGGAGGGGCCTATGGCGGTGGACGTGCGCCTGCGCCACTCCAAAAGCCAGACCCCGGCCGCCCTCCTCCCGGCGGGGGCGGGCGTGGAAATCCGCCTGAACGTGCCCGCCCGGGCCCCCACGCCGGGGCAGCTGGCCGTGTTCTACCAGGGGGACGTGGTGGTGGGCAGTGCCTGGATCGCGGAGCGCCCCGGGGGATAAGGCGAACCCTGTCATTGCGAGGAGGCCCGCAGGGCCGACGCGGCAATCCGTTTCCTTTTTTGGAGGCCGGGCCTCCGGCGGCGGGATTCTTTGCTTGCAAAGAACCCCGGGAAGAAACAACCAGGGCCTGCGGGCCCTGGACCCGGGGCCCGGCGGCGGTGCGGTTCAGGCAACCTGCAAGACTTGGCAGCGCTCAGGGCTCGGTTCGGTCTGGCACTTGAGGCGAATAGGGCTGCCGCCCCTGCGGCACATGACCCGCCCAAACTTGAAAGTAGTTGCGGTTCAATGGGTGCCTGAAAAGCCGCATGTACTGCCATGCCCCGTACAGCGTTTGGCACTCGTAGGGGCGATTCATGAATCGCCCGTCCAACATCGGCCACCTTATCCGCACAAAACTGCAAAAACAGGGTGTATTCTGCTTCTTGCAGAATACACCCTGTTTTTAATTTCCGCGGTTCGGTCCTACTCCCCGCCGCCCTTTGTTACAATCGGGACATAGAGGTCCTCAACCGATATGCCCATGGGCATCATCCAACCGGGGGAGACGATATGAAACATGGGGTACCGCTCGGCCCTGCCCTCCCCGTTGCGGTAGAGCTCAAAGCTGCCGCTGGCCTCGACCCATGCGATAATCTCTTCCCGGGTGCTCAGCCAGTCCTTCGCGGCGTCTAAATCGGCGTTCAGGCAAGAGGCCGCCGCATAGAGGCCCGAGGGCAGATCCACGATCTCAAAATCCGTGATTTCGGACGGATCGCAGTTTGCGGGCAGGGCGTAAAACCACTCCTGGACGCCGAGCCTCTCGTTGTACCACATAAAGTCTCGCGGATACAATTCGCATGATTGAGCTGCGTGAAACCGGCTGAACCACGTGTTGAACCGCTCAAATGCCTCTTTGGAGGAGAGAGGACCCGAAAAAGCCGCTTTCATGCCGGGAATCTCAACAACTCTGACCGTCTGCATAGCATTAACCCCCTATTTATTCAGCCAATTACTCCAGCGCCAGCCCGGTGAGGTAACGCCGCACCAGGTCGAAGGCGTTGCTGGCCGCCACGGTGCGCACCCGGCCCCGCCCGGTGCCGCTGTGCAGCTCCCGCACGCACCCGCCCTCCGGCGTGGCCACGGCCACGTACACCAGGCCCACCTGGTTGCCGCGCTCGTCGGGGTCCGGCCCGGCCACCCCGGTGGTGGCCACCGCGATGTCGCAGCCCAGGGTCCGCCTGGCCCCCTCGGCCATGGCCCGGGCCACCGGGGCGGACACCGCCCCCGGCCCGTCCAGCAGCTCCTGCGCCACCCCCAGCAGGCTGTGCTTGACCTCGTCCGTGTAGCTCACCACGCCGCCCCTGAACACGGCGGACGCGCCGGGCAGGTCGGTGAAACGCTTGGCGACCAGCCCGCCGGTGCAGCTCTCGGCGCAGCCGAGGGTGAGCCCCTTCTCCTTGAGCAGGCCCAGCACCACCTCCTCCAGGGAGGCCACGTCGGCCCCGTAGATAAGCGGCCCGAACACCTGCCGCAGCTCCTCCTCCACCGGGGCGATCAGGACGGCGGCCCCGGCCTCGTCCCCGGCCTTGGCGGTAATGCGCAGCTCCACCTCCCCCTCCTTGGCGTAGGGGGCCAGGGTGGGGTTGGTCATGGCGTTCATCTTCTCCCGCAGTAGGGACTCCACCTTGGACTCCCCCATGCCGAAGATGCGCAGGGTGCGTGAGTGGATGGCCCCGTCGGACAGGGCCCGGAGGTAGGGCGCCGCCCGGTGCTGGAACATGGGGGTGCACTCCCCCGGCGGGCCGGGCAGCATGATCACATGCACCCCCTCCGCCTCGAAGGCGCAGCCGGGGGCGGTGCCCCAGTCGTTGGAGAACACGGTGCAGCCCTCGGGCAGGTAGGCCTGCTGGTAGTTGTTCTCGGTCATCTGCCCGCCCTTGTGCAGGCGCTGGAAGTATTCCTCGATGCGCCGGGCGGACTCCTCGTGGTAGACCAGCTTCTTCTGGAAGGCCTCGGCCAGCACGTTTTTGGTCAGATCGTCGCAGGTGGGGCCCAGGCCCCCGGTGGTGATGATAATGTCGGCCCGTTGTTTGGCCAGGGCCACCGCGGCTTTGAGCCGCTCCGGGTTGTCGCCCACCACCGTGTGGTAAAAGACGTTGATGCCCAGGGCGGACAGGCCCTTGGAGAGCATCTGCGCGTCGGTGTTGGCGATGTTGCCCAGCAAAAGTTCCGTGCCGACCGCGATGAGTTCCGCGTTGTGGGACATGATTAAGGCTTCCTTTCCCATCGCCGCCCCCGGCGATAAATAAAATCAAAGGCATCCCCTATGAGGGGCGTTTACAGGTTGATGGTCACCCGCTCGATGCCGTCCACGGCGGCCTGGACCATGCCCTCGATGTCCAAACCGGCCTCGGCGGCCTCCACCTCGCCGGGCAGGGGGCGCAGGCGGGGGTGGCGGGGGGTAAAGACGGTGCAGCAGTCCTCATAGGGCAGGATGGAGGTCTCGAAGGTGCCGATTTTCCGGGCGATGCGGACGATCTCCTCCTTGTCCATGCCCACCACGGGGCGCAGGATGGGCAGGGTGCACACCGCGCCGGTGACCTTCATGGCCTCCATGGTCTGGCTGGCCACCTGGCCCAGGCACTCGCCGGTGACGATGGCCCCGGCCTTGACCCGCGCGGCCACGGCCTCGGCGATGCGCATCATGAACCGCCGCATGAGGATGGTGAACAGCTCCTCGGGGCAGGCGCGGCGCAGCTCCTCCTGGATAGCGGTGAAGGGCACCACGTGCACCACCAGACGCCCGGTCCAGGGGGTGATGATCTTCGCCAGATCCAGCACCTTCTGCCTGGCCTCCTCGGAGGTGTAGGGGTAGCTGAAAAAGTGGACCATGTCCAGGGCGATGCCCCGCTTGGCGATCATCCAGGAGGCCACGGGGGAGTCGATGCCGCCGGAGAGCAGGCTCACCGCCCGCCCGCCGATGCCCACGGGCAGGCCGCCCGCGCCGGGCTCCGGGTCGGCGTGGACGAAGGCGGAATTTTCCCGCACCTCCAGGTAGACCGTCACCTCCGGGTGGTGCACGTCCACCTTCAGGTGGGGGTAGGCCTCGTCCAGCTCGCCCCCCACGTACTGGGACAGCTGGATGGAGGTCATGGGGAAGGTCTTGTCCGCCCGCTTGGACTCCACCTTGAAGGTCTTGGCACACAGCAGGCGGTCGTTCAGGTAGGCTTTCGCCGTCTCCAGCATGGCGTCCGCGTCCTTGGGGCAGGCCCGGGCCAGGGAGAGGCCCACCGCGCCGAAGAGCTTCTTCATGGCCTCGTAGGCCCCGTACACGTCGCAGTCGTCGCTTTTGGGCTCCACGTACAGGGTGGACTGCTTGGTGTACACCCGGAAGGGTCCGAAGGGCTTCAGGCGGCGCATGGCGTTGCCCACCAGCTTGTCTTCAAAGCCGCGGCGGTTCAGGCCCTTGAGCACCAGCTCGCCCAGCTTCATGAGGATCATTTCATTCATATCCGTTATCTCCTTAAATATTCGCTCTCCCGGTATTGGATGGCCTCCGCCAGGTGGGGGGCGCGGATGTCGCCGCTGCCCTCCAGGTCGGCGATGGTGCGGGCCACCCGGAGGATGCGGTCGTAGCTGCGGGCGGTGAGGCCCATGCGCGCGTAGGCGCCCTTCATCAGGGCGGTGCAGGAATCGTCCAGGGCGCAGTACCGCTCCAGCTCCGCCGGGCCCATGTGGGCGTTGCAGAGCGCGCCCTCGCCCCCGAAGCGCCCGGCCTGGACGGCTCTGGCCCCGTCCACCCGGCGCTTGATGTCCGCCGAGCGCTCGGCGGCGGGGCGGCGGGAGAGCTCGTCGAACTCCAGGGGCGGCACCTCCACGTAGAGGTCGATGCGGTCCAGCAGGGGGCCGGAGAGCTTGCCCAGGTACTTTTCCACCTCCCCCGGCGCGCAGCGGCAGCGCCCGGAGGGGTGGCCGTGCCAGCCGCATTTGCAGGGGTTCATGGCGCACACCAGCATGAAGCGGGCGGGAAAGACCTCGCTGCCCGCCGCGCGGGTGATCTGCACCTTCCCCTCCTCCAACGGCTGGCGCAGGGCCTCCAGCACGTCCTTGTGGAACTCGGGCAGCTCGTCTAAAAAGAGCACTCCGTTGTGGGCCAGGGAGATCTCGCCCGGCCTGGGCAGGGGCGCGCCGCCCCCGGCCATACCCATGGCGGAGATGCTGTGGTGGGGGCTGCGGAAGGGCCGCCGGGCCACCAGGGGCTCTTGGGCCGAGGTCAGACCCATCACGGAGTGGATCTCGGTGGCCTCCAGGGCCTCCCGGCGGCTCATATCGGGCAGGATGGAGGGCAGGCGCCGGGCCAGCATGGATTTGCCCGACCCCGGCGGGCCCACCATGGCGATATTGTGCCCGCCCGCCGCTGCGATTTCAAGGGCCCGCTTCACCGGCTCCTGGCCCTTGACCTCGGAGAAGTCCGGGACGGGGGCCTCCTCCCCGCCCCCGGTCCAGGCGGGCGCGGGGGGGATGGGCGCCTCGCCCCTCAGATGCGCCACGAGCTGTTCCACCCGGTTCACCGGGTAAACCTCCAGCCCGCCCGCCAGGGTGGCCTCGGCGGCGCTGTCCGCCGGGACGTAAAGGGACTCCACCCCGGCGCGCCGTGCGGCCAGGGCCATGGGCAGCATACCCCGCACAGGGCGCAGCGCGCCCGAGAGGGAGAGCTCCCCCACAAAGGCGGCCCCGCCGTCCGGCGCGGGGAGCTGGCCCCCCGCCGCCAGGATGCCCACCAGCATGGGCAGGTCGTACACCGTGCCCGCCTTGCGGCGGTCGGCGGGGGCCAGGTTCACCGTGATGCGGGAGACGGGGAAGGTGAAGCCGCAGTTCTTCACGGCGGCGCGCACCCGGTCCCGGGCCTCCTTCACCGCCGCGTCGGGCAGGCCCACCACCTCAAAGGCGGGCAGGCCCCCGGCCAGGTCGCACTCGGCCGTGACCTCGTAGCCCGTGACGCCGTGCAGCCCCAGGGAGCGTATTTTACAGTACATGGGCGCACCCGCCTTTCCTGCGTGTGTGGTTTAGCCCTATCATCATAGCTTATTTTAACAGGAATTTCAATTAAAACCCCAAGTTTAGTTTTATAGTAGCCGTTAAGGAATAAACAATCGCGATTTTTTAATGTTAAATGTTAGTTCTTCCCCAGAATCGATTTACAAACTTCGGGCTTAGTGATAGAATAAGTCCGCTGTTCCGAGATAGAAACAAGGTATGGAAAACCACACAAGGAGGAATCGTTTTCATGGCGAGAAAGCTTAAAACAATGGACGGTAACACGGCGGCGGCCCATGTGTCCTACGCCTTTACCGAGGTGGCGGGCATCTACCCCATCACCCCGTCCAGCCCCATGGCGGATAGCGTGGACCAGTGGGCCGCGGCAGGCCGCAAGAATATCTTCGGCGACACCGTGAAGGTCATCGAAATGCAGTCCGAGGCCGGCGCCGCCGGCACCGTGCACGGCTCCCTGGCGGCCGGCGCCCTGACCACCACCTACACCGCCTCCCAGGGCCTGCTGCTGATGATTCCGAATATGTATAAAATCGCGGGCGAGCTGCTCCCCTGCGTGTTCCACGTCTCCGCCCGGACCGTGGCCACCCACGCGCTGAACATCTTCGGCGACCACTCCGACGTCATGGCCTGCCGCCAGACCGGCTTTGCCATGCTGGCCGAGACCAACCCCCAGGAGGTCATGGATCTGGGCGCGGTGGCCCACCTGGCCGCCATCAAGGGCCGCGTGCCCTTCGTCAACTTCTTCGACGGCTTCCGCACCTCCCACGAGATCCAGAAGATCCAGATCTGGGACTACGACGATCTGGCCGAGCTGGTGGACATGGACGCGGTGGAGGCCTTCCGCAAGCGCGCCCTGAACCCCGAGCACCCCGTGATGCGCGGCTCCCACGAGAACGGCGACATCTTCTTCCAGCACCGCGAGGCCTGCAACGAGTACTACGACGCGCTGCCCGCCATCGTGGAGGAGTACATGGACAAGGTCAACGCCAAGCTGGGCACCGACTATAAGCCCTTTAACTACTACGGCGCGCCCGACGCCGAGCGGGTCATCATCGCCATGGGCTCCATCTGCGACGTGACCGAGGAGGTCATCGACTACCTGAACGCCCACGGCGAGAAGGTGGGCCTGGTGAAGGTGCGCCTGTACCGGCCCTTCTGCCCCGACAAGCTGCTCGCCGCCATCCCCGCCACCGCCAAGAAGATCGCCGTGCTGGACCGCACCAAGGAGCCCGGCAGCCAGGGCGACCCCCTGTACCTGGACGTGGTCACCGCCTTCGCCAACGCCGGGCGCCAGGCCGTCATCGTGGGCGGCCGCTACGGCCTGGGCAGCAAGGACACCCCGCCCCGCAGCGTGTTCGCCGTGTACGAGGAGCTGGAGAAGGATGCGCCCAAGCGCCAGTTCACCATCGGCATCGTGGACGACGTGACCCACACCTCCCTGCCCGAGCACAAGGCCCCCAACACCGCGGCCGAGGGCACCATCGAGTGCAAGTTCTGGGGCCTGGGCGGCGACGGCACCGTCGGCGCCAACAAGAACTCCATTAAAATCATCGGCGACCACACCGGCAAGTACGTGCAGGCCTACTTCCAGTACGACTCCAAGAAGACCGGCGGCGTGACCATCAGCCACCTGCGCTTCGGCGACAAGCCCATCAAGAGCCCCTACTACATCAACAAGGCGGACTTCGTGGCCTGCCACAACCCCTCTTACATCATCAAGGGCTTCCCCATGGTCCGCGACGTGAAGCCGGGCGGCGTGTTCCTCATCAACTGCCAGTGGACCCCCGAGGAGCTGGACAGGCACATGCCCGCCGTGGCCAAGCGCTACATCGCGGAGAACAACGTCCAGGTCTACACCATCGACGCCATCGACCTGGCCGCCAAGATCGGCATGGGCAAGCGCACCAACACCATCCTGCAGTCCGCCTTCTTCGCCCTGGCCAAGGTCATGCCCCAGGAGGAGGCCACCGGCTACATGAAGGACGCGGCCACCGCTTCCTACCTCAAGAAGGGCCAGGACATCGTGGACATGAACCACAAGGCCATCGACATGGGCGCCACCGCGTTCGTGAAGGTGGACGTGCCCGCCTCCTGGAAGGACGCCGTGGACGAGGCCAAGGGCGCCGGGCTGGAGGGCCTGCCCGCCACCGTGAAGATGGTGGAGGAGATCCTCAATCCCGTGGGCAAGATGGACGGCGACAGCCTGCCCGTCTCCGCCTTCGTGCCCCACGCCGACGGCACCTTCGAGCAGGGCGCCAGCGCCTACGAGAAGCGGGGCGTGGCCGTCAGCGTGCCCGTGTGGGATCAGAACAAGTGCATTCAGTGCAACCAGTGCTCCTACGTCTGCCCCCACGCCACCATCCGCTCCTACGCCCTGACCGAGGAGGAGGCCAAAAACGCCCCCGCCCAGGCCAAGATCGTGGACGTGAAGGCGGGCGCCGGCAAGGGCAAGTACAAGTTCGCCATCGCAATTTCCCCGCTGGACTGCATGGGCTGCTCCGTGTGCGTCTCCACCTGCCCGGTGAAGGCCCTGGAGATGGTGCCCCAGGAGAGCCAGGCCGCTGAGCAGCCCGTGTTTGACTACATGGTGGCCCAGGTGTCCGAGAAGGCCGACATGGCCGACATCAAGACCGTCAAGGGCAGCCAGTTCAAGCAGCCCCTGCTGGAGTTCTCCGGCTCCTGCGCCGGCTGCGCCGAGACCTCCTACGCCCGCCTGGTGACCCAGGTCTGCGGCGACCGGATGTACGTCTCCAACGCCACCGGCTGCTCCTCCATCTGGGGCGGCCCCGCCGCCACCTCCCCCTACACCGTGGACAAGTGCGGCAAGGGTCCCGCCTGGGCCAACTCCCTGTTTGAGGACAACGCCGAGCACGGCCTGGGCCTGCACCTGGGCCAGAAGGCCATCCGCCAGCGCCTGGCCGACAAGACCCGCGCCCTCATCGCGGTGCCCTACTGCGCCGCCGAGCTGAAGGAGGCCGCCAAGGCCTGGCTGGAGACCATGGACGACGGCGCGGCCAACGCCGAGGCCACCAAGAAGTACATCGCCGAGCTGAAGGACGGCATCGGCGACGTGGACGAGTTCCTGGGCTTCCTGCGCACCGACGGGAGCAAGGCCGCCTTTGGCGAAGCCCATGCCGGGATGCTGGCCCACATGAGCGAGCTGCACGACAAGGGTGTGAAGGACTGCGACTGCGAGGCGTGCAGCCTGGCGGCGGAGATCCTCCGCGATAAGGAGTACCTGTCCAAGAAGTCCGTGTGGATCTTCGGCGGCGACGGCTGGGCCTACGACATCGGCTACGGCGGCCTGGACCACGTGCTGGCCTCCGGCGAGGACGTGAACGTCTTCGTGTTCGACACCGAGGTGTACTCCAACACCGGCGGACAGGCGTCCAAGGCCTCCAACATCGGCCAGGTGGCCCAGTTCGCGGCCGCGGGCAAGGGCATCGCCAAGAAGTCCCTGGCGGAGATCGTCATGCAGTACGGCTACGTCTACGTGGCCCAGGTGGCCATGGGCGCCAACCCCAACCAGACCCTGGCCGCCATCCGCGAGGCCGAGGCCTACCACGGCCCCTCCCTGATCATCGGCTACGCCCCCTGCGAGATGCACTCCATCAAGGGCGGCATGGCCAACTGCCAGAGCGAGATGAAGAAGGCCGTGGAGTGCGGCTACTGGAACATGTTCCGCTTCAACCCCGAGCTGAAGAAGCAGGGCAAGTCCCCCTTCGTGCTGGACTCCAAGGCCCCCGCCGGCGGCTACCAGGAGTTCCTGATGAACGAGGCCCGCTACTCCTCCCTGACCCGCTCCTTCCCGGAGCGCGCGAAGGAGCTCTTCGCGGAGAACGAGGAGGCAGCCAAGGAGCGCTACGAGCACCTGCTCAAGCTCCAGGAGCTGTACAAGTAAAATGTAAACAGCGTAGCACCCCCCGGGCCTTGGCCCGGGGGGTGCTTTTTGATTTGCCGCCGCATGTGCCTCCTCAGTTGACATCCGCTGCCAGGAAAGGTAAACTGGAACCAGCAAGGATGGCCGTAGGGCCCCACGGAAAGGAGCATATGCCATGAAAAAGCGCCTGCCACTGCTGCTGTGCCTGCTGGCCCTGGCTCTGGGCCTGGGGGTGAGCGCCCAGGCCGCCGAGGCCCCCACCGCCAAGCAGCAGAACCGGATTGCGGAGCTTGCGGTGATGGGGACGGACTTGAAGGCCGCGCTCAAGGCCGACCCCACCCTGGGCTACGCCTACGTGGACGAAAACGGCCGCACCATGGTGCCTCTGCGGGCCCTGGCGGAGACCATGGGCCTCACCGTGTCCTACGACGGGGCCACCGGGGACATCACCATCCAGGGGGGCACCGGGGGCACGGTGGTCTTCCAGGTGGGGTCGGCGGCCTACACCGTGGGGGGCGCGGCAAAGCAGATGGACACCGCCCCCGCCGTCTTCGACGGGCGCACCCACGTGCCGGTGCGCTTCGCGGTGGAGAGCCTGGGGGGCACGGTGGAGGCCTACAATAAGATAAACGGCGGCTCCGCCCTGGTGGTCATCGTGTACTTCGGCCGGGACAACGCGAAGCCAACCGCCCCCGCCTGGGCCAAGGACGACTACGTGGTCTTCCCCAGCAGCAACGCCTACCTTCCGGAGAACTGGGAGACCATCCAAGCCCTGCGGGAAAAGGCGGCGGCGGGCAAGGACGTGAAGAGCGAGGTGTCCGCCCTCTATAACAGCGTGGGCGGAATAAACTTCCGCTACGACGCGGGCATGCTCTACGAGTGCCTGCTCATCGAGGCCCAAAACGCCGCCAAGGGCGGCGCGCCGGTGGCCGGGATCTTCCAGTGGAACAGCTCCTACAGCCAGATCGGCCTGGACGCGCGCCGGAGCCTGGAGCGCTGGTCGCTGCGCGCCCTGGCCGCGGGGCAGACCGAGGTGAACAACACCCTCCTGAACCAGATGCGCCTCCTGGTCCAGGGGGGCGGCGGGGGCTTCCCGCTGAACTGGAGCAGCCGGCAGGAATGGAAGGACGGCGTGGACCGGGGCGCCCTGTACGCCGAGAAGTGGTTCGACGGGGTGCGTAGGGACTACCGCTTCCAGATCCAGGCGGGACCCCAGGTGCTCTGCGACGGCTTCTCCATCCAGCCCAATTTCGCCCCCTACAAGAGCGGGGACACGCTGATGATTGACCTGCCCACCCTGTGCCGGGGCCTGGGCTACACCTACGAGCAGGTGGGCCAGACCCTGGTGATGAAGCGGGACGTGCCCCAAAAGACCGAGATCCGCATCCTCATGGGCAGCGCGTCCGCCAGCGTCAACGGCACCATGCGGCCCATGGGCCACGCCGCCGAGGTGCGCCGGGCGGGCGACCACAGCTTTGCCGCCGTGCCCATTTCGCTGGCCACCGACGTGCTGGGCCAGCGGGTGGACTACGACGCGGCCCACGACCTGTACTTCATCCACCGCGCGGAGGACTTCGGGTCCTCCAACCTGCGGGGCTGGCTGCTGGGCATGTGCGCCCTGGGGGCCAAGCCCATGAGCGAGGACGCCTACCTGGTGGGCCTGCGGGCCCGGTTCATCACCACCACCGGCATGGCGGAGCCGGGCAAGGAGGCGGAGTACGCCTCGGGCACCGTGCTGCTGCGCCGGGAGCTGGCGGAGGAGTGGGACTGCGCCGGGGCGGAGGAGATTACCGCCCGGGTGGAGGAGCTGACCGCCGCCGCCAAGGACAGCGCACACCCGGCCTGGGAGCTCTTTCAGGCGGCCCAGCTGGCCAGCCGGGGCTACGGGGCGGAGTACCTGAGCCTGGAGGAGCTGTGTGAGCTGGCCAAGCCCGCGGCCCAGGCCGTGCGGGCACAGTACAAGAGCTGGGACGCGGCCTGCGCCGACTATATCGAGGGCTACAGGGCCTCCCCCGGGGCCACCGAGTGGAAGAGCGGCCAGCTCCCCAAGGACTACCGGGAGCTGAAGGAGGCCCAGGGCTGGGCGGGGACGCTCTTTGACGACGGCCTCTTTACCCGGGACGTGGCGTAGGGGCCCGGCCTGTGTTACAATCAAACGCCCCCGGAAGCATCCGCTTCCGGGGGCGTTTTCCTCTGTTATGCGCCCAGCGCCTCCAGCGCCCGGCCCAGATCCATGCCCAGGCCCAGCCCTCTGGAGCCCAGGGCCTCCGGGAGGCCGGGCCAGTCCCGGTTGACGCGGATCAGGGCCGCGCCGGGGTGCGCCAGCGCCCAGCGCTCGAAGGGGCGGCGGATGACGCCGGGGGTATTGTAGCCCACCCCCAGCTCCAGCAGCACGGTGCGCCCCTCCTCCGCCTCCCGCAGGAAGACGCCGTAGTCCCCGGCGTTGTGGAAATGGGGGGCCTCCACGAAGGAGCCGTCAATGCGCAGGTTGGGCACCAGGGGCGCCCCGCAGCGGGGGCAGCGGGGGATGTCCCGCGTGCGGATCCCGGTGGGCGAGGGCATGTTGTCCACCATGGCGCGGATCAGATCCTCGTTGTACACCAGCTCGCCGCAGCAGGGGGTTTTGCACTGGAACCAGCAGTAATCCCCCTGGGGGGCGAAGATTTTTTCCCGGGGAAAGCCCGCCTTGCCCAGCTGCCCGTCGGCGTTGGTGGTGACAATAAAGTAGTCCCGCCCCTCCAGCAGCCGGGCCAGGGCGCGGTAGGGGGCCAGGACGGGGGTCTCGTAGCGGATGTGGAGGATGTGCCGGGCCCAGTAGCCCCAGTATTCCTCCGCCCGGCACCTGTCGTACCACCAGAAGCGGCCCTGGATCTCCGCCAGGCTCCCGGCCCCGTATTCCGGGAACCAGCGCGCCGCCGGTCCGGGCGCGCCGTAGTCCAGCCCCCCGGCGGCGGACAGGCCGGAGCCCACCCCCACCACGATCCGCTCCGCCCCCGCCAGCAGGGCGCGGGCGCGCGCCAGCTCAGCGGAGTAAATCCCGGTAGATTTCATGGTCCTCCTCCAGAAATACGTTAAAAACGACCTGTTTCACCGCCCGGCAGTCCTCCAGCGCCTCCAGCACCGTGTTCACGGCGATCTCCGCCGCCTCCCGCCGGGGGAAGCGGTACACCCCGGTGGAGATGCAGCAGAAGGCCACGCTGTCCACCCCCGCGCCCTCCGCCTCGGCAAGGCAGGCGCGGTAGCAGGAGGCGAGCAGGGCCCGGTGCTCCCCGGTCAGGGGCCCGTCCACGATGGGCCCCACCGTGTGCAGCACGTACCGGGTGGGCAGGTTGAAGCCGGGGGTCAGCTTGGCCCGGCCGGGCGGCTCCTCGTGCCCCTGCGCCTGCATCAGCGCGTGGCAGGCCAGCCGGAGCTGGATGCCCGCGGCCGAGTGGATGGCGTTGTCGATGCACCCGTGGCAGGGGTGGAAGCAGCCCAGCAGGGCGGAATTGGCGGCGTTGACGATGGCGCCGCAGCGCAGGCGGGTGATGTCCCCCCGCCAGAGGGCGAGCCGGGGGTCCCGGCCCGCCGGGGGCAGGGATGCCGCGTCGGTCAGCTCCGCCTGCGCCAGCTCGGACTGTAACAGCGCGTCCTGCGCCTCCAGCAGCGCCGGGGCGATGGGCTCGGGCGGGCGCAGATTCATGAGGCCCCGCAGCAGCCTGCGGCGCCCGGCGTATCCGGCGGGCAGGGGCTCGTCCCCCCGGCCCGCCTCCTCCAGCAGGGCGCGGAGCAAATCGTCCAGGCGCGCTTCCTGTGTCATGGCGGGGCCTCCTTTGAAAAATTACAGGTTGTAGGTCTTGGGGGGCTGGCCGGAGAAGTCGGCCAGCACGGCCTGGGCCTCGGCCAGGTAAAAGACGGTGAAGATGGGGTTGTCGGCGGCGCCGTAGATGCCCTTGACCAGGGGGATGCCCATGCAGGCCTCCTTCACGTCCCGGTTGTCCTCGAACACGGCCCTGCCGGACAGCCGCAGCCAGGCGAAGGAGGGGTCGGACACGCAGACCTCCACCCAGGGGTTCTTCCGGAGCTGCTTGTACACGTCCTTCTCGATGTTGGTGCAGAACCAGAGCCTGCCCTCCCGCTCCACGCTGAACATGAAGGGGCGCACCTTGGGCTTTCCGTCCTCGCCCTGGGTGGCCAGGTACTGGACCGGGTTGGCGGTAAGGAAATTGACGACTTCTTTCATGAGAGATACCTCCTTGGAATTTTGCGGGTTGCAATCCCCCGCCTCTGGAGGTATCATAGTGCCGTAGCGCCATATTGTAAAGTAAGCACTTAAAAGTGCCGTAGTATCCAAAGAGATACCATTGCTGCGCCGCAGCGGATTGGAGGAACAGATTATGGAGAAGACCCTGCCCGCCTGCCCGGTGGAGGCCACCCTCACGCTGATTGGGGACCGCTGGAAGGTACTCATTCTGCGGGATCTGATGGAGGGCACCCGCCGCTTCGGGGAGCTGAAAAAGTCCCTGGGGGGCATCACGCAGAAGGTGCTCACGGCCAACCTGCGCCAGATGGAGGACACGGGCCTGTTGACGCGCAAGGTGTACGCCGAGGTGCCGCCCCGGGTGGAGTACACCCTCACGGACACGGGGTACAGCCTGCGCCCGGTGCTGGATGCCATCGCCGCCTGGGGCGCGGAGTACAAGCGCAAAAACGGGGGATAACTAAGGTAAACTGAAGCGCTACACCAAATTTATTGTGTAGCGCTTCAGTTTATTGGCACCAAGGAAGATGCTGCATTATATATTTGGGAAGTTCTTGAGCATTTAGTAACCAAGCGACTATTACTCCGAGGGCGATTGTTGCACAAGCACAGTAAGGTCCCCAGATGGGAAATATTTTATTCATTTCTTTATTTCCATTTAGAACATAAATAAAGCGAATTAATAAATATACTGTTGTAATTAAAACAAAGGCAAGTAAATCAATCACTAAAATAAGCCTAAAAATACTTGCAGAAGAAATATTTTGCAGAACGGAGGATGAAAAGGTGATCCCTCCAACAAACGCCAAAACAATTGCTGCAAATATGCCGAGTATGGTTATGTACTCTTTTTGTACTCCTTTTACCTCTGTATGAATTATATTTTTTGCTTCTTCTATGCCATCTGAAAAGACATAAGCTGCATTTTCGATTTGATGTAAAGCCAATTGACTGTGATCGTAAAATTTAATGATAATCCTCTTACTATTTGTATCTACTTGCTCAGGATGCTCAATAGCATGTACTAACAGCTTTTCCACATTTGTTAAAAAGACTGTTCGATCATTTAACTCCAAAGAAAATATGTAATTACTTATTTCAGAATACAAAATGCGATCCATTTGGCCACGCTGCTTTATATACGAATCCACAGAATGAACAGTTTTAATAGGATCATAAGTGGCCGTATCATAACTGAGAGAACGACATATTTGCTGCATTTTCCTTTTGCAGCGCAAAAAATCTTTTGACGCCGCTGATATTGGCGAGACGATTTTGCCATCTTCTTGCCGTAGCAGAACACCTAATTTATCAGGCATTAAAATACCTTCTCATTGCATCTATAGTTATTTCATTATTTTCGTGAGGTTCATATGCTTCGATCCATGGGGTCTGATTATGGGTAATTGTTACTAGGTCTGTAGCAGTATAATCTGAAAACATATCAACAACAGCGTTTATAAGCTCACGGTCACCTTTTTTAATACGATTTGCCTCAAAAACCGATCTATCTGTATCCCAAGGCTGGGCGTCATTATCACGGTAAGAATGGATGGAGGGTATATCGCCACCTCCATATTGTTTATATTCGTGATACGCCTCAGGAACTACTGGCCCAAAATTCCAGGCTTCAATTCTTTCACCAAAACATGGTTCATGAGTAGAAGTAATGGATAAAAAATAGGCCTGAACAAAATAAAGTAATTTTTGAAGCTTTAAATTAGAAATACTATAGAAACTCATTACACAATTACCCGCTTTTATGTGCGCTTAACTGCTGTTATATCAATGGTTTTGAGGACGGTTAAGGGCGGTTAAAAGCGGGTGAGTGTAGATAATTCATATATTATTTCTCTATCATTTCTATACTGGTATTCCTACACTATGGGGAGGCTGCCAAAGTATAGGAGTATGTGTGTAGGAATAGTATTAGGCCAGAAAGGAACCGCCCCCGGCTGCTGCGAACAGTCAAGGGCGGTTGTGTGTTGTCAGGCGAGTTCAATCACTTCGGGTTCGGGGACAAGCATCCCTTTTCTCAAGCCATGCTTTACGGCTTTCTTTGTTTGTTGGGCTGCGGCCGCGCCGTAAACCTTAACAAAACGCCACGCCTCAGCGGGATGAGCATCAGTATAAGCATCAGCTTGATCGATTGTCATGCGTCTGATTTCTTCATTGGTCAATCTGGCCATGGAAACACCTCCTTTCTGGTCTAATAGTGTTCCTCCACGCCAGTTTGTTTCTCCATGTATGAGGTGTCTCCTTTCGATTGAATAGCATACCACAAAATGTAGGGGTGCGCAAGCCTTACTCCTACTATTTTATTTTCTCGATTTCCTCCCGGAGCCAGGCGAACTCCCGACGGGTATAGACCTTCTCGGTGATGTCGGAGATCTTGTGGCCTACCATATATTTGATAGCATACTCGTCTACTCCATAGCGCTTGGCCATGGTGACAAAGTGGGTACGGCCGTCATGCGGGCGGTGATTGGGGTTCAGCTTCAGCTCGTCTCGGATACGCTCAAAGGCTTTCTGATACCGGGCATAGGTCAGCTTGAGGTTCTTTTTGTTCCGGTTATTGGGGTCAGTCCAGTTGAGCAGGTAGGGACTTCCAAGGGCCTCCGCCTCCTGATATTTTCGGAGCACCAGGTCTTGGATGCGGGAGTGGATTGGGACGACACGGTTTTCGCCGGCATCGGTTTTCATACCGCCCCGGAAGGTCCAATTCTCCAAGTCAACATCTTTCAGTTCCAGTAAACCAAGCTCCTGAGGGCGCCAACCAGAGTAGCATTGAATGAGCATAATGTCGATGCCCTGCTTGCTGCTGACATTTGCCCAAAGCAAGTCCATCTCTTCATCGGTGAAGGCGATGTGCTCCTTTTTCACCGACTGGATTTCTTTGACCGTCTCCTCGGTGAGATTGAAGGTACGGGAGTAATTCCGGTCTACCAATTCGTACTCCAAAGCATAGTCCAGCATCATGTTGAACAGGGATTTGATTTGGTTCTTCATGGTGGCGCTGGGGTGCTGCTCTTTGCCGCGGATGATGGCAACGCCTTCCTCCATGCAGCCTTTCACATGCCGGGCCCGAATGTCCATGACTCGCATCTTATAGACGCCGGAACAGTAGGCCCAGGCCGAGGTGGCAGATTTGGTGCTCTTCACCGTCTTCTCATATTCCGGGAGCCATTTATCGTAGAGCTCCTGCATGGTGATGGATGGCTCCAGGTCGTAGGGGTTCTTGTTATACTCCACCAGGGCGGCATAGGCATCGTTATAGGTGGCGAAGTAGGACTCCGGTTTGAGGGGTTTGCAGATGGGTTTTCCCTCTGGCGTCTTCCCTATCGTCACCATTGCCCGAAATGGGTTCCTTAAATTTCGATTTTTGATCTCGCTGATCTGACCAAAGCCGTTCGGCAACCGCCGGCGCTTGTTGGATTTGCGAGGTCTTTTTTGCTTTTCAGAGGGTTTCAGCGGATAGCCGCAATGGGGACAGGCATTCGCTTTGTCACTCACCGGCAGCTCGCACTCTGGGCATTGGGTCAGCATGGCGGTTCCTCCATTTCAGGCTTGTCGGGGTCATCATCGTCGCTCAACACTGTTTTTAATTTTTCTTCGAGTTCCTTATCTCGAAGCTCTCTGTGGGTTTTGATGCGCGCTGATATTTTGTGGGCAGCAAAGGTTCCGCCCGCGCCGATAGCCGCGCCTATAAGAAGGCCGACGCTGATCTGCCTGGGGAGTGCCTCCCGTGCGCCAACATTCTTTATGTCTTTTATCAGCGCAGATAAGTCTCCGCCCCTTTTCTGCAACATGAGTCGGGCCTTATTATAGTCGCCTAAATTTTCAATTCTTCCACTCATGGCAATTCTCCTTCCGCTGAAATTTCTGGCTCCTTTATGAAAGGGGTTGTTTCAATGAAACGTAGTAAACTGATATCGGTGTATATGGACGAAATCAATCATATTGCCGAGGAACATGGAGAGGCTTTGATGGCGTTGTATTCGGATGCGTTCCGTGAAGGGATGAAAACCGGAAGGCGTAATACACTTCTCTTTGTAGGCCTCGGCATTGTGGCTGCATCAATCGGATCATGCATCACATGGTTTACTTATCAGGAACACAAAGAGAAACGGACCTAAAGCGGAATCGGAGTCGCCAATACAGCGGCTCCTTTTCTTTTTTACCCCTTGCACCGCCCGTCCTAATCATATATGATAGTGTATGAATTGTCAAGTATATTCCTACACAATATTTTTTTAATTTAGATTAGAGGGCGGCCTATGGTGATGCAGGACCAATCCACCTGCCCAAAGTGTGGCGGGGAACTGAAATACTATGACAGCGTGCCAAGGATTGTACGGACGAAGGGGCGGGAGACAACCAGAGTGCCCATGCGTCGGTTTCGGTGCGCCCACTGCGGGGCAGTTCATCGAGAGCTGCCGGAACTCCTGTTCCCCTACAAGCAGTATGAGGCAGAGGTCATCATCGGCGTACTGGAGGGGCTTATTACCTGTGAAACACTGGGGTTTGAAGACTTCCCCTGCGAGATGACCATGCTGCGGTGGCTTTCGCAGAAAGCACAGCTCCTTTTATGGAGGTATCCATAAGCGAAAGGAGTTTTGTAATCATGAAATTGATACCTGTTGACGCAATACCGAAGGTGAGCGGTTATCACAAGCTGCAAGACTTGATTGAGGAATTTGTAAATGGAGACGCTAAAATCGTGAAGGTAGATTTTGGTGAGGACGACTACAAATCCCCGACGGTCTGCCGGTCTTGTCTGGCTGCGGCCATCAAGCGGTCAAAGTGTTCGGTCAAGGTATGGAGACGTGGAAACGAAGTATTTTTGAGCAAGGATATTTGACAAAGATTGAGCCGTGTGACAGCGGCTCTTTCTTTTATCCTGACCGATATTTTTAACTTAAGATAGGATTGATCTAACCTAAGTTAGCCTACTGATTTCGCAATTTCAGCAGAGACCTTTATGGAGGTGATAATTGTGAATGCCAGGAAAATTCTGAGTACGATCGGAACATTCGCGATTGTGGGCGCGGTATCAACAGCGGGCGCCGCCCTGTGGACGAATGTTCTGGACAGGAAATTTCAGATGGTCAAAATCAAACTGGCACATCCGAAGTCAGACAAAATTATATTCGTCGACTTCAAGAAAGCAAAGAGGGGTCTGGGCCGCTAACACAGCGGCTCTTCCCTTTCCGCACGAATGGCATCGCCTATTATGGAGACAAAAATTTGGAAGAGGTGACCAGTATGAACAAAGAGAAATGGAGCGAGAAACCTATCACCTGGGGAGGACTTATCAAACTGTGCGGTGTGATGACAGTGATTAGTACGATCATGAGCGCTATCTATTGCATCGTTTTGTTTGAACCTACTTGGTGGACTGGATTCCGGAAAACAGCATCAAAGCTGTTCAATGGTTGGGCTCGCAGAAAAGGTCGTTTCTAAAGGGTTGAGCCGCTGCGAAAGCGGCTCTTCTCTTTTTATTTCCACCGAGGTTGTTTTCACAAAAAGCAGTTCCTTCTTTAGAATAGCCGTTGAAAGGAGGTAAATGCCGATGAATGAGCAGGAGTTTCATCCCGGGTCTGTTCCTGTCGCTGTGGTTGCCCGTATCTATGGAAAAGACGCATCTTGGGTCAGAGCCGGTATTGTGTCCGGCTGGCTGCCTATTGGCAAGGCTACCCGCAATGGTAATCTGGTGACCAGCATCGAGGAGATGGATTCCCGGTACGGACGGATCAATTTCTACATCTCCCCGAAACGGCTGTATGAGGAAACCGGATACTTTTGGAGAGGAGAGCGACGATGATGGCCAATGATATTCGTCCAGAGGTTTCTCAGAAGAACCCTTATTGGATCGGCAAGCATCGCTATTACGAGCTGAAGCACTTCTGCCTGCAATACCCTATCTGGAAGAAGGCTTACTTGTCTTTGGATGCCTTGAGCAGACGACCGGCCGACCTTCAGGTTTTTGTCAAGAGCGGTCAGATGAAGGGCGACCCAACAGAGCGTTGCGCACAGTCCAGGCTCTTCTTTGCGGACCGTATGGAGATGGTGGAGCAGGCGGCTATTGGAGCAGACCCGGAGCTTTACCAATACCTGATACGAGGTGTGACCGAGGGGCTCTCCTATGACGCGCTAAAGATGAAGTATGATATTCCGTGCTGCCGGGACGTCTATTACGCCGCATACAGACGGTTCTTCTGGCTGCTGAGCAAGAGGAGGGATTGAGTTTGAGAGTTGTGGATGTGGCGGTACGGCAATGCTATCGGTTCAACTGCCCGAACTGCGGGAGCAAGCTGGAGGCCGATTGCGACGAGCTGGTGGACATCGGCGGAAAGACGAGTCAGTTCTGGTGCCCTGTCTGCCGAAAGGATCGGTATGTCCCTTGGAGTGCTCTGAGGAAACGGACGGTCTATGAGGATAAATCCGCAGAATAGGCAGACACCTTTATGGAGGTGATACCATGAGCACTGTTTTGAAACAATTAGAGCATGTCTGCCCGGAGGAAACCGAATACATAGAGTTAGCGAGGTTTATCGTCGAGCATTATAACGGAAAACATCCCGGAGCTGTGATTCACGGTCTGTATTGGGGCGGAATCACGAGCCTGGAGGATCTTCGTAATGCAGATTTGGAGAAACTTCGCAGCTGTCGAAGATTCGGAGAGAAACGAATGGCAGAGATCATCAGGATGCAAAACATTCTCAAGACCTAAATGGATTGAGCCTGTGGAAACGCGGGCTCTTTCTTTTATATTTTACGCGGAAACAGCAGTGGCTATTATGGAGGTGACACCATTATGACTTACAAGCAAATCGAGGCAAGCCGAGAGCTGCGGCTTTGGATTGGACAGGTGATCGTGCCCGCCGTTACGATGGCGGTTGCGCTCGCATCCATCCCGGAGGTCAGAAATACGGCATCAAGAAAGCTGGAAGAGTTAAAGTGGAAATTCAAATCCAGGGGCAAGGGCTGAGCAGGCCCTTTGCTTTTATATTTTTCCATACGCAGCCGACCGGAATCAGTGTTATAGTAATACCCTGAAAAATTCCCGGGAGGAAAATTCCAAAAAACAATTCAAGGAGGTCATCGTTTTGGAGATCGTAATTGTTGCCATTGGCGCCATGATAATCGGCATCGCAATCGGGTTCAGTTTTGGAAAGGCCAAATATCATCAGTGGCCCATCGGCGATTTGAGGGTTGACCAGTCCGATCCGGATACTCCCCCTCATTTATTTTTGGAGCTGGATACAAACGTACCTACAGTAATGACAAAAAAGTACGTTGTGTTCCGGGTCAAGGTGGAGGACTTCATCCCGCACGAATAACACCGGCTATTATGGAGCCAACTTAAATTTTGAAAGGAGAAAAAAAGCACATGGCAGAGATCAAAACTTTGTTGGACGATGTGATCGAAACGGAGATCTCGAATTTGAAGACCTTGCCCATCGAGGACGAACGGAGAGGCGACGCGATTCGGGATCTGGTGTCGTTGCATAAGCTCCGCATCGAGGAGATCAAGGCTCAGGCTGACGTGGAGGAGAAATCCGAACGGCGGGAAATGGACAGCAGGCAGCGCAAGGAGGAGCTTGCCGCCAAGAATGCTGACCGGGCCCGTGAGGAGGTGGCTCAGGCGCGTCAACTCCGGGAGCAGAAGATCGACCGGTATGTGCGGACAGGTGTTGCGGCCGCGGAATTGATATTGCCGTTGGTGTTCTACGGAATCTGGATGAAACGGGGATTCAAATTTGAGGAATCCGGCGTATACTCGTCCACAACATTCAGGAATCTGTTCAGCCGCTTTAAGCCGGCAAAGTAACGGAGAGGCTTAAAAAAAATGAAGAGGCCGTGCGCATAGCACAGTCTCTTCGTTTTATCCGCGTGATTATCTGGGCCCTTTATGGAGAACACCCGATATTTTTTG
Organism: Oscillospiraceae bacterium; assembly: GCA_022846095.1. Lineage (NCBI taxonomy): Bacteria > Bacillati > Bacillota > Clostridia > Eubacteriales > Oscillospiraceae > Oscillospiraceae bacterium. Next base: position 4,195,868 of record AP025583.1, on the reverse strand, counting down.
AGGAGGTTTTGGCAATGAAGATGACAGAAGAAGAGTTGAAACAAGCCCGGCTGAAGATCGACATTGGCCGCGCACGCCGTCTGTATGACGAAGGGAAAAACGCGGAGGAGATTGCAGCGGTTGTAAGGCGGCCGGTCACACTGATGGAAAAGTGGATTGGGAACTTTAAGATCATCGATCAAAAGAGACAGGCAAGAAACGGGTGATCCAACAAGGCAGGAGTCCTAACAAGGGCTCTTGCTTTTAGTCCGGGTCCCATCCAGAGCCCATATCTTCGATTTGATCCTCGGCAGTCCCCCAGCTGGCGCTGATGTCAGGAAGGGCACAGCTGTAACAGAGATTGGCGTCCGGATAGTATTGGTCATAGACGCCCTTGAAATATTCACGGCTGAATTTCCTTCTTACAGCGGCGAGATCAAATTCCTCGCCGCATACCACGCAAATAGGCATGTGCACTCCTCCTTATATTTACCAAATCATAGCATGCCGACGCCAAATTTACAAGGCGCTTTATGAGGAAGAGAGCGCTCTTTACCTCGAAATAGCCGGAGCCGAAAGGCGTCGGACTACTTAGGAGGTAATGCAAATGCGTAAAAAGGGCAAAAAGGTCATCATTCCGGAGGGAGCCGAATTGATGGACTACCTGAACCGGGGGTTCGCAATCTGCAATAAATGCGGAGCGGTGATGGATCGAAAAGAAGATCCAAGAGGTGGTTGTGACATTTATGTCTGCCCGTCCTGTGGATGGGAAATTGATGAAATGGAGTACGAGTATGAAAGCGGAGATCCGATGGAGCTCGTGCAAGATGAAAGAGGCGACAACTACCTGATCTTCAGGGACGATATGCCGCCCGCCGGTTGCAGAGCCTGCGGAGGACCTTATCCCTATTGCAAAGCGTCGTGCAAAATGTTCGACGACTGAGCATTATCAACGCGGAGGAGAAGTCCCGTAACAGGGGCTTTTCCTCTTTCTGTTTGTTTTGAGCGCAGAAACGGCAGTGGCTATTATGAGAAACTATTTTGAGGAGGAGCCAATTATGGATATTACGAAAAAGGTAGCGGCATTGCGGTTCAAATATCACGCAAATATGCTTGACGTCTGTAATGTGCTGAATCAAATCGGCATTTTGAAGGACGAAAAAGCAGAACTGAAGATGAAGAATCATACGATGCAGTGCTTTGATTGTTTGGAACGGTTGGGCTACCCCATCGAAAAAATTCTGGAAGCGCAAGAGAAGGAGTCCTAATCGGGACTCTTTCTTTTATTTTGGAGGCAAGCATGCGTTATCACTTTGAGAAACCGCCAATTTATCTGTCTATGTATGGACAGCGTTATATTTGTGACCATCCGGTCTATGACCGATGCACACTGTATGAACACGACGGAATAGGTCTGGCAGTCATCCAGCAGCGATTCGACCCGGAGGCAAAGGCCACTTATTGGACAGAGATAGACGATTGGCTCACCGACCCATTATATTTGCACCCTGGGTTCCGGGCGTTCTTTGACAGCAGGGCGGCAGAGGGTACGGACGGCCTCTACCCCACCGTGACCATCCGCCAGATCATGTGGGCGCTGAAGATGAAACCCATCCCCAAACATCCATGGGAGACGGTCTTTGACCATTCGCCGATTTGACAACTTCCTTTATGGGAAACCAACTCATTTTTGAAGGGAGTTGCGGTTTATGGAGACATTAAAGAATAAACTGTGCGCGATTGGATTGTTGGCCTGCGGGAGCGTACCGGCTCTTGTGGTAAACGATGCGACGGCGCTGGTGGTCATCGGAATGATTGCCGTTCCGCTGTTCTTTGCAAAGGAGAATTGGGTTTACTCAGGGATTGGGCCCAGACAAGAGCTCTTTCCTTTTTATATTTGCGCTCATTTCGCAGGTTCTATTACGGAGAACGATGCTCATGAAAGGAGATAAAGGGGCATGGACGAAATGAGACTTGAATCAAAATTTACGACTATGATCGCATCGAAGTTTGCCAAAAAGATGGTTCGCGACAAGCTGGGCTATGATGTTGACATCAGGCTCAACCGGCTGCGGACGACCGTGATGGAGGACAAGATGCATGTGGAACTGAATGTGGATTTGGAACTCACGAAGGAAGAACTCGACAGATTACTGAAGAGTATCGGGCTCTGAGGCGAAGGCCCCGAACAGGGGCTTTTTCCTTTCTTCCGCAAAATTTGCAATTCCTATTATGGAGAGGAAGTTAGCTCAGTGGTAGAGCGCCGGACAAACCCGTCCGGAGGTCATCGGTTCGAGTCCGATACATCTTCTCTAAATTTTTTTGAAAAAGGAGAATACGTATGGAAGTCAAAATCGTAGGCAGTATCCAATTCAAGAACCACACTCTGCCGGTATATGGGGATCTGGACGAACCCTTATTCAAAGCGACGGATGTGGCCGACCTGCTGGAGTACGGAAGCAACAATGTCTGGAACCTGACCAGCATCTGCGAAGAGGATGAAAAGGTGGTGCTCCCGACCGTTGTGGCGGGTCAGCGCCGGAAAGTCACATTCATCACAGAAACTGGCCTTTACAATGTGCTGGCCCAGAGCCGGAAGACACTTGCCCGGGCATGGCGACGTGTTATCCATGAGGAGCTGATTGCGCTGCGCCGGTCCCGTGGAAAGAATATCTCGGAGCAGTTCGAGGATTGGGATCATCAGGCGGACACGATCTATTTCGACGAGGCGACCGGTATGCTCATGCGCTCTGTCACCGTTCCAGGCGGCGACGTGGAGCAGGTCCCCTTTAAGTTTTGATGCCTATGAAACCGGAAATTGGATATCCCGATGTTGTCATGGGCTCCTTCATCGAAGACCTGATCGGCGACCTTGAGCACAATATGGGGCTTGTTTCAGCAAATGACCAATATTTCAAGGAACTCAGCATTCAGAAGTTCACGTTGGAACAGCTGCTCCAGGAGATCGACAGGCATGAAGGAGATTCTCCCACCGCCGTAGTGGCAGGGTTTGTGGAGAGGATGGCTGTGTCGGCAAGAGAAACGGATGACCCAAACTTTATCTTTTCCATGTCCAGAGATGCGGCGCAATCCATTCTGGACGGATTATATTTCGGAGATTGAAAGGAGAAAAGCACCATGCCTAAGACCTATCTTGATATTCTGAGTAAAAGAGGAATCGAGCCTTTTCTGACGAAAGAGCAGTATGACGAGGTGGCTGCGTTTTGTCCCAAGGCCGAGTATGCCATTCCCGACAGGGCAGAGCCGGTATTCCGTTCCCCCAAGCAGCACCAGATTCAGGTGGGCAAGAATTCCAACCTGATTGCCGACATGTGCTGGTACGGGGCCACCGGGGAGGAGCTGGTACGGGCGATCAAGCACGGCACGGTAGTCCTCGACGCGGACAAGCACCATCTGGATTGGCAGAAGTCTGGAGAGGACTTCGGCATTCAGGAACTCTACCAGAAATATCGCCGGTTCAACCGGAGGCCCAAGTTGACTGAGCGGGAAAAGCTGGTCATCACGGCCTATACTGGCTATGTTCTGGATGGTACGGCCGGAAAGGTCGTGGATTTCGTGGAAGCGGTGCTGGGTCACTCCATTCAGACGCCGGAGCCGCCGAAGGTTCCCGTAATTCTGGAGGTGCACAACGCTCTGCGGGGCGAGTTCTGCGAGATCTGCCGGAAGCACCATATCTTCAATTATATTTAAGGAGGGTACGGACGTGAAAGCAAAACCAGCCCTGTTCCAGAGGGCCGGAAAGGCGTTCAAGAAAGCGACGCCGACGATATTGACCTGCATCAGCGCGGCCGGTGTAGTGGTCACAGTGGTTCTGGCGGTCAAGGCCACGCCCAAGGCGCTCAAGTGCATTGAGAAGGAAAAAGAGGTCAAAAATGCTGAAAATGGTGAAAATTTGACCCGAATGGAGACGATAGCAGCTTGCTGGCGATGCTATATCCCTGCGGCGGCCACGGGAATCGCTACAATCGGGTGTATTTTCGGCGCAAATGCCCTAAATCGGCGTCAACAGGCCTCTTTGGTCAGCGCCTACGCTCTGGCAAGCCGTTCCTTCAATAGCTACAAACAAAAGGTAAAGGAACTCTACGGCGAAGAGGCCCACAAGAAAGTGATGGCATCTTTGGCCGCGGAAAAGAGCACAAAACCGACAATCTCCGCAGGTTCCCTCGCCCAAATGACTTCGGTGGGGTTCGAGGATGCCAATGAGGAGGAGCGCCTATTCTACGACGCCATTTCCGACCGATATTTTCAGGCAACCATCAGTCAGGTCTTACAGGCTGAATACCACCTCAACCGGAATTTCGCTCTCAGCGGCGGGTTCATCACCCTGAACCAGTTCTACGAATTCCTGGGCGTTTCCAAGGTGCGAGGTGGAGATGAAGTGGGCTGGATGGTTTCGGATGGTCTCTACTGGGTGGATTTCGACCATCAGAAGACTGTGGTGGACGACGGGCTGAATGGCGAGGTGGAGTGCTACATCATTGACGCGCCGTTCCCGCCGGTCAGCGAGGAAGAATGGGAGGACATGGAGATTTGACCAGTCCGCAGAAATAGCATGTCCTATTATGGAGAACCATGAAAACAGGAGGTTTGAGTTTATGAACCAGAAAGCGATATTTAAGGTCCTGTCCCTGGTTGGGATGGCTCTTGGCGGAATTGGCACGCTGCTGTCCGCCTGGGCCGACAATAAGGAGCAGGACGCGGTCATCGAGGAGAAAGTGAATGAAGCGCTTGCCGCCCGTGAGCATGGAACAACTGAAAGCGAGGAGCCCTGACTGGGGCTCTTTGCTTTTGCAGGAGCCGCTGTCCATGAATGAACGGGCCATTCTATTTCTCATGTCGGTTTTGAACGGATTTGAGGAACCGCCAAGGTCCGACTGGCCCCAGCATGAGGCCGAGGAAGTCACGTTCTCCAGATGGGCTTTGGAGGAGCTGCTGCAAGATGTCTGGGACCACCCGTGGACGCTGGCATCGGAAACTTTGGAGAAGTTTGCATCAAAAATGGAGCTTTTCTCCGAAACCTGCAACACGGATGCCCAGCACCGGATCTTCAAGATCGCGGCCGAAACTGTATGGGAATTTCTCGATGACATCAAAGCGATCGAGCGCTGAACACAATTATATTTATGAGAGGAGAAGGCGTTGTGAACAAACAGGTTATCACAAACACGCTGAAATCGCTGCAAAAGACCATGCGTAAGCACAGTCCGGCCATTTTGACCGGCATCGGCATCGCGGGCATGGTGGCTACCACTGTTATGGCGGTGCGGGCCACCCCCAAGGCTCTCCGAATGGTGGATGACAAGGAAATTGAGGATGGAAAGCGTCTGACCACCTCTGAGATCATCAAGACAACCTGGAAATGTTATATTCCGGCCGCCGTCACCGGCGTATGCTCTGCTGCCTGCATCATTGGGGCAAGCTCCATCAGCGCGCGGCGGAATGCGGCTCTGGTCACGGCCTACACCATTTCTGAGACTGCTTTGAAGGAGTATAAGGATAAGGCGGTGGAGGTCGTCGGGCCGAAGAAGGAGCAGGCTATTCGGGACGCCGTAGCCAAGGAACAGCTGGAGAAGGCCAATGTGACGGAGCGGAAATTCGTCGCCACCGGCCGGGGTGAAACCCCCTGCTTTGACCCGTTGACCAATACCTGTTTCAAATCGGATATTGAGACGCTGCGAAAAGCAGAGAATGTCCTGAACAAGCGGATGCGGGACGAAGTAAAGGTCACGGTCAATGAATTTTTGGAAGAAATTGGCCTTGACCCCTGCGATGAATCCATTGGGGAGAACCTTGGATGGGACATTGACAAGGGGTGGATCGACCTGGACTTCAGTTCTCAGCTGGTAGACGGTGTCCCCTATCTGGTCGTCGGCCATCATAACCCACCCCGCTACATCGGCTGGGGCTAATCCGCAAAAATTGCATCTCCTATTATGGAGAACCATCTATGGAAAATTATATTTACAAGGAGGACTTTACGATGGAAGACATGAACGCAAGAGTGATGGAGAACGAGGAACTCGACGAAGTCACTGAGGTCGACGAGGCTGTGGAGAGCGGAAACGCCGGTGCGCTGGTGGCTGGAGTCGTCGGAGGTTTCCTGGCCTACGCCATGATCGGCGGGGTGAAGAAACTCTGGGGATTCGTCGGCACCAAGCTGGCCGAGCGGAAGGCCGCGGAAAAGGCCAAGACCGAAGTGGTGGACGCGGAGTACACCGAAGTCGCTGCGGAGGATTCCGACGAGGAAGATTCTGAGAAGTAATCGAGCAAGAGGTTCGCCGAAGGGAGAGTACCTATAACAAGGTGCTTTCCCTTTTTGCTTTTTGAAAAGGAGAAAAGCATGAATGGTTTTCTGAAAAATGGCTTGCTGGTGGTGGGCGGTGTTGTTCTGGGAAGTATGATGACCCAGAAAGCGATCGTTGACACCCTGCACAACAAAGATATTTCCATACGGCAGAATCAGCGCGAGTGTCAGGAGGTTCTGTTCGAGACCAGAGGAGACGTTGAAAAGATTCTTGATACCTTGAACTACTGCATCTCGAAATACGGTTGCGTGACACTGGCTGATTTCTATGATCTGGCCGGGGTGCGGGCTCTTTATGAGGACTGCAAATTCGGGTGGACGACGCTTAATGGCGTAAAAGTTGTTCGTAAACGGGATGGATATACCATTGAGTTTCCGAGAGCCATGCCCGTGACTTAACAAGGAGGATAGACAATGGGAGAGTACCCCAATAATTCCCACAGCGCAAGGGAAAAATCGGACGCCGCCGCTGCCGCCAAGACTGAAAAGAAACTGGATAAGGTGGTCACCGGGGCGGCGAGAACCAAAAAGAAGAGCGAGGCCCGACGGTTTCTCAACATCTTTGTGCCAGATGATGCAGAGAACGTCAAGAGCTCTATTCTGGGCGACGTGATTGTCCCCGGCGTCAAAGCGGCCATCGCTGATGTGATCAGCATCGTTCTGTTCGGGGACACGGGCCGCATTGGCGGACGGAAGAGCGGCGGTTCCCGTATCGCCTATCAGAAGTATTACGACGACAGGCGGGATGACCGGAGAGAGTACGGACGTCCCAGGGCGGCGGTCGCATACGACTATGACGACATTATATTTGAAACCCGGGGGGATGCTGACTTAGTGCTGGATCAGCTGGAGTCGGCCATCGCCAAGTATGATGTGGCCTCGGTGGCAGATCTCTACGACCTGGCCGGCGTCACCTGCCGGAATTATACGGCGAACCGCTATGGCTGGACGGATATTCAAGCGGCTAAGGTGGTACGGACGTCGGAAGGCTATGTGATCCGGCTTCCAAGGGCGGTTCAAATCAATTAAGGAGGCGTGAACCATGTATGGATACACGGTTTCCTGTGGATACAAGGGTATGGTCAACGGCAAGTGGATGCTGTTCGCCACAGATGCCGAGTACCACGAGTATATGAGGGAGATGGAAGAGGAATGAAACGAGCGGATATTTTGCACACTGCGGAGAAGTGTGTCTGCGGTCAGCGGGAGCAGGACTACGGCTCTCCGGAAAACAACTTTCAGACTATCGCCGACTTCTGGTCGGTCTACAAAGGCGTCAAGTTCTCGGCCAGTGACGTAGCTATGATGATGGCGCTGCTGAAGGTCGCCCGCATCAAGTCTGGCGGCGGAACGGAAGACTCCTTTGTGGACTTGGCGGGTTATGCGGCCTGTGGCGGAGAGCTTGTCACGGAAATGCCCTTAGAAGTCGCCGCCACTGCATCCAATACGGCGCTGAACGCAACATCGGCTTAATAAGGAGGATTGCCATGAAACTCAATGCGGATTCCTTTGTTGGCGTCGGCATCTGTATCCTGGGATTGCTGGGTGTTGGCTACGCCATTGGCGTCCACTCCAAGATGAAGACAGTCTGCGAAAAGCTGGACACCAGCATTGACCGGCTGGCGAATGATACCGAGGTGGATATTCCGGCTAAGGTCATCGATCAGGCGGTGCAGCGCGCGGTAGACCGGGAGTCCTATTCCGCGGTAAAGCGGGCTACGGACGAGGTGATGGACGACGTCAAGCGGGAGATCGAATCCCGGGTCGGCGCCGTCGTGAAGGAGCACTATGACGCGATTTCGGACGGGGTAACCGACCAAATCGCAAAGAACGTGGCCAAAATTGACGAAGGCCGCCTCAGAAAAGAGGTCGTGCAGAAGGCCAAAGAGCAAATCGCCGAGAAGTTTGACGATAAGCTCGATGATATTTTGGAGGAGTTCAACGGAAACCTCCAAAACGTCGGAAAAATCTACAAATCCATTGCAAAATCATTCTCTAAGGAGGACATTTGATCATGAAGAAGAACGAACTTGTCAAGTCTGTGAACCTGACTTTCAACCGGATCGGTTTCCAGCTCCAGAAGAAGAGCCCGGAGATTCTGGTCGTCGCCGGCGTTGTCGGCGTGGTAGTGAGCGCCGTCATGGCCTGTACGGCCACCCCCAAGGCTCTGAAGGTCGCCGAAAAAACCAGCGAGGACATTGACCGCATTCAGAATGCCGAAGAGTCCGGCGTGACTCAGGCGGGCGAGACCTATACCCAGGAGGATGCCCGCAACGACCGTATCCAGGTTTACTCCCACACCGGGTTCCAGTATGTAAAGCTGTATGCCCCTGCCATTCTGTTGGGCGCGGCCTCTATCACCTGCATCCTCACCAGCCACAAGATCCTGAGAAAGCGTAACATGGCGCTGGCTGCGGCCTATGCGACGCTGGACCAGTCCTTCAAGGATTATCGCGGCCGGGTGCTGGAGCGCTTTGGCGAGCAGGTGGAGAAGGAACTCCGGTACAACATCAAGGCCAAGGAAATCGAGACCACTGTGGTAGACGAGAATGGCAAGGAGAAGAAGGTCAAGGAGACCGTGGATGTAGCGGACGAAGGTTGGGACCCGTCCAAATACAGCCCCTATGCCCGCATCTTCGACGAGGGGCACTCTGCCTACATGAAGGATGCTGAGCAGAACAAATTCTATCTGCTGGCCCGGCAGGCTCAGGCCAACGACCGGCTCAAGTCCCGCGGCCACTTGTTCCTCAACGAAGTCTACGAGATGCTGGGATTCCCGCTGACCAAGGCCGGCGCCGTTGTCGGCTGGATCTATGACCCCAAGGAGCCCATGGGGGATAACTTTGTGGACTTTGGTATCTACGAGGTGTGCCGCGAAAAGGCCGTGGACTTTGTGAACGGGTATGAGCGCTCCTTTATTCTGGACTTCAATGTGGTGGGCGACATCACCGACGCCCTGGCTACCCACCAGACCCTGTGAGGGCTGAGCCATGAAAAAACTGATATTTGCAATATTGGTCGCGGCGATGGCGAGGAACCGCCAGCGCCTTCGGTGACGCAGGAGGAGATCGAACTGATTGCCCTCTGCGTCATGGCGGAGGCCGAGGGAGAGTGTGAGTATGGACAGCGCCTGGTCATTGACGTCATTTTGAACCGGGTGGACGATCCCCATTTCCCCGACACGATTTACGATGTGATTTATCAAAAGAACCAGTTTGCCGGCATGTATGGCGATCGCATCACCCGCTGTTATGTGAAGGACGAGCTGGTGCAGCTGGTTCGTGAGGAGTTGGAGAACCGTACAGATTACGACGTGGTCTTCTTCCGCACCGGCCACTACCATTCCTATGGCGTCCCGAAGTTCCAGGTCGGGGCGCATTATTTTTCCAGTTATGATTAAAGGAGGCGCATATCATGAAAAACTGTCTCAAAACCTTGCTGTCCTACGCCCTGGCGACCGTGTCAGGGCTCTGCCTGGTTGGCGGCGTCACCATTCTTTCGTCCGGGAGGCAGTGAGCATGGAGAGATTTGCAAATCTGGTGTCCATGCTGGACTACGCGGTCAACACAAGAAGGAAACGCCACATTACCGGAGGGCTCCTGATCAGCGCAGCACTGCTGTTCGGGGGCCTTGCCATTACGGTGATGAGCGTGCGGGACGAGGAGGATGACTACAATGAGTAAACTTGGAACTGCCCTGGCGTTTCTCGCCGGGGTCGCTGTTGGTGGAGTTACGGCCTTCACCGTACTCCAAAAACGGTATGACGACGCGGTGGAAAATGATATTTTCTCCATCAAAGAGGCGTTCCATAAGCGGGAGCAGAAGTTGATGAACGAGATCGCCGACCTCAAGGAGTACAAGAGGCTCCATGAAATTTCGGATGACACTGCTGAAACGGAGACGCCCCAGACTATTGTGGCGTCGGGTAAACATCAGGAAAAAGGCGATTTGAATGACTACGCCAAGATGGTCAATCGGATTCAGTATTCCAGGACTTCGGTACCCCAACCGCCCGAGCATGAGGTGGAGGCGCCCTATGTCATCTCCCCGGAGGAGTTTGGAGAGATGGATGGATACACCCAGATCAGCCTGACCTATTTTGACGACGGCATCCTGTCCGACGAGAATGGCGTCATCATCGACGAGCCGGAGGAGATCGTCGGTGACGCATTGAACCACTTCGGAGAGTATGAAGAGGACTCTGTCTTTGTCCGAAGTGACCCCAAGCGGTGCGACTATGAGATCCTCAGAGATCTTCGCAGTTATGCGGAGTTCCGCAGCACCCTTCCTCCGAAGATTTGAAAGGGAGGTCTGACATTTGACCCGGGATGAACTGATTGACCAGTATTTTGACTGGATGTATCAGCTCGTGGTCGATGACCGATATTCTAACAAGTCCTATCGTAAGCTGTTTAGCCGGCTGTACGATACGGAATTTACCTATACGATTCCGATGGACGGCAACCGGGCCGAAGACGGCATCGACCTTAGATATCGGTTCGGTCGCGAGCACTTATATTCTGACGCCATGGTTGCGTCCTATCTGGACGACCGGCCGTGCAGTATTTTGGAGATGATGATCGCCCTCTCCATTCGGTGTGAGGAGCACATTATGGATGATCCCGATGTGGGCGACCGGACCGGACAGTGGTTCTGGAGTATGCTGGTGAGCCTGGGGCTCGGCGGTATGGAGGACCGGAAATTCGACAGATATTTTGTCGACGAAACCCTGGAACGGTTCCTGGACAGAGGGTACGAACGCAATGGCGAGGGCGGTCTCTTCACCGTCAACAACGGCCGTGACATGCGGCGCACGGAGATTTGGTATCAGATGAACTACTACCTCAGCGAAATCATTTAAGAAGGGAGCATTTGAGATGGGCAAGAAAGGGCAATTTGTTCCGGTGAGCACCCTGGGTGACTTGACGGAGCTGCTGAATCACAACTGCCGTGTCCTGGAGAAGCGGCTGACCAAGCTGACACGGAGGAACCGCAGCATCGCCGTGCTCGCCATCGCCGCCTTTGGCTATGCGATATGGGCGGAGATGGAGCGGCGGAAACAGGAGGAAGAGGTCTATCAGCTTTCCGTCAGGGTGAAAAAGCTGGAGTATGGTGAAGGAGAGTAATCGACCCAATGCTGGACTTCTTGATGATTTCTACGCGCAGCGGAAAACGCGGTGTCATCGAGATCTATCCCAAGTTTATCATCAAGAAAAGTAACGACCTCATGATCAGAGGCGGCGACTTCTATGCAATATGGATTGACGAACGGGGAATATGGTCGACTGATGAACAGGACGCGGTCGACTTGATCGACCGTGAACTGGACCAATACGCAGAAGAGAACCGCAAGCGCTTTGACGGTACTGTTCGCGTCCTGCATATGTGGGACGCGGAGACTGGTATGATCGATACCTGGCACAAGTATTGCCAGAAACAGATGAAAGACCAGTTCCACATGCTTGACGAAAAACTGATATTTTCCAACACAAAAGCGGGAAAGCGCGATTATGCCAGCAAGTCCCTGCCCTATCCTCTGGAACCTGGGGATACTCCGGCGTGGGACAAGCTGGTGTCCACATTATATTCTCCCGAGGAGCGCCACAAAATCGAGTGGAGCATCGGGGCCATCGTTTCCGGGGAGTCCAAGCGGATTCAAAAATTCCTGGTGTTCTACGGTGCGGTGGGAACGGGAAAGAGCACGATCATCAATGTGATCCAGCAGCTTTTCGAGGGCTACTATACCAGTTTCAATGCCAAGGATTTGGGTTCCTCCAGCAACGCTTTCGCTTTGGAGGCATTCCGGTCCAATCCGCTGGTGGCGATCCAGCATGATGGTGACCTTTCCCGTATTGAGGACAACACCCGGATCAACAGCCTGGTCTCCCATGAGATGATGACGGTCAACGAAAAGTTTCGTTCGGCCTATTCCAACCGGTTCAAGGCATTTCTGATCATGGGCACCAACAAGCCTGTGAAGATCACGGACGCCAAGTCGGGCATCATCCGGCGGTTGATCGATGTGACCCCCACGGGAGACAAGGTGCCCCCGGCGGAGTACCGGACGCTGACCAAGCAGATCCCCTTTGAACTGGGCGGCATTGCCTATCACTGCCAGGAGGTGTATCTGGAGGACCCGGACTACTACGACGATTATATTCCTATCTCCATGATGGGGGCCTCCAATGATTTCTACAACTTCGTGGTGGATTCCTATCATGTGTTCAAGAAGGAGGATGGGGTGTCGCTGAAGTCGGCCTGGGAGATGTATAAGACCTACTGCGATGACGCCAAGGTGCCCTACCCGGTTTCCCGCATGATATTTAAGGAGGAGCTGAAGAACTACTTCCGGAGCTACGAGGAGCGGTTCAGCCTGGGAGATGGTTCCCGTGTGCGGAACTATTACAGCGGGTTTCGGACGGAAAAGTTTGAGGAGCAAGCTCCAGAAGAAAAGCCGGCGGCTGAGAAACCGTCCCATCCCACCATCAATTTTATGGAGGGGCAGGCCTCCACCTTCGACCGGGATTGCGCCGACTGTCTGGCCCAGTATGCCAATGACGAGGGCACGCCCCGGCGAAAGTGGGAGAAGGTCACCACCAAGCTGTCCTCCCTTGACACCACAAAACTTCACTATGTCAAAGTGCCGGAGAACCACATCGTCATCGACTTTGATATTCCGGACGAGAAGGGTGGAAAATCCTTTGAACGGAATTTGGAGGAGGCGAGCAAGTGGCCGGCGACCTATGCGGAGGTGAGTAAGAGCGGCTGCGGCATCCACCTGCATTATATTTATTCCGGAGACCCTACCCGGTTGAGCCGGATCTATGATGACCACATCGAGGTCAAGGTGTTCACCGGAAACAGTTCGCTGCGCCGCAAACTGTCAAAATGCAACGACCTGCCTATCGCTACGATAAGCTCTGGGTTACCGTTGAAAGGAGAAAACAACGTGGTAAATTCCAAAGTCATTCAAAGCGAGAAAGGGCTTAGAGTTCAGATCAAGCGAAATTTGAATAAGGAGATCCATCCGGCGACTAAGCCCTCAATCGACTTTATCTACAAGATTTTGACGGATGCATATGAGAGCGGTCTGACCTATGACGTGACCGACATGCGCAACGCCGTCCTGGCCTTCGCGGCCAACAGCACCAACCAGGCGGAATACTGCATCAAACTGGTGAACAAGATGCCGTTCAAATCCGCCGAAGACGGCCCCGCGGTGAAAAATGACGAGGCCAAGTTAGTGTTTTACGACGTGGAGGTCTTCCCAAACCTGTTCCTGGTGAACTGGAAAATCGAAGGCCCTGGTCAGACTGTGGTGCGGATGATCAATCCCAAGCCCACGGAAATTGAGGAGTTGATGAAGTTCCGTCTGGTAGGGTTCAACTGCCGGAGGTACGACAATCATATCCTGTACGCCCGACTGATGGGCTACACCAATGAACAGCTCTACAATCTCTCCCAGAAGATCATCAGCAGTGAGAAGAAGGCCCGGAGCAACAACTGTTTCTTTGGGGAGGCGTATAACGTCTCTTATACGGACGTGTATGACTTCTGCTCCGTCAAGCAGAGCCTGAAGAAGTGGGAGATTGAACTGGGACTTCACCATCAGGAGCTGGGCCTTCCCTGGGACCAGCCGGTGCCGGAGAGTATGTGGCAGAAGGTCGCGGAATACTGCGACAACGATGTGATCGCCACCGAGGCGGTGTTCAACGCCCGGAAGGCCGACTTTGTGGCCCGGGAGATTCTGGCGGACGTGGCCGGGATGACGGTGAACGACACTACCAACTCCCTGACCACCAAAATTATATTTGGCGGCAACAAGCACCCTCAGGACCAGTTCAATTACCGGAACATGGGTGATGTGGCACAAATCGATGACCCTTTCCGAGGTTTGCCGTTCACCATGGGCAAGCCGGAATTCGACGAGTTCACGGTCTTCGACAAGAAAGGTCGCCCCATCTTCCCCGGCTACAAGTTTGAGGGTGGTAAGTCCATCTACCGGGGCGAGGAAGTTGGTGAGGGCGGTTACGTCTATGCGGAGCCTGGTATGTACGGCGACATCGCTCTGCTGGATATTGCCTCCATGCACCCAAGTAGCATCATCGCGGAGCAGCTGTTCGGCCCGGAGTACACCAAGCGGTTCCAGGAGATCAAGGACGCCCGAGTGGAGATCAAGCACAAGAACTTCGATAAGGCCAAAAAGATGCTGAATGGTGCTTTGGCCAAGTACCTGACGGACGAGGGTTCGGCGGACGCTCTGGCTCAGGCACTGAAGATCGCCATCAACTCGGTCTATGGTCTGACCTCAGCCAACTTCGAGAATCCCTTCCGGGATACCCGCAACAAAGATAATATCGTCGCCAAGCGCGGAGCCCTGTTCATGGTCAACCTCAAGCATGAGGTCCAGAAACGGGGCTTTACTGTTGCCCACATCAAGACGGACTCTATCAAGATTCCGGACGCGACGCCGGAGATTATCCAGTTCGTCATGGATTATGGCAAAAAGTACGGCTATGTCTTTGAGCATGAGGCCACCTATGACCGCATGTGCCTGGTAAACAACGCCGTCTATATCGCCAAGTATGCTACGGCGGAGAAGTGTCAGGACGCCTACGGTTATATTCCGGGTGACATCCGAAAGCACCCCGGAGAGTGGACGGCCACAGGCACTCAGTTCCAGATCCCCTATGTGTTCAAGAAACTGTTCTCCAAGGAGGAGATCGTGTTCGAGGACATGTGCGAGACCAAATCGGTCACCAGCGCATTATATTTGGATACGAACGAAACCTTGCCGGACGTTTCTGGGTATGAGAAGGAGCTGGATGCCCTGAAGAAAAAGTATGCCGATTGTAAAGGCGGTCCCAATGGCGAAATTGATTATCCCTTGGAGGTTTGGAGGCATATCGAAGAACTCCAAAAGGAAATTGCCGAGGGCCATAATTATATTTTCGTGGGAAAGGTCGGCTCTTTCTGCCCGATGAAACCCGGCTACAACGGCGGTCTGCTGCTGCGGGAGGTTGTGGACAAGAAGACCGGTGAGAAAGGTTACGCCTCCGCCGGCGGCGCCAAGGGCTATCGCTGGCTGGAGTCCGAGATGGTCAAGCAGCTGCAAAAAGAGGACGGCATCGACCGGGGCTACTACGACGCCATGGTGGACACCGCGGTTGCGGATATTTCCAAGTATGGCGACTTTGAGTGGTTTGTCTCGGATGATCCCTATGTGAAGGTCGAGGATGACACCCCTCCTTGGTTTGGCGCCGGAGAACCCCATGAGAATGACACGACGCCCTTTGACGTGAGGTGACGGCATGACCATTCTTCTGATTATATTAGGATTCAATGTTGTGTCTGCCTTCATCTCAGCCGCCACAGACCGCCTGTTTTGGTGTGTGGTCAATGTCGTATTGGCAGTTTTGATGGCTTTCTTGGCTATGGCCTATGAGGGGCGTCTTATCAACCGCATCGAGAAACTCGAACAAGAAATCAAAGATTTGAAAAGGAGATTTTGATTATGGCTAACCCCAGAGTAAATGACAACCTCGTGATCGAGAATGCTCGTCTGCTGTTTCGGAACTTCTCCGGACGGGAGAGCAAGTATAACCGCGCCGGCCAGCGCAACTTCTGCGTCTACATCGACGATCCTCAGGATGCTCAGAAACTGGCAGATGACGGCTGGAACATTCGGGAGCGTCCTCCCCGTGAGGAGGGTGAGGAGCCCCGGTACTACCTTCAGGTGGCGGTCAGCTTTGAGAACATCCCGCCCACGGTCTACATGATTCCTGAGCGGAAAAAGAAGAAGACTAAGCTGGATGAGGAGTCCATCGACGTTCTTGACTTCGCGGAGATCCGGAACGTGGATCTGACCATCCGCCCCTATAACTGGGTCATCCAGGAGGGCACCAAGAACGAAAAGCGGGGCGTCAAGGCCTATCTGCGGTCCATGTACGTCACCATCGAGGAGGACGAGTTCGCCGAGAAGTATGCCGGTGAAGAGTATCCGGAGGAGTAAGTGCACATAGAGGACAATAAGAAAAAGGGAGAAAGCGGTCACTTTCTCCCAATTTCTTTTTAGTCGTCAGACTACCCGGTCAGTTTCAGACGCTTTTTCCGCGCCTGATATTCGAGACCGGCATTGATGATGTCGGAGTGTGTGGACACAAATTCGGCGATATACGCCTTGCCGACTTCATCATTGTAGTTCTGGATACCGCCCATTTCTGTAAAGACGTAATGTAAAAATGCAGCGGTACCAGAGACACGTTTTCCGTTTTCGTTCAGATAGGAAAAATCGGGTCCTCTACTCATGCTGAGCTCCTCCTTTCTTCGGGATGCCTCAACTATATCATAGATGGCTCGATAATAAAACTCTAAAGGGAGCGTCGGTGAATAAGGAGATAGCCGGCGCTCTCTTACCCCCCCCCCCCCCCGAGACAGAGGTGTCACTATGCATGAACGTCAAGCATTTGTCGATGGCTTGTACGCATTTTTGGATTATACCGAACCGGATAATCTACGCAACAACATCAAAGAAGGTCTGATGGTGCGCCGATATGCTCAAGACAAAGAAAAGGAATTTGAGAAACGGTGCATCCAGAGATGGGCGATTTCAGAATTGGCGAAAGCCATTGCGGAAGATCCAGACAATCCCGTTGAGGATGTCGCCTATCGATTTGCACTAAAGTTATATGGATACGCATGCACCTCTTTTGATGCAAAAATGCGGAATGTGTTTGGTATCGCGGCAGAGTTTATTGACAAAGAGGTCATTGGCCTCTTCCGAACAGAAGACGGAGTCTATCCGTAAGTGTTTTGAGTATGAAAGGAGAAAATCGTGGCTAAGTACAAAATAGGCTATCGCTGTTTATCTTGTAACAAATTGATATTTGGGAAAGGATTGCCGGAGCAACTGCACCGGCCGATCGAACTCTCGGAAGACCAAATCACAAACATGTGCGCCGCCGCAGCAAATCCGACATTCAAACATGAGAAATTACGGACTCGCATACCCAGTGTGCTTTCTCATGACTGCTTTGGCGATGGGAGGCAAGTGGGCGCTGCGATTTTCGCCGGCTTTGGTTTGCTGAAAGAGGAGGAGAAGGAATGAAACCATTCTGGAAAAATACCCGGAAGGGAAAATCCAAGAAACATTCCAAGCATCCTCAGCCGAAACCGAGGGTACAGACACGGACAAACCCCATGGAGGAGCCTTGGAAACCGCCGATGGCTGTTCCGACGGCCCCGGTGGAGCAAGCGACAACGCCGATTGTGCAGATGCTGGAGTCGGCTCGCCCCATTAAGAAGGAGTATGTTCCAGTCAGGCCGTCAACGCGGAAGAGCGAGCATTATGACGAGTTTCGCTCCAAATTCCGGCAGCTACTCTCTCCAAGGTGTCGCCCGATTGATATTTGGAGAGATTTCATCGTCATGTCGGCCTGCGCAATGTCCAATACCGTGGACAAATCACACTATGAGGAACGGGAGAAACGGTATCTGGACACCATCAACAAATACGAAAAATCTCAGCAGCATATATTCCCTGAACTCTATGCCGATGTAGTCATGGCTTTGGATGAAAATCCGGAGCAGGACTTCCTTGGCGAGATGTTCATGGATCTGCGCCTCGACTATGAGGAGCTGAAACAGATATTTACACCATACCATGTGTGTCAGCTGATGGCGGACGTCACGATGGGCGACCTTGTCCAGCAAGTTGAGGATCTGGGATATGTGTCCATCAATGACTGCTGCTGCGGCGCGGGTGCAAACCTGATTGCCGCAATCAATTCTGCCCGCCGCAAATTGGAGGATGCGGGACTGAACTTTCAGAACCACATTCTGGTCATCGGACAGGATATTGAGGAGTTGGTAGCGCTGATGTGCTACATCCAAATTTCTCTGCTCGGAGTGGCCGGCTACGTCAAAGTTGGCAATGCCCTCACTGAGCCGATGACTTATGGCGATAGCATGGAGAACTACTGGTTTACGCCTATGTACTTCTCCGATGTGTGGCACACAAGAAGAATGATTCACAAATTTACGGAACTGTTCAAGGAGGATAAATGATGAACAGAAAAATCGTCTATTTGGAGAAAGAGGACAAGTGATGCCCTGTGGCGATCCAGCTTTATGACTATCAGCGCGAAGCCCTGGACCGGATGAAAAATGGGTGCATCCTCTGCGGCGGGGTCGGCTCTGGCAAATCCAGGACCGGCCTCGCCTACTATTATCTGCAAGAGGGTGGTCAGCTGGGTACGGACGATTACATTCCGATGAAGAACCCCAGAGACCTCTATATCATCACCACAGCGCGCAAGCGGGATACCTGTGAATGGCAGGGGGACCTGGCTCCATTCCTGCTCTCCCCCACTCCAGAGGCCAATTACTACAAGAATAAAGTGGTCATTGACTCCTGGAACAACATCACCAAGTATGTGGACATCAAGAACGCCTTCTTTATATTTGACGAGCAGCGGGTGGTTGGCTATGGAGCCTGGACCAAGGCGTTCCTCAAAATCGTCAAGTCCAATGACTGGATACTGCTGTCGGCCACGCCTGGCGACACCTGGCAGGATTATATTCCAGTCTTCATTGCCAATGGGTTCTATCGCAATAAGACCGACTTTGTGGATCAGCATGTGATCTATGACTGGCGGGCCAAGTATCCGAAGATCGACAGCTACCGCAATACCGGCCGGCTGATTCGGCTCCGGGATAAGATCTTGGTGACCATGGACTTCAAGCGCCAAACGGTTTCCCACCATGAAGATGTCAGGGTCTCATATGATATTTCTAAGTACAAAGACATCATGCGGAACCGGTGGAACCCGTGGGAGGATCGGCCGATTGAAACGGCGGCGGAACTGTGCATGGCACTCCGGAGAGTGACCAATTCGGACGAGTCCAGAGCAGTTGCGGTATTGGAGCTGCTGGAGGACCACCCCAAAGCCATCATCTTTTACAGTTATGACTACGAACTGGATATTTTGCGTTCTCTCGGATATCCGGAGGGGACAGAGATCGCGGAGTGGAATGGACACAAGCATCAGGAGATTCCCACCGGAGACAAGTGGGTGTACCTCGTCCAATACACCGCCGGATGTGAGGGGTGGAACTGTATCACTACGGACACCATTATATTTTACTCACAGCAATATTCTTACAAGGTAGCGACGCAAGCGGCTGGACGGATTGACCGGCTGACCACGCCATATCGAGACTTGAACTACTATCACTTGAAGAGTTTCTCCGGAATCGACCTCGCCATCAGTAAGGCACTCTCCAAGAAGAAGAACTTCAATGAAGGTAAGTTCGTCGGTTGGGCCACAAAGCCGATGCCGATGGCCGCGTAATTTTCAGGTCGTATTATGGAGGAGACACCGAACGTCTCCTTTTATAATTTTGAAGAAAGGAGGAAAACATTTTGAAACAGCGGCTTGATCTCGAAGTAAAGAAGTTCTTTGATCTACTGGCCAATACGCCTTCCATCAAGGTTAAAAAGCAACTCCTGGCTGAAAAGCGAGATGATGGAAATGTCAAACAATTCTTAGACTATCTACTGAACCCTTTCTTTGTTACGGGAATTTCTGAGAAGAAAATCCAAAAAGTTGTTTCCGTCGAAAAATCGGTTCACTTCCATTCGTTCCATGAATTGATGGCATATGTTCGGAAAAATCATACAGGCTCTGATGATGTTTTAGCAAATGTTCAAGCCTATTTGGATGACGTGAACCCCGAATTGCGAGTGTTCTATATTGGGATCATCGCAAAAACCATTCGTATCGGATGTGACGCCAAAACTGTCAATGACGCATTCGGATATGAGTTCATCCCCCAGTGGGAAGTGCAGCAAGCCTATCAAATCGGAAAATTGAAGATGAATGAAAATGAGTGGTTCAGTTTAAGCCAGAAACTAAATGGGGTTCGTGGAACTTACTTCGAGGGAAAGCTTATCAGCAGACAAGGAAAAGAGTTCATCGGTTTGGAACACATTTTGGGAGATATTCAACAGCTTATCCCTAATTCAGACGAGTGGGTTATTGACGGAGAGCTGATTCGTAAAAATGCGGAGCATGTCTCCGACAATGAAAACTTTCGGCTAACGACCGGAATACTCAGCCAGGAGGATGGCGACAAACGGCAAATCCAACTGGTAATCTTTGATATTTTGCCAAAGGCTGAGTTTCTTCGCGGCGAGAGTAAGTTGCGGTATCGAGATCGCTTAGAGCAGCTAAAAGATCTGGAGCAAAGGATAAAGAGGCGAAACTTGTCAAATCTTCGTATTGTGGATGTGTTATATACCGGGAACGACATGTCCATGATCTCTAAATGCTTAAACCGCATGATTGTTGAAGGCAAAGAGGGGCTGATGCTGAATCGGAACTGCAAATATTTCACACGGCGTCATAATGGTATCCTCAAAGTGAAACAGTTCTATACCGTAGACCTCGAAATTGTAGATCTTGAAGAAGGGGCCGGTCGTCTGTCCGGAACTTTGGGTGCATTTGTTGTCCGTTATAAGAACAACTACTTACGGGTTGGTTCGGGGATGACAGATGATCAGCGAAAAAAGTTTTGGGATGACGGCCTGAACTTAATTGGTCGTGTTATCGAGGTAAAGTATAAGGATGAAAGCTATGATCGCCGAACAGGTCTTCGTAGCCTCCAGTTTCCGACTTTTGTTCAGCTTCGAGAACTTGGGAAACAAGAAAGCTACGATTGATAAAGGAGAATGACGATGAATGAAAAATCTAACCATAAAGCAGGCTTTGGCAGCGTTGAAGACCGCATTCGCGTTTTTCATGATTGCATGGAACCTGCTCTGCATCTGTTTCCGCAGGACATCGCTGAGAAGTTGACAGAGGGTGGGTTCTTTACTGCGCCGGCGAGCACGAAGTATCACGGTGCCTATGAGGGCGGTTTGTTTGACCATAGCCGCAATGTGACTTCCGCATTGGTCACTCTCACCCACGATAATGACTTGGAGTGGCAGCGCCCCGAATCCCCATACATCATCGGCATGTTCCATGATATTTGTAAGCAGGACCAGTATCGACATCCTTTTGGAGACACGCTCTACTCGGCGGGTGTGGAATTTCGTACTGTCGATGAAAGCCGCTGGGAGTATGAACCCGATACGCTGCTCAAGGGGCATGGTGATAAATCTGTCATGCTGCTGTCTCAATATTTACAACTGACCATGGAGGAAATCCTGTGTATTCGCTATCACATGGGCGCTTTTGTGGATCAGAAGGAGTGGAGCGACTACACCCGGGCCATCCATGAGTGTCCGAACGTGCTCTGGACGCATACGGCCGACATGATCGCGGCGCACATCCTGGAAATTGACAAGTGACATACCTTATTATATTCTACTGGACAAGAGGTGAAACGAATGCGCGGAGCAATCATTGGCGATATTGTTGGTTCCCGATTTGAACGGCATAACCACAAGTCAAAGGATTTTGAGCTGTTCATCGACCGGTGCCGATTTACGGATGATACCGCTATGACAGTGGCTATTGCGAAGGCCCTGCTGGAATGCAACGGCGACTATACCGATCTCAGCAATCATGCCATTCGATGCATGCAGGAGATCGGGCAAAAGTATCCTAACGCCGGGTACGGACAGATATTTTACCTGTGGTTGCACAAAAGAGCCCCAGAGCCCTATTGGAGCTATGGGAACGGTTCGGCCATGCGGGTCAGTCCTGTGGCTTATGTGGCAAAGTCGGCGCAGGAATGCATCGATCTGGCCGACGCAGTAACCAAAGTGAGCCATGACCATCCAGAAGGAATGAAAGGCGCTGAAGCGACTGCTCTGGTCACTTTTGGTGCTCGAAGTTCACTGCCGAAACAGATTCTTCGGGAGTTGGTGCAGACCTGGTATTACACTTTGGATTTCACCATCGACAAAATCCGCCCGACTTATCGCTTTGATGCGAGTTGCCAAGGCTCCGTTCCGCAGGCAATCGAGGCATTTCTGGAGTCTGAAGACTTTGAGGACGCTATCCGGATAGCGGTTTCCCTTGGCGGGGACAGCGACACGATTGCGGCCATTACCGGAGGGATCGCCGGAGCCTATTACGGTGTGCCGGATGATCTGTGGCAAAAAGCCGCAGAGTATCTCCCCCAGGAGTTCCTTGATATTTTGGGGGAGTTTGAGCAGATCTACTCAAATTGAACAGAAACACGATTAGACCATCCTCGTTGCTGGGGATGGTCTTTTCTTTATCCAGGAGGTAACTGTAAATGGATAAAAAGCAACTGCAAGAATTTATCAGCGCCATTGGCACGATGGCTGAAACGACACTGCTCTTTTACCGGAGCACACTGGCGGCCAAGGCAACTCCGGAAGAGGCCATGCGGCTGACGCAAGCATTTCTTGCCGCTTTGTTGTATGGGCATAAGAATGGAAATCAGAAGGGCGCGTGATGGAAAAACTACCCGGCTTTAATTGTGAAATCCAATGGGAAACCAGGCTCTGTGAGGTAAACGGCGAGCTTGGATATTTTCATTGTTGGGAGCATTGGGCTAATGTGATTGGTGCCAGTGCTCTGCGTGGTGGTCATCCCGGCGGTCAAGTCGGACAGATTTATGGAATTGTGGAGTTTCCCGAAGAGGTACGGAGGGTTGAACCATATGAGATCCATTTCAAAGATGAAATCAACGATGTACTCCGGGCGATGAACGAGCATAAGGAGATGTCAGCCAATGAAGAAACTTCCGAAAATTTGTAAGGGCTGTGTTCATGCCCATGCTTTATACGGGAATCGAGATAAGACCGGCAAACGAATTGCCTCCAGTTACTTTTGCTCAAAGAAAAATGGCAAAATTACCAACTCTGGTCTAAAGCAGTGTGATAAGAGACGGGAAAGCTGGTGAGGTGTCTTGTTTATTGAAACCGAGTCCATGCGGATAGCCAGACTGGAACAGATGCTGAATAAGGCGATTGAGGGTGCTGATGACATCGTCTTTGATGAAAACGACAAACCTTTGATATTTGAGCGGAAAGATGTACCCAAAGAAATAGGACAGCTTCGGCCAGTTGGCGTTATCGACATTTCTCGTGAACTGGAATTGATTAAGAAATATGAGGAGAAAACAATGTCTGGTGCATGGCATCCGTGTCGGTATGTCGATTTGAAATTAGAGCACGACGGATCTTGGGTGGATGGAAGATGGTATGAATGGGAAGATATTCATGGTAACCGCGAGGTCGCTCGAATGAAACTTGACGCCATAGATCACTTCTATCCTCAAGCCAAGGTCATCAAAGAAGAAGATGTCTGTCGTTATAGAGAATTGGAGGAGAATACATGAAAGTGATCGTTACCGAACTTCCAGGTGCATCCAAAGACTGCATTTTCGCAGAGTATATCAACATGACCAGCAAATACAAATGCATGTTTCAGTCCGGAATGTATTCTCGGTGCAAATTGGACTGCGGCGAAGAATGCCCATATTTGAAAAGGGGAGCCGAAGAGCCCTCCATTTCGGTGGAACAGGAGATCGGAGAGTTGCTGGATACTGGGGATGATATTGGTTCCATTTTTGAAGCTATGATGCTACTGCCGGAAAGGAAAAATAATGAAGACAAAAAATGAGAAACTTGAGGAGTTTCTAAAAAGAACCGGCATCGAACTTTTACCTTTTCAAAAGGAAATCCTCAGTCAGATGACGGATGGGAATAAGATTTATATTTGCTATCCACCGCACGTTGGGAGAATCAACACATTATTGTTGATGCGAGCCCTGGGGGCCACGCTTGAGAAAGGAGAAGGCGATGCCGAAGTTCGTATTTGACCCTAAAAAGGAAAGAGAATTAGGAGGGCTTCTGGACGTTTTGATCCATTCTGAAGCGATCCATTGTAAGGCTGTGGCTCCGGAAGTTGTATTCTCGGGAGTGCATTCATATTTGACCCATGGCTATGATCACAAAGTCACTGTTGACTTCAATAAGATGGCCAAAGCAATCTATGACGCTGGCTACCGAAAAGGAGAAAAAACTATGAAGACTACCGTCGGAGAACTGGTTAAAAAGATTGATGCTATTGAGTCCCTGATTCAAGATTTGCACAAAATGGATAACGACACTGCCAGTAAAGCGGCCAATTATCTTTGGGACTATCTCACCATGATCCGCTCAGAGCAAGTGGAGATTTGAAAGGAGAAAACGGTGAATAATTTTGATGTGTCTGTTTTTGAGCCCCTGCTTGGTAGAACTATTGTCAAAATCGAAGGGGCTGAGAAAGACAGCGAAGAAATCCTCTTCACATTGGAAAATGGGGATATTTTCCGCATGTACCATGAGCAGGACTGTTGCGAAGACGTTCGGATCGAGGACATCGGCGGCGATATTAACAATCTAATTGGAAACCCTGTGCTTTTGGCAGAAGAGGTTACAAATGAAGGAGAAGTTGAATACGGCGACACCTGTACTTGGACATGGTATCATTTTGCCACCATCAAAGGTTATGTAACAATCCGCTGGTATGGGGAATCCAACGGCTACTATTCCGAGAGCGTCGATCACGAATGGATCAAGAAGGAGGATGCGCAACATGCTGAAAATTGAGCATACAGAAGTCCTGGGCTGGGAACATGCGATCCGTGGGATGCGGAATCCGATGAACTCTTGGGAGAAGAGTGATAGTTGGTATACAACAGATGACGGAACACCCGACCATCCAAACGTACATATCGGCCTTAACGATCTCGACCTGATGAAACGGCTGCGGAATGCTGGGACGGATCACCGGAAGTTCATGCGGATGATTGCCGTGTATGTGGATATTACGGCTCCGCTGTACTGGTGGAAGGAATTCGATACATATAAGGTCGGGACAGTTGCGAACTCTTGCTCGACAATGCATAAGATCACGGCGAAGGAGTTTGCGCTGGAGGATTTTAGCCACGAGCATTTAATTGTGGCGGGCCTTAATTCTCTTAAACGCACAATCGATGATCTAAATTCTGCTCGTGAAGGATATTTGGATGAGCGTATTAAGCAGAATCCCGAATGGCGAAAAGAAGTCTGGTGGCAGATGATCCAACTTCTCCCCTCTTCCTACAACCAGAAACGGACAGTGATGCTCAATTACGAGGTTCTGGCCAACATTTACAAGAGCCGGCGGAACCATAAGCTCGATGAGTGGCATACATTCTGTGACTGGATTGAAGAACTACCGTACAGTGAGCTGATTACCGGTCCGAGCCTCAAAGATATTCCGATTAGCAATGAGATTATGGAAGAGGCAAAGCGAAGAGTCCATGAGGAGTTAAATACTCAGTGGGACAAGTTTTATGAAATGCACAGCGGCCATGAAAATGTTGAGCGTGCTGTGTTCCGAATCCGAAGAGAAGACGTCGATGCCGAAACATGGGACGCTCTCATGAAGGTGACCCAGGAAGGAAAGTCGTTCCATATCTTTGAGGAGGGCAAGCCTTTTGAGGTAGTTCCGATAAAAGAGGACTGTTAGGGGTGAAGAATAAACTTGATATTTTAGAGGAGCATTTACAGGCTTGGACGAAACGACATCCTTGCTGTTGGTGGCTCCTTCAAAAACTTGCAAACTTTTGGGTCTTCGTGCTAAAAGTTCAAATCTCCATTATGATCCTATATCTACTATTCTGGCGTTAAGGAGGATTGATATTTCATGGAAAGGCGAGATTTAGTCAACTTTTGGAATGAGATACACACTGTCATCGACAATGCCGTGGAAAAGCGCAATCGGTCGGTGGCAATTTATATTTCACCTGATAGCGGCATGACGGTTAATGTCTATCCTTGGCCGGACGAGGAATCGCTGCGAGAGGCTCTGGAGTGTGGCAAAATCGCCTATAATGACTACCGTCAAAAGATTGGGCTTGACCCTGTTATGACTTAATTGACACTCTCCAGCGCAGCATGGTATGATGAACTCGGATAAACCGCATCGACCATGCGCAGAAAGCGCAGCTCCTATTATGGAAGGAGGTTGTTAAGCTATGGCTGAGCACAACAATTCTCGCCTTCTGGATGGTGGTGACGATTCCATGGGCATGACAGACAATCAGTACAAAGGAATGCTCCTCGACCAGTTAGAAGACTGGCAGGAGGTCCTGGATCTGGCGGTCAAGGCCGGGAACACCGAAATCCAGGAAAAGGTCGAGAAACAAATTCGCAAAATCAATGAAAAGCTGAAGTTCTAAACCTCGACCAAGGGGAGAGCCTACGGAAACGTGGGCTCTCTTCTTTTATATTTTGAAAAAAAAAGGGGGGGGGGGATCGATTCGATGGAAAAATTATTTCGCCTAAATGAACAAGATATTATCCAGGCCCTCGCAGACCACTTCAATGTGGATCGGGCCAATGTATGCTTGACGATTAAAAGCAAAACGGAGGGATACGGCCCGACTGAGCATCAAGTTTCGGAAGTAAGCGCTGTTATCAAGGAGGGCTGAGCATGGACATTCCAGGAATACGATGCTTGACCTGCGTCCACATCAATGTTTGCTCACTGAAGCCAACTCTGCTCATGTATGAAACGATTGCGAAGCAGATGGGTGTAGCTTTACGCTGTCCAAACTACATTGATATTTCACAGCTTCGCCCAGAAAAGGAGGAACACAAAGATGACGCTCCATGAAAAGGTCGTCCTCTCTGCCTACACTGGCATTTTGATGTGTAACATGGACGAGGTCCACAAATATATTGAAAAGCTTCTGGGCCGGCCGGTTTGGACGCATGAGCTGGCTTCGGAGACACTATGGGCGCAAATCAAGGAAAAGGCGAAGGCCGATTTCCTC
This sequence comes from Oscillospiraceae bacterium, assembly GCA_022846095.1. Lineage (NCBI taxonomy): Bacteria > Bacillati > Bacillota > Clostridia > Eubacteriales > Oscillospiraceae > Oscillospiraceae bacterium. The sequence goes on along the minus strand of AP025583.1, from coordinate 4,168,774 downwards.
AAAATCATCGAATCATAGGAGGGGCATGCTATGGCAAAGATCAAACCCAAAGCCGTACTCTACCTATGCGATCGCAAACGCTGCGGTGACCGGTGTCACCACCCCGACTGCCAACATACCACTGATATTTCGCATGCTATCAACGGCGGCGCCTTCCCAAATGGTTTTGAGAAAGTGCCATACGAGGATGGCATTTGCTTTGTAGAGAAGGAGGGCTGATATTTGACCTTTAAGGAATTTACAGTCTGGTGCAATGAGCGAGCCTGTGACGGACGATGGAGTATGCTCACTGCGATGGCCTGTATTGATCTAATGGCTGAGATCCGAAAGATTCCTTTTTGGAAAAGGGAACGATTTTGGAAATCACAATATGAAAAACAGGTTTTAGAAGAAATTGTCGAGCCAATCAATCAAAGGATCATCCTTTATGAACTTGCAAGAAAACATCCGTATGAGAACATACCAACCACATGTAAAAAGGAGCATGGCACCATGACAATCAATGAATACCAGTCCCTCGCATTACGCACAGAGTCACGCATCGCTACCGACCCCGTCCCCTATATCCGAGTGCTTGAAGGTCTTATGGGGCTGAATGGCGAAGCCGGGGAAGCCATTGATATTATGAAAAAGGTGCTCTTCCAGGGCCACGAGTTCGATCAGGAGCACATGGCCAAGGAGCTCGGCGACATCGCCTGGTATCTGGCTGTCAGTGCCGATGCCATTGGCTATGACCTGGAGACCATTTTCCAGATGAATGTGGATAAGCTCAAGGCACGTTATCCCGATGGCTTTGATTCCGAACACAGCCAGCATCGCAGCGCCAATGATATTTGAGAGGTGTTACCATGCCTATCAGAGATAACGACCTACTTGTCTACTTCGGCAAATATTGCAAGACCTGCAAGCATGAAAAGCTGGAGGAGAATGAACCTCCGTGCAATGAGTGCTTGGAGCATCCGATGAACCTGAATTCTCATAAGCCCGTCAATTATGAGGATAAGAATGACTGAGGTGATGTGCGATGAAACTGAGATTTGTGGGAGAAGATGGCTCCATGGGGTTGAAAAATGGTGAAGTTTATGAGACCCGCATCTTTATCAAGGGGAAATTCCTGTGGGTAGAGTGGAAAGTCAACCTCTTTGCTGTGAAGTCTTGCCCCTACTCCTCTACCAAGGCGTTTGCACAAAACTGGGAGCTAGCAAGTATGATTTGAGGAGGACAGTATGGCACAAAAGAGAATTAAGATGGTTCGGCAAGATATTTTGGGCGACCGGCTGCGGCTTCTCTATGATGACGGAACGCAAGGAGTTCTGGATTATGGAGGAGCCGTTTCCCGTTCTAAGATGCCCATCAATCTTCAGCCGGAGAGTTTTGTCGGGCTCACGCTCAAGCAGGCCAAGATGAAGCTCGGCATCAAGAATTGAGGTGCCCATATGAGTCAAGAATATGATTTATATTTGCAGCGACATAAGGCCAATGTAAAAAGAGGCTATGATTGGCTGCGCACCAACATGCCCTGGCTATTTGAAGGGCAACCGGATAGTGCTTGGCAAACTGAGTTTGAACACGATGCTTCTAAGTCGAATCCGGACGAGTACGAGGCCTATGATGCATACTTCTACGGCGGGAATCGCTCCTATGCAGTTGTCCAAGCGTTCCAGTATGCTTGGCTGCTGCATATTCACCGCAATCCCCACCATTGGCAACACTGGGTTCTGATCAATGATGACCCCGGTGAAGGCGAAGTCTTACTGGAGATGCCTTATAATTACATCATCGAGATGATTTGCGACTGGTGGGCCTTCAGCTGGGAGAAAGGCGACCTGAGCGAGATATTCTCCTGGTACGAAGATCATCAGGCCTACATCAAGCTCCATCCCAAAACCCGGTCGACCGTGGAAGATATTCTCTGGGATCTTCGTGGCCGACTTGGATTCAACGTTCTGGCTCACCATGGCGTCAAAGGCCAAAAGTGGGGTGTCCGCAACGGGCCGCCTTATCCGCTTGATAAAAGCAAGAAGTCTGGTACAATAGTGACAGATTCTATTGCTGCCGGAGAGGTTTCGCAAACCGTTAATAAAGATAAGCAGAAACGGCATTCAAAAAGTGATCACGAGCCCGGAAGAAGTTATCTTGATGGAGATATTGACTTTGCACAGCAGCTGGTCGACGAATACTCCGGAACTGGAACTCCAATCTGCAAGGATGGGAAATGGTCGCATCGCGAACGAATTACCGCCAAAGAAGACATTGGTACTTATGTGGATGTCGATGGCAATGAGACCAGAAGTGACAGAGCCATGATCATCTATTCAAAAACGGGCACTCATATTTACCCAATTAGAAAGGAGAATGACGATGAAACTTGAACGCTCACTCGAAGGGAAACAAGTACGAATCGTCACCACAGACAATGAAGTTCTGACCGGCGTTGTCGAGGATTACATTTTCCCAGAGGACAACGAGCCGGAAGGGGTTTCTGGTATCAATGTCTATAACTGCCCAAAACCTGGGGAATGGACTGGACTCAATGAAACTGATATCCAGTCTATTGAAATCATGGAATAGACGAAATCTCGCAGGAAAGGAGAAAAACCGTGATAACCATTCAAGGGCAATACAACATTGCTGTCTGCTACACCAATGAGCTGGAAGGAGCGGCTCGGGAGCAGATTCAGGCAGTATGTGACCGGCCCGAGTTTTCGGGCTGTAAAATCCGCATTATGCCCGATGTGCACGCCGGAAAGGGCTGTACCATCGGCACCACCATGACTATCCAGGACAAAATCGTTCCCGGTATGGTAGGCGTGGACATTGGTTGTGGCATGGAGACGGTGGAACTGGCCGAGCGTGAAATCAACTTTGCTAAGCTGGACGCGCTGATCCGGGAGAAGATCCCCTTCGGCCGGGAAATCCGTGATATTCCCCATTCCCTCAATTCAGAAATTGACTTAACTCAGCTTCGATGCGCCGACCAAGTCAACCTTGACAGAGCGGTTCACAGCATTGGCTCTTTGGGTGGCGGCAACCACTTTATTGAGGTGGACCAAGCCGGGGACGGACGGCTATTCCTAGTCGTTCACTCCGGGAGCCGGCACCTTGGAACAGAAGTGGCCGATTACTATCAGAATGAGGGACGCCGGGCACTTTGGGGTGGGGCCAAGCATCAGATTCAGGAGACCATTGCAAAGCTCAAAGCCGAGGGGCGGTTTCAGGAAATCCAGAAAACTATCACGGCTCTGAAGAAGGAGCATGAACTGGATATTCCAAAAGACCTCGCCTATGTGGAGGGCAAGCTGTTCGACGACTACATCCACGATATGAAGTTGACGCAGCAGTTTGCGGTGCTCAATCGGAAAGCTATGGTGGACGTCATCCTGGAAGGTATGGGCCTTACTGCGGTGGATATTTTCACCACTATCCATAACTACATTGATACGGACGCCATGATTCTCCGGAAAGGCTCCGTGTCTGCCAAAAAGGGAGAAAAACTGCTTATCCCAATCAACATGCGGGACGGCAGCTTGATCTGTATTGGCACAGGGAATGAGGAGTGGAACTGCTCTGCTCCGCACGGAGCCGGACGCCTCATGAGCCGTCGAGCAGCGCTCAACACCCTATCTATGGAAGAGTTCCAAAATGAAATGAAGGGCATCTACACGACTTGCGTAGTTCCCGACACTCTTGATGAATCTCCGATGGCCTACAAGAGCATAGAAGAGATCGTTTCCCAAATCGGGCCTACTGCAATCATTGTAGAACGCATCCGCCCCGTCTACAACTTCAAAGCCTCTGATTAAACCGAATAAGGAAAACTTGAAATGCCTCGAATTGTGTAACAGCAGTTCGGGGCATTTATATTTTCTGGGGAGGAGCGGCATGAAGGGAATTTATAAAAGACCAGTAAGTTGCTCTCCTTGCATCGACATGGATTGGATGACACCTGAAAGCTGTGCCGAATGCGAGCGATTGCGACGTGAAGAGGTTGATATTTTACAGCTTGGCGTCGGGTTCTTTGCAAACAAGGCAATTATCAAGAGGCCCGACGGCACGCTGGCGACAGTTTCGCTCAACGAACTAACTATTACGGATTGACATTTTGAAAAGGAGAAAAACATGGACGAGATGAATGTAAAAGCAGTCGAGACTACGGAAAACAAGGAAATTCGGCCGAAGATCATCGCGGTGGACTTCGACGGCTGCCTGGTTACGAACAAGTTCCCCGAGGTCGGCGATCCCATCAACAAGACCATCTCCAGGCTCAAGCAGGAGCAGGCCAATGGTGCCAAGGTCATCCTCTGGACCAGCCGGCGGGATAAGCCCCTGGACGACGCGGTGAAGTTCTGCGAAGAGCAGGGTATCCATCTGGACGCGGTCAACGAGAACCTGCCGGAAATCATCGAGGCCTTTGGCGGCGACACTAGAAAGGTATTTGCCAATGAGTATTGGGATGATCGGGCCGTCTATATGGCTGAGGAGGAAGACGACTGGGCATCTCGGGAGATCGCCCTTGCCTGCCAGAGTGAGCGGGAGGCCTCGGATGGTACGGATGACTGGGACTATGGCGTGGCCTGCTATGAGAGTGCGCTGCGGGCCTATCGGAGTCTAATGCAGGATGGTCACTCCGGGTTTAGCATCCAAATCACAAAGAGTATTCTTAACCGCCTGATTGACGGCAAGTGTCTGACGCCTATTGAGGATACGGAGGATATTTGGAATGAGGTAACTGGGGAAATGGACGTCAAAGATGGGCGCCGGGAATTTCAATGCAAGCGCATGTCATCCCTGTTCAAGACGATTGCGTCGGACGGCACAACTACTTATTCCGACGTGGGCCGAGTCTGTGGCGTCAACGCTAATTCCCCTGATGTGGCTTTTACGAACGGCCTGATGACCCGTCTCATTGACAAACTCTTCCCCATCACCATGCCCTATCTGCCCGCGACCAAGAAGTATCGTGTCTTCTCCGAGGACTTCCTGGTGGACCCCAAGAACGGGGATTATGACACCATCGCCTACCTTTATATTCTCACACCCAATGATAAGCGGATCGAGTTGAACCGCTACTTCAAAGAGGAGGGCGGCAAGATGGTTCCCATTGAGAAGGCCGAGTACGAGGAGAGAAAGACGAAACGGGTGGATAAGAAATGAAACGTGGATGGGATGATATTTTACATCTGCTGTTCAACGCTATCAGTATTCTTGCCATTCTCGGCCTGATCTTCTTTATAAAACTGCTCTACGATTTTGTGAGGTGGTTATTTTGAAAGACTTCGACACAGTATTGGTCGGTTTTGACCGTAGCCAGGGCGATCCTGCGGTGCTGATCGTTGGTCGAAAGGCGCCCCGGGATAATGTTCAGATCATCAATCAGTTCCAAGGCAAAGAAGCTGAGGAACTGTATCAGAAACTTGTTGGAGAGGAGAAAAAGGCATGACAATCGCTGGTTGGTTTGGATTTGGACTTTTTGCCGCACTTATTTTGTGTGCCGGAATTTTGGGGGCTATCCTGATTGAAAACATCCCAGGAAAAATCATCAGCGTGGTGGTCGCTATTCTGCTGATTCTGGGTCTGTTCTTCGGCATGCGCTGGTATTTCCAGAATACCGCATCTGGCCAACGGGCCCTGACAGACCAGAAAAGCAATTTGGACAATGGGCTCGAACGGACGGTGACGATCTATACGGCTGATGGAGAAATCATCGCGCAGTATACCGGAAAGATTGATATTGAGGGAAATGACGGTGGCTATGTGCTCTTTGACTATGAAGGAAAACGCTATACCTACTATAACTGCTTCGTAGAGTCCATCGCTGAAATTGGGCCTTGATATTTGGCGGAAAAGGAGAAAAACATGAAACGCATTTTTGCCGGCGTGCTCCTGTGCGCCATTTTGTCGTTAGGCCTACTGACTGGGTGTGACCAAGGCGTTGCTCGCTCCCTTGGCGGCGACATGACTTTAGAGCTGGAACCCGGTCAAAAACTGGAGATGATCACTTGGAAGGATGATTCTTTGTGGTATCTCACCCGGCCAATGCAGGATGGAGAAAAGCCGGAAACGCACACGTTCCAGCAGTCGTCCGAGTTTGGGGTGTTTGAGGGTACTGTGACCATCATTGAATCTATTGAAGGTGAGGAAACGCCATGACAGTTTATATCGCCGGGAGACAGACTGGTAAAACGACACATTTAATTTGGGTGTCCGCAAAGACAGGTGCCGTTATCGTGGCTCCGACTTATCAAATGGTGAGCTACATCGATCAAATGGCCCGCAAACTCGGATTGAAAATTCCGCCACCCATCTCGGTTCTTGAATGGGCTCAGATGGTAGCCCGCAAGCAAGTCCACCCAGAGCAAAGATATTTAGTGGACGAGCTGCAAATGGTATTAAGCCAGATGAAAGTGGAGGCGGCAACGCTTGACGAAGATAGTAAGGAGGAAGTTCACATGTTTGGAGTAAAAGAAACTTGCTGCACTAGATGCAGCCATCGGGATGTATGCCAGTATAAAGAGGAGTATCTGGCGGCCCAGCATGCTGTGGATGAAGTTAGCGTCCATTTGCCTACCAAAGATGAAAACTCTGCCCGGATGATTCGACTCCGTGATATTCCCTGGATCGAGCCGGTGGAACTGAAGTGCCGGCATTTCCAGCAGAACACCGGGGTAGCACGATAAAAAATCAGGAGGACATTTCAAAATGAAGAAAATCATCACACTACTGATGGTCATAACTATGATATTCTCCCTTTCGGCCTGCGGAGAACCCAGTGGCCAACATCAAGACATGGTTTCCACCCTCGACACTGTGAGCGATCTCCAGGAGCGCCAGCCAACGCCGACTGACCTCGATTTCTCTCTGGAGCGCTATAACCTAATCCGCCGGGCCTATTGGGTCAACGGGCAGCGAGAAAAGGCTGCGGCCGTGGTTTGCCAGGTAGAAAAGCCCCTTGGATACATTGTGCTCTTTACTGAGAGCGGCAGCGTTGTGGGGCGGTTTGTAGTTGATGGTAAGGTCAGCAGTCTGAACAGTTACTTAACGCCGGATAGCGAGGCGTATTCCTCTGAGTATCGGCTTGATTGGGTCGCCGACGTGGACGGCTCCTATGGAGAGAACGATGCTGGGATATTCTTCTTTACTCCAGATGGTAAGTACGTCGAATGGACGGGCACCTACCTTTATTCTGACATTCCCTTTGAGGTGGACGATCCTGTCGTGAAGGTCGGAGGGTAACATCATGAGAAAGGCGTTGAGCATTGTGGGGGCGGTTGTAGTGGCCGCCCTCATTTGCATTTCCTTGATATTTCTGGGCTGGGGTAACACCTGGCTCGGAAATCAAGTGGACTATGTGGATCAGAAGATTGACGATGCCACGAACTATGAAACCCGAAAAACTGTGGAGGACAGCTGCCGGGCGATGATCGCCTCCTATGAGGCCGACAAGCTGACCTATGAGCAGTATAAGGACAGCGAAAGCGACGAGCAGCGGTCTTGGGCAGACCAGGCGAAAATGCGGGCCAACCGTACAGCCGCGAACTATAACAACTACATTCTCAAGAACTCCTATGTCTGGAGCGGAAACATTCCGGAAGATATTTTGGCAGAACTTCCGATTATTGAGTAAAACAGGAGGATACAATCATGCGCAAATTACTCAGAAGTATGGCCAAGGCCGAGATGGTTCGCCGTGGATATTCTAAGGTGAACCGCAGAATTGGTTACGGCAGTTGGCGGGCCGTCATCAACGCTTATCCCATCAATCTGGTAACTGGTAAGAAGATGGCTGGAAACTACCGCGGCCAGAAGAAGTACCCGAAGGGGCACACGTCCCATCTCTTTGTGTACTGAGCGGGATTGATATTTGTGGAAGGAGAGGTGTCAAATGTGGAAACGAGAACTCTTGAAAAATAAGCTCTACGCTTTGCTGCTGGTTGGGCTCTCTTTGCCTGTGATGTTTCTCGATGGGGACGCGACTGCGACAGTGCTGATGCTGTTCTTCGCTGTCCCCTTATTCTTTGCCAAGGAAAATTGGATTATGGGAGGGAGCCACAGCTATGCATATCAAGAAAGCCGGAGGAAAGGTGTACGGCGCCATACTTACCGCGGCGGAGAAAAAAGCGATGGATATCGAGATCCAGAAGGAGCTTGCGGAGTACGACAGAAAACACATCGCCGAAATCGACGCGACCATTCTGTGGGTGCTGCATGAACAGTTCGGGTTCGGGGCTCAGCGGCTTCGGACTTATTACGATGCCTTCCATGACCGTATCAAGGAGCTGGTCAGTCGGTATGAGATGGAAGACCAGGATGATATTTGGCTCTGTACGCAGATGCTAAAGCGAATTGGCGTCGACATCGAAGCATGGCATAAGGAGAGCGACCATGGGACTTGATGCTTTTGGAAGAATGGTGCGGGACATTCGCCTGGTTCGAGCAATGCTGCTCTATGATATGGCGAAGGATCTTGATATTTCATCGGTCGAGCTGTCCGCTATCGAATGCGGGAGAAAACCTGTCCCAGATTGGTTCATCTCCAAACTGCAAGAAAAATACGGCATCAGCGATATGCATGCCCAATCGCTTATCAAATTCATGAACGAACGGGGTGAGAAAAATTGTCCTGGAATGATCGAAAAAACGCAGAGGGTTACTCAGACCCCACAGCTTACCAAGCTCTGAAGAATATCGAGGCCGAGGAGGAGCGGTTCCATAAGCTGCTCTATGCCATCTTTGATATTTGCGAACTGGCGGACTTTGAAATCGAGGGGCGGATTGTTCTGGTGGACAAGCGCTCCGGAAAGGTTTGGAGGTGATAAATTTTGGGCCTATCCAGACTGGCGGCGAAATGTAGGGCGTGTCCGCATGTATCCATCTGTGACCATAAGCAGATGGAGGCGCTTGGATATTTACCGTTGCCGGAGCCGACGGTTAAGATTCAGGTAGACCGAACGGCTCAGATCGACAACCTGTTAAGGGCACTCAACTGCTGTTACACCAATATGCGGGCAGGCTTTTCCAAATCCCAAAACAATATTTGAGAGGTGACGACTTATGACCATGGAAGAGGCTCTGGCGGTTGTCCAGAAGATTGCGGATGCCTGGAATGCCTTTGGCCAGGCAATGGAAAACGTCGCACAGGCGCTCCAGGATATGTTTCGTGGCCTAGCCGAGAGCGATGAACTCTGGCCCAAGCGCAACGGGGTGCCGCCTAAAAAGTACGGCATGTCCCTTCATCGCCGGGTTCGCTCATCCCCTCCTCGCTACCAATTTGTCCCGGTGGCTCCTCGAAATCAGCCTTACCAGCGGCGGGCCTTTTAAGAAACAGGCCTGACTAGAGCTTGATATTTTGGGGTGAGAACAGTATAGCTGGGCATCGAAGGGTACGAACGTGGGCGACTTTGCAGCAGGATTCGACCGAAAAGTGAGCCAAAAGCTGCTACTATTACTGTTAGTAGCAGGTCGATTTTGGGCCATTTTGCTGGCCACTTTTAGTCCGAAAACTGGCCATTTGCCCACTTTTAATTTGAAACTGGCCAGAAATCTTCAAAATCTTGCATGAAAATAAGGCCGAAAATAGCGAAAAACTGGCCATTTGCCCACTTTCTGCCCACTTTTATTTTCAAAAGTGGCCAGGCTGAAACCGTTGCGCCCCAAGGGTTTGCGGGTTTTCTGGCCACTTTCCCACTTTTTCTCTTCACTTAAATACGAAAAAAAAATATTAAAAATTATATAAGTGACGAAAAAAAGTGGCCAACTGGCCAGCAAGGGAATTTTGGCGGGTTTCCGGTGGATATTTGCGGTTTTGGAGCCGAAGTCTGGTCGAACCCTCAAAGTTCCTCTTTCAAAATGGATGGAGGTGTGCTATACTGGCAATACGACACAGTTTCATATATTTATTAGCTTACGGGGAAAATGCTTTGGCAAAAGGTGTTTTCTCTCTTACTCGTTATGCCCGTAGGCTAATATGAGATTGTGTCGCAACAATGGAGAGATACGCTTTTGCAAGGGTGCGTCTCTCCATGGGGCGCACTCTTTTATTTTGCCCAAAGGAGGGATAGCCGATGGCCAAACCAAAGAAGCCGAACGGTAATATCGGAGGTACGCTGGGTCTTGTCGCCGGAATTGTCGGCGCAGTGACTCCGCTTGCCGTCGAGCTTATCGACCGGATTCCCAAAAAGGAAGAACTTGGCCCTTCTGAAGAATTGATATTTATGCCCGAGCTCTGTTCCAAGAAGTTTCCTCTAAAACTGGACGAGGCCAAAGAACTTTTGGAGAGCCGCGGTCTGAAAGCGCTATCCATCGAGGTTCGCCTTCGGGATGCGTGCGTCAAATACAAAGACTGCTTTGAACTCCAGGTGGTTGGCTCTGACCGAAAACCCAACTCGAAGTTGAAACCGGGTGACACGGTCATTGTTCAGTATGTGACTCAGGAAGTCATCAATGAGAGTCGACGGATATTTGAAGAGGCCGAGCAACAGAAGGCCGCTTTGAAACAGGAGCGCGCAGTTAAGCGGGCCGAACAGATGGAGCGCGCCAAAGCCGTTGCGGGAGATACTGCCGCCAAGGCAAGAGCCGGCGTCGAGAAGATGATCCGTCGTGACAAAAAGAAAGAACTTGGAAAGGAGAGTTCCCATGAGCAGGAATAGCGGAAAGAAACGGAGTACGGCCGGACTAATTCTGGACGTTATTCTCACTTTTTGTACCGGAGGTCTCTGGCTGATCTGGATTCTGATTCGGTATTTGAGGAACAACAGCTGATGAACACGACATGGATATTTGTAATTTAGCCGGGGTGCCTGATGGTGCCTCGGCTCTTTTCGTTTCCGCCGAAAATGCAGTCGCCTTTATGGGAGGCGATAGTATGAAACTCAACTTTGGAACCCCGACCCAACTACTTATGACGTTTACCACGTCGATGGTGGCGGCGATTGGAACTGCTGCCGGCGCCACGATCTGGCAATCGTTTGGTAAACCGAAGGTCGAGAAAATTGCTGAGGAAAATAGTAAGCCGAAACGAAAAATAGGATTTACGATCGAATAAGATTTGAGCCGCTAACACAGCGGCTCTTTTCTTTTGCGCAGATTGATATTTGGCTGGTTTTTCTTTCCGCGAAAAAAACAGACTCTTTTATGGAGAGGAGAGAGATATGTCGCGCATATCCTATTCTTTCTATCACTTTTATCAGAAAGGAGGCCTGTTTCATGGCCAGAAGCGCGAGACTGGAAAGCGGTTTTCAGGACAGGCTGATTGCCAATCTGAAAACGATCTTCCCCGGCTGCATGGTCTTCAAGATGAACCAGCGCCAGGGCATCCCTGACCTGCTCATTCTTTATGGCAAAAAATGGGCCTCCCTTGAGTGTAAGAAATCTGCAAGCGCTAAGAGACAGCCGAACCAAGAGTATTATGTTGGGAAGATGAATGAGATGTCCTTCTCCAGATTCATTTCCCCGGAGAATAAGGAGGAAGTGCTGGATGAACTTCGCAAAACACTCCAACCTTGAGGGGCAGCATGCCTTTCTTAGCGCCAGTGGTTATCACTGGATCAATTACTCAGAGGAGAAGATCGCCGATGCTTATGCCAAATACCGGGCGGCTCAGCGCGGGACGGCTCTTCACGCTTTTGCGGCTCAGTGCATCAAACTGGGTCAGCGACTGCCCAAATCCCAGAAGACGTTGAACATGTATGTGAACGACGCCATCGGGTACAAGATGACCCCCGAGCAAATCCTATATTATTCCCCGAACTGTTTCGGAACTGCCGATGCCATTTCCTTTCGGAAAGACATTCTTCGGATTCATGATTTGAAGACCGGCGAGACCCCAACGCACATGGAGCAGCTTATGGTTTACGCGGCCCTCTTCTGTTTGGAGTATGACTACAAACCAAACGAGATTGAGATGGAACTGCGTATTTACCAGAACGACACTATCCTCTACCATAAGCCTACCATCGAGGATATTTTCCCCATCATGGATCGCATTGTTACGTTCGACAAAATCATCAACAGTATCAAGGAAGAGGAGGAATAAGCCATGGACCCCATTGTGGACGATATTTTGATGCACTATGGCGTCAAGAGGCGCTCTGGGCGCTACCCCTGGGGTTCTGGCGAGAACCCTTACCAACACGGCGGAGACTTCCTGGCCCGTGTGGAGGAGCTTGAAGCGCTCGGTAAATCTCAAAAGGAAATTGCCGAGGAACTGAAGATGTCCACCACTGACCTCCGCATGCAGGTTCGCGTGGCGAAACATGAGCGGCGTGCCTTGCAGGCTGAGCGAGCCAAGTCCCTTCGGGAAGAGGGAAAAACGCTGGACGAGATCGCCAAGATCATGGGTTACAACAATGACTCCTCTGTCCGTGCCCTGCTCAACGAGAATACAGCCAGTAATAAGAACAAGGCCCTTGCCACCGCTGAGGCTCTAAAGAAGGAGTTGGCGGTCAAAGGTGCTCTTGACGTGGGCGAGGGCGTGGAGCAGCAGCTCGGCGTTTCCAAAGGCGTGCTCCAGGAAGCATTGTTCATTCTGGAAACTGAGGGCTACAACCGCTATGGCGTTGGCGTCCCCCAGGTGAACGATCCGAAGAAGCGAACCATCACTCCCGTTATCTCCGTGCCCGACATTGAGCAGCGTGACGCCTACCAGAACTTAGACATCATCAAGTCGGTCGGCGACTATCACTCTGCCGATGGGGGTGCATCCTGGGATAAACGGGAGTATCCGGCCAGCATTGACTCCAGCCGGGTGAAGATCCGTTATGGTGATGAAGGTGGCACCTCTAAGGATGGCGTCATCGAACTTCGCCGTGGTGTGGCCGACCTCGATTTGGGGGGTTCCCACTATGCCCAGGTTCGTATCCTTGTAGATGGAACCCACTATCTGAAAGGCATGGCCATGTACTCTGACGACATGCCGGATGGCGCCGACATCGTGTTCAACACGAACAAGCATTCGGGCACGCCAAAGATGGATGTTATGAAGAAGATTCAGGACGATCCTGATAATCCTTTCGGCGCGTTCATCAAGGCCAATGGTCAGAGCTACTACCCCGACCCCAATGGCAAGTACACGGACCCCATCACTGGAGAGAAGAAATCTCTGTCAGCTATCAACAAGCTGAAGGAGGAGGGGGACTGGGACAAAATGAGTAAGAACCTGTCCTCCCAGTTTCTTTCCAAGCAGCCTATCAAGCTGATTCAGAAGCAGCTTGACCTGACTTACGCCGATGCCGCTGATGAATTCGACGAGATCCGCTCCCTGAATAACCCCACCATCAAGCGGAAATTGCTGATGGACTTTGCGGACGAGTGCGATTCCGCTGTTGTTCACCTGAAAGCGGCCGCTCTCCCCCGGCAGAGTACGCAAGTGATCCTCCCCATCACAAAAATGAAGGAGACGGAGATCTATGCCCCTAACTATCGGAATGGAGAGAAGGTCGTCTTGATTCGCTACCCCCATGGGGGTACTTTTGAGATCCCTGAGTTGACAGTCAACAACAAAAATCAGTCAGCGATCTCGATTCTAGGCAAGAACATCCGTGACGCCGTCGGTATCAATCCAAAGGTGGCGGAGCGGCTCTCCGGGGCTGACTTTGACGGCGACCAGGTAGTTGTCATCCCTGTGGGCGGGAAGGTATCGGTAAAATCCACCCCCGCCCTGGATGGTTTGAAGGACTTCGACCCAAAAGTCGAATACTCCACCGAGGGGAAGACCGGCGTCCGGCTCCTCTCAAAAGCAGCCACCCAGATAGAGATGGGTAAGATCTCCAACCTGATCACGGATATGACCTTAAAAGGAGCCCCCGAGGAAGAAATCACTAAGGCTGTCAAGCATAGCATGGTCGTTATCGACGCGGCCAAGCACAAGCTGGACTACAAGCGGTCTGAGATCGAGAACGACATCCCCACCCTTCGGAAACGGTGGCAGGGCTACATAGATCCTGAAACTGGTAAGGAAGTGGGTGGGGCCTCTACTCTGCTCTCTCGGAGAAAGCAGAATGTTTCTGTTCCGGAGCGTCAGGGTAGCGGTCGTATCGACAGGGAGACAGGTAAGGTCATCTACAAGGAATCTGGTCGAACCTATGTAGACCCGAAGACTGGGAAAACCGTTCCTGCCACAACGCAAATCAAACTTTTGGAGAAGACCGACGACATCCGAACCCTGTCTTCCGGTACTGTTCAGGAGGACGCTTATGCTGATTACGCTAACCGTATGAAGGCGCTCGCCAATCGTGCGAGACTGGAATACTTGGCGACGCCTACTTTGGTGCGCAATGCAAGTGCAGCAAAGGCTTATGCTCCTGAAGTTACCAGACTGACCAGCGCCCTGAAGACGGCTCAGCTTAACGCCCCTCGTGAACGTGAGGCTCAGCGTATCGCCAATGCCCAGGTAAAGGCAAAGATTCAGGCCAACAATGTCACCGACAAAGACGAGATCTCTAAGATTCGTCGTGCCGCAATCAGCGATGCTCATGTTGCTACTGGCGCAAGCGGAAAAGGAACACGAATTACAATCTCTGATGGCGAATGGGAAGCAATTCAGGCTGGCGCGATCTCTGACACAACTTTGAAAGAGATCCTTCGCTATGCCGATCCTGATGTTGTTCGCGCCCGTGCAACTCCAAGAGCATCGACGCAACTGTCTGAAGCTCGCATCAACCGGATCAAGGCGATGGCAAACTCTGGCTGCACTAATGCCGAGATCGCCGATGCTTTGAACCTTTCATCTTCTGTTGTTTCCAAGTATCTCAATGAGTAAGAAAGGAAGTGAGAGCGAATGGAAACGTGTATGCTTACAACGACCGACAACCCGTATGACCCTTTTACCCAGTATGAAGCCTGGTATCGGTTCGACGAAGACAACGGGTATCACTCCTGCGCTTTCTTAGCGCGCATCGCCCGTACTTCCGATCAGCTCTCTGAGCAGGAGAACATGGAAGAAATCGAGCGAGCCATCAACGACATCATCAAGTACGACCCCCTGGGTATCTACAAAAAGGTGAAGCGAACGCTGAAACCCGAGCCCGCGACGACCATGTGACCACAAAAAGCCCATAAAACTGGGAAAAGAAATGTTCTCTGATTCAGAGCGCATTTCTTTTTGTCATTTTTGAGGAATTTTACCTTAACGACGGCTGATTATAGGGCTCCAAACACATGAAAAGGGTATAGGGGGACCTCTCCAAAATGGCACCCCCTATGCATCGCGGTGGCCTTTGAAAATTCTCCGGGGGATATTTTTGAAAAATGGCTTCGGTTTTGGGGCGGCATTTGAACAAGCCCACAAGGTAGATATTGTTGATAAGAGACTCTTTTCGTCCACCAAACCTCCTTTTTGGCTGTTGCGCAGTGCATTACCTCCATTGCCCACGGACGCCACGTGTTTTTCTCCACTTATCACAAATCTGCTTATGTGGGCTTCTTCAAATGCCGCCCCAAACCATTTCAAACGCCATAGCAACTGCCACAATTCTTAGCGAGAGGAGGTGTCAAGCGTGGCAAAAGCGATCAAACCTTCGGGCACTCAGCCAAGGAAACGCCGGGCCGCCTTGACACCGGAGGCCAGAGAGAACCAACTGATCGACTTGGCCGTTAGTCTGGTCGAGAAACGGCTGCTGGAAGGGACGGCCTCTTCACAAGAGGTTACTACGATCCTGAAACTTGGAACTACCAGAGCGCGCTTGGAAAATGAGCGGCTTGCCAAAGAGGTGGAGCTGGTCCAGGCAAAGACCGAGGCGTATAAGTCCGGAGTCAGGATGGACGAACTTTATGAGAAGGCCATGGCTGCTTTCAAGCGATACAGCGGTCAGGACGAGGAGGACGAAGATGGGTATTAGATGTTACTCGGAATTGATCCTTCTCCCTACATTTGAAGAGCGCTACCGCTATCTCCGTTTGGATGGCATTGTTGGAAAAGAGACGTTTGGTTTCGACCGGTATATGAACCAAGTCTTTTACCGCTCCCCGGAGTGGAAGCAGATCCGTGACGTTGTGATTGCCAGAGATATGGGGTGCGACCTGGGGATTGCCGGTCGGGAGATTTATCGCCGACCGCTTATCCATCACATGAACCCGATCAGCCCGGAGGATATTCGGGACCGAAAAGGTTTGATTCTTGACCCTGAGTTTTTGATCACCACAATTCATGAAACCCATCAGGCCATCCATTATGGCGACGAAAATCTTCTGTTCAAAGAACCGATTACGCGCAGGCCCAATGATACCTGCCCGTGGAAAAAGTAGGAAGGAGGACTCGGTGTGCAAAATCATGTTGCCGGTGTTGTGACCGATTGCCTGAGAGCGGCCATTTATCAAGAGCCGAGGGCAAATTCCAAAGTCATCAAGGTTATTACTCTGCTGACCAAAGTTACAGTCGACGTGGACGGGTCGACCGAAGGATTCTACAAAGTTTTCACCTCTGACGGAGTTCAGGGATACTGCATGAAGAAGTTCATCGCAGTCCGCCGGTGAGGAGGTCGCTATGGAGATTTCCGAAAGCATCTTGACGTCCATCAAGAAACTGTTGGGCATCGACGAGAATTATACGCACTTTGATGCCGACATCATCATGCACATCAACAGCGTGTTTTCGATCCTGACGCAAATGGGCGTCGGGCCTGCCAATGGTTTCTCTATTTCAGGAAAGGATGACACCTGGTCCGCTTTCATTACGGATAAGCCGAACATCTTTTCCTTAGTCAAATCCTATGTCTACATGAAGGTTCGATTACTGTTCGATCCACCGCTCAGCTCCGCTGCCATTGAGTCCATCAATCGGCAGATCAGTGAGTTTGAGTGGCGGCTTTTCGTTGCGGCGGACCCCGTAGAAGACACCAGCGGGAAGGAGGAAAATCAAAATGGAGAATAGCATGCTCCTGCACTACGGAATTAAAGGTATGAAGTGGGGTGTCCGCCGTTACCAGAACAAAGACGGCACTCTTACCGCTGCCGGAGAAAAGCGTTATGACCGGGATAAGCGGGAGAATGCGGCCAAGAAGAAGGAAAACCGCATTGACCTCACTAATCCAGACCCCCAGCGCTGGGCGAAGGAGGATCTGGAGCGTACCAAACGAACGGTCGATTCCAGTTCAGATTTGGTGAAAGAAATGAAGAAACTGGAGCAGACCACCACTTCCAAGCCCACTCCGAAACGGATGGACTTGTCCGAAATGACCGACAAAGAGATGCGCGACAAGATCAACCGGGAACTCTTGGAGCGGCAGTATAACCAGTTGTTTTCCGACACCTCTCCGGCCCAAGTCTCAAAAGGTCGTCAGGCGCTGCGGGATACTCTGGAAGTAGCTGGAAGTGTTTTGGCGATTGCCGGATCTTCCCTGAGCATTGCCCTTGCAATCAAGGAATTGCGGGGGTGATTGTTTATGGAACTGCGTCACCACGGAATCCTGAAACAAAAATGGGGCGTCCGAAACGGACCTCCCTATCCTCTGCGCGGCGGTGATTACACCCCAGCTCAGCGAAAGGCTATCAGCAATAAGCGAAAAAGTGGCAACAGCATCTACAACAAAAAGCACTTTGACGAGGTATTGAATGCCGATAAAACCACGCTGAGCACCCTGTCCTATGACAAGGACCGAACCAAGAACACCGATATGTTTTACGCTACCCATAATTCTTTGGACAAGCATCAGTATAATGCTCTGTTCAACCGGCCGATTCCTCAGCCGGTCTACGACAAGGATGGCAAGCAGATCGGAACCGGCGCGTTTATGAAGTACCGGATCGACAACTCGCTTAAAACCGACTTGAAGGTGGCGAGCGAGGACTCCGGCGCAGAGGTCTTCATGAATCTCTATCGAAAAGATCGGGATTTTTATAACTTTGTAACGGATAAGGACCGGATGCAGAGCTATTTCGTGAAAGACAAGTACAAATTCAAGGGGTATCGGGAAGCTGCCGCAGTGTTGGAAAAGATGAAGGACCCGGACTATACGCCCTCGGCCGAAGATCTCCAGACAGTCTATCGGATGTTCAATTATGTGATTCCATATGACGGACAGGGCGACCGATGGAAGGGGCATGACGTCTATGTCCAGCGCACCAAGTTTTTTAACGAATGCAAAAAGGCGGGCTACGGCGCGCTCCTTGACACGAATGACGCGATCTATGGTGGGTTCAAGGCCAAGTCCCCCATTATCGTGTTTGATATGGAGCAGGTTATTCCAAAAGATACCTACCGGACAAAGCTGAGCGAGCAGAAGTTCTCCACCTTGGTTCTCCTTGGCAGAAAAGCTCTGGGGCTGTAACGGGAGGCTGGTGAGTAGATGCTATCCAACACCGCCGTCCCCCGTTACTACGGCGCATTCCGCGATGCGGTCATCCGCGGCGATATTCCGGTCTGCAAGGAAGTTGCCATGGAGATGTACCGAATCGACCGGTTGATCGAGTCGCCCAGTTACTACTATGACGACAGGGCAGTCGAGGGGTGGATCGAGTTCTGCGAGAATGAGCTGACCCTGACCGATGGCTCCGATCTTCATCTTCTGGATACCTTCAAGTTATGGGGAGAACAGGTGTTTGGCTGGTACTATTTCGACGACCGTTCCGTCTATGTTCCGAACCCGGACGGCAGAGGCGGTCGTTATGTCACCAAGCGGATCAAGCAGCGCCTGACCAAGAAGCAATACCTGATCGTGGGGAGAGGCGCGGCGAAGTCGCTGTACGATTCCTGTATTCAGGCTTACTTCTGTGTTGTGGATGGCTCCACCACCCATCAAATCACTACGGCTCCCACGATGAAGCAGGCCGAGGAGATCGTCAACCCCATAAAGACCGCCATCACCCGGGCAAGAGGCCCGGTTTTTCAGTTTATGACGGAGGGCTCTTTGCAGAACACCACCGGTTCCAGAGCCAATCGGGTGAAACTGGCCTCCACCAAGAAGGGCATCGAGAACTTCATCTCCGGCTCCCTGATTGAGATCCGCCCCATGTCGGTGGATAAGCTTCAGGGACTTCGCTGCAAGGTGGCCACCGTAGACGAGTGGCTGTCCTCTGCTGACGCCCGGGAAGATGTCATTGGCGCAATCGAACAGGGCGCCTCCAAGCTGGACGACTACCTTATTATAGCGACCAGTTCCGAGGGCACGGTTCGTAACGGCGCCGGTGACACCATCAAAATGGAGTTGATGAACATTCTCCAGGGCATCGGCCCTCCACAGGAACATGTTTCTATCTGGTGGTATAAGCTGGACTCCGTTGAGGAGGTGGCCTATCCCGATATGTGGCCTAAGGCCAATCCAAACCTCGGGAAGACCGTGACCTATGAGACCTACCAGAAGGATGTAGACCGGGCGGAAACGGCTCCTGCCACACGGAACGACATGCTGGCAAAGCGATTCGGACTCCCAATGGAGGGATATACTTATTACTTCACCTATGAGGAGACCTTACCCCATCGCCGGCAAAGATTCTGGCAGATGCCTTGCTCCATGGGTGCCGACCTTTCCCAAGGTGACGACTTCTGTTCCTTCACCTTCCTCTTTCCTCTTCGGGATGGCGCTTTTGGCGTCAAGACCCGAAATTACATCACTTCACTGACGCTCCATAAACTCCCGGCGGCCATGCGGGTCAAGTATGAGGACTTCATGGCAGAGGGCAGCTTGATCGTTATGGAGGGAACTGTTCTCGATATGATGCAGGTCTATGAGGATTTAGATGACCACATCATCAACTGCGGCTACGATGTGCGCTGTTTTGGCTATGACCCCTACAACGCAAAGGAATTTGTGGAACGGTGGGTCAATGAGAATGGTCCATTTGGAGTTGAGGTAGTCCGGCAGGGTGCGAGAACGGAGTCCGTCCCGTTGGGAGAACTGAAGAAACTGGCTGGAGAGCGGATGCTGCTCTTTGACGAAGATCTGATTACCTTTTCCATGGGAAACTGCATCACCATGGAGGACACCAATGGCAACCGCAAGCTGCTGAAGAGGCGATCTGACCAGAAGATCGATGCCGTGGCGGCTATGATGGATGCCTATGTTGCCTATAAGCATAATCCCGAAGCATTTGAGTAAAAAAAAGGGGGGGGGGGGCTCATGAAACCCTATGAGAAACCTTCTCCCCAGGATTGCCTCGCCCACTACGGGGTCAAGGGCATGAAATGGGGTGTTAGGCGTTATCAGAACTACGATGGTTCTTATACCAAGAAGGGTTTGGAGCGTTATCGTAAAGCTGAATCCGATTACGAAAGCGCTAAAACCAAAGCGGCTGAGACGAAAAGCGCTTATAAGTCTGGGCAGGCAACTCGACAGCAGGTCAAAGAGGCCAATCGTGCTGTTAAAACCGAAAAGCGCCGAATGGAAGATGCCTATGGAAAGCTAAAGAGCGATAAGTTGGCCGATGAAGGTAAGAAACTTTATCAGCGCGGTAAGACCATTACCGGAAACACTCAGACGACTTATTTGGCTGAAGCGGCCATAGTAGTTGGTTCTGGTGTAGTAAGTTCACTCTTATCCAACACGATGAAAGACCAGCGGGTTGCTTATTTGGCGGGATCATCCATTGCAATAGGCGGAACCCTTGTGAACGCTTTACTTGCCGGAAAAGCCAGTAACGAAAATCGCAAATTGCGGGCATACTACGCCCATTAACGCGCATTACCGCAGACTCTTAACTGGGTCTGCGGATTTTTTATGCTTGAAATCTGAAACACACGACAAGGTTGTTGCAAATTCATTCATGGACAGGAGGTGACCGCGATTGTTGGACGTTTTACAGCACTATGGCGTTCTCGGCATGAAGTGGGGTGTCCGTCGTTACCAGAATAAAGACGGCTCCCTGACTGCTACCGGCCGGGCCCGGCTCGACAAGAAAGACGAGAAGTGGGCCAAGAAGAAAGGCGACAAAATTACTGAGACCGCCCGGAAGAAGTCATCCAAGGAGCTGGATCGCTATGCAGCAGAACTGCTCCAGAACCCCAATGCTCTGACGAGCCGTGGGAAGCTGAGCGCTGCCACTGTCAACGCCTACAATCGGAAGATGGCCGAAGTGATGTCGCAGAAGGTTTCCGATCTAAGGTCGCCCTCCGGAAAAACGGTTCGGTTTGTGGCAAAGCGCGGAGAGGTGGGAGTCATGATGGCCCTGGCTGATGCCGGGTACGACATGACGCAACTGAAAAACGGTGTATGGACTTCCGGCAAGATTGCCTACCGGAAGACCGTACTGGACAAGGTTTGACGGGTGGTGATGAAGATGAAATACGAACTGCGTCACCATGGCATCAAAGGCATGAAGTGGGGCATTCGCCGTTTTCAAAATGAAGATGGGAGCCTGACCAATGCCGGCCGAAAACGTTATGCCGAGGATGATGGAACGGTTGAGCGGCGAAAATCGGTGGCTAAAAAGGTAGCTATTGGCACTGCGGCCGTTGCCGGCGTAGTCTTAACGGCCTATTTGGTCAAGGGGCATGGCGCCAAGAAGGCGGCGGAATTTGCGCCAAAAGCTGATACCGGAAAGGCCGCTGTTGAGAAATTGATGGAGTCCAGCTCTGTCATGTCAACGCCGGTCAGTCAGCTCCGGGCATCAAGTTCTGGTGTACGGCCAAACGTAGAAACCGGGAAACGGGTCGCCGAGGAGGTATCCAAGACAATTTCCTCCGTGTCCCGACCGGTAAGTACCATTCAACCTCCTCCGGCCTATGACTTTGAATCCTTGATGAAGCAGAACGACGAGCTTCTCAAGAAGATGTATGCCGATCTGCTGTCATAACGGAGGTGAGAAAAGTGGAAATGGCATTGGGTTCCAGGCTGAAACATGCCTGGAACGCTTTTTTAGGCAATGAATTCTTTGATTACCGCTATTCGCTTGGACCCAGCTACTCCTATCGTCCGGACCGGCCTATTTTCAGCCGTGGAAACGAGAGATCCATCATCACCTCTGTTTACAACCGGATTGCGCTGGATGCGGCCTCAATCGCAATTCAGCATGTTCGATTGGACGATGATGGCCGGTTTGAAGATGTCATTGATTCGACTTTGAATAACTGTCTGTCACTGGAGGCGAACCTGGATCAGACCGGGCGAGCCTTTATTCAGGATGTGGTCATGTCCATGCTGGACGAGGGCTGCGTGGCGATCATCCCAACGGACACCGACATCGACCCCAAGACCGGCTCCTTTAAGATCGAAAAGATGCGAACCGGGAAAATCGTGGAGTGGTATCCCAAGCATGTAAAACTCCGCGTTTATAACGAGGAGCGGGGCGAGAAGGAGGACATCACCCTCCCGAAGAGTATAGTCGCCATCATCGAGAATCCATTTTTTGCGGTGATGAACGAGCCCAACTCTACGATGCAACGATTGATCCGAAAGCTCAACATTTTGGATGCGATCGACGAGCAAAGTGGTTCCGGAAAGCTCAATCTTATCATTCAGCTGCCCTACGTCATCAAGACGGAAGCGAGGCGTCAACAGGCGGAAAAACGCCGTAAAGATATTGAGGAACAGTTGGCCGGCTCTAAATATGGCGTCGCTTACACCGACGGCACGGAGCATGTGGTCCAGCTGAACCGGCCCATCGACAACAATCTAATGTCCCAGATTGAATACTTAACGAGCATGCTTTACAGCCAGTTGGGAATCACTCAGGGGATTTTGGACGGGACTGCCGATGACCGGACAAAGCTGAACTACGATAACCGGACGATTGAACCGATTCTATCAGCCATTGTTGACGAAATGAAGAGGAAATTCCTCACCAAAACTGCTCGGTCACAGAAGCAGTCGATTCTGTTCTTCAGAGACCCGTTCAGGCTGGTGCCCATCAACGACATTGCTGAGATTGCCGATAAGATGACTCGCAATGAGATCATGACCTCGAATGAGATCCGGCAGAAGATCGGCATGAAGCCGTCGAAGGACCCCAAGGCGGACGAGCTCCGGAACAGCAACCTAAGCGCTCCGAAAGAGGAGGGCAATCAGCCACCAACAATATCTGAAGGAGGAAAAGTTCAAAATGAGTCTGAAGTATGACTTTAGTGGCTGGGCGACCCGAAACGACCTTGTGTGCGCGGATGGACGAACTATTCGCCATAACGCATTCGAGGATTGTGACGGGAAGACGGTTCCCCTGGTTTGGAACCACCAGCACGATGAACCCGGCAATATCTTGGGCCACGCCCTTTTGGAGAACCGTAAGGACGGCGTATATGCCTACTGTACGTTCAACGAAACCGAAAGCGGCAAGGCGGCCAAGGAGCTGGTCAAGCATGGGGATATCGCATCCCTGTCCATCTATGCCAATGGGCTGAAGCAGACGCCGTCCAAGGACGTCATGCATGGCGTGATCCGCGAGGTCAGTCTGGTGGTCGCTGGGGCTAATCCTGGCGCCTTCATCGACTTTGTGGATATGGCCCATGGCGAGGGCGGAGAGCAGGAAATGATCCTGTCCGCCTACGAGCCTATTTCCCTGTACCGTCCTGACGAGAAGCCTCCTCTGGTCCACAAGGCCGGCGATAAGACCGATCCCGAGGACGAGAAGAAAGAGGACAAGCCTAAGGATGACGGTAAAGAGGAGAAGGCCAAGGACGAGAAGACCGTTCAGGATGTCGTGGATAGCATGACCGAAGAGCAGAAGACGGTCATGTATGCCCTGATCGGCGCCGCTATGGAGGAGCTGGACTCTTCCGAGGGCAGCGAGGATGACGAGGACGACCCCGATAAGAAATCTGACAACACCAAGGGAGGAAACAAGACCATGAAGCACAATGTTTTTGAGCAGCGCGAAGAGTCTCAGGACACTGTTCTGAGCCACTCCGACCGTAAGGCCATTATCGACCTGGCCAAGAGCAACAGCGTGGGCAGCCTCCGGACTGCCCTGAACATCTATGCTGAGCAGAACGAGCTCAAGCACGGCATCGACAACATCGAGAGCCTGTTCCCCGATTTCAAGGATCTGCGGCCGGGCGCTCCCGAGCGGGTCACCCGCGACCAGGGCTGGGTCACTGTGGTCATGCAGAAGGTCCACAAGAGCCCCATCAGCCGTATCCGCACCCGTCAGACCGATGCCCGCAACGATAACATCCGGGGTCATGGTTACCAGAAGGGCAAGCGTAAGCAGCCTGCCGGCAACATGAACGTGATCACCCGGACCACCGACCCGCAGACCGTGTACCGTACTGATGCTCTGTACCGGGATGACATCGTCGACATCACCGATTTCGACGTGGTGGAGTACCAGTATGCTACCATGCGGGAGAACCTGAACGAAGAGGTTGCCACCGCCATCATGATCGGCGACGGCCGTGAGCCCGACGATGAGATGAAGATCTCTGAGGATCACATCCGCTCCATCTGGAACGACAATGACCTCTACACCATTCACTATGACGTGGACATCGAGGCCGCCCGCTCTGAGATCCAGGGCAGCCGCACGGACATGAACTTCGGTGAGAACTACATCTATTCCGAGGCCATCATCACCGCCGCGCTGTACGCCCGTGAGAAGTACAAGGGGACCGGCACTCCCGATTTCTTCTGCACGCCTCACCTGGTCAACGTGATGCTGCTGGCTCGCGATATGAACGGCCGCCGCATTTACACTTCCCGCGCCGATCTGGCCGCTGCGCTGAACGTTGGCGAGCTCCACACTGCTGAGCAGTTCGAGGGCCGTGCCCGTATGGACAGCGAGGGCAAGCAGCACAAGCTCCTGGGCCTCTTCGTCAACCTGGCGGACTACACTGTTGGCTCCACCAAGGGCGGCGAGATTACCCGGTTCGATCAGTTCGACATCGACTTCAACCAGCAGAAGTATCTGATCGAGACCCGTATGTCCGGCGCTCTGACCCGGGTTTACTCCGCCATCGCTCTGGAGGAGCCCGTTCCTACCAGCGCTGGTGGTGGCCAGGGTTCCGGCGGTCTGGGCGGCTAAGGAGAGAATTCAAAATGGCGAAATTTTATGGATCGGTAGGCTATGCTGACACCGTTGAGACTGCTCCTGGCGTGTATGAAGAGAAGATCGTCGAGTATCCGTACTATGGCGATTTGACTCGGAATACACGCCAGCTTCAGTCTGGGGAAACACTCAACGATGACATCAACATCGCGAATGAGATCAGCATAGTCGCCGATCCATTCGCCAGAAAGAACTTCCACAAGATGCGGTATGTGGTGTTCATGGGTGAGAAGTGGAAAATCTCCAAAGTTGAGGTGGGCTATCCTCGTCTGATCTTAACGATTGGAGGGATCTACAATGGGTAGCAGACTTCAACTCCATACTGCTTTATGCGGAATTCTTGGGTGCCCGGAACGCGGAGATGCGTGCCGGGTTTATTTTCAGCCTCCGGAGAATCTGAAGATCCAGTATGACTGCATCATTTATGAGCGAAGCGAGATCGAGGCCATTCATGCGGATAACGCGCCTTATCGCCTGTTGGATCGCTATCAGGTAACGCTCATTTACAAGAATCCTGACAGTGATCTTCCTCATCGAATCGCCATGCTGCCCATGTGCGTCCATGACCGCCACTTCACAGCCGACAATCTAAACCACGACGTTTTCAACCTGTACTATTAAAAGGAGGAAATCCGAAATGAGTAAAATCGTATGGGACAAGACCGGTGAGCGTTTCTACGAAACCGGTGTTGATCATGCCGTTCTCTACCCCATCGACGCTGAGGGCCTCTATAATGGTGGCGTGGCCTGGAATGGTATCACCGCCATCAACGAGAGCCCTTCTGGGGCTGAGCCCAACAACCTGTATGCCGACAACATCAAGTATTTGGTGCTGGTGGGCGCCGAGGACTTCGGCCTGACCATCGAGGCCTATACCTATCCCGATGAGTGGGAGCAGTGCGATGGCTCTGCCGAGATTGCTCCTGGTGTTCTGGCCGGCCAGCAGAATCGCAAGATCTTTGGTCTGAGCTACCGCACCAAGCTGGGCAACGACGTGGATGGTCAGGACCACGGCTACAAGCTGCACCTGGTCTATGGCGGCCTGGCCTCTCCCTCCGAGCGCGGCTATCAGACCGTCAATGATTCTCCCGAACCCATCAACCCCAGTTGGGAGGTCACCACTACTCCCGTGGACGTGCCCGGCTTCAAGCCCACTGCCCGTCTGATCATCACCTCCACCAAGGCCGATCCGGCCAAGCTGGCCGCTCTGGAGACCATCCTGTATGGTTCTGAGGAGGCGGAGCCCCGCCTGCCTCTGCCTGGGGAGGTCATTGAACTGCTCAAGGCCGACGCCGTTACCGTCATCACTGCTGCCGAGAGCGGAGACACCACCCTGTTTGGCAAGAAGGTCTCTGATCTTCAGAGCAACATCGTGATCGGCGAGAACGCCATCAGCGGCAGCCTGAAGCATGTGACCGGCTATACCGAGTTCAGCAGCAAGAGCTCTGAGCAGGAGGGTCACTACCTGGCTCTGAAGTTTGACGTGACTCCGGCCGATGCTGTGACCACCGTGGAACTGGTGGGCGGCACCAAGGGCCCCGTGACTCTGGATGCGGATAAGAATATTGTCCTGCTGATCAAGAGCAATACCACC
Organism: Oscillospiraceae bacterium; assembly: GCA_022846095.1. Classification (NCBI taxonomy): domain Bacteria; kingdom Bacillati; phylum Bacillota; class Clostridia; order Eubacteriales; family Oscillospiraceae; species Oscillospiraceae bacterium. The sequence continues at coordinate 4,142,277 of AP025583.1, read as the reverse complement.
CAGAGCATCAAGGTGGTTTCCACCAAGGACGGCGCTTCCGTCACCAAGACCTACACCCTGACTGGCCTGACTCTGGAGGCCTAAGTAACCAAACCGCAAAGCGGAGCTCTCTTCACCGAGGGCTCCGCTTTCTTTTATTTTTGAAAGGAGAAAAACTGCAATGCTGAAGCTGACAAGGACTTACAACGACTATAATGGCATGTCCCGTACTGAGGACTTCTACTTCAATCTGACCCAGGCCGAAGTGACCGAGATGGAACTGTCTGTTGACGGCGGTCTGGTGGAGAGAATCAATCGTATCGTTGCGGCCCAGGACGGGAAGCAGATCATCGCCGTGTTCAAGGATATTATCCTGCGGGCCTATGGCGAGAAGTCCGCCGACGGGAAGCGCTTTATCAAGAATCAGGAGCTGCGGGACGCCTTTGCTCAGACCGAGGCGTACAGCGACCTGTTCATGGAGCTGGCCACTGACGCGGAGGCCGCCGCCAAGTTCATCAACGGCATTATCCCTCAGGGGAAGAAGGCACAGGCCTCCAGCTCTCCGGCTCCTCAGAACTGAGTATGACTGGGGAGATCAGAGATGCTGGAAATTGTGATACCGGAAACCGAGCAGTATGACGAGGCGAATGGTTGTTTTATCACGACCAAGAAGCAGGTGCTTCGACTGGAACACTCTCTGGTCTCCCTTTCAAAATGGGAGTCAAAGTGGCACAAGCCCTATTTGTCCCGAAAGCCGAAGACCGAAGAGGAGCAGATCGACTATATCCGGTGCATGACATTGACGCAGAATGTGGACCCCAATGTCTATACCGCCATTACGCCTCAGCTTCGGGAAACGATCAATGCCTATATTGACGCCTCCATGACGGCCACTACCTTTGCCAAAGGACGAAAGGGGCGGTCGAACAATGAAATCGTCACGGCGGAAATCATCTATTATTGGATGATCACCCATCAGATCCCTTTTGAGTGCCAGAAGTGGCATTTGAACCGGCTCATGACGCTCATCAACGTGTGCAACGCAAAGAACGGCCCGCAAAAGAAGATGAGCCAGAAGGAGATCTTCGCACAGAACCGTGCGCTGAACGCGGCGCGCAGAAAGAGAACACATTCGAGAGGATGATATTCATGTCGGAATCGACTATTTGGAATTTTCTCAAGCAGAAGGGCCTCTCGGACTGTGGAGCGGCCGGCCTGATGGGGAATCTCTACGCCGAGAGCGGCTTGAAGTCCACCAATCTCCAGAACAGCTACGAAAAGAAGCTGGGGCTTTCTGACGAGGACTACACTGCTCAGATAGACACCGGAATCTATCAGGATTTTGTGCATGACAGCGCTGGCTATGGCCTGGCTCAGTGGACGTTTTGGAGCAGAAAACAGGCTCTGCTTGCATTTGCATTAAGCAGAGGAAAAAGCATTGGCGATTTGGAGATGCAGTTGGATTTTCTGTGGAAGGAATTAACGGAGAGCTATTCCTCTCTGGTCAATCTTCTGCGAACTGCGACTTCTGTCCGTGCGGCCTCTGATGCTGTTCTGGTACAGTTTGAACGTCCTGCAGACCAGAGTGAGACGGCCAAAGCCCGGCGCGCCTCTTACGGGCAGAAATATTATGACCAATATGCCGGAAAGGAGGGCGTATCTGTAATGAGCAACAGCCCATTGGTTTCTTACACAAAACTGTCGCCCAATCACTCTGGAAAGCGGAATCACGTAATCGATACCATTTCGATCCACTGCATGGCGGGGAATCTGACTGTGGAGACCTGCGGCAATCTTTTCGCGAATCCGAGCCGGAAAGCGAGCAGCAACTACGGAATTGGAAGCGACGGTAGGATCGGTCTCTATGTGGAGGAGTGTAACCGTTCTTGGTGCACCTCTTCCAGTTCCAACGATAACCGTGCCATCACCATCGAGGTGGCAAACAATGGCGGAGCTGACCAGGGATGGCCGGTATCCGATGCGGCCTACAATTCTTTGATTGCCCTTCTGGTGGACATCTGCCAGCGGAATGGCATCAAGAAACTGCTTTGGAAGGGCGACAAGTCTTTGATTGGTCAGGTGGACAAGCAGAACATGACGGTTCACCGCTGGTTTGCGGCGAAGGCCTGCCCCGGAGATTGGCTTTATAGCCGTCATGGGCAGATTGCCGCCGAGGTCAATGCAAAATTGTCTGGGGAGGACGACGATATGGATCAAGCAAAATTCAATGAGATGTTCAGTGTGGCCATGACGAACTATCTGAAAGGCCTTCAGAACAATAACTGTGGCGATTGGTCCCAGGCGGCTCGGGACTGGTCTACCAATTCTGGACTCTTTGCCGGAAACGGGACTACGGTCGACGGTAAGCCGAACATGATGTGGCCGTCCGGCCTGACGAGAGAGCAGGCAGCCCAGCTTTTCTATCGGTTTGCACAGATGGTGGGGCTTGCATGATGAAAAGCAGGAGAAGCCGCACCGGAGGCAAAACCGGAAGGAAGCCCGACCTTTCACAATTTTCAAAATGGATGATCGCTGACATTCGTCCGCTCCTCTGGATCGTGACGATCGGCGGTTTTTTATTGGCCTTTTACTGTGTCCACGAAGGTTACACCGGCGCTCTGCCCTGGATCGGGGCCATGGTAGGTCTCCCCTGGACGGCCCATGGCGTAGTATGCAGTTTCTATTTGAACCTGTGCAAATCGGACCACCGGGAAGGCGGAATCACCTTTGAAACCGCAAAGGCCTCGAATTTTAATGTGAATGTTTCGGAAACGCCTGTCGGCTCCGTGGAGAGCCCGGCGATTTAAGGAGGAAGCAACATGAATTATACGGAAGTCGTTTCGACACTGCTGATGATTATTGGCGGGGTTACGATCCTGACCAATATCATTGTGCAGGTGTTCAAGACGGTGACATGGGATAAAATTCCCACGAATTTCTTCGCGCTTATCGTGTCAGAGGTGCTGACCCTGGCCGCCGGCGCCGCTTATGCGCAAATCCAGGGGATCGCAATTACTTGGTATCTGGTATTTGCGGCCGTTGTGGTAGGTCTTTTGTCCGCCTATGCGGCCATGCTGGGCTATGACAAACTGGTCGAGGCGCTTAAGAACTGGCCTAAGAAAACTGAATGATAGGAGGAGCCGACAGTGATTCGTTTCAGACACAAGGGCGATTTTTCCAAGCTGACCCGATTTCTGGAAAGAGCGAAGGAAGCCGTTCATCTCGGCGATCTGGATAGGTTTGGCCGAGCCGGAGTGGCCGCCCTTGCGTCTGCAACGCCTGTCGACTCCGGAGAAACGGCCACATCCTGGTATTACGAGATTACCAATAAGAACAACACCATCACCATCTCGTTTCACAATTCCAACATTCAAAATGGAGTTCCCATTGCCATCATCCTGCAAAATGGGCATGGTACTGGAACCGGGGGCTGGGTACAGGGAAGAGATTACATCAACCCTGCTATCCAGCCTATTTTTGACCAAATAGCAAACTATGCTTGGAAGGAGGTCACACGGTCATGAGCAGGACCATCGACGAGAGAGTCGTCGAGATGCGATTTGACAACAGGCAGTTTGAGCAAAATGTGCAAACCAGTCTGTCAACACTCGACAAACTCAAACGGGGTTTGGATCTGGACGGTGCTGCCAAGGGCCTTGAGAACCTGGGCACCGCTGCGAAGAAGTGCGATATGTCCGCCCTTAGCAGTTCCGTCGAGACGGTTCGGGCGAAGTTCTCGGCGTTTGAAGTCGTTGCCATGACGGCTCTTTCCAACATCACAAATTCCGCCTTAAACACAGGTAAGCAGCTTGTGTCCGCCCTTACGATTGACCCGATCAAAACCGGTTTTCAGGAGTATGAAACCCAGATCGGCGCAATTCAGACTATTCTGGCCAACACCCAGCATCAAGGGACCAATCTTCAGCAGGTCAACCGGGCGCTGGACGAGCTGAATACCTATGCGGATAAGACGATCTACAATTTCACCGAGATGACCCGGAATATCGGAACCTTTACCGCGGCCGGCGTGGATCTTCAGACTTCGGTCGACTCCATCAAAGGTATCGCGAACCTGGCCGCTGTCTCGGGCTCTACTTCTCAGCAGGCCTCCACGGCCATGTATCAGCTTTCCCAGGCGTTGGCTGCGGGCAGAGTGTCCCTGATGGACTGGAACTCGGTGGTCAATGCCGGTATGGGCGGCAAGGTGTTCCAGGATGCTCTGGTGCGGACCTCCGAACTGCTGGGCACCGGGGCGCAGAATGCCATCAACATGTATGGTTCCTTCCGGGAGTCTCTTACCAGGGGCGAATGGCTTACTACTGAAGTCCTGACTGAGACATTGAAGCAGTTTGCCGGAGCCTATACCGAGGCGGATCTGATTCAGCAGGGTTTCACCGAGGCCCAGGCAAAAGAGATCGCTCAGATGGCACAGACAGCTGAAGATGCTGCTACCAAAGTAAAGACGTTCACGCAGTTGTGGGACACGCTGAAGGAAAGCGCGCAGTCTGGATGGACCGCGACGTGGGAGATTTTGGTTGGCGACTTTGAAGAAGCAAAAGAGCTCTTGACCGAAATTTCCGATACCATCGGCGGCGTGATCGGCGAATCTGCTCAGGCAAGAAATGAGTTTCTCAGCGGGGGTCTTAGTTCCGGTTGGAAGCAGCTTCTGAATCAGGGAATCGCAGACGAAGCTGGATTTATCGAGTCGATTCAAGAAGTTGCCCGAGAGAGCGGCGACGCCTTTGATCAGCTGGTTGCCGATTCGGAAGATTTTACCGATGCGTTGAAGCAAGGCCTGACTGATGGCGTAATCTCTTCCGAAACCTTGTCAGATGCGGTTTTTAATCTTCAGGAAAAAATGTCTGGTATGTCCCAGGAGGAGCGCAAGGCTGCCGGATATACCTCGGAGATGGTGGAACAGATCGAAACGCTGGCCGACGGTCTCCGGGATGGCTCAATCTCCATGGACGAGTTCGCGGATAAAATTCTGAAGCCGTCTGGGCGAGAGAACCTAATCGAGTCGATTTGGAATGCGGCCAAAGGTCTGGTCAGTGTTATCACCCCGATCAAAGATGCATTTCGCGATATTTTCCCACCGGCTACCTCTGATCAGTTGTATGCCCTTACTGAGACACTGCGAAACTTTTCTGAGCGTTTGACCATTTCAGATGAAACGGCAGATAAGTTGCAGCGGACCTTCAAAGGCCTTTTCTCTGTCTTGGATTTGGGCCGTCAGGTGATCATGGCGGTAGTCAACGCTGTTCTTCCTATGGCTGGCGGCGTAGGGTCCCTTGCTGATGGAATCCTTACCGTTACTGCCACGATTGGCGATTTCTTGACCGGCATCAATGATGCGGCCAAGAGAGGCGAAATTTTTAGTAAGGTGGCCCAGGGCATCTCCGATGTTCTGGGTTTTGTTGTGTCCGGAATTCAGAATTTCATCGGAGTTCTCGGCGATGTCTTTGCTGTTCCCGGTTTGGAGGCATTCCAGGCGTTGCTTGGGCGCATTCAGGAACGGATCGGGCAGGTCATCGACGCTGTCAGCAGTCTTGGGTTCGGCGTGGAAGACGCTGTGAATACCATGGATTCCGCCTTTGGGAACAGTAAGTTCCTGCAAATGCTTCAAAGCCTGTTTAATGGTGTGAAAACCATTGCCAGCGGCATTATTGCTGTTCTTGGCGGTTTGTCCGCCACGCTGATAGATGCTATTGGCAACGCCGATTTCAGCGGGATCATTGACCTGCTGAATGGTATTTCCCTTGGTGGTATCGCTGTTGGCATCACCAAATTCATGAACAGCCTGACAAAGTCATTCGACGATGTCGGCAGTCTTCTTGATAATCTAAAAGGCATTTTGGATGGTGTCCGCGGATGTTTTGAGGCTTATCAGACTCAGTTAAAGGCCGGAACCCTTTTGAAAATTGCTACGGCAATCGCTGTACTCGCTGCTGCGATTGTGACTATATCCTTGATTGACAGCAGTAAACTGACGGCCTCTCTTGGAGCTATCACTGTGCTGTTCGCAGAATTGATGGCATCTATGGCGGTCTTCAGCCGTATCAGCGGCGAAGTCAAGGGCGTTATCAAAGGAACCACCGCTATGATCGGGGTCTCGACCTCTGTTCTTCTACTGGCCTCCGCCCTGAAGAAAATCTCCGACATTGAGCCGGAGCAGATGGTGGTCGCGCTTACCGGGATCGCTGGATTGATGACCGCGATGGTGGCCGCCGCCAAAGTTTTGGGAAGCGGCTCCGGAACCGTTATCAAAGGCGCGGCGCAGATGGTCGTCTTTGCCGGCGCAATCAAAATGCTGGCTTCCGCTTGCACTGATTTAGCCCAGTTAGACTTCGCCGGTTTGGTAAAGGGTCTGACTGGAGTCGGCGTTCTGATGGCGGAGGTTTCTCTGTTTACCAAGAAGGTCGCCATCAACAAGGGCACCATGGTGACCGCAACCGGCATTCTGGTTCTGGCGAGCGCCATGAAAGTCTTTGCCTCCGCCTGTAAGGACTTCGGACAGATGAATGTGGGCGAACTGGTCAAAGGGCTGAGTTCCATTGGGGCTCTTCTTCTGGAGATCACCGCTTTTACAAAGCTGACCGGAAATGCACAAGGGCTTATCTCTACCGGCCTTGCCATGATCGAGATCGGCGCGGCCATGAAGATATTTGCCTCCGCTATGGCGGATTTTGGCGGCATGTCTTTGGAGGAGATCGGCAAGGGGTTGCTGGCTATGGGCGGCGCATTGGCGGAAGTGGTTATCGCCATGAAAGCCATGCCGAAGAATCTGATCGCCACGGGCGCCGGTCTTGTCACGGTTGGAGCAGCGTTGAATGTTCTGGCGGAAGCCCTTGGAAAGATGGGCGGCATGAGTTGGGAAGGCATTGCAAAGAGCCTTGTCGCTATGGGCGGCGCTCTGGCTGAGCTGGCGATTGGCCTGAACTTCATGAACGGGACGCTGGCCGGTTCCGCAGCCATGCTTGTGGCCGCTGGTGCTTTGGCAGTTCTTACTCCCGTGCTCTTTACCCTTGGAAGTATGAGCTGGGAGTCCATTGCCAAAGGACTCATTACTGTTGCCGGCGCTTTTACGGTAATCGGCGTTGCTGGCGCGGTTCTTACTCCGCTCCTTCCCACCATTCTTGGTCTGGGCGGCGCGTTCGCTCTGATTGGCGTCGGTATTGCCGGTTTGGGTGCGGGCCTGCTCCTTGTGGGAACCGGCTTAACGGCTATCGCAGTCGGTATTACCGGCCTGGCTACTTCTTTGGGCGCCGGCGTGACTATCATCGTAGCCGGATTGACGTCCATCATTACAGGTATCGCCGCGCTGATCCCCGCAATCGCTCAGCAGTTGGGCGAGGCTATTATCGCCTTTGCCGAGGTCATCACCAATGGAGCCCCGGCAATCGGAAACGCGGTCAAGGCGCTGGTCCTCACACTGGTTGATGTTCTGGTCGAATGTGTTCCAGCTATCGCTGACGGCGCTTTAGAGCTGGTTGCCGGTGTCCTCGCGGCCCTGGCGACTTATACACCGCAGATCGTTGATTCCATCATGCTGTTCCTGATTGAAATCATCAATGGTTTGGCGCGTAATCTTCCGACGCTGATCCAGTCGGTGGTCGATTTGTTGATGTCCTTCTTCTCTGGGATCGTATCTGCTCTGGGGAGCATCGACACCGATGCACTTCTGAAAGGGGTCGCTGGAATCGGACTTCTCAGCGGCATTATGGTCGCCCTCGGCGCTCTGGCCGGGTTGATTCCCGCTGCAATGGTGGGTGTGCTCGGTCTTGGCGTGGTGATGGCGGAGCTTGCCGTTGTGCTGGCAGCTGTTGGCGGTTTGGCACAGATTCCCGGTCTTGAATGGCTGATTGGAGAAGGCGGTAAACTGCTGCAAACCATCGGCAACGCCATTGGTGGGTTTATTGGCGGTATTGTGGGCGGATTTATGAGTGGTATATCCAGTTCCTTCCCGCAGATCGGCGCCGACCTTGGGGCGTTTATGACCAATGTGCAGCCGTTTATCAACGGGGCAAAGAGTATCGACGCCTCTATGCTGGACGGCGTTAAAGCGCTTACGGAAGCAATCATACTCATTACCGCCGCCGATTTGCTGGAGGGTCTGACTTCCTGGCTGACCGGCGGTTCTTCGCTATCTGACTTTGCCGAACAGCTTGTCCCCTTTGGTGAAGCGATGGTGCAGTTCTCCAACAGTATTACCGGGCTTGATGGTGATTTGGTCAGTACGGCCGCGATTGCCGGAAAGACCTTGGCAGAGATGGCTGCGACGCTGCCCAACAGCGGCGGCATCGCCGGTTTCTTTGCCGGGGAAAACGATATGGGCGAGTTTGGTAACCAGTTGGTTGGCTTTGGCGAGTCCATGATGAAATTCGCGGCAAGTATCAAGGGCTTGGACACCGATGCTGTGACCAACGCGGCCACCGCGGGCAAGGCCATGGCAGAGATGGCGGCCACACTCCCGAATACGGGCGGGGCTGTCGCATTCTTTACCGGCGACAACGACATGAGTACATTCGGCGACCAGCTGGTGCCCTTCGGCGAGGCGATCAAAGCTTACTCTGATGCGGTAACTGGTCTGGATGTGGACGCGGTAAAGAATTCCGCCATCGCCGGACAGGCCATGTCTGAACTGGCGGCAACACTTCCGAACACAGGCGGAGCCGTTGCCTTCTTTGCCGGTGACAACGACATGGCCACTTTCGGAGAGCAGCTGGCCTCCTTCGGCGAGTCCATGAAGAATTATTCAAAATCGGTAAGCGGCTTGGATGGCGACGCTGTTGCCAACTCGGCCGTTGCCGGCAAGACTCTTGTGGAGTTGGCAAACACCATCCCCAATACCGGGGGTCTGGTGGCTTTCTTTACAGGAGATAACGATCTTGAAACCTTCGGCGACCAGCTGGTGCCCTTCGGCGAGGCGATGAAAGCCTATTCCGATAGTGTGACCGGTATGGACAGTGAAGCGGTGACGGCTTCTACTACGGCGGCGAAAGCATTGGCAGAGCTGCAAGCTTCTCTGCCTAATATTGGCGGGGTGGTGGACTTCTTTACCGGGGGCAATGACTTGGAGACATTCGCAAACGGTCTGCTCCCCTTTGGAGAGGGTATGAAAGCCTATGCCGATTCCGTGGCTGGGATGGACACAGGGGCGGTATCCGCTTCTGTTACTGCGGCCCAGGCCCTTGCCGCGCTTCAGGCGTCTCTCCCCAGCGTGGGCGGCGTGATGGAGTTCTTCACGGGCGGAAATGACCTTGGTACATTTGCCGACGGCGTTCTCGCTTTTGGCGAGGCGATGAAGTCCTATGGTGATGCTGTTTCCGGTATTGACACCGGGGCCGTATCCGCCTCTGCCGTGGCGGCTCAGGCATTGGCCCAGCTGCAAGCATCTCTTCCCAATGTTGGAGGCATTATGGAGTTCTTCACCGGCGGGAATGACCTCAGCAAGTTCTCCGAGGGCGTTATTCCTTTCGGTGAGGCGATGAAGTCCTATGGAGAGGCTGTGGCCGGCATCAATGCCGACGCCGTGGAGGCGTCCGGAGTCGCGGCCCAATCCTTGGCGAAACTCCAGGCTACTTTGCCGCAGGTCGGCGGGGTCATGGAGTTCTTTACCGGAGGAAACGACCTCGGCAAGTTCGCAGAGGGCATCGTACCTTTTGGAGCGGCTATGAAATCCTATGGAGAGGCTGTGGCGGATATTAAAGCCGAAGCGATTACTGCGTCGGCTGTTGCTGCTCAGTCCCTGGCGCAGCTCCAGGCCGATCTGCCCAATGTGGGCGGCGTCATGGCGTTCTTCAACGGGAGTAACGATCTTGGCACTTTCGCGGCTGGCATCGTGCCCTTTGGTGCGGCAATGAAATCCTACGGCGACGCCGTGGCCGAAATCAATGCAAACTCTATTACTTCCTCTGCGGTGGCTGCTCAGTCGCTGGCAAAGCTGCAAGAGTCCCTTCCCCTGGTAGGCGGCGTGATGACCTTCTTCAACGGAAGCAATGATCTGGCCACCTTTGCCGCCGGAATCGTACCCTTTGGCGCGGCTATGAAGTCTTACAGCGATGCCGTGGCCGACATTAACCCAACTGCTGTTGAAAGCTCTGCCTCCGCCGGACAAGCCCTGGTGGAGCTGGCAAATACTCTGCCAAATACCGGAGGATTGGTCTCCTTCTTTACAGGAGGAACCGATCTTGCCGCATTTGGGGACGACCTCACCGCCTTTGGAGCAGATCTGGCCGCCTATGCGGAGGCTATTAAAGATGTGAAGCCGGAAGCAGTAACGGCCTCGGCCAATGCTGCAAGCGCCTTGTCTAATCTGGCGACGGGTCTTCCCGACAGCAGTCTGTTTGACCAGTGGTTCGGTGGAGATCAGACCTTGGCCTCCTTTGGCGCGGATATCTCTAAGTTTGGCTCTTCCATGAAGGATTACTACAACGAGGTATCCGGCATCGACATCGGCAAATTGTCCGACGTCATTACCCAGGTTTGGGATCTGATCGACCTGGCGGAAGGGGTCAACGGCATCAACACCAGCGGCCTGACTAATTTCGCCGACAGCATGAAGAAGATGGGGGACACCGGGATCTCCGGATTCACCGAGGCCTTCTACAACTGCGGCGACACCATCAACAGCGCCGTGGTCAGCATGCTGTCCTCTGTCAGCGGCTCCATTACATCGAATATTTCTGTGGCGAGTTCCGCCATGGAGACGCTCGTGGAGTCGATGGCAAACATTGTGGATAGCAAAGTTATCGTGATCGAGGACGCGATCGAGGGGATGATGCGAAACATCGGAACCACGATCACAGCATCCTCCAACACTGTGAAAACAGCGATGGGGACTGTGGTCACAGCGGCCGCGTCCAAAATCAACAGTATGAAGCCCGAGTTCGAGACCGCCGGTGAGAATGCCGGTCAGGGTTTCGTCAACGGCATCCGGTCTAAGTTCGGCGCCTCCAGTTCTGCGGGCCGCAGCCTGGGTCTGGCCGCGCTCAACGCGGCGAAGAAAGCCCTGGACAGCCATTCTCCTTCCCGGGAGTTTATCTACCTGGGCGAGAACATCGGCGAGGGCCTGGCTATTGGCGTGAACAACAGCATAGTCCCGGCCGCCCAGGCGACCTCCAACATGATTGGGGAAGTTATCGATGTCAGTAACAAGGGTATCGACGCCTGGAAGGACTGGGTCGACGAGAAGACCTATTACGATGAGCTGAGTCTGAAAGACCAGCTGGCGGGATGGGAGAATCTTCAGCAGAAGTACAAAGCCGGTTCTGAGGAGCGCAAAGAGATCGACCGCGAGGTCTATCGGCTTCAAAATGAACTGGTGGCATCCACCTATCAGGCCTCCCTCGACTGGATCGAGGAAGAGAAATACTACAACCGCTTGAGCACCGAAGAGGAGCTGGCCGCCTATGAGCGGATGCAGTCCCGGTACATGGAAGGCAGCGAAGAGCGGATGGAGATCGACCGGAAGGTCTACACCCTTCGCAACCAGCTTGTGGATGAATCTTATCAGAACTCCATGGATTGGATCGAGAAGGAAAAGAACTATGGTCGAATGAGCCTTGCTGATGAACTGGCAGCCTATAAGCGCGTCCAGAGCCGGTATGCGGCCGGCACGGAAGAGCGTGAGGAGATGGATCTGAAAGTCTATCAGCTGGAGAAGGAAATTTATGAGGCTCAGCAACAGTACATCGCCGATGTGCAGGAAGTTCAGGAATCCGCCAACCAGAAGCGCATCCAGCTGGAGCAGGAATATGCCGACAAAGTCCAGTCTATCAACGAGCAGCTGGAACGGGATATTCAGTCTTTGAATGACCAGTACCAGAATGCCGTGGAGTCCCGCACCAACAGTCTCTATCAGTCTTACGGCCTCTTTGACGAGGTGACGGAGAAAGAAGCGGTCAGCAGTGACACGCTGATGAAGAATCTGGAGGGGCAGGTTCAGGAGTTCGGCGAGTGGCAGGATATTCTGGATCAGCTCTCCGCAAGGGGTGTTGATTCGGAGTTGATGTCTGAGCTCCAGGAGATGGGGCCGTCCGCCATCGAAGAGATCCGGGCGCTCAACTCCATGAGCGATGACGAGCTGGAGAAGTATGTATCTCTCTGGTCGATCAAGCACGCTCAGGCCCGGGAACAGGCTGTCAGCGAGCTGGAAGGCATGCGCATCGAAACTCAGGAGCAAATTGCTCAGCTGCGTGTTGACGCGGAAGTGGAGCTGGAAGAGTACCGAATCACCTGGCAGCAAGAATTGGCCCAGTTGGAGGCGGATACCAGCAGTCAGCTGGCGTCTCTCCGTCAGGAGTTTGCGGAAAATGTGGGCCTGATCAAGAAGGATACCGAGGCTGAGATGCAGGAAATGACCGAAGTGGCCAAGAAGATCCTGTCTGAAGCCGGGTGGACTGAAACGGGTCAGCAAATTCCGGCAGGTCTTGCGGAAGGCGTGTCCCTGTCGAAATCCGCATTCCTTGACGAGCTGACCAATATGGCGCTCGCCGGTGTGGAAGCAGTCAAGAGCACGCTGGAAATCAACTCTCCCTCCCGGGTATTCCGGGAGCTGGGCAACTTTACGGGCCTCGGCTTTGTGAGCGGGTTGTCGGATTATGTCGAAAAGTCCTATGCCGCGGGCGCCAACATGGCGAACTATGCGACGGATGGGCTCTCGAATGCCATGTCCATTGTAGCCGACTTGCTCAATGGGGACATGGATGCGCAGCCCACGATCCGGCCGGTGCTTGACCTCTCCAGTGTGATGCGTGGCGCGGAGCAGATCAACAGTCTGTTCTATCCGCAGCGGACCATTGGACTTGCCGGGCAGGCCAGTTTGGCATTTGCCGAGTATGGCAGAAACGGCGGAACGACGGTCAATGTGGACAACAATGACGTCGTGGAGGAACTCCGTGCTCTTCGCAGCGAAATGGCGGAGATGACGGAGCGAATGGAACGGATGCGGGTCGTGCTGGATACCGGCACTCTGGTCGGCGAGATGGCAGGACCCATGGACAATGCCCTTGGGCAGAGGGCGGCTCGAAGAGGAAGGGGGAACTAAGCTTTGTACCATTCGGTTACCTTTGGAGATAAAAACTCTTGGGACGACTGGCGGCTTGTCCCCGCCTCTCGGCCGCTATTCAATCCTCCCGCCCAGAAGGTGACGACGCTGGATATACCCGGTGGGGATGGGGTGATCGACTTATCCCAGTCTCTCACCGGGTATCCGGTGTATCAGAACCGGACGGGTTCGATTGAGTTTATTGTGATGAACGACTTCAAACCCTGGCACATGGCCTATTCCGACATCATGGATTACCTGCACGGGCAAAAGTTGCGTGCGGTGCTGGAGGATGACCCGGAGTATTTCTACGAAGGGCGGTTCACCGTCAATGCCTGGAAGTCGGAAAAGGACTGGTCGCGCATCACCATTGACTATGATGTGGGGCCCTACAAGTGGTCGCTCTTGTCTTCGACGGACGACTGGCTGTGGGACCCTTTCAACTTTCAAAATGGCGTGATTCGGCCTGCCCTGTTCAAGAACATCACCGTGACCACCGCTAAGAAGACTGTCAAGCTGGCCGCGGATCTGTTTGGAAGGGCTCCGGTCTGTCCGCAGTTCTTTGTGAGCAGCTCAGACAAACGAGGTGTGCATATCCGGTTTGTCAATCCCACACTGGGGCTGGATGAAACCAAATTGCTCACGGATGGCACCATCCAGTTCCCGGAATTTGTGTTTTTCGGCGACCAGGGGGCGACCCTGGAGCTGTGGTGCGACACCGGGACCGGGACGGTCTCCGTGGACTTCAGAGTGGGGAGGTTGTGACCGATGTATAGCATTTATGCGGATGGCGTGTGCATCTACAACGATGTGTTCTCGCTGGACGATATGAAGGTCGTGACCCCCAAGCTGACGCTGGAGGACAGCGCGGCCGGCTCTCTGGAGATGTCACTTCCCCACACCAACAAGGCTTATGACACCATTGTCCGTATGGTCACGGAGATCTCCGTGAAAAAGCATGGAGAAGAGATTTGGTCTGGGCGTGTGCTCTCAGAAAGTAAGGACTTCTGGAACAACCGGGTGCTCTACTGCGAGGGGGAGCTGGCCTACTTCAACGACTCGGTGCAGCCTCCGGCGGAGTATGCGGGAAAGTCTGTCCGGGAGTATCTGGAACATCTGATCTCCGTCCACAATGCCAAGGTTGGCGCCAACCGGCAGTTTGCTCTTGGCGCAGTGACAGTGGTGGATGAAAACTTCCCCACCTACTACACCAACTATGAGAAGACCATGGAGCTGCTCAACGCCCTGGTGGAGACCTATGGCGGCCATCTCCGGGTTCGGAAGGTGGACGGGGTACGGTATTTGGATTATCTGAAGGAGTACCCCGACACTTGCAGTCAGGTTATCCAGTTTGGCTCCAATCTCATTGACTTCACCAGGAATTGGGACTCCACCGAGTATGCCACGGCCATCGTGCCCCTGGGCAATCGGCTGGACGAGAGCCCCATCGAGGCGCTGGATGCCTATTTGACGGTGGAGAGCGTGAATAACGGGAGCCTCTACGTTCAGTCTGACGAGGCGGTCAAAAACTACGGCTGGATCGTCAAGACGGTGACCTGGGACGATGTGAGCGACCCGGCGGCGCTGTTGGAAAAGGCCAAAGAGTATCTGGCCGATCTCCAGTTCGACAATCTGGAGCTGGAACTGAGCGCCCTGGACCTGCACTATCTGGATGTGAACACCGAGGCGGTCAAGCTGCTGGACGAGATCCGGGTCATCTCCCGCCCCCACGGTCTGGACCGCCTGTTCCCAGTGACCAAGCTGGAGATTCCGCTGGACCACCCGGAGAACACCCAGTTCAAAATGGGAGATTCGGTGCAGGTCAGCCTCACCAGCGTCAGCAACCAGACCAATGCCGCGGTACTGGAGAAGATCGAAAATCTTCCTAAGGCCCACTCCATCCTCAAGGAGGCCAAGGAGAACGCCACCGAGATCATGAAGATGGCCACCACGGGCTACATCACCATCACTCAGGACGAGTATGGCTCGGAAACGCTGTATATTTCCAATGTTCGGGACTACACCAAGGCCGATAAGCTCTGGAAGTGGAACATGAACGGCCTGGGGTACTCCAATGACGGCGGAAAGACCTTCGGACTGGCCATTACCATGGACGGCTCCATCGTGGCCGACTATGTCAACACGGGCGTGCTCAATGCCGACATTATTCGGGCGGGCATGCTGAAGGACATCAGCGGGAATTTCTCTCTGGACATGGCAACCGGCACGCTGACCATGAAGAAGGGCTCTATCGACATCGGAAACGGCAACTTCACCGTGGATGAGCAAGGCAACCTCTATGCCAGGCGAGGCACCTTTTCGGGTACTCTGTCCGGCGCCAAGGGGACCTTTGGCGGTCAGCTGGTGGCGGCTACCGGAGACTTCAAGGGCGTGGTACAGGCTGAGGACTTCCTGGACCGCAACGGCAACAGTATGATGAATGGCAGCAAATTTGCCTCTGACTATCTGGACCTCTACGGCATCACCATCACTAACCGGAGCACCGGGGAAATCACCTTCGCGGTCAGTTCTACTGGGCGCATCACCATCAACGGTCAGATCACTATGGGCGCCGGAAGCACCATCAACTGGGCCAATGTGGGCAACACCAATCTGGCTTACAACCCGGCCTATTCGATGGCGAATGACGCCTATAATCTGGCGGATGACGCCATGTGGGAAGCGGAAACGGCCTATGACCGGGCGGACCGGGCCTATAAACTGGCCAACTCGATCGAAATGCCCGGTTATATCAAGTCGACCTATATCGACTCCACCACCATTCGCTCCCCCGTTATCGAAGGCGGGCAGTTCTATGGTGAGGAGTTCAACATTATCGCCGGGAGCGACTTTGGGAGCTTTAACTTATATGGGCCTTTTGGGAATAGCCGGTATCACATGCTGGCCATCGAGTATTTCGAGGGAGATGCCCCCTATGTTAATATTTACAGCCCGTGTGGAGCTTATATCGAGTTTGGCGACCGCATGGGCATTATTTATTTCAGGGGTGAAGTTGATTTCAGCGATGCAAACGTGAGAGGTCTGGATTTAGGAACAGGAGAATGACTGTCATGAAGATGAAACTGAAAAATTCCGTAGCGCTTGAGCGGCTTCATTCGCTCAAGCCATTTTTATCCCGCCGAGACAAGATCGGTTATGTTGCGGCCCGGAATTACCGCTTTCTTTCCAACTCTATCACGGAGTTTGAGACCATCCGCCTGAGCCTGATCGAAAAGTATGGCGTGGAGGGAAAAGATGAGCGAGGAGCACCGACATATACCCTTAAGATGGATTCCCCCAACTTCAAGGACTTCTGCGACGAACTGGCCCCCTTCAACGAGATGGAGCATGAGGTGGAGCTGATGACGGCAAAGTATGACGAGGTCGCGGGGAACCTGTCTGGAGAGGAAATTTTGGCCATCGACTGGATGCTGGAAGATTAGGAAGGGGTGAGTTGATTTGGCCGATATCAGCAGTTTTCTAAAGAAAATCATGGAGGCGATTTATGGCGAGGAGGTGCGTGGCTCCATCCACGACGCTCTGGCTGCCATGAATCAGGAGTCCTCCAGCGCTATGGAGTTTGCGGCTACGGCCAAGGACTCTGCCGCCGCCTCCGCGGAAAAAGCCAAGAGCGAAGCTGAGACAGCCACGAAAAAGGCTGCGGAGGCCCTGGATTCCGCGGGAAAAGCGTCTACATCGGAGACGAATTCCAAGGCATCCGAAACCAAGGCAAAGGAATACTCCGACAATGCCATCGACGCGGCTAACCGGGCCAAGGAGTCGGAGACCAATGCGGCCAACTCTGAGAAAGTCGCGCTTCAGGAGTCGCGGGAGGCCGAGGAGGCCAAGAATGCCGCGGAACAGAGCGAAGCGGAGGCAAAGGCTGCCGAGGAGCGGACCAAGACCATCAAAGGTCAGGTCGAGACTTTGGGCGCTCAGGCGACCAAGGATGCTCAAACGGCCCAGGACGCCAAGAAAGCCGCGGAAACCGCCCGGGACGCCGCCAAGCTCAGCGAGACCAATGCCAAGGCTTCGGAGACCTCTGCGCTGGAGTCCAAGACTGCCGCAGAGACGGCGAAGGACGACGCTCTGGCCGCCAAGGAGAGCGCCGAAGAGGACGCCCTTACTGTCGCCCAGGACAAGGAGGACGCCGAAAAAGCCAAGGAGGCCGCGGAACAGGCTAAGACCGATGCAGAAGAGAGCGCCAGTAACGCCGCCGACAGCGCCGCCAAAGCGGAGCAGTACAGCGGGAAACCGCCCATGCCTCAAAATGGAACCTGGTGGATCTGGAATGCCGATACCGGCGAGTATTACGATACCCACATCAGCTGTGAGCTGCCCGGTCCCATCGGCATCGGCATCGACGACATTCAGCTGACCAGCGGCGACCACTCTCCGGGCACCACGGATATTTACACCGTTCTGCTGACGGACGGCTCCTCCTATACCATCTCGGTTTACAACGGCCTGAATGGTACGGGCGCTGGTGATGTGCTGGGGGTCTCCTTTGACCTGGTCATTCCGGCATCCGGCTGGAAGGACGGTTCCATCACCATTGCGGACAGCCGTCTGCTGGCTCTGGCGACACACAAATATTTTCTCAGCGCGGATGAAGCCTGTAAGGAAGAGTTCATCGACTGTAATGTGCAGCCGAAGGACATCACCACGACGGGCTTCATTACTTTTACCAATGATAGCGACCCGACCATGGATCTGACGGTCAATCTCATTCGATTTGAGCTGTCTGGCAACGGGGCTATTCAGTGAGGAGGTGTAACCCGTGGAAATCGCAGTGAAAGCAACCTATGCCCATATGCTGAAAGATGACAGTCTGGTGGAGAACTCCGAAAAAATCTACATTGTGGAGTTCCACTTTGACGAGAGCTGGGACGGCTACACAAAGTCGGCTATCTTCGACGCCGGCGGCGTGCAGCAGCCTCCTGTGGAGCTTACGGATGACCGGTGTATCATCCCGGCCGAATGCCTGAAGAAAGGCGGCGTCAATCTCAAGATCGGCGTCACCGGGGTCAAGGGGGCGGAGCAAAAGGATACCGTCTGGTGTCTGACCGGCCGGATTATGTATGGGGTCGACCCCAAGCAGCTGATCCCGCCCTCCTACATCGGCGGGGATGTGACGGCGCAGATCCTGGAGATCATCAAGGAAAACACCGCCACCGACGAAGAGGTCCAGGAGGCGCTTGACGACGCATTCCAGTCTGAGTGGACTCCGCCCGATGATCCTGAAGACGATCCGGAGAGTCCGGACAATACCGCCACCGACGAAGAGGTGGAGGACATTCTGGATGCTGTTTTCGGCGACGAGCCGTAAACAAATATTTTTAAGGGGGACATGTATATGTCTAAGCACACCACTCTTGACCAGCTGAAGATGCTGGCCCAGCGCACCAAGACCGAGATCGACGCTGTCGAGTCTAAGTCTCTGGTGGGCATCAAGGTCAACGGCACTGCCCTGGCCATCGCCGACAAGATGGTTGACATCCTGATCGGCACCGGCGCCACCAACGGCACCCTGTCCGTCAATGGCACCGACGTGGCGGTGAAGGGTCTGGCTGCCCTGGCCTACAAGGCTCAGGTTTCTGAGTCTGACCTGGACGCCGCCCTGACGGCTGTTCTGGCCGCCAAGGCCGCCAAGGCGGATGTGGACACCCTGATCGGCACCGACACCGGCAAGAGCGTCCGCACCATCGCCAACGAGGAGCTGGCTGCCCAGCTGATCCCCGAGGGCGCGCAGGAGTCCCTGGACACTCTGACTGAGATCGCCCAGTGGATTCAGGACCACCCCGATGACGCCGCCGCCATGAACACCGCCATCGCCAAGCTCAACGGCATCGTTGCCGGCATCGGCGGTGAGGATGACGACTACGCCACCGTGATGGCCGCCATCGAGGGCAAGATCGCCGCCGCCATGGAGAGCATCTCCGCCGGCGCCACCAAGGTCGAGGCCTCTGAGATCAACGGCAACATCAAGATCGATGGTGAGGAGACCACTGTCTACACCCACCCCACTACTACCGCTGTTGCGGCCGGCTTTAAGAAGGTCGGCAACGACGACAAGGGCCATGTGGTGCTGGGCGCCGACGTGACCAAGCAGGACATCGTGGCTCTGGGCATCCCCGCTCAGGATACCACCTATCAGCCTGCCACCACCGAGGCGAACGGCCTGATGTCCAAGGAGGACAAGACCAAGCTGGACGGCATGGAGGTCGCGCTCGATACCGAGGTGACTGCCATGCTGAACGAGGTCTTCGGCACCACGGAGAACGGTCAGGAGACTGCCTGAGTAACCGCGAAGAGGGGGATGGGGTGATCCTGTCCCCCTCTTACTTTTCCTGAAAGGAGCTCTGACATGGCAGAGAAGAAAGTTACAACTCTTGGGCAGCTGCAAGCTTTGGCAGAAAAGGGGAAGCTCGATACCCTAAATCGTATCGACAAGCTTTTGGAGATTATCACCCCTCTGCTGGAGAGCGCACAGCATACCGGTATCACCGTTACTCTGCCGGCCGAGAACTGGAGCGGCAGAGCTCAGACTGTGCAGGACGAGTCCCTCTTAGCTGACGGAAACTACTGGTATATTGTGTGCGCCGACGCGGACTGCTTTATGGCGGCGAGCGAAACCGGCGTGAAAGCCGACAATATCACCGTTGACGGTCAGGTCACGTTCCACTGTGAGGTCACTCCGGTGGAGGATCTGACCATTTATATTTTGCGACTGGAGGTTGAGCAGAGCAATGAGTAATGCTAACGTCGGCAAGGTCTTTAACATGACCGGCGGCAACGGCGGAGGCGGCTCTCTGAAGCTGGAGACCCTGACCATCACCAAACAGCCCAACAAGACGGTCTATAAGTCCGGAGAGGCCTTTGACCCCACGGGCATGATCGTTACCGCGGGCTATGGTTATGGTCTCACTTCGGATGTGACCGGATACTCCGTGTCGCCTCAGACTTTGACGGACGGGGTCACGGAGGTGACCATCACCTATACCGAGGGCCGCGTCACCAAGACGGCTATGGTCTCCGTCACGGTGGAGAAGGTGCTGGTATCCATTGCCGTCACCACCAACCCCGACAAAATGACCTACAACTATCTGGAGCAGTTTGCTCCGGCCGGGATGGTAGTCACCGCTACTTTCTCGGATGAGTCTACCCAGGTCGTGGACGGATATACCTATCCCGATACCGCGTTCTCCACGCTGGGCGAGCAGGCGGTGGAAATCGGCTATGCCTATGAGGGCGTGACCAAGACCACCAGCCTGAATGTGATGGTCAATCCTGTTCAGGTGGCTGTCCCCGTTCAAAATGTAGTAATCACCTATGACGGGACAAACAAGACGCCTGCCTGGACCGGGTACGACTCGGTGAAAATGTCCATCAGCGGGGAAACCAACGGCATCAACGCGGGCAGCTACACCGCCCATTTCACACTGGTATATGGCTATGAGTTCCCCAATGGTACGGACGAAGCCGACGCCGAGTGGTCTATCGGCAGAGCGACCATCGCCTCTCTTCCCACCCAGAGCAATGTGCTGGCGGCCAACGGCACGCCGCAGACGCCCATCTGGGATGGCTATGATGTGGAGAAGATGACCATTGGGGGCGACCGGGTCGGAACCGACGCGGGCAATTACACCGCCACCTTCACCCCCAAGTCCAACTACCAGTGGTGGGACGGGACAACGGAGGCCAAGGAGGTCCAGTGGACGATCACCAGCGTCATCGTGCCCATCCCGACACAGAAGGGCTCCCTCACCTACAATGGGGCGGCCCAGACGCCGGAATGGGACAACTTTGACCAGGAGAACTCCTCGGTATCGGTGACGGCTCAGACCAATGCGGGAACCCACACCGCCACCTTTACCCTGCTGAACGGCATGTGGTCGGACGGCACCACGGGTAAGAAGACGGTGAACTGGACCATCGGCCGGGCGTCTATCCCCGCTGTCCCCGCCCAGAGCGGCTCGCTGAAGTATGACGGCAATCCCAAGACCCCGTCCTGGGACACCAATTACGACAGCAACAAGATGACCGTGTCGGTGGAGGCGAAGGTCAACGCCGGCACCGGCTACACCGCCTCCTTCACCCCGACGGCCAACTATCAGTGGTGGGACGGCTCCATCGAGGCCAAGACTGCGACCTGGGCCATCGGCAAGGGTGACCAGGTGGTATCCGTGAGTCCGGCAAGCGTGACGCTGAACACCAGCGCCCGGAGCGCCAAATTCACAGTGACCCGAAATGGCAACGGTGTCATTACCGCTACCTCCAACAACACCGGCGTGGCTACCGTCGGCAACATCAACCAGACCACCGGCGAGGTAACGGTGAACAGCGTGAACGACACTACGGGCACGGCTGTCATCACGGTCAAGGTGGCCGAGGGCACCAACTATCTGGCCGGCGCCGACAAGTCTGTTCAGGTTAAAGCTCAGTTCGTGACCATTTATGGCGTGGAATGGGACTGGACTTCCGGCGGCTCTACCAAGGGTACTCGCACGGACGGCGCGGCCGGGTTTGGCGACCCCAATCCGGCGGTGAACAACGGCTCCGGCTCCTCTCCCTTCGACAACCTTTATCCCTGGAATGGGATGGTGAAGGAAACTCGTTCTGGCGGCGTGATGGTCAAGGAGCCCAAGTATTGGTACAAGTGGACCAAGACGGGCAAGAAGCTGAAACTCCAGATCGCGGACGGCCCTGTTGAGGGGTTCCATGTGGACCCGGTGAATATGGACCGGGGCGACGGCCTTGGCGAACTGGACTTCTCCTACATCGGCCGCTACCACTGCGGCAGCGATTACAAGTCCTCCACCAATGTGGCGCAGAAGGTGAACATCACCCGAAGCACGGCCCGGAGCGGTATCCACAATCTGGGCTCCTACATCTGGCAGATCGACTTCGCTCAGTTCTGGTACATCGGCATGCTGTTCCTCGTGGAGTTTGCCGATTGGAACGGTGAGCGGATCGGCAGAGGCTGTTCCGCAAGCGGTTCCAAGGAGAACAACGGCCGGACGGATGCCATGCAGTATCATACCGGCACCACGGCGGCCAACCGAAACAGCTATGGCTTTACCCAGTACCGGAACGTCGAGGGCTGGTGGGACAATGTCTATGATTGGCTGGATGGCTGTTACTATAACAATAATGGCCTGAATGTCATCAAGAATCCCAACCAGTTCAGCGACAGTGCCAATGGCGTACTCGTCGGTAAGCCGGTGGGTGGTTATCCGTCTGACTTCACCATCCCGACACAAGATGGTCTGGAGTGGGCGCTGTTCCCGTGTGCGGCCGCAGGAAGTACCACAACGTATGTCCCGGATAACTGGGTTTTCAACGGTGGTAGCCCGTGCCTGCTCCATGGCGGTTACTATGGCCAGTACCGGGGTCACGGGCCTTTCTGCATTAACTGCGTCAGCGCGTCGGGCCAGAGCGCCAACGTCGGCTGTCGCCTCCAGGAACGCCCGCCGAAGGCGGCGTGACCACTCCCCTGCGGAGGAGGGGGTTTGGGGTGAGGGGCCCGCAGGCCCTTCCCCCAAGCTCCGCCTTATCAAAATTCAAAATGGAGTGAAATCACTCTGATAAACCGCTTTTCCTTTGGTAAGGGGAAAGCGCGGGGTCAACTTTGCAGCAGACGATGTCCCGGATAACTGGAATTTCAACGGTAGTAACCCGTGCCTGCACCATGGCGGTAACTATAACCAGAACCAGAATCACGGGCCTTTCTACATTAACTACAACAACGCGTCGAACCAGAACACCAACATCGGCTGTCGCATCCTTGCTAAGCCATAGGCTAACCCTCCATTTGGTAGTCAGGGTTCCTCACCCTTTCTATTACGCATCGTTGACCGCGCAGCACTTGCTGAAGATAAGCCGTCAGGACACAGCTTAGTACACTTCGGGCCAAGTCTCGCCTTGGAACCACCCGCGGCGATGGAACAGTTGTGAGGCTACAAGGAGGAAAACTATCCCTGATGAAACGAGTTAGAATTTACCAACAAATCATCTCCGATGAAAACCTGCGCCTGGCTATCCAGGAAGTCAATCGCGGTCACCGGAGAAACGGCGACCACAGTTTGAATAAGAAAGTCCTGGAAATCGAGGCGCATGTGGATGAATATGTGGTGAAACTCCGCAAGTTCATCGAGGACCTGGTGACCGGGGACGAGCACATGCACAAACCGCTGCAACGGCGGAAATGGGACCGGAACGCGGACAGCGGCAAGGGGAAATGGCGAGAGATCAACGAACCGCTGCTATGGCCGGACCAGTATGTCCACCATGCGGTGGTGCAGCCCATGATCCCGCACATCAAGCGGAGCATGGACAAGTATTGCATCGCAAGCGTACCCGGGCGGGGTAACTCCTACGGCGTGAAGGCGCTGAAGAACTGGATGAAGAACGATCCGGTGGGCACCCAATACTGCGTGGAGTGTGATATTCACCACTGCTTTGTGGAGGTAGACCCGCCCTATGTCATCAACGCACTGAAACGGCTGTTCAAAGACCGGGAAACCCTATGGCTCTGCGACGCCCTGATGGAGTACGGCGTGCTGATCGGCGCGTTCTTCTCCTCCTGGTTCCTTCATCTGCTGCTCCAACCTCTGGACCTGATGGTCCACCAAAAGCAATATGGCGTGAGCCACTACCTGCGGCAGATGGACAACTTCACTATTTTTGGCTCCAATAAGCGGAAGCTGAGAAAGCTGCTGGAGGACATCAAGGCTTGGCTGGGCGAGATCGGCATGAAGCTGAAGGATAACTGGCAGATCTTCCGGGTGGGCTTTACGCCGAGAGTGGCGAAGGCTCATGAAGGGTTATCGGAGAAGAAGCAGCGACACCGCCGCCCGAGGATTCCGTCGGCATTGGGCTACCGTTTCGGGCATGGATATACAATCCTCCGAAAGCACAACCTGTTCCGACTCAAACAGGCGCTGCACATTTACTACCATCGAAGGGACCACAACCGGGTCATCTCATTCAAGAGGGCCTCCGGGCTTATCTCCCGATTGGGTCAACTTCGCAAATGCAATAGTCAACGGATATTAAAGCGGTATTACCAACCGAAGACAATGTTCGATCTGAAGAAAGTCGTCAGAAGAGAATGCCGGCGACTTCAGAAATTATATCCGCCTTATCAGGCGGCATGAAAGGAGTGGCACTATGAAAGTTCAGGGGATGGTCAATCCGGGCAGTTTTACGGTAGAGCAGATCCCGGGGACCAAGCGGAGCCTTGTGCGGCTCTTCCAGAATGTGACGCCCGTTGAGACGGAGGAGTTCACTGGATTCGAGTATGACGAATACCATGTGGAGGTCGAAACCTGGGATGGCATCGTCAAGAACGTACAGGACAACTATGACGAGTTCCTGCAAAAAGGCAAAGACAACGAGATTGACCGGAGCAACAGCGCGCTGTATCGGGCACAGGTGGACACCGACGCCATGAATGTGGACCAGGAATTTCGTCTGACCCTGCTGGAGCTGGGGCTGACGGATCTGGATATTTAAGACAAGGGAGGATCTTATCATGTTGTATCGGACTTTGAAGCGGATGATCGAGCGAGGCCAGACTGCCGGACTGGAGGAGAAGATTGATATTTTCTTCGCTGTGGGCAAGGTCACGGAGAGCGAATACCAGGAGCTGATCGGGATGCTGAATGCCGGCGGTACTACCGTCTGATTCCATCCGATTTATCCTTAGTGACAAAGGGGAAATCTAATGGATGAATTTCTGGAAGTTTTCGGAGACTTGAAAGTGGCTACAGTCATCACGGTGCTTGTGGCCATTTTCTTTATCTGGAAACTGTATAAAACGGCCCGTAAACAGCTGATCGAGAAGTACAAGAAGGAAGAAGCCAAAGAAAAGCAAGTGCAGGAGATCATCGACCAGGCGGCCAATTACCCCAAATGGCACCAGCAGAGTCTTGATATTCAGCAGAAGTTCTCTGATGCGATTGCAGCGATTGAGGCATCCCAGAACAATAATCTGGAGCTCTTGAATCATCTCGGACGAATGCTTGCGGAAAACGAGGCCACCACCTGCCGGTATCGGATCTTGCGGTTCAATGACGAGATCCTGCACGACCAAAGGCACACCAAGGAGCACTTCGATCAAATTCTGGATGATGTGACCCGGTACGAAAAGTTCTGTAAGGATCACCCGGAATATGAGAACAACAAAGCCATTTTGGCCATCGAGAACATCAAGCGTGTCTACAAGAAATGCACGGATGAAGGCACTTTCTTGTGATGGGCAGAGATGCTGTTGTATTGTGCCCTTTGGTGAGCATTTGGCTTGGTCCATAAGCAGTCGTAAAGAGCGGAAAAAGGTGTAGGAGAGTCGATTATTACTTGACTACTCCTACACCTTGACCGTTTTGGCCTTGATATTGCTGGATTTTCAGTTTTTATGATAATTTTTATCGTTGCAGTAATTTATAATATAGCGGCAAACATCCAAAACACTATACATTTTGCTACCTCCTTATGCGCAAATCCTATTTACTAATTTTACAATACTACAAGAGAATACAATTTACAATTACTATTTGTTAATTTTCAAAAAGTATATTTGCCGACAAAAGAATTAGACAGCCGTATCCTATTATATTGCAGATAAAAATCAACGTTACTAGTGTATCAATTTAACTTCTCATCATAAGGGTAACACTTTATAGATACAGAGAGGAATTGTCTCGAGCTGTAATTAAAAGCGCAAATCAGGTCTCTACCGCGCTATTTCTTCCTCGGATAGGGGGCGCTGACGTCAGTCAGGCCCAACAGGTAGTCCACGCTGACGTTGTAATTCTGCGCAATCTTGATTAATACCTCGGTTGGGATGTCATTCTCACCCGTCTCATATTTGGAGTAGCCTGTTTGAGACATGCCTAAGAATGCCGCGAAGGATTTCTGGGATTGTCCGCTGTCGGCTCTCAGGTCTCGAATACGTGGGTACATCGGAATCACCTCAGAACCAGTATAGTTAAACCTGTTTCAGGGTATTGCATTTTAACCTGAAACAGGTTATTCTTTATGCTGGGAGGTGATTTTTATGCGTGCAGGGCCACGAAAAACAATAAGCGTCACGATGGAAAAGGCTCTTTGGGAAAAGATTGCGTTGTTGGCGCAGAAAGAGGCGCGCACCAAATCGGGTCAAATCCGCCAGATGTTGAAGGAACTGCTGCGGGAGCGGGGTGAGTGGAGTGACGGCGGGACGGGCGATTCGTGAATCGCCCCTACAGGCCCGGAGGCGGGCCGATGTGGGCATCGGCCCCTACGTGCAGGCGCGATGACGGCCGGATCTCTAAAAGCATGAGGAGGCAGGTACTGGTTCAGTACCTGCCTCCTTTGTTATTTTGCAGATTACTCCATCGCCAGCTGCTCCCCCTCGCCGCACTGGGTGAGGATCCAGCCGATCCACCCCCGCACGGTGGAGGAGCGGCGGGCGATGGTGGTCTCGTTCAAGTTGAGGTCCGACTCCAGCATCAGGCGGATGGTGACGTTGGGGTTGGGCAGCGCCCCGTGGCGCAGGGCCAGGCCCAGGGCGCGGTGGAAGACGGGCCGACGGATCACGCAGGCCATGAGGGCCAGGTATTTTTCCCGCCAGCCCAGGGAGAGGATGCGCCGCGCCTCGGCGGTGAGGCGGAAGCCGTAGGTCTCCCCGGCGTGGAAGCGCTCCACCAGGCCCAGGTACTGGCAGGCGGAGATATAGTAGTCGGTCTGGCGCACGTCGAACTCGTATTTGAGGGTGACCTCGTCCCGGGTGAGCTCCTTTGCGTAGAGCACGGTGAGCAGATCCACCACCCGGGCGAAGGAGTTGGCCTGTGGGAAGGGCACGTCGGGCGGCTCCGTTCCGGGGCGCGTATTCCGCCAGAGGGCGGCCACGTCGTCAAGGCCGATGGACTGGGGGGCGAAGGTGTAGGCCGAGTGGCCCTCCAGGGTGAGGGAGTTGTAGTCCCCCTCGTCGGCGAAGCAGTAGCGGAAGGCGTGGAACACGTCGTTGGAGCACACCAGGAACAGGGGCACCACGGGCTTTGCGATCTTGGAGCGCCACAGGCGGTAGGGGTAGTAGAGCTGGCGGATCAGCAGCTCCTCGGAGGCCATGTTCTTGGCCTCGCAGATGCAGAAGGCGTCGGGGCTCTCGTAGCCGCCGTCGATCTCCACCTGGGCGTTTTGCACCGAGACGGGGAAGCGCCGCTCAGGCTCCCGGCTTCCGTGGATGGTAAAATCAAAGGCGCCGGAGGACATGCGGCCGTTGACGGTGAAGGCCACCCGGTCGCTGCCCAGCAGGTCGTGAAAGATGCCGCTGTTGTAGCAGAACAGCAGGGCGGAGGCCTCGCTGTACAGGTCGGTGCCGTCCAGGGTCTGGAGGGCGGGGGCGGGCACCACCCGGGGGCGCACGTCGGAGTAGACCACCTCCCGGTGGGTCTGGAAGGGGCCGATCAGGTACTCCCCCCGGCTCACGGGCAGGATGGACAGCCCGTGCTGGCGGAACACGGTGGGCAGCTGGGCGGAGCGGTCGAATTTGGCCATGAGGCGGGCCTCCTTCACCGTGTTAATCTCCGCCGAGGAGATGGAGAAGGTGCCCTTCTCCGCCACCCGGTCTGGGATGGCGTGGCGCTCGAAGAGGATTTCCCACGCGGCGTCAATGCCGGTTTTCCTGGGCATAACCGCCCCTCCCCTCGTATCTAGGGGGTATTGGGTACCCCCTAGAAGTTCGTGACCAAAACCTCGTTTACGTTCCCCCGGCCCGCCGGGTCGGAGTTGATGGCCCGCCGGGCGGGGATCAGCTCCACGTGGAAGTCCCGGTACAGGTCCTGGATAAACCCGGTGGCGGAGTTGGAGAGCATACACCGCGCGCCCCGCGCCGACAGTGCGGCGAAGGCGTCCCGCAGGCGGATCTGCTCCTGCTCCCCGAAGCCGCCGGACTGGTAGCCGGTGAAATTGGTGCCCCCCTCGGAGTGGTAGGGGGGGTCGAAGTAGACGAAGCAGCCCGCCCCGGCCCCCTCCACGGCGGCGGCGAAGTCGCCGCTGAGCAGCTGCACGTCGTGCTCCCGCAGATAGCGGGACACGGCGCGCAGCACCTCCTCCTCGCAGATGGCGGGGTGGCGGTAGCTGCCGAAGGGCACGTTGAACAGCCCCTGGCTGTTGACCCGGTACAGGCCGTTGAAGCAGGTCTTGTTCAGGTAGATGAGCCGGGCGGCCTTGCGCGTCTCCCCCCAGCGGGCGAAGCCGGGGGTGCGGTCGGCGCCCCGCAGCTCGTAGTAGTACTCCCGGCTGTGGTGCTGCGCGTGGTCCTCCAGCAGCGCCGCCACGCCCTCCACGTCGTCCCGCACGGCCCGGTAGGTCAGAATGAGCTGGCTGTTGGCGTCGTTGACCACGGCGCGGGCGGGCGAGAGGTCGAAGAGCACCGCCCCCGCGCCCACGAAGGGCTCAAAGTACCGCATGTCCGCCCAGCCCTGGGGCAGGCGGGCGCGGATGGACGGCAGCAGCTGCCGCTTGCCGCCCGCCCATTTCAGGTAGGGGCGCAGGTTGGATGTGGTACGCGGCATGGGCGTGGCCTCGCTTTCG
The DNA here is from genome assembly GCA_022846095.1 of Oscillospiraceae bacterium. Lineage (NCBI taxonomy): Bacteria > Bacillati > Bacillota > Clostridia > Eubacteriales > Oscillospiraceae > Oscillospiraceae bacterium. Next base: position 4,113,671 of record AP025583.1, on the reverse strand, counting down.
TCAGCTTTACAATTTCTGCTTCCGCAGCAGCCGGATGTCCTCCCCGTAGAAGGGGAGCACCCGGTATTCCCCCTCCAGGCGGGAGGCGGTCTGGGCGGAGTAGCGCCGCCGCACGCCGTCCATGGACAGGTTGGAGGAGATCACCGTCCGCCGCCCCGCGGTGAGGCGGTTGTTGACCAGGGTGTACAGGGCGGACTGGACGAAGGGGGTGGTCATCTCGCTGCCCAGATCGTCCAGAATGAGCAGATCGCAGCTCAGATACCGCCGGGTCTCGTCCCGGGCCGAGCGGGTGTCATCCGCGTCCCGGGAGAACTTCTGCTCCTCAAACCGGGCGAATACGTTCACCGCCGTGTCGTACACCACGGAGAAGCCGTTCTCCGACACGGTGCGGGCGATGCAGGCGGAGAGGAAGGTCTTCCCCAGCCCCGGATTTCCGGTGAGGAAGAGGTTTTTGAAGTAAAAGCGCCCGAATTTCTGGGCGTAGTTGAGGCACACCTCGTAGATAAACTCCATGTTCTCCCGGGGGGACATGGCCTCACCCTGCCGGGGCAGGGGGCTGTAGTAGTCCAGGGAGAACTGGTCGAAGGACTGCTCCCCCAGATCCAGCAGCTTGGACAGCTCCCTAATCTGCTCCTGGGTGCACAGCACCTTCAGGCAGTCGCACATGCGGGTGCCCACCCAGCCGCTGTCGTTGCACTTGGGGCAGGCGGGGCGCTCGTCCAGCGCGTCGGCGGGGTAGCCCGCCGCCACCAGGCGCTGGCTCCGCTCGGCCTGCAGATCCAGGTTCTTGTCCCGCACCACGTTGATGGCGGGCACCGGGTCCCGCCCGTCCCGCAGGGAGGAGGCGATGATCTCCGTGATGGTGCGCCGGAGCTGCCGGTCGATCTCGGCCACCCGGGGCACGCTGCGGTAGATCTCCGCCTTCCTGCGCTCCTGGGCCTCGGCGCGCAGGGCGCGGTCCGCCTCCAGGCGCCTGGAGGCCCGGCGCAGCACATTGGGGTCGTATGACATTGGGCGTTAGCCTCCCTCCTGCTCCCGCTGGCGCTTCATGAATTCCCGCATCCGCTCCAGATCCTCCTGCACGCGCCGCTCGGTCTCGCCGGGGGCGGCGGGGCTGGGCGGATTGACGATGCCCCCCTGGGCCGGGGCGGCCGGGCGGCTGGAGTCCCCCGCCTCCACGGCGGCCACGGTGTGCAGGCCCTTCTGGTGCCAGCTTTTGAGAATCGAGTTCATATAGGGCCAGTTCATGGCCCCCTTCTTGAGCACGGTGCGCTCGTAGGCCAGGCGGACGGCCTCGTCCTCAAAGCCCATGTCCACCCAGGCGGCGATGTATTTCCGCTCCCCCTCCACAGGGGGGCGGCCCTTGATGTCCAGCAGGGGCAGCAGGGCCCCCTCCCGGGTGCGCAGGGCGGCGCACTTGCGCAGATGGGCCTCGGCGGCCTGGGTGGTGTCCACCCCCAGCCGCTTCCAGGCAAAGCCCTCCCGGCGGACCTGGGACAGGCGGGGCTTGCGGCCGGGGCCGTATTTGCGCTCCATCTCCTCCACGCAGTAGCTCACCAGCAGCATCACCACCTCGGCGGGCAGGGCCAGGTAGTCGTACAGGCAGTAGAGGATCTTCAAATCGGCGGTGGAGAGGATTTTCCCCAGCCGCCGCTGTACCTCCCGCACAAGGCCCGGGAAGGGGGAGGCGGCGTCCTCCAGCTCCTTCGTGATGTCTGCGGCGGTGTACTCCGGGGGCTCGTCCGGCTCGGCCGGGGCCTGGGGGGCGGCCGCGGGGGCCGCCGGGTCGGCGAGGCCCAGCTTCACCAGGGCGGCGTAGGCCCCCTCCGCCCGGTCGGGGGCCCAGCGCAGGGTGCGCGCGGCGGCGGCGGGGTCCCACCGCCCGGCGGCGCGCAGCAGCCACAGGTAGAGCAGGGCGGCGTCCCCGTCCGCCTGGGCCAGCAGCTTGTCGGCGGCGGCGCCGGGCATCGCCAGCACGCCGCCGGGGAAAAATGCGTTTGCGGGCAAGCGGGCACCCCCTTTTTCTACAAATTAACTCACTCTATATAATACCACCCCACCCGGGGGTTTGTCTATTTCAAGTTTTTAGCGCGATCGTTTGCCGCCTCTATAAAATGCTGTTTATCTTCCGCGCCCAATAAGGTAAGATCAGCAGTAGAGCGTATAAGTTCCGGGAACGATTGGGAGGAAGCTTTATGTCTGACAAGATAAAGCAGGATATTTCCATCGGGTCAAACCTGAGACGCCTTCGTAAAAATGCGAAACTATCTCAGGAGGAGGTTGCCGCGAAGCTGGATCTGATGGGGCTGTCCACGAGCCGGGAGATAATCTCTCAGATGGAATTGGGCCGTTACAGCATCCGGGTCAGTGTGCTGCTGGCTTTTGACGCATTTTTTCAGGACTTATAGCGGATAAGGCGCACCCTGTCATTGCGAGGACGCCCCGCGGGGCCGACGCGGCAATCCGTTCTTACTCCCGTAGGGGCCGATGCCCACATCGGCCCGCCGCTCCAGGCCCGTAGGGGCGATTCGTGAATCGCCCGTCCACCAGCCAGCCTTTTCCTACAAATCCGCGGTATCAAGCCTGCGCGGGCCGCGCCAGGTAAAAATGGGCCTCGGCGTCCGTGCCCGCCACCTCCGCCGCCCCGCAGGCGCGGGCCACGGCCAGGGAGGCGGGGTTGTCCCTGTGGATGGTGAACAGCAGCTCGTCCACCCCCATATCCCAGGCCTTGCGCACCAGGAGGGGGACGAAGGCGCGGGCGTACCCCCCGCCCCGCCGGCCGGGGACGATGCAGTAGCCGATATTCCCGCCCGTCTGCCGCAGCCGGTCGGTCAGGCGGTGGCGGATCTTGCCGTAGCCCACGCAGGCGTCCCCGTCCAGGAACCAGAAGATGGTCTGCGGCACCATCCAGTCCTCCAGGCCGATTCCCCGGGACATCTCTTCCTGCGCCCTGAGCCAGTCCCCGCAGGCGGCGCGGGAGAGGCCGTGGGCGCCGTTTTCAAACCCGTTCTCCTCCTCCGGCTGGCGCTGCAGCATCTCGTATACGTCCTCCCCGTCGTCCGCCGACAGCTTCCTGAGAGACAGTTCCATTCTTCGCAGACCTCGTTTCCTCTGTTTTCACCAGTATAGCATAAAACTGCGGCCCGCGCACCCGGGTGGAAAGAACGCAAAATTCATGAACTTTTTATTTTTAAATACCGCCTGCTATGCTATAATACTCTATATTACTATGGTCGGGAGGGCTTGCCATGAAAAACCGCGTCACCGTCAGCATCGCCGGGCAGGAGTACACCTTGGTCGCCACCGAGGACAAGGGCTATGTGGAGAAGGTGGCCGCCCACGTGGACGCCAAGGTGCAGGAGGTACTGGACGAGGCCAAGGTGTCCGTGGTGGACGGGGCGGTTTTGGCCGCCGTGAATATTGCGGACGAGTACTTCAAGGAGGTGGAGGCGGCGGAGAACCTGCGCCGCCAGCTCAAGGAGTACCTGGAGGAGGCCACCAAGCTCAAGCTGGAGCTGAGCGAGGCCAAACGGGAGATCTTCAAGCTGCAGAATAAGAAGGCGTAGGGCGGGGCCATGCTGGAATTACTTGCCCCCGCCGGGTCGATGGAAGCCGTGTCCGCCGCCGTGCAGAACGGCGCGGACGCGGTCTATATGGGATACGGAGACTTCAACGCCCGCCGCAATGCAAAAAACTTTTCCCCGGAGGAGTTTGCGGCGGCGGTTTCTTACTGCCATCTGCGGGGGGTGAAGGTCTACCTGACCCTGAACACCCTGCTCACCGACCGGGAGCTGCCCGAGGGGGCCAAGGCGGCCGCCCAGGCCAGCGAGCTGGGGGTGGACGCGGTGCTGGTGCAGGATCTGGGGGTGCTGCGGATGCTGCGCCAGGCGGCCCCGGACATGCCGGTGCACGCCTCCACCCAGATGACGGTGCACAACCTGGCCGGGGTGCTCACCTGCGCCGAGCTGGGCATGACCCGGGTGGTGCTCTCCCGGGAGCTGTCCGCGGACCAGATCGCCTATATCTGCGAGCACTCCCCCATCGAAATCGAGGTGTTCGCCCACGGGGCGCTGTGCATGTGCTACTCGGGGCAATGCTTCCTGTCCTCCGTCATCGGCGGGCGCAGCGGCAACCGGGGCCTGTGCGCCCAGCCCTGCCGCCTGAAGTACGGCTGGGGGGACAAGGCGGATTCCTACCCCCTCTCCCTCAAGGACATGTCCCTGGCCGGGCACCTGCAGGAGCTGCGCAAAATGGGGGTGGCCTGCGTCAAGCTGGAGGGGCGCATGAAGCGCCCGGAGTACGTGGCCGTGGTGACCTCCATCTACGCCCGGGCCATCCGGGAGGGGCGTGAGCCCACCGCCCGGGAGCTGGAGCAGCTGGCCGCCGCCTTCTCCCGCCAGGGCTTTACCGACGGCTATTTTATGGACAGGCAGGGCCCGGACATGTTCGGCGTGCGGGAGGAGCAGAAGGAGCCGAGGGAGCTCTTTGCCGCCGCCCGGGCCACCTATGAGAACGGCAGAGAGGCCCAGCGGGTGCCCGTGACCTTTTACGCCCTAATCCGCCCCGGCGAGCCTGCTAAGGTAGGCGTGGAGGACGACGGGGCGCACGTGGCCACCGTGGAGGGGCCCGTGCCGGAGCCGGCCCGCACCAAGGCAATTACGCGGGAGCAGGTGGAGGAGCAGCTCGCCAAGACCGGGGGCACCCCCTTCCGCGCCGCCGGGGTGAAGGCCCTGGTGGAGCCGGGGCTCTCCCTGCCCCTGTCCGCCCTCAACGCCATGCGGCGGCAGGCGCTGGACAGCCTCACCGCCATGCGCTCCCTGCCTCCGGTGCGCCGCACGGGGGCCTTCAAACCCGGCGTGCGCTACGAGGGGCCGCGGGAGGCCCCCGCGCTGACCGTCTCGGTCCGCCGGGCCGAGCAGGTCACGCCCGAGCTGCTGGCCCTGGCCCCCGCCCTGGTGTATGTCCCCCTGGACGAGCTGGCGGCCCACCCCGAGAAGGCGGCGGGCGGAGCGGACGCCCGCATCGGGGTCATCCTGCCCCGGGTGGCCTGGGACCGGGAGTGGCCCAGGATGCTGGAGCAGCTGCAGGCGGTGCGGGAGCTGGGGGTGGAGGACGCCCTCATCGGCAACCTGGGTATGCTGCCCGCCGCCCGGCGGCTGGGCTTCACCCTGCGGGGGGACTATGGGCTGGAGATCTACAACAGCCAGGCCCTCAAGGAGCTGCGCCACCTGGGGCTGGCCTCCGCCACCGCCTCCTTCGAGCTGAAGCTGGCCCAGGTCCGGGACCTGTCCAAGGCGGTGCCCCTGGAGCTGATTACTTACGGCCGCCTGCCCCTGATGATTATGGAGAGCTGCATCATCAAAAACCGCACCGGCCGCTGCAACTGCCAGAACGTGAACACCCTCACCGACCGCAAGGGGGCCCGCTTCCCCGTGGTGCCCGCCCCCGGCTGCCGCAACGAGATACTGAACTGCAAAAAGCTCTTCCTGGCCGACAAGGCCCAGGACTACCGCCGCCTGGGCCTGTGGGCGCAGCGGCTGCTGTTCACCACCGAGAACCCCCGGGAGTGCGTGCAGGTGGCCGAGCGGTATCTGGACAGGAGCCGCTGGGAGCCCGGCGAGTACACCCGCGGACTCTACTACCGGGACGTGGAATAGCGCCGGGGACCACGCTCCGGCCGTGCCCATCCAATCCGTAGGGGCGATTCATGAATCGCCCGTTTTCAATGGAGGAACCTGAATGAAGCTGAAAATCAAAGCCCTGTCCCCGAAAATCGGGGCCGAGATCCCCGCCCCCTTCTACGCCTCCGCGGGCGCGGCGGCCATGGACCTGTGCGCCTGCACGGACGCCCCCGTGACCCTGGCCCCCCGGGGCCGGGCCACCCTGCCCACGGGGATCGCCATCTCCCTGCCCTCGGCGGAGTATGTGGCCCTGGTCTTTGCCCGTTCCGGGCTGGGCATCAAGCACGGCGTGGCGCTGGCCAACGGCGTGGGGGTCATCGACAGCGACTACCGGGGGGAGATCCGGGTGGGGCTGGTGAACCAGTCGGACGAGGCGTATACCGTCCAGCCCGGGGACCGCATCGCCCAGTTGGCTGTGGTGCCCGTGGTCCGGGCCGAGCTGGAGCTGGCGGAGGAGCTGGACGAGACGGCCCGGGGCGCGGGCGGCCTGGGCTCCACCGGGAAATAACGGAGGGGGATGAAGCGTATGGACATCATACTGGCCTCCCAGTCCCCCCGGCGGCGGGAGCTGCTGGAGCGCATGGGGGTATCGGCGTTTCGTATCGTCTCCCCCGATGTGGAGGAGGACATGGGCCAGGATCTGCCCCCGGCGGAGCTGGTGGAGCGCCTGTCGCAGCAGAAGGCCCGGGCGGTGCTGGAGCGGGAGGGGCCGGGCGGCCTCATCATCGCGGCGGACACGGTGGTGGCTCTGGACGGGGCGGTGCTGGGCAAGCCGGGCGGCGCTCCGGAGGCAATCCGGATGCTCACCGCCCTCTCCGGCCGCCGCCACCAGGTCTACACCGGCCTGACGGTCCTGTGCGGCGGGGCGCGCCACACCGAGCACGAGGTGACCGACGTGAGCTTCCGGGCGCTGTCGCAGGCCGAGATCGCGGCCTACGTCTCCACCGGGGAGCCCATGGACAAGGCGGGGGCCTACGGCATCCAGGGCTACGGGGCCCTGCTGGTGGAGGGCATCTCCGGGGACTACTACAACGTGATGGGCCTGCCGGTGTGCCGGCTGGGCCGTATTCTGGCCCGGCTGGGCGTGGACTGCCTGGCCCTGGCCGCCGAACAAGCTGAAGGATAGGGTATCTGCCTTGAAAGACTTTCTCCGCCACAACGGAATACTGATTTTAATCATCGCCGTGCTGCTGGGGCTGATCACGGCCCTGGTCTCCATGTTCATGGGGGGCACGGCCAACCCGGTGGCCAACCTGGCGGGGCTGATCTCCACGCCGGTGCGCAACGGCATCAACGCGGTGGTGAACTGGACGGAGGAGCGCTACAACGACGCCTTCGAGCGGGAAAACCTGCGGGAGGAGAACGAGCGGCTCAAGCGGGAGAACGCGGAGCTGCGCGCCCAGCAGAGGGACGCGGAGGCGGCCCTGCGGGACAATGAGCGGCTGCGCAACGAAATGGGCCTGCGGGAAAAGCGGCGGGACTTCGTCTATGAGGACGCCCGGGTGACGGGGCGCTCCACCTCCAACTGGGAGGACACCCTCACCCTCAGCAAGGGGGAGAACGCGGGCATCTCCGCGGGGGACTGCGTGGTGGACGAGTACGGCAACCTGGTGGGGATCATCTCCAAGGTGGGGGTCAACTGGTCCACCCTCATTACGGTGGTGGACTCGGATCTGGAGATGGGCGGCCTGCTGGCCCGCACCGACGACGCGGCCATTCTGGAGGGGGACTTCTCCCTCATGGGCGAGGGCAGGCTCAAGCTGACCTACCTGCCCGAGGGCAGCGAGCTGATCGCCGGGGACATGGTGCTCACCTCCGGCCTGGGGGGCGAGTACCCGTCGGGGCTGGTGGTGGGGCATATCGAGGAGGTCCTCACCGACCCCACGGGCATGACCCGCTACGCCGTGGTCGTCCCGGAGACCGATTTCAACGCCCTCAAGCAGGTGCTGGTCATCAAGGAGTTCGACATCGTGGAGTAGGGGCAGGCGCCCGCGCCGGCCCGTCATGAAAGGGGGCGTACACGTTGACGACCCGTGACTTTTGCATCAAGTGGGGCGTGTACGCCCTGGCCGTGCTGCCGGTCTGGTTCCTGGAGACCATGGTGCTCAACCGCTTCCCCGTCTACGGGGTGATCCCCATGCTGCTGCCCCTGGCGGCGGTGGCGGTGGCGGTGCTGGAGGGCGCGGTGGCCGGGGCGGGCTTCGGGCTGTTCGTGGGGGTGCTGTGCGACGCGGTGTACTTCGGCGCGTCGGGGGGCATGACGGTGTCCCTGGCGGTGCTGGGGGCCTGCGCCGGGGGCCTGGCCCAGTACGCCCTGCGCCAGAACCTGCTGGGGTGCCTGGTGTGCTCGGCGGCGGTGCTGGTGGTGCTGGACGGGCTCCAGGTGCTGCGCCGCCTGCTGCTGGCGGGGGATCCCCTGCCGGCGCTGCTGCGGGTGGCGGTGCCCGAGGTGCTCTGGAGCCTGGTTTTCGTCTTCCCCGTCTACGCCATCTTCCGCTGGGTGCACCGCCGCGTACCCGAGAGCACCCACTTTTAGGGTCTAGGGGGCATCCAATGCCCCCTAGATACGAGGGGCTGCGCCAGTGTGCGCACTGGACGCGGCCGCCCCTCGATACCCCCGGTTTCGCGCCCCGCGGCGCGGGTCGGGGTGTTTTCCCGAGGCGCATGTCCCCGGGAAAACGGATCTGATTTTATTTCCGCTGCCGCGGAAACTCTGCGAGGCCCAGGCCCCCTTGACATGCCGGAAAGGAGCACACATGGACGGCAAGCAGCTACAAAGCCGCATACGCGTCATACTTCTGATCCTGGCCGCCATCTTCCTGGCCTTCGGCGGGGTGCTCTACTCCCTCCAGGTGACCAATTACGACTATTACCACGGGGTTTCCACCCGCAAGATCGCGGACGAAGAGACCGTGGAGGCGGGGCGGGGCAGCCTCCTGGACCGCTACGGCCGGGTGCTGGTGTCCAACGGCACGGGCTACCAGGTGACGCTGGACACGTCGGTGATGGGGGGAACCCAGGGCCGCAACGCCATGGTGGAGCGCCTGCTGGAGCTGTGCCGGGAGGAGGGGGTCGCCTGGACGGACACCCTGCCCATCTCCCGGACCGAGCCCTTCGTCTACACGATGGAGGACGCGGGCGCCACCGCCCGCAGCCGCTTTTTGACCCTTCTGGACACCATGGGGGACAGCTGGGCGGACGGCGGGGCGGCCCGCGCCATCGCGGACGAGTTGAGCCGCCGCAGCGCGGCGGTGGCCGAGGCCCAGGCGGCGGCCGCCGAGGCCGGGGCCCAGGCCGACGAGGCCGAGGCCACCGGGGAGGCGCCCGCCCAGGCCCAGCCGGTGGAGATCCCCACCTTCCCGGCTATGGAGCCGGTCTCCGCCGACGCGCTGTTCCAGAGCATGCGCACCTGGTTCGAGCTGGATCCGGACATACCGGACGATGAGGCCCGGGCCATCGTGGGGGTGCTCTACGAGCTGGCCCTGCGCAGCAAGGGCGCGGCCACGTCGGAGTACGTGTTCGCCTCCGACGTGGACATTACCTTTATCTCCAAGCTCAAGGAGGGCGGGTACAAGGGGGTGGAGACCAAGGCGGTCTCCGTCCGGGAGTACAACACCCCCTACGCCGCCCACCTGCTGGGCCGCGTGGGCCCCATCTACGCCGAGGAGTGGGCGGACTACAAGGCCCTGGGCTACGGCATGAACGACATCGTGGGCAAGGAGGGCGTGGAGCTGGCCTTCGAGGAGTACCTGCGGGGGGAGAGCGGCACCCGCACCGTGGAGCGCAATACCGACGGCAAGGTGGTCAGCGAGACCTGGAAGAAGTACCCCGCCCCGGGGGACAACGTGATTCTCACCGTGGATCTGCGCCTCCAGGAGGTGCTGGAGCGCTCCCTGGCCCAGCACGTGCCCGGCCTGACGGACCAGGTGCGGGGCGCGTCGGGGGTGATCATCGACGTGAAGGACGGCGGCGTGCTGTCCATGGCCTCCTACCCCACCTTCGACCTGAGCACCTATACCGAGTCCTTCAACACGCTCCAGGACGACCCCCTGGAGCCCCTCTATAACCGGGCCACCCAGGGCCTCTACTCCCCCGGCTCCACCTTCAAGATGGTCATGGGGGTGGCGGGACTCCAGGAGGAGGCCATCACCACCACGGAGAAAATTTTGGACACCGGGTTCTTCCAGTACCCCAAGGGCCAGAAGTACCCCTACGGGGACTACCACCCCAAGTGCTGGTACTACCGCCAGTACGGCCGCACCCACTCCTATGAGAACCTGTCCGAGGCCCTGAAGGACTCCTGCAACGTCTACTTCTACACCGTGGGCGACCGGCTGGGCATCAGCCAGATTGACCACTACGCGCGCATGTTCGGCCTGGGCCAGCGCACGGGCATCGAGCTCTACGACGAGGCGGGCATGGTGGCCGGGCCGGAGACCAGCGAGGCTCTGGGCCAGCGCTGGGAGGGGGGCAACCTGCTCTCCGCGTCCATCGGCCAGGGCAACACCCTGGTCACCCCAGTGCAGCTGGCCAACTACGTGGCCACCCTGGTCAACGGCGGCGACCGCTACCCCGTCCACCTGCTCAAGAGCGTCAAATCCAGCGACTACTCCTCGGTGGTGGCGGAGTACGACGCCCAGCCCCTGGACAGCATCGCCATCTCGGAGGAGAATTTGGAGGCCGTCAAGTACGGCATGCGCCTGGTGGCCCTGGAGGGCGCCGGGGTGCACCAGTACTTCGACGACCTGGACGTGAGCGTGGGCTGTAAGACGGGCACCGCCCAGGTGGCCACCACCTCGGAGGCCAACGCGGTTTTCGTGGCCTTCGCCCCCTACGAGGACCCCCAGATCGCCATCGCCCTGGTGGCGGAGAAGGGCGGCTCGGGCGGCGGGCTGGCGGCCATCGCGGCCGACGTGTTCAGCTACTACTTCAGCGCCCAGGAGAACCTGGAGGCGGTCAGCACGGAGAACGCCCTGATCCGCTAGAGGCCCCCTGCCGGCGGAGCCGGCTGGAGGCCATTTCCCTCAATCCCCAATAAAGGATGATTTCATTTGACATACGACGTACAGGTATACAACCCCCGGGATTCCCGCTTTAAGCGCCCCTACGGCGCGGTCAGCGCGGGCACGGTGCTGCGCTTCACCCTGCGGCCCGAGCGGGCCCGGGGCTTCTCCCACGGCATCCTCACCGCCCGGTTCGAGAGCCGGGACAACGAGGAGGAGCGGATCTTCCTGCCCTGGATGGACATGGAGGAGGGCCGGGACGTGTTCGCGGGCACCCTGCCCACCGGGGACTACGTGGGCCTGATCTGGTACTCCTTCAAGCTGGAGGGACTGGACGGCCGCAGCCTGGAGCTGGGGGAGTACCAGCTCACCGTGTACGACGGCCGGGAGGAGGTGCCCGCCTGGTTCGGCCAGGGCGTGACCTACCAGATCTTCCCCGACCGCTTCCGCCGCACCGCCCCCCCGCCCGACCCGGCGGGTATGCCGGGGGACCGCTGGGTCCACCGCAGCTGGGAGGAGGAGCCCGAATACCGCCCCGACGAGCGGGGCGAGGTGCGCAACCGGGACTTCTTCGGCGGGTCCATCGCCGGGGTGCGGGAGAAGCTGGGCTACCTGCGGGAGCTGGGGGTGGAGACGATCTACTTCTGCCCCATCTTCGAGGCCGGCGAGAACCACCGCTACGGCACCGGGGACTACGAGAAGGTGGACCCCCTCTTCGGTACCAACGGGGAGTTTGAGGCGCTGTGCGCCCAGGCCCACGCCATGGGGATGCGGGTGATGCTGGACGGGGTGTTTAACCACCAGGGCTTCGTCAGCAAGTACTTCAACGGGGACGGCTCCTACCCCTGCCCCACCCCGGGCGCCCACCAGTCCATGGACAGCCCCTGGTACAAGTGGTACAACTTCCAGCGCTGGCCCGACCGCTACGACGCCTGGTGGGGGATCTACACCCTGCCCGCCGTGAACGAGAGCGAGCCCAGCTACCTGGACTACGTGATCCGCGGGGAGGACAGCATCGTGCGCCGCTGGCTGCGCGCCGGGGCGGACGCCTGGCGGCTTGACGTGGCCGACGAGCTGCCCGACTCCTTCGTCTGCGCCCTGCACGCCGCCGTGCGGGAGACCAAGCCCGACGGCGTGGTCATCGGCGAGGTGTGGGAGGACGGCTCCACCAAGGTGGCCTACGGCGTGCGCCGCAAGCACATCCTGGGGGGCCACTGCGACGGGCTGATGAACTACCCCTTCCGCAACGCCTGCATCTCCTACCTGCTGGGTGGGGACGCGGGGCAGTTTATGGAGGAGATGGAGCGCCTGCGGGAGAACTACCCCCGCTGGGCCTACTACTCGGCCATGAACGCCCTGGGCACCCACGACACCCCCCGGATTCTGACCCTGCTGGGCACGGGATCGGCCTGTACCGAGTACACCAAGGCCTGGCGGGCGGACCACCGCCTCACCCCTGAGCAGCGGGAGCGGGCGCTCTCCCTGCTGAAGCTGGGCACCCTGATCCTCTTCGCCTTCCCCGGCTCCCCCACGGTGTACTACGGGGACGAGGCGGGCATGGAGGGCTTCGAGGACCCCTTCAACCGCCGCACCTTCCCCTGGGGGCGCGAGGACCGGGCCCTCACCGCCTGGTACGCCGCCCTGGGCAGGCTGCGCAACACCCAGAGCGCCCTTCGGGACGGGGACATCTCCTACCTGGCGGCGGAGGGCCGCGTGCTGGCCTTCACCCGCACCCTGGGGGAGCAGGCCGTGGCCGCCGCGGTGAACGCCGGGCCCGAGCCCGCCGAGCTGCACCTGCCCTGGTCGGCGGTGGATCTGCTGGAGGAGGGGGCCTACCCCCTGGGCGAGGAGGGGGAGGCGGTGGTCACGCTGCCCCCCTATTCCGGCAAGCTCCTCGTCCGCGCGCCCTACCTGTCCTGAGCCACAGGCCCCCCTATGAGGGGGGCTGCCGCCGCAGCGGCTGGGGGGTCTGCCCCCTTTCCGCCTGTGCCCCTGGAAGTTCCTGAAAGGAGCGCTCTTTATGCGCCGCAGTCCGACCTAGCGCATCCTCCATACGTGAAACGCCCCGCTCCTGTGGAGCGGGGCGCAAGCCTGACTAAAAAACGGAGGAAATTGTGATGGATCGGAACCGGCGCAATATTGCGCTCCTTTTTGCTGCCTATTTTTTGCAGGGGCTGGTGTTCTACAGCCCCGTGGCCACCCTATACCGCCAGGCGGCGGGGGTGGATATTCTACAGATCGGAATCATCGAGAGCATTTCCATGGTGCTCATGCTGGCGCTGGAGGTGCCCTGGGGCTGCTGGGCCGACCGCCTGGGCCACCGCCGCACCCTGGTGATCTGCTCCTTCCTGTTCGCCCTGTCCAAGGTGATCTTCTGGCGCGCCGCGGACTTTTGGGGCTTTTTGCTGGAGCGGGTGGTGCTGGCGGTGTGCATGTCCGGCCTGTCCGGGTGCGACAGCGCGTATCTCTTCGCCTGCTGCACGGGCGATCAGGAGCACCGCAGGGTCTTTTCCCGCTGGGAGGCGGTGCAGACCGCGGGGCTGCTGTGCGCCTCCCTGGCCTGGCCCCTGATGGGGGGAGACTACCGCCGCTCCGCGCTGCTGACGGTATTTTCCTACACCGCCGCCGCCGGGCTGACCCTGCTGCTGCGGGAGCCGGAGGGCGCGCGCGCCGCCGCCGGGCGGGGGGAGCGGCCGGACTTCCGCGCCGCCCTGCGGGGCACCCTGGCCCTGGCCCCGCTGCTGTGCGGGATCTGCCTGTTCAAGGAGACGGTGCAGATGGTCACCGTCTTTCTGGGCCAGCTCCAGTTCGTCCGCGCCGGGATCCCGGACGGCTGGTTCGGCGCGCTCCACGCGGCGGTTACCGTGGCCGGGCTGGCCGGGGGCCTGTCCCACCGGCTCACCGCCCGGCTGGGGGAGCGGCCGGCGGGCTGCCTGCTGATGGGGGGCGCGGCGGCAATCTGCCTTTTGCTGGGCCTCTCCCCCGCCCCGCTGCTGGCGGTGGCCGGGGTGGTGGCCCTGCGGGGCCTGAGCGCGCTGATGAACCCCCTGGCGGTTTCCCTGCAAAACGAGCAGGCCCCCCCGGCGGGCCGGGCCACCCAGCTTTCCTGCAACGCCATGCTCATGGATCTGGGCGCGGTGTGCATCTACCCCGCCTTCGGCTCCCTGGCCGACGCGGGGGTGGAGAAGGCGCTCCTGTTCGGCGCGTTTTGCTGCGTTTTGGGGCTGGTTTTCTACTATTTCGGCGCAAAACGCCTGTGCCGGCCCCCGGTTGACCAAGCGTAAGCCGGGCTTGCCAAACCGGCCGCCCTTCTGGTACGATAGACCCATAAAGGAGGGACTGCTATGACAGTGAACCGGCGCAGCCGGGCGGGCGGGGCGGAGCACTCCCGCCGCCGGGCGCTGCTGAAAAACGCGGGCCACGTGCTCACCGGGCTGCTGGTGGCCGCGGCCATCGCCGTAATCTGCCTCCAGTGGGGGCAGATCCGGGCCCTGGCGGGCCGGGTGGAGGCCCTGGAGGCCCAAACGGCGGCGCTGGAGGCGGAGGCCGGGCAGCCCGCCGGGCTGGATCCCGCCCTCCCCCTGGTGGCGGACTTCGACTTCACCGCCGTGCGCAACACCGACAGCGTGTATTCCTTCGCCACCCTCCGCCTCAACGTGACCCCGGCCCAGCCCGTGGAGGGCCTGAAGCTCACCTTCACGCTCCGCCCGTCTGAGGGGAAGCCCACGTCGGTGGAGGCCGTGGACCTGGGCGGCGGCAGCTACCGCGCCGACGTGACGCTGATGGACGCGGTTACCCCGATTTCGGTGACCCTCACCCTGGACGACGGGGTGCGCCAGTATGTCCAGGGTCTGGTGCGCATCACCTCCATCACGCCGGACGGTTCTGTCGCGCAGCCGCTGTTGGGAGGCTGAACCCCTTGCGCCCCAAGGCCCGCAACCTGGGGTTGACAAAAAGAACCGGGTGGTTGGTGGCGTGTGCGGGGGCTTTTTGCTAGGCTTTTCCCAGGAAAGGAAGTGGTACCATGACCTTGGGCCAACGGATACAGGAGCGGCGGCGGGCCGCGGGGCTGTCCCAGGAGGGCCTGGGCGAGGCGCTGGGGGTGTCCCGCCAGGCCATCTCCAAGTGGGAGTCCGATATTACCATCCCCGAGGTGGAAAAGCTCATAACCATGAGCAGATTATTCGCCGTGCCCGTGGGGGTGCTGCTGGGTGTGGAGGAGCAGGCCGTGCCCGCCTCGGAGGAGCTGAGCGACCGGGAGCTGGAGGCGGTGGAGGCGGTGGCCGGGCGCTACGTCCAGGCCCTGGAGGCCCGCGCGGAGCCCAAACGGCGCCGCTGGGCAGTGCCGCTGCTGGGGGCCTGTCTTGCGCTGTGTTTTTGCCTGGGGGCCGCGCTCTGGGTGTACGTGGGCGGGCTGCGGGGGGAGCTGGAGCACCTGCGGGGCCAGGTGGGCGGCATCAGCGCCGACGTGTCCGCCCAGGTGGGCGCCATTACCGCCCGGGTGGAGGAGGCCCTCCGGGCCCAGACCGACCTGCTCTCGGCCAGCGACGTGCGCGCGGCGTCCATCGACGCGGTGGCCGAGACCATGGAAATTTCCCTCTCCGCCACCCCCAAGACCTATACCCAGGGCCTCACGGCCCGCTTCGTGCTCACGGGGCCGGACTTCGAGGCCGTGGAGGTGCCCGGCGTCCTGGGCCCGGGCCAGACCTTCACCGCCGCCGCCACCGTCCCCCTGGTCAACGAGGTGGCCGTCTCGGTGGTGCTGGAGCAGGACGGGGTGGGCCAGACCCAGATGCTGGACAGCCTGTATGACTGCCGCTCCAACAGTATTATGACCGTGGAGGCCCGCTGGGAGAACGGCAAGGTGGCGGTGACCTTCTCGCCCAGCCAGATGGAGCCGCGCACCTACCCGGTGAAGGCGGAGGCCCGGTTACTCAAGGACGGCCGGGTGGCGGACGTCCAGCCCCTGGACGTGTCGGCGTTTGCCGGCATGGACGAGGAGTACGGCGAGACGGGGAGCTGGCTCATCTCCTCCACCAGCTACGCCAGCTTCCTGAGCCAGGGGAGCTGGCCCGTGGCCGAGGTCTACGTCAAGGACAACACGGGCCGGGAGCAGGTCATCCCGGTGGAATAGGCGCGAAAAAGCGGCGGGGGCCTGCCCCCGCCGCCTTTTTGCGTCTACAGCTTCTTCACGTTGTCGGAGATCTCGGACAGGGCCTTGCTGGCCTCCATGTCGAACTGGTGGCTCTTGGCCAGATCCCCCAGGGAGACCATGCCCACCACCTTGCCGCCCTCCAGCACGGGCAGGCGGCGCACCTGCCGGGCCGCCATGAGGCGGGTGGCCTCCCGGGCGTCGTCGTCCGGGGAGACCACGGAGCAGTTGCGGGTCATGATGTCTTTCACGGGCACGTGGGCGGGGTCCTCCTCCGCCGCCACGCAGCGCAGTACGATGTCCCGGTCGGTCACGATGCCCCGCAGCCCGCCGTCCTCCCCGCACACGGGCAGGGAACCCACGTTGTGCCGGGACAGGAGCCTGGCCGCCAGGGAGGCCGATTCGCCGGGGGTGATGGACACCACGCTGGGGTTCATAAAGTCGCGCACTTGCATGAAAAAACCGCCTTTCGTTCAAACGTACCAGTAGTTTGAACCAAACAGGCGGTTTTATTCGTCCTTGAAGGCCAGGTTGCGCCGCAGCACCGCCGGGCCGCGCCAGGCGAAGGCCCGGTCCCCGTAGCGCGCCCGAAAGGCGCGGTTGGTCAGGCCCTCCAGCATCCCGGCGGTCAAAAAGTCGGTCAGATTCTCCCGGAATTCGGGCAATTCCGTCTCCCGGGGGGCGGCGTTGTAGGGACAGCAGCGCTGGCACAGGTCGCAGCCCCACACATAGGGGTGGGCGCGCAGCAGCGCCGCCTCCTCCCCCGTCAGATCCCCCTTGCGCTGGGTCAGGTCGGAGAGGCACTGTTTCACGTGAAACGTTTGTTCGATACCGCCCAGCGCCCCGGTGGGGCAGACGCGCCGGCATTTGCCGCAGCCCAGGCAGGGCGGGGCGGGCTGGGCCGGGGGCGGATCGAAGGGCGCGGCGGTCAGGATGGTGCCCAAAAACAGGTAGGAGCCCCAGGGGGGCAGGATGAAGAGGCCGTTTTCCCCCCGCAGGCCCAGCCCCGCCAGCCACGCGATCTCCCGCTCCGGCAGCGGTGAGCTGTCGGCGGCGGGCAAAAAGGAATACTCCGGGTATTTCCCGTGCAGAAAATCACACACCGGCGTGAGCCGCCGCACCAGCGCGGGGTGGTAGTCCGCCCCACGGGCGTAGAGAGACAGGTTGCCGGGCCGCTCCCCCGCGTAGTAGGGGAAGGCGGCCACAAAGGCCGTGGCCGCGCCGGGGCAGAGCGCCTGCGCCCTGTCCCGGTTCTCCGGGGACATGAGCGGGGCGACCCGGGCATAGGACACCGCCCCCCAGGCCGCGGCCCCGGCGGCGGTGAAAACTGCGCCGAGCTCGGAGGGGAGACCCCCCACCCGGCTGACGCCGGGAGCCCCCCTCACAGGGGGGCCTTGAGATGCGCTCATAGGGCCCTTTGGCGCTCGTCGTAGCGTCTCAGCGCCTGTTCGGCCAGCATGCCGTCGGGCACGCAGGCCTCGGGGCCGTGGGCGCGCTTCTGGGCCTGCTCGCAGCCCTTGCCCGCCAGCACCACCACGGCGGGGGCGCGGCACTCCAGCACGGCGGCGAAGACGGCCTCCTCCCGGTCGGGTATCACGGTAAACTCCTTGCCGAAGGGGGTGATAAAGCCGCCGATGTCCCGGCAGATGGCCTCCACCTGCTCGTGGCCGGGGTCGTCCTCGGTGAGCAGGATGCGGTCGGCCAGCTTCCCGGCGGCGGTGCCCATGCCCTCCCGGCGGTCGATGCCCTTGTCCCCCGTGCAGCCGAAGAGCACCGTCAGCTCCCGGCCGGGGTACTCCGCCCGGGCCGAGCGGAGCAGCGCGTCCAGGCTCATGCCGTTGTGGGCGTAGTCCACGATGACCGAAACCCGGCCGTCGGCGCTGCCGTAGTGCTCCATGCGCCCGGGCACAAAGGCCCGGGACAGCCCCGCGTCCACCGCTTCGGCGGGAATGCCGTAGACCTCCGCCACGGCGGCGGCGGCCAGGGCGTTTTCCACGTTAAAGAGGCCCGGCATGGCGATGGACAGCTCCCGTTCGTACCGGGGGGTGCGCAGATGGAAGCGGATGTGCCGCCCGTCCTTGCGCACCTGGGTGGCGTACACGTCCGCGGCCGGGTCCTTGTGGGAGTAGGTGACCACCATGGGGCAGATACGCGCGGCCTCCAGCACGCGCCCGGCGTGGTCGCAGTCCAGGTTGACGCAGGCCGCCCCGGACTGGCGGAAGATCAGCAGCTTGGAGGCAAAGTAGTCCTCAAAATCCGGGTGCTCCCGGGGGGAGATGTGGTCCTCCCCGATGTTGAGAAAGACCGCCGCGTCCAGCTCCACCCCGATGACCCGCCCGTATTTCAGGGCCTGGCTGGAGAACTCCATGGTCACGTAGTCCGCCCCGGCGGACACGGCGTTGAAGAGGTGCTTTTGCAGATCCAGCGGCTCCGGCGTGGTCAGCTTGGCCGGGCGGCGCTCCACCCCGTCGTCGGTAACTATAGTGGACAAAATGGCGCTCTCCCGGTGGTTCTGCGCCGCCAGCCAGGCGTCCAGGATGGATTTGATATAGTAGGCCGTGGTGGTCTTGCCCTTGGTGCCCGTGATGCCCGTCACCCGCAGCGCGGCCGAGGGGTGGCCGAAGGACAAATCCGCCATGAGGCCCATGGCGGTGCGGATGTCGCTCACCCGGATGCAGGGTACGCCCAGGGCCTCGGGGTAGGCCCGCTCGCTGACGTAGGCGAAGGCCCCCTGCGCCACCGCGTCCAGCAGGTATTGGGCCTTGAAGGAGGCCCCCTTGCAGATGAACAGGGTGTTGGGGACCACCACCTTGGAGTCGCAGGACACCAGGGAGACGGGGCGGGTCAGGTCGATGGGCAGCGGATAGGGGTCCACCAGCAGAGCGTGGCGCAGCAGGAGCTGGTAGTAGTCGCCCAGGGGCAGACGGGGGCGCTTCATAGGGTCACCACCTTTTTGAGAATAAGGCCCCCGCAGGGGAGGCTTTTTACCGCTCGTCCGAGCGGCCCAGGAGATAGTCGGCGGACACGCCAAATAGGTCCGCCAGTGCTACGATTGTGGGCGCGGTGGGCTCACGCTCACCGGTTTCATAGCGGCAATAGGTGCGTGTGGAAATTCCAAGCTCCTTTGCGGCGTCCTCCTGGCGGATGTGCTTCTCTTTTCGCAGTGAATGAATTCGCGTAGCTAATATATCCATCTGGCACCTCCATTGTGGGCTTGACAAGACCTAACGGTCAGATTATAATTGTATCAGACTAAACGGTCAAGTTAATGGGAGGGATCGAAGCAATGACACAGCTGCTTGAAAGCCTTTATCAGTATGTCACCGAGGAGGCCATCGTGCCCTATCTGGCCGCGGACGCGGCGTATCAGCAGAACGTGGCGTGCGGACACATGCGCCGCGACAGGCTGATGGAGGATCTCACACCGGAGCAGAAGGAGTCGCTGGCGGTCTTTTGGGACGAACAGAAGCTCATTACCCGCGCCGAGCGCGCGGCCATCTTCCGCGCCGCCCTGGCGGTGGGGCTGGAGCTGGGAGCCCTGGGGGCGGGCGATTCATGAATCGCCCCTACGGACGGGGATGCGGCGTCAGACGGTGCGCAGGGCGTAGCCGCAGGCGGCGATACAGCGCTGGGCCAGCACGTCCATGGCGTCCAGGTAGTAGTCGGGCAGGCCGTGGTAGGCCCGGTAGACCGACAGCTCCGTACAGGCCAGGATGGCTCCGTCGCACCCCATGCGCCGCAGCGCCCGGTCGATGGCGGCGAACTTCTCCCGGCTGCCCTTCTCACCCCGCTTGATCTCGTCGTAGATGATGCTCATGACCACCCGCTGGGTCTCCGGGTCGGGGGCGACCCCCTCCACGCCCTGGGCGGCGCACTCCTTCTGGTAAATCCCGGTCTGCACCGTGCCGTCGGTGGCCAGGATGCCCACCCGGTGGTACCCCTCCCGCACCATGGCGGCGGTGGCCTCCCGCACCATGTTGACGATGGGCGCGCGCAGCGCCCGCTGGAGCCGGTCGGCAAAGTAGTGGGAGGTGTTGCAGGGGATGGCCAGGGCCGTACAGCCGCAGCGCTCCAGGAGCTGCGCGTCGGCCAGCAGGCGGGAAAAGACCGCGTCCTCCTCCCCGCCCAGGATGGCGGCGGTGCGGTCGGGCATGGCGGTGTCGCTCAAAATCAGGGTGGGCAGGTGCTCCTGGTCGGTGGCCGCGTCGGTCATGTCCAGGATGCGCTGGTAAAAGACCTGGGTGGCCTGCGGCCCCATGCCCCCTAAAATACCGAGACGCTGCTCCATCAGTTCGCCTTCTCCGTGGAGCTGGCGTAGCGCTGCTTGTAGCGCCACTGGTCCTTGAGGATGCGCAGCTTGTGCACCAGGTTCTTGTCGGGGGTGTAGAACAGGGGGTTGACCCACTGCCCCGCGCCGATGAGCTCCCTCATCTGCCCGTGGTAGCTGCTGGGGATATAGTCCAGGGCCACCTTCAGGGGGATCACCCGCCAGAGGTGGCGGTTCTCGGTGATTTTCAGCGGGCAGTCCCGGTGCTCGATGCGGTCCTCCACCAGGTATTTGGCCAGGTTGTGGCCCGCGCCGGTGACGTAGTAGTTGCTGCGGCCCTGGCGGCAGTTGATCTCAAAGACCTTGAACGTGCCGTCCCGCCGGTCGTACTTTACGTCGAAGTTGGAGAAGCCCACGTAGCCGATGTCCTCCAGGAAGCCGCGCAGCTTCTCGCACAGCTCCGGCTCCGGCTCGGTGATGATCACCGCGTGGTTGCCGATGCCGTGGCGGGTGTGCTCCTCCAGCAGCACGTGGCCCACGCACATGAGGCGCACCTTGCCGTCCTCGCCGGAGTAGCAGGTGACCACCCGCATGTAGGCGTCATCCCCGGGGATGAAGTCCTGGACGATGAGGGAGTCCTCGTACCCGTGCTCGTAGATCTCGTCCAGCACCTTGTCCACCTCGGCCCGGGTCTGGAGGACGTAGGCCTTCTTCTGGGTGTCGAAGGGGTGGTCCCAGTAGGTGGCGCTCTCGGCGGGCTTGACCACGAAGGGGCCGTCGAAGGGCAGGGTGAAGTCGTGGCCCATGCCCTTCTTATAGACGAAGGTGGCCGGATGGTCGATGCCGTACTTGTCGCACAGCTCGTAGAACTTCTCCTTGTGGATCAGCTCCTCCATCAGCGCCAGGGGGATGTAGGGGGCGATTACGCTGGAGGGGAACTTGTCCAGGTTGCAGGCGATGGAGGTGAGGTAATTGTCCCCGCAGCCCAGCAGGATGACCTGCTTATCGGGAAACTCCTCCGCCACCGCGGTCACGTTTTTCAGCACCACCTCCGGCGCGTCGTTGTTTTCGCACACCCGGTAGTCGATGATGTCGCTGCCGAAGCAGGGGCCGGAGGGGTACATGCCGAAAGCCACGGTTTTGACGCCATAGGCCTCGTGAAAGGCCCGGGCCATGCTGTACACGTTGATGTCCGCCCCCAGCAGCAGGGGCACGAAGCTAGCTTTTGTATCCATCGGTATACGCTCCCTTGAAGGTGATTTCGTACCAGGCTCCCCCCATGGGGCGCAGGTCGGCGGGGTAGGTTGTACGGGCGTACTCCGCCTGCTCCGGCGTGAGGCGCAGCTCCCGGCGCAGGATCTCACCGCGGGCGAAGCAGGCGGTGAAAAAGTCCTCCAGGGCGGGGTTGCGCACGTCCTTCTCTATTGTAGTCATGGATGCAGCTCCCTAATACAAGAATACGAATGGATAATTGAGAATGGATAATTGATAATTGAGAATGGCGCCCCGGCGGGACGGGGGACCTCATTGGGGAGGCAAAGCCTCGCAGAGTTTCCGCGGCAGCGGAAATAAAATCAGATCCGTTTTCCCGGGGACATGCGCCTCGGGAAAACACCCCGACCCGCGCCGCGGGGCGCGAAACCGGGGGTATCGAGGGGCGGCCGCGCCCAGTGCGCACACTGGCGCAGCCCCTCGTATCCAGGGGGTATTGGATACCCCCTGGAAGTAGCCCCTAGCCCGCGGCCCGCTTGATCTGGTACACCCCGGCGATCTGGCCCAGGCGGTTGATGACCGTGTTGAGCTCGGATTGGCCCTTGACCTCCAGCACCATGGAGATGGAGGCGTACCCGTCGGGCATGGAGCGGGCGGAGAGGCTGGTGGTCTTGACCTTCACCGCGGACAGGGCCATGGCCACGTCCAGGGCAAGGCCGTCCCGGTCCTTGGCGGCGATCTCCAGGGAGGTGGAGTAGGCGGCGTTCTCCCCGTCCGCCCAGCTCACCTTGACCCAGCGGCCCGCCTCCTCCGGCTTGCGGCGCTCCAGCGCCGCGTTGGGGCAGTCGGCGCGGTGCACCGACACGCCGAAGCCCCGGGTGATGAAGCCGATGACCGGGTCGCCGGGCACGGGGGTGCAGCACTTGGCGAATTTCACCAGGCAGTTGTCCAGTCCCTCCACGATAATGCCCGACTGGTCCCGGCGCTGGGTCTTGACCGAGGGCACGGCGGCGGGGGCAGCAGGCATGATGATGCTGTCGGCGGTGGCCTTCTCCAGCGCCGCCTTCTCGGCGGCCTGGCCCAGGCGGGTCATCTCGTCCTTCACCCGCACCACCGCCTTCTGGGCGGTCATGCCGCCGTAGCCGATGGCGGCGTACAGCTCGTCCAGGGTGCCGAAGCGCACCTTTTTCAGGATGAAGGGGAGCACGTCCTCCGCCGTGATGACCGCCATGCTGAGCCCCACGTGCTTGAGCTCCGACTCGAAGGCGGAGCGGCCGGTGGCGATGTTCTCCTCCCGCCGCTCCTTCTTGAACCACTGGCGGATCTTGTTGCGGGCCTCGTTGGACTTGCACACCTTCAGCCAGTCCCGGCTGGGGCCGTGGGCGTTTTTGGAGGTGATGACCTCCACGATGTCGCCGTTTTTCAGCGGCGTGTCGAAGGTGACGATGCGGCCGTTGACCTTGGCCCCCGTCATGTGGTTGCCCACGGCGGAGTGGATGTTGTAGGCGAAGTCGATGGGGGTGGCCCCGGCGGGCAGGTTGATCACGTCCCCCCGGGGGGTAAAGACGAACACCTCGTCGGCGAACATATCCACCTTGAGGGTGCGCACGAACTCCTCCGCGTCGGCGTCCTGCTGGTTCTCCAGCAGCTTGCGCACCCACTCGAAGGCCTCCTCGGTGCCCAGCTTGTCGTTTGCCATGCCCTGCTTGTACTTCCAGTGGGCCGCGATGCCGTACTCCGCCGTGTGGTGCATGTCCCAGGTGCGGATCTGCACCTCGAAGGGGATGCCCTCCCGGCCGATGACCGTGGTGTGCAGGGACTGGTAGCCGTTGGGCTTGGCCGTGCCGATATAGTCCTTGAAGCGGCCCAGCACCGGCTTGAACAGGTCGTGGATGCAGCCCAGCACGTTGTAGCACTCGGTCACGTCGTCCACGATGACCCGGAAGGCGTACAGGTCGAAGATCTCGTCCAGGGTCTTGTTCTGGGCGTACATCTTGCGGTAGATGGAGTAGATGTGCTTCACCCGGCCGTAGACCGTGCACTTGATGCCCTCCTCGTCCATCCGGTCCTGGATCTTCTTGCGGATGGCCCCCAAAAACTCCTCGTGGGCGGAGGAGCGGGCGGCCAGCTCGTCTGCGATCTCCCGGTAGCCCACCGGGTCCAGGTATTTGAGCGAGGTGTCCTCCAGCTCCCACTTGATCTTCTGCATGCCCAGGCGGTGGGCGATGGGCGCGTAGATCTCCATGGTCTCCAGCGCCTTCTCCCGCTGCTTGCGGGGGCTCTGGTAGTTCATGGTGCGCATGTTGTGCAGCCGGTCGCAGATCTTGATCAGGATTACCCGGATGTCCTTGGCCATGGCCATGAGCATCTTGCGCAGGTTCTCCATCTGCTCCTCTTCCTTGGAGGTGTACTGCACCCGCGTCAGCTTGGTGACCCCCTCCACCAGGTCGGCCACCGTGGGGGAGAAGAGCTTGGCGATCTCGTCGTGGGTGGAGGCCGTGTCCTCGATCACGTCGTGCAGCAGCGCGGCGATGATGGAGTCGGTGTCCAGCTCCAGATCCGCCACGATCTCCGCCACCGCCAGGGGGTGGGTGATATAGGGGGAGCCGTCCTTGCGCAGCTGGCCGGCGTGGGCGTTGTCCGCGTAGGTGAACGCGGAAAACAGGCGCTTGGCGTCAAGCGCCGGGTTATATGCCTTTACCTTGTCCTCCAGCGCCTGATAGCGCTCTAAGATTGGATCCATGCGATCCACTCCGATCGTCCAGAATTGAGAATGGATAATGGATAATTGAGAATGGGGGTCCTCCCTTATCCATTCTCAATTTTCAATTATCAATTAAGCGGTGCAGCCTGCGCAGGATGCTGGAGGCCTCCAAATCCACCTTGCCCTCCACCTCGTTGAGGTCGATGCACAGGTGGTCGGTGCTCCGCTCCAGGCGGATCAGCCCCCGCTCGTCAAAGACCTCCAGGCACACCATGGTGCGCATAAAGGTCTCCCGCCGGTTGCAGGCGCGGGCCAGGTTGCGGGACAGGCGGTGGGCGGTCTCCTCCATCCGGCCCCGGCCCGCGTGGAGCTTGAGGTAGCGCCAGAGCAGGGCGAATTCCTCCCGGCTGGGCAGCAGCGCCGCCGCCTCCTCGGGGTTTAAAGTCTCCCCACGGCAGAATTTTTCATACAGCGCCCGCTCCGCCTGGGCCCGGGTCAGGGCCGGGCGCAGGTCGCAGAGCTGGAGCTGCACCGAGCGCCAGCCCCGGTACTCGTTGACCTGGGGCGTGAAGGCAACGTCCACCCGGTCCCCGGCGGACAGGGACAGCTCCCGCGCCGTGGCCGAGAAGAAGATGGCGTCCAGGTTCCGCCCGCCGGCGGTCAGCTTGAGCTTCAGGTGCCGGCCGCCCCCCACCTCGGACAGGGCCGCCACCGTGCAGCCGGGGAGCAGGAACACCGGGCGCTGGTTGCCCGCTCCGAAGGGCTCCAGCAGGCTGAGGGCCTCCACCCCCTCCAGGGTCAGCAGCCCCGGGTCGCCAATCTCCCCGTCCAGCTCCAGGGTGGAGACCATCTGGGCCCCCCCGGTGCGCAGGGAGACGTACTCGTTCATCCGCCGCGCGAAGGCGGGGATGTTCTCCTCCAGAATGGTGAACCCGGCGGCCAGCTCGTGGCCCCCGAAGCCCTCCAGCAGGTCCGCGCAGCTCTCCAGGGCGGCGAAGAGGTTAAAGCCCGCGAAGGAGCGGCAGGAGCCCTTCCCCTTCCCGTCCGCCAGGCAGATCATGAAGGCGGGGCAGGAGTACCGCTCCGCCAGGCGGGAGGCCACGATGCCCACCACCCCCTGGTGCCACCCCTCCTGGGACAGCACCAGCGCGTGCCGCCGCTCGGGGGGCAGCGCGTCCGCCAGCACCAGGCAGCGCTCGTAGATCTCCGCCTCGATGGCCTGCCGCTCCCGGTTCAGGGCGCACAGCTCCCGGGCCAGGACCTCCCCCCGGGCGGGGTCGTCCGTGAGCAGCAGCTCGGCCGCCAGCCCCGCGCAGCCCATGCGGCCCGAGGCGTTGATCCGGGGCGCCAGGGTGTACCCCACCGCCACCGAGGTGATGGGCTTTTCCCAGAGCCCGGCCTCCTTCAAAAGGGCCAGCAGGCCGGGGCGGCGGGTGCGGCGCAGCTGCTCCAGCCCCAGGCGCACAATGGTGCGGTTCTCCCCCGCCACGGGCATCACGTCCGCGATGGTGCCGATGGCGGCCAGATCCGCGTACTGCGCCAGCAGCTCCCCCGTCCGCTCCGGCCCCGCCAGGGCCAGCACCAGCTTGAGGGCCACCCCCACCCCCGCCAAATGCTTGAAGGGGTAGGGGCAGTCCGGGCGGTGGGGGTCCACCACCGCGGCGGCCCGGGGCAGCACCGGCTTGCACTCGTGGTGGTCGGTGATCACCAGATCCACCCCCAGGGAGGCGGCGTAGGCGCTCTCCTCCACGGCGGTGATGCCGCAGTCCACCGTGATCACCAGCGTCACCCCCTGGGCGTGCAGGGTGTCCAGCGCCCCCGCGCCCAGGCCGTAGCCCTCCTCCATCCGGTCCGGGATGTAGGGCACCACCGTGCAGCCCTGCGCGCGCAGATAGTGGGTCACCAGCACCGTGGAGGTGATGCCGTCCACGTCGTAGTCGCCGTAGACCGCCACCTTTTCCCCCGCGGCCAGGGCGCGCCCGATGCGCGCCACCGCCCGGTCCATGTCCCGCAGCAGCATGGGGTCCCGGAGCAAATCCAGCCCCGAGGCCAGGAAGGCGCGGGCCTTCTCCGGCGTGTCCAGCCCCCGGGCGCACAGGGCCAGGGCGGGCAGCGGCGGGATGCCCGCGGCCTCCATGGCCGCTCGGGCGGCGGGATCGCTGCCCGCTTTGCTCCATTTTTGGTATTTCATGCGCACCCGCCTCCTTTCCCGCCCCTTCGGCTCAAAATTACCCTTTATTATATCAAATGAAGGCCGGGGTTACAAGAGGCGGAATCGGGGCGGCCCTGTGCAGATTTTCCGCCTGACCCCCGTCCTACGTCATTGCGGGGCCGCAGGCCCGTGGCAATCCGTCCTCACTCCGCCCCCTCATAGGGGGGCTTTGGGCCGCCTTATCCGCCAAAAAACCCGTGGTCCGCCTGATTTCAGGCGGACCACGGGTTTTTTGTATGGCGTCCTATTTTTGCAGGGGGCTGTCCAGGCCGCGGGCGTTTTTGGCGATGACGCCGCTCAGGGCGATGAGGCCCACCAGGTTGGGCAGCACCATCAGGCCGTTGAAGAAGTCGGACAGGTTCCACACCAGCTGCACCTTGAGCACGGAGCCCAGCACCACGAAGAGCACCACGATGACGGCGTAGACCTTGGTGGCCTTGCTGCCGAAGAGGGCCTTCACGTTGCTCTCGCCGAAGAAGTACCAGCCGATGATGGTGGAGAAGGCGAAGAAGAGCATGCAGATGGCGATAAAGATGTTGCCGAAGTGGCCGAAGGCCGCGTGGAAGGCCGCCTGGGCCAGGGGGGTGCCGTCCAGGCCGGGGTTGGCGGTGAGGGCGCCGGAGGAGATGATCACCAGCGCGGTGAGGGTGAGGATGACGAAGGTGTCGATGAACACGCCCACCATGGCGATGCAGCCCTGATCCTCGGGCTTTTCCACCTTGGCCAGGGCGTGGGCGTGGGGGGTGGAGCCCATGCCGGCCTCGTTGGAGAACAGGCCCCGGGCCACGCCGTAGCGCATGGCCTCCTTGATGGTGACGCCCAGCACGCCGCCCATCATGGCCTGGGGGTTGAAGGCCATGACGAAGATGCTCTTGATGGACTCCAGCAGAGTGGCGTGGTTGATGAACAGGATGACCACGCAGCCCACGATGTAGAAGGCGGCCATGACAGGGACCAGCTTCTCGGTGACGGCGGCGATGCGCTTCACCCCGCCCAGGAAGATGAAGGCCGCGGCGGCGGCCACCACCAGGCCCACGGCGATCTTAGGCACGCCGAAGGCGGTGTCGAAGGCGTCGCTGATGGAGTTGGACTGCACCATGTTGCCCATGAAGCCCAGGGCCAGGATAATGGCGATGGAGAAGAACCCGGCCAGGAATTTGCCGAATTTGCCCTTAAAGGCGGCGCGTATGTAGTAGATGGGGCCGCCGGTGACCTGGCCGTCGATGGTGGTCTTGTACTTCTGGGCCAGCACGGCCTCGCCGTAAATGGTGGACATGCCGAAGAAGGCGGACAGCCACATCCAGAAGATGGCGCCCGGCCCGCCGGAGGCGATGGCGGTGGCGCAGCCGGCGATGTTGCCGGTGCCAACCTGGGCGGCGATGGCGGTGGTGAGGGCCTGGAAGGAGCTCATGCCGTCCGCGCCGGCCTTCTTGCCGTTGAGGTTGAAGCCGCCGAAGAGGCGCTTGAAGCCCTCCCCGAACTTGCGCACCTGGACGAACCGGGTGCGTATGGTGAACCATACGCCCGCCAGCACGAGCACGTAGAGCAGAACGTTGTCCCAGAGGAAGTCGCTGATGAGCTTGACGAATGCGGTTGCCTGTTCCATATTCCAATCTCCCTTCTGGCCGCGGGGCCGTCCCGGTCCGCGGCCACACACACCGCTTGCCGGAAGCTGTTCCTTGTTTGGGGAATAAACCGATAAAACCGGCCCGCAGACCACAGATTCGTCTATAAACTATCACCAATTTTCGCCGCCGTCAACTAGATTAAAGGGTTCAATGCGGAAACCGCCGCGTCCGCGGCGGGCGCACGCGCAGGGCACGGCGGAAAATTCACAATTCCTTGATATTTCGCGGGGGACACATGTTATAATCGGTATGAAAAACGGTCCAATTACGGTAAGAGAAGGAGTACGGAAGATGGAAAACGGGGAACTGTCCCGGCGGGAACGGGGGCGGCTCTGGCTGCGGCTGGGCGTGCGTCTGGCGCTGGCCGCGCTGGTGGTGGGGGTGCTGGCGCTGGCCGGGCCGCCGCTGTTGTCCCTCTTTATGCCCTTTGTGCTGGCCTTCCTGCTCTCCTGGATGCTCAACCCGCTGATCAAGTGGATTCAGCGGCACGTGGGGATCTCCCGAAAGATCCTCTCCTTTTTGCTGATCCTGGTCATTTTCGCCGGGGTGGGCGGCCTGCTGGCCGCCTTTGTGTACAACATCGTGGCCGAAATTATCTCCCTGGCCAACAACTGGCAGAGTATCCTCGCCTCCGCCAAGTCGGCCATGGACGCCATGGGGGCCTTTTTCTCCGACTTTTTGAAGCTGCTGCCCCCCGAGGTGGGACAGTGGGTGGGCAGCCTGTCCACCCGGTTCCTGGAGTGGCTCCAGGCCGCGCTGCCCGCCATGCTCTCCGCCGCCGCCGCGGGGGCCACCAACGTGGCCATGGGGGTGCCCTCCTTCGCCGTGGCCCTGGTGGTGTTCATCATGGGCTCCTACTTCATCTCCGCGGACTACCCCCGGCTGCGCTTTATGGCCGCCGGGCGGCTCTCCGACAGCCTGCGGGGCTTCCTGGGCCGGGTGAAGGAGGCCGCCGTGGCCGCCTTCGGCGGCTATGTGAAGGCCCAGCTCATCCTGGCCGTGGGGGTCTTTTTCATCCTGCTGGTGGGCTTTGCGATCATCGGACAGCCCTACGGCCTGCTGCTGGCCTTCCTGCTGGCGGTGCTGGACTTCATCCCCATCGTGGGGGCGGGCACCGCCATGGTGCCCTGGGCGGTGGTGGACCTGTTCACCGGCAACGTCCGCCACGCCGTGGAGCTGATGGTCATATGGGGGGTGATCGCGCTCTTCCGCCGGGTGGGCGAGCCCAAGGTGGTGGGGGACCAGACCGGCCTGTCCCCCATCCTCAGCCTGGTGAGCATCTACGTGGGTATGCGCCTGGGCGGCGTGTGGGGTATGATTCTGGGCCCCGTGATCTGCATGGTGGCCTTCAACATCTGCGGCAGCGGCGTGCTGGACAACACGGCGGACGATCTGCGCCTGGCGGCCGGGGACATCGCGGCGTTTATGAAAAACCGGCCCGGAGACAATTCAAAAAAGATGTAAAGATTCTTCATTTTTTATACATAATTAGCGGTTATCCTAGGTACAGTTCCAAGGAAGACAGTGAAAAGGAGCGCGACAATTATGTATTACAGTGACTATAACAGATCCCCCGACGAGCGGGAGACCTTTGAGACCAACCAGTACCGCGTCAGCGACCCCGGCCCGGAGCGGCCCCAAAAGAAGAACCGCATGGGCCTGAAAATCACGGCCGCCTGTCTGGCGTGCGCCCTGGTGGGCGGAATGGTGGGCGGCGGCGGGGCGCTGCTGGCCACCGGCGCGCTGGGCGGCGCGGGCGCGAACCAGACCACCGTCTACGAGGGCAACCGCCCCACCTCTGTGGTGCAGATGTCCAGCGTGGACACCAAAACCCAGCACACCGCCGCCGAGATCTACGCCGCCTACGTGGGCAGCGTGGTGGGCGTCAACGGCAACGTGACCACCAACGTCTGGGGCCAGACGGTGCGCAACGCGGTGGCGGGCTCCGGCTTCGTCATCAGCAGCGACGGCTACATCCTGACCAACTACCACGTCATCGACGGCGTCAGCGACCTGAAGGTCACCTTCCAGGACGGCACCAGCTACGACGCCACCCTGGTGGGCGGCGAGGAGGAGAACGACATCGCCGTGCTGAAAATCGAGGCCGCCGGCCTCACCCCCGTGGTCATCGGGGACTCCGG
This sequence comes from Oscillospiraceae bacterium, assembly GCA_022846095.1. Taxonomy (NCBI): domain Bacteria; kingdom Bacillati; phylum Bacillota; class Clostridia; order Eubacteriales; family Oscillospiraceae; species Oscillospiraceae bacterium. The sequence goes on along the minus strand of AP025583.1, from coordinate 4,083,671 downwards.
CCAGCTCCACGTGGGCGACGCGGTCATGGCCATCGGCAACCCCCTGGGCGAGCTGACCTTCACCCTGACCCAGGGCGTGGTCTCCGCCCTGGACCGGCCCATCACCATGTCCGGCGGCACGGTCATGAACATGATCCAGACCGACACCGCCATCAACTCCGGCAACTCCGGCGGGCCGCTGTTCAACATGTACGGCGAGGTCATCGGCATCACCTCCGCCAAGCTGTCCAACTCCACCAACGCCTCGGAGGCCACCATTGAGGGCCTGGGCTTCGCCATCCCCACCAACGACATCATGGACATGGTCACCAGCATCATCGAGCACGGCTACGTTACCGGCAAGCCCTACCTGGGCGTGACCCTGGCCACCGTCACCGAGAGCGACGCGCAGCGCTACGGCATGGCCCTGGGCGTGTACGTCAACAGCGTGGAGGAGGGCTCCGCCGCCGCCAAGGCCGGGCTGGTGCAGGGCGACATCATCACCGCCATCGGGGACACCCAGGTCTCCCAGATCAGCGACCTGAAAACCGCCCTGAGGGGCTACAAGGCGGGCCAGACCGCCACCCTCACCCTGGACCGCAGCGGCAAGATCGCCAGCGTGGACATCACCTTCGACGAGGCCAAGCCCGCCGAGACCCAGAGCAGCGCCCAGCAGCAGACCGAAACCCAGCAGCAGCCCCAGCAGGAGCAGGGCGGCTACTACGGCGGCTGGCCCTTCGGCGGGTTCAACCCCTTCGGCTAAACGGGATTAGGAGAGCGGCCCCCGCGGATTCAAATCCGCGGGGGCCGCTTCAGCCTGTCGAAAAACTAGATAAACGAATTTTGAACAGCCCCAGATTGTGCGGACAGCACAAAAAAGGCCCCTGGTAGGAAAAGCAAGTATTAGACGGAGAGGCGGCGCGTGAGCGGCGCCTCTCCGGTTTTTAACTGGATGCGCTCATGGTTGTAGAAGTAGATGAAACGATCGATGATGTGGTTGGCCTCCTCAAAGGAGGCGGGCTTGAGGCGGTAGATGCACTCCGTCTTGAGAATGGAGAAGAAGTTTTCCGCCATAGCGTTATCATAACAGTTGCCTCGCCTTGACATGGACGGCGTTATGCCGTATTCTTGAGTCAGGTTGAAGTATGCTTGCGAGGTGTACTGAAATCCCTGGTCGCTGTGGAGGTGCAACTCCGCAGCGACCCTCTTTTTCTCCCGCTTCATGGCAAGACGAATGGTATCCAGCACCAGATTTACCGTCTGCTGCGTCCCGGTTTTGTACGCCACGATGCTGTTGTCGTAGAGGTCGCGGATTATGGACAGGTACAACACACCTTGCTTCGTATGGATGTAAGAGATGTCCGTTACCCATTTGCTGTTGGGCCTGTCTGCGTGAAACGCTCTGTTGAGCAGGTTCTCATACTTATGTACCTGCTGCCCCATCTGCGTCCACTTCCTCCTGCGCCGGATTTCAGACAGCAACCCGTACTTTTTCATGATCCTCAGCACAGTTTTGGGATTGCGGTGTATGCCCTGCCGCTCCAACCACAGCCACATTCGGCGGTAGCCGTAGGTGCGGAAGCTCCGCTCACGCTGGGCGGCAATGATGCCTGCCAGCTCAAAGTCTCTCTCCGGCTTGCCAAGCCGCCGGACGAAGTCGTAGTATCCGCTTCTGGACACCTCGAAGAACCGGCACATCCTGCAAATGGGGTAGTCCGTTCGATGGCGATAGATGACTTGATACTTTACGCCTGCCTTCACCTCCTCCCAGCCGATTGCAGAAAATCCCGCAGTAATTTGTTTTCCATCTGCAGCCGTTGAATCTCATATGCCTGCTCTGCTGTTATGTCTCTGGGCTTGCTGCCCTTGTGCGCTCTGCCCTTGGGACGCGGGACGATCCCCGCCGCCAGCTTGCGCCGCTTCTCCCGCTGCCGTTTCAGCAGGTTCTTTACCACATATTTGTTCTTGAATCCGAATTGTTCCGCCACTTCCCGCTGTGTTTTCCCTGCCGACAGCATTGCCTCTATCTCTGGCACCAGCATTTCGACATGTGTATATTCTCGTTTCTTCATGACAATACCCCCTGATGTAGTCTATTTTCCTACATTAGGGGGTGTTTTGTCACTGTCCGTTTTTACTGGTCCTGTTCATTTTGGCACGCACGATGCAATCATAATTGCTGCAACTTAGACGGATAAGGCGGCCTGTCATTGGGAGGAGGCTCGGCCTCCGGCGGCGGGATTCTTTGCTTGCAAAGAACCCCGGGAAGAAACAACCAGGGCTTCGGCCCTGGACCCAAGGGCCCCGCGGCGGTGCGGTTCAGGTAACCTGCAAAACCTGAAAGCGCTCAGGGCTCGGTTCGGCCTGTGCCCTCTGTAAATAGGGCTGCCGCCCCTGCGGCACATGACCCGCCCAGACTTGAAAGTAGTTGCGGTTCAACAGGTGCCTAAAAAGCCGCCCGTACTGCCATGCCCCGTATAGCGCTTGGCACTCGTAGGGGCCGATGCCCACATCGGCCCACCGCTCCAAGCCCGTAGGGGCGATTCACGAATCGCCCGTCCAACATCGGCCACTTTCCTCTAGCGCCCCAAAACCTCCGCCAGCACGGCGAAGAGGGGCAGCGTAACGATGGAGAGGATGGTGGACAGGGTGATGAGCTGGGCGGCGGATTTGGTGTCCCGCCCGAACTGCTGGGAGAACATGGAGGTGGACCCGGCGGAGGGGGTGGCGGCCAGGAGGACGGCGGTGGAGTAGAACAGGGGGTTGAGGCGGAAGGGCAGCAGCACCAGGGCGGTGAGCAGCGGGATGGCGACGAGCTTGACGAAGCTGGCCCGGTACAGCCGGGCCTGGGTGAAGGTGGAGGGCAGGTCGGCACCTGCCATCTGGGCCCCGATGACCACCATGGCTAGGGGGGTGTTCAGGTCGGAGAGGAAGCCCACCGCGTCGCCCACCACCGGGGGCAGGCGCCAGTCCAGCAGGAAGAAGGGCAGCCCCACGGCCAGGGCGATGACGCCGGGGTTCAGCACCGCCTTGCGCGGGGAGAAGGCCGCCCGGCCCCCCATGAGGATCACCCCGTGGATCCAGGTGAACACGGTGAAGATGACCGACGACACGGCGGCGAAGAGCATGGCCTCCTGTCCCAGCACCCCCAGGATGAGGGGGAAGCCCATAAAGCCGGTGTTGCCGTAGATGGATCCGAACTGGAGGGCGGCGCGGGTGTCGGGCGCGTCCCGCCGGAACAGGGGCACGGCCACCAGGGCGTAGAGCAGGTAGACCCCCACCAGCAGCAGGCAGTCCTTCCCCAGCTCCAGCAGCAGGGCCGGGTCGCGCTCCTCCGCCAGGGCCTCCACGATGATGCACCCCGCCACCACGTAGAGCAGCAGGTAGGTGATTTCCGACAGGCCCTTGTCGGAGAACCTGCCCTTCTTCCCCAGCAGGAAGCCCACCCCCATCAGGAGAAAGAGGGTGGCGACCTGCTTCGCCACCACCAGGAGATGTTCCAGCATATCCCATTTACCGCCTTTTTGTTTACAGAATTACAATAGATCATTATATGCGCGGCCGAGGCCCGTGTAAAGGCTGGATTTGGAAATCGCCCGGTTGACAAATTCGGCCGGCAGGGCATATACTAATCGTTACTGATTAAAGCCAACCGATACGGAGGAGGCGCGTATATGACCGCCAAGAGTATGCAAAACAAGGGCTATCTGCGTATTTTCGCCGGGTACTACCGGCCCCACATCAAGCTGTTCCTGCTGGACATGATCTGCGCCCTGGGCATCGCCCTGGTGGATCTGTCCTTCCCCTACGCCTCGCGTCTGTCCATGCAGAATTTGCTGCCGGATAAGCTGTACGCCACCTTCTTCGTGGTGATGGCCATCCTGCTGGGGGCCTATATCCTCAAGGCGGTGTTCAACTATATCGTCACCTACTGGGGCCACCTGATGGGCGTGCGGCTGGAGGCCGACATCCGCAGCGACCTCTTTTTCCACATGCAGGAGCTCTCCTTCTCCTTCTACGACAAGAACCGCACCGGCCAGCTCATGAGCCGGGTCACCGGCGACCTGTTTGAGATCTCCGAGCTTGCCCACCACGGGCCGGAGGATCTGTTCATCTCCAGCGTGACCCTCATCGGGGCCTTCTGCGTCATGCTCACCGTGCAGTGGCAGCTCGCCCTGGTGGTCTTTGCCGTGGTACCCCTGTTCGTGCTCTTCACGGTGCTCCAGCGCAAGCGCATGATGGAGGCCTCCACCGAGGTCAAGCAGAAGCTGGCGGGCATCAACGGGGAGCTGGAGTCCTCTATCTCCGGGATGCGCACCGCCAAGGCCTTCGCCAACGAGAACACCGAGATTGACAAGTTTGAGCGCTCCAACGACCAGTTCCGGGGGGCCAAGCGGGGCTACTACAAGGCCATGGCGGTGTACCAGTCCGGGCTGGAGTTCGCCATGGGCATCATGGCCGTGCTGGTCATCGCCTTCGGCGGCTTCCTCATTATGCGCGGGCGCATGGACTATGTGGATCTCATCACCTTCTCCCTGTACGTGTCCACCTTCATCACCCCCATCCGCAAGCTCTCCGCCTTCGTGGAGCAGTTCATGCAGGGCATGGCGGGCTTCAAGCGCTTCGTGGGCCTGATGCGGGTGGAGCCCGACATCAAGGACGCGCCCGACGCCAGGGACATGGAGCACACGAGGGGCGACATCAAGGTGGAGGACGTGGTTTTCCGCTACGAGCCCGACGCCGAGCCGGTGCTCAACCACGTGTCCCTGCACGTGAAGCCCGGCGAGACGGTGGCGGTGGTGGGCCCCTCCGGCGGGGGCAAGTCAACGTTATGTCAACTTATCCCCCGCTTCTACGACGTGACCGAGGGGCGCATCCTGCTGGACGGGCAGGACGTGCGGGGGCTGACCCAGAAGTCCCTGCGGGAGAACATCGGCATCGTGCAGCAGGACGTGTTCCTCTTCGCGGGCACCATCTACGACAATATCCGCTACGGCAGGCCGGACGCCTCCGACGAGGAGATCGTCCAGGCCGCCCGGCGGGCCGAGATCTACGACGACATTATGGAGATGCCCGACGGCTTCCAGACCTACGTGGGCGAGCGGGGCGTGATGCTCTCCGGCGGGCAGAAGCAGCGGGTATCCATCGCCCGGATTTTCCTTAAAAACCCCGCCATCCTCATTCTGGACGAGGCCACCTCCGCCCTGGACAGCGTCACCGAGGCCCGCATCCAGGGGGCCTTCGACGAGCTGGCAAAGGGCCGCACCACCCTCATCATCGCCCACCGGCTGTCCACCATCCGCTCGGCCGGCCGCATCCTCGTCATCGACGACGCGGGCATCAAGGAGGAGGGCACCCACGAGGAGCTGATGGCCCGGAACGGCGAGTACGCCGGACTATACAACGCGCAAAAATCCGTGGCGATATAACCAAACGGAATCGGGATGGGAGGGCGCTATGGCCGGAACGAAGACCACCTTTGCCGCGGACACCTCCCGGCGCACGCCCGGACAGTGGGCGGCGACCCTGGCCGTACTGCTGGCGGGGCTGGTGATCGCCCACCTGGGCGTGGCGCTCTTCCTGCGCTCCGCCCTGGGCACCGACACCTTTACCGTGCTGATCCAGGGCCTGGCCCGCACGGTGGGCCTGTCGGTGGGCACCGTGCACGTCATCGCCCTGTGCCTGCTTATGGCGGTGATGCTCCTGACCACGAAGGGCTACGTCAAGCCGGGCACGGTGGTGTGCGCCTTCTGCGGCGGGCCGATCATCGACTTCTTCACCTGGGCGCTTGAGCATTATGTAAACGAAGCCTCCCCCATGGCCCTACGGGTGGGGAGCATGGCGCTGGGCTGCGTGATCCTCTCCCTGGGCATGTCCGTGGTCATCCAGAGCCGGGCGGGGACCGGCCCCAACGATCTCATCGCCATCATCCTCTCCGACAAGCTGCCCAGGCTCCAGTTCCGCTGGGTGCGGGTGGGGTGCGACCTGGTCTTCGTGGCCCTGGGCTTCCTGCTGGGGGGCACGGTGGGGGTGGGCACCCTGGCCGCCGCGCTGGTCATCGGGCCGCTGGTGCAGTTCTGGCTGCCCCGGAGCGGGCGGGTCATCGCCCGGCTGCTGCGCGAGGACGGGGCGGCCGAAGCCGGATAAAACTTATTGTTGCCGCAACTTAGAGGGATAAGGCGCACAAGGGGCGGCGGGGGCAAGCCCCCGCCCTACGTCATTGCGAGGGCCGCAGGCCCGCGGCAATCCGTCCCATCCCCATAGCGTAGGGGCCGATGCCCACATCGGCCCGCTGCTCCAGGCCCGTAGGGGCGATTCACGAATCGCCCGTCCACTATCGGCCGCCTTTCCGCCTCAGCCGCGTATCTTGTGCACACGTCCTTTTCCGGGCTTGCACCCAAAATCCTTATGGTATCGTTTACCGACAGGCACAGAGGCCCCGGATGCAGCGCATCCGGGGCCTCTTCCTTGTCTATACGGCCTGCGGGGGACGGGCCTCCTCGTCCAGATAGCGGAATATCGCACCGCACTGGTAGCAGCGGTCGCGCTCTGTCCGCTGGGTGGTCCAGCAGTGCGGGCAGGTCACGATCTTCTGGCTGCGGGAGGCAAAGGCTGCGCTGAGCAGCCGTTGGGGTTTTCTGCCGTCCATGGGGCACCTCCTCTCCTGCGTGTAAGCTCCTGCTTCTGGAAAGAGCATACCACGGGCGCAGGGGGCGGCGTTAGGACATATGGCATAGCGCGGCGCATGGACGCCCGGGGCTAGTAGCGGTTGACCCAGCCGGAGATGAGGGGCGTGGGCACCAGCCACATGAGCAGGAAGACCAGCAGGTTGGCGGGCGAGAGGGAGGAGTAGGCCCCCGAGAAGGTGAGGTAGAAGGCCAGCAGCACGCCGATGAAGGCCCCCACGCTGGCCAGCACCGCGCTGGCGCGCACCGCCCGGCGCAGGCGCTGGCCGCCCACCACGGCCTCGGAGTAGGGCCCCAGGCCCTCCCGGCACAGCACGGCGGAGAGGATGGGGCTGTGCTCCTGGTCGGGGTCGGACAGCTCCACCCGCCGCTCCACGGCGGGGAACTCCATCTTCTCCACCGGCAGCTTGAAGCGCTGGCGCAGCATGGCGGGGATCAGGTTGAAGTCCCGGGTCGCCAGCACCGGGAGGATGCCGTTGTGGATGAGGGCGTGGAGGGCGGGCTCCACCGCGCCGTGGAGGGAGTAGTGCAGGGCGAAAATGCCCGCCAGCTCCCCGTCGATGGCGCAGAACACCGCGTTTTTCACGTTCAGGCCCTGGGGCAGGTCCACCTCCATCAGGTGCATGAAGGAGGCCGAGCCCACCAGCACCACCTGGTCCCGGATGACCCCGGACACCCCGCCGCCCTCGTAGCAGCAGAAGTCGGAGGCGCGGCGGTAGATGGCCCCCTGGGAGCGCAGCAGGTCGTGGAACACCTTGTCCAGGCCCGAGCCGGAGTCCCGCACCAGGGTGGCGGCGCAGCCGATGACCTTCTCCACCGGGAAGTCCCCAAAGACCTTGATGCCGTTCATGGAGATGGTGCCGGGGGGGAAGAGGTCGGCGTCGGTGAGCAGCACGTAGCTGCCGCCCCCGGTGCCCACCACGCCGTCCCAGCCGGCCAGGGCGGCGCCGGACTTGGACAGGCGCTGGGCCAGCGTGGACCAGGGCATGCCGAAGCACAGCGCCCCGGAGAAGGAGGCCGCGGCGGTCAGGGTGGCGGAGAGGCACCAGAGCAGATCCTCCGTCCGCCCCCGGCCCACCGAGGCCAGGCCCGAGAAGAGGGCGCAGCACAGCAGCAGCAGGGGCGCGGCCACCCGGAAGATCCGCTCCGCCCCGTCGGCGGCCTGGATCTGGCGGCCGAAGCCGATGGGCTCCCCCGACCACTTGGCGTAGGTGTCCCGGCCGTTCCACTTGCCGTCGTCCAGGGTGACCAGGTAGGGCTCGGAGGCCGAGGCCGCCGTGCGGCAGGCCGTACGCTGGCCCCGGCGCTTGCGGTAGGTGCCCCGCATGGCGAAGAAGAGGCCCAGCGCGGTGATGGCGCAGTAGGGCAGGTGGCCGTCCCGCCCGCCCAGGGCGGGCATGGTCAGCGCGTCGGCCAGGGAGGCGATGCAGGCGAAGGCGGTGAGGGAGTCCATGCCCAATTGCAGGCGGAAGATGGACAAAAGCCCCCGCAGCAGCACGTCGACGCCCAGCAGCATACACACCCCCAGCAGGATGGCCAGGGCGTAAATTTGAAGGGTGTACTCCCGGGCCACGGCCGCGGGCAGGGGCAGGCCCGCGTAGGGGGCCAGGGTCAGGTAGAGCAGTGGGATGCAGGTCAAAAAGACCAGCACACAGCGCAGGCGCAGGGCCTTGAGCCCCTTGCCGTAGCGGCGGAAGAGCTCCTGGGGGGGCAGGTCGGGCGCCGGGGGAGGCGCGCGGCGGGGCTTGCGCTCCCGCTGGGGGGCCTCCTCCTCGTCCACGCCGGGGATGAAGCGCTCGGCCCGGCGCACCTGCTCGTCGTCCTCAGCCCCCTCCTCCTCAAACATGTGCTCGGCGTAGTCGTCGGCCTTCCGCTTCAGGCGGTTGATGCCCGCCGCCACAGGGTTCTCCTCCTCTTCCTCCGGGAAGGGGAGCACCTTCTCGTCCCTGGGCGGGGGCGGCGGGGCCTCCTTCTTCCCAAAGCCGAGGCGGCGCTTGGGCGGCGGCGCGGGGGCGTCATGATCCGGGGGGGCCGGCTCCGGCGCGTCCGGCTCCGGCTCCGGCGTATCCGGGCCCGGCGCTGCGGCGGGGGCGGCGGCCTCTACAGGGGGCGTTCCGGGGAAATGGAGCACCTTGGCGCGCTTCCCCCGTCCGTCCAGGGACAGGGGGACGGCGTCGTCCGCAGGACGGCGCTCCTTCACCTCGTACTCCGCAAGGATTTCCTCCAGGGAAAATTCCAGGCCGTCGGGCGGCAGGCCGCTATTCAGTTGGTCGTCCCGGTCCTTCGGCATGTCGGTTCACCTGTTCGGCTTCGTTAATTCATCCGCTGGCGCACGGCCTCGTAGAGCAGGATGGCCGCGGCGGCGGAGGCGTTGAGGGAGTTGAGCTTGCCCCGCATGGGGATGCGCACCAGAAAATCGCAGGTCTCGCCCACCAGCCGCCCCATGCCGGAGCCCTCGCTGCCGATGACGATGGCGGCGGGGCCCTTCAGGTCGGCCTCGTAGAGGGGGCGGTCCCCGGCGGCGTCCGCGCCGAAGATCCACACGCCCTCGTCCTTGAGCTGCTTCAAAAGGGCGGGCAGGTTGGCCACCCGGGCCACCGGCACGTGGGCCACCGCCCCGGCGGAGGTCTTGGCCACCACGGCGGTGAGCCCCGCGGAGCGCCGCTTGGGGATGATCACCCCGTGGGCCCCGGCGCACTCGGCGGTGCGGATGACCGCCCCCAGGTTGTGGGGGTCGCTGAGCTCGTCGCACACCACGATGAGGGGGGGCTCGCCCTTCTCCCGGGCGGCGTTCAGGATGTCGTCCACCGTGGCGTACTCCCGCACGGCGGCCAGGGCGATGACCCCCTGGTGGGCGTGGGTGCGGCTCATGCCGTCCAGCTTGCGCCGGTCGGCCTCCACCACCACGATCCCCTTGGCGCGGGCCGTGGAGGCGATGTGCCCCAGGGCGGCGTCGGTTTCCCCACGGGCCAGGTAGATTTTATCGATGGAAGTCCCCGCCCGCAGGGCCTCGACGACCGCGTTGCGGCCCTCGATAATCCCGTCGGCCCCGGCCTCCGCCTCGGGCCCGTCCGGCCGGGCCGGGCGCTGATTCTCTCTCATGGCATATCCTGCCTTTCTCTTATGGCAATACACGCTTAGTATATCACATCGTTCCCGGAGGAAAAAGGGTTAAATGCGTCTTTTCCGGAAATGGGGACAGACTTGTCACAGAAAGTTTACAGGTTTGCCAAGCCGTTTCCTTGTATTTCGGGAACGGTTGTGCTATAACTGTACTATCTATTTTTACATGGAAATATCCTGGAAGCACTACAAACATTAAGGAGGGCACACGGTTGAAGCCCGATAAAGACAGCGGCGGCGGGAATAACAAGCGCAATATGATGGGGATTGCCTCGGTCATCCTCTGGGCGCTTATCATCACGGTCCTGGTGAACTACCTCACCTCGGTCGCCCGCCAGTCCAGCACGACGGAGATTATGTACGGCGAGTTCCGCCAGATGGTCATGGAGGACAAGGTAGAAAAGGTCGTCATGACCAACAGCAAATTTGTCATCTACCCCAAGAAGGAGGCCGCGGAGGGGGAGGCGGCCACCGTGGAGAGCCCCGCGCCCGGCGCGCCTTCGGCCTCCCCGGCCCCGGAGACCCAGGCCCCCGCAACCCAGACCCCCGCAACCCAGGCCCCGGCCGCCGAGAGCCCCGCCGCGGGCACCCTGGAGGGGGACTTGGCCGGGCTGCTGGGCGGCACGGGTACGCCCAAGTCCTCCCTGCCCCCGCTGGGCAGCGAACCCCAGGAGGAGCAGACCTACTTCTGCGCCCCCATCAACGACGCCACCCTGATCCCCCTGCTGGAGGAGCACGGCGTCACCCTCTACGGCGCGGAGTACCAGGAGGAGCTGTCTCCCCTGGTGAATATCCTGCTGACCTGGGTGCTGCCCATGGTGATTATGGTGGTGTTGCTGAGCTTCCTCATGCGCTCCATGTCCTCCAAGATGGGGGGCGGCCTGGGCGGCGTGGGCAAGGCCAACGCCAAGGTCTACGTGGAGAAAAAGACCGGCGTCACCTTCAAGGACGTGGCCGGGCAGGACGAGGCCAAGGAGAGCCTGGAGGAGATCATCGACTTCCTCCACAACCCCGGCAAGTACACCGAGATCGGCGCGAAGCTGCCCAAGGGCGCGCTGCTGGTGGGCTCCCCCGGTACCGGCAAGACCCTGCTGGCCAAGGCCGTGGCGGGCGAGGCCAACGTGCCCTTCTTCTCCATCTCCGGCTCCGACTTCGTGGAGATGTTCGTGGGCGTGGGCGCGTCCCGCGTGCGCGATCTGTTCAAAGAGGCGGCCAAGATGGCCCCCTGCATCATCTTCATCGACGAGATTGACACCATCGGCAAATCCCGCGACAACCGCATGGGCGGCAACGACGAGCGGGAGCAGACCCTGAACCAGCTCCTGGCCGAGCTGGACGGCTTCGACCCCACCAAGGGCGTCATCGTCCTGGCGGCCACCAACCGGCCCGAGGTGCTGGATAAGGCCCTGCTGCGGCCCGGCCGTTTCGACCGCCGCATCACCGTGGACCGGCCCAACCTGGCCGGGCGGCTGGCCACCCTCCAGGTGCATACCCGCAACATCCGCCTGAGCGAGGACGTGGATCTGAACAAGATCGCCCAGGCCACCGCGGGCACCGTGGGCGCGGATCTGGCCAACCTGGTCAACGAGGCCGCCCTCCGGGCCGTCCGCCTGGGCCGCAAGGCGGTCAACCAGCAGGATCTGCTGGTCTCCTTCGAGACGGTCATCGCGGGCACCGAGAAAAAGGGCACCGTGCTCACCGAGCAGGAGAAGAAGATCATCGCCTACCACGAGGTGGGCCACGCCCTGGTGGCCGCCAAGCAGAAGAACGCCCAGCCCGTGAGCAAAATCACCATCGTGCCCCACACCCAGGGGGCGCTGGGGTACACCATGCAGCTGCCCGAGGAGGAGAAGTTCCTTATGAGTAAGGACGACATCCTCACCGAGATCCGCACCCTCCTGGCGGGCCGCTCCGCCGAGGAGGTGGTCTTCGACACCATGACCTCCGGCGCGGCCAACGACATCGAGCGGGCCACCGAGATGGCCCGCAAACTGGTCACCATGTTCGGCATGAGCGACAAGTTCGGCATGATGGGCCTGGCCACCATCCAGAACCAGTATCTGGACGGGGGCTACGGCCTCACCTGCGCCCAGGATACCGCCGCCCAGGTGGATTTGGAGATCCGGGAGATTATCAATACCTGCCACGCCGACGCCCAGCGCATCCTGCGGGAGAACCGGGAGATGCTGGATAAGGTGGCCGGGTACCTGCTGGAGAAGGAGACCATCACGGGCCAGGAGATGATGGCCATCCTGGACGGGAAGGACCCCGCCCTGGCCGAGAACTACGGCGCCACGCCCGAGCCGGGCAAGGGACCGGAGCGCCCGGCCCCCCAGCCCCCCGCCGGCACCATCCCCCTGGCGGGGGACGGCGAGATCGGCCCCGAGGGCAAGCGCACGCCGCCAAAGGAATAAAAGGCATGCAGAAGTCCGCCGGAAGCATACGCTTCCGGCGGACTTGCCCTGTCAAGGGAACCCTGTCATTGCGAGGAGGCCCCGCAGGGCCGACGTGGCAATCCGCTCCTCCCCGCGCGTAGGGGCCGATGCCCTCATCGGCCCGCCTCCGGGCTGTAGTCGAGGATGATTTTGCGGCAGGTGCGGCAGACGGCGGCGGGGGCGGTCTGGGTGCGGCGGAACACGTGGGAGCAGTCCAGCGTGATGGCGCCGTCGCCCATGGAGCACAGCCCGAGGCTCTCGGCGGCATTGACAACGGCGTCCGGGCTGCCGCTTGTAAAATACAGCCCGGCGCTTTGCGTGGCCTTGATGATCCCGGCTCCAGCGCCCCGCCGCAGTATGGGCAGGTCGTGGGGCATGGCGGAACGGTTTTATGAGACATGGCGCTCACCCCCTTTGCAGTATAAACGATGCAGAGGGTCAAAGCGTGACAGAAAAATGAATAACCGGCCCCGGCGATACCACGCCGGGGCCGGGTTGCACGCGGAAATGCGGTTCTGCTGCCCAAGTTAGCTTATCTTATTGCAGCGGGCAAGAAGTTCACTCCACTCCTGATCCGATTTTTCACCCAATAAAATGTGAAATGCGGGAGATGGCACATTGGCGGACGCTGTATGTCCCATGTAAATGGTTGGGCTTAGCAATACAACGCTTAAATACTTGTTTTCTCCAGCGGGATGTTTTAAGTAAAAGCGTATTCCAAGATACTGGCCTACACTCGGTGTTGCCGGAACTACTATCAGCTTTTTAAAATGGTCCAATAATTCCTGAATAATTATGGGATCCGAGGTAGTCCATGTCTCCGGCGTTTCGTTGATTCTGGATAACTGAACATACTGAATGTCGGAAGCGCTGATTCCGGAAATCCCAAAAGCTTTATTTGCAACAAATTGAAATGTTAACAGGATTACAAATAAACAGCTGAATATAATTGCTGCAGTCAGTAAATTTTTGTTCTGCTTTGGATTCAGATTACTGAACAATTTTAAACCAGCCATAGCTCCCAAGCGCAGTGCCAAAAATGGGTATATAAACTTTCCCACCGGCAGTGTTTGTTGTGTGCACGATTACATATTTCTCTTGCGAGTTTACTGTGCTAAAAGAATACCCCACGCCAGTTATCATATGCGAATCCCAGCCATTAGCATAACCTGGTGTTGATACTGTCGCATTTTCACTCTGAATGCAAACAGCACGGCCCAGATCTATCTCAGATGTATAGGCTGAATACGGATTGTATGTGCTCCCGTATCGCGGAAATCCCAGAGCGTTTACACTTTGCCATACAGCTAACGTTTGTTTTGTAAAACCGCAATCATATATGTAGGTTTGAGCTCCATTTGCAATTTTGTTAAGCTGAGTTGATCCGTTTGTAGTATTCATATATCCCGCGAGGGTGCTTATCATACTTGTACCTGAACTAGGAACGGAGGGTAAAAGATTTGCAATCTGCATTGCGACAGCCGTTGGAACGCACCCTTTGTACCATTGCCAATTTGGAACTTTTTTTATGACAACTTCTTTTGTATCATATCCCCGTGCAGAAAGAGAACCTTCAATAAAATCGGCACGTAGAGCGCTGTAGTCAGTCGTATCTATAACAGACTCTGTTGCTTGCTCTTCGTTAATTGACGCCGCCTCTGCGGCGGTTTCGCGTTCTGCTAGTAAATTTTGCAATGAAATTGTCTCTCCTGTAGCTAATTCTGTAATTACACCGTCTTCCATACTACAGTATCGACCAGCGACAAGGTATAAAGCTTGTTCGCTTTCCACATCAAAATACGGTGATTTTCCCTCCGGGCTATATTGAAGAATCGGATAGCCAGTTTTGTCCGCGTTGACAAATACATACGCATTCTCGTCTGTTTCAGCATTTTGCATATCCACGCAGTAGGCGATAACATTAGTTTCTAGATCATAAAGAGGGGTAACTTTTGTAATGTCTATATTTACCCAGTTGGAGGTAGGTTGGAACCGTCGAGGTGTATTAAGCGCAATAGCACGAACATCCGCTAAATCATAGTCCGTAACGGGAGATGTGCTATTTGCTACGGCATGAGGAAAAGTTCCGCATAGAAATATTAAAGCAAGGATTAGGGTTATTACTCTTTTGTGTTTCATTGGTAACCCTCCTAATTTTGTACTATTATTTATAAAAATTTAAAACATGGGACCCACCTCCCATCCATGTACATACAGGTGTGATGGATTAGTAAGTACCTTCTTCTGAGCCAGTCAGCCGATCAGAACCAGAAGGACCCTTGACCGTGATATTGAAGTCCATGCGGTACTTGCCCTTTGCAATGGGCGTATATGTCTCAGAAAAGTACAGGCTGTCTACACTCCAAGAAGTAAGATATTTATTATCCCTATAGAGAGTTACCGTTCCAGAAACTGTAAGGCCGGAAGAAAAAGAAGAAATATCAACTATACAGGTAGCGCCGGAGCGGGATAAAGTAAGTGTAGGACTGCAATTAATTGGATTGACGTAACGCGGGGTAGCAGCTGTTGCGCTAACGGAGAAAATGAGCACCAAGGCAAGTACCAACGTGGAAATACGCTTTTTCATTTGTATCGATCCCTTTCAGTTTTAGATTTGGCGAATCAAATTGATTTGCCTTCAATCAATAAACGTCTCAGAGAACAAATAAATCGCAGAATTCAAAAATAAAAATTTATTTAATAGCATCTGTACTTGTTGCAATGGATAGTAATTCATTAGGAGAAAGTGTAGAGGCGAGTAAAAAAGCAATGGTGGTATCCTCATTCGTCCATATTAGATAGCTAGGGTAACCCTGTGTATTACTTTTAAAAAGGGAAGCGGCGCGTCCACTGACCTTAACTTCCTGGTAGTCAGAATGTTCATTATCAATCATAAAGGATCCACTTTGATCCGCAGGCTTGGATGTAAGGAATATAATTGTACCATCACTATTCTTATAGGTAAGCTTGAGATATTGGGCGTTTTCTTCCCAAATAACCTCCGTCTCCTCAAACCCCTCCGGGATATAGGCTGGGCGCCAGTCGGCGGTAACGCCCTGGGCGTTTTGGCCGTAGAAGCGGAACTGGGTATAGGTCTCCATCCAGGTGACCACCCGGTCCACCACCCAGGCGCGGGCGGTGGGGCTGGCCATCATCACCGCAACCAGGGCCAGGGCGGCGCAGAGGATCAGGCAGGCCGCCATGCGCAGGGCCTTTTGCCACACCGGGCGGCACTGCCTGCGGACAAAGCCCGCCGGGTCGGCCAGGAGCTTGCGCTCCCAGCGCCGGTAGCGCGGGGAGGTCTGCGGCCAGGGAAATTGCGCGGCGGAATTAAACACGCCGGGGAATTCGGCGCGCAGATTGGCTTTCAGGGCGCGGCAAATCAGCGCGTCCAATTCAACGTCGGTCATGGACATAACCCTCCTCCTCTAAAAGCTCCACCAGCAGCTCGCGCCCGCGCTTGATGCGGCTGGCCACGGCGGACACGCTCAGGTGCAGCTCCCGGGCGATGGACTTGTAGTCCATCTGCGCCAGGAACCGCAGCTCCAGCACTTGGCGGTACAGCTCCGGCGTGCGCTGGATAACCTCCACCAGCGCCAGAAAATCCGGGTCCTCGTCCGCCGCCGCGGCGGCGGGCACGCGCCAATCCTCGGGCAGCGGCACGGTGCGGCCCTCCTTCTTTTTCATGTCCAGCGAAGTGTTCTTCACAGTAGTAACGAACCAGTAAAAGGATTCATCGCAAGATCTTTGATAAATTTTTAAAAAATTTTCCAAGCACCCCTCAAGGACCTTCATAACGGATGTCTGGACGGCCTCCTCCGCCAGATCGTCCCTGCGCAGAATGGCCTTCGCCACATAGAACAGGCGGGGGAAATAGCGCTGGTAGAACGCGCCGAACAGCGCCCGCTGTTCATCGTCCTCAATGAGGGAGAGATAAAAGGCCAGCACCGGGCTCGCCTCCCTTCGGTTATTTTTCCCATTATACCATAACAAACGCGCCCGTGACGAAGATTCGCCGCGGGCGCGTTTAAATATGGACGGCCTTGCGCCGCCGGGTGCGTGTATGGTAGGATGGGGGAAAAGGGGGCGGGGTTATGGAGCGCACCAAGTACCGGGTGCTGCTGTGCGCGGCGGATTACGGCAGCTTTTCCAAGGCCGCGGAGCTGACGGGCTACACGCCCTCCGGCGTGGCCCACATGATGAACGCGGTGGAGGCCGAGTTCGGCTTCCCCATCTTCCTGCGGGGCCGCCGGGGGGTGTCGCTGACCGAGGACGGGAAGCGGGTGCTGCCCGTCCTGCGGGAGCTGGCCCGCTGGGACGAGCAGCTGGAGCAGACCGTGTCGGAGATCCGGGGGCTGTCCACCGGCGTGGTGACCATTGGGGCCTACTCCTCCATCGCCTCCCACTGGCTGCCGCCGGTGATCAAGCGCTTCAAGCAGGACTTCCCCGGCATCCGGGTGCGGCTGATGGAGGGCATCCGCCAGGAGGTGGAGAGCTGGCTGGCCCAGCGGCGGGTGGATCTGGCCTTCTACAGCTACCAGGAGCCCATGCCCTACGAGTGGATCCCCCTCAAGGACGACCCCATGCTGGCCGTGCTCCCGGCAGACCACCCCCTGGCCGGGGCGGCGGAGTACCCGGTGGAGGCCTGCATGGAGGAGAACTTCATCATGCCCGCCCTGGGGCGGGACGACGACGTGGCCGAGCTGCTCAGCCGCCTGCGCCTCTCCCCCCGCATCTCCCTGTCCACCCTGGAGAACTACGCCGCCATGTGCATGATCGAACAGGGCCTGGGCATGAGCATCATGAACGAGCTGATTACGAAAAACTGGGACTGCGACGTGGCCCTGCTCCCCCTCCGCCCGCCCCAGCACATCACCCTGGGCATCGCCGTGCCCGCCCTGGCGGAGGCATCCCCCGCCGCGCGGAAGTTCGTGGCCTACGCCCGGGAATTGGCCGAATAGAGGGGAATGGCGCGGGGAGTTACAGGCTCCCCGCGCCGCGGTTCAGTGTGCTTCATGGAACATTGTATAAAAAGGGGCGCGGCGGGCGTTGCCGGCCCTCGTAGACTCCGCACGCTCCCCCAGGCCGAAGAGCAGGTTGAGCACGGCCAGGACGAACAGCATGGGGACGCTGCGGATGGAGAAAAGCTGGGAGAAACCGTAGAAAAAGATACTGATTGCCGTAATAAAAGCCAGGTTGGCGGCGATAAAGTGGGCGATATAAGCTCTCATGTGGAACAGCTCCTTTCTTGCAAGACCAAGATACACCCTGGAGAGCATAAAGTAAAGCGACGGATCTTAACCATAGCTATGAGAGATTGTATCAATAAAAAGAAAGAGGGAGGCGGCCCGCCGGGCCGCCTCCCTTTTAACCGCATAGATGCAAATCGATAAGCTTGATGAGCTCCAGCACGCTGCTGAAGTCCTCCGGCGGCCGCCCGTCCAGCCAGTCCACCTTGCCCTGCCAGGTGGTGTTGCGCCGGGTGAGGACGTAGAGGGCGAAGGTGGCCGTCTCGCCGTGGGCGGCCTCCACCGCTTCGGCGGGCATACCCCCCGCCGGGTCAAGGGCGGCCGGCGCGGTGGACGCGCGGTCCTTGGCGAAGGTGCGGGTGCGCTGGAAGGCCTGGGGGAAGTTCTGGCGGTCCAGCACCTCCTCCAGCTGGAGCAGCAGGGAGCCCACGTCCGCGAAGGACAGGGGTTCGGTCAGGCGCTGGCTGAACACGCGGCCGCTGATGCGGCCCCCCTGCGCCCTGTCCACGCACACGCGCAGGGCCGCGCTGGGATGGGTCAGGTTGACGGGCATACAATCACCTCACTGATTATCAAAGCTGGCCGAGCCTGCGCTCCATCCACTCGGGGCTGATGCAGTGGCGCATGGCCTCGGTGCGGGAGACACGCCCGGCCTGAAACAGGCGCAGGATGCTCTGGTCCATGGACACCATACCCTCGGCGGAGGAGCTGGCGATGACGTTGTCCAGCTGGTGGGCCTTGGACTCCCGGATCAGGTTGCGCACGGCGGGCGTGGCCGCCATGACCTCGAAGGCGGGCACCAGGGAGCCGTCCAGGGCGGGCAGGAGCTGCTGGGACACCACCCCCTCCAGCACCAGGGCCAGCTGGGTGCGGATCTGCTGCTGCTGCGCGGGCGGGAAGGAGTCCACGATACGGTCGATGGTGTTGGCCGCGCCGATGGTGTGCAGGGTGGAGATGACCAGGTGCCCCGTCTCGGCGGCGGTGACGGCGGCGCGGATGGTCTCCGCGTCCCGCATCTCCCCCAGCAGGATGATGTCGGGCGCCTGCCGCAGGGAGGCCCGCAGGGCCGCGTCGTAGCTCACCGTGTCGGTGGCCAGCTCCCGCTGGGTTACCACGCTCTTTTTGTGCTGGTGCAGGTACTCGATGGGGTCCTCGATGGTGATGACGTGGGCGTTGCGGGTGGTGTTCACCGCGTCCACGATGCAGGCCAGGGTGGTGGTCTTGCCGCTGCCCGCCGGGCCGGTGAAGAGCACCAGCCCCCGGCTGTACCCGGCAAAGGCCATCACGCTGTCCGGGATGCCCAGCTTCTCCCGGTCGGGCAGGGTGAAGGAGACCACCCGGATCACCAGCCCCAGGCTGCCGCGCTGGCGCAGGGCGTTGACCCGGAAGCGGGAGAGCCCCGGCAGGGCGAAGGAGAAGTCGTCGTCCCCCGTCTCGGCCAGGCGGAGCATATCCCGGTCCCCAGCCAGGTGGTAGACCTCCCGCACCAGGGCAGCGGTGTCGGCGGGGAGCAGGCGCTCCCCCTCCCGGCTGATGACCCCGTTCACCTTGTAGGACACGGGCAGGCCCGCGACAATCAGAATATCCGAGGCCGCGCGGGAGACCGCCTCGGTGAGCAGTTCGGTTAACGTCATAGCATTCATCCCTTTATCCACCCCACACGGGCAGGGCGGCGTCCTCCAGGACGGTTTCGCCCTCCTGGGTCACGGAGCGCCAGGCCAGCACCCGCACGCCGCCGTCCCCGTCCCGGACCAGGTGGAGGTAGAGGGACTGCCGCCCGGCGATGGGGATGCTGGCCTCCAGCTCCGCAGAGGCGGAGGCGGCGAAGGCGGCGTACTGCCGGGTGGCCTCCGCGTCGGCGGCGTACCAGGCGGAGACGGTGTCCGCGTTGATGCGGGACAGGTTCAAATCCGCCTTGGCGGTGGTCAGGGTCAGGGCGGAGAAGATGGTCAGGCACAGCACCAGCAGCACCGTCACGATGGAGATGACCCCCACGCCCAGGGGGGAGGCGCCGGAGCGCTTGGACTGGGGATTCACGGCGCGGCCACCCCCTCCAGCTTGTAAACGGCCACCCCGTCCAGCCAGACGGTGATGTCGCAGGTGCGGGGGGAGGCGTCCTCCGCCCCCGCCTCGCAGGTCACGCGGTAATCGCCCCAGTCCCCGGCGGGGGTCTGCCCCGCCTTCCAGGCCTCCGCCGCGCTCTGGGCGAGATAGACCGCGTCGGTCAGCTCGGTGCTCTCACGGCTCATGCCATGGGCCCGGAAGAGCAAGCCGGTGCACACCGCCGCGCACAGGGCGAAGAGCAGCAGACAGCCCACCAGCTCGATGAGAAAGAGGTTTTCACGCCGCACGGGGTTTCTCACAGCGCCACCTCCCCCGCGTCTTCCCAGCCCAGCCGGGGGGAGACGGCGACCGAATCCCCGTCCGCGGTCAGGGTGAGCAATGCCCCGCTGGCGGAGATGGTGAGGGAGGCCACCGGGAGGATGCCCTCGCCGTCGGCGGGGAGCAGGCCGGTGCCCGGCTCGGTGTACAGCTCCCGGAGCTGGCCGTCCCAGCAGTAGATCAGGGTCACGTAGTCCCCCTCATAGATCACCAGCGCGTCCGCGCCCCCGAAGGTGCCCACCCCCACCGCGCCGTCGGCGCGGCGGATCTGGTTGGCCAAGTAGGACAGGGAGGTGCGCTGGGCGTAGTTCTCGTCGGAGGCCGCGGCGGCGGCCCGGTAGACCCCGCTGGACAGCAGGGCGGTGCCCATGGCCAGAAGGAAGAACAGGGCGCACAGCAGGGCCACCAGGGTGGAGCGCAGCCCGCGCCCGGGGGGTTGGATTCGCATGGGGCCGCCTCCTTTCGGTGGGGGTTAAAAGGGTTTTCTCAGATCCGCGAGCAGCTGTTCGGGGAGCGGGTACTCCTGGGCCTCGTGGACGGGGTGCACGCCCACGGCCTCCAGCTCCCGCATCCGGGCCTCCGCGTAGGTATCCGGCCGGGAGGCGGGGAGCAGGATGACGATCTGCCCGGTCTCGTCCAGGCAGAAGCCGTAGGGGGTGATCAGATGCTCCAGGGCCTCGTCCTGCGTCAGGCCGGTCTGCCCGGCCAGGTACTCCGCCGTGCGGCGCTGGGCCTCGTCCGGGTCGGTAAAGAGGTCCCGGAAGGCCAGCCGCGCCCCCGTGTCCAGGTCGAAGACCTCGCCGGAGGCCAGGGTGGCCGATTCGGAATTAGCATCCAGAGTGTAGCTGAGCTCCACGCGCTGGCGGAAGCAGGCCAAGGCTCCCGACTGCCAGGACAGGTTCTGCCATAGCTCGTAGGACTGGGCGCCCTCCTGGATCGCGTTTGCCTCCAGGGCGGACCGCTCGGCTGCGTAGAAACTGCGGACCGCCGTCCAGCCCGGGGACTGGTAGGCGTTCAGCAGTACGGCCTGGAAGGTGCAGCGGATCTGAGCCAGCGCGGCGTCCGGCCGGAGCAGGGGCGACGGCGTGGGGTGATCCCCCGGCGTATCGTGGATTACGGGTTCCCCCGTATCGGTGCGGGGATAGCTGAGTTCAAAGCGTTCAGTCCCCCAGACGGGCACGTCGGACAGGGGGATCAGGATGTCCCCCAAATCGTTGTAGGGGATGGTGAACGCGGCCCCCGCCTCCCGGCCCCGGAGGGCGCCGGGAGGATACCAGCACAGCAGGCCGGAGTACGCGGGGAACACCCGCTCCCGGTCGAAGGCCGCGGCCAGGGCGGCGGCGTCCACGGGCTCGAGGGCGGCGGCGTTTTGGGCCTGGAGGGCCTCCAGCACCCGCCGGGCGGCCTCGTCCTCCGGCACAGTGAACAGGCCCGCGAAGGACATGGGCGCTCCGTCCACGGCGGTGAGGGCGGCGTGCCGCCACGTGAGCACGGGGGCGTCCTCCCCGCGGCTCAGGTTGAGGAAGCCGCACTCCGCCCGGAAGCGCAGGTTGGGGAAGGGCTCCTCGCGGCCCAGGGCCAGGCTCCAGCCCGAACCGCCGGGGTCGTGGTGTGCCTGGGCCATGGCCGCCAGGGCGTCCATATCGAAGTCCGGGTCGCCGGGGGCCAGGAAGGCGGCCAGCTCCCCCCAGTAGTCATCCAGGGGCAGATCGTCCCACACGTGCACCGTGAGCACACGATCCCCTGCGGCGTCGGAATAGGTGGTGGTCTCCAGGCGCTCCTCCGTGATCTCCGTGGCCTTGCTCAGCGCGGGCGCGGAAGAGGCGGGCGCGGGGGGCTGGGGCGCGGCGGTGGGAACGGGCCCAACCTCTGCGCGGGGGAGCACCGTGATGTCGGGCATCAGGTTGGAGGCCACGTAGCGGTAGTCCACAAAATAGCGCACCTCGTCCACCGCCAGGCCGTAGCGCTCCTTCAGGTAGTCCAGGTTCTCGGGGTAGGCCCCCTCCAGCGCGTAGCACTCCACCGCCGCCCGGCGCACCGACTGTTCCGCCAGCGCCAGCCCCTCCCGGTCCGCGCGGCCGGTGAGGCCCCGGGCCGCCAGGAGCAGGGCCAGGGGGATGAGCACCAGCAGCAGGAGCAGGGGCAGCCACCGCCGCAGGCTGTTGCGCGGGCCCACGCTAGCCCCCGATGGCGGAGAGCACCCCCAGCAGGGGGAGCATCACCGACAGCAGCACCAGCCCCACGGCCAGGCAGAGCACGGCCACCAGGGCGTATTCAAAGCGGGCCAGCAGGGCGGACAGGCGCTCGTCGGCCTCCTCCTGGCAGCGGCGGGCGAGCTCCTCCATGGCCTTGTCGGAGGCCCCGGCCCGGAAGCCCGCGCTCAAAAGCCCGGCCTCCAGCCCGGAGAAGATGCCGCATTCCTCCACGGCGCGGGGGAAGGGGGTCCCCTGCTCCATCAGCCCCGCGCAGCGCTCCAGCGCGGGCGCCAGGGCGGAGGCGGCGAGCAGGGCGCGGGCGCGCCCCAGGGCCTCGTCCAGGGGCAGGCCGCTGGAGAGCATCAGCGAGAGCACGGAGGCGAAGCGGCTGCGGTCCAGGGCCTTGGCGGAGGCGGTGCCGGAGAAGGCCCGGCCCGTCAGGGCCGCGCCCCGGTTGGAGCGGAACAGGTAGAGCAGCAGCACGGCGCACAGCGCCAGCAGCGCGCAGAGCACGGCGGAGACGGTTTTGCCCGCCGCGCCCAGGTGGAGCAGGGCCGCCGCCACCGGGGACAGGCTGACCCCCAGCTGGGCCGACACCTGCTGGAACACGGGCAGCACCCGGGCCACCAGCACCAGGAAGACCACCGCGATCAGCACCGCCATCACGGCGGGGTAGGCCACGGCGCGGCGCAGGGTGCGCGCCGTCTCGGCCTGGCGGGTGTAGTACCGGGACAGGGCCCAGAGAACCTCCTCCAGCCGCCCGGCGGCCTGGCCGATCTCCAGCATCCGCAGCAGGTAGTCCGGGAAGGCCCCGGTGCGCTCCAGCGCCCCGGACAGGGGCAGGCCGTCCAGCAGGCCGCTCCGGGCCTGCTCCAGCAGGGTGCGGGCGCGGGCGTCCCGGGCGTCCCCCTCCAGGATGGCGAGGCTCTCCTCCGAGCCGATGCCCGAGCGCACCATCAGGCCCAGCTGGTAGCAGAATACCGCCAGCTCGTCGTCCGTCAGGCTCTTATTTGGCTTTTTCTGCGCGTCCATAGGCACACTCCGTCCATAGAATCGTTATCCGGGGAAGAACCTTCCCCGGATAACGCCGTCAGCGGGTCAATAGGCAAATTTCTGGCTGTAGTTGGCGGGGGTGGTGACGTACTTTTTGATCTCCGCGCTGCCGCCGCCGCTGGACACGAAGGTGGGGTCCATCAGCGTCCACTTCTGCCCGTCGAACTGGATATAGCCGTCCACCCAGCCCACGCCGTCGATATACACGTTGATCCACGCGTGGTACACGTTCCCGGCCCAGCCGATGACCAGCTTGCAGGGGATGTTCTGGCTGCGCAGCATGGCGGACATCACCGCCGCGTAGTCGAAGCAGATGCCCTTGCCGCTGGCCAGGGTGGCGTCCACGTCGGGCAGATAGCCGCTCTGGACCGTCTTGGCCTTGTCGTAGTCGTAGCTGATGTTGGCCACCGCCCAGTTGAAGACGGCCTCCACCCGCTCCACGTCGGTGGTTTTCCCCCGGATGATCTCCGCGGCCTTGGCCACCGTCTTGGACGAGTCGGTGAAGTTCACGTACTGGTTGGGGTACAGGAAGGGCAAAAACTGGCTGCGCAGCTTGAGCTCCAGCGTGGTGGAGTAGGCCGAGGCGTATCTGGTGTCCGTGGTGTTCTCCAGCACCTTCACGGTGTAGGTGCCGTCGCCCTCGGTCAGGGGGAAGGTCTCGGGATTCCCGGCGTTGTTGAGGTCGTAGTTGTACTTCTCGCCGCCGGCTTTCTCAATCTGCACCTTAATGCGCACGTTTTTCCCGCCGGTATATTTGATAATAAGGTAGCCCTCCGCCAGGTTGGAGGCGTCGATGGAGGCCTTGGCGTTGGAGTACACCGTCTGCCCGGTCACCGTCTCGGCCTTGGCGGGCATGGCGGTCCCGGCCAGCGCGCCCAGGGGCCCCGCGGCCAGCGCCAGCACCAGCCCCAGGGCGGCAAGGCGCTTCAAAATAGGTTTTTTCATAGCTTAATTCTCCTCGGAGGTGTTGGACGGATAGGAGTAGCCCTCCGCAAGAGGGAAGGCCTTGGAAAGGGCGCCCCGCACCACCAGCCGGTGGTCGGCCACCCCGATGGGGGTACAGGTGGTCAGGGTCACGCAGGCGTAGCCCCGGTTGTAGATGGGGCCCCAGTCGTCGGGGGCGATGACCTCGGTGCACTCCCAGAGGTACTGGTAGACGGTCTCGCCCTCCACCAGGTAGAGGTAGTCCCCCTCGGTCAGGGTATTGACATAGTAAAAGGGCATGTTGTCGGTGATTCTGCCCCCGCGAAGCCCGTTGCGGTGGCCCGCAATGGAGGTGTTCCCCCCGCCCTCGGAGGGGAGCTGGGCGTAGTCGTACAGCCCCACGCCCCGCAGCAGGGTCTGGGCGTCCACCCCGTTGAGCACGGGTACGTCCACCCCCAGCTTGGGGATGACCAGCCGCAGCCCGCCGTCGGCATATGCCTTGCGTGGGGCGGTGATATAGAACTTGTCGCGGGGCAGGCCGTTGTCCACGATGGCCGGGTCGCCCCCCACCTCGGGCTCCGGCGTGGGGGTGGGGGTGGCCTCCGGCGCGGGGGCGGCGCTCTCCGGCGGCGTGGGGGTGGGCTCCGGCGCGGGCCGGGCGGTGATCTGGGGGGCCTGGGGCGGCGCGGAGACGCCGGACCCCTGCCAGGCGAAGGCCAGAGCCGCGCCCAGGGCCGCACAGGCCAGCGAGAGGAGGATCTGCCCCAGTATTTTTCTGGTTTTCTGTTTCATAGCGCCTCGATTGTCTAAGAGAGCTCCAGCTCTCTGATGCGGTAGGAGAGTTTCAGGAAATTCCGGCGGTGCTGCCGGTAAAAGGCGGTGACCACCCGCTCCAGCACCATGGTGCTGTCCTCGAAATTGGCGGCGGGCAGCATCAGCACGTACTGGGCCCCGCTGTAGCGGGCCACCACGTCCCCACGCCTCAGATTATGTACCAGCACCTCGAGCAGTTGATCCATGGTGGTGTTGAGCACGCCCAGGGCGGGCACCCCGCCGTCGGGCAGGGAGACCGTGACCAGGGCCACGTGGACGCAGGTGCCGTTACGCATGGCCCGGCGGGCCTCCAGCCGGTAGGCCTCCTTAAAGAAGCCGTACTCGCACACAAAGGCCCCGGGCCGGGCGGCGGCCTCCCGCAGATTGTCCTGGATGACCTCCAAATCGGTCTCCAGGCCCTTCTCCACGTCCATAATCTCCACGTAGAGGGCGCGCAGCTCCTCCGACGGGCGCACGCCCAGGTTGCGGTAGAGCAGGTCGGTGGCCGCCTCGTAGCGCTCCAGGGCGGCGGCGTCCTTGCCCTGGCGCAGCAGCGCGCGGACGATGAGGATGTGCAGCCCCTCGTCCAGCGGGTCCAGCCCGCCCGCGCGGGCGCAGATCTCCGCCATCTCCTCAAAGCGCTCCGCCCGCTCCAGCAGGACGGCGTACTCCTTCACGGCGGCGACATACAGGTCGTGGTAGCGGGCGGTCAGGGAGACCACCCACATCTGCCCCGCCAGCTTGGGGAGGAAATCCCCCCGGTAGAGGGCGACGGCCTGCTCGTAGAGCTCCATGCGGTCCTGGTCGGGCAGGGAGGCGTCCTCCGCCCGGCGGCACAGCGCCTCAAAGCGGTCGGCGTCCACCTCGCAGGCCACGGCGCGGTTCCAGGAGTAGGAGCCGCGCTGGGAGAGGATGGGCTCCAGCCCGTCGGGGAACATGGGCTCCAGCAGCGCCCGCACCCGGTAGAGCAGGGTTTTCAGGGCGTTGGCGGGGTTGGAGCTGCCCTCCTCCGGCCAGAAGAGGTCGATAAACTCCGACTGGGGCACGTTCCGGTCCCGGTGCACCAGCAGATAGCACAGCACGTTCCACAGCTTCTGGGAGCGGTTGATCTCGTCGGTGAGCAGATTCCCGTCCACCTGGAGCGTAAAGCCGCCAAGCATGGAAACAGAGACGGTCTTTACCACCTCGGTGGTAACTTGTTTGGCCATCCCCATAACACCTCGTTTCAAAAATTCGCAGATACAGATAACGATACAGATTAATTATAACCTCTCCACTTTGGTTTGGGTAGCCCTTTTTTAGAATATTTCTCCGGATCATCGGGACAGGTTTTAAATAAAAGGATGTACTCTGGAGGAATTTTAAAAATGTAACCGGGATGTAACCAAACGTGTGTAAACTGAAATCAGAAACGTGAGACCACAGGGTACAGGCGAAATGGAGGCGGGAACCATGCGAGAGACGTTCGTGGTTCAAATCCTCTCCGCGCGGAACGCGACCTGGCAGGGAACCGTCACCTGGACGGACAGCCGGAGGAGCGAGAGCTTCCGCAGCGCGCTGGAGCTGATCAGGCTCATCGACAGCGCACTGGAGAGGCAGCAGGAGCGGGGAGGTGGGGAGGACTGAGGCCCACCGTGAACCGCCGCAGCAGGGCGGAACAATCAGGCGCGAACCCACAATCGGGGGTACCCCCGATTCATTTTCCACGATACGTGGAAAATGATACCCATTGAACAAACAGCGAGTCCCTATCCTACGGAGTGTGTGAAAGGCAAACCGGCTGAAAGGCCGGGACGCAAAGCTCGGGAGGCTACAGCGGCGCAGCCGCCAGGCCAGTCCGGCCGCCGCAGATTCCATTCTCAAAATCTGAAAGGAGAGAATGAAAGATGTTGGCAAAAAGGAACCAGGTGAAATTTAAGAGAATCCTGTCCACCCTCCTGGCAGTCGTGATGCTGCTGGGCCTGCTGCCCATGGGGGCGCTGGCGGCTGGAGGCTGGACGCCGGGTACGCCGAGAAACCAGGTGGCGGAGAACAACTACGACTGGGAAAACGAGAGTGCAATAAAGCAGGCAAGCGGTAAGACTTTGACGATAGACGGGGCGAACATCCCGGCTATCGGCTATCCGGACGAGAGGCCCTTTTCCGGCCTGACCATGACGGCCAGCAAGACGGCCACTCAGGCAAAGGACGAGGGCGGCAAGCTCGTTGAGAACCTGTTCGACGTGAATGTGACCGTCACCACCAATCAGAGCATGGACGAGATGTCGTCCTCTGGCGACACTGCGGTGACCTTGGTTGTGGATTTGTCTGGCTCAATGTCTGACTCGATTAGTTCCCTGAAAACCGCATTGAACAAGTTTGTAAACGCGTATAGCAATGTGGGTAATGTGTCCGCCGCCAACGCGCCCAAACGCATGATCCATATTGTCTTGTTTGACGATAGTATTGGCCTAGGTATCAACGCGTGGACGGACGCGGCTACAGCGGATGGAAAGGCTGCCGTATTAACCAAAATCGATACCTTAACGAATAGGTGGGGTATCTATTGGGATGGCGTTGAATATGGGGGAAACACCAACATCGACGGAGCCCTTGAAAAGGCAAACGAACTGATAGGGGAGAATTTGGCGGGCAAAGATGGGCAGAGTGAAATACCCGCTGAGAACCGCTATGTACTCCTTATGACAGATGGCGAGCCGAATAAATATAGCGGCAAACTAAGCACCTCAACCGGGAAGGTAACCTACAAGCAGCCTGAGTTTAAATATGGTAAATGGAGTACTGAGTCCGCGTTTGAAATGGACTTTACCTTAAAAGACAACCGCAAGTGGCTCCAGCCTATCCTCCGGGCGGACAGCATTAGAGAAAAGGCAGAGCTCTACTCGATTTACTTTGGCAATACCAATGATCGTTTTAGCGCAGGCGGTAAGGTCATTTCCCAGCGCCTGTGGATGAGTTACTTCTCCGACAAATTCTATCTGGCGGGGGATACCGCCGAGTTGGAGAATATGTTCCAAAACTTTGCCACCATTATGACCGGGCGCGCCGAGGCGTGGGAGTATGAAGATCCCATGGCGCAGGGTGTCCAGTTTGTGCAGTTTAACCATTCGGAGGACGCTGTTGTCAACAAACGCGTCGAAGAGAAAAACGGCACTATCAGTTGGAATCTGAAAGAAGACGCTACCTTTGCACCCGGCGACACCAACACCTACACCCTGTCCTACCGGGTGCGGCTGGACAACACCGCGTTAAATGGCGCGGTTTCTGCAAAGGAAGACAGCACAACCTACTATCCTCTGAACAATGACACCACCCTTACCTATATGTTTGACAAGAAGGGTACCGACGGCACCAGCTACTCCAGCGCCCTGGGCACCGCCCACCTCTCCGTCCCGGCGGTGGAGCCGCTGTTCGGCAGCCTGAGCTTCACCAAGACCGGCGCGCTGGATAAAGGAACTAATAAGCCCGTGGCGCTGGCCGGCGCGAAGTTTGCGCTGATCGAGAGCGGCAAGAGTCATGAGTACGATAATGAGACCGGCACGCTGACCACCGACGGCTGGAGCAGCGGGATCGTGACCTCCGACGCGTCCGGCGCCGTCTCCTTCGACAAGATCCCCTCCGGGCACAGCTACACCCTGGTGGAGCTGGAGGCTCCCGCGGGCTATGTTACCAGCGCCTATAAAACGCCCGTTACCGTATCCTTCGGCGATGTCACCGTCACTAAGGACGGCGAGGGCACCCCGTGGACGGGGGATACCTTCTCCAACCAGGTGGATCCAAAGAATACGGAGTTCACCGTCAACAAGACCTGGCTGCCCAGCGCGCCCACCGGCGGCTGCGTCACGGTGGAAATCTACCGGGTGACGGGTCTTGACAGTACTGGCGAACCGACCTATGACGGCAAGGATCCCAAAGCAACTGTCACGCTGAAAAATGACCCGTGGCGCGATACTGTCAGCCTGCCCACCGTGGACGAGTACGGGGAGAGCATTTCCTACGTAGCGAGGGAGACCGGCGTCACCACCGGCTATGCGGCGCTGGACCCCGTGGTTAAGGCGGTGGAGGATACCTTCAGCTTTACCAACGTGCGTTTCGGCGAGACGGAGAGCATCACCTTAAGCAAGGAGTGGCTGGCCCCCGTGGACGCGCAGACCGAGGTCACCCTGGGCCTGTTCCGGGAAAGCGGCGACAGCCGGGCAAAGGCCGGTCCGGAGCTGGTTCAGATGGTTACCCTGAACGGTAACGGAGGTTGGAGCAAGAACCTGGGCACTCAGGACAGGTACGACGACGTGGGCAGCGAGTACACCTATTTCGTCAAAGAGAAGAACGGGAACGAGTGGGTTTCCAGCGGCTCCATCACCCTGAACGGAAACCCCTTCAACGTGTCGGTGGACGGCTACACGGTCACCAACACCATCCAGCAGACAAATTCCGTGACCGTCAGCGGTGCCAAGACCTGGGTGGACGGCGACAATTTCGGCAATATCCGGCCCGACAGCCTGGAAATTACCCTCCTGGCCGACGGTGAGCAAGTGACCATCCCCGCGAACAGCGCGGACAACACTGTGGGCGCGGGCGACACCAGCTACAGCTTCACCGGCCTGCCCAAGTACGCCCTGCCCGCCGCTGAGAACGACAGCGACCTGGCCAAGGCGGTCATCGCCGCGCTGGGCGAAAAGCAGCTGGACGGCCACGAGATCGCCTACGCCGTGACCGACAGAGACGGCAGCTACACCACCACCGGCGGCACCGCCGGGGATAGCTACAACCTCACCAACACCCGGGACGACATCGGCACAACCGCCGACGTTACCGTGACCAAGGTCTGGGAGGATAACGGCGCCTACGAACTGCGCCCCACCGTGAAGCTGGAGCTGCACCGCAAAGCCAACGGCGGTGAGGATACGGGCTTTACGGGCTACACCTGTGAGTTCACCCAAGAGGGTACCACGGTGACCGACGAAGAGACCGGCGACACGACCGTCATCCATGATAACGAGCAGACCTATACCTTTGAAGACCTGGAGGTCTACAGCGCCGACGGCTACCCCTACACCTACTACGCCGTGGAGCAGGGCAAGGACGGGAATAACACCATATCCGGCAACGACGGCGCTGTGTATGACGTGACAGAAAACGACCTGACCGTCACCAACTCCCTCAAGGGCGGCAGCGGAGAGACCGCCATTACGGTGGAGAAGGCCTGGGTCATCCCCGACGGGATGGAGCGGCCCGAGATTACCGTCACCCTGACCGGCGATAACGACGAGACCAACGTGCATCAGATTACCCTGGACGGCACCGCGGACGAGGACGGCGAGACCGGGGCCTGGACCGCCAGCTTCACCGGCCTGCCCAAGTACAAGGACGGCGGCGGGCTGATCCAGTACACCGTCACCGAGATAGGAGCAGAGGGCTTTACCGCCGTGCTGTCCGCCGATACCGTGACCGGCGGCCGGGTGACGATCACCAACACCCTCGACGTGGAAGACCAGCGGTATACGGTGGACGTATCCGGCACCAAGACCTGGGAGCGCAGCGGCAGCGAGGACGAGACCAGCGAGACCACCGTGCAGCTCCAGTCCGACATCGGCGAGGGCGGCAGCTTCGCGGATGTGCAGGGCAAGACCGCCGCGATGGACGGCGACACCACCACCTACTCCTTCACCGGCCTGCCCCAGTACGTGCGGGAAGGCGGCAAAGTCAGGGAAGTCCAGTACCGCGTGGTGGATGCCGTGACCGGCTACATCTCCGAGGGCGGCACCAAGGGCGAGAACGGCGAATACGACCTGACCAACCGCTTCGACCAGAGCTACACCAGCATCTCCGGCACCAAGTATTGGCGGGATGACAACGCCCAGCGGCCGGACTCCATCTGGGTTGGCCTGTTCCGGGACGGCGTGCGCTACGGCGATCCCGTGGAGGTCACCCCCGCCGCCGCCGGCGTTTGGAGCTACACCTTCGGCAAGGACGGCAGCGGCGCGAACAATCTGCCCGAGAAGAAGACCGTCAACGAGACTTACACCTATGAGATCCGCGAACTGACCGGCGCGGACGACGACACGGGCATCGCGGCCGCGGGCAGCGTCACCTACGGCGACTACGCCTACGACGTGACCTACGACGGCTACGATATTTACAACACCCGCGCCGGCGACACGGACGGCAGAACCCGCAGCTTTACCGCCTCCAAGATCTGGCAGGGCCCCGCGGCAGGCGAGGTCACCCTGGCGCTGACTCAGAACGGGACTACCGTGAGCGAGCTGACCCTCACCGCCGCCGACGCGCTGGCTGAAAACGCCAACGTGTGGCAGGGCATCTTCGTGGACGAGGGCGGCAGCGATGCGTTCCCCGCGTTTGACGGCAACGGCAAGGCCTACACCTACAACGTGACGGAGGTGGGGGCGGAGCAAGGCGCCATCACCCTGGACGCTCGCGTCTACACTGTGGAGATTCGCCAGGACGGCAATGTCTTTACCGTGATTAACACCGTGAAGCAGGTCAACGATGTGAACGTGGCCGTGGAGAAGGTTTGGGACTTCACCGGCAACGTGGGCGCGTCCCAGCCCCCCGTCTCCATTCAGATTCAGCTTCTGGCCGACGGTATGCCCAGCGGCGACCCCGTCGACCTGGGCACCCCCTGGACCTATACCTTTGAAAACCTGCCCCGCTACAACGTCAGCCACGCCGAGATCAACTACACCGTGGCCGAGGTCGGCGAGCACAACGGCGCCGTGCAGTACGGCGACGACCACTACGCCGTGGCCTACACGGAGAACGACGACCACGTGCGGATTATCACCAACACCTACACCGCCACCGACCTGTACACCTACCGCGTACAGCGCGTGTACACCCACTATCAGGATGGCGTGCTGGACAACACCGTCTCCATCGGCGGCACGGCGGAGCGGGGCGTAAAGGACCAGCTTATCTCCGCAGACACGCTGGATACCGACGCCTACAAGGCCGCGGACGGCAAGGCGGCCTACAGCCTGACCGGCAGCAGTGACCCCATTACCCTGAGCAAGCCCGGCACAGAGTACGTCATCACCCTGAATTACGAGCTGCGCGAGACCACCCCCATGAGCTACTACCGCGTGGACCGCGTGTACACCCACTATCTGGACGGCGTACAGGACGGCAGCGTCACCATCACCGGCGCGCAGCAGTCCGCGGTGACCGGCACCACCATCCCCGCCCAGGACGCCGAGGCCCTGAAAAACCAGGACGGCTACGGCTCCTACAGCTACGCCGGCGGCAACGGCGCCCTCACCCTGGAGCGCGCGGGCGAGACCTACGTGCTCACCCTGACCTATGAGCTGCACGACGTGACCCCGCCGATCCCCGGCGAGTACGCCTACCGTGTGGACCGCGTGTACACCCACTACCAGGACGGCGTGCAGGACGGCAGCGTCACCGTGGCCGGCGGCAAGACCACCGGCGAGGAGAACGATATTGTACTCATCGGCGAGAGCGACATCAACGGCTTCAAGGCCGCCGACGGCCGGGACGGCTACACCTTCGTCAGCGGCAGCCCCACCATCCGCACCGAGACCCCCGAGAACCCCGAGGGCTTTGAGGCCGTCGGCGTGCGGCTGGAGCAGGCCGGCATTACCTACGTCATCACCCTGAGCTACGAGCTGCGGGATACGACCCCGCCCACGCCTCCCACCCCGCCCGACCCCGAGGTCAAGACCTTCGACCTGACCCTGCACTACTACGACAAGGACAGCGGCAGGGAGCTGACCACCGTGCCCTTCACTATGACCGGCAGCGAGGGCAGCGCCTGGGACGTGACCGATAAGGCCGAGCGCCAGTTCTACGGCTATGTGTTCGACTCCTGGGAGGGCTACGGCGACGGGCTGACCGGCATCTTTGAGGATCACGACGTGACCATCGACGTGTTCTATGTCCGCGACGCCGAAATTCCCGACGAGGAAGTCCCCGACGAGCCCGTGCCCCTGGGCCCCCAGCCCAACACCCCCGGCGATGACGGCACCGACATCGGCGACAACGACGTACCCCTGAATCCCGGCCCCGGCGGCGGTGACGACGACGTGACCATCGAGGACGGCGGGGTGCCGCTGGGCAATCTGCCCCAGACTGGCTTCGCCGCGGCGCCCGTAAACCCCGCGGTGACCCTGGGCATGCTGGCCCTGAGCCTCTCCATGGCGGCGGCGGGCCTGGCTATCACCTACACCCGCAAGGTCAAGGAAGAGGAAGAATAAGTTCCATCTCACGCAGCAGGAGCCCCGGCTTAGCCGGGGCTCCTGCTTTTTGGTGCTTTCGGGAAAACAAGGCGCACCGTTAAAAATTATTTTTAAAAATAGGCGGTTTATCAACTATGGTTGATGGCGGGGCGGGGAAAGACGCGCTATACTGAATTCGACAGAATTCGACTTTATGAGAGAGGAGCGGATTGTATGTCGAGGACAGGAAGGCGCGCCCTGGCGGTCTGTTTAGTGCTGGCTCTGCTGGCGGGGGTTATCCCGGCCGTGGCCCGTGCGGAGGGAGGAACAGTTCTGACAAAGCGGGTATCCCCCACCGACACCGAGGGGATATTCGACGTGGAGCTGGAGGCCGTGCTGGACCGGGATCCCGCCGCCCCGCCCGACGACGGGGGGCAGGCGGTGGTACTGGTGCTGGAGGCCTCGTTGCGCGCGGAGGAGACGGGGCTGCTGGACCTGGAGCGGGAGGCCGCCGCGGCCTTCGCGGAGGGCCTGGCCGCCACCGCGGAGCGCGGGCGGATGCTGGCCGTGGTGCAGTACGGCACCAGCGTCCAGACCGTGCTGCCGTGGACCGACGTGGCCGGGACGGACGGGGCGCAGGCGCGCACGGCGCTGGAACGGGAGTTTGGGGTGCGCTTCCCCTTCGGGACCGGGGGCGGGGCCGTGCCGGACACCGGCGCGGCCAACCTCCAGGGCGGGCTGCGGCTGGCCCGCAATCTGCTCTCGGAACAGGCGGCGGCCCGCCGCCGCGTGATTGTGCTCAGCGCCGGGCGGCCCACGGCCTGCCTGCTCTCTCCCGGCGGGACGGATACCAGCGGCCTGCCGGGGCACGGGGACGTGCCCGACGAGCAGTGCCGGGGGCCGGTGCCCGCCGCCGCCGAGGAGGTGCGGGCGCTGGGGGAGCTGCAAATTTTCCTGCTGGGGGACGGGTCGGAGACCCTGTGCATGGAGACGGTTATGGCCCCCTGCCCCAATAACAACGGCGGCGCGCATGTAGACGGCTACCGCCACTTTGACGGCGACCACGACATAGAGACGGAGCAGCCCCTCCCCCTGTCCGGCTGGCTGGCGCGCCTGGCGGACGGCTTTGCCGCGTCAATGGACGGGGACGCGCTCTCCGCGGGCCTCTCCGCCCTGCTGCCCCCCGCCGCCCAGGCCCCGGAAGGAGCCTGGGCGGTTTCCGATCCTGTGGCCGCGCCGCTGGCCCTGGCGGAGCTGCCCGAGGGGGCGCGGCCGGACGGCGCGGGGGGACTGGTGTGGGATCTGCGGCAGGCCGTGCCCCAGGCGGTGGACCGGGACACCAGGGCGCGCACCTACCGGCTGGGCTACCGGCTGGTGCTGGACACTGACCACCCCGCCTTCCGGAGCGGCGCGCCCTGCCCGGTGGGCCGGGCGGTTCTGTGCGTGCCCGACGGGGCGGGGACGGCGGAGCTGGCCTCCAACGATCCGGGGCCTGTGACGGGCTGGACGGGGGCCTTCTCCTTCCGGGTGGCGGCCCTCCACGACCCGGAGGCAGTCTTCGGCGTACTGCCCGAGGGGGCGGAGGAGGCCCGGAACACGGCGGAGTTCACCCTCTACGACCAGGGGGCGGTGGCGGCCCGGGCCGAAACGGTGAACAGCCTGGTGCGCTTTGCGGACCTGCCCTCCGGGCGCTCCTACATCCTGCGGCAGACCCGCTTCCCGCCGGGCTACGCAGAAAAGGACGAGAACTGGACGGTGGACGTGGCGCGGGGCGTGGTCACGGTGACCGACGCCTCCGGGGCCGTAGTGCTGGGCCCGGACTGCCCCGAGCTGACGGTGGTGGACGCGCTGGACCCCGCGCCCCGGCGGTTTACGGTGGAGCGCCGCTGGCTGCCCGCGCAGTGCGCCCCGGCGGCCGGGGGCGCGGTGTATCTGAAGCGGGGCGGGGAGGTGGCCGCGGTGTGCGCCCCCTCCCCCGGCTCCGGCTGGCGGGACGGGGCCACCCTGCCCACCGTGGACCCCGCCACCGGGGCGGCGATCACCTACACCGTGGAGGCGGAGGAGACCCCCGGCTTCCGCGCGGCGGCGCTGACGGGCTGGAGCGAGGGGGCGGACGGCCTGTCCTGTACCCTGACCGGGGTGCGGCGGGCGGCGGGCCCGGTGGAGATCAACGTCCGCTGGGTGGCCCCGGAGTACTTCCACAGGCCGGTGGAGGCCGCGCTGATGGAGGGGGAAACGGAGCGGGGCCGGTTGAAGCTGGAGGCCGGGAACGGCTGGCGGGGCGTGCTGGAGGACGTGGAGACCTACGACGGCGCGGGGGAGCCCATCGGGTACACCCTGCGCACCTGGGTGGATGGGCAGGCCGAGGCGGGGGGCGCGCTCACCGTGGACGGGCGCGGCTACGCCGCGGCGTATGAACACGCCGGGGCCGCGTGGACGGTGACATACACCATCCTCCAGGAGCGGACCGACCGCGGGGGTACGTTGGCCTGGCGGGCCGCCGCGCTGGCGGGGGTCTACACCCTGGGGGCCACGGTGGAGCTCTGGGCGGACGGAGTCCCCACCGGCCGCCGCGCCGACGTGACCGGGGACGGCGGGTATACCTTCGCCGGGCTGGAGCGCTACGATCTGGCCCGGGAGGGGGCAGAGATAAGCTATACCGCCCGGCTGGCCGGGGCGGAGGACGGCATTTATACCTGGAACGGCCACAGCTTTGCCGTGGCGGAGCAGGCGGGGGACTTTGTGCTCACCCTGACGGGGGAGGCCTGCGTCTCGGGCGCGGTGCGCTGGGTGGACCGGGAGGACACGGAGGGCCTGCGGCCGGAGGCGTGCCGGGTGCGGCTGCTGTGCGGCGGCGCGCCCACGGGGCAGGAGCTGACGCTCTCCGGGACGGAGGGCTGGGCCTTCGACTTCGGGCCCCGGCCCCGGTACGACGGGGACGGGCGGGAACTCAGGTACGAAACGGAGCTCCTGCTCCCGTCCCGCTGTCCCTACACGGCCATGTCGGGCGGTGGCTTTGACCAGACCGCCGTGCTGGAGGGGGAGCAGATTGCCGTGTCCGTCGCGGTGCGCTGGGTGGACGCGGAGGGGGCCCACCCGGCCCTCCCCCTGGCGGTCTACGACGGGGACAATTTGGTGGAGGTGTGGGACGGGGAGGGCCCGGCGGTCTTTCCCCTGCCCCGCTACCGGGACGGGGGGAGCGTGCCCTACACCGTCCGGGCCCTGGGGCCGGACGGGGCCGCGCTGGAGGAGGGGGCGGTGTTTTCCCTGCCGAACGGGGACTATGCGGTCTCCTACCGGCGGGAGGGGGAGCGCTGGACGGTGGTGTGCACCGTGCGGCAGGAGGACTCGGCCTGCCTGCGGGCGGTGGTGGACTGGGCGGACGGCGGACCGGAGCACCGCCCCGCTGCCGCCTATTTCCTGCTGGCCGACGGGCGGGAGACCGGCCGGATGGCCGTGCCGGCGCCCGGCACAGGGGAAGTGGGCTTTGAGCGGCTGCCCGTGTACGACCTGTCAGGAGGGGGGTGCCGCAGGATCGCATACAGCCTGCGCCAGGAGCTCTCCGGCCCCGCCGCCCCCCGCTACGTTACGGAGCTGGTCCGGGCGGGGGACACGGTGTACGTGACCAACACCTTCGACCCCGGCGCCACCGCCCGGCAGGGGACGGTGCGCTGGGTGTGCGGCGGGGCGGAGCCGGGGCAGGCCCTGGCCCTGGTGCTGCTGGCCGACGGGGCGCAGGTCGCCCGCTGCCCCGCCTGGGCCGGCGGGGGCTGGGCCTACGACTTCCCCGCCCTGCCCGCCTTCCGGGGGGACGGGGAGCGGATCGCCTACGAGGTGCGCCCGGAGGGCCTGGACGGGGACGGGCTGGACTTCGACGGCCGGCGCTGGACGGTGGCGGTGCAGGGGGGCGATTTTACCTGCACGCTGGCGCAGGAGCGGGTGGAGGTCGCCGTGTCCTGCCTGTGGAACGGACCGGAGGGGGAGCGGGCGGTCTTTTCCCTGTGGCGGGACGGGGCTCAGGTGACCGCCGGGGGCGTCCCCATCCTGCTGGAGCTCACCGCCGAAACCGGCTGGGCGGGGCGCTTTCCCGAGGTGGAGCGCTACGGGGACGACCGCAGGCCCTACGCCTACACGGCGCGGCTGGAGGGCTGCGAGGCCGGGGGCCGGGCCTACGACTGGTCCCGGGAGGGCAACCACTTCACCGCCACGGTGCGGCAGAGCCTGGACGCGGTGGCCCAGGGCGCCCTGCGGTGGGAGGGGGGCCACGAGCCGGAGCGGGCTGAAATTCTGCTGCTGGCCGACGGCGCGCCGGTGGGGGAGGCCGTGACCGCCGACGCGGCGGGGGGCTGGCGCTGGCGCTTCGAGGGCCTGCCCCGCTACAACGGGGCCAACGGGGAGATCCGCTACACCGCCGCCCTGGCCGGGGCGGTGAGCGCGGGCTACGAGACCTGGTCCGTCCGCTTCGGGGACGACTGCTTTTTGGCCTACTACGGCGGCATGGACATCCTGGCCCGCTGGTACTCCTCCGACAGCTACCCCTGGCAGGTGCTGCGGCGCTACACGGTGGTGACGGACGGGGTGCCCGCCCCGGCGGGGAGCGTGCAGGAGCCTTTGCGCTATGGGGCGCGGGGGGAGGTCGTGGCGCTGGACGGCCTGTCGGACACGTGGACGCAGTACGGCGGCGCGGCCTACCGGCTCTCCGCGGCCTCGGTGGACGGGGAGTCGGTGATGCCGGAGGAGGGGCGCTTTTCCTTCATCCTGGACGAGCCCAACGTGATCCGCCGGGTGCTGCTCTACTACCTGCGCGTGGAGGAGACCCCCGCGCCGCCCCCCAACCCGCCCCAAGGCGGCGGGGACGCCGGGGGCGGGGGAAAGCCGGGGGGCGGGACAGCTCCCGGGGCCGGCGGGGCGGCCCCCGCCCAGGCCGGGCCCGCCCTCCCCGCGCCCCAGGGGCGGGTGTACGCCGAAACCGGGGCCGACGGCGTGGTGCGTATCACGGCCCGGCCCCCGGAGGGAGCTGGGGGGCCCTTCGCCCTGCTGCTGCCCGTGGGGCCCGCCGGGCCGGGCCTGGTGCCGGTGGACGCGGGGGGCGTCCCGGTGCGCCGCTCGGTGGTCCGGGGCGGCGGGCTCTACCTGGTGCTGGAGGGGGAGGCCGTGCTTACGCTGGAGGACCGGGGGGTGGACTTCTCCGATCTGCCGGAGGGCCACTGGGCCGGAGCGGCGGCCCGGTGGGCGGCGGCCAGGGGCCTGCTCCAGGGCACGGGGGCGGAGAACTTCTCCCCCGACGCGCTGATGACCCGGGGGATGCTCGCGGCGGCGCTGGCCCGCCTGGACGGGTCCCCTGAGCCCCCGGCCCAGGCCGACCCCGCCCCCCTCACCCGGCAGGAGCTGGCCCGCGCCCTGTGGTACTGGCTGGAGGGCCAGGGGCTGGAGGGGGCGGCGGCGGAGCTGGGAATTTTCCCCGACGCCGGGGGGCTGGAGGACTCCCGGGCCGTGGCCTGCGCCGTGGGGGCGGGGCTGCTGGGAGGCCGGGCGGGCGGAGGGCTGGAGCCCCAGAGCACCGCCACCCGCGCCGAGACGGCCGTGGTGCTCCGCCGTGCGGTGGAGGCCCTGGCGCTGGCCTGCGGGCCATAGCTGCTTATCGTCCTTGTTCTTGCCATAATTATACCTTATAATGGAGGGACAAGGAGGGGACGCCTATGCTGGACTTTCGTATGGAGACCTTTTTGGCGGTGTGCAGGCACCTGAACTACACCCGGGCGGCGGAGGAGCTGAACATCACCCAGCCCGCCGTGACCCAGCACATCCAACATTTGCAGGCCCACTACGGGGCGCGGCTGCTGGACTACCGGGACAAGCGCCTCTCCCTCACCCCGGAGGGGGAGGCCCTGCGCCGGGCGGCGGTGACCATGCTCCACGATGAACAGAAGCTGCGCCGGGACATGGCGGACATGCGCGCGGGACGGCAGTCCATCCGCTTCGGGGCCACCCTGACCATCGGGGAGTACGCCCTCCCCCGGCCCCTGGCCGCCTACATGAAGCGCCACCCGGAGGTGGACGTGCACCTGCTGGTGGACAACACCCACGCCCTCCTGGCCCGGCTCAGCGACGGATCGCTGGACTTCGCCGTGGTGGAGGGGTACTTCCGCAAGGGGGAGTACGACTACCTGCTCTGGTCCATGGAGCCCTACGTCTGTGTGTGCGCCGCAGACCACCCCCTGCCGCCCCACCCCCTGCGCCTGGAGGACATGCTGGAGGAGGCGCTCATCGTGCGGGACGCGGGCTCCGGCTCCCGGGAGGTGCTGGAGCGGGTACTGGGGGAGCGCAACTTCCAGCTCTCCGATTTCCGCCGCCTGGTGGAGATCAGCGACCTGCACGTGATCAAGGAGCTGGTGGCCGCGGACTGCGGCATCACCTTCCTCTACCGCCGGGCGGTGGAGGGGGAGCTCTCGGCGGGGCGGCTGCGGCAAGTGCCCCTGACCGACTTCGGCGTGGCCCACGAGTTCACCTTCCTCTGGCGGAAAAACAGCGTTTTCGAGGCGCAGTTCCGGGCGATCTATGCCGAACTGCGGGAGTTTGATAATGAAAATTTATCCTGCGATAAGGAATCATAAGTTTTACTAATAGATATGCTGTGTTATATTAATAACAATCTGGTAATTAGGAGGTCTGCAGGATGGGCTATTCACTCACCGCCGCCCAGGCGGAGCAGGTTCTGGCCGCCATCAGGAGGGACTACCGCGTCTACGCGCCCAAGCGCTTCCCCAAGCAGGGGAGGTACTCCGACACCGACGTGATCCGCTACGGGGAGGTGGAGCACGCCGGGGAGATCGTCTGGCGGGAGAAGTCGGACTATCCGGCCAAGGAGGTCATTTCCCCCATCCAGCAGGCCATTTTTTATTTCACCGAGGACGAGTACCGCGCCAGCAAGGGGCCGCAGAAGCCCATCCTGCTGCTGGCCCGGCCCTGCGACATCAACGCCCAGGAGATCCAGGCCAAGATCTACGCCGGGAACGGCGGCATCGAGGACTTCTACTACGCCCGTATGCGGGAGGCGGTGAAGTTCGCGGTCATGGACTGCAACGGCGGGGACGACACCTGCTTCTGCGCCTCCATGGGCTCCAACCGCACGGACCAGTACGCCCTGGCCCTGCGCTTCACCGACGGCGGCCTGGACTGCGCCGTGGCCGACCCCGCCTTTGCCCCCTACTTCGAGGGGATGCCCCGGGCCGAGTACGTACACCGCTTCGTGGAGGAAAACGAGCTGAAGGTCACCCCGCCCGACCTGTCGGACAAGGCGGTGCGCCTGGCGCTGAAGACCCACCCCATGTGGCGGGAGTACAATTCCCGGTGCACCTCCTGCGGCAGCTGCACCGTGGCCTGCTCCACATGCACCTGCTTCACCACCCGGGACCTCTGCTACGGGGACAACCCGGAGGTGGGTGAGCGGCGGCGGGTGACCGACTCCTGCCAGATTGAGGGCTTCGACCAGATGGCGGGCCAGCGGGAGATCCGCTCCACCCCCGCCGACCGGATGCGCTACAAGGTGCTCCACAAGTTCCACGACTACAAGGCCCGCTTCGGCGAGCGGCACATGTGCGTGGGCTGCGGCCGGTGCACCCACCGCTGCCCGGAGCACATCTCCATCTCGGCCACCGTGAATAAGATGAACGCCGCCGTGGAGGAGATTCGTGCCTCCCTGGCGCAGGAAGGCAGGTGAGCGGCATGACGAACCTACATAACCCCGTCCAGCCCCAGCCCTGCACCATCCTCTCGGTGCACCACGAGAGCGAGCACGAGTGGACCTTCCGGGTGGCCTGCGGCGCCAGGCCCCAGCACGGCCAGTTCATGCAGCTGTCCATCCCCAAGGTGGGCGAGGCCCCCATCTCGGTCTCCGCCCAGGGGGACGGGTGGCTGGAGTTCACCATCCGCTCGGTGGGCAGGGTCACCGACGTCATCTTCCGCAAGGAGGCGGGGGATACCCTCTTCCTCCGGGGGCCCTACGGCAGGGGCTGGCCCGTGGAGCAGTTCCGGGGAAAGCACATGGTGGTGGTCACCGGCGGCACCGGGCTGGCCCCCGTGCGCTCCATGCTGCGCATGTTCGCGGAGAATCCCGGCTATGTGCAGGACGTGCACCTGATCTGCGGCTTTAAGAACGAGGGGGGCATCGTCTTCCGCCCCGAGCTGGAGGCCTGGCGGGACTGCTTCCACACCACCTACGCCCTGGACACCGACGAGAAGGAGGGCTGGCGCACCGGCTTCGTCACCTCCTTTATCAAGGAGATCCCCTTCGACGCCTTCGGCGGGAATTACGCCGTGGTGGTGGTGGGCCCGCCCCCCATGATGAAGTTCACCGGCCTAGAGCTGGTCAAATG
Source organism: Oscillospiraceae bacterium (assembly GCA_022846095.1). NCBI lineage: Bacteria > Bacillati > Bacillota > Clostridia > Eubacteriales > Oscillospiraceae > Oscillospiraceae bacterium. The sequence goes on along the minus strand of AP025583.1, from coordinate 4,042,265 downwards.
CGGGGCCGATCCCGAGAAAATGTGGATGAGCTTCGAGCGCAAGATGTCCTGCGCGGTGGGGAAATGCGGCCACTGCCGCATCGACGAGACATACGTGTGCCTGGACGGCCCGGTGTTCCCCTACACCACCGCCCAGGACCTGGTGGATTAGGAGGGACGGGTCATGAATCAGGATATTAACGTCAAGAAGGTCCGTCTCAACTGCTACCGCCAGTCCAAGGTGCCCGGCGAGTTCATGCTCCAGATGCGGGTGCCCGGCGGGTTTATCGACGCCAAGTACCTCTCAGCCATCGAGCACATCGCCAAGACCTGGGGGGACGGCAACTTCCACTTCGGCACCCGCCAGACCTTCGACATCACCGGCATCAAGTACGGCGACATCCCCGCGGTGAACGCCTTTTTGGAGGACTACATCAAGGAGGTGGACGCGGAGCTTTGCGGCGTGGACATGGACACCGTGGCCCACGAGCCCCAGGACTGGAACCCCAAGGGGGGTTACCCCACCATCGGCGCCCGGAACATCACCGCCTGCGTGGGCAACTACCACTGCATCTGCGGCAACTGCAACACCTTCGAGCTGGCCCGGAAGATCGAGCCCATCATCTTCCCCAGCCACTACCACATCAAGATCAACATCGCGGGCTGCCCCAATGACTGCAACAAGGCCCACCTGTGCGATTTCGGCATCATCGGCGTGGCCAAGATCGACTACCACCCCGAGCGCTGCCTGGGCTGCGGGGCCTGCGTCCGCGCCTGTGAGCACGGGGCCACCCGGGTGCTCACCCTCAATAAGGACACCTACAAGATCGATAAGGACCCCTGCTGCTGCGTGGGCTGCGGCGAGTGCGTCAAGGCCTGCCCGGCCAGCGCCTGGACCCGGCGGGAGACCAAGTTCTACAGGGTAATCCTGGGCGGGCGCACCGGCCGCCAGACCCCCCGCACCGGCAAGATGTTCCTCAATTGGGCCACAGAAGAAGTGGTGCTGGCGGTGCTGAAAAACTGGCAGAACTTCTCCGCCTGGGTCATGGACTACAAGCCCGAGTACCTCCACGGCGGCCACCTCATCGACCGGGCGGGGTACAAGAAGTTCAAGGAGATTATCCTGGAGGGGGTTGCGCTCAACCCCGAGTGCCTGGTGGCCGAGGACATCTTCTGGCACGAGACCGAGTACCGCTCCAACTTCAACGTCAAGCCCCTGGAGATGCACCACAGCGCAGGCCCCCAGAAATAAGGATAAGGCGCGCCGCGGCGTCGGGCCCGCACCCAACAGGAAGGGTGCGGGCCCGACGCCGCGGCGCGTCCGCGCTGGGACGGGGCCGGGCCTTTTCGCATAGGATAACGGGAGCCATGCGGAGAGGAGGTTATAAATTGGCCATTATCAACACACTGAGCAATACCGCCAGCATCACCTATGGCGGCAACACCATCACCAGCACTCCCGCGGTCACGGCGTTGCTGCTGGCCCCCACCATCGTCAAGCTGGTGGATAAGGCCACCGCCAGCATCGGAGATACGCTGACCTACACGGTTACGGTTACCAATCTGGCCACCACCGCCATTACCAGCCTCCCGTTCAGCGATACCGTTCCCGCCGGAGCCACCTACGTCTCCGGCTCCTTCAAGGTAAACGGCACGGCCGCCACCCCTACGGTGACGGGAAGCACACTGACCTATACCATTCCCACGGTTCCGGCGCTGGGAACCGCCACCGTGGTCTTTCAAGCTGCGGTTGTGGGCGGCAGCACCTGATCTGCCGCCGCGCAGGGGGGGCGTTCCGCCGCCGGGGGCCCTGCGGGCGCGGGTCTGGTACTACATCCGAAGCACCGCCTGCGTGCGGGCCTTCGGCGGGACGGCGCGGGATACCGCCGTAACTGCGGTATGCGCCCCCATCCTGCTTTTTTAGAACGGGAAAGAGGCCGCCCGGCGCATAGCGCCGGGCGGCCTCTTTCCGCTACTGGGCGGGAGGAACCTCGAACTCCTGCGCGCCCATGTAACCGGGGGCGATCTCGTACTTCTCGAAGATGACCACGGGGTTGCCCGCCGAGTTGAGGTAGAACTTCTGGTCGTCCGCGATGGAGGTGAAGCCCTCCACCCCGTCCTCGCCGTTGAAGTAGAAGGCGTCCGGGTCCTCCGCCAGCCGCTTGGCCATGCCTGCGCGCACGGCGGCGTTGGCCAGGTCCTTGTAGCCGGGGCCCAGCACGTCCCGGAGGGAGATCTCCCGGCCCACGCTCAGGTCGATGTTGTAGGTGTAAAACTCGGAATAGGCGCTGGCCAGGGTCTCGGTCTTACTGAGCACGAAGGACAGGTACTGCTCGTTCTGGCACTTGATGTCGTAATCCACGCTGATGATGATGGGGATGAAGTCCTCCTCCTCCCCGCCGGTGGCGACATAGGCATCCCGGGCCTCCCGGGCGCGCTGCTCCGCCTCGTCCAGCACGGCGTCGATGCGGGTCTGGATCTCCCGGTTGACCCGCTGCTCCAGGTCGGTGTGGCCGGTGTTCTCCAGGGCGGGCAGGCGCACGTCGATCAGGTGGTCCCGGTCGTCCACGTGGAACTCGCGCACCGTGAAGATGCGGGCCAGCGGGCCCAGCACGGGCACGCCGTCCACCGCCTGGGCGAAGGCGGGGCTGGTGTTGAGCAGCAGGACGAAGCAGGCGCAGGCCGCCATGGCGGTGGCCAGGGAGCGGCGGCCCGCCCGGCGGCGGGAGCGCCGCCGCTCCCCCTGTCGCAGGGCCGAGGCCACGGCGAACTCCAGCGCCTCCGGCGTGGGCTGTGCTTCATATTGCGCGCGGGCGCGGTGCATGGCTTCATTCATCGTCTAATTCCTCCCCCGTCAGGTCCTTGAGGTGCCTTAGGGCTTTGTAGAGCCGGGATTTCACGGTGTTCAGGTTGGCGCCGGTGCACCGGGCGATCTCCTCCAGCTTCATGTCCTCAAAGTAGCGCAGCTTCACCACGGTCTGCTCCCGTTCGTCCAGCCGGTCCAGCGCGGCGTACAGGTCCAGGCGCTCCCCCGCGTCCGCCCCGGCGGGGGCGGCGCGGGTGTCCAGCGCCGCGTCATAGGGCACCAGGCGCTTTTCCCGGCGGTAATAGTTCACGCTCTCGTTGATCAAAATACGGTAGAACCAGGTTTTCAGGAACTCGGGCTGGCGCAGGGCGTCCGACTTGGACAGGGCCTTGACGATGCTCTCCTGTACCACATCCAGCGCGGCGTCCCGGTTTTTGACGTAGCTGAACGCCAGGCGGTAGAAATCCGCCTGTCCCGCCACGATATAGTCCGCCACGAGCTGGTGGTTGCTGCGCACTGCGTTCAAGGCCCGCGAGCCCTCCTTTTGCCGGTTTAGTCCGCCGCCGGGGCGGTGTGGGTCTTCAGGTAGTCCAGCCATTGGGCGTAGTAGGCCCTCGTCAGGTGGACCCCGTCCACGCTGCCCTCGGCGGGCAGGGCGCCGTCCCCGTCCGCGAAGGCGGACCACACGTCCACCAAAAAGACCTGCTTCTCCTCCGCCAGGGTTTTGATAAGCTCATTATACACCAGAATGGTGGGATTATTGATGTAGGAGGAGGCGGACTTCTCCGCCGTGACCGGGATCAGGGTCTGGAGGTAAATCTCGGCGTCCGGCTGGGCGGCGCGGACCAGGTCGATGAGGTCGGCGTAGTTCTGGTAATAGCGCTCGTTGTTGTACCAGCCCAGCTCGTTGACGCCCAGGGACAGGTACACCTTGGCGAAGGTCCCCCGCTTGAGGGCCTCCACCGCCGTGTACTTGCCGCCGTCCACCTTGATCACCCGGTCGGTGCGGGCGGACTGGACGTTGAGGCCCCGGTAGGCGAAGGTGCCGCCGGGCTTGAGCGTGGTGTAGAGCACCAGGCCCTCGGTGCGGGAGTCCCCGATGAAGGCCGCGTCGGCAAACCAGGCGTCCTCCACCGCCTCCGACCCGGGCACGGGGGCGGCGTAGTCGTAGGCGGCCTCCTGCTCCGGCGCGGGGCTGGGGCTGGGCGCGGGGGTGGAGCTGGGCCGCTGGGTGGGCGCGGGCCGCTGGCTGGGGGCGGCGGAGAGGAGCTGGGTGTAGGCGGGGGCGGGCGTGGGCGCGGCTGGGGCCTGGCCGGGGCCGGCGGCTTGGGCTGGGGTGCGGCCGGCGAGGGACAGGGCCCCCATGGCGATTACGGTCAGCAGTAAAAGGGCGGAGGCCATACGGGCCAGCCGCTGGAGGAGTCGGTTCATGGCGGTGCTTCCTTTCGCGTTTGTCTGTTCTGTTGATTGGACGGCGCAGGATCGCGAAAAGTTGTGGACAAGCGCGAAAAAAATTAACCGGCAGGAATATTGCGGCGCCCGGGGTGAACCACCGCTCAATTGTGCGGCGGGGCCATGTCTGATAGAATAGGGACAGAGAAAGGAAGTGGACGCTATGCCGATTGGCGCGGTAATCCGGGAGAAGCGGCGGGGGCTGGGCCTGACCCAGGAGCAGATGGCCGCCCTGCTGGGGGTGTCCGCCCCGGCGGTGAACAAGTGGGAGCGGGGGGCCACCTACCCGGACTTCTCCCTGATCTCCCCCCTGGCGCGGCTGCTGGGGGTGGATTTGAACACCCTGCTCTGCTTTGACGCGGAGCTGTCCGAGCAGGAGATCGCGGGCTTCTGCCAAAGGATCGGGGCGGCGGCCAAGGGGGAGGGGCTGGCGGCGGGCTTCGCCCTGGCCGCGGAGCAGCTCCGCAAGTACCCCTCCTGCGGCGCGCTGATCCACGCCTGCGCCCTGACGCTGGACGGCGCGCTGGTGATGGCGGATCTGGACGGGCCGGGAAAGGCGGGGTACGAGGCGCAGGTGCTGGCCCTGTACGAGCGGGCGCTGGAGGCGGGCGACGACAAGATCCGCGCCAACGCGGCCTTCATGCTGGCCTCCAAGTATGCGGCGCGGGGGGAGTACGACAGGGCCGGGGAGCTGCTGGCGCTGGTGCCCGAGCCCAACGCCGCCGACAGGCGGACGCTCCAGGCCAGCCTTCTGCTGCGGCAGGACAAGCTGGAGGAGGCCGCGGCGCTGCTGGAGCGCAAGCTGCTGGGGGAGGCCAACGACATCTGCGTCCAGCTCGTCACCCTGTCCGGCATCGCCCGGCGGGAGGGCGACCCGGAACGGGCCGGGCGGCTGGCGGATCTGGCCCGGCAGTCGGCGGAGCGCTTCGGGCTGTGGGGCTATATGGGGGCCATCGCCTCCCTGGAGGAGGCGGGGGCCCGGCGGGACGCGCCCGCCACCCTGGCGCTGCTGGAGGAGATGCTCTCCTGTGTGTTCAAACCGTGGGAGCCGTGGACCACCGACCTGTACCGGCATATCCCCGCCAAGGCGTGGCAAAACCCGGCGCAGTGGGTGCTGCCGCCCCTGCTGCGGGCGCTGGAGAGCGATCCCAAGTACGAGTTCCTCTGGCACGCCCCGGACTTCCGGGCGCTGATCGCCCGCTACCGCGCCCGGTGCGCCGCGGCGGCGGAGCGGGCATAGCTGGAAAAGAGATGCGGGTTAGGGGGATAAGGCGGCCGATGGTGGACGGGCGATTCGTGAATCGCCCCTACGGTACGGGGATGGGACGGATTGCCACGCTCCTGCGGCCCTCGCAATGACGTAGGGCGGGGGCTTGCCCCCGCCGCCCCTTGTTCGCCCTGACACTGAAACCCGCCGGGGAGGCTATGCCTCCCCGGCGGGTTTGCTTCGTATGTTACTTGCCCAGGGCGTCCACGGCCGCCTGGGCGGCGTCGTGGTCGGCGGCCACCGCCAGCAGCACGGAGTTCCCGCGCTGCTCCACGATGGCGTTCTCCAGCTTGGAGACCTCCGCCGGCTGGTAGTCCCGCAGGGCCTCGGTCTGGTCCTCCACGCGGGCCTTTAACGCGGCCAGGGCCGCGTCCGCGCCTGCCTTGTCCTTCAGCGTGAGCACCGCGATCTCCTCCGCGCCGGCGGAGAGGGAGGTGTAGACCGCGCTGCCGGTCACCGTGTCCGCGTCCAGGCCGTAGAGCATACAGGAGGTGTCCAGATCGGTCTCCTCCAGCGCCTCGGTAAATGCGCCCGAGTCCCGCAGGGCCTGGGCGGCGGACGCGGGGTCGAAGGGGGCCGCGTCCCCCCCGCCGCCGCAGGCGGAGAGCAGCAGGCAGAGCGCCGCCGCCAGGGGGAGGAACCGGGCCGTCAATTTACTGCGTATCATCTAAATTTACTCCTTCCAAAGCTACGGTATGGGCCAGCAGGTAGTCCAGCCACTTTTTGTACCACTCCCGTTTGAAGTGCAGGCCGTCCACCGTGGCCTCGTAGGGCATCTCCCCCTGATCGTCCACCATGGCCTCGCCGGGGTCCAGCAGGTAGACCTGCTTGTCCTCCGCCAGCTGGGAGATGATGCCGTTGTAGAGCGCGATGCGCTCGTTGGTCAGCCAGTCGGCCTGCTTACTGGACTTGCATTTCTCGGGGTTCACCGGGATCAGCCGCTGGATGTAGATCTGGGCGCCCGGCTGGATCTCCCGCACCGCGTCCAGAAAGGCGGCGTACTCGTCGCGGAAGCCCTCGTCGTCATAGTAGCCCAGCTCGTTGATGCCCAGGGAGATGTACACCTTGGCGTACTGCTTGAGGGAGAGCGCGTCCAGAAAGCTGTACTTCTTCCCGTCCAGCTTGATGTACTGCCGCTCCCGGTCCATCACGTTAAACACCGTGACCCCCTTGTAGCACAGGAAGTCCGCCCCCTGGATGCCGCTGTAGAGCCGCAGCCCGTCGGTGCGGGAGGCCCCGATGAACACCGCGTCGTCAAACCATGACAGCTCCGCCGCCTCCCCCGCGGGCACGGGTTGGGCGTAGTCGTAGGGCTGGGGCGTGGGCTCCGGCGCGGGGGTGGGGCTGGGCGTGGGCGTCGGGGCCGGCTTCGGCGCGGGGGTGGCGGCAAGCAGCTCGGGCGCGGGGGCGGGCTGGGGGCCGGGGACCTCCGACGTGGCCGTGCGGCCCATGGAGGGGGCCATGATCAGGCACAGGCAGACCACCGCCGCCGCCGCAAAGAGCGGGGGCTTCCAGGGGAAGCGCCCGGGCGCGGGCTTGACCAGGCGCTGGGGTGTGTGGTTGGGTTCAGGCAAGGCGGGACACCTCGTTTCCAGGAAATGGGACAAAAATCGACTTTTTCATCAGGCCAGCAGGAAGGCGCGCAGGGTATCGAAGTCCGCTGCCTCCAGGGTGGGGCGGATGGCGGGGTCGCCCGGCAGGCGGTGCGGATTGTACCACACCGCGTCCAGCCCCGCGCCCAGCGCGCCCCCCACGTCGGAGATCAGGTTGTCCCCCACCACCACGGCCCGGCGGCGGTCGGGGATGGCCATGGCGGACAGCACCGCCTCGAAGAATTCGGGCTGGGGCTTCTGCCAGCCCACCTCCTCCGAGATGAAGAGCCAGGGGATGACCTCCCGCAGGGGGGAGCGGGAAAAGCGGCCCCGCTGGGCCAGGGCCACCCCGTTGGTCACGATGGCCAGGGTGCACACCGGGGCCAGGGCGCGGCAAAGCTCCTCCGCCCCGGGCAGGAGGCAGCCCTCCTCCCCCAGGCACGTGAGGTACTCCAGGTTGACCGCCGCCGGGTCGCCGGGGCAGCCCACGGCGGCCAGGAAGCGGGCGAAGCGCTCCACCACCAGCGCCTCCCGTGAGACCTCCCCCCGGTCGAAGCGCCGCCAGAGGGCGGCGTTGATCTCCACGTAGAGGGCCTCGTTCCCGGCCGTGGCGGGGATGGCGTGGCGCTCCAGCGTGCGGCGCAGGGCCCGCCGCTCGGCCAGGTCGAAGTCGAAGAGGGTGTTGTCCGCGTCGAAGAGCACGTAGTCGTATCGGGGCATCAGGCAGATTCTCCCTTCCGCAGGCGGCGCCGCCGGTGGTAGCTGTTCCACATCCGCACCGCCGAGGCCATCATCAGAATGCCCAGGGCCAGCGCCCCCGCCAGGCCCAGGGTGTGCATCCCGGTGGAGAGGAAGAGGTCCATCTCGCCGTTGACGGCGTGCTCCATGGTGTAGTAGATGCCGGCGCCGGGCACCAGCGGGAAGGCCGAGACCAGCACGTAGGCGGTGACCGGGCACTTGCGCAGCCGGGCCATGCCCTCGGAGAAGGCGGACAGGGCCAGGGCGGCCACCAGGGCCTGGGCGATGTCGTTGTGGAACACCGGCTCGGCCAGCAGGTAGACCAGCCAGCCCAGCGCGCCCCCCAGGGAACAGATTACAATGCCCTTCCCGTGGATGTTGAAGAGCAGGGAGAAGCCCAGGCAGGCGATGAAGGCGTACAGGCAGGGCAGGAAATAGTGGGTGACAAGCGCCATACTACACCCCTCCCAGCATACGGGCCGCCGTGAGGACGAAGCCGGTGCCCAGGGCGATGGCCACGCCGATGAGCAGGGCCTCCGCCGTCCGGGTGATGCCGGACACCATATCCCCCGCCATGATGTCCCGGATGGCGTTGGTGAAAATGAGGCCGGGCACCAGGGCCATCAGCGCGCCGATGATGACGAAGTCGCTGTTCTGCCCCAGGCCGGCCCAGGTCAGCAGCAGGGCCAGCAGGGCGGACACCGCGCCCCCGGCGATGGTCTTGAAAAAGAGGTTGGCCCCCAGCCGGGTCATGAAGGTGAGGCAGCCCCCCAGGGCCACGCCGCAGATCCCGCTGCAAATTCCGTCCCGCAGGGTGCCGCCGAAGAGCATACCGAAGAACATGGTGCCCAGGAAATACCCCAGCAGCTGCATGGGCATGGAAAAGGAGCGCCGCCCGGCCAGGATGGCGTCTATCCGGGCCCGGGCCTCGTCCAGGGGCGGGGTCTGCGCGCACAAGCTGCGGCACAGGCCGTTGACGGCCTCCAGCAGGTAGATGTCGGTGCCGTGGGAGGGGATGCGGCGCACACAGGTCACCGGGTGGCCCGCCGGGGTGGTCAGGCTGACGATGATGCAGTTTGGGATGACGAAGACCTGCCCGGCCGCCTGCCCGTAGGCCTGGAGCAGGCGCTGCATGGACTCCTCCACCCGGTAGATCTCCGCCCCGCTCACCTGCAGGCGGTAGCCGACCTCGGCCGCCAGGCCCAAAAGGGCATCGTAGTCCAGCTCCAAGCGCGCACCGCCTTCCGTTTCGGGTTCTCCGCCCGCACACCGGTTGGACGGCGGAGACGGGGAAAAAGTTTTGGACGGCCTGCGCCATGCAGAACCGATCGAGCGTATTATCTCATAAAAAAGGGCGGCTTTCAACCGCCGCCCCGCTGGAAAATGAAATTTACATAACAAATTTTTACGGCATTTACAAACGGGATACAGGCAGTTTGCCGGAGCGGGTGAAAACAGGGGCGACAAAAAACCGTCATGGAGAATCGCACAAAAAGAGCGAAAAAAGGCGTGCAATATTTTCTGCGCCGTGTTATAATAAATTGTATACAATTTGCCTGCGCGGCACTCCCGGGAGGAGCGAGTCGATTGAAAACACGAGGAAACAGCCCCGTGGACGCGGTCTATGAGCATGTCAAGCGCCAGATTATCACCAAAGAGCTCTTTCCCGGCAACCGCATCGTCGAGGAGGAGCTGGCGCGGGAAACCCAGGTGAGCAGGACCTCCATACGCACGGCGCTGACCCGGCTGAGGTACGAGGGGTTCGTGGACACCCACGCCAACCGGGGCACGTTCGTCGCCCGCCCCACGATTGAGGACATCCGCGTGGTCTACGAGACCCGCAGCCTGCTGGAGGGCGAGGCGATCCGCCTGGCGGCGGCGCGGATGACCGGAGAGGGCCTGGCCCGCATGGAGGAGAACCTGGAGCGGCAGCGGGAGCTGCGCAAGAACTTTTCCATTCTACAGTATGTGAGCCTGAACCGGGAATTTCACTGGGAATTCATTCAGGCGGCCGGAAACCCCTACTATGAAAAATATCTCAACGAGCTGTTCAATAAATCCGGCGTATACCTGATGTTTTTTGACAGCTCCGTGGACAATTCGGGCTCGCTGGTGAACCACACCGCCATTCTGGACGCGCTCAAGCGCGGGGACGGGCGGGCGGCGCGGGAGGCCGTGTGGGCCGATAACCGGCTGGGGATCGCGGACACCCACTCGGAAAAGGACAAGCCGTATTAGCGGGTCACCCCCGCCGTTTCAGTGTCGGAACAGCCTGTAAAACCTAAAAAAAGGCGCACATGCAGATGCATGTGCGCTTTTTCTGTGGGTTCACATTGTGGGTAGCGCCTGAAATCCGTCGTCGAATTCAGTCGAATTTTGTTGACAATCCTGAATGGATTGTATACAATTTAATCATATCAAATAAAAAACCAAATAGTACAAACGACCCGTAGACAAGAGGTGAGAAAGGCAAGGGGACTGTGTGTTATCCCGGTAACCGTGGGTTACCAGAACGTTGGAGGTGTGTAAAGCGTGACAAAGTATGTCGCAAAACGGCTTCTGCTCCTGATTCCAATTCTGATCGGCGTGGCGTTCATCATCTTTACCATCATGAACCTGACGCCCGGCGACCCGGCGGTCCGTATTCTGGGGCCGGACTCCACGCTGGAGGCGCGGCAGCAGCTGCGGGATCAGCTGGGGCTCAACCTGCCCTTCTGGCAGCGGTTTTTTGACTATATCGCAAAGATCTTCACCCAGCTGGACTTCGGCAACTCCTACCGCACGGGCAAGCCGGTCTTTGACGAGATCTTCAACCGCCTGCCCGTGAGCATCAAGGTGGCCTTCCTGGGCATGATTCTGGCCACCGTCATGGGCCTGCCCCTGGGCGTGTACTCCGCCGTGAAGCAGTACTCCCCCGCCGACGGCTTCCTGCGGGTGGCCTCAACCATACTGGTGGCCATGCCGACCTTCTGGCTGGCCATGCTGCTGATACTCATATTCGCGCTGTATTTGGGGTGGCTGCCCTCGGGCGGCGTGGCCACCTGGCAGAGCTATATTCTGCCCACAATTACGGTGGGCGTGCCCTACGGGTCGAAAATCCTGCGTATGACGCGGTCAACCATGCTGGAGGAGATACGCCAGGACTACGTGCGCACCGCCCGCAGCAAGGGCGTGCCCGACAAGATCGTCACGTACAAGCACGCGCTGAAAAACGCCCTGCTGCCCGTCATCACCACCATCGGCTCCTCCTTCGGCGCCATCCTGGGCGGCTCGGTCATCGCGGAGAGCGTTTTCAACCTGCCCGGCCTGGGCTCCCTCATCGTGCTGTCCATCAAGGCCAAGGACACCCCCAGCGTGCTGGCGAGCGTACTGCTGCTGGCCTTCTTCTTTGCCGTCATCATGCTGATCGTGGATCTGGTCTATGCGTTCATCGATCCGCGCATCAAGGCAAAGTATCAGAAATAGGAGGGATGCGGACATGAATCTGCCGTGGGTAAAACGCAAGCAGGAGCGCCTTGACGCGCTGGCCGTGGCGGCCGCGCGCAGGCAGAGCCCTGCCAAGGATATTTGGCGCAGGCTGCTGCGCAACAAGAGCAGCGTCGTGAGCCTGGCTTTTCTGGCGATCATCATCATTCTGGCCGTGACCGCCAACCTCCTGTTCGACCAGGGGCTGGTGACGGCCCAGGACTTCGCAATCCGCAACAACCCGCCCTCGCTCCAGCACTGGTTCGGCACCGACCTGTACGGGCGGGACATCTTCATCCGCATGGTGTACGGCTCCCGGGTCTCCCTGACCATCGGCATCGTCACCATGGGCGTGAGCATGATCATCGGCGGCCTGCTGGGCGCCGTCGCGGCCTACTTCGGCGGCGTGACCGACAGTGTTATCATGCGCCTGACCGACATGTTCATGGCCATCCCCGAGACCCTGCTGGCCCTGTGCGTGGTGGCGGCCATGGGGGCCAGCGCCACCAGTCTGATTGTCGCCATGGCGGTGGCCGCCATACCGGGCAACTGCCGATTGGTGAGCTCCACGGTGCTGAGCATCGTGGACACCGAGTACGTGGAGGCGGCGCGGGCCTGCGGCATGAGCGATTTGAAGATCATTGTCAAGGAGATTCTGCCCAACTGTCTGGGGCCCATCATCGTGGTCTCCACCCAGGGCGTGGCCAACCTGATGCTCACCGCCTCCAGCCTGAGCTACCTGGGCATGGGCATCCAGCCCCCCAACCCCGAGTGGGGCGCCATGATCTCCGAGGCCCGCGAGTTCCTCCGGGCCGACCCCTACATGTGCATCATCCCCGGTATCGTCATCGTGCTCACCGCTCTGTCCTTCAACCTGCTGGGCGACGGTCTGCGCGACGCGATGGACCCCCGCCTCAAGGACTAAGGGAAAGGGGTAGAAACAGTTATGAGTGAAAAATTATTGGAAATCAAGGACCTGGAGGTCCTCTATAAGGCCGGAGACGCCCCAGTCCACGCCGTGAACGGCGTCAGCCTCACCCTGAACAAGGGGGAGACCCTGGGCCTGGTGGGCGAGACGGGCGCGGGCAAGACCACCACCGCGCTGGCCATCCTGCGGCTGCTGCCCGAGCGCACCGGCCGGATCCCCAAGGGCTCCATCGAGTTTGACGGGCAGGATCTGCTCAGCCTGTCTGAGGAGGAAATGCGCACCCTGATCCGGGGCGAGAAGATCTCGATGATCTTCCAGGACCCCATGACCTCCCTCAACCCGGTGATGACCGTGGGAGACCAAATCGCCGAGGCCATCCTCTACCACAGCGACGACAAGAAGAAGGCGGCCCAGCAGGTGGAACAGCGGGTGGACGAGGTGCTGGAGATGGTGGGCATCCCGGCGGCGCGCAAAATCGAGTACCCCCACCAGTTCTCCGGCGGTATGAAGCAGCGGGTGGTCATCGCCATGGCCCTCTCCTGCCAGCCGGAGCTGCTCATCGCAGACGAGCCCACCACCGCCCTGGATGTGACCATCCAGGCCCAGGTGCTGTCCATGATGAGCGAGCTGCGGGACAAGCTGGGCACCGCCATGATCATGATCACCCACGACCTGGGCATTGTGGCCCAGATCTGCGACAAGGTGGCGGTGATGTACGCGGGCGAGATCATCGAGAGCGGTAGCCTGGAGGACCTCTTCGTCAGCGGGACCCACCACCCCTACACCGTGGGCCTGTTCGGCGCAATTCCCAACCTGAACGAGGAGACCCGCAGGCTCTCCCCCATCGAGGGGCTCATGCCCGACCCCTCGGCGCTGCCCTCGGGGTGCCACTTCCACGACCGGTGCCCCCACTGCATGGAGATCTGTAAAACCACATCCCCCGGGCCCCACACCCAGGGCACCCACGTCATTACCTGTCATCTGTTCCCGGCCGACAGGCCGGCGGAGCTTGCGGAGGAGGGCGGAGCGCATGAGTAATATGCAGAGCGCCACCCCGCTGGTGGAAGTCAAAAACCTGAAAAAATTCTTCGGCAAGAAGGACGCCATCCTCCACGCGGTGGACGACGTGAACGCCTCCATCTACCCCGGCACCACCCTGGGCGTGGTGGGCGAGTCGGGCTGCGGCAAGTCCACCCTGGGGCGCACCATCCTGCGCCTGCTGGATCCCACCGGGGGCCAGATCTTCTTTGAGGGGACCGACATCACCAACATCAGCCACGCCCAGATGCGCAAGTACCGCCAGGCCATGCAGATCATTTTCCAGGACCCCTACTCCAGCCTGAACCCCCGCAAATCGGTGTCTGAGATCATCGCCACCCCCCTGCGGGTCAACCACATGTACAAGAGCAAGGCGGATCTGGACAAGCGGGTCAAGGAGCTCATGGACACCGTGGGCCTGGCCGACCGGCTCTTCTACGCCTACCCCCACGAGCTGGACGGCGGCCGCCGCCAGCGCATCTGCGTGGCCCGCGCTTTGGCCATGAACCCCAAGTTCATCGTCTGCGACGAGCCGGTCTCCGCGCTGGACGTGTCCATTCAGGCCCAGATCCTCAACCTGCTGATGGATCTCCAGGACGAGCTGGGCCTGACCTACCTGTTCATCACCCACGATCTGAGCGTGGTCAAGCACATCTCCACCGAGATTATGGTCATGTACATGGGACAGTGCGTGGAGCGCGCCCCCTCCAGGGAGCTGTTCCGGAACCCGCAGCACCCCTATACCAAGGCCCTGCTCTCCGCCATCCCCGTCCCGGACATCTCCATGCGCACCAAGAAGATCCAGACCATCAAGGGCGAGGTCTCCAGCCCCATCAACCCCGCCCCCGGCTGCCGCTTCGCCCCGCGCTGCGACCACTGCCGCCCGGACTGCACCGGCTGCGGCATCCCCCTGCGGGAGGTGTCCCCGGGCCACTTCGTGGCCTGCCGCCTGATGGAACAGGCGTAATCCGGCCGTTTGTAAGCGCCCCGGCGCGTTGCAAATAAAACAACATATGGGAGGAAACTATTGTGAAGAAGCATCTCTCGCTCATCCTATGCGCAGCCATGCTCGTCACCCTGTTCGCGGGCTGCTCCCCCGCCGCCAACTCCGGCGGCGGGAACAACGGCGGCGGCGCCGCCGGCGGAAAGGATTCCGTCGTGGCCTTCGTCCCCGACATCTTCAACACCCTGGACCCCCGCAAGACCGCGGCCAACTCCGACCAGTACGTCTTTGACCAGATCTACGAGACCCTGGCCGTCACCCAGGACGACGGCTCCGTGAAGCCCTGCCTCGCCGAGAGCTGGGACGTGAGCGACGACGGCCTGGTGTACACCTTCCACCTGGTGAAGGACGCCAAGTTCCAGAACGGCGAGACCTTCAAGGCCTCCGACGTGGTGTTCACCTACAACCAGTTCCTGAATGCCCCCACAAAGGCCAACTTCGTCAACATGGTGGAGAAGGTCGAGGCCGTGGACGACAACACCGTTCAGATTACGCTGGACAAGGTGACCCCCCTCTTCCTGGTGTACACCAACGAGGTGCCCATCATGAACGAGAAGTTTGTCACCGAGCAGAACGACGACATCAGCGAGGTGGCCTGCGGCACCGGCCCCTACCAGCTGGAGTCCATCGACTTCGCCACCGCAGCCAAGCTCACCCGCTTTGAGGACTACCGCCAGGCCCCCGCCGCCATCAAGAACGTGGAACTGCGCTACGTGGGCGACACCTCCACCGCCGTGGTGCAGCTGGAGACCGGCGAGATCGACATCATGCAGGTGGCCCCCACCCAGCTGGGCACCCTGCTGGACAACTCCGCCTACACCAACGTGCGCACCCACCCCCTGAAGACCGCCGTCTTCGCCATCAACGTCAACGTGCCCCCCCTGGACAACAAGCTGGTGCGCCAGGCCCTGACCTACGCCTGCGACAAGCAGAGCATCATCGCCATCGCCTACGAGGGATACGCCACCCCCGCCCGCCTGCAGGCCAACGACATCAACTGCTTCGGCGTGGACTTCTCCGGCGCCGAGGACTTCACCTACAACCCCGAGAAGGCCAAGGAGCTGCTGGCCCAGGCCGGCTTCCCCGACGGGCTCAACCTGTCCGACTACAACGTGGTGCTGGACGTGATGGGCGGCACCTACCTGGAGAAGGCCGCCCAGGTCTTCCAGCAGAACCTGGCCGACATCGGCGTGAAGCTGGAGCTGCGCAACACCTCCACCCCCGACGAGGACGCCGAGAGCGGCAACTTCTCCCTGATGACCCAGACCCTGTCCTACCGCGCCGACTTCTCCTACTCCGTCAGCAACTACGGCACCGTGGGCATTGGCGGCAACAACTTCTGCCAGCTCAGCGACCCCTATGTGGACGAGATGTTCGCCAAGGGCGAGGCCGAGCAGGATCCCGCCCAGCGCCAGGCCATCTACAAGGAGCTCATCGAGTACCTGGTGGACCTGTGCCCCTCCATCCCCCTGTTCCACCACGAGATCGTGTATGTCTGGAACAGCAATCTGGAGGCCGTGGCCCACGACTCCGCCGTGCACCCCTTCTACTGCTACGAGTGGAGCTGGAAGGCTTAACAAAACTTTAATCCGGTCGGCGCGGGGCGCGGCTGCCCCCGGCAGCCGCGCCCCGGCCCTTGCTTGGAAGGAGCTGTAACGATGGGTATTCTGGACGGCTATGAGCCGCGCCATGTCATGCGCTACTTTGAGGAGATCACCCAAATCCCCCACGCCTCCGGCAACGAGGCGGCGCTTTGCGCCTACATCCGGGCCCACGCCGAGCGCTTTGGTTACGACTGCGTGGAGGACGAGGCGGGCAACCTGCTGGTCTACGTGCCCGCCACGGCCGGGTACGGGCACGTGCCGCCCATGCTGCTCCAGGCCCATATGGATATGGTGCCCGCCAAGCGGGAGGGCTCTCCCCACAACTTCGACACCGATCCCCTGAAGCTGCATATCGAGGGGCACTGCCTCTATGCCGACGGCACCACCCTGGGGGCGGACAACGCCGTGGGGCTGGTGAATATGCTGGCGCTCATGGAGGATAGCTCCGTCACCCACCCGCCCCTGGAGCTGCTGTTCACCGTGGGCGAGGAGGTGGGCATGGTGGGTATCCGCCAGGTGGATTTCTCAAAAATCTCCGCCCGCAGGATGCTCAACATGGACTGCGGGGACCCGGACGTGATGTGTGTGTCCTGCGCGGGCTCCGCCCAGTGCGTGGCCCGGCTGCCCCTGCGGCGCATCCCCGTCCGGGGGACGGCCCGCGTGCTGAGCGTGGAGGGGCTGGAGGGCGGCCACTCCGGCGTGGTCATCGACACGGGGCGGGCCAGCGCCATCAAGCTCCTGGGCCGGGCGCTCTACCGCCTGCGGGAGGCGCTGGAGCTGCACATCGCGGACGCCCACTGCGACAGGGTGTTCGGCATCACCACCCACGCCCGGGCGGTGCTGGTCTTTCACGAGGCGGATCTGCCCCGGGCGGAGGAGGTGCTGGCGGAACTCCTCGGCGAGCTGCGTGAGGAGTTCGGCCGCACCGATCCGAACCTGTCCCTGACCCTCTCGCCCTGCGCCCAGGCCCCGGCAGAGATGCTGGACGCCCCGTCGGGGCAGCGGCTGGCCGAGCTGCTCTACCTGCTGCCCTACGGGGTGACCAAGCGGGACTGCGAGGAGCGGGACGTGATCCTCTGCTCCATCAACGCCGTGCGCCTGGAGACGGGCGGGGAGGCGGAGTGCGAGCTGATGCTGCGCGCGCCGGTGGACAGCATCAAATGGGAGCTGGTGCGGGAGCTCAAGCTCCTCGCCCGGCTGTGCGGCGGCGCCCTGGAGGTGCTGGACAGCTACTCCGGCTGGCCCTACCGCGCGGACTCCCCCCTCCAAGCGCTGTGCCACAGCGTGTACGAGCGGCTCAACCACCAGATCCTCAAGACCGAGAAGGTCAATATGTGCGCCGAGGCGGGGATCGTCTGCGGCGCCCTGCCCGATATGGACATCGTGGGCATCGCCCCCTGGGGCCGCGGCGCCCATACGCCGGAGGAGCGGCTTGACCTGGATACCATGTTGCCCTTCTGGACCTTTCTGACAGCGCTGCTGGAGGAGATGTGTTCAGTGGCATAAATGCGCGGGCGCCGGAACAATCGGTACATTGGACCGGTCCGCGTGCGAATCCCCCTCTTTCTCTCTGCGGGAAATGCCCTCCGGTTCGGGACCGGAGGGCATTTCTCATGTGGATTATTCCGTTTTTCCGCCCTCCAGCGCGGCGCGCTCCTCGGCCAGCTCCTTCGCCAGGGCGGAGAGGGTCCAGGCCGCGTTGGAGGGGGTGAGCACCGCCTTGTACACCGTGCGGGGCACCCCGGCCTTGCGCAGGCCCTGGAGCAGGGCGTCCAGCCGGTGCCCGGCGAAGTTGCACAGCACCAGGACCGGGTCGGGCGGCGCGGGCGCCTGCGCGGGCTGTCCCCCGGGCGCAAACCCGGCCAGCCCCGCCAGAAAGCCCAACGGCTCCCCCAGGAGATCGGGGGTGATGGTTTTAATGCGCACCCCCATGCGGGCAAAGACCGCCTTGGCCTTCGCCGCCTCCGGGGCGGGGTAGTAGAAGAGCACCAGCTCCTGGGACGCGGGCATAAGCAGCCCTCCCTTTCTCAGTCTGGCCGGCTACCGCACCGGCGTGTAGTTGATCTGGGCCGCCCGGTCCGTGGCCTCCAGCTTGAAGATCACCGGCCGCAGGCCGTCGTTGCAGGAGCAGATCGCCACGCCGGGGGTGCGGATCCAGTCGCCGTAGTAGAACAGGGTGTCCCCCGTCCCGTGGGCCAGGGCGAAGACGTACTGGTAGATGGCCTTCCAGGCCTCGTCGCACAGGCCCTCCGGCTTGGCGTAGTCGGCGTAAAAGACCTGCCCGGCGCGCAGCATGGGGCAGGGGCCCAGCCCTTCCGCGCCGTATTCCCGGGCCAAGTCCTCGTCCAGCGTGGTTTTTAACACTGTGATCTTTACCTGATTCATAGTTTTCTAATACACTCCCTTGCTTTTTCATGAAGACGCCCTGAACGGAACATACTACGGGTATGACGGTCGGAATGGGGAGAAAAATATGAAATTTGACGCGGTGTACTACGAGCCGGACAGCCTGTCCTACGAACTGGGGAAGCAGCTCAAGGAGCAGTTCGGCGAACTGCCGTGGATCCCGGTGGAGAGCCACAACGCCATCCGGGAGATGCAGGAGAAGGAGAACGCGGAGTTTGGCAGGATGAAGCGAAACCTGATCATCGGCATCCGGAAAACCCACAAATATGTGGAAAACCACAAGGTGTCGGACTATCTGGTGCCGTACACGTCCTCGGGCTGTACGGCGATGTGCCTGTACTGCTACCTGGTGTGCAACTACAATAAATGCGCCTATCTGCGCCTGTTTGTCAACCGGGAGCAGATGCTGGAGCGCCTCATCAAAAAGGGGCGGGGCAGCGGGAGGCCCTTGACCTTTGAGATCGGCAGCAACAGCGATCTGGTGCTGGAGAACACCATAACGGGCAATCTCCTGTACACCATCCCCCGCTTTGTGGAGGAGGGGGCGGGCAGGCTGACCTTCCCCACGAAATTTCACATGGTGGACAGCCTGCTGGACCTGCCCCACGCGGGGCGGGTGATTTTCCGCATGAGCGTCAACCCCCAGCCGCTGATCAGCCGCATCGAGCTGGGCACCTCCAACCTGGAGCAGAGGATCGAGGCGGTCAACCGCATGTGCGGGGTGGGCTACCCCTGCGGGCTTTTAATCGCGCCGGTCATCCTGACGGAGGGCTGGAAGGCCATGTATACGCAGCTGCTGGAGCAGCTGCGGGCGGGCCTGTCGGAAAAGATGCGCGGGCAGATGTTCCTGGAGATCATCCTCATGACCTACTCCTACGTGCACCGCGCCATCAACGGCGCGGCCTTTCCCAACGCGCCCGAGCTGTTCGACGGCCAGCTCATGACCGGCCGGGGCAGGGGAAAATACTGCTATAAGCCGGGCGTGAGGGCGGAGGCGGAGGCCTTCCTGCGCGGGGAGATCGCCAGGATCCTGGGGGACGCGAAAATCCTATATATCAGCTGACGGGGCCGCGGCGGCGCCGGTTCTCGTCATCAGCACCACGCTCTCCACGTGGGCGGTACGGGGGAACATGTCCACGGCGGTGGCCGAGCGGGCCTCGTAGCCCCGCTGGGTGAGCAGCTTCAGATCCCGGGCCAGGGTGCCCGGGTCGCAGGAGACGTAGACCACCCGGGCCGGGCCCATGTCCGCAATGGCGTCGATGACCTCAGGGGAGAGCCCCTTCCGGGGCGGATCCACGCAGATCACGTCGGGCCGCACCCCCTCGTCGCACAGCTTCGCCGCGGCCTGCCCGGCGTCGGCGCAGAGGAAGCGGGCGTTTTCAATCCCGTTGCGGCGGGCGTTGGCCGCCGCGTCCTCCACGGCCTGGGGCAGAACCTCGCACCCGATGACCTGTCCGGCCCGCCGGGCCATGACCAGGCTGATGGTGCCGATGCCGCAGTACAGGTCCAGCACGGTCTCCGTCCCCGTCAGTCCGGCCAGCTCCACCGCCTTTTCGTAGAGGCGCTCGGCCTGGTCGGGGTTGACCTGGTAGAAGGAGGGCACGGAGATGCGGAAGGTCAGGCCGCACAGCACGTCGTCCAGGTAGTCCCGCCCCCACAGGGTGCGGTAGGCCTCGCCGAGGATCACGTTGCTGTGCGACTCGTTCACGCCCAGCACCACTCCGGCCAGACGGGGGTCGGCCCGGCGCAGGGCCTCCACCAGCGCCTCCTCCTGGGGGACGGATTTGCCGTTGACCAGCAGGCAGCACAGGCTGTGCCCGTCCCGGCCGGTGCGCACGTAGACGTGGCGCACCAGGCCCCCGCCGGTGCGTTCGTCGTAGGCGGGGATGGAAAAGCGCTCCATCCAGGCCTTGACCGCGCCGCGCAGGTGGGAGCTGGCCTCGCTCTGCAACAGGCAGTCCTCCACGTCGATGACGTCGTGGCTGCGGGCGCGGTAAAAGCCGATGCTCGGCCCCGCGGCCACAGGGTACTGGGCCTTGTTCCGGTAGCGGCGGATGTCCCTGGCGCCCAGGATGACGGGCACCTCCAGGCTCAGCCCCCCGATGCGGTGGAGCGCGTCCTCCACCCGGATGCGCTTGGCCTCCAGCTCCTCGGCGTAGTTCATATGCCGGAAGGAGCAGCCGCCGCACTTGGTGTAGTGCAGGCATTTGGGGAAAATGCGGGCGGGCGAGGGCACCACGGCCTCCACCACCTGCCCCCACATGGCGCTGCGGCCCACCTTGGTGATGCGCACGTCGCAGGCCTCGTGGCGGATGCCGCCCTCCACAAAGACCACCACCCCGTCCAGCCGGGCCACCCCCGCGCCGGTGCTGGAGTAGCCGTCGATGACCAGCCGCTGTACGGTATTCTCTAGTGATTTATCCATGAGACAAACAGCCCCTCAAGTTGTTGATAGGGGACGGTGAATTCCAGGGGGGCTGCCAGCCCCTCCAGATCCCCCTGCTGGTACCAGAAGACCATGCCCTGGTCGGTAAAGTAGAAGTGCTCGGGCGCGAAGGCCACGTCCAGGCTCACCGCGGTGATGCCCTGGGCGCCGGTACCAAGGATCGTGTCCTTGACCCGGGTGCGGGCCGTGTCCGGGTCGGCAAAGCAGTCGGAGAAGGTGAGCCTGCGCCCGGTGGACAGGTCGAAGCTGTCCGCGGTGCGGAAGAGCTGGGCGTCCTCCGCCCCGTCGGCCACGGCGGCCAGGGTGCGGCGCACGCTGACCAGGCGGCCGTCGTCATAGGCGATGTCGAAGGTGCTGTCCTCCGTGTTGGCGAAGAAGGGGAAGCCCGCCGACGCCGAGACGGCGTAGTCGTCCCGGGCCCAGGAGGCCCGGTCGGCCACGTCGGCCTGGTACTGCACCATGGCGCTGGCGTAGTAGGCGTTCACCGCCTCGTAGGCATCCACCCCGTCCGCGTTGGAGATCCTGGGCAGGTCCATGGCGGCGTGGAAGATAAGGGTGCCGTCGTCCGCTGTGAAGTCCTCGGCGTAGGAGTCCCGGTCCCACACCGGGGCGGGGGCCTCCAGGGGCGCGGGGCTGGGCGTGGGCACGGGGGCCTGGGTGGGCGCCTCCGGCGCCGGGGACTGGGAGGCCGAAGCCGGCGGGGTGGGGGTGGCCTCCCCGCCCGGGGTTTCGGGAACCGCCCAGCCGCTGCAGGCGGAGAGCAGCAGGATTGGGATCAGGAGAAGCGCGGCAAGTGCTCGTTTCATCGGTAAGCTCCTTTGGATCGAAGGTAAAAGTGTATAGATAAATCTATTTTACCATCAAATCTTCTGTGGTACAATGGGCAAACAAGGAGGATGGTGAGAAGATGATAACAGGATACTGCTGCACGAATATTTTTTCTAAACAGGCGAAAGAACTGATTGCGTTTTATGGGGATATACTAGAAGTCCCCGTTATCAAAACCGATGACGACAATTCAAATGGGGTTTATTTTGGCTTTATACAAAACGCCCCCACCCTTTGCATATGGGATTGCATAAAATGCAACGTACAACCGACCGGGTATCAATCCTTCGTATTTGAAACAGATTCTCTTGATACAACAATGGAATGTTTGAAGGGGAAAGGGGTTTTACTGTCTGATGCCATTCGATATGATTGGGGAACTTACGAGGTCCGCTTAAGCGATATTGACGGAAACGAGATAGTGATAGTTGAGTTTACATAATGAAAAGTTTTGCGTATTGAAAAGAGAGAAAAAAGGTGCTTGCGATGGAGGAATTGATCGCCCTGGCTCTGGAGGCCGGGTTCAGCCACGCGGGGGCGCTGGGGCCGGGGGCGCTGGAGTTTTTGCCCGAGGTGCGGCAGATGTGCGCCGCCGACCGCTGCCACAGCTACGGCAAGACCTGGTGCTGCCCGCCGGGCTGCGGCACCCTGGAGGAGATCGCCGCCCGGGCGGCGGCGTACGGCGGCGGCGTGCTGGTGCAGTCCACCGGGGCGCTGGAGGACGACTTCGACGTGGAGACCATGCTCGCCACCGAGGCGCTGCACAAGCGGCGCTTCGCCGCCTTCACCGCCCGGGTGCGGGCGCGCTGCCCGGACTGCCTGCCCATGGGGGCGGGCGGGTGCACCCTGTGCGGGGCGTGCACCTACCCGGACGCGCCCTGCCGCTTCCCGGACCGGGCCTGGCCCTCCATGGAGGCCTACGGCCTGCTGGTGAGCCGGGTGTGCGAGAAATCCGGGCTGGGGTACTACTACGGGCCCCGCACGCTGACCTACACCAGCTGCATGCTGGTGTGAACGGAAAAACGGGGAGGGCCCCCGGCGCTGGCGCGCCGGGGGCCCTCCCCTGTCCAAAGGTGGAAGATAGGTTAATCATCTGAATAGAAGCGTGCGGTGATCCTGTCCCTTGAGCCTTGCGTCATCTGCGCGCCAAAGATTAGCTCCACCGCGCCCGTGTCCTCCCCATCCGCGCCGGTAATCGTGCCCTGCACGTCCAGGGTGGTGTAGGAGTTGATGATCGCCAGGGTCATGTAGCCGGGGAGTTCCAGCTTCTTGCCTTCGGAGATGGTCATTTTGACAGGCTGCTCCTCGGTGCCGCGCACCTCCACGTTGGCGTTGGTGTAGACGCCGCGGCTGTCATCCTTGAAGACCTCTTTCAGGAAGGCGGTGGAGCGCAGGGCGTAGATCCCCTCGGGGTCGCCCCAGTCCACCCGCACGGCGGCGATGACGCTGCCGTTTTCTTCACCCATTTTAATGTCGGGCAGCGGATTCAACTTCCAACCCCAATTCTCGGTCCCGTCGTCCTCCAGGGCGGCGTACTGGTAGAACTCGGGCCAGATGTCCTCGTTCTCCCGGACCATGGAGACTCTGCCAGTGATTTCGCCGTAGTTCCACACGCTGTCGTGGTTCAGCAGCTCGCCGCCCTGCATTACCTTGATAGTCCCCCGGTTCGTGACGCCGCTGTTGTTGACCAGGGCGCCGCTTATGGTGAGGGTTTTCCCCTCGGGCACGATGAGGTCCCCGGGGCGCTCCAGCACCAGGACGCGGCCCGCGGGAATGGTGAAGTCCCCGCTCAGCTCCACGTCCACGCCCAGCCGGGCGTCTTTGTCAGGGTGTTCTTTCCAGAATGCCACCACGTCATCCAGGGAGGTGAGGAAGAGTTCGCCGTTCTGGCCGACGGGCTCCCCCCAATTGTCATCCATCAGGATGGGGCCCTCGTGGACGCCGCCGTTGACAAAGCGCACGGCGGCGAAGTCCGCGCCCTCTACCAGATTGATGCCGCCGCGTAGGATGGCGTGGGCGCCGTCCACGGTCAGGCGGCCGCCGGGCAGGTCCTCCGTTTCGCCGGTGAGGTTCACGTTAAAGTCCACGCTATTCCCCTTCAGGGTGAGGGCGCCGGCCTCCAGCCAGGCCCAGGTGTACCGGGCTTCGCCGGTGATGACAACCTCGCAGCCCTCCTGCACGCTGAAGCCGCCGGTGACGTACTCGCTGTCGTCCTCCGGGGGATCGGCGGGATTGCCCCGCAGGGTGCCCGCCACAGTAAGGACGGTGGGCTCGCCGTTTCCGTCGGGTCCCACGGTCAGATCGATGCGGGGGCCCAGGCTCAGGGTCTGCCCGGCGGGCAGGGTCATGGAGGCGGCGGCCTCGATGGTGGCGTGGCCATAGTCCGATTCCACCGCGGAGCGGGCGCTCTCCGCCGCCTTGACGAGCTGGGTGATGTCCGCCGCCGTGAAACCGACCACAAGCACGGGCTGGGCGCGGTCCTCGTGGGTCGCGTTGGTGACGTTGGGAAGCACGCCCATATCCCAGGCGCTCCCCGTCCAGGCGGCGTACTGCCACACCTTGGCGGCGGGGCCGTTCTGGACGGTCTCGTTGGTGATGGCGCAGTCCAGGGCGCCGGACTGGTTGATGACCCTGCCGTGGTTCACCACCGGGGCCGCGCTTGCCAGCGTGCCGCCGTCCACGATGACCATGGCGTGCGGATCCACCGTCAGCGCCGCGTCCCCGGCCATGGCCAGGGTGACGCCCCGGGGGATGACCAGGGCCTTGTCGGAGGGGACGGTGAAGCTCTGGCTCAGCGTGTCGTCCGCGCCCAGCACGGCCATATAACCGCCCCGGCTCCAGAAATCCCGGGCCTCGGCCAGGGTGGCGGGGTCACGGACAAATTTGGAGGTAAACTGTTCGCCGCCCGCGGTGAGGCGGAAGGTGAAGGTGCCCACGGTGGGGTCGGTTTCGTCAAAGGCCACGGTGAAAAAGCGGTTCCCGGCGCCGGTCTGGCCGAAGCTCTCGGCGGTCAGGGTAAAGGAGCCGATGGATTCGTCCTCCCCGCTTTCGGGGTTGAACCACAGGATCTCGGCCTGCACGGGGGGCTGGACGTTGAGCTTGAAGAGGGCCACCAGGTAGGGGGCCTCGGCCCCGTTCCAGGCAAGGCCGCCCTCGCCGGTGCGCACGTAGGCGGGCAGGGCGTCGTAGTCGGCTTTGGTGTTGACGCAGCGGATTTCCAGCCCGGTGACGGCCGCCGGGGCGGAGCTCCCCCCGCCTCCCCCGCCGCCGGAGGGGGTCTCGGGCTTGACCTGGGCGGTCTCGCCGCCCTTGATCTCGGCGCCGCCCACGGTGACGCCGGCGGCGCCCTCGGCGGCCTCCACCTTGGTGCCGGGGGTGGTGACGGCCACGCCGTCGCCGGTGGCGGTGACCTTCTCCACCTGGCCCGCGCCGGACACGGTGGTGCCCTCCGCCCCGGCCACGACCTCCTTGACCACGGCGGTCTTTTCGGTGGTGACGGCGCTGCCCGCGGCGGTGGAGGTGGTCTCCACCCTGTCCACCGTGCCCGCGACGGACACCTGGGCCTGGGGCGCGGCGGCGGTGATCACGCCCACACGGGCGCCCTCGGCCACGGTGACCGCGGCCCCCGCGGCCCCCTGGGCCACCTGGATCTCGCCCACGTCGCCGGTGACCTCCAGCCGGGCGCCCGCGCCCGACACGGAGACGGCGGACACGCTGCCCTCGATCTTCACCGCGTCGGAGCCGTCGTTGACGTAGACCGTCTCAACGGAGGCGGCCCCCTCCACGGACACGCGCACCGCGCCGTCCCGGCGCTCCACCGTGACGGCGGGGATGGAGGAGCTGCCCTTGATGATGATGGAGTGGACGCCGCCGCCCCGGACCAGCACGGCCTGCTTGACCAGCACGCTGTCCAGGGTGACCGCGCCGTCGCCCACGCCCTCGGCGATGATGAGGCGGCCGCGGACAGCCATGTCGTGCAGGGTGACGCCCGGGGCGCTGATGACCACGTCGCCCGCGGCGTCGGCGCTGTACGAGCCCGCCGCGGCGTAGCGCGCGGACAGGGCGTTGTCCAGGATGGTGACCACCTCGGCCCGGGTGATGGGGGCGGTGGGGTTGGCCCTGCCGCCGCTGCCCCGGAGGATGCCCGCGGCGGTCATGCCGCCCACGTAGCCCCTGGCCCAGGCGGCGATGTCCGCCGCGTCGGTGTAGGAGTCCGCCGCCCCGGCGTTTTCAGACACACCCAGGGCCCGGCCCAGCAGCACGGCGGCCTCCTGCCGGGTGAGGGTGTCCAGGGGGCGCATGCCAGCGCCGTCCCCCTGCATAACCCCCGCCGCCGCGGCCTTCTGGATGGAGCCCTCGTACCACGCGCCGGGGACCACGTCGGAATAGCTTCCGCCCCCGGTCCGGTAGGCCATCAGGCGGTCCAGGATCACCGCCAGCTCGGCCCGGGTGATGGGCGCGTCGGGTCGGAAGCGGTCCCCCGCCCCCTGGACGACGCCCTCCCCGCTCCAGCGGTCGATGGCGCCCGCGGCCCAGTGGCCCTCCGTGTCCGCGTAGGCCGCCGCCGGCGCCAGCAGCAGGGACGCGGCCATGGCCAGGGTCAGCAGGACGCAGAGCAGTTTCTTACAGCTCATAAAATACCTCCTCAGTCACAAAAAATACGCCGGGATACATGCTCTCAGCATAGCATGTATCCCGGCGGGAGTGGTGTGCGGGCCCGCACACATTTTAATAGACGTGGAGCTGGAAGGGGAGCTGCGGGCCCAGCGCCTCCAGGCGCGCGCCCAGCGCAGCGGGGCACCACACCTCCTCCAGGCCGGGCAGGGCCAGGAGCGGGGACAGGTCCTCCAGGGGCGCGCCGTCCAGGCCCAGCACCCGCAGGGCGGTGAGGTCCTGGATCCCCTCCAGGCTGGGCAGGCCGTCCAGGCTGAGATCCTCCAGGGCGGCGAGATCCTTCAAAACCGTCAAATCCCCGCCGTTGTAGGTGTACAGCCGCAGGCGGGTCAGGCCGGTGAGTCTGCCCAGCGTGGGCAGGGCCGCCTCGGGCAGGTTGAGCGTGTCCAGCTCGTGCAGGTCGGGCAGCTCCGCCAGGGGCGACCAGTCGCCGTCGGACACCTTCACCTGCATGATGGACAGCTGCCACACGTGGCTGCCCCGCAGCGCGTCCAGGCTGGGCAGGGTCACCCCGTCCAGGTTGAGGTAGGCGGGCCACTCCACGGCCCGCAGGGGGGCGTAGTCCCGGATGGGGTTGCCCCCCAGCCAGATATAGCGCAGGCCGGGCAGGGTCTCCAGCACGGAGATGTCCTCAATGGAGTTGTCCGACAGGGCCAGGGTGGTCAGGGGCAGCCCGGCCAGGGGGGACAGGTCGCTGATGCGCTGGTCGCAGAGGTAGAGCTCGGCCAGGTTGGGCATGCAGGCCAGCAGGGAGATGTCGGTGATGTCCCCGGGCGTGTAGTCATGGTAGCTCTCCCCGTCCAGATAGCTCCACACGCGGTAGTCGTAGCTCTGCTCCGGGGGGAAGGTCCGCTCGGACACGATGGCCAGCCGCTCCACCCGCTCCAGATCCCCGTAGGTCACCGGGGCGTCCCAGTTTTCCAGCGCGGCGCGCACCACCTGCTCCAGGCAGTCCGAGGGGAAGGCCACCTCGTCCCCCGGCAGCGGGGCCTGGGACGGGGCCGCGGAGGGGGCCTGGGCGGGGGTGGCGGACGGGGCGGGGGGCGGCGGATCGGCGCGCCAGGGGCGCAGCACACCCTGGGCGGCCCCCGCCAGCGCCAGGGCGCACAGCAGCGCGGCCAGCCCCCGCCGCAAGGCCCGTTCCGGCCCGCCCCGCAGGGCGGCGGAGAGCTCCTCCGCGCTCTGGTAGCGGTCGTCGGGGTCGAAGGCGGTGCATTTTTTCAGCACCCGCCGCAGCCGGGGGGAGATGGCCGCCCCCTCCAGCCCCTGGGGGCCGTAGGAGCCGGTGACCATCCAGCACAGGGTGCGCCCCAGGGCGTACAGGTCGGTGCGCCGATCGGTCTGGGAGAAGCCGTACTGCTCGGGGGCGGCGGTGGCGTCGCTGCCCATGAAGCGGGTGTCCCCCGCCTTGCCCGGCTCGTAGCGCCGGGCGATGCCGAAGTCGATGAGGCACACGCCGCCGTCCCCGCCCAGCACGATGTTCTCCGGCTTGATGTCCCGGTGGATGACCGGCGGGTCCATGGCGTGCAGCCGCGCCAGCAGGGCGCACAGCGCCCGGCCCACCTCCACGCAGAAGGACTCCGGGCACGCCCCCTCCCGCTCCCGGCGGTGGGCCAGGGTCTCCCCCTCCACCCAGGCGCGCACCAGGTAGCGCTTGCCCCCCGCCGCAAAGCAGTCGGCCGGGGCGGGGGCCCGGCCCCCCAGGACGCCCTGGAGGGCGCGCAGCAGGCGGAATTCCTCCTCCAGGTCCTCCCCGCCGGGGCCCGAGAGCTTGAGCACGAAGGGCGCGCCGTCCTCCCGGCGGCGCAGCAGCCACACCTGCCGCCCGTCCTCCCGCCGGCCCAGGCAGGAGACGGGCTCGTACACGCCGGAAATGCGCGCGGGCAGCTCCAGATCGTCCAGCACCGGGCGGTACTGGGCCTGAAAATCCTCCGCCAGGCTCACAGCAGGCTCTCCTCCCCCAGGACGGTGAGCAGCTCGTCGGTCTCCTCCAGGGAGAGCTTGTGGGACAGGCCGTAGAGCACCGCGGCGTCGGCGCGGCTGCGGGGGTAGAGCACCGGGCGGCCCGCCAGCTTCAAAAGCCGCTGGGCCTCGTCCTCCTCCAGCCCCAGCACCAGCGCCAGGCGCAGCAGCACGGTGCGGGTGGGCCGCCGCCTGCCGTTGAAGAGCTGGTAGCCGTAGGTGCGCTCCAGGTTGCAGCGGCGGATGGCCTCCCGCACGCTCAGGCCGTGGGCGGGGAGCAGCCGCTCCAGATAGTCGGTCAGCGCGGGGGGCGCAAAGTCGGCCCCCGCCAGGGCGCCGGGGTTGGCGGCGCAGCGGATCTCATTTTGCAGCTCATGGGTGGACTTCATATCGATTCCTCCCTCTTTCTCTATTATAAAGGGAATGGACGGCATTGTTAAGAGTTTAGCATGACTTTGGTCCGCTGCGGTGTGCAAACCTGCACACATTCCCCCCGCACCCCCGCGCCGGGGCCTTTTTGTTCACAATTTCCCCTTTTTTATTGGAATTGGATGTGGTATACTAAACTGATTTTATGCGTACATTTCGCGTCTTCGGCGCGTGAGATAAGAAAGGTGAACGGAAAACATGGGCATTCTCAAAAAACTCTTCGGCTCCAGCTCCCAGAAGGAGATCAAGGCGATTAACCCCCTGGTGGACAGGATTATGGGGATGGAGGAGGAATATAAGGCCCTCACCGACGCGCAGCTCCAGGCCAAAACCCCGGAATTCAAGGCCCGCCTCGCCGGCGGCGAGACGCTGGACCAGATCCTCCCCGAGGCCTTCGCCACCGCGCGGGAGGCCGCGTGGCGCGTGCTGGGCATGCGCCCCTACCGGGTGCAGGTCATCGGCGGCATCATCCTGCACCAGGGCCGCATCGCCGAGATGAAGACCGGCGAGGGCAAGACCCTGGTGGCCACCCTGCCCGCCTACCTCAACGCCCTGGCGGGCGAGGGCGTGCACATCGTCACCGTCAACGACTACCTGGCCAAGCGCGACAGCGAGTGGATGGGCAAGGTCTACCGCTTTTTGGGCCTCACCGTGGGCCTGGTGATCCACGACGTGGCCCCCGGCGACCGCAAGGCCTCCTACGCCGCTGACATCACCTACGGCACCAACAACGAGTTCGGCTTCGACTACCTGCGCGACAACATGGCCATCTACGCCACCGAGATGGTGCAGCGGGGCCACTCCTTCGCCATCGTGGACGAGGTGGACTCCATCCTCATCGACGAGGCCCGCACCCCCCTGATCATCTCCGGCCAGGGGGACAAGTCCACCCAGATGTACACCATCGTGGACTCCTTCGTCTCCCGCCTCAAGGGCCAGCGCGTCACCAGCGTGGACACCAAGGAGGAGGAGGACCCCGACGTGGACGCGGACTACATCGTGGACGAGAAAGCCCGCACCGTCACCCTCACCGCCCGGGGCATCGCCAAGGCGGAGCAGCAGTTCCAGATCGAGAACCTGGCCGACCCGGAGAACACCACCCTCTCCCACCACATCAACCAGGCCATCCGGGCCCGGGGCCTCATGCGCCGGGACATCGACTACGTGGTCAAGGACGGCGAGGTCATCATCGTGGACGAGTTCACCGGCCGCCTGATGTACGGCCGGCGCTACTCCGAGGGCCTGCACCAGGCCATCGAGGCCAAGGAGCACGTGGAGGTGGCCCGCGAGTCCAAGACCCTGGCCACCATCACCTTCCAGAATTACTTCCGGCTCTACGACAAGCTCTCCGGCATGACGGGCACCGCCCTGACCGAGGAGGAGGAGTTCAACACCATCTACTCCCTGGACATCGTGGAGATCCCCACCAACAAGCCCCTGGCCCGCAAGGACAACCCCGACGTGGTGTACAAGACCGAGGGGGGCAAGCTGCGCGCCGCGGTGGAGCAGATCGCCCAGTGCAACGCCAAGGGCCAGCCCGTGCTGGTGGGCACCGTGTCCATCGAGAAGTCCGAGCACCTGAGCGAGATGCTCAAGCGCAAGGGCATCAAGCACAACGTGCTCAACGCCAAGAACCACGAAAAAGAGGCCGAGATCGTGGCCCAGGCGGGCAAGTTCGGCGCGGTGACGGTGGCCACCAACATGGCCGGCCGCGGCACCGACATCATGCTGGGCGGCAACGCCGAGTATCTGGCCAAGGCCGACCTGAAAAAGGCCGGGCTGTCGGACGAGCTGATCGCCGAGGCCACCGGCTTCGCCGAGACCGACAACCAGGAGATCAACGAGGCCCGGCGCATGTTCTCCGAGGCCGAGGCCAAGTACAAGGGCGAGATCCAGGCCGAGGCCGACAAGGTGCGCGCCGTGGGCGGACTGTTCATCCTGGGCACCGAGCGCCACGAGTCCCGGCGTATCGACAACCAGCTGCGCGGCCGCGCCGGGCGCCAGGGCGACCCCGGCGAGACCAAGTTCTACCTCTCCCTGGAGGACGACATCATGCGCCTGTTCGGCTCCGAGCGGGTGATGGGCATGATGGAGCGCCTGGGCGTGGACGAGGACACCCCCATCGACGCCAAGATGCTCTCGGGCGCCATTGAGAACGCCCAGAAGCAGGTGGAGTCCCGCAACTTCCAGACCCGTAAGACGGTGCTGGAGTACGACGACGTGATGAACACCCAGCGCAAGGTCATCTACGAGCAGCGCCGCAAGGTGCTGGACGGGGACAACCTGAAGGACAGCGTGCAGACCATGCTCTCCACCGTCATCTCCAGCGAGGTGGGCCGCCACCTGGGCGACCAGAAGCACCTGGACGCCGAGGCCTGGCGGGAGGTGCGCGCCCAGTTCAAGGGCCTCTTCCTGGGCGGCGACGAGCTGGCCATGCCGGAGGAGGAGCTGCAGAAATACGGGGCCGAGGAGCTCAGCGGCCTGCTGCTGGAGCGGGCCACCGCCGTTTACGCCCGCAAGGAGAAGGAGCTGGGCGAGCCCCTCATGCGGGAGCTGGAGCGCGTGATGATGCTGCGCGTGGTGGACGAGTACTGGATGGACAACATCGACGCCATGACCGAGCTGCGGCAGGGCATCGGCCTGCGGGCTTACGGCCAGAACGACCCCGTGGTGGAGTACAAGCGCGAGGGCTACGAGATGTTCGAGAACATGATCGCGGCCATCCAGGAGGAGACCATCCGCCGCATCTTCCTGGCCCGGGTGCAGGTGGGCGCGGGCGTCAAGCGCGAGCGGGTGGCCAAGGTCACCGGCGAGAGCGCGGGCAGCGACGGCACCGTGAAGAAGCAGCCCGTCAAAAAGAGCAAGAAGCCCGGGCGCAACGACCCCTGCCCCTGCGGCAGCGGCAAGAAGTACAAGAAGTGCTGCGGCATGTACGACGAAGAGTAATTGACAATTGAGAATGGATAATTGATAAGCTCGCTGCGGCGGACGAGAGGGGGGCACCGCCCCCCTCCCGCCAAATTGTCAATTATCCATTTTCCATTCCCCATCCGAAAAAGGAGCGACTATGAAACTGGCACAGACAAGCGTAAACGGCGTGCCCTTCGGGTACGACCCGGCCATATCCGCCGCGGGCGGGTGCGCCCACGGCTTCTCCACCCGGGAGGGCGGGGTGAGCGAGGGGATCTACGCCTCCCTGAACCTGGGGGCCAACCGGGGGGACGATGCGCAGAAGGTGCGGGAGAACTACCGCCGCTTCTGCGCCGCCATCGGGGCGCAGCCGGACAAGCTGGTGTTCTCCAGCCAGGTCCACTCCGACGTGGTGCGCACCGTGACGGCCGCCGACGCGGGCAAGGGCCTGGACCGGACGTCCGACTACGACGCCGACGGCCTGGTGACCGACGTGCCCGGGCTGGGGCTGACCGTCTTTGGAGCGGACTGCCTGCCCATCCTCTTCTACGACCCGGTGCGCCGGGTGGTCGCCGCCGTCCACGCGGGCTGGCGGGGCACCGCCCTGGGCATCGCGGAGCGGGCGGTGGAGAAGATGGCCGGCCACTACGGCAGCGACCCGGCGGACATCCTGGCCGCCATCGGCCCCGGCATCGGCCGCTGCTGCTTCGAGACCCACGAGGACGTGCCCAACGCCATGACCGAGGCCCTGGGCGCCGCCGCGCTGCGCTACATCGAGGTGCTGCCCACCGGGAAGTTCAAGGTGGACCTGAAGGGCCTCAACGCCCAGCGGCTGGAGCGGGCCGGGGTGCTGGCGGAGCACATCGCGGTGTCGGACGAGTGCACCGTGTGCAGCAGCGACAAGTACTGGTCCCACCGCGCCACCCACGGCCAGCGGGGGAGCCAGGCCGCGGTGATTATGCTGAAATGAGCGCCGGGGCGGCCAGAGGTTCAAACCTCAGCAACACATAAGGAGGAGCCGGCTTGAAGAACCGCCGCCTGACAAGCATCATACCGGCGCTGGCGCTGGTTTTCGCCCTCGCCGCCTGCGGCGGGGAGGGGCCGGGTTCCACGCCCACCCCCGCGCCCGCCCCCACCCCGGACGCAAGGCCGGTGGTGGAGGAGCGCTTCGCCTTCAGCGGCGACGCGCCCGATGAAGTGCGGGTGGAGGTCTCCCTCCCCCGCGTGCGGGAGGATCTGCCCGGCGCGCAGCAGGTCAACGGCCTGATCGCCGCCGACTACGCCGCGGATCTGGAGTGCGCCGGTACGGAGGACTTTGAGGCCCTGGTGGGCGGCTTCGCCTACCCGTACTACCACATCTGGTACGAGGCCTACGACCTGGGGGGCCTGTGGGAGATCTGCATATTGGGGGAGGTCTACTCCCTCTATGGCTCCGGCCCCGCCCTGTGGGTGGACCGCTACTACTACGACGCGGCGGCGGGGGCCGCCGCGGACGAGGACGCCTTCCTGGCCGCCGCGGGCCTTACCAGGGAACAGATTCTGGAGGCATACCGGGAGCAGGTGGTGGACAACGAGGAGGAGGCGGGCCTCTTCACCTATGAGGACGCCCGCCGCAGCTATTACGTGGACGCGGACGGGCAGCTCCTGTTTTGGGCCAACCTGTATGCGTAAGGAGCATCTGATTTGAGAATACGCCGTCTGACAAGCATAATATTGGCGCTGGCGCTGGTTTTCGCCCTCGCCGCCTGCGGCGGGGAGGGGCCGGTTCCAACGCCCACCCCGGCGCCCACCCCAGCCCCCAGCGGCAGCCTTGAGCCGGAGCCGGAGGCGCAGGCCTTCGCCCTGCCCTGCTACCCGGAGAGCGGCTTCCACCCCATCACGGGGGCCAACCGCACCAACCTCCAGCTCGCCCCCCTGATGTACGAGGGGCTCTTTGAGCTGAACGGGGCCTTCGAGCCCGCCACCGTGCTCTGCCAGAGCTGGCAGGCGGCGGAGGACGGCCTGTCCTGGAGCTTCACCCTCAAGTCCGCAACCTTCTCCGACGGCAGCGCCGTCACGGCCCAGGATGCGGCCTACTCCATCAACCTGGCCCGCACCAGCGCCCTCTACGCCGCCCGGCTGACCGGGGTCACCGGGGCGGCGGCCAACGCCGACGGCGGGCTGACCGTGACCCTCTCCGCTCCCAACGGGGCGCTGCCCGCCCTGCTGGACATCCCCATCGTCCGGGAGAACGGGGAGGGCCCGCCCCTGGGCACCGGGCCCTACGTGCTGCGGGAGGGGGCGGACGGCCTGTCCCTGGAGGGGCGCTCCGGCTGGTGGCAGGGCAAGGCCCTGCCCGTGGACAGCATCCCCCTGCGCCGGGTGCAGGAGGCCGACGACCTCATCTACGCCTTCGACACCCGGGACATCTCCCTGGTGAGCACCGACTTCACCGGCACCAACGCCCTGGGGTATTCGGGCAGCTACGAGACCCTGGACTACCCCACCAGCGTGATGCTCTACGTGGGCTTCAACACCAAATCGGGCGCGTGCCGGGACGCGGCGGTCCGCCGGGCCCTGAGCCGGGACTTCGACCGCGCGGCCTGCGCCACCGTGCTGCTCTCCCGCCACGCCCAGGCCGCGGCCCTCCCCTTCCCGCCGGGCACCAAGTACTATGACGCCGAGCTGGCGGACACCCTGGCCTACGACCCCCAGGGCGCCGCGGCGCTGCTGGAGGAGGCGGGCTGGACGCTCCAGGACGGGAAGATGGTCCGGGGGCGGGAGACCCTGGCCCTGAAGCTGGTGGTCAACCAGGACAACACCTACAAGCTGGGCGTGGCGGAGGCCCTGGCCACCTCCCTGTCCAACCTGGGGATCACGGTGTCGCTGGAGAAGCTGTCCTGGGACGAGTACGTCGCCGCCCTGGAGAAGGGCAGCTTCGATATTTACCTGGGGGAGGCCCGCCTCACCGCGGACTTCGACCTCAGGCCCCTGCTGCGGGACGGCGGCGCGCTCAATTACGGCGGCTTCGCCGACCGGGACACCGCGGCGCTCCAGGAGGCCTACCAGACCGCGGCGGGCAACGCCCGGGTGCGGGCGGCCCAGGCGCTGAACCGGGATTTCCTGGAGAAGGCGCCCTTCGCGGTGCTGTGCTTCAAAAACTGGTCCGTGCTCACCCAGTGGGGGCAGGTGGAGGGGCTGGCCTCCACCCAGCAGAACGTATTCTACGGCTTTGCCGATTGGAAGATCAATTAGAGCTTGTTTGAAAGGCCGATAAATATGGTGGAGCGCCTGAACCTTGTCTGTAAAGAGAACGCCGTAACCCCTAATTACAACCTGGGCAACCGGGAGACCTATATTACGCTCTATTTTACCTTGACGAATGAAGTTGTGATTGCCGGAGAGGTTGACAACAACTATATTTATTGGCTTTCCATCACAAAAACCGGCGACACAGAGACAAACGAGCAGATTTTCAACCATATCGCAAGCGGCGCTTACCGATATGTGTCGAATATGCATCTCGCGCTGCGGCAAACCGGCCTTGATTGCGGTATGCTGCGCGATTTTTACGCGGCCCGTCTCACGAGGGAGAAAACCGGGGATATGGCTTGGCGGACGCCGTTTGGACACTTTTATGGAAAATCAGAGTCCAACGGCAGATATTTCGCCCGGGATGTGAGCGGCTTTGTCTCCGTGCTCCAGAGAAGATGTGAAATCAGGCAGGCGGGCGGGACTTATCAAGCCGTGCTGCAAACATACGCGGATCACATCTCGGCAGCAGACTATATGGATTATGACGTGACCGTGAAACCGGTTGCCGAGCTGCTTGCGAAGGAAAGCTACCTTGCAATTTCACCGGACAGGGACGCGCGGGAGCTGTACCGGCGGTGCTGTGATCTGTGCGCTGAAAGGTACAACGCGTATATGACCGCGGTGCGCTAGTCTGATAGCTTCCGAATACGGGCTGTTTCGCGCAAATTGGAGAGATATTCTATAAAAAAGCCCCCCTGCGGGGGGAGGCAAAAAGATGTGTGGGGGAATGGGATATGGGTAACGTATTTCGCTGCTACGCGGAGAAAAAGCCGGGCTTCGACGTGGAGGCCCAGGGGCTGCTGAACGAGCTGCGCACGGCGCTGGGCCTCACGGGGCTGACCGGGGTGCGGGTGCTGCACCGCTACGACGTGGAGGGCATTACGCCGCAGGTGTACGCCGCGGCCCGGGCCTCCATTTTCGCCGAGCCCCAGGTGGACGCGGTGTACGACGAGGACTTCCCGGACGTGCCCGGCGCGCACCTGCTGTGCGTGGAGGCCCTGCCGGGGCAGTACGACCAGCGCTCCGACTCGGCCAGCCAGTGCATCCAGCTCATGACCGGCGCGGAGCGGCCCCTCTGCGCCGCCGCCACGGTCTACCTGCTGGAGGGGGCGCTCTCCGCCTCCGACCTGGAGAAGGCCAAGGGCTACCTCATCAACCCCGTGGAGGCCCGGGAGGCCTCCCCGGACAAGCCGGACACCCTGCGCAGGGACTACCCCGCCCCCGGGGCGGTGCCCGTGCTGGAGGGCTTCACCGCCCTGGACGACGCCGGCCTGGACGGGGTGCTGGCCCAATACGGGCTGGCTATGGATCGGAACGACCTGAAATTCTTCCAGAACTACATGCGCCTGGAGGAGGGCAGGGATCCCACCGTCACCGAGCTGCGGCTGGTGGACACCTACTGGTCCGACCACTGCCGCCACACCACCTTCTCCACCCACCTGGAGGACGTTAAAATCGACGACCCCGAGGTGCGGGAGGCCTACGAGGCCTATTTGGCCGCCCGGGTGGAGGTCTACGGCGGGGAACGCGCCGCCGCCCGCCACCGCACCCTGATGGATCTGGCCACCATTGCGGCCAAGGTGCTCAAGAAGCGGGGCGAGCTGCCTGAGCTGGACGAGAGCGAGGAGATCAACGCCTGCTCCATCCGCGTCACCGCCACGGTGGACGGCCAGGAGCAGGAGTGGCTGCTCATGTTCAAAAACGAGACCCACAACCACCCCACCGAGATTGAGCCCTTCGGCGGCGCGGCCACCTGCATCGGCGGGGCCATCCGGGACCCCCTGTCCGGCCGGGCCTACGTCTACCAGGCCATGCGCGTCACCGGCTGCGGCGACCCCCGCGCCCCCATGGACGGCACGCTGGAGGGCAAGCTGCCCCAGCGCAAGCTGTGCACCACCGCGGCGGCGGGCTACTCCTCCTACGGCAACCAGATAGGCCTGTGCACCGGCCAGGTCAGCGAGCTCTACCACCCCGGCTACGTGGCCAAGCACATGGAGCTGGGGGCCGTGGTGGGGGCCGCCCCGGCGGCGAACGTGGTGCGCGAGCGCCCCGCGCCCGGCGACGTGGTGATCCTGCTGGGGGGCCGCACCGGGCGGGACGGCATCGGCGGGGCCACCGGCTCCTCCAAGAGCCACGATCTGAAGAGCCTGGACACCATGGCCTCCGAGGTGCAGAAGGGCAACGCCCCCGAGGAGCGCAAGATCCAGCGCCTGTTCCGCGACCCGGAGGTGACCCGCCTCATCAAGCGCTGCAACGACTTCGGCGCGGGCGGCGTCAGCGTGGCCATCGGAGAATTGGCGGATGGATTAAGCATCGACCTGGACAAGGTACGCAAGAAGTACGACGGCCTGGATGGCACGGAGCTGGCCATCTCCGAGAGTCAGGAGCGCATGGCCGTGGTGGTGGCCCCCGGCGACGCGGAGCGCTTCATCGCGGCGGCGGACGCGGAGAACCTGGAGGCCTACGTGGTGGCCTCGGTCACCGAGGCGCCCCGCATGGTCATGACCTGGCGCGGGGAGACCGTGGCCGACCTGTCCCGGGAATTCCTCAACTCCAACGGCGCGGACAAGCATACCGACGTGGCGGTGGGGGCGGCCCCCCGCGCCGCCGCGCCCACGGCCCGCACCCTGCGGGAGGTGGCGGGCGACCTGAACCTGGGCCTCCAGCGGGGCCTGGGGGAGCGGTTCGACGGCACCATCGGCGCCGCCTCGGTGCTGCTGCCCTTCGGCGGCAGGCGCCAGCGCACCCCGGCCCAGGCCATGGCCGCCCTGCTGCCCGTGGGGCCGGGCCACGACACCGGGCTGTGCTCCGTAATGGCCTGGGGCGCCGACCCCGCGCGCATGTGCGAGAACCCCTACCTGGGCGCGCTGAGCGCGGTGACCACCAGCGTGGCCAAGCTGGTGGCCTCCGGCTGCGACGCGGACAGGGCCTACTTATCCTTCCAGGAGTACTTTGAAAAGCTGCGGGACGATCCCAGCCGCTGGGGCAAGCCCTTCGCCGCCCTGCTGGGGGCCTTCACCGCCCAGATGGGCCTGGGGTGCGCCGCCATCGGCGGCAAGGACTCCATGTCCGGCTCCTTCCTGGATCTGGACGTGCCCCCTACCCTGGTCTCCTTCGCCATCGCCCCCGAGCAGGCGGAGAACGTGATTTCCCCCGAGTTCAAGGGGGCCGGCCACCCGGTGCGCCTCTTCGCCACCGAGGACGAGCGCAACTTCACCGCCATCCGCGCGCTGTGGAAGGAGGTCACCGCCCTGTGCCGGGCCGGGAAGATCAAGTCCGCCTGGGCCGTGGGCCCCGGCGGCATCGCCGAGGGCGTGATCAAGATGTCCTTCGGCAACGGCGTGGGCTTCCGGGGCGGGAGCGCCGCCTCCTCGATGTGGTACGGGGCCATGCCCGGCGGCATCCTCGCCGAGTGCGACGAGGACGTGGCGGACGGCGTGCTGATCGGCTATACCACCGCCGAGCCCTACGTGGAGCTGGACGGCCAGCGGGAGGCCGTCGAGGATCTGCTGGCCGTGTCCGAGGGTGTGCTGGAGGACGTGTACCCCACCCGCACGGGCGAGTCCGGGGCGGTGGAGCCCATCTCCTGGACGGGGCGCTCCCCGGCGGTGTGCCGGTCGAAAACCGCCCGGCCCAGGGCGGTCATCCCCGTCTTCCCCGGCACCAACTGCGAGTACGACACCGCCGCCGCCTGCGTCAAGGCGGGCATCGAGCCCAACATCCTGGTGGTGCGCAACCAGACCGCCGGGGGCCTGGCCCAGTCCGCCCAGGCGCTGGCGGAGGCCATCCGTGCGGCCCAGATGGTGGTGCTGCCCGGCGGCTTCTCCGGCGGCGACGAGCCGGAGGGCTCCGCCAAGTTCATCTGCTCCTTCTTCCGCAACCCCCGGCTCACCGACGTGGTGCACGAGCTGCTGAACCACCGGGACGGCCTGATGCTGGGCATCTGCAACGGCTTCCAGGCCCTGGTCAAGCTGGGCCTGCTGCCCTACGGGGAGATCCGCCCCGCCATGGACGAGGACTGCCCCACCCTGACCTTCAACTCCATCGGCAGGCACCAGAGCCGCTATGTCACCACCCGGGTGGCCTCCGTTCGGTCCCCCTGGATGCTGAAGTGCGCGGTGGGGGATCTCCACGCCATTCCGGTCTCCCACGGCGAGGGCCGCTTCGTGGCCCCCCAGGGCGTGCTGGAGGCGCTGATCGCCCGCGGGCAGATCGCCACCCAGTACGTGGACGGGGCGGGCGCGCCCTCCATGGACATCGACGTGAACCCCAACGGCTCCCTGCTGGCCATCGAGGGGATCTTCTCCCCCGACGGGCGGGTGTTCGGCAAGATGGGCCACTCCGAGCGCTACGGGCGCTGGGTGGGCGTCAACATCCCCGGCGACAAGCACCAGCCCCTCTTCGAGAGCGGCGCGGCGTACTTTAAGTAAAAATAGGACGGGGGCCGCGGCAAGTGCCGCGGCCCCCGTGTCATATTCAGCTTGCGCGTATTTCCAAATCTTCGATACGGCGCTCCAACTCGGCGATTTTTTTCTCCAGCTCCCATTGCTTTTCGTGCGTCAGCTTGTAGCCGTCAAACAGGGCTTCGATCTTTTTAGACACATCCAAGTCGATTTTGAGCTCGATGCGCTCCGTCTGCTGCTCCAGCATGTCGGCGATCTGCGACATCAGGTCTTCGTTCGTCACGTCTACCACCCCTTTGTAGCTTCATTATAGGGGCGGGCCGTGCCCGTGTCAAGGCGGGGAAGTATTCCGCGGCAACTTAATGTGATTTTAATCTCTCCTTTAAGACCGTTTCAGACGGGGGTGGTAGGATAGGTACAACAAAACAAGGAGGTAAGTTCCATGATTACTCTGATCTCTCTGGCCGTCGTGTGTATTGTGGTCGTGGTGGTGGTCTCCGTGGTGCTGGCCATCGTCGGCATCCCCCTGATGATCATCGCCGGGCTGCTGCCCTGGCTCCTGCGCCTGGCGGGCGTGGTGCTGCTGGTCAAGGCCCTGCTGGATAAGCCCATGAAATGGGAAAACTTCATGCCCGCCATCATCGCGTTCGTCCTGTCCGTGGTCCTGGGCTGGATCTTCTAAACATTTTCTTACGATATGCACCGGAGATTGACTTGCCTCCCTCCCTGCGGATATAATAAATCCGACAGGGAGGGAGATTGCATGGACGCACATATTTTGGTCGTGGACGACGAGCCCGAAATCGCCGATCTGGTGGAGGTCTACCTCCAGAGCGAGGGCTGCACCGTGACCAAGTGCTACACCGGGGCCCAGGCCCTGGAGCGCATCCGCACCGAGAAGCTGGATTTGGCGGTGCTGGACGTGATGCTGCCCGACGTGTCGGGCTTCACGCTGTGCGGGGAGATCCGCAAGGACTACCACTTCCCCGTCATCATGCTCACGGCCAAGGCGGAGGACATGGACAAGATCACCGGACTGACCATCGGGGCGGACGACTACATCACCAAGCCTTTCAACCCCCTGGAGCTGGTGGCCCGGGTCAAGGCCCAGCTGCGGCGCTACACCCGCTACAACGAGGCGGAGAAGTCGGCCGCCGCCGCGGGGGACGTGATCGACTTCAACGGCCTGGTCATCAACCGCGGCACCCACGAGTGCCAGCTCTACGACAAGTCCCTGGGCCTCACCCCCATCGAGTTCGACATCCTCTGGATGCTGTGCGAGAACCGGGGGCAGGTCATCTCCGCCGAGCGCCTGTTCGAGACGGTTTGGGGGGAGAAGTACCTGGACCGCAACAACACCGTCATGGTCCACATCCGCCGCCTGCGGGAGAAGATGGGCGAGCCGTCGCGCAACCCCCGGTTTATCAAGACGGTGTGGGGCGTGGGGTACAAGATCGACTGAGGGCGCGGTGGGCGGTTGATAAAAATAGCTTGAAAAGTGAAAATTTACGGTTGACAAACCGGAGGGCGTCGGGTATACTAATTCTTGCCCTGTTTCCGACGTCAGGCAAAATGGCGGCATAGCTCAGTTGGCTAGAGCATGCGGTTCATACCCGCAGTGTCCCCGGTTCAAATCCAGGTGCCGCTACCAGATTTCTATCAGGACAAGCCATTGTCCTGCTTCCGGCCCGTTGGTCAAGTGGTTAAGACACCGCCCTTTCACGGCGGTAACACGAGTTCGAGTCTCGTACGGGTCACCATTTTCTTCCATCGGGACCGGGCCATATGGAGGCGTAGCTCAGCCGGTAGAGCACTTGCTTCACACGCAAGGGGTCACAGATTCGAGTTCTGTCGTCTCCACCATAGGAAAACCGCCGAAACCGTATTGGTTTCGGCGGTTTTTTTACTCCCCGACACATTTGAGCCAGAGCTCCATGCGGGTAGTCTCCGGGCTGTGGCCGGCATAACGCTCGGCGCAGAAGGGCTCGGTTTGCACGCCATGCCCGGGAAGCCAGGCGCCGTACAGGTACTGCTGGGCCTTGTAGAGCGCGTCCATCACCAGCGCCTCGAAGCACTCGGCCTCAAACGAGCAGACGATATACGCCCCCTGCGGCAGCGTCCAGGCGGCATAGCCCGCCCCTGCTCCCGCTCCGGCCCCGGCCTCCCCGCCGGCGAAGTAGCAGAACTGATCCGCCCGGCCGCAGGGGTGGGTGACGCCGATCTCCGGGCTGTCCTCCGTAAGCCCCGGTATGGCGGCCTTGCGCGTGTGGAAGTCCCGCCAGAGGCCGTCCAGCGGGTCCTCGCCCGACTGCGTGCCCAGGCCCTCCACAAAGGACGCCGGCATGCGCCGCTCCAGGCCCAGGCAGGGTACCGGCGCGTCCAGCCGCCGCCTGGAAATTTCCAGCACGATTCCGTCGGTGACGAGGGGGACCCCCTCGTCGACAAGGGTGTAGTGGAGCAGCAGCTCGGGCTTGGTCATCCGGTTGAGGGGCCGGGGATCGCCGCGGTACTCGTCTGGGGTCATTCCGAAGGTATCCTTGAACGTGCGGGTGAAGTGCCCGTGGGAGGAGAAGCCCAGGGAGAGGGCCACGTCCAGAATCCGCCGATCTCCGTCCCGCAGCGCCTCGGCGGCCCTCGCCATACGGCGCAGGCGCACGTACTCCGCCACCGGCTTTTTCACCAGCCTGCTGAACAGCCTCTGATAGTAAAAGGGGGACAGGCAGGCCACCGCCGCCAGCCCTTCCGGGCTGAGTTCCCCGTCCAGGTGTTCTTCAATATAGTCCAGGGTCTTTTGTATTTGTTCCCATGCGTGCATTCGTAAGCACCTCCTGTACCGTAAGGATACCACGGCGTCCCGGGGCGCCGCTTGACCGTGTATGCCCTTTTCCGCCGCCATAGCTTTACCGGGCCGGCCCCGCGCCATACGCCCGCTTTCGCCTTGTCAAGGGGGACGGGCCGTGATATGCTATGAAACAACTGCTTTTCCCCGCTTTGAACCTCAGAAAGGAGCCCCCCATGCAGCAAATCCTGTCCGCGCCCCAGGCCCTGTTCGACCGCCTCACCGCCCTGCTGGAGGCAAACCCCCTGCTGGGGGCCTGGTTCACCACCCTGGCGCGCTTTATCTTCCCCGTGCTGGCCCTGCTGATCCTGGTGCGGGTCATCAAATCCCTGCTCACCGTGCCCCACCTGAGCGAGGTGTGGGCCTACCTCTCCCTGCCCAGCGGGGGCGACGAGCCCCTGACCCACTGGGAGAACATCCTTGGCCGCGCCCCGGCCAGCGACGTGCAGCTCAACTACCCCACCGTCTCCCGCCAGCACGCCGCCCTCGTCCGGGGGGAGGATGAGGCGTGGACGGTGTACGACCTGGACTCCAAGGGGGGCGTGACGGTCAACGGCAGGGCCGTGGAGGGCCAGGCCCCCCTGGCTTTCGGGGACGTGCTGGCCCTGGGGGGCGTGGAGACCGTGCTGCTGAGCGTCTCCCCGGAGGAGCGGGAGGAGCGGCGCAAGCGGCGCCGGAGCGAGGAGCGGCCCGCCTCCCCCTGGCCCTCCCTCATCCTGCTCACCGTGTTCCAGGTGCTCACCGCCCTCCAGCTCATTCTGGCGGCGGGGGACGGGGCCTCGGTATCCGTGCCCCTGACCTTCTTCTGCCTGACGGCGGTGACCTGGGCCTACTTCCTCACCCTGCGCGCCCTGCGGCGGGTGGGCTTTGAGATGGAGACCATCGCCTTCTTCCTGTCCACCCTCTCCCTGGCGGTGACGGCCTCCTCCGCCCCCTCCGCCCTGCCCAAGCAGTTTGTCGCCCTGCTGCTGGGCCTGTGCGCCTTTTTGGTGCTGGGCGTTTTTCTCCGGGATCTGGAGCGCACCCGGCGTATGCGCTGGGCCATGGCGGCGGCGGCCGTCGGGCTGCTGGGCATCACCCTGGTGCTGGGCACCCGCCAGTTCGGCGCGGTGAACTGGATCCGCCTGGGCGGGCTGTCCATCCAGCCCTCGGAGATCGCAAAAATCTGTTATATCTTTGCCGGCTCGGCCACCCTGGACCGCCTGTTCCGCAAGCGGAACCTGGGGCTGTTCATCGTGCTCACCGGCGGCTGCCTGGGCTGCCTGGCCCTGATGCGGGACTTCGGCACGGCGGCCATCTTTTTCGTGGCCTTCCTGGTCATCGCCTACCTGCGCTCCGGCGACTGGGCCACCCTGGCCCTCATCACCGGGGCGGGGGTGTTCGGCGCGGGCATGGTGGCCCGCTTCATGCCCTATATCCTCAAGCGCTTCGCCACCTGGGGCCACGCCTGGGAGTACGCCTCCTCCGGGGGCTACCAGCAGACCCGCACCATGTCGGCCGCCGCCAGCGGCGGGCTGGTAGGCGTGGGGGCCGGGGAGGGCTGGCTCCACCGCGTGGCCGCCGCCGACACCGACCTGGTGTTCGGGATGCTGTGCGAGGAGTGGGGGCTTATCATCGCGGTGCTGGCCGTGCTGTGCATCGTGACCCTGGCCGTCTTCGCCGTGCGCGCGTGCCGGGTGGGCCGCTCCAGCTTCTACGTCATCGCCGCCTGCGGCGCGGCCTCCCTGCTGGTGTTCCAGGTGTGCCTGAACGTGTTCGGCGCGGTGGACCTGCTGCCCCTGACCGGGGTCACCTTCCCCTTCGTGTCCAACGGCGGGTCGTCCATGCTGGCGTCCTGGGGCCTGCTGGCCTTTTTGAAGGCCACCGACACCCGGCAGAGCGCCAGCTTCGCCATCAAGCTCCCCGCCCGGCGGGGCGGGAAGCGGCTGCCAGCGGCCGGAGAGGAGGCGCACCATGAAGAAAATTGAGCGCCGGGCCGCGGTGTGCCTGATCCTGGCCCTGGCCCTGCTGCTGGGCACGGGGGTATTCTGCTTCCGCT
Organism: Oscillospiraceae bacterium; assembly: GCA_022846095.1. NCBI lineage: Bacteria > Bacillati > Bacillota > Clostridia > Eubacteriales > Oscillospiraceae > Oscillospiraceae bacterium. The sequence goes on along the minus strand of AP025583.1, from coordinate 3,998,164 downwards.
TCGTAAAGGACGGGGGCAAGTGGGTCTCCTTTGCGGCCAACCGCCACCTCTACAACAGCCTGGGCCAGCTCTCGGTGGGCAAGGTGCTGGACCGGGACGGGGATCTGCTCTCCTGGCCCGACGAAGAGGGCAGGCGGCGCTACTACGACGGGGAGACGGTGCGCCGCGCCACCCTCCACGCCGTGGGGGACGCGGCGGGCAACATCGGCACCGGGGCCCTGGTGGCCTTCGCCGACCGCCTGTCGGGCTACAACCTGCTCACCGGGGCCTACAGCCCCCTGGGGGAGGGCAACGAGCTGACCCTCACCCTGGACGCGCGGTACAACTACGCCGCCTACACCGCCCTGAACGGCCGCAAGGGCGCGGTGGGTGTGTACAACTACAAGACCGGGGAGATCCTGTGCATGGTCTCCTCCCCCAGCTTCGACCCCGCCAACCCGCCCGCCGACGTGGAGGGGGACGAGGCCTACGACGGGGTGTACCTCAACCGCTTCCTCTCGGGCACCTTCGTGCCCGGATCGGTGTTCAAGACGGTCACCCTGGCCGCCGCCCTGGAGCGCATCCCCGACCTCATGGACCGGCGCTGGACCTGCACCGGGTCGGTGGACGTGGGGGGCGGGGCGGTGACCTGCCCCTCCGCCCACGGGGAGCTGGACATCTACGGGGCCCTGGCCCACTCCTGCAACGGGGTCTTCGCCCAGCTCTCCGCCGAGCTGGGGGCGGACACACTCCAGAAGTACGCCGAGAAGGCGGGACTCACCTCCGGCTACAAGGTCAACGGCATCCGCACCGCCTCCGGGCGCTTCGACGTGAGCGCCGCCACAGAAAACCAATTGGGCTGGGCCGGGGTGGGCCAGTACTCCGACGCGGTGAACCCCTGCGCCCTGATGGTTTACATGGGGGCCGTCGCCAACGGGGGCCGCGCCGCGGTGCCCCAGCTCATTTTGAAAAACCAGACCTCCTTCGGCCTCCCCCTGTCCTTCTACCTCAGGCGCGGCACCGGGCAGCTGGTGGAGGCGGATACCGCCGCGGTGATGGCCGACATGATGGCCCGCAATGTGACCGAGCGCTACGGCGCACGGCGCTTCCCCAACATGGACCTGTGCGCCAAGTCGGGCACCGCCGAGGTGGGCGGGGGCAAGGCCCCCAACGCCTGGTTCGCGGGCTTCCTGCGCAACCCGGACGCGCCCTACGCCTTCGTGGTGCTGGTGGAGAACGGCGGCTCGGGCTCCGACGCGGCGGGGAGCGTGGCCGCCAAGGTGCTGGACGTGATCGTAAACGGGTATTGAGGGCATAGGGACCGGCCCCGGGGCCGGTCCCTATGCGTGCGCTTAGAAGTTGAATTCGGCGGACCAGTCAAAATCGCCGCCGTCCTCCACGCAGGCGGGCCAGTGGGCGCACCAGCCGGGCGTGCCCGGCGCCTCCACCCGGTCCAGGCTGGGGACGTAGGGCTTGACGTCCAGCACGGGGCTGCCGTCCTCCGCGTCCAGATAGGCCAGCTCGATGACCCCGGCCTCCCGGTCCAGGCCGGTGACGCAGGCGCAGGAGAGGGCCAGGGGGTTGGGCCGCTCGGGGGAGCGGGTTGCAAAGGTGCCCAGCACGTCGGGGCCGTGGACGTAGGGCTTGCGCTCCGCGCGGACGCAGCGCGCCCGCGGGGTGTCGCAGCGGTGGAACCACCAGAGCAGCTGGACGTACCCGAAGCCCTCCAGACCGGCCATGGCCGGGCGGTACTCGGGGCGCAGCTCCACGCGGAAGCCGTCCTCCCCGCTGCGCACGACGCCAATCTGCGTCACTGTATACTGTTTTTCCATAAAAATGTTCCTTTCAGGTTGATTTTTACGGTACCGTTGCTTCCAGTATAGCGATGTGTTTTGATACTACAAGCCCTTTTTTGCAATCAGGAGGTGTTTTATGAAAACCGAGCGGTTTGAACTCGGCGGCGTCCCCGCCCTGCTGTGGGGGGAGCCGTCGGACCGGGTGATCGTCGCGGTCCACGGGAGCCAGTCCCACAAGGCGGACGCGCCCATCGCCCTTTTGGCGCAGCGGGCGGCGGAGCGTGGCAGGCAGGTGCTCAGCTTCGACCTGCCCGGCCACGGGGACCGGAAGGGCGGCGAGCCCTGCAAGGCCCAAAACGGCGTGGCGGATCTGACCGCCGTCATGGCGTACGCGCGGGGCAGGTGGGGGCGCGTCGGCCTGTTTGGAAACAGCCTGGGCGCCTATTTCAGCCTGCTGGCCTGCCGGGACGAGCCGCCGGAGGAGGCGTGGTTCCTCTCCCCGGTGGTGGACATGGAGCGCCTGATTGAGACTATGATGGCCTGGTCCGGCGTGACGCCGGAGCGGCTGGAGCGGGAGCAGGTCATTCCCACACCCATGGGGGAGACCCTGTACTGGGACTACTACCGCTACGTGAGGGAGCACCCGGTATGCAAATGGGAGGCGCCCACCCACATCCTGTACGGGGCGGGAGACGCGCTGTGCGAGCGGGAGCGGGTGGAGGACTTCGCCCGCCGGTACGGCTGCGCGCTGGAAATTGTGCCGGACGGGGAGCACTTTTTCCACACCGGGCCGCAGCTCGCCGCCCTGTCCGCCTGGCTGGCGGCGACGGTATAGAAAACGCGGGAACCGCTCCGAGGAGCGGTTCCCGCGTTTCGCTACAAATGTCTTAGGGCATGATGCTGTTGGCGCCGTCCACCAGCAGGCACTGGCCGGAGAAAAACCGGCAGTCGGGGGAGCTGAGGAAGCAGACCACGGGGGCGATGTCGTTCTCCGGGTCGCCCAGGCGGTGCATGGGCTGCTGCTCCATCTGCTTGGCGTACAGGTCGGGGAACTTCTTGGCCCACTCCTTGGCCGCCGGGCTCTCCGCGCCGGGCAGGATGCAGTTCACCGTAATGCCGTACTGGGCCCACTCCTTGGCGGCGATCTTGGTCATGCCGCGGATGGACTCCTTGTTGGAGGCGTAGGCCAGCTGTCCCGGATAGCCGAACATGCCGGTGGCGGAGGCGGTGTTGATGATCCGCCCCTCCCCCTGCTCCTTCATATAGGGGAAGCAGGCCTGCATGAAGTTGAGGGAGCCGATGGTGCCGGTGGACCAGGCCAGGAACATGGACTCGTAAGTAGTCTCCTCCACCGGGGCGCTCTTGGGCAGGCTCTGGGCGTTGTTCACCAGGATGTCGATGGAGCCGAAGGTCTCCACGGTCCTGGACACCACCTCGTTGACCCGCTCCCGGTCCGAGGTGTCGCAGGACAGGCCCAGCGCCTGGCCGCCCAGGGCCTTGATCTCCTCCGCCACGGCCAGCACAGGGTCCAGCCGGCGGCCGATGACGACCACCTTCACGCCCCGCTTGGCGAGGCACAGGGCGATGCCCCGGCCGATGCCCTGGCCTCCGCCGGTGACGATGGCTACTTTTTCGTTGAGCTCTTTCATGGGTAAGCCTCCCGTTCAAAATTGTGATGCACCCATTATAGCACTGTAAAGCAAAAAAGTAAACCGATGAGTTTTATTGGTGCGCATTTTCTATATTTGCCGTCTGCGGTATCGAGGAACGTGATATTGTTTGACAGGCCGGAGCGCGCACCATATAATGTGGATACCTACAAATTGCGACATGAGGAGGCCTTTTTTATGTCCCATATCATCGACGCCAAGGGCAAGCCCTGCCCCCAGCCCGTCATCCTGGCCAAGCAGGCCATCGGCGCAGGCGAGAGCGCCTTTACCGTGGAGGTGGACAACCCTACCGCCGTGGGCAACCTCCAGCGCCTGGCGGCCAGCCAGGGCTACGCCGTACAGGCGGAGGAGCGGGAGGGCGGCGTGTTCGCCCTGGCCTTTGAAAAGACCGGGGAGGCCGCGGCCTGCGGCGAGGCCGTGGGGGCAGCCCAGCCCAAGACCTACACCGTCTTCGTGGGCCGTGACATCATCGGCGACGGGGACCGGGAGCTGGGCACAAACCTGATGCGCATGTTTTTCTACACCCTGCTCCAGTCCGACGATCTGCCCCAGTCCATCTGCTTTATGAACGCGGGCGCCAAGCTGCCCGCCTGCGACGAGCAGGTGGTAGGCCACCTGAAGGGCCTGCTGGAGAAGGGCGTGGAGGTGCTGGTCTGCGGTACCTGCCTGAACTTCTACGGCCTGAGCGAGCAGCTCCAGGTGGGCACGGTGAGCAACATGTACGACATCGTCACCCGGATGCAGCAGGCTGGGAAGGTCATCTCCCTGTAATGGACTACTGCGTGATTACCTTTGCCTCCACCCACGGGGCCATCGCGGCCCAGAAGAAGCTGGAGGGGGTGGCCCCCTTCGTGATCATGCCCGTGCTGCGGGAGATCTCCAAGGGCTGCGGCATCTCGCTGCGCTTCGACCCGCCCCACCTGGACGCGGTGCGGGAGGCCCTGGCCGGCTCCGGCCTGGCGGCGGAGGAGTACGCCTTTTACGGCGTCACCGGCCACGGCGGGGGGCTGAAAGCGGAGCCCCTGCCCTGAATACGGAACAAAAACAAGGCCGCGCGGCGGGAAGCCGCGCGGCCTTGTGCCGCCTAAAAGCGGATCTCGGAGACGGTGGAGATGCCGATCTCCCCGGACAGCGCCACGGGGGCGGAGGCGCGCATCTGGAAGGTGAGCAGTACGCGCAGCGGTGCATAGATAAAAAAGCTGCCCGACACCGACAGGGGCGCGGCCGACGTGGCGGAGTGGGCGGTGACCACCGCCTGCGGTTCCGGCCCACTGCCCAGGAAGGGGAGAATCTGCAGGTACCCCCCGGGGGCCACCTGGCCCTGGAAGATAAAGGAGCACTGGTAGAGCCCCGGGGCGGCCAGCGAGAGCGTGACGCCGTTGCTCCCCAGGACGATGCCGCCCTTACTGGGCAGATAGGGGTTCAGGCGCACGAAGGCGCCCGAGGCGTAGGTATCGGGGTCCGCGTAGAACTGGGCAAAATCGTGGTTGTCGGCGCCGGGCGCTCCGGTGGGGCCCGTGGGGCCCGTAACGCCCGTGGCCCCCGTGCCGCCTGTGGGGCCTGTGGCGCCGGGGTCGCCCTTCACGCCCTGGGGACCCTGCGGGCCCTGGGCGCCCGTGGGGCCTGTGGGACCGGTAACCCCCTGGGGCCCCTGCGGGCCTGCGGCGCCCTGGATGCCCTGGGGCCCCTGCGCCCCTGCGGGCCCGGTATGACCCGCGGTCCCGGCGGGGCCTGTGTTCCCCGTGGGGCCGAGATCCCCGGCGATGCCCTGGGGCCCGTGGGGGCCCTGCGGCCCCGTGGGACCGGCCGGTCCGGGAAGGCCCTGGGGGCCGGGGCTTCCCGCCGGTCCCTGCGCCCCGGCGGGTCCGGTGCTCCCCCTGGGGCCTGTGGCCCCGGTAGCCCCCGCCCTGCCCGGCTCGCCCTGGGGGCCCGCCGGCCCGGCGGGGCCTGTCGGCCCGGTGACCCCCGGCCCGGCAGGCGGGCAGCAGACGGGCGGACAGCAGTATGGTTGATACTCGCACATCATAAAAGACCTCCCGCCACAGTGTATGCGGCGGTTTGAGGGTGGTGACAACGGGGAAAAAGAATGTTAGAATAATACCCGTATCTGCAGGGAGGGATGAGGATGAACGATTTCGACGCGCTGCTGGAGCGGGCCGCGGCCCAGGCCCGGGCGCTGGGGATCCCGGTCTCGCCCCGCCTGAACCCCCGCGTGGCGGTGAACCGCCGGGCGGTCACCCGCTTCGGCTGCTGCATACGGCGGGGGGAGGAGTACGTGGTGGAGCTGTCGGCCCGCCTGCTGGAGGCCGGCGAGCGGGCCTGTATGCAGACCCTGGCCCACGAGGTGCTCCACACCTGCCCCGGCTGCCGCAACCACGGCGCGCGGTGGAGGGAGTACGCCGGGCGGATGAACGCCGCCTACGGCTATGAGATCTCCCGCACCGGCACCTGCGGAGAGCTGGGGGTGCCCGATCTGGCCCCGGTGAAGCACCTGCTGGTGTGCCGCAGCTGCGGGCGGGAGTTCCGCCGGGCCAGGGCCTCCAGCCTGGTGCAGCACCCGGAGCGCTACCGCTGCAGATGCGGCGGGGCGCTGGAAAAGCGGTTTTAAGGATATGGTGATTTCTTACGAGGGATAAGAAGGAGCTGGCCGAGCGCCTGTTCTCGGCGGCGGGGCTGGCGGTGGGCGGGGGCATCCTGGCCTATCTGCTTTGGTATGTCCGGGAAAACGTGGATTTGGGGCGGGTGCTGGGGGCGGTGCGGCCGGGCTGGCTGCTGGCCGCCGCGGCCTGCGTGCCCCTGTGTGAGCTGGTCGACGCGTGGATCTTCCGCTGGATGGGGCGCCGGGCGGGGGCGGACGTGGGCTGGCGCGGCTGCCTGGACGCGGTGGTCATCGGGGAGTTCTACTACAAGCTGGGCCCGCCCGGCGCCCCGGTGCAGCTCAAGCTGATGCTGGACGCGGGGATGAGCGGGCCGGTGGCCGCCGGGGTGTACACCTGGAAGATGACGGCCAACACCGTGTGCTACACCGCCTACGCGGTGGCGGCCCTGGCGCTCAAGCTGCTGGTCTACAACGAGGACCTGGGCTGGGCGGTCTGGGGCGCGGGGGCGCTGATCGCGGTGTACGTGCTGCTGTGCGCCGGGGTGCTGCTGGTGGCGGCCCGGCCCGAGGGCATCCAGCGCGGCGCGGCGCGGCTGCTGCGCTTTCTGGGCGGCAGAATCAGGCCCCTGGGGGAGAAGGGGCGGGTGGAGCTGATCCTGGACAAGCTGGGGCAGTTCTGCGCCCGCCTGCGCGCCCTCCGGGGGGACGGGCGTATGCTGGCGGGGCTCTTTTCCGCCATGCTGCTGGAGCTGGGGGTGCTCTTCTCCATCCCGGCGTGCCTCTATTTCGGGCTGGGGCTGTCCGGGCACGGGGCGGTGGAGCTGGTGCTGACCCAGTGCCTGGTGATGGTGCTCTCCCGCATTGTGCTGCTGCCCGGCAACGCCGGGGGCGCGGAGGGCAGCTTTTACCTGTTTATGGCCCCCGTGTTCGGGGAGGCCCTGCCGGTGGCCCTGGTACTGTGGCGCTGCGCCGCGTTCCTGGAGGTCATGCTGCTGGGGGGCGTGTGGTCGGTGGCGCGCTTCGCCCGCGGGGCAATGGGGCGGCGCAAGTGAGGAGTGTGCTATGAAAAAGAGCTACAGGCGCCTGAAGCTGAAGATGCTGCTGCTGGTGGTGGCGGGGACCCTCATCGCCGGGGCGGCGGGGCTGTTCCTGCTGGAGACGGTGGTGGACGGGGTGCTCCAGGACCCCTTCGCCCGCTTTTTCGTCTGGGTGGCCACCCACCTCTTCGGCCAGACCGACGCGGCCGCCCTGGAGAGCTACCAGCTGTGCATCCGCAACCACAAGCAGGAGTTCATCACCGGGGGGCTGCTGGTGCTGATGCTGGCGGCCTTCTACCTGGCCATGGGCCGTTTCACCCAGTGGCTGGACCAGATCAGCGCGGCGGCCCGGCGTATGGTGGGCCAGACCGGCGAGCGGGTGAAGCTGCCCCGGGAGCTCTCCCCCCTGGAGGAGGACCTCAACGCCATCCAGCGGCAGCTGCGCTCGCGGGAGGAGGAGGTGCGGGAGAACGAGGAGCGTAAACGGGATTTGGTGGCCTTCCTGGCCCACGACCTCAAGACCCCGCTCACCTCGGTGGTGGGCTACCTGACCCTGCTGCGGGACGACCCCGGCCTGAGCCCGGACCAGCGGGCCAAGTACACCGGCATCGCCCTGGACAAGGCCGAGCGGCTGGAGGAGCTGCTGGGCGAGTTCTTCGACATCACCCGCATGGATCTGGAGGGGGAGCCGGGCAGCATGGAGCCCATCCAGCTGTCCATGCTGCTGGAGCAGCTGGCGGACGAGTTCTACCCCCTGTTCGCGGAAAAGGAGCTGGAGTGCCGCACCGCCATCGCGCCCCACCTGGTGGTGCGGGGGGAGGCGGACAAGCTGGCCCGGGTGTTCGACAACGTGCTGCGCAACGCGGTGAGCTACTCCACCCCCGGCGGGCAGGTGGGCCTTTCGGCCCGCGCGGACGGCGGGCGGGCGGAGATCACCATCTCCAACGAGGGGCTGGAGATCCCCGAGCGGGAGCTTGCCAACATCTTTCAGAAGTTTTACCGGCTGGACGCGGCCCGCTCCAGCCGCACCGGCGGGGCGGGGCTGGGCCTGGCCATCGCCAAGGAGATCGTGGAGATACACGGCGGCACCATCCGCTGTGAGAGCAACGGGCGGCTGACCAGCTTTGTGATTACCCTGCCGCTGTTTGAAGAGGGAGTGGACGGACATGGAGGATAAGCAGGCCGCGGCGCGCGCCTACCTGGCGGGCGATGCGCTGCGCTACGTGAATATGCAGGAGGTGCTGGACCGGGGCACCGCCGACGTGCTGTGGGCCGGGGCGGACGGGGTGCTGCTCTACGAGAACTGCTTCGGCGGGTACATGATGAGCGCCCAAACCCCCGCCGCCGCGGACGCCATGCTGGAGCTGGTGCCCCCGTGCAGGCATTTCGTGGGGCACGAGCCGTGGTACAAGGAGCGGGTGGGGCGGAAATACGGCCTGGACCGGGAGGAGCAGATCTACTGCCACGCGGTCTGGACCCGGCCCCAGCCCCCCGCCCTGCCCCCGGTGGACGCCGAGCTGCGCCTGCTGGAGCCCTGTCACGCGGAATTTGTCCACGCCCACTACAGCCACACCCACGGCCTGAGGCACTGCCGGGAGACCATCGGACGGGGGATGTACGGGGCCTTCGTGGACGGCGCGCCGGCCGGGTTCATCGGCTTTCACGAGGAGGGGGCCATGGGGCTTTTAGAGGTGCTGCCCGCCTACCGGCGCCGGGGCCTGGGCCTGGCGCTGCTGCTGGCCCAGACCCGGCTGGCGCTGGAGCAGGGGCGGCGGGCCTTTGCCCAGATCATCACCGACAACGTGCCCTCCGCCGCCCTCCACCGCAGGGCGGGCTTTTCCCTCTCCGACCGGCCCCTCTTCTGGTTAAGCTGATGGAGCTGGATCTGACCCGGGGCGGGGTGACCCGCTCCATCCTGGCCTTCTCCCTGCCGCTGATGGTGGGCAATTTTTTTCAGCAGTGCTACAACGTGGCCGACACCCTGATTGTGGGCCGCTTCATCGGCCCCCAGGCCCTGGCGGCGGTGGGGGCCTCCTACACGCTGATGACCTTTCTTACCTCGGTGCTGCTGGGGCTGTGCATGGGCAGCGGGGTGGTCTTTTCCTTCTACTGGGGCGCGGGGGATACGCCCCGCCTGCGCAGGAGCGTGTTCCACGCCTTTCTCCTGATTCTGGCCGTGACGGCGGTGATCCAGGCGGGGGGCCTGCTGCTACTGGACGGCATCCTGCGCCTGCTGCGGGTGGACCCCCTGGTGTACGGCAGGACGCGGGAGTACCTGGCGGTGGTGCTCTGGGGCACCGCCCTGGTGGCCCTCTACAACTTCTGCTGCGCCGTGCTGCGCTCCATGGGCAATTCCACCGCCCCGCTGATCTTCCTCATCCTGTCCTCCCTGCTCAACGTGGGGCTGGACTACCTGCTGGTGGTGCCCATGGGGCTGGACGTGTACGGGGCCGGGCTGGCCACCGTCATCTCCCAGGGGATGGCCGCCGCGCTGGCCCTGGGCTACTGCCTGATCCGGGCGCCCCGGGTGCGGCCCGGGCGGGACATGCTGCGCTTCGACCGGGAGATATTGACCCGGGTCTCCCGCCTGTCCTTCCTGGCCTGCCTCCAGCAGTCCATCATGAACTTCGGCATCCTGATGATCCAGGGGCTGGTGAACAGCTTCGGCGTGACCGTGATGGCGGGCTTCGCCGCGGCGGTGAAGATCGACAATTTCGCCTATATGCCCATGCAGGACTTCGGCAACGCCTTCTCCACCTTCGTGGCCCAGAACCGGGGCGCGGGGCAGGACCTTCGGGTGGAGGAGGGGCGGCGCAGCGCGCTGCGCCTCATCCTCATCACCGGGGCAATCATCTCCCTGGCGGTCTGCCTGGGGGCGGAGGCCCTGGTGGGGGCCTTCGTGGGCCGGTCGGAACGCGCGGTGGTGGCCGCCGGGGTGGGCTACCTGCGGGTGGTGGGGCCCTGCTACTGCCTTATCGGCATCCTCTTTCTGCTCTACGGCTTCTACCGGGGGCTGGACCGGGCGGGCATGTCGGTGGTGCTCACGGTGATCTCCCTGGGCACCCGGGTGGTGCTGGCCTACGCCCTGGCCCCCCGGCTGGGCGTGGGGATCGTCTGGTGGGCCATCCCCATCGGCTGGGCTCTGGCCGACGCCGTGGGGCTCGTGTACTACCATAAAAAAGTGCGGGGCCGGACCGGGCCCGCGGAAGGAACGCCGCTATGAAGAAAGACGCACAGTGCTACACCGTGGAGGCGGCGGGCGCCCTGCTGCCCTTCCTCCTGGAGCACGGGAAGGGCAGCCGCAACAACATCAAGTCCCTCCTGTCCCGCCGCCAGGTGGCGGTGGACGGGCGGGTGGAGACCCGCTTCGACTTGGCGCTGCGGCCGGGGCAGACCGTGGAGGTGCTGCCCCCCCGGGCCCAGCGGGGGCCCTCCCTCCCCTTCCCCATCCTGTACGAGGACGGGGAGATCCTGGTGGTGGACAAGCCCGCCGGGCTGCTGACCATCGCCACCGACCGGGAGAAGCAGAAGACCGCCTACCACCTGTGCACCGACTACGTCCGCGGACGGGAGGCCGGGGGGCGGATCTTCGTGGTCCACCGGCTGGACCGGGACACCTCGGGCGTGGTGCTCTTCGCCAAGACGGAGCAGGCCAAGCGGGCCTACCAGGAGGGCTGGGAGACGCTGGTGCGCCGCCGGGGGTACGCGGCGGTGGTGGAGGGCGTGCCCGGGGAGCCGGAGGGCACGGTGCGCTCCTGGCTGCGGGAGACCTCCACCCACCTGGTCTACTCCAGCGGCTACGGCGGGGGCGGGAAGGAGGCGGTGACCCGCTACCGCCTGCGCTGCGCCCGGGAGCCCTACGCCCTGCTGGACGTGGAGCTGGATACCGGGCGCAAGAACCAGATCCGGGTGCATATGCAGGATCTGGGCCACCCGGTGGCCGGGGATAAGAAGTACGGCGCGCGCACCAACCCCCTCAAGCGGCTGTGCCTTCACGCCGGGGTGCTGGCGGTGGCCGACCCCGCCACGGGGGAGGAGCGGGTCTTTACCGCCCCGGAGCCCGCCGCCTTCGCCCGCCTGTGCGGGGCGGCGCGCAGGTGAAGCGGCGGCCGCCCTGACAAAAAAGTGGATTAGCTAAGGCGGATAAGGCAGCCCAAGCCTCCCCTATGAGGGGAGGTGGCGCGCAGCGCCAGAGGGGTCAAGGGGGACCCCCCAGCCGCTGCGGCGGCAGCCCCCCTCATAGGGAGGCCAGAGCGAGGACGGATTGCCACGGACCTGCGGCCCTCGCAATGACGTAGGGCGGGGGCTTGCCCCCGCCGTCCTTTGTTCGCCTTATCCGCCTTAGCTGCAGCAACGATGCCTGCATCCTGTGCAAGCCGGGGCGCCCGCCACTTGTTTTTGAGGTCATGTTCTGGTATAATAAAATACCTTTATTGCTTGAAAACGTGCCGTGCCGGGGGGATCTTCCGGCGGAAGGAGCGTTGCGCCCATGCGGAAAAAGAAATTGTCCCATCTGCTGGAGCCCAGTCTCCGGCTCTATTTCGTCTGTCTCGTGATTTTCGCGGTGGCCTCCGCCTTCTGCCACAACTGGGTTTTGGCGGCGGCGGAGCTTATCGTGGTGGTGCTGCTGTACCTCTATTTCCGGCGCAGCAACGCCCAGCGGCAGAAGGAAATCCTGAAATATATCGAAAACGTCACCTGCAACATGGACACCGCCACCAAGGACACCATGGTCAACGCGCCCCTGCCCATGGTGATCTTCCGGCCGGAGAGCGACGAGGTCATCTGGACCAACGACCGCTTTTTGCAGATCTCCGGCGCGCGGGAGCACATGTTCGACCTGAAGCTCACCGACGCGGTGCCCGATTTCTCCTCCCGCTGGCTCATGGAGGGCAAGACCGAGTGCCCCACCGAGGTGCGCATCGACAAGCGCCGCTTTCTGGTCTTCGGCCACCTGGTGCGCACCGAGGACCGGGGCGGGCGCAGCTATCTGGCCACCACCTACTGGGTGGACGTGACGGACCTGGCCAACCTGCGGGACGAGTACTACGCCGGGCGGCCCGTGGTGGCCATCTGCACCCTGGACAACTACGAGGAGCTGATGAAGGGGGAGAGCGACAACGCCAAGTCCGCCATGATCAGCGCCATCAACGAGAAGCTGGACCAGTGGGTGGCCCCGGCGGAGGGCCTGTTCACCAAATACGACCGGGACCGCTACCTCTTCCTCTTTGAGGAGCGCTACCTGGAGCGCTTTGTGGAGGGCAAGTTCTCCGTGCTGGACGCGGTGCACGAGATCCAGAACGGCAGCAGCATCCCCGCCACATTGTCCATCGGCATCGGCAAGGACGCGGACACCATCCAGGAGCTGTTCCAGTACGCCGCGCTGTCGGTGGAGATGGCCCTCTCCCGGGGGGGCGACCAGGCGGTCATCAAGAACAAGTTCAACTTTGAGTTCTACGGCGGGCGCACCAAGGAGCTGGAGAAGCGCACCAAGGTCAAGAGCCGGGTCATGGCCAACGCCCTGGCCGAGCTGGTGGCCGACGCCTCCCGTGTGTTCATCATGGGCCACAAGTTCCCGGACCTGGACTGCATCGGCGCGGCGGCCGGCGTGTGCGCCATCGCCCGCAAGCGGGGCGTGGCGGCCCACATCGTGAAGGAGGCCGGGGCGAACCCGGCCAGCGACATGGTGAACAAGCTGGGCACGCTGCCCGAGTACCAGAACGTCTTTGTCTCCCCCCAGGACGCCATCATCCTGGCCGACTCCCGCTCCGTGCTGGTGGTGGTGGACACCAACCGGCCCGAGCAGACCCTCTCGGAGGAGCTGCTGCTCTCCTGCAACAAGGTGGCGGTCATCGACCACCACCGCCGTGCGGCCACCTATATCGCCGACGCGGCCCTCAACTTCCACGAGCCCTACGCCTCCTCCGCCTGCGAGCTGGTCACCGAGCTCTTGCAGTATATCATCGAGCCCGCCGACCTGCTGCGCACCGAGGCGGAGGCCCTGCTGGCCGGCATCGTGCTGGACACCAAGCAGTTCACCATGCGCACCGGCGGGCGCACCTTCGAGGCGGCGGCCTTCCTGCGCCGCTGCGGCGCGGACACTGGGGACGTGAAGAAGCTCTTCCAGAACGACCTGGAGGGCATGATCTCCCGCTACGACATCATCCAGAACGCCCGTATGTACAAGGAGGACATCGCCGTGGCGGCGGTGGACCACACCGTGGGACGGGTGACGGCGGCCCAGGCGGCCGACGAGCTGCTGAACATCTCCGGCATCGACACCTCCTTCGTGCTCTACCCGGACGGGGAGCGGGTGATTATCTCAGCCCGCTCCATGGGGGACACCAACGTGCAGGTGGTGCTGGAGCAGCTGGGCGGCGGCGGCAACGCCTCCGCCGCGGGCGGGCAGATCCCCGGCACCATCCAGGAGGTCACCCGCAACCTGCTGCGGGCCATCGACCAGTATTTTGAGGACGAATGAGTTGAAAAGACGAATCGCGGCGGCGACAAGCGCCGCCCTGCTCCTGGCCCTGTGCGCCTGCGCGCCCGCCCCGGCGGAGCCCACGCCCACCCCCACGCCGGAGCCCGCCCCCGTACTGGCGGCGGAGCCGCCTATCCCGGACTGGCTCCGGGACGAGCCGGTGCCGGAATTCCTGGATGCGGAGCAGCAGGCCCTGTTTGTCCACGCCCGCGCCGCCGCCAGCTTCCTGATGGGGTGCGAGACCTCCAACGTGGATACCTTTCCCCTGCCGGACGGCAGCCTGCCGGATATGAACAATTACGAGACGGTGGAGCTGGATGGCCGGATCTACCTGGTATCCTGCGGCCGCTACAGCCGCTGGGACGACTTCCGGGCCATGATGGACGGCCTGTTCACCGAGGCGTACCGGGAGGAGCTGCTGAACGAGAAATTCATGGACGGCACGGTATGCCCCAAGTTCACCTCCACGCAGGACGGGCGGATGTGCTACCTGGAGCTGTCCCGGGGCAGCAGCCTGGAGTACGGCTGGTGCGACACTCCAGACTCCTTCGAGCTGGTGAGCGCGGACGGGGACGAGATCGTGTTCAACCTTGTCGGCCACTACGCCGTGCTGGAGGCGGGGGAGGACGGCATGCCCAACCCCGTGGACGAGACCACCCAGGCCTACCCTATCCGCCTGGAGCGCACAGACGCAGGCTGGCGGGTGGCGGAGTTCCACGTGGCATACTGAGATTATAATGACGAAAGGACGATAACGTTATGAAAGTGATTTTACAGCAGGACGTGAAGGGCCAGGGCAAGAAGGGCCAGCTTATCGAGGCGTCCGACGGCTACGCCCGCAACTTCCTCCTCCCCCGCAAGCTGGCGGTGGAGGCCACGGCCGACAACCTGAACAAGATGAAGATGCAGGACAAGGCCCGCCGGGAGCAGGAGGCCGCCGAGAAGGCCGAGGCCCAGGCCGCCGCCGCCAAGCTGAAGGAGTGCACCGTCCAGCTCACCGCCAAGGCGGGCGCGGGCGGGCGTCTGTTCGGCGCGGTGACCTCCAAGGAGATCGCCGACGCCCTCAAGGCCCAGTACGGCCTGGAGATCAACAAGGCCAAGATCGTACAGGACGAGCCCATCAAGGCTTACGGCGCCTACGAGCTCAAGTGCAAGCTGGGCTATGAGGTGACCGGAAGCATCAAGGTGGTCGTCAGCGAGGAGTAGGCGCGCACGCGGAGGCCTGCCCCCCGCCGCGGAAACAGGGAGGGATAACATGGACGAGCTGCTGGTGCGGCAGATGCCCCACAGCGTGGAGGCCGAGCAGAGCGTGCTGGGCTCCATGCTCATCGACGCCCGGTGCGTGCCCGAGGTCATCGAGGCCCTGCGCATCGAGGACTTCTATCTGCGCGCCAACCGGGAGATCTACGAGACCATCTACTCCATGTTCAATTTCTCCCTGACCATCGACCCGGTGACCGTGCTGGACCACATGCGGCAGAACGGGGTGTACGACGAGAACACCTCCCGCAGCTACGTGCTCCAGCTCATGGAGATCACCCCCACGGCGGCCAACGTCAAGGAGTACGTGGCCATCGTGAAGGACAAGGCCCTGCTGCGGCGCATCGCCGAGACGGCGGGGGATTTGACCGCCATGGTCCAGGAGGGCACCGGCACCGCCCAGGAGGTGCTGGAGGCCGCCGAGCAGCGCATCTACGCCATCCGCCAGGGCCGCAGCGCCCAGGGGCTGGAGCACATCTCCAGCGTCATCCTGGGGGTGTACGAGCGGCTCAACGAGCTGGCCGCCAGCGACTCCGCCGTGCCCGGCCTGAGTACCGGCCTGCCCGACGTGGACGCGGCCATCTCCGGCCTGAACAAGTCGGACCTCATCCTGCTGGCCGCCCGCCCCGGCATGGGCAAGACCTCCATGGCCCTGAACATCCTGCTCCACGCGGGCAAGTTCTCCGGCAAATCGGTGGTCTTTTTCTCCCTGGAGATGAGCCGGGAGCAGCTGGCCATGCGCCTTATCTCCGGCGAAAGCTTTGTGGACAACAAAAAGCTGGTCACCGGCAAGCTGGGGGAGGAGGACTGGGCCAAAATCGCCGCGGCCTCCGCCGCGCTGAACAAGACCCAGATTTTAATCGACGACAACCCGTCCCTGTCGGTGGCCGACATGAACGCCAAGTGCCGCCGGGTGGATAATCTGGGGCTGGTGGTCATAGACTACCTCCAGCTTATGACCTCCGCCGGCGGCAGCTCCAGGAACAGCGACAACCGGCAGCAGGTGGTGTCCGACATCTCCCGCGCCCTGAAAATCATGGCCAAGGAGCTGCAGGTGCCGGTGCTGTGCCTCAGCCAGCTCTCCCGCGCCAACGAGGCCCGCTCCAACAAGCGCCCCATGCTCTCCGACCTGCGCGAGTCGGGCGCCATCGAGCAGGACGCGGACATCGTCATGTTCCTCTACCGGGAGGACTACTACGACGAGGACACCGAAAACCACAATCTGGCCGAGTGCATCATCGCCAAGAACCGCCACGGCGAGACAGGCACGGTGGAGCTGCAGTGGCTGCCCGAGTACACCACCTTCTCCTCCATCGACCGCCGGCATCAGGAGTTTTAATGAATTGATAATGGATAATTGACAATTGATAATGATTGTGTTTGCCCCGGCAAACGGATTTAAATTGATTCGCCGCAGGCGAATTCCTTCATTCTCAATTCTCCATTATCAATTATCAATTCTATTGGGGGTAGCGTATGCTGCAAAAGGTCGCGTCCCTGACAACCGAATACGATATGCTCCCCCGCGGGGGGCTGATTCTGTGCGCCGTGTCGGGCGGGGCGGACTCCATGTGCCTGCTCCACCTGCTGCGCGCCATGGGGGCGGAGCACGGCTTCACCGTGGCCGCCGCCCACTTCAACCACAATTTGCGGGGGGGGGAGTCCGACCGGGACGCCGCCTTTGTGCAGGCGCAGTGTGGGACGTGGGGCGTGCCATTTGTACTGGGCTCGGGCGACGTGGCGGGCGAGGCCGCCCGGCTGGGCCGTGGGCTGGAGGAGACCGCCCGGCAGATGCGCTACGCCTTTCTGGAAAAGACGGCGGGGGAGCTGGGCGCGGCGCGCATCGCCACCGCCCACAACGCCGACGACAATGTGGAAACCCTGCTGCTGCACCTGGTGCGGGGGTCGGGCCTCCAGGGCCTCACCGGCATCCGGCCCCGCCGGGGGGACGTGGTGCGCCCCCTGCTGACCACCTCCAGGGCGGAGATTGAGGCCTATCTGTCCGGGCACGGCCTGCCCCACGTGGAGGACGGCACCAACACGGACGAGGCCTACACCCGCAACCGCCTGCGCGCGCAGGTGCTGCCCGTGCTGCGGGAGCTGAACCCCCGCTTCACCGAGAGCGCCGGGGAGACCATCGCCCTGCTGCGTACCGATAACGATTACCTGAACGCCCGGGCGGCGGAGGCCTGCCTCCACGCCCGCTGGGCGGAGGACGATTTGGTCATCGAGGCCCGGTACATCGCGGAGCTGCCCGCCGCCATCGCGCCCCGGGCGGTGCGCCGCCTGCTGGAGCTGATGGGGGACGGGGACACCGACTGCGCCGCCGCCCACCTCAATGCGGTGGTGGAGCTGGCCCGGGGGGAGGACCCCTCGGCGGTGGTCTTCCTGAGCGCCGGGCGCATGGCCCAGCGGATTTACAAGGAGCTGCTGATCACCACCCAGGCCGGCCCTCTGCCCCCCTTTGAGCCCACGGCGCTGAACCTGGACGGGGAGACCGCCCCGGAGGGGGCCCTCTGGCGCTTCACCTGCCGGCCGGGGATCTGCCCGGAGGCGGAGAGCAGGCCGGACCACTTCTGGCTCTCGGCGCAGCGCCTGCCCGGAGCGCCGGTGCTGCGGCCCCGGAAGACCGGGGACGAGCTGCGCCTTCCCCGCCGCCCGGGGGCCAGGACGGTGAAGAAGCTGATGATCGACGCAAAGCTTCCCCGGCGGGAGCGGGAGCGGGTGCCTGTGCTGGCGTGCGGCGATACGGTGGCCGCCCTGGCGGGCTTCGGCCCCGCGGAGGAGCTGTTGGCAGAGCCGGGCGAGGCCGCCCTTGAAATAACAATCGTACAAAATTGAGGTTGAGAGGAATGGACGTTATGCTGGAACAGGATGTGGAGCGTGTCTTATTCTCCGAAGCGGAGCTGAAAAAGCGGGTGGCCGAGATCGGCGCCCAGATCGACGCGGACTACGCCGGGAAGGAGCCGCTGCTCATCAGCGTCCTGCGGGGCTCCTTCGTATTTATGTCCGATTTGGTGCGGACCATCACCCTGCCCTGCACGGTGGACTTCATGGCCGTGTCCTCCTACGGGGCGGGCACCACCTCCTCGGGTCAGGTGCGCATTACCAAGGACCTGTCCGACAGCATTGAGGGCAAGGACATTATTGTGGTGGAGGACATTCTGGACTCGGGCAACACCCTGAGCTACCTGCTGGAGATCCTGAAGGCCCGCCACCCGGCCTCCATCCGGCTGTGCACCCTGCTGGATAAGCCCTCCCGCCGCACCAAGCCGGTGGAGGTGAGCTACTCCGGCTTCTCCATCCCGGACGAGTTCGTGGTGGGCTACGGGCTGGATTTCGCGGAGAAATACCGCAACCTGCCCTACATAGGGATTTTGAAGCCCTGTGTGTACGAGGAGAAATAAGCTCGGATTGCCCAGTCCCCGAGGGGCCTGGCAATGACATTTTGAGTCCCTGGGGGCGTGAATTGATTGAAGAAAAAAGGTACCATGCGCGACGTGGGGTTCTACCTGCTCCTCGCCGCCATCCTGCTCATGACCGTGTTTGCCCTGCGGGGCTTTAACGCGGACCTGGGCCCCAAATACTCGGAGATCCGGCAGCTCCTGGAGCAGCAGAAGGTCGCCGAGGTGCTGGTGCGGGAGGAGAAGCTCACCCTGACCCTGCGGGAGGGGGAGTTCTGGCACGGCGAGAGCACCGTGACCTACGACCTGCCCTCCTTCAGCGTGTTCTACAACGACTTTAACGACCTGATCGTCAGCCAGCAGCGGGCGGGCATCATCACCGTGTACGACTACCCGCCCGGAACCCGCATCCCGGCGTGGGTGGCCACCTTCGTGCCCTGGGTGGTCATTCTGGCCATCTTCGGGCTGCTGTGGTACTTCATGTTCCTGCGCCAGAGCGGCGCGGGCGGCGGCGGGGCCGGCGGGGACAAGACCGCCCGCTTCGGCAAGGCCCGCACCCGCACCGGCGCGGACGAGCAGCGCAAGGTCACCTTTACCGACGTAGCCGGCGCGGTGGAGGAGAAGGCGGAGCTGCAGGAGATCGTGGAGTTCCTCAGGGACCCCAAGCGCTTCCTGGCCCTGGGGGCCCGCATCCCCAAGGGCGTGCTGCTGGTGGGCCCTCCGGGCACCGGCAAGACCCTGCTGGCCCGGGCCGTGGCCGGGGAGGCGGGGGTCCACTTCCTGTCCATCTCCGGCTCCGACTTCGTGGAGCTCTATGTGGGCGTGGGCGCGTCCCGCGTGCGCGACCTCTTCGACCAGGCCAAGAAGAACGCCCCCGCCATCGTCTTTATCGACGAGATCGACGCCGTGGGCCGCCAGCGCGGCGCGGGCCTGGGCGGCGGGCACGACGAGCGGGAGCAGACCCTGAACCAGCTCCTGGTGGAGATGGACGGGTTTGGAAACAACGAGGGCGTGGTGGTCATGGCGGCCACCAACCGGCAGGACATCCTGGATCCCGCCCTGCTGCGCCCCGGCCGGTTCGACCGGCAGGTCTACGTGGGCTACCCGGACATTAAGGGCCGGGAGGAGATCCTCCACGTCCACTCCCGCAACAAGCCCCTGGGGGACGACGTGGATCTGAAGGAGCTGGCCAAGTCCACCGGCGGCTTTACCGGCGCGGATCTGGAGAACCTGATGAACGAGGCGGCGCTCCTGGCCGCCCGGAAGCAGGCGCGCTTTATCTCCATGCAGGACCTGCGGGACGCGGTAATCAAGGTCATCGCGGGCCCGGAGAAGAAGAGCCGGGTGGTCATCGATCGGGAGCGCAGGCTCACCGCCTACCACGAGGCGGGCCACGCCATCGTCATCCACGGCCTGGAGAGCCAGGACCCGGTGCACCAGATTACCATCATCCCCCGTGGCATGGCAGGCGGCATGACCATCTCCCTGCCCCAGGAGGACGTGACCTTCCAGTCCAGGCAGGAGCTGGCCGAGCGCATCGCGGTGTGCCTGGGCGGCCGCGCCGCCGAGCAGCTGGCCCTGGGGGACATCTCCACCGGGGCGGGCAACGACCTGCAAAAGGCCAGCTCCATCGCCCGCAATATGGTCACCCGCTACGGCATGAGCGAGAAGGTGGGCAACGTGGTCTTTGACTCGGGGCACGACGAGGTCTTTATCGGCCGCTCCATGGCCCAGACCAAGAACTATTCCGAGGAGGTGGCCGCCCTCATCGACGAGGAGATTAAGAGCCTCATCGACCAGGCCTACGCCCGCTGTGAGGAGATCCTCAGGCGGGACCGGCACGAGCTGGACATCGTGGCCGCGTACCTGCTGGAGTACGAGAACATGGACAGCGAGACCTTCGAGAAGGTCTTTACCGATCCGGGCTCCCTGCCCGTGAGTGTCCCGGAGGACGGGGCGGAATAAGCTCTGACAGCAGCGCGGGGCGCCGGCATAGCCGGCGCCCCGCGCTTTTGCGCGCCGGTACGCGGCGGGCTGAGTAACATATACTATATAGTAAATATAAAAAAGATAAAATATGTGACAATTGTGCGCAGCACCCCTTGACAATTGCGCATACCGGACTAGAATGGAAGTATACGAAAGAATATGGCGCACAGGCAAGCGGGTACCCGCTTGCTGTTTTTTGCCCCCGGCAAAAAACAATGGTCATTAAAGCATGAGGAGGAAACATCATGAAGCGGACACCCAGAAGATACCTGGCCCTGCTGCTGGCGGCGGCCCTGCTGGCCTCCCTCTGCCTTATCCCGGCGGGGGCGGCCGCGGGGGAACTCTCCGTCGATCCGCGGTTGACGTGGGCGGATCAGGACTACGGCGGGGACTATGCGCTGGAGGGCGCGGGCACCCCGCAGTCGCCCTACCTGATCCGCAGCAGCACGGATTTGGGCTTTTTTGCAAACCGGGTGAAAAACCTCTACGACGACTACGGCGGACTGTGCTATGAGATCCCGGCGGACACGCCGCCGCTGGATATGGGCGCGGCGGATTGGGAGCCCGTCGGGGTGAAGCAGGCGGCGTTCCGGGGCACCTTCCGGGGCAACGGCTGCACCATCTCCAATCTGACGATCGCGGTGGACCGGTGCCAGTACGGCGGCCTGTTCGGCCTGGCCGAAGGGGCTGAGATCCGCGATCTGACGCTGGAACATGTGGCGTTCGGCGGCCCCGGCGCTGTGATGCAGGAGTCCCCCGGAGGGGACTACTTCCCCGTATTTGGCTGTGCCGCCGGCCAGACAGAGAACTCCACGCTTTCGGGCATTGACGTGGCGAACAGCAGCTTCACCGCCAGGTCGGAGCTGATCCAGACCTACAACTGTGTGGCGGGAATCATCGGCAGGGCGAATCACACAGAGGTGGAGGACTGCACCGCCGCCTTTTCCATCGACATCGTGTGGGACGCCGAAGTGGGTTCCAGAGACCGTATGGCCCCCAGCTACGGCGGGATCGTGGGGAATGGGGACAGCGGCAGCATTCGCAATTGCAGCGCAACCCCCTTCCGCCTTTCCTTCCGCCAGGAGTCGGAGACCTCCAGTTACCCCGAGATCGGCGGCATTTTGGGCGATACCTTCTCCACCCAGGTAATCGGCTGCGACGCAGTGGTGGACATCGACTACCAGGGGAGAAACACCCAGCCGGACATCGGCGGCCTGGTGGGTATGTCCAGCGAGAGCGGAGCCGTGGTAATAAATTCAACTGTAGCAGGCCGGATTGCCGTGGATGTGGCCTATACCTGCGAGAGCAACCAGGACGGCGCGCTGGTAGGCGGTCTGATCGGCCGCATGGGCGACTCCGGCTCCTGCGTGCTGGAAAACTGCTGCTGCGACGTGGTGTATCAGGAAACGAATAATTACTACGAAGCGGATTTTATGCCCGGCATGCTCACAGGCAATCTGACCAGCACCTACTATGTGCTCGGAAGCAATAAAAGGATTTGCTATGGCAATTTTTATATCCACCGCCCCTTTGACGAGCACGGCGGTGAGGGCGGCTTCCTCTATCCGGTGGCGTCGGTCCCGATGATTCAGGGGGAGCCGGTCACGGCGACGGAGGAGGACAACTACGCCGTCTCCGCCGCGGACGGGCTGGAGACCGGCGTATGGGCGGCGCCCGTGGTGTTCCGCCAGGCGTTTTCGCCCGCGGACGGCGCGGACGGCGAAGAGGACTTTGCCACGCCGCGCTACCCCGGGGACTACTGTGAGGCGGAGGAGCATTACACCGTGTCTCTTGCCCTGGCGGCGGGCGCCACGGCGGAGCAGCGGGCGCACATCGCGTTCGGCACGGCGGAAAACGGCTCCGGCAACTGGATGCGCGCCACCGCCCCCGGGACGTATCTCGTCACCGTGACGGTAACCCGCAGGCCGGAGGCGGAACCGACCGCGCTTGGCAGCGGGATTGCCTATGAACCGCTCTCCTTTGACCTCCAGATTCCGGTATCCGGGGAGGCCGTCGTGGATCCCACGCCGACGCCGACGCCGACGCCTACGCCAACGCCGACGCCGACGCCCACGCCGACGCCGACACCCACGCCGACGCCGACACCCACGCCGACGCCGACACCCACGCCGACGCCCACGCCGACGCCGACGCCGACGCCGACGCCCACGCCGACGCCGACACCCGCGCCGGGCCCCGCGCCCTCGGGCGGCGGCGGGACGGCCCCCAAGCCGCCGGTGGCGGCGGACGACGGCACGGTGACCCTCAAGCCGGAGACCAGCGCCAGCGGCGGCGTGGCCCAGGCGCAGGTGAGCGGCAGCGACGCGCAGGCCATGGTCCGGGCGGCGGAGGACGGCGGCGCACAGATTGTAATCGAACCCCAGGTGGACGATGGGGCGGGGGCGGTGCAGATTGCCCTTACCAAGCAGGCGGCCACCATCCTCACCCGGGACGGGGACAGCGCGCTTACGGTCCGGACGCAGGCGGCGGACGTGACCCTTTCCGCCCAGGCGCTGGGCGAGGCCGCCGGGCAGGCGGAACGGGGCATCACCATTCAGACGGCCGAAGCGGACGGCGTGCTCCGCGTGGAGGTCGCGGCGGACGGCCGGGTTCTGGATCAGATTGCCGGGGGCCTGGATGTGCGGGTACCCGCCCAGGCCGGGCCCGGCACCGTCGCGGTGCTGGTCCGGGAGGACGGCACTGAGGAGGTCGTGAAAAAATCCGTCCCTATGGACGGCGGCCTCGCCATCCCCCTCGAGGGCTCCGCAAGCATCCGCGTGGAGGACCGCGGGAAGCGCTTCGCGGACATGGGGGAGCACTGGGGCGCGGAGGCCGCGGCATTTGTCTCCGCGCGCAATATTCTCAACGGCACCTCGGAGGACAGCTTCTCGCCCGACGCGCCC
Source organism: Oscillospiraceae bacterium (assembly GCA_022846095.1). NCBI lineage: Bacteria > Bacillati > Bacillota > Clostridia > Eubacteriales > Oscillospiraceae > Oscillospiraceae bacterium. Next base: position 3,975,046 of record AP025583.1, on the reverse strand, counting down.
ATGACACGGGGGATGCTGGTGACCGCGCTGTTCCGGCTGGAGGACGAGCCGGCGGCGGCCGCCGACCCCTTCCCGGACGTGGATGGCGCGGCGTACTACGCGCCCGCCGTGGCCTGGGCCCGCGACAGGCAGATCGTGGCGGGGCTGGAAAACGGGGCGTTTGGCCCCGAGCTGCCCATCACCAGAGAGCAGCTGGCGGTGATCTTCTACCACTACGCCTGCCCGGACACCTCCGCCCTGCCGGAGGCCGCAGACGCCCTCGCCCCGTTCCGCGACGGCGCAAGCGTCTCGGACTGGGCCCGGGACGGGATGCGCTACGCGGTAGCCGCGGGCCTGCTCACGGGGAAGGAGGGCGGGGCGCTGGAGCCGCAGGGCGTCGCTACCAGGGCCGAGGCGGCCCTCGTTATCGAGCGGCTTCTGACGGGGGCGCGATAGCCCCCGGAACCGGTAAAAAACCGATTTCACATAGAATAGTCCGTTTTAATGGACAGACACTCCGCTATACTGTACTTAGAACAAGACAGAAGGGAGCGCCTGACATGGACTATGAAATTCGATGGGTTTACGGACACGTGGAGGTCTACGACGCCTGGGGCCGGTTCCGCTTCTCCGCCGACAGTGAACAGGAGGCGCTGGAGGAGCTCAACGGCAGCAGCGCCGCGTAGATAGAAACGGAAAAAGCAGGGGAGCGGGCAAAGCCCGCTCCCCTGCCTTTTGGTTTAATCCGGGATGTATGCCCGCACCCGCAGCGTGGCCCCCAGGCCCTCGGCCAGGGCGCGGCAGGCGGCCAGCTCCGCCGGGGATTTGTCCTTGTCCACCACGGTCATCATCACCGTGGGCACGCAGGCCGCAGCCCGGCGGGTGAAGTCCAGCATGGCCTCCCAGGCCCGCGCCCCGTCCCGGGGCTGTGTGACCGCCACATACTCCTCCGCCGTGGAGCCGTTGAGGGAGATGGAGAGCACGTCGATGCGGCCCTTCAGATCCGGGGTCACGTCCCGGCCCAGGATCAGGTTTGCGTGGCCGTTGGTATTGATGCGCACCGGGGGCAGGGCGGGCACGGCCCGCTTCAGCGCGTCCACCAGCCACAGGATGTCGTCGGTGCGGTACATGGGCTCCCCGAAGCCGCAGAACACCAGCTCCCGGTAGGCCGCCAGGTCCCGGGCCAGCAGGTTTTCCAGGGCCTCCTGCCGGGTGGGCTCGCGCTCCAGCCACAGGTCGTCGGCGTAGATGCTGCCCTTGTGGCCGTTGTGCCGCAGGCAGAACACGCAGGAACAGTCGCAGCGGTTGGTCAGGTTGACGTAGAGCGCGCCCTCGTACTCGTAAGAGATCGTCTGCATATCTATCCCTCCTCAATTCCGAAAAACCGCCTGCCGTTGGCGGTGGTAACGGCCGCCGCCTCTTCGGTGGACAGGCCCTTGATTTGGGCGATGGTCTCCGCCATGCGGTACACGTAGCCCGAGTCGCAGCGCCTGCCCCGGAAGGGCTCCGGGGCCATATAGGGCGCATCGGTCTCGATCATCACCCGCTCCAGGGGGATCCAGTCCAGGATCTCCAGGGCGCGCCGGGCGTTTTTGAAGGTGATGCTGCCCGTGAAGGAGAGCATCCAGCCCAGCTTCACCAGCACCTTGGCGTCCTCGATGCTGCCGGAGTAGCAGTGGAACACCCCCCGCGCCCCCAGGTGGGCGCGCACGAGGTCCAGGCAGTCCTTGTGGGCGTCCCGGTCGTGGACGATGGCGGGCAGGTCCAGGGCCTCGGCCAGAGTGAGCTGGGCGTCGAAGAAGTCCCGCTCCTTCGCCCGGCCCGCCGCGTCCTTGACCCAGTAGTAGTCCAGGCCGATCTCCCCCACCGCCTTCACCCTGGGGTGGGCGGCCAGGGAGGCGATCTGGTCCAGGTCGCTGAGCTGCGCCCCCTCCAGGTTCTCCGGGTGCAGGCCCACCGCGGCGTAGAGGAAGGGGTAGCGCTCGGCCAGGGCGATACTGGCGCGGGAGGACTCCAGGTCGCAGCCGGGGCAGACCACCAGCTCCACGCCCTTGGTGGGCAGGGCGGAGAGGACCTCGTCCCGGTCGGAATCGAAGGCGTCGTCGTAATAATGGGCGTGTGTGTCAAAAAGCATGGCGGTCGGACCTCCAAAATTGATAAAAAGCGGGATTGTCTCCCACCTACACAGTATGATACAATATTTCCACATGAGAAACAAGGGAGGCAGCGCAATGACGCAAGCGGAATTTCAGAGTATGATGGCCGCCCGGGGCTGCCGGGTGCTGGGGAACGGGGCCTTCGGCGTGTACAAGGGCTACCCCTACTCCGCCCAGATCACCCCAGCCAAGCGGGCGTTGGTACGGCTGGAGTTCAAGGTGGAGGGCAAGGCGGACAAGGCCTTCGTCAAGCGGCTGAAGGGTGAGGTGCCCAAGTACTGCACCCCCATGGCCCAGAACAGCAAGACCAGCACCTTCTGCATCAACGTCCAGGAGCGGGACGGCGAGCTGGAGCAGTCGATCTGGGCCTGCCTGGCCGCGGCCGCGGCCGCGATGCAGGAGGCCGGGCTGCGCCCGGCGGAGAAGTGCCCCCTGTGCGGCGCGGCGGGGTGCGACGCCACAGGCTATACGGGGGGCTACGTGAACGTCCACCGCGCCTGCGTGGAGAACCAGACCCAGCTCACCGCCCAGCGGGTGGAGGACAACCGCCTCAACGGCAATTATTTTACGGGCATGCTGGGCGCGCTGCTGGGCGGCCTGGTGGGCGCCATCCCCGCCGTGCTCATGCGGGACTTCGGCAGCTATCTGGTGGCGGTGCTCTACGCCCTGATCCCCCTGGGCGCCAACTACGGCTACCGGCTCTTCAAGGGCAAGCGGAACAAGGCCGCCTTCTTCATCACCATTGTGTTCTCCGTGCTGGATATGTTCCTCATGCGCCTGGGCATGTACTTCGTCTACGTGGTGGGGCACTACCACATGGTTCCCAGTCTGACTGACGTGGTGGAGGCCTACTTCCAGTCCTACGGCGCGGCGCAGATCGGCCCGGACCTGCTCTTCCTGGCCCTGGGCCTGTGGATCGCCTGGGGCGGCATCCGCCGCACCGGCGCCCACGAGGTGCAGGAGGCCGTGATGGTGGCCCAGACCCTTCTGCCCGAGCAGGTGCCCGCCGCGCAGGGCCTTGACACCCCGGTGGAGGAGGACTAAAATAAAATCACAATAGCGGGAATGAGGTTCTCCCGCGGCAAGTGCCGAAACCGCCCAAGGGCTGATGACTTCTGCAATCAAATGCAGGGGTGATCGGCCCTTTTTTCGGCTGTTTCGGGAAAAGGAGAGGCAGCGATGGAGATTTGTAAGCGGCTGGGCCGGGGCGTGCTGCTCCCGGCATTGCTGGCGGTGGCGATTGGCGCGGCGGTGGGGGCCGTGGACGCGGTGTTCGGGCGGGGGCTGCTGTGGCTGTCCGCGCTGCGGGACAGGCACGTGTTTCCCCTGGTGTGCTTCCTGCCCCTGGCAGGCGTGGCCATCGTGCTGGCCTACCGGCGTTTCGGCCGGGGCAGCGAGCGGGGCATGGGCCTGGTCTTCGGCGCGGGCCACGGCACGGCGCAGGAGATCCCCCTGCGCCTGATCCCGCTGATCATCGGCGGCACCTGGCTGACCCACCTGTGCGGCGGCAGCGCCGGGCGGGAGGGGGTGGCCGTGCAGATCGGGGCCGCCGTGGGCCACGGGGTGGGCCGCAGGCTGCCCCTGGCGGACGGCGGGCGCATCTTCCTCATCGCGGGCATGGCGGCGGGCTTCGGAGGACTGTTCCGCACGCCGGTGGCCGCCACCTTCTTCGCCCTGGAGGTGCTCACCGCCGGGGCCCTGGAGTACGCCGCCCTGCTCCCCGCGGCGGTGGCCGCCTTTGCGGCGGCCCAGGTCTCGGGGGCGCTGGGGCTGGAGAAGTTCACCGTCCCCCTGGGGCTGGAGGCGGCGGCCACCCCCGCCGTTGTGGCCGCCCTGGCCGCGGCCGGGATCGCCTTCGGGGCGGCGGGGGGCCTCTTCGCCCGGCTGCTGGCCTGGGCCAAGGGCAGGCTGGCGGCCCTGCTGCCCAATTCCGTGGCGCGCATCGCCCTCGGCGGTGCGGCGGCGGCCCTGCTGCTCCTGCTGTGCGGGGGGCGGTACGCCGGGCTGGGCACCAACCTGATCGCCCTGGCCACCTCCGGCGGGGAGATCCTGTGGTGGGACTGGGCGGCCAAGTTCCTGCTGACGGTGCTCACCCTGGCGGCGGGCTACCAGGGGGGCGAGGTGACCCCCCTCTTCGCCATCGGGGCCTGCCTGGGGGCGGCCCTGGCCCCCCTGCTGGGCCTGCCCGCCCTGCTGCTGGCCGCGCTGGGGTACGCGGCGGTGTTCGGCGCGGCCACCAACACCCTGCTCGCCCCCGTCTTTATCGGCGCGGAGGTATTCGGCTACCAATACCTGCCCTGGTTTTTCGCCGTGTGCGCCCTGGCCTATGTCTTCAGCGGCGACAGCTCCATCTACGGGGGGCAGAGGCGCAGGACAAAAAAGGACGGGGCGTAACCCAGCGCCGTCCGGCCCCGGCCGTGTGCTCTGCGCCGTAACCGCGGCATAGCGTCAGATTACTATATTATGTCACGGCTTCATTATAACTTCCAATTGGACTTTGTCAAAAAGGTGTGTTTAAATCATAAACAGCATCTCTTTTTAGACAAGAAAGGAAGATGGAAATGAAGATTCGGGCAGAGCAGGTCAGTTTGAAGAAGCTGCAGAAGGACGCGGAGGACAACTTCCGCAACGGTTATTTCTGCTGTGAGGCTCTGATGGCGGCGGTGCGCTCCAACTTTGATTTGGACGTTCCGGAGGAAGTGATCGCCATGTCCTCCGGCATGGCGGTGGGCGTGGGCCGCTCCGGGTGCGCCTGCGGCGCGCTCAACGGCGGCGTGCTGGCGCTGGGCATGTTCTTCGGCCGCACGGAGCAGGCCGGCCCCCAGGACCCCAAGGTCAACCGGTGTATGGCGCTGACCCACGAGCTCCACGACTGGTTCAAGGAGGCGAACGGGAAAAACGCCATCTGCTGCCGCGTCCTCACCCGTGAATTTGACATGGGCAAGGGGGAGCACAAGGAGCAGTGCATCCGCTATACCGGCCTTTGCGCCTGGAAGGTGGGCGAAATCGTCTGCCGTGAGCTGGGCATCAAGAACACGGACGGCGAATAAACCGGGAGGGACGAGGAATATGAAACCCCTTTTAAAAAAACTCCCCATCCCCATCGCGGGCGTGATGCTGGGCCTGGCGGCCCTGGGCAACCTGCTGCAGAGCTACAGCGAGGGGGTCCGACTGCTGTTCGGCGCGCTGGCCGCGGTGCTGTGGATCTGCCTGGTTTTAAAGGTCATCTTCTGCTGGAGCGGCGTGTGCGCGGCCATGCAGGACCCCGTGGTGGCCAGCGTATCGGGCACCTTCTCCATGACGACCATGCTGCTGGCGGTCTATGCCAAGCCCTTTGTGGGCGCGGCGGCCGCGCAGGTGCTGTGGTTTGCGGGCCTCGCGCTGCACGTGGCGCTCATCGTCTGGTTCACCGTGAAGCACCTGGCCAAGCGGGATCTCTCCAAGATCTTCGCCAGCTACTATATCGTCTACGTGGGCATTGTGGTGGCAAGCCTGACGGCGCCCGCCTTTGAGCTGACGGCCACCGTGGGCACCTGGGCGTTCTGGTTCGGCTTTGTCTGCCTGATCGCCCTGCTGGTGCTGATCACCGTCCGCTACGTAAAGCTGCCGGTGAAGGCGGACCCGCCCAAGCCCCTGTTCTGCATCTACGCGGCCCCGGTGAGCCTGTGCCTGGCCGGCTACATCCAGTCGGTCACCCCCAAGAGCGCGGCCATGGTCATCGGCCTGCTGGCGGCGGCCTCCGCCATCTACCTCGTCGTGCTGTGCAGGCTGCCAGGGCTGCTGAGGCTGCCCTTCTACCCCAGCTACTCGGCCTTTACCTTCCCCATGGTCATTACCGCCATCGCCACCAAGCAGGCCATGGCCTGCCTGACCAAGCTGGGGATGGGCGCCGCCTGGCTGTCCCCCGTCGTCCTGGTGGAGACCATCCTTGCGGCCGTCCTGGTTATTTACACCCTGGTCCGCTACCTGATGGCGCTCTTCGCCCTCAGCAAGGCCGCGGTGTAAAGACCCGCGCCGAATGAAATGGAAAAAGCGCCCGCCCATGTTCAACATGGGCGGGCGCCTTTTTTCATCAGCTGAGTTCAAATCCGGCGGGTACCTTGTCGTCCAGCATCAGCAGGTGGAGCTGCTCCGCGCCGTCCACTTCCTTCACGGCGGAGATGAGCATACCGTTGGACTCGATGCCCATCATCTTCCGGGGCTTCAGGTTGGTGCAGGCCACCACGGTCTTGCCCACCAGCGCCTCCGGCTCGTAGTACTCGTGGATGCCGGAGAGGATCTGCCGGGGCTCCCCCTCGCCGCAGTCCAGGGAGAAGCGCAGCAGCTTCTTGGACTTGGGCACCGCCTCGCAGGCGAGCACCTTGGCGGTGACGAACTTCACCTTGGCGAAGTCGTCGATGGTGATATAGTCGGGCTCCTTGGGTTCGGCGGGGGCGGGTTCGGCGGGCGCGGGCGCGGCGGCCTGCTCCAGCTCGGCCAGCTCCTTGGCCATGTCGATGCGGGGGAAGAGGTTCTCGCCCCGCTCCACCCGGGCGGCGGCGGGCAGCAGGCCGAAGGTCCCGGCGCTCTCCCAGGTGCGCAGCGTTTCGTCCGCGCCGATCTGGGCAAAAATCTTCTCACAGGTCACGGGCATGAAGGGGGTCAGCAGCACGGCGCAGATGCGCACGCACTCCAGCAGGTTGTAGAGCACCCGGGCCAGCCGGGGTTTGCACGCCTCGTCCTTGCCCAGCACCCAGGGCTTGGTCTCGTCGATATACTTGTTGGCCCGGGAGATGACCTGGAACACGTCCACCAGGGCGTTCTGGAAGGCGTACTGCTCCATCTCGCCCTCGTACTTGCGCCGCAGGCCGCCGCACAGGGCGGTGAGCTCGTCGTCCATGGGGTCGGCGGTCTGCTCCTCCGGCAGGCGCCCGCCGAAATACTTGCCCGCCATGGTCACGGTGCGGGAGACCAGGTTGCCCAGGTCGTTGGCCAGGTCGGTGTTGATGCGGGTGATGAGGGCCTCGTTGGAGAAGTTGCCGTCCGAGCCGAAGGGGAACTCCCGCAGCAGGAAGTAGCGCAGCGCGTCCACGCCGTAGCGGGGGGCCAGCACCATGGGGTCCACCACGTTGCCCTTGGACTTGCTCATCTTGCCGCCGCCCAGCAGGAGCCAGCCGTGGCCGTACACCTTCTTGGGCAGGGGCAGATCCAGGGCCATGAGGATGGCGGGCCAGATGATGGAGTGGAAGCGGACGATCTCCTTGCCCACAAAGTGCACGTCGGCGGGCCAGAACTTGTCAAAATCGCCGTACTTGCCGTTCTCGTAGCCCAGGGCGTTGATATAGTTGCTCAGCGCGTCGATCCACACGTAGACCACGTGGCCGGGGTCGAAGTCCACCGGCACGCCCCAGGAGAAGGAGGTGCGGGAGACGCACAGGTCCTCCAGGCCGGGCTTGATGAAGTTGTTGACCATCTCGTTGACGCGGCTGCGGGGCTGTAAAAAGTCGGTGTTCTCCAGCAGCTCCTGGATGCGAGAGGCGTATTTGGACAGGCGGAAGAAGTATGCCTCCTCCTCCGCGTCCACCACCTCGCGCCCGCAGTCGGGGCACTTGCCGTCCACCAGCTGGGTCTCGGTCCAAAAGCTCTCGCAGGGCTTGCAGTACTTGCCCACGTACTTGCCCTTGTAGATGTCACCCTGCTCGTACAGGCGCTTGAAAATCTTCTGCACGGACTGCTCGTGGTAGCCGTCGGTGGTGCGGATAAAGCGGTCGTTGGAGATGTTCATCAGCTTCCACAGGTCCAGGATGCCGCCCTTGCCCTCCACGATGTTGTCCACGAACTGCTTGGGGGTCACGCCGGCCTCGCGGGCCTTGTCCTCAATCTTCTGGCCGTGCTCGTCGGTGCCGGTGAGGAACATCACGTCGAAACCCTGCAAACGCTTGTAGCGGGCCATGGTGTCGGCGGCCACGGTGCAGTAGGTGTGGCCGATGTGGAGCTTGTCCGAGGGGTAGTAGATGGGGGTGGTGATATAAAATTTATTGTTGTTCATCGGGTTTTACCTCCGTATGAAAGTCTGCGTTTTGCTGCGGCTCCCCGGGCTGGGCGCAGTTGTACAGCAGCACCGCCGTGGAGGAGAGCAGGTATACGATGACAAAGGCGTAGAGCAGCAGGGTGGCCAGATCGTGCCCGTCGGCCAGGGTGACAAAAGAGAAATAGACCGCCAGCAGGGAGAAGAAGCTGGCGCGGAACACCTTGGAGCGCTCGAAGGAGAACCCCGCGGTGAAGTAGAGGCCCAGCAGGGCGGCGATGATGGCCAGCAGCTCGTACAGGTAGTCCAGGATCACCGGGTCGGCGGCGCGGGACTGGTAGGCCGCGATGAGCCACACGCAGCAGGTGTAGGCGGGCATGAGCAGGGTGAAGCTGTACTTGCCGCGCCCCTCGGCCCGGTAGTTGTTTTTGGCGGTGGAGAGCACGCAGAAGAAGGAGGCCGCGCACATCACCGCCAGCAGCATTCGCGTCATCACCCGGTTCTGGCCGGAGACGAAGGCCCACCCGGCGCACAGGGCCGCCGCCAGCAGCAGGAAGGCGGAGAGGGTGGCGGCGGTGATATAGGGCGTGGAGCCCTTGGCGGCGAAGGCCTCGTCGTACCCGCCGGCGAACTCCCGGTGCTTGCCGCGGCAGAACAGGGCCAGCACCAGCACCATGGCGGCGGAAAAGGCCAGCAGCGCCGCCGTGGAGGGGGCGCCGGGGATCAGCAGGCGGGCCTGCCCCGCCCCGGGCTCGAAGGCGGTGGCCAGATCCCAGCGCCGGAGGAAAAACCCGCACAGGCCGCCCGCGGCGGCGATGGACGGGAGTACAATTTCTTTACGCATGGCAAGCGTCCTTTCACATGGGAGATCGCCGGAAGAATGTCTTAGTATATCACAAGTCAGCGGGTTTGAACAGGGGACGGATTGCCGCGGGCCTGCGGCCCCCGTAATGACGTAGGGCGGGGGCTTGCCCCCGCCGCGTGACAAGAGCGCGGAGGGGGACCCCTCCGCCCCAGTGTGCGCCCCATCAGGTAGTCCAGGGATACGTCGAAGAAGTCCGCCAGGAGAATCAGCTTTTCAATCTGGAGCGGCTGGAGGGCTTTACCGGGGGCTTCCGCCTGAGCGCGCGCCTGGGGCTGGAGGCCCTGCGCGCCTAACCCAGCTCGGCCCGGTTCCGGCCCGCGGCCTTGGCGCGGTAGAGGGCCGCGTCGGCCCGCTCCAGCAGACGGACGGCCGAGCCGCCGGGCGGGGGCACCTCGGCGGCCGCCCCCAGGCTGACGGTGACGGGCGCGCCGCCCGGCCCGGTAATGCGCATACGCTCCAGCAGCGCCGCCGCGTGCTCCATGGCCCGCGCCTCGCCGCAGCCGGGCAGCAGCAGGGCGAATTCCTCGCCGCCGTACCGGGCGGGATAGGCCCCCGTCTCCGCGGCGAAGTCCGCCAGCGCCCGCCCCAGGGCGGACAGGCAGGCGTCCCCGGCGGGGTGCCCGTAGCGGTCGTTGTAGGCCTTAAAGCCGTCCACGTCCAGCATCAGGGCCGCCACGGGCAGGCCCTCGTCCCGGCAGCGGCGGTAGGCGCGCTCAAAGGCCTCCTCCATCTCCCGCCGGTTGGCAAGGCCGGTGAGGGGGTCGGTCCGGCTCAGCCGGTCCAGCGCCAGCCGGGCCTCCCCGTCCCGCAGGCGCAGGTCGGTGACGATATACAGGAAAAAGAAGCCCAGCAGCCAGGAGGTCACCGCCCCGGCCAGGTCGTAGGCCAGGGCCCCGGGGGGCTTGACCGCCGCGGCCAGCGCCACGAAGAGCGCCGTCATGCCGGTGAGGGCCCCGGCGATCTGCCAGGTGGGGAACTGGAAGAGCACGGTGACCAGCATGTAGCCCAGGGGGTAGAAGATGGAGGGCCGCTCCGGGAAGGGGAAGATGCTCACGCAGATGGTGAAGGCCAGCACCTGGACGACGAAGACCATGCACGCGCGCTGCACCGGGCGCAGCGCCGGGGCGCCATGCCTTCCGCAGCGCCGGGAGAAGAGTACAAGGGCCGTGTTGCTGGCCAGAAAGAGCAGGTAAAAGAGGTTGAGCAGCCTGTTGTGGAAGGAAAAGGCGGCCCACAGGCCGTAGACGCACAGGAACACGGCGAAGGCGGCCGCGGCGCGGCGCAGGGAGAGCAGGTTGTCCCTGGCCACCGCGGCGTGCAGGGCGGAGAAATGCGCGGCGTTGCGCGCGTGCTCACGGCGGAAGAAGTCAATCGGGTGTACCATGGCGCCCCCTTCCCGGCCCGGCTTAACGGGCCTGGCTCTCCAGATACTCGTCGTAGGTCATCTTGCGGTCGATGAGCTTGCCGTCGTCGGTGAAGTCGAACACCCGGTTGCCCACGGTCTGCACCAGCTGGTGGTCGTGGGAGGAGAAGAGCACGTTGCACTTCACGGCCTCCAGGCCGTTGTTGAGCGCGGCGATGGACTCCAGATCCAGGTGGTTGGTGGGCTGGTCCAGCAGCAGCACGTTGGCCCCCGAGAGCATCATGCGCGAGAGCATGCAGCGCACCTTCTCGCCGCCGGAGAGGACCTTGACGGCCTTGTAGATGTCGTCGCCGGAGAAGAGCATCCGGCCCAGGAAGCCCCGGAGGTAGGCCTCGTGGGGGTCGGGGGAGAACTGGCGCAGCCACTCCACCAGGTTGTCGTCGCAGCCCTCGAAGAAGGCGGTGTTGTCCTTGGGGAAGTAGGAGAAGGAGGCGGTCTGGCCCCACTTCACGGTGCCCTCGTCGGGCTCCAGCTCCCCGGTGAGGATTTTGAACAGGGTGGTGTGGGCGTTCTCGTTGTCGCCCACGAAGGCGATCTTGTCCCCGTGGCCCACGGCGAAGGACACCTTGTCCAGCACCTTTACCCCGTCGATGGTCTTGCTCACGTCGGTGACGAAGAGGATGTCCTTGCCCACCTCCCGGTCGGGGGCGAAGGCCACCCAGGGGTAGCGGCGGGAGGAGGCGGGGAACTCCTCCATGCTGATCTTGTCCAGCAGCTTGCGCCGGGAGGTGGCCTGCTTGCTCTTGGACTTGTTGGCGGAGAAGCGGGAGATGAACTCCTTGAGCTCCTGGGCCTTCTCCTCGTTCTTCTTGTTCTGGTTCTTCATCAGGTTCTGCATGAGCTGGGAGGCGTCGTACCAGAAGTCGTAGTTGCCCACGTACATCTTGATCTTGTTGTAGTCGATGTCCACGATGTGGGTGCAGATGGTGTTGAGGAAGTGGCGGTCGTGGCTGACCACGATGACGGTGCCGGGGAAGTCGAGCAGGAAATCCTCCAGCCAGTTCACCGCGTTGATGTCCAGGTTGTTGGTGGGCTCGTCCAGCAGCAGGATGTCGGGCGCGCCGAACAGCGCCTGGGCCAGCAGCACCTTCACCTTCAGGCGGGCGTCCAGGGTGGCCATGTCGTTGAAGTGCAGATCCACCCCGATGCCCAGGCCCTGGAGGATGCGGGAGGCGTCGGACTCGGCCTCCCAGCCGCCCAGCTCGGCGAACTCGGCCTCCAGGTCGCTCACCAGCAGGCCGTCCTCGTCGGTGAAGTCCTCCTTGGCGTACAGCGCGTCCTTCTGCTTGCCGATGTCGTACAGGTGCTGGTTGCCCATGATCACCGTGTCCATGACGGTGTAGGCGTCGTAGGCGTTCTGGTTCTGCTTGAGCACCGACATGCGGGTCTTGGGCAGGATGCTCACCGTGCCGGAGGTGGACTCCAGCTCCCCGGAGAGGATCTTTAAAAAGGTGGATTTACCCGCGCCGTTGGCGCCGATGATGCCGTAGCAGTTGCCCTTCACGAACTGAAGGTCCACGTGGGAGAAGAGGGGGGCTCCGCCGTACTGGAGGCCCAGGTCGGAAACAGTGATCATGTCGTACTCCTTATATAAAAAGTAAAATTCCTCATGCAGAGTAGCATTATAGCATATGCGCGCGGGAAATCCTAGAGAAAAATTGGACAAAACCGGGCCCGGCGGCTATAATGATGCCGGATTCAAGTTTTTCACGAGAGGAGGCGGGCCCCATGAGCCTGTTTTGCTGCCCGCTGTGCGCCGCGCCCCTGTCCCGGGGGGAGCGGGCCTACGCCTGCCCCGGCGGGCACAGCTTCGACCGGGCGCGGGAGGGGTACGTCCACCTGCTGCCCGTGGACCGGAAGCACTCCAAGTCCCCGGGGGACGACCGGGAGATGGCCCGGGCCCGCAGCCGCTTTCTGGACGGGGGCTGGTACGCCCCCCTGCGCCGGGCGCTGTGCGCTCTGGCCCTGGAACACACCGGGACGGAACCGGCGGTGCTGGACGCGGGGTGCGGCGAGGGCTACTACACCGCCGGGATCCACGCGGCGCTGGAGCAGGCGGGGCGCTCGCCCCGCACGGCGGGGGTGGACCTGTCCAAATTCGCCCTGCGCCGGGCGGCCCGGCGCGCGCCGGGGGCGGAGTTCGCCGTGGCCTCGGTCTACCGCCTGCCCGTGGCGGACGCCTCCGCCGACCTGCTGGTGGACTGCTTCTCCCCCCTGGCGCTGGAGGAGTTCAGGCGCGTGCTGCGCCCCGGCGGGGTGTTCCTGTACGTGGTGCCCGCGCCGGAGCACCTGTGGGAGCTCAAGCGGGTGCTCTACGACACGCCCTACTTAAACCCGGACGAAGCCGTGCCCTACGGGGGCTTCGAGTACCTGGACATCGTACCCGTGGAGGGCAGGATGGCCCTGTCCGGGCCGGAGGCCATGGATCTGTTCCGCATGACCCCCTACTGCTGGAAGACCCCCAGGGCGGGGGTGGAGCGGCTGGAGGCGCTGGAGGCGCTGGAGGTGGGCATGGCCTTCCGCATCCACGTGTTCCGGCGCAGCGGTCCCCGCGCTTAGGTGCAGAAGTTTTTGCCGTAAGAAATTTTGCACCTGCAAAAAATTTTACAGACCGGACGGCAAGGCAAAAGACAGGCAAGAATGCGGAAACGTAAGTTTTAACCCGATTCCCGGCGGGAGCGGAAAAAATTTACGTTCTGCGTTCTTGCTTTTTTGTTTGGCATGGGGTTTGCATATACATAGGTAGTTGGAAAGAGCGACAGGAAGGGGAGGAGAAAAAATGAACGAAATCATGGAGCGCGCCAAGGCGCTGGAGCCCAAAATCCTGGAGGACCGCCACAACCTCCACGCCATACCGGAGCTGGGGGTGTACACCCCGCAGACGGCGGCCTACGTGAGCGGGCGGCTGAGGGAGATGGGCATCGAGCCCAAGTCCTGCGGCATCCATACCCAGGCCGACCGGGAGATGCTCCGCTTCGCCGGGTTCGGCGATATGCCGGAGTCCACCGGCGTGGTGGGCCTGATCGGACAGGGCGGGCCCTGCCTGCTCCTCCGGGCCGACATGGACGCCCTGCCCATCAGGGAGAAGAGCGGACTGCCCTTTGCCCCCCAGGGGGAGTTCAGCCACATGTGCGGGCACGACGCCCACGCCGCCATGCTCCTGGGTGCGGCCCAAATTCTGAAGGACATGGAGGCGGAGCTTCCCGGCACGGTAAAGCTCATGTTCCAGCCCGGCGAGGAGCTGGGGTACGGCTCCCGCACCATGGTGGAGGACGGCTTGCTGGAGCACCCCAAGGTGGACGCCGCCGTGGCCCTGCACGTGAATTCCCAGCTGGAGGTGGGGCGGCTGCAATACTGCTCCGGGGTCTCCTCGGGGGCCATGGCCACCTTCCTCGTCAGCATCCAGGGCCGGGGCGGCCACTCCTCCGAGCCCCAGAAGACCATCGACCCGCTGCACATCGCCACGCAGCTCTGCTCCGCCCTGAACGCCCTGGTGCCCAAGGAGGTGGACCCGGACGAGTTCGCCACCCTCACCGTGGGGTGCCTGAACGCGGGGCGCTCGTCCAATATCATCCCCGACACGGCGGAGCTGATGATCTCCTTCCGCACCCTGAGCCCGGAGGCTTACGACCATCTGATGGTGCGGATCCCCGAGCTGGTGGAGCTCTACGTCCAGGCATGGCGGGGCACCTGCAGCATCCGCAGCATGAAGACCCCCAGCACGTTCTGCGACCCCGCCTTTACCCGGGAGGTGCTTCCATTTGTGGCCGAGATGCTGGGGGGCGAGCCCCAGCTGACCCCGCCCTCCAAGGGGGCGGAGGACTTTGCCCACGTGACCAGGCAGGTGCCCGGCTTCTACGCGTTCCTGGGCGCCGGATCTCCGGAAAACTACCCCATGCACAACCCAAATATGGTGCTGGACGAGCGCGCCTTTGTCCTGGGCAGCGCGGTGCTGGCCAACTGCGCCGTGGAGTGGCTCAGGCATCACAGCCAGGGATGAAAGTGAAGGAGGAAAAATCATGAGTTTGCCCCAGACGAAAAAGAAAGCCTTTGTCCTGCCGCACGTACTGATTATCCTGTTGATTATCATGGTGATCGTCACCGTCCTGTCCCTCTTTATCCCCAGCGGCGAATTCGCCCGCACCGAGCTGGGCGCCATCGACCCCACCCGGTTCAGCTACATCACCAACACCACCCCCATCACCCTGCGCAGCTTCCTCAGCGCCATACCCCAGGGCATCGTGGAGTCGGCCAGCACCATCGTCTCCATCCTGGTGATTTCCGGCGTGCTCCACGTCATTGAGGAGACCGGGGCCATCGCCGCCGGCCTCCAGACCCTGGCCCGCGCCTCCAAGGGCAAGGAGACCCTGATCATGGTCCTGCTCACCCTGGTGTTCGGCATCATGGGCGTCATCGGCTTCGGCGAGGGCGCGCTGCCCTTCCTGCCCATGTCCGTGGCCGTCAGCGTCTCGCTGGGCTACGACCGGATGGTGGGCGTGGCCAGCAATCTGCTGGGCGTGGCCGTGGGCTTCACCACCGGCGCCTTCAATATGTTTACCACCGGCATCTGCCAGACCCTGGCGGGCCTGACCATGTTCTCCGGCTGGGCCTTCCGCCTCACCGAGTTCGTGATCTGCTTCGCCGTCCTGGCCGTATACATGGTCCGCTACTGCGGCAGAATCAAACGGGATCCCTCCAGGAGCGTCATTCCCGAATACGCCGAAAACCCCGGCGCCGAGCTGGCGGCCGACAACGCCCCCCGGGTGCCCTTTACCTGGCAGCGGATCGTCACCCTGTGCATCCTGCTCTTCGGCTTCATCTTCCAAGCGGTGGGCGCCATCGGCCTGGGCTGGAGTATGCTGGACGTGACCGGCATGTACGTCGGCCTGCTGGTCCTGGTGGTTGTGGTCAACTGGGCCAACCCCAATAAGGCCTGCGTGGACTTCCTCAAGGGCACCACCACCGTCATCCCCGCCGTCATCGTCATCGGCGTGGCCCGGGCCATCTACCTGCTCATGGCCCAGGCCAAAATCGTGGACACCATCATCCACGCCATCGCCACCGTCTTTGACGGCAAGAGCCCCTTCGTCATCATTATTCTCCTCTACCTGGTGGTCATCGCCTTCAACTTCTTCGTGGTCTCCGCCAGCGGCAAGGCCTTC
Source organism: Oscillospiraceae bacterium (assembly GCA_022846095.1). NCBI lineage: Bacteria > Bacillati > Bacillota > Clostridia > Eubacteriales > Oscillospiraceae > Oscillospiraceae bacterium. The sequence goes on along the minus strand of AP025583.1, from coordinate 3,959,454 downwards.
ATCCTCTTCCCCATGCTCAAGCCCCTGGCCGACATCCTGGGCATCAACCAGCAGGTGGTGGTCACCACCTTCCAGCTGGGCGACGGGTTCACCAATTACCTCTTCCCCACCGCGGGGGCGCTTATGGCCGGGCTGGAGCTGGGCGGCGTAACCTACCAGCAGTGGGTCAGGTTCTCCTGGAAGATTATTACCCTCCTGGTGGTCCTGGGCGCGGTATTCTCCCTGGCGGCCCAGGCCATCGGCCTGTCCTGATCCCGGCGCCCGACAGCCCTGCCTGAACAGCCGGCGGGATTGCGGGAAAAAGAAAAGAGGCCCGGATGCCACACCTGTGGGATCCGGGCCTCTTTTGCGGCGCTCTTGCATAACGCACCGGGCTATGGTACAATCAGCTATCTGAAAAAAGGGAAAAGCGCGCTTTTTCCATTGATTTGAGGTCGCGCCGGAGGAAAAACGGCGTTCAGGGACTTTGTGCCTGGGGATGGAGACCTTGGATCAGGCACAAAGGAGAGAAACGTATGGAAATTAACGGCGAACAGGTCAACGAGATTGTCAATTACGAGCAGCTGGGCCTCTCAAGCGAGATTATGAAGGCCATCGGCAAGAAGGGCTACGTCCAGGCCACCCCCGTCCAGGCGGGGGCCATCCCCTGCTTCATGGACTGGAAGGACGTCATTGCCAAGGCCCCCACGGGCACGGGCAAGACCTTCGCCTTCGGCATCCCCATGGTGGAGCACGTGGACCCTGAGTCCACCGACGTGCAGGGCCTGGTGCTGGCCCCCACCCGGGAGCTGGCTGTGCAGATCCAGGAGGAGCTGCGGGATCTGTGCGAGTTCAAGGAGGGGGTGCGCACCGTGTGCCTCTACGGCGGTGCCCCCATCGAAAAGCAGATCGCCACCCTGAAGAAATGCCCCCAAATCGTGGTGGCCACCCCGGGGCGGCTCATGGACCACATGAAGCGCCGCACCGTGCGGCTGGACGCGGTGCAGACCGTGGTGCTGGACGAGGCCGACCGGATGCTGGACATGGGCTTCGTGCGGGACGTGACCCGCATCCTGGACCAGATCAAGCACAGGCGGAACCTGGGCATGTTCTCCGCCACCATCAGCCGCGAGGTGATGGACATCTCCTGGGTCTACCAGCGCGACCCTGTGGAGATCACCGTGCGCCCGGTGGAGGACTCCAAGCCCGACATCCAGCAGTACCGCATCGACCTGGACAGCCGGGAGAAGAAGCTGGACACCATCGCCGCCCTCATCACCCACGGGGGCTACGAGCGGGCCATCGCCTTCTGCAACACCAAGAATATGACCGACCGGCTGGCCGGGCTGCTGAAAATGCGGGGGATCTCCTGCGAGGCCATCCACGGGGACATCCAGCAGCGCATCCGGGAAAAGACCCTGGAGCAGTTCAAAAAGGGCGAGGTCAAGGTGCTGGTGGCCACCGACGTGGCCGCCCGGGGCCTGGACATCGACGACGTGGACGCGGTGTTCAACTACGACGTGCCCGACGAGCTGGAGAACTACACCCACCGCATCGGCCGCACCGGCCGGGCCAGGAAGCACGGCGTGGCCTACACCTTTATCGCCAACATCACCGAGGGCATCCGCATGGACGAGATCGTGCGCAATACCAAGGCGGAGGTGCAGCGGCTGCGCTACGACAAGGACGGCTGTCTGATGCCGGTGGAGGAGAAGCAGATTTAATGCTTTTTTAAGCCTTGCGGAAGGATTTTTTAAACAGGGCATGATATGATTACAGCACGGTAAGAAAACAGAAATGAATCGCTGGAGGAATTATCATGAACGAATCGAAAAAGCTGTACCGGATTGAAAAGGGCGCCTGCGTCGCCGGCGTGTGCGGCGGGCTCGGTGAGTATTTTAATATCGACGCCAACCTGATCCGCCTGGGCTGGGTGCTCTTCGCCCTGTTCACCTGCTCCACCGGCGGGGTGCTCTACCTCATAGCCGCGCTGATCCTGCCCAAGAAGAGCGACATCTACCCCGGTTTTTAAGAAATGCGGAAAACCCCGGCGCCGGAGGCCTCCGGCGCCGGGGTTTTTGTTTGAAGCGGGTGGGATCTGTGGTATACTTTCCGAAAGGGGGGGAGCGCGATGAGCTATTACGAGCGGGTTTACGCCCTGGTGGCGCAGATCCCGGCGGGCAGGGTGGCCACCTACGGGCAGCTGGCCCTGATGACCGGCTCGCCCCGTGCGGCCCGGGCCGTGGGGTACGCCATGCGGGCCTGTAAGGACGAGGCCCTCCCCTGCCACAGGGTGCTGCACGCCGACGGCGCCACCACCTGCGCCTTCGGCGAGGGGGTGCAGCGCGCCCTGCTGGAGGCGGAGGGGGTGCCCTTCACCGCCGACGGGCGGGCGGATCTGAGCCTGTGCCGCTGGGACGGGCGCTAGGACTGCGTCTGATAGCCCTCGGTATAGTCTGTAAGGCGGACCCAGTTGGGTTTGCCAGCCCCATTTTTTTGAGTATCAATTTTGTCCTGTAAATCGGCGGTATCTGTAAAATTGATAGAGGCGCTGTTTTTGCAATAATACCAATAATGATCATTGGGATTATAAAGATAGTTTACATTCCATTTTCCATTTGCTGTGCTTGTGCTGGCATACAGCCATACCCGCCTTTCGTAGTCGTCAACCGCAGCGTCAGATTGGCTGCTGCTGCTGTAGAACGGCTGGATGTAATAGACGGTTCCATCGACGGTTAGCGTTGGAAGGTTGTCCGCATACTTTTTGAAAAAGAAGTTTCGGATAGAGTCGTTATTGGGATCCTTATAAGAGGGGGAGGTAGCAAACCAATCGGTGACCAGCTGCGGATAGTCCTCCAGAGTTTTTTGTGGGACGGTTTTTGTGTGATCCGCGCAGCCGATTACAAAGGAACCACCATCAAACTTCTCTAAATAGTAGTGATTCCCCTTCGGACACTTAATATCGGAGGCTGCGATTTTATCGCGCAGCTCATTTTCTGTAAAATTACCGTTTGCCATCTGCTCATAAATGAGCTGATGCGCCAGGGAAGTGCGGTTGCTGAGGCAGACCGTCTCCTCGGTGTGCTTGAGGCTGCCGGTAAATACCGGGATGGCGATGGCGGCCAGCACGCCGATGATGGCAACGACAATGAGAAGTTCCGCAAGCGTAAAGCCCTTTTTGTCCAATCGCTTCAAACCGCGGCCACCCTCTTTCCTGAAGTGATATGCCCAGTTTACCACGTCTGGCAATGAAACGTAAAGTATATTTTATGCCTGCCGGAAATCCCTTGCATATTACTGGGAATTGTGATAAAATGCCACCGTTCAAAATCAAATCCGTTGGGAGCGCACATACTTATGATAGAGTTCCGAGCGCCGGAGGTATCCGACAAGCCCTGGGTGGACGCCCTGCTGCGGCAGGCCGACTACCGGGGGTGCGAATATAATTTCACCAACATCTACGCGTGGAAGGACGCGTACAAGCACGAGATTGCCCGCTGGAACGATTTCCTCCTGGTCCACCTGTGCGGCGGCCTGGGGTGCAGCTACCTGTATCCCGCCGGGGCGGGGGACGTGGCCGGGGCGGTGCGGGCGCTGAAGGGGGAGGCCGACCGGCGGGAGCAGGCGCTGCGGCTGGTGTGCCTCACCGAGCGGCAGGAGGGGGAGCTGGAGCGCCTCTTCCCCGGCCGGTTCCGCTTCGAGCACGACCGGGACGGCTACGACTACCTCTATGAGATCGACCGCCTGGCGGATCTGGGGGGTAAGCGCCTGCACGCCAAGCGCAACCACATCAACCGCTTTATAGAGAACAACCCCACCTGGGCCTACGAGGAGCTCACCCCCGAAAACCTGCCCGAATGCCTGACCATGGACGAGCAGTGGTACCTGCGCTCACGGGAGCGGGAGGGGGCCTCGGAGGAGGAGGATCTGGGCAACGAGGGGGTGGCCCTGCGCCTGGCCATGGGGCATTTCCGCGAACTGGGACTGGAGGGCGGCCTCATCCGGGTGCACGGGGAGGTGGTGGCCTTCACCATGGGGGACTACCTGAGCTCGGACACCTACGACGTCCACTTCGAGAAGGCCTACGGCGAGCTCCAGGGGGCCTACGCCATGATCAACCGGGAGTTCGCCCGCTGGGTGCGGGCGCGCCACCCGGAGGTGAAGTACCTCAACCGGGAGGACGACATGGGGGTGGAGGGCCTGCGCAAGGCCAAGCAGTCCTACTACCCCGACCTGATGGTGGAGAAGCACAGCGCCGTCCTGGACGGCGCTCTGGACTGATAGAATCATTTTAATGCAAGGAAAGGAGGGGAGCAGAATGGTGGAGATACGCGCCTCGCGCCAAGAGGAGGTCCCGGCCCAGAAGCAGCTTTGGAAGCTGGCGTTCGGGGACGAGGACAGCTATATCGACTACTTTTACCAAAACTACTATTCCCCCGAGAACATGATGGTGCTGGTGGAGGACGGCAAGCTGTCCACCATGCTGGCCCTCTTTCCCATGACCCTGCGCGCCCCGGAGGGGGTGAGCGCCCGGGCGGCCTACGTCTACGCCCTGGCCACCGACCCGGCCGCGCGCAAGAAGGGGTACGGCAGGCAGATCCTGCACTACCTGGACTTCTACCTGCGCCAGCGGGAGGTGGACTGCGTCACCGTGGTGCCCGCCGAGCCCAGCCTGCACAAGTTTTTCAGCAGCGTGGATTTTGACGAGTGCTTCGTCACCCGGGAGGTGGAGCTGCTGCGGGAGCTGGTGGAGCCGGGCAAGGCGGGGGACGCCATCGCCCCGGTGGAGGCGGGGGCGTACAACCGCATCCGGGACGGGCTGCTGGCGGGGGAGCGCTACGTGGCCTACTCCGACGCGCTGGTGGACTACCAGCGGGGGCTGTCCGCCATGACGGGCACCGACCTGTTCCGCCTCACCGTGGACGGGGTGGAGGGCTGCTGCGCCGCCGAGTACCTGGACGACGAGACCGTGGTGCTCAAGGAGCTGCTTATCCCGGAGCGGCAGATGGCGGGGGCCGCGGCCCTGGTGGCCGGCCACCTGCCCGCCCTGCGCTACCACATCCGCACCCCGGCCTTCTGGGGCGGCCTGCCGGGGAGCTACACCCAGCCCTTTGGCATGGTAAAGTGGTATAGTAGAGAGAAAGAACGCCTCTGGGGCTACGCAGCGGGGGCCTATATGGGCTTCGGATTTGACTAAATGCAGGAAAAAGAGCGCAACGGCGGGGGATCTCCCCCGCCGTTGCGCTTATTTTGAAACTTTGCCTGCAAAACGATTCATTTGCAGCGCAGCCCGCCAAAAAACGACGAATGGATTTTATGCGCCGAAAAACGGGAAAATTGACGGAAAGAGAGCAAGATAACTGAACAAGGCGGCAATAAACTTAAAATAGCGGCCCAAATGTTTTAGAAACACGAAACAATATACGGACAATACCGGCGGACATTGTGCGCAATGCACGGACATGTGCAGGATGTGACGGAACTGCCAGCAATTCCATAGCGACAGATCCTTGACGGTGCCGGAAAATTGCGATAAAATAGACGAACCTTTTATGATGGTGCACTATGGGATTGAACAATTGTTATAGGAAGTGAAGAAATGGCAAAATATGTGGTAAAGCGTGTCTTGATGGCTATCGTTACCATCCTGGTGGTGGCGTGTATTACCTTTTTTGTAATGCACGCGATCCCGGGTAACCCGTGGCTGTCGGAAAAGACGCCCTCCCCCCAGGTCATCGAGGCCCTGAACGCAAAGTACGGCTTGGATAAGCCCCTGCCCGTCCAGCTGGTCAAGTACCTGGGCAACATGCTGCAGGGGGACTTCGGCCAGTCCATCAAGATGCAGAAGAACTACCCCGTCATCAACATCATCAAGGAGATGTTCCCCGTCTCCGCCAAGATTGGCCTGTTCGCCCTGCTCTGGGCCGTTGTGGTGGGGGTGACGCTGGGCTGTCTGGCCGCCTACAACCGGGGCACCGCCACCGACAGCACCCTGCGGGTGGTGTGTACCATCGGCATCTCCATGCCGTCGTTCGTGGTGGCGTCGCTGCTGCTGTTCGCGTTCTGCGGAGGCGTGTGGAAGGTCTTCCCGACCATATTCGACGGCACGCCGAAGTCCTACGTGCTGCCGTGTCTGGCACTGGGCTTCTACCCCATGTGCTACATGGCCCGGCAGACCCGCGCCGCCATGCTGGACGCCATCAACCAGGAGTACATCAAGACGGCCCGGGCCAAGGGCCTGAAGACGGCGCCCATCATCTTCAAGCACGCCCTGCGCAACGCCCTGATCCCCGTCATCACCTACCTGGGGCCCCAGGTGGCCTTTACCCTGTCCGGCGGCTTCGTGGTGGAGAAGGTCTTCTCCATCCCCGGCCTGGGCCGCTACTTCGTGCAGGCCATCCCCAACCGCGACTACCCGGTGATCATGGGCACCACCATTTTCCTGGCGACCTTTATCATCATTATGAACCTGGTGGTGGACATCCTCTACAAGCTGGTCGACCCCAGAATCAATCTGACCAAGGGAGGGAACTAAGCGATGGCAAGAAAGAAGTTAAAACGCGCCTTTTCCCTCCAGCCCGACGAGGACATCCTGGATTGGAACACCCTGACCGACGAGGACTTCGCCGCGGCCAGCCAGCAGGAAAAGGAGGACTTTATCCAGGACCGCAAGAGCGTCTCCTACTGGAAGGACGCCTGGCGGCGCCTGCGGAAGAACACCGTGGCCATGGTGGCCATGGGCGTGCTGATCATCATTTTCCTCTTCGCCTTCCTGGGCCCCGTGCTGGTGCCCTACGGCTACGCGCAGTTCAACGCCGGCGCGGAGAACCTGCACCCCTGGCACTACACCCTGGCCGACCAGCAGCGGCTGAACGCCGAGATGGCCGAGCGCACGGGCGCCTCCTCCCTCACCCCTGAGGAGGCATGGGCCAAGGCCCAGGAGGAGGCCGCCGCCGAGGGCAAGACCCTCACCCCCGTGGACAAGGCGAAGATCATGGCCGCGGCCAAGTCCGCCGCCCAGGGCCAGGACGCGGCCGGCGAGGACGTGAAGGAGTCCGAGGTGCGCCGTGAGCTGGGCATCAAGGCCCATTTCGGCGGCTACTCCGTCAAGGAGCTGGAGCGCCAGGCCAACGGCGAGTCCGTCTTCCCCCACGTCTTCGGCACCGACAAGTTCGGCCGCGACATCATGGTCCGCGTCATGGTGGGCACCCGGGTTTCCATGATCGTGGGCGTGTGCGCCGCCCTGCTGGTGCTGGTCATCGGCGCCCTGTACGGCTCCATCTCCGGCTACTTCGGCGGCAAGGTGGACGCCGTCATGCAGCGCATCGTGGAGATGATCTACTCCATTCCCGAGGTGCTGGTCATCCTGCTGATCTCCACCGTTTTGGGCATCTCCCTGACGGAATACGTCAACACAAACCCCAACGGGCCCTTCGCGGGCGTCATCGTGGTGCTGGGCTCCAACCTCATCGCCATGTTCATCGCCTTCGGCCTGCTGTACTGGGTCACCATGTCCCGCATCATCCGCGGCCAGATCATCCAGCTCAAGGAGCAGGAGTACGTCACCGCCGCCCGCGCCCTGGGCGCCAAGGGCCCCCGCATCATCAAGCGCCACCTGCTGCCCAACTGCGTGGGCCAGATCGTGGTCACCACCTGCCTGCAGATCCCCTCGGCCATCTTCCTGGAGTCCTTCCTGTCCTTCCTGGGCGTGGGCGTGTCCGCCCCCCTCACCAGCCTGGGCTCCATGTGCACCGAGGCCCTGGGCGGCCTGTACACCTATCCGTACCGCATGTTCTTCCCGGCCGGTATCCTGAGCATCATGATCCTCGCCTTCAACCTCTTCGGCGACGGGTTGCGGGATGCGCTTGACCCGAGACTGAAGAAATAAGGAGGGAGGAAACGACTATGGCACAGAATACGAACGAACAGGAGCGCTACGACGCGCAGCTCGACGCCCAGGCGGACGCCGCCGACAAGAGCGGCAAAACCCTGCTGGAGGTCAAGGATCTCCACGTCTCCTTCTTCACCCCCGCCGGCGAGGTCAAGGCGGTGGGCGGCATCACCTACAGCCTGAACTACGGCGAGGTCATGGGCATCGTGGGCGAGTCCGGCTCCGGCAAGAGCGTGGAGGCCTACTCCATCATGGGCCTGCTCCAGTCCCCCGGCAAGGTCATCGGCGGGTCCATCACCTTTGAGGGCGAGGACGTGCTGGCCTACACCAAGGAGCAGATGACTGCCTTCCGGGGTAGCAAGGTATCCATGATCTTCCAAAACCCCATGACCTGCCTCAACCCGGTCTACACCGTGGGCAACCAGCTCGTCGAGGCCCTGCGGGCCCACGACAAGTCCATCTCCAAGGAGACCGCCGCCAAGCGGGCCATGGACATGCTGGAGCTGGTGGGCATCAACAACGTGGCCAAGCGGATGAAGCAGTACCCCCACGAGTTCTCAGGCGGCATGCGCCAGCGCGTCATGATCGCCATGGGCCTTATCTGCCACCCCCAGCTGCTGATCGCGGACGAGCCCACCACGGCTCTGGACGTGACCATCCAGGCACAGATCCTGGAGCTGATGAAGAACCTGCAGAAGAAGACCCACATGGGCATCATTTTCATCACCCACAACCTGGGCGTGGTGGCCGAGATCTGCGACAAGGTCTCCGTCATGTACGCCGGGCGGATGGTGGAGCAGGGGCCGGTGGACGACATCTTCTACAAGCCCGCCCACCCCTATACCATGGGCCTGCTGCGCTCCATGCCCCGCGTGGATGCGGAGGAGCACGAGCGCCTGATCCCCATCGAGGGCACCCCCGTGGATATGCTCAACCCGCCCGAGGGCTGCCCCTTCGCCCCCCGGTGCGAGCACGCCATGAAGATCTGCCTGAAAAAGATGCCCCCCTACGTGGACGTGGGCGACGGGCACCGCTCCGCCTGCTGGCTGCGGGTGGAGGAGCAGAAGAAGGGCGAGCCCTTCTGCTCCCGCGGCGGCGGCGCCCGCCAGGACGACCAGAGGAAGGACGGTGGAAGCGATGAGTAAGGGCGAAATCCTGCTGGAAGTAAAGAACCTGAAAAAATACTTCCCCGTCAAGGGCACCAAGGGCCCCGGCGTCCAGGCGGTGGAGAACGTCTCCCTCTATATCGAGAAGGGCGAGACCCTGGGCCTGGTGGGCGAGTCCGGCTGCGGCAAGACCACCCTGGGGCGCACCATCCTCCAGCTCCACCAGCCCACCTCGGGCCGGATCGTCTATGGCGGCGAGACCATCTTCGAGGGGGAGGACCCCTTCAAGCCCGGCCCCCAGGGCCAGCTGGAGCGCGTCAAGGTGCCCAAGCCCAAGACCGTCAACATGCTGCCCTACCGCCGGAAGATGCAGATCATCTTCCAGGACCCCTCCGCCTCCTTGGACCCCCGCATGACGGTGGGCGAGATCATCGGCGAGGCGCTGGACATCCACAAGCTGTACTCCAGCAAGGCCGAGCGCACCGAGCGCATCAAGGAGCTGCTGGGCCAGGTAGGGCTGAATACCGAGCACGCCAACCGCTACCCCCACGAGTTCTCCGGCGGCCAGCAGCAGCGCGTGGGCATCGCCCGCGCCCTGGCGGTGAAGCCCGAGTTCATCGTGTGCGACGAGCCCATCTCCGCCCTGGACGTGTCCATCCAGTCCCAGGTGGTCAACATGCTGGAGGATATGCAGCAGGAGCTGGGGCTGACCTACCTCTTCATCGCCCACGACCTGAGCGTGGTGCGCCACATCTCCCGGCGCATCGGCGTGATGTACCTGGGCTGCATGGTGGAGCTGGCCGAGAGCTACGAGCTGAATAAAAACCCGCTGCACCCCTACACCAAGACCCTGCTCTCCGCCGTGCCGGTGCCCGACCCCGAGGTCTCCCGTTCCCGGCAGCGCATCGTGCTGGAGGGCGACATCCCCTCCCCCATGAACCCCCCGACCGGCTGCCGGTTCCACACCCGCTGCCCCTATGCCACCGAGAAGTGCAAGGAGGCCGTGCCCGAATTCAAGGAGCACGCGCCGGGACATTGGGCAGCGTGTCATCTGCTGGGGTAAGAGGAAGCGCCGGCTTCCCGGAGCAGGAAGCTAAGACGCTATGCAGACGAAAAAGCAGGTGCGGCGTCCCCCGCAAGCCGCACGGTGTTTTTCGCGGAATAGGGGCTTAGTGACCGTCGCGGAGGGAACCAAGGCGTGACAGACGGCGCGGGCCCCTGCGAGCCACAGGCGAGCCGCCGCGCCAGCGGCGAACAAGCGGTTTGCCCCCCGGGGCAAACCCTTGATGCGGGGCGGATTCACTCCGCCCGGGCAGGTTTAAATGAACGGGGCCCCCGCACGGCGCAAGCCGGGTGGGGAACACGCGCCGGGACATTGGGCCGCGTGTCATTTGCTGGGGTAAGAGGAAGCGCCGGCTTCCCGGAGCAGGAAGCTAAGACGCTATGTAGACGAAAAAGCAGGTGCGGCGTCCCCCGCAAGCCGCACGGTGTTTTTCGCGGAATAGGGGCTTAGCGACCGTCGCGGAGGGAACCAAGGCGTGACAGACGGCGCGGGCCACCGCGCGCCCCGAGAAGGCCTGGCCCGATACCCACAAACTGTAAATTTTGTGCAAGCCGCAGAAAATGAAGCTGCAATTCAGTTAACATTCTTGAAACATTTGCTTTACAACAAAGCGAACTCCATGGTATAATACTCCTGTTACTGGAAAGGCCCATGGGCCTTTCGCCTGTCCCGCATGCGGGACAGGCGAAGAACGCGAATTGTGTATCACGCCTCCTGAGGAGGCGATACAAAAATTAAAATGGAGGTTCAAGCAATGAAGAAGACGAAACTTCTGTCTCTGCTCCTGGCCGTGGCCATGGTGGCCGGCCTGTTTGCCGGCTGCTCCAATACCACCGAGACTCCGAGCCAGGCGCCCGCGACTCAGGCTCCCGAGAGCCAGGCGCCCGCCCCTGAGACTCAGGCGCCCGCCCCCAGCGGCACGTTCGACCTGAGCGTGTGCATCGCGTCCGAGCCGCAGACCATCGACCCCGCCCTGAACAGCGCCGTTGACGGCGCCGTCATGACCCAGCACATGTTCGAGGGTCTGATGAAGTGGGTGGACAACGGCGTGGGCGTCGAGGACGCCACCATCAACTACGCCGAGCTGGTGCCCGGCCAGGCCGCCAGCTATGACAAGGTTGTCCACGAGGCGGACGATCCCGAGAAGGGCATTACCGCCGGCATGGTGACCTACACCTTCCATCTGCGCGACGACATCAAGTGGTCCGACGGCAAGCCCGTCACCGCCGGTGACTTCGAGTACGCCTGGAAGCGCCTGGTGGATCTGGAGACCGCGGCCGACTACCGCAACATGGCCAGCTCCGTGGTGGGCTACAACGAGATCAGCGACGGCACCGCCGCCGCCGACACTCTGATGGCCAAGGCCATCGACGACAAGACCTTCCAGGTCACCCTGTACACCGACCTGCCCTACTTCCTGGAGCTGTGCGCCTTCCCCGCCCTGCTGCCCATCCGTGAGGACACCATTGCCGCCAACGGCGACCAGTGGACCTTCTCCCCCGAGACCTACCTCACCAACGGCGCTTACAAGATGAGCGAGTGGGTACATAACCAGAAGATCGTCATGGTCAAGAACGACCAGTACTATGACTACGCCAACCTGGGCCCCGACTCCATCACCTTTACCCTGACCGACGACCAGAACGCCATGCTGGCCGGCTTCCGCTCCAACGAGCTGCAGTTCATCGAGGATATGCCCGTTGACGAGATCGCCACCCTGCTGTCCACCGGCGAGCTGAAGATCATCCCCTACCTGGGCACCTACTATGTGTGCTACCAGAACGAGAAGGCCCCCTTCGACGACTGGCGCGTGCGTAAGGCCTTCACCCTGGCCATCAACAGCCAGTACATCGTGGACTACGTGACCCAGACCGGCCAGATCCCCGCCAACGGCTGGGTGCCCTCCGGCATCTCCGACGCCGAGCCCAACTCCGACTTCCGCGCCAACGGCGGCGCCTACTGGGAGGCTCCCACCACCGACGAGATCTACCAGAAGAACCTGGCCGAGGCCAACAAGCTGCTGGACGAGGCCGGCTACACCGACCGCTCCACCTTCCCCGTGGTTGAGTACCTGTACAACACCTCCGACAACCACAAGGCCATCGGCGAGGCCCTGCAGCAGCAGTGGCAGGAGGGCCTGGGCGTGACCGTCACCCTGAAGAACCAGGACTGGTCCGTGTTCCTGGAGACCCGTAAGCAGGGCGACTACCAGATCGCGCGTAACGGCTGGATCAACGACTACAACGACCCCATGGGCTTCCTGGACATGTGGCTGACCGGCGGCGGCAACAACGACGCCCAGTACGCCAACCCCGACTACGACGCCCTGATCCAGAAGGCTCTGTCCACCTCTGACGCCGCTGAGCGTATGCAGGCCATGCACGACGCCGAGGACCTGATCATCGGCCAGGACTGGGCGCTGGGCCCCATCTACTTCTACACCCAGAAGTACATGATGCAGGACAACGTCGGCGGTGTGTACTACACCCCCCTGGGCTTCTTCTTCTTTATGTACGCCACCCAGAAGTAGAATCCGTCTAATCTGTGAAAAGGCAGGGCTTCGGCCCTGCCTTTTCTTATGCCATTTGCATAAATATGAATAAATATCGGAAAACCCCTTGCATTTCTGTGAATACAGTGTATAATTGCAGACAGTAAGAGAAGCCCCGAAATCGCAATGAGGAGAGAATGAATATGAAACATCTGAAGAAGCTGGGCGCGCTGACCCTCGCCCTTGCGCTGACCCTTTCCCTGGCCGCCTGCTCCGGCGGCACCGGCAACGCCGCCACCCCCGCCCCTGAGAGCGCCGCTCCCTCCCCCCAGTCCGCGGCCCCGGCCCCTGAGAGCGCCGCCCCCGCCGGGGAGCTGGCCACCGTGGAGGCCGGCAAGCTCCACATGTCCACCAACGCCGCCTTCCCTCCCTATGAGATGATCGCCGACGACGGCTCCTTCGAGGGCATCGACGTGGAGGTGGCGGGCGCCATCGCCGCCAAGCTGGGCCTGGAGCTGGTTGTGGACGATATGGGCTTCGACGCCGCCCTGCTGGCCGCCCAGAACGGCCAGAGCGACATCGTCATGGCGGGCGTCACCGTCACCGCCGAGCGCCAGGCGGTTATGGACTTCTCCGACAGCTACGCCAACGGCGTCCAGGTCATCATCGTCAAGGAGGACTCCCCCATCGCCACCGTGGACGACCTGGCCAACGCCGACAAGATCGGCACCCAGCGGGGCACCACCGGCTACCTCTACTGCTCCGACACCCCTGACAACGGCGGCTACGGTGAGGAGCACGTCACCGCGTTCGACACCGGCGCCACCGCCATCCAGGCCCTGCTCAACGGCCAGGTGGACGCCGTGGTCATCGACAACATGCCCGCCCAGGAGTTCGTCAAGGCCAACGCGGGCCTGAAGATCCTGGACACCGAGTTCGCCAACGAGGACTACGCCATCGGCATGGCCAAGGGCAACACCGCCCTGCTGGAGGCCGTGAACAACGCCCTCCAGGAGCTGACCGCCGACGGCACCCTCCAGTCCATCGTCGACAAGTACATCACCGCCGGTTAAAAACACACCAGGCGAAGGGCGGCCCTCACCGGCCGCCCTTCTCTGTGCGAAGTGAGAGAAGAGAAAGGAGGCCCCCAATGGATTTCTGGTCGAACTTTGCGGCAAAGTTCAACACGGCCTTCGTGACGGGAGAGCGCTGGAAGCTCTACCTCCAGGGCCTGTCCGCCACCCTGCAGCTCACCGTGATCGCCCTGATCCTGGGCATCATCCTGGGCGTGGTGGTGGCCGTCATCCGCACCGCCCACGACCAGCAGCGGCTGGGCCGCCGCAATCCCGCCCTGGGGCTGCTCAACGCCGTGTGCAAGGTGTACACCACCGTCATCCGCGGCACCCCCATGATGGTGCAGCTCCTGATCTGGGGCTTCGTCATCTTCAAGACCAGCCGCAACCACACCATGGTGGGCGCGCTGGGCCTGGGCATCAACTCGGGCGCCTACGTGGCCGAGATCGTCCGCGGCGGGCTCATGAGCGTGGACGGCGGCCAGAACGAGGCGGGCCGCTCCCTGGGCATGGGCTATCTGGACACCATGCGCTTTATCGTCATCCCCCAGGCCTTCAAGAACATCCTGCCCGCCCTGGGCAACGAGTTCATCACCCTGTTCAAGGACACCTCCCTGGTCTCCGCCATCGGCGGGGCGGAGCTGGTGTACTACGCCCAGGCCGTGGGCTCCAAGACCTATGAGGTCATGTTCCCCTTGCTGGGCATCGCGGTCATGTACCTGGTGGTGGTCATGCTGCTGACCTGGCTCCAGGGCAAGCTGGAAAGGAGGCTGCGTCAAAGTGATCGACGTTGAGCATCTGAGCAAATCCTTCGGCGACCATCTGGTCCTGGACGATCTGAACGAGCACATTGACGTGGGGGAGAAGGTGGTGGTCATTGGGCCCTCCGGATCCGGCAAGTCCACCTTCCTGCGCTGCCTCAACCTGCTGGAGGAGCCCACCGGGGGCTCCATCACCTTCGACGGCACCGTGGTCACCGACCCCAAGACCGACATCAACGCGGTGCGCCGCCAGATGGGCATGGTGTTCCAGCACTTTAACCTCTTTCCCAACATGACCATCCGCAAAAACATCACCCTGGCCCCGGTGCGCACCAAGCTCATGGGCCAGGCCGAGGCCGACGACACCGCCACCGCCCTTCTGCGCCGGGTGGGCCTGGAGGAGAAGGCGGACGCCTACCCCGCCCAGCTCTCCGGCGGGCAGAAGCAGCGCATCGCCATCGTGCGGGCCCTGGCCATGCGGCCCAAGCTGATGCTCTTTGACGAGCCCACGTCCGCCCTGGACCCCGAGATGGTGGGCGAGGTGCTGGAGGTCATGAAGGAGCTGGCCCGCGAGGGGATGACCATGGTGGTGGTCACCCACGAGATGGGCTTCGCCCGCGAGGTGGGCACCCGGGTGCTCTTCATGGACGGGGGCAAAATCCTGGAGCAGAACGAGCCCAAGGCCTTCTTCGACCACCCCAGGGAGCAGCGTACCGTGGACTTCCTGTCCAAGGTGCTGTGAGGAAAACAGCGCGTCCCCATCCTGACGGATGGGGACGCTTTCATTTTGCGGTTGACAAGGGGCGGCGGTGGGCCTATACTTATGTTGTAAACTTTTATAAGAAGGTAATAAAAGTATCGGAGGGGCCGCTATGGATAATTTGACCGCCAGGCCGGGGATCTTGAAGCAGGCGAACCAGTCGTACATCCGCCGGGTGCTGCGGACAAAGGGCACCGCCACCCGGGCGGAGCTGGTCCGGGAGACCGGCATCAGCCCCACCACCGTGCGCGCCCTGCTCTCCGGTATGCTGGAGAACGGGGAGATTGAATCCATGGGCAGCGACCCGTCCAGCGGCGGCCGGAAGGCCGAGCGCTACCGCTTCCGGCCGGAGCGGTACCACGGCGCGGCCATCTGCATGTCGGTGGACCGGGTGGACGGCCTGGTGATCAACCAGTGCGGGGAGATTGTGGAGTATGAGCGGCTCCCCTGCCCGGACGGGGACCTGGAGCGCTCCGCCCTGGCCTACCTGGACGCCCAGGCGGAGCGCAGGGAGCTCAGGGCCATCGGCGTGGGCGGGCTGGGGGTGGTGGACGGCCGCTGCTTCTGGCGCAAGGACCGGGCCGCCGACGCGCTGTACAAGGTGGAGATAGGGGAGGCCGTCGCCCGGCGCTACGGCCTGCCCGTGGTGCTGGAAAACGACCTGAACGCCACCGCCATCGGGCTGGCGCGGTGTTACGGGCGGGAGTTCCCCGGCGAGCGGCCGGAGGATACCAACCTGGCCTACCTGCACTTCGACAAGGGCTGCATCAGCGCGGGCTTTATCGCGGGGGGACGGGTGCTCCGGGGCTGGAACAATTTTGCCGGAGAGCTGGGGCTGATCCCCGTGGAGGGGGAGCGTCCGCTGGACGAGTGCATGATCGGGGCGGCCGACGACGGGGCCTACACCCAGCGCCTTCTGGGGATCCTGTGCTGGATCTGCGGCGTGCTCAACCCCCAGTACGTGGCCCTGGGCGGCCCGGATCTGCGCAAGGACTGCCTCGGCCCGGTGGGGGACGGCCTCTTCGCCCTGCTGCCCAAGCAGATGCAGGCCGAAATCCTCTACGTCCCCGACGTGTGGCACGACTACCGGGACGGCATGGCCTGGCTGACCGCCGGGCGGATGTTCGACGAGGTGCAGCTGGTCAGGGAGTAAAAAAATGGCGGGATATGCATCGCATATCCCGCCGTTGTTGTTATTCCGCGGAGATCATATAGTAGTACACCGGCTGGCCGCCGGACAGGAGCGTAATCTCGGCGCCGGGGCAGGCGGCACGGAAGATCTCCAGGGCCTTCTGGGCCTCGGCCTCGGCCACGTCCTCCCCGTAGAAGATGGTGATGAACTCGGCCCGCTGCTGGGGCTCAGCCTGGGCCAGCCGCCCCAGCAGGGCGGGCAGGTCCTGGTCGGTGCCGAAGAGCTGGTGCTCCGCCAGGGCCAGGTAGTCCCCCTGCTTGATGGCGAAGCCGTCAAAGTCGGAGTCCCGGGCGGCGTAGGTGATCTCGCTGGTGGACACCCGGCCGATGGCCTCGCCCATGGCCTCCTGGTTGTCCGCCAGCTCCCCCTCGGGGTCCATGACCAGCAGGGCGGAGATGCCCTGGGGCACGGTCTTGGTGGGCAGCACCACCACCTGCTTGCCCTCGGCCAGGGGGACGCACTGCTCGGCGGCCATGATGATGTTCTTGTTGTTGGGCAGCACAAAGACGATCTCGGCGGGGGTCTTGTCAATCTCCCGCATGATGTCCTCGGTGGAGGGGTTCATGGTCTGCCCGCCGCTGATGATGCCGTCCACGCCCAGGTCCTGGAACACGGCGGCCAGTCCCTCGCCGGCGCACACGGCCACCACGCCGTACTTCTTCTCGGGGGCCGCGATTTTGCGCTCCCCCTCGGCGGCATCGTGGCCGCCCTCCTCCAGGATCTCGGTGTGCTGGTTGCGCATGTTCTCGATCTTCACGGTCTGGAGGGCGCCGTAGGTCAGCGCCTCCTCCAGCACCCGGCCGGGGTTGTTGGTGTGCACGTGGACCTTGATGATCTCGTCGTCGTCCACCAGCACCAGGCTGTCCCCCAGGGCGGAGAGGAAGCCACGCAGGGCCTCCGGGTCCTTCTTGCTGTCCCGGGAGCAGATGAACTCGGTGCAGTAGCCGAACTTGATGTCCTCGGTGGCGAAGGTCTCGAAGTCGGCCCGCGCCTTGGGCGCGGCCGCCTCCTCGCCGCCCTCGGGCACGGCCTCGCCCCGCAGGGAGGCGAGCATACCCTCCAGAATAATGAGGAAACCCTTGCCGCCCGCGTCCACCACGCCGGCCTTCTTGAGCACCGGGTTCTGGTTGATGGTGTCATCCAGGGCCACGTAGCCCTCGGCGATGGCGGCCTCCAGCACGGCCTCGGCGGCGTTGTTCTCCCGGGCGGTGGCGGCGGCCTGGGCGGCCGCCAGGCGGGAGACGGTTAGGATGGTGCCCTCGGCGGGCTTCATCACCGCCTTGTAGGCGGCGGCCACGCCGAAGTCCAGGGCGATGGCCAGATCCCGGCCGTCGATGGTGTCCTTGTCCTTCACGGCCTTGGCGAAGCCGCGGAACAGCAGGGAGAGGATGACGCCGGAGTTGCCCCGGGCCCCCCGCAGCAGGGCGGAGGCGGTGGTGTGGGCGGCCTCGCCCACGGTCTTCTGGGGCTTCTTGCGCACCTCGGCGGAGGCGGTGGAGATGGTCAGGCTCATATTGGTGCCGGTATCCCCGTCGGGGACCGGGAAGACGTTGAGCTCGTTGATCTGCTGCTTGTGCATATTGATGGAAGCCGCCGCGTGGACGACCATCTGTGCAAACGACGCCCCGTCAATGGTTTCTCTCATGAATGTTCCTTCCTTTCAATGGGTGACGGGGTACTACCCGATAACCATGGAGTCAACGCAGACGTCCACGTTGCGGACCTCGACCCCGGTGGTGCGGCTGACGTTGTAGCGCACCTCGCTCATGATGGAACGGCTGACCGCCATGAGGTTGACGCCGTTGTCCACGATGATGTGCAGCTCGATGGACACGGTGGCGTCGTCGTTATAAGTGACCTTCACGCCCTTGGCCATGGATTCCCGCCGCAGCAGATGGACCAGGCCGTCGGTCTTGGACCGCAGGGCCATGCCCTTCACGCCATAGCAGTTGGTGGCCGCGGCGCCGGTGATATTGGTGAAAACCTCGCTGCTGATGCGGATCTCACCCTTTTCGGTTTGCAGCTTCATAAAGGACCCTTCCTTTCTATCGGGGATTCAGCGCGCAAAAGCGGTGCTGGCTTCTTTTCATTCGTTCTAATATTGTATTCTATTTTGCTTTGAATTACAAGGGAAAAACTTTCAGATGGTGATTGTAATTTGCATAAAAAGCGTGTACACTAAGGGTATCATTTCAGTAAGGAGGCGACAGGGCATGAAAATCGCCCGCTTCGTACTCAAGATCGTCGGCTGGAGCCTGGCTGTCGCAGCCACCGCCTGCTGCATCGTCGCTTATTGGGACAAGATCGCGGAGTTCTTCGGCTGCGCCAAGGAAAAGCTGGTGGAGAAGAAGGCCTGCTGCTGCCATCACTCCGAGTATGACGACTACGCGGACTGGGACGAGTAAACGGATTAGAGTAAGGCAAAAAAGCCGCCGTCTGTCATTCGACAGGCGGCGGCTTTTTCGCTGCATATGTCATAAGAACAACGTGAAATCGTGTTTTTATGCAAGTTTATTCAACCGCGGCAAAGAGGTCGTTGAGGGCCTCCGCCATGGTGGGGTGGGTGTAGATGCCGTCGCGCAGCGCGGTGTAGGGGACGCCCGCGTCCACGGCCAGCTTCAGGAGGTTGATGACCTCGTGGGACTCGGCGCAGAACAGGTGGGCCCCCAGAATTTTACCGGTCTTGGCGTCGATGACCGCCTTGAGCAGGCCGTCGGTCTTTTGAAGCACCTGGGCCTTGGGGATGGCGGCGGCGGGCAGCCTCGCGATCTTGACCTCGTAGCCCTGGTCGCGGGCCTCCTGCTCGGACAGGCCCACCCGGGAGAAGGGGGGATCCAGGAACACGCTGTAGGGCACCGCGCCCCGGTTGGCGGTGGTGCGGGAGCCGTCCCCCAGCAGCTGGGATTTCACCACCCGGAAGTCGTCCAGGGAGATGTAGGTGAACTGCAATCCGCCCACCACGTCGCCCATGGCGTACACGTCCGGGTTGGTGGTGCGCAGATCCTCGCCGGCCTGCACCGCGCCCCGCTTGGTGAGGGCCACCCCCGCCTTGTCCAGGCCCAGGCCCTCCACGTTGGGGCGGCGGCCCGCCGCGGCCAGGATGGCCTCGGCCTCCAGCTCCACCGGGCCCTCGGGGCCGTCGGCGCGGAGGAGGACGGCGTCCGCTTTATCCACAATCTGCGTGGTCTTTGTGGAAAACAGGACGCGGATGCCCCGGTTCTCCAGGCTCTTCAGCACGGCGGCGGCGATCTCAGGATCCTCCCGGGGCAGGAACACCGCCCCGTCCTGGACCACCGTGACCTGGCTGCCGAAGTTGGCGTACATGGAGGCGAACTCCATGCCGATGTAGCCCCCGCCCAGGATGACCAACCGCCGGGGCAGGACCTCCAGATCCAGCAGAGTCTCGCTGAGATAGACCCGCTTGCTCTCCTTCAGGCCGGGGATGGGGGGCAGGAAGGGCCGCGCGCCGGTGTTGATGAAGATCTTACCGCCCTCCAGCTCCTCGCCGTTCACGCTGACGGTGCGGGGACCGGTAAAGGCGGCGGTGCCGTTGATGACCGTCACGTTGGCGTTCTGGTCCAGCTTGTCGAAGTTCTTTTTGCGCAGCATGGCGGTCAGGCGGTTCTTTTCCGCGATGGCCGCGGCGTAGCGCCCGGCCTTCTCCTCAAAGGAGCCCCCCTGGGCGGCGGAGTAGTCCGCGCTGTGCACCAGGGATTTGGAGGGGATGCAGCCCACGTTGATGCAGGTGCCGCCGTACATTTTGTCCGATTTCTCGATGAGCGCCACCCGCTTGCCCGCGCCTGCCAGCGCGCCGGACAGGGTCTTGCCGCCCTTGCCGAAGCCGATCACGATCGCGTCGTACTGTTTCATAGGAGAGCCTTCTTTCTTGTACTGTAAGTGGAGAAGTTTCAGTTCTTGACTGTAATTATAGTAGTAACAGATGCAACTGTCAAGGAGAAAATGAAAAAAAGATAAAAGGAGGGCCCCTAGTTGGGGCCCTCCTCCTCATAGAGAAAGATTTCCTCGATCTGCATCCCGAAATAACGGGCGATTTTAAAGGCCAGAAGAATGGAGGGGTTGTACCGGCCGTTTTCCAGGGAGCCGATGGTCTGCCGGGAGACCTCCAGGACGCCGGCCAGCTCCTCCTGCTTGATTCCCCGGGCTTTGCGGATCTCTTCCAGACGGTTTTTCAACGTTGGCGCCCTCCTTGCGTGGAAAGTACACTTTCCATATCTCCATTATAGGGCGGACGCCGAATACTGTCAAGTGGGCTTTCCGTACTTTTACAGGCGGAAAGGCCGCTGCTTAAATTTAAAACGAAAAAATGTGAAAAATGGTTGACAAATCGCTCGAATCTGGATATAATAAACCTCGCCGTTTGGACGATTAGCTCAGCTGGTAGAGCATCCGCTTGACGTGCGGGAGGTCACAGGTTCAAGTCCTGTATCGTCCACCATCAGAAAGCCACCGTTGGTAGCAACAACGGTGGCTTTCGTCCGTTTATTGACAGAATGCACCTTGAGCGAAGAGGAGTCTCTTCGCATTTTAGTACCCCGTCAAAGGCCGCCGCTGGTAGCACAGCGGTGGCCTTTCTTTTTAGCCATAGCACGGAAAACCACGGGCTATGCCCGTGGTTCTAAAAAGGCTATGCCTATGAGTAAGAGCAAAAAAGCCCCTCGTTTGGTAGAATAGATGTAGGTTTGCCGACCACATCAAAACCAAAGGAGGGGCATCCACGAGTGGATAGTAAAAGTTTAGCACATACGAAGTGGAATTGTAAGTACCATATTGTATTTGCACCGAAGTATCGTAGGCAGATAATATATGGGAAGATAAAGGCAGACATAGGGAGTATTTTGCGGCGGCTGTGCGAGTATAAGGGAGTAGAGATCATAGAGGCAAATGCCTGCCCGGACCACATACATATGCTTTTAAGCATACCGCCGAAATACAGTGTATCCCAATTCGTAGGGTATTTGAAAGGGAAAAGCAGTTTAATGATATTCGACCGGCACGCCAATTTGAAGTACAAGTATGGGAATCGAGAATTCTGGTGTACCGGGTATTATGCGGATACAGTTGGACGCAACAAGAAGGCAATCCGAGAATATATCCGAAACCAGATGCAGGAGGATATTATGAAAGACCAAATATCCATGAAGGAGTTTACCGACCCGTTTACGGGTGAGCCGGTAAGGAAGGGCAAATAAAGACAGCCCCCTTTACGGGGGCTGCCTGAGAAATTGATGCGCTCGGCAAACCTATTCATGAGCCTTGAGGCTCAGCTGGCATGAAGCCCTTTTAGGGCTTGTGCAGGCCACCGCTTAGTACTCAAATAGACAAATCATCAATGCGGCCAATAAAGCGGAAGTAAATATCAACTTCCTGGTGCTTGACGCCCTGGTCCTTGTAGCCCTGGTGAATAACTATCTTCTCAATGAGGGCGTGGAGGATGTCGCGGTCAAGCGCCTGTATGTCGGTGTACTGCTCCACCAGGGCCACGAATTTTTCCGGCCCTTCCGTCTCCTGCTCCATTTCCACGATTTTGGCGTCCAAGTCCGCGAGGCGGGCGATGACGTCCTCTTTCTCGGCGGCGTAGTCCTCTATGAGGGCCGTGTAAACATCGTCGGGAAGAAGGTCGGCAGCGTTCTTCTCAAAAGCCTTTTTCACCAATGGGCCGATTTCGGATAGCCGCTTTTCCAGCTTGTGCCGCTCTCGTCTGGCCGTCTCACAGGCCGCCCGTTGTCCCTCCAACCCCTTGCCGGTCAACCGCTCAATGAAACCGTCCCGGTCTGCCCGGACCTCTTCGGACACATCCCGAATGCTGGCGAGGACAACCGTGTTCAACTGCTCCATGGTAATGCGGTGGTTGGTACATTGCTCCTTGCCGTACACCTTGTACCTCTGGCAGCTAAAGCCGTTCCCGGAATCCTTCGCCATGGTCGCCCCGCAGGTGCCGCACTTCAAAAGGCCGGAAAAAATGTGGGGAGTTCCCTTGCCCGTGGGCTTGCTTCTGGTGGAAATGACCTTGTGGGCCAGGTCCCAGGTTTCCCGGCTGATAAGCGGTTCGTGGGTCCCCTCCACTACAATCCAGTTTTCCTCCGGCATTTGAATCATTTTACTGCTCTTGTAGTTGAGCTTTTTCTGGACGCCGTGGATGGTGTGGCCCAGGTACATGGGATTCATCACGATAGCCCGGACAGTGGGGAAGTGCCAATCGGTGGGCCGGTGATAACCGGTCCTGGGGCCGTGTCCTTTGACCGCCCCAGGCGTGGGTATACCCTCGTTGGAAAGCTCACGGGCGACCTTACAAAAGCCATAGCCGCCGCACACCATGGAGAAGATACGCCGGACTACCGGGGCCGTGTCGGGGTCCGGGACCAGCTTGTGCCGGTCATTGGGGTCTTTGCAATAACCATAGAGGCCGGGGCCGAGATATTCCCCGTTTCGGGCACGGGCGTTGAGGGCGTTCCGGGTTTTCTTAGAGATGTCACGGGGGTAAAAGTCATTGAACAGGTTTTTGAAGGGGGCTATGTCGTTGCCGTCCTCGTTGTCACTGTCGTACCCGTCGCCTATGGCTATTAGACGGGTGCCCAACTCCGGGAAGATGACCTCTTGATAGCGCCCGCTCTCGATGTAGTCCCGACCCAGCCGGGAGAGGTCCTTCACGATGACCGTTTTGACTTTCCCTGCCCGTATATCCTCCATCATCCGCATAAAGTCCGGGCGCTGGAAGTTGGTCCCGGTATAGCCGTCGTCAGTGTATTCATCGTAGACTTGCAGGCCGTGGGCGGCGGCGTATTGGTGGAGCATGAGCATTTGGGATTCGATACTGTCGCTATTGCCTTTATTTAAATTCATGCCCCTGGTCCTGTCCTCTTTGGAGAGGCGACCATAAAGGGCGGTGTCTGCCGTATGTAGCAAGGGTGTTACACTCCTTTCCCATCCTTGCACGGCGACGCTTGATGGTACTATTATTATACCACAAAGAGGCGAAAACAGCAAGGAAAAGGGCCGGATATTGGATATATTTATTGAATATCTTCAATTTTTCTTTTCAGAAAGTTCTGATAGACTTCTTTGACGCTCTGGTAGCCCTGGCAGATATGGCGCACCAGAAAAACGGTGTCTCCATCCACCACAGCGAGATTATAGCGGTGATGTGGGCCGTCGCTGGAAAGCGCGGTTTTGTCAGGGTGTTTCTTCTTTTCCTCCACAGGTGCCGCCCCCTTTCTTGCCCGTGTTGTACTGCCGGTAGTTGATGATATTAAGCGTGTCGCACGCGCCATCGGTGACGCGGATGGTCTTTTCGTAGGTGAGGGGGGCGTCCCCTATGACCTCTTGCGCCTCAGCCTCGGTGGTCCGCCATACCACGGGCCGTTTCACGCCCCGACTAAACCGATAGAGATTGAAGCCGGGCGGGTACAGGCGCAGCCGTGCCCCCTTGACGATTGCCTTGCGGCGGCGCTGCCCGTCTGCGCCGGTAGTCTCCGCCTCTGCCAGCCGTCCCCGCTTCACGCCACTGGATAGGGCCTCGGTCAGCTCCATGTCACCCAGGTACGCAGTGAGGTACAGGCCGGGGTTGTCGATTCCTGTCAAGCTCTTGGTCTTGGTGAAGCCGTGGCCCCATACACGCGCTATGTCCGCGTTGGGGATGAATGGGGCCTTGCCGGGGAAGAGGAACAGACTATGGAGGTGCCACGCGCCCCGGCCCTGGGGCTCGGCGGCGGTGATGTACTCGGCGGGCGGGTGCCCTTGCTTGTCCAGGTAGTAGCGTAGCCGCAGCCAGAAACGGCGGTAGTCCTCATACAGCCGCGCCGGGTCCCGCATGTTCTCGGTGTAGGTGAGCGTCACCCACAGCGCCGCTTCCGGGTCCGTCAGATTGGCGTTGATAAGGTCCCGGAGCTTGCGGAGAGATTGGGCCACGCTGGCCTTGTCCTCCGCCCTGCTGGCGGTATGCGTCACCGCTTTTACCTCGCCGGTTCGGGTGTCCACGTAGTGGTCCGCGTCCAGCTTGTAGGTTGGCGGGGCCTCTGCTGTGGAGGCCATGTAGCGGACCTCTATGACATTCCCGCACCGCTTCACCGTCACCGGCGTGTCTGCCCTGGCCGGTCTCACATTCGCAATTCTGTCAATGTTCATAAAAAATCAAGTTAAGGCCCTGCGGGCCGGACGGCCTGGGGCGGCGCTCCTGCCTTCGGCCCGCGCCGCCCCGTCCGCCCACTCGTGGGCCGGTCTCATATCACAAGACGTTTGATTGCGGCGTCCAGCTTGTCAAGGTTCCGCACACTGGGGACTTGGATGTGGCGCAGCTCCGCGCCGTTGGTGAGCATATAGCCCTCTCCCAATCTGCGGACCGGCCCCATCTCGTCCTTGAAGCCGGAAAAGAACATATCCCGGCTTTCCCTGGACAGGTTGCCCAGGGCCACCACGATATTGAAGTTGTCCCGCGCCGTGCTGAAGTAGGCGGCGTCCGCCCGCTGCTGACTTACCAGCACATGGAAGTTGAAGGACCGGCCCAGCATGAGCAGGGTCGCCAATTTCCGCTTGGCCTCCTCCGCCTCCTTTTTGTCCAACATGGACACATAAGAGGCCCATTCATCAAACACCAGGAGGCGGAAGGTACGGGAGGGGGTGTCCCCACGCTGGCGGGCCTGGAACGCCCCGTAAAAAGCGTTTAGGCCCTCAGTGCAGCCGTCAAACTCATAGTAGCGGGGGCTACCGGCCAGAAAGCGGAAGTCGTCGGCCTTGTAGTCGCAGAGGATGGCCTTGGCCCCTGGGATATGTGCCGTGATCTTGCCCAGCAGCAGCTTCACGGCATAGGTTTTTCCGCTGCCTGTTGCTCCTATCACCAGCAGATGGGGAAAGCGGGAGGCGTCCCAAAGGACCGCCTCCCGCCCGCCCTCCCGCAGCGCCGCCGCGTCCCAGAACAAGGGCAGGCTAGAACTCGTCATCGTCGGGGGCCTCGACCCTGACCGTCAGACGGGTGCGTTGCTCCTGTTCCTTCTGGCCCAAGTACGCTTTGTACTGTCGCTGCCGTTCGTCGCCGTCCAGGTACGCCACTTGGATGAGGATTCCCCCGGCGGCGGTGTCCTGGACCTCAACCACGGCGAAGAGAGGCGGTAGCCTCCGCTCCGCGCAAGCTGCGTCCAGCCGTTGCTGCAAAAGCCTCTTGAACTTTGGGCAGTTTGGCATGGTGTTGGGTGCAAGTTCTACCAGCGCATAAATGACCTCAAGGGGGCCTTTATTATGCAATCCACAATCCATCATCGACGCTGTTTCGGGAGCGATGATTCCGAAAAGGGCGGCATGGTTTTGAATGGTAAAGACCTGAAAAAGCAGGTCCATCAGCAGGTCCTCCGCGATGTAGGGGGGCGGCTGCACCGTCGGGCGGTGCGGCTCGTAGAAGACCCAGAGAACCAGGAGGCCTACGGCGACCCAGCCCAGGACCTTGGGGAGCACCAGTGCCATCAGGGCCGCAACAGCCACCAGCATGGCCGCGATTGCGACGCTCTGGCCGGGGTGGGCCTTGACCAGCTCAAGAGCCTCTTTCAGCTTTTTACACATGATTGTTTCCTCCTCCGGGGATAGCCCCCGTCATATTCTTGGGTTTTCCGCTGGCGTCCGCCAGGAAGACCCTGTCGGCGGTGGCGGTGATACCAAGGTTACCGTCCCGGCCCACGTAGGCCTTGGCGGAGAAGCCGGTGAAGCCCACATAAACGTACTTCCCGGCGGTATTCGCGGCGCTGATGTCGTCGCCGGTCATGCCGCCCAGGCCCAGCCCGCTTTCCGGAAGCTTCACGCTCACCGCGGCAAAGCCCCTCCCGGGGGCCACGATGTTCACGCGGACCCCCTCCGTTTCGCCGGTGGGTACGCCGTCCTTGTAAACCTTTGCGGTGCTGCAACCAACCGCGATGGGCGGCGCACTGCCGCAGACTGCCTCCTGGGGCAGACCCGAAATCTGCTTGCTCATGTTGAGTATTCCTTTCCGCGCCGTTTGGCGCTGTCCGATAGTGGAATGGTGGCGGACACCGAGAATGGCTCGGATGGTCGCGCTGGATGTCGTCACCGCTTACAATGCCATTATCGCATATAGAATCGCACCTACTTGGCAAGGAAAAAAGGCACGTCCCCACTTGGAAGTGGGGACGTGCCTTGCAGATTTTCACATGTTCTCAATCATTCTATCATTATTTTGTTATCTCGTTGCCGTCGCCAGCTTGCAAACCAGCTTTTCAAATGGCCTACCAAAATGGAGGATTGACAAGTCTTGTTCCAGTTTTCCAACCTCTGTGACAGCTTCGGAGGAATGGCACCCAGTTGCTTTTATCAGTATATCGGCCAACGCTCGCAAGCGCGGGTCATATTCTTGGAATCGCCTGTTTTGGCGAACACTCAATGACGGGACCTCGCCCAGCGATGGGGCCTCGTCTGACCGCTCTTTCCGCTTTAACAGGAATACCAAGGCGGACAGCAGCATTTCCATACCGTGTTCCGCGACGACGTCACTACCGAAAATGTCATCACTGATATATTCATCCAGTCCCAGGGGGTCCGCCCACAGGTCGTCAAATTCCCGTATGCTCATTATATCATATACCCGGTCGTCCAAGCGGCGGGAATCGTGGTCGAAGTCTTTTATGTTCAGAGGTGGAAGTTCTGCCTCTAGGTAGATTCCCGTGATAATCTGACGCTCCCCATATAGAAAATCAAGCGGTATGCCGCTCCACTGTGCCAGCTTGTGGGGAATTTCATAGTCCATCTGCGCCCGTTCTTCTTCGGTGGGCCGCAGAAGAAGGCCCTGCTTCCCAAGCCTGAAAACCTCGTCGTAGTCCTCCGTATTCAAGGTAAACGCCCAATACTTGTGGAGGCTCTTCAAAATGGTTTCCAGCAGCCGGAAGTTATACGCCCCTATCAAGTTGACTTCCACACTCATTTGACCATCCCCTCCACGAACCGCTGCAAGATGGCGGCGGTCTCGGCGCGGGTAGCGGAGGCAGTGGGATTCAAGTCGCCGTTGCCGTCCCCTTGCAGGAGGCCGGAGCCGACGGCCCAGCTCATAGCGTCGGCGGCCCAATCGCTCACACCCTCGCCCACGGTGGCGGCGGTGCCGGTGGTGTCATAGCCCAGCACGTCCGCATAGCGGTAGAGCATGACGGCCAGGGATTCACGGGTGATTTCCCCGTCCGGGTTGAAGCCCGCGCCGGTGCCGGTGACAATTCCGTACTCCGTGGCCCAGGCCACGGCGTCGGCATAGTAGGCCCCCTCGGCCACATCTGTGAAGTCGGCGGCGGTCTCGCCCTTGGCCTCGTCCTCCAGGCGGTTCAGGACGGTGACCAGCATGCCCCGGTTCATGGTCATGTCGGGTGCAAAGCTGTCGCCGTTGACCCCCTGGAACAGGTCGTGCCCTGTGGCAAAGGCTACGGCGTCCGCCGCCCAGTTTTCGGCGGGCACGTCGGGGAAGGTCTTGGCGTTATCCACCAGCTTCACCGTGGCGGAGCCGTCCAGCAGGGCGGCCACGCCGTCGGCCCCGGCGGCGGACTTGCGGATCACTTGCTCGGTGCCGTCAGGCAGCACCAGCACGGCCACGGTGCCGGGGGTGGGCTGCTCTGCGGGCAGGGAGACCTTCACGCCGCCCGAGACAGTTTCCACGGCCCTGTCCCCGGTTTTCAGTTCAAAGTTGAAGGTGGGGGCCCCGGCGTCGGTCTTGACCTCCAGGGTCACACTGACCGTCTCCTTACCGCTGCCCAACTCGGCCAGAGCGGCGGCGGGCAGGGTCACGGTGCCCACGGGGGTAGCCACGGCTATGTCGGCGGCCTGGGCCAGCTTGGTCACGGCCTCGGCGGGCAAGCTCACGGTGGCGGCGGTGGCCTCGGTGCCCTCCTTCACGGCGGGGGTAATGGTGATGACCTCCGCCTTGCTGTCCTTCACTGCATTTACCAGGGCGTCCACATCTTTGGCGGGGACTTCCGCTTTTACGGCCCCGTCCTTCACCTCGGCTTTGACGGTGGTGCTGACGGTAGAGGCGGCGGAGCTGTCCGCCGGGGTGGTGGCGGTGATGGTGGTGCCGCTCTTGGTGGTGGTCTCGGTGGTCTTGCCGCCGTCCTTGCTCTCGGTCACGGCGGTGGTGGAGCCGTCCGGGTTCTTCGTGGTGGTGGTCGTGGACCCGTCTGGGTTGGTGGTGGGCTTACTGGAATTACCGCCGGAGGAGGAATCGCCGGAGGACGAACCGCCACCACCGCCGCTAGACTTGGTGGAGATGGTCAGGGTACCGTCCGCCTTGGTCACGGCGTAGTTGGCCCCTTCAATGGTCACGGCGTCCTTATTCGTCCACTGGATGGCATAGGTCCCGGCGCTGCTGCTGTTTTCCAGGGCGTTCTCACCGTCCTTCAGGGCAAATTCCGGGGCGCCGGTAACGGTGAGGACGGCCACGGTCTCGCCGTTCACAAGGCCGGTATAGGTAAGCTCAAATCCCGCTGGGAGGGCGTCGCCCACGTAGATGGACTTGTCGGCGGGCTTGACGGTGAGGGTCGCCTTTTCGATGGTAAACGACATGGGGTCGGTGGCCCCCATGGTGGCTGGGTCGCTGTCCGGCACCTTCACGGTGAGGGTGTAGGTCCCGGCGTTCTTGGGGGCCTCGGCGCTGGTGTAGGCGGTTTCGCCGGTGCCTTGATAGAGATATTCAAAGTTGCCGATGTAGCCCTCGGCGGCGGGGGTACCGGCAGGGGCCGCGACCTTGCCGTCATAGGTCTTGCCGGTGATGGACACGCCGGTGACGGTGACCACGTTCTTGTCCACCAGAACCACGTTGACGGTGACGGTGGCGTCCTCGTAGTTGGTCATGCCAGTCACGTTCACAGGGATATTGGCGGTCTGGCCCGCCGTACCCGCTTTCACGGAGAAGGTGAGGGTGCCGCCCTCCAGGGTGGGAGTGCCGTCCAAAATGCTGTTCACGTCGGTGACGGTACCCACGGCAAAGGTGGCCTCTCCACGGTCAGCGGGCAGGAGGGCGGCCACATCCACCGTCTCCCCGGTGTGGGCCTCGGTGGCGAGATAGCTGCGGGTCAGGGGAGCCACCACGGGCGCGGCGGCCTTGGTCACGGTGAGAGTGCCGGGGGTCACGGTCACGTCGTACTTGGTGCTGCTGGCCGTGCCGGTGATGTCATAAGTGCCCACGGCGGGCTTGACCCCTGCGGCGGTGGTTAGGGAGACGCCCAGGTCGGCTGCGGTATCTCCACCCACCAGAGAGGGGGCGGCGAAGGTCAACTCGGGCAGCGCTCCGCCGTAGGTCATGCTCTTGTTCTCCGCCGTCACGGTGACGGGTTTCTTGGTGATCTCGAAGTTGGCAGTAGCGGAGCCGGTGTACTTGTCGTCTGCGTAGCTGGCGGAGACGGTGTACTTACCGGGCAGGGTGGGCTTGGCTGCGCTCTCCGGGTAGGCGGTACCTTCCCGACCAACATATTTGACCGTCCAGGCCCCGTTGGTGCCGGTGTGCTGCGCGGCGGTCACCGCGTCCGCCAGTTCGGTGCCATAAGTCCCGTCCTCCTGGGTCACGCTCACCATGGCGTCCGTGCCATCGTAGTCCGAGTATTCCTCAAACTTGATGTTGTTCGTGGTGCAGTAGGTCTCCACGCTCCCGCCCTTGGGGGCGTGAACTACTAAATCATCGGAACAGCCATTAAATACTTGGGTACCCATAGTAGGATTACAGGGGATGGTAATGGATGTAATTCCGGAGTAGAAAAAAGCGTTATTTCCAATAGAAGTCAGCCCTTTTGGAAGTTCAATCGTAGTCAACGCCTTTGTATACGCAAGACCAAATTCTTTAATGTCAGTAACGGTATCTGGCAATGCTATATTTTCGAGCTTTGAGGCTCCATGAAAAGCATGGGCCGGTATTTCTTTTAATGTGTTGGGCAATGAAATTTGAGTAAGATTTGTAGCATAGTAAAAAGCGTAATCACTTAGAGATGTATTGGAAGAGATACTAAATGTTGTACCCGCTTTTTTTGAAGGATAGGCAATAAGAGTAGAACCATCGTAGCTGTATAAAACACCATCTATCGCTTTGAAATTGCTATTTCCCTCGGCAACTGTAATTTCAGTAAGATAATACCCAAAGGCTTGTCCTGTTACACTGCTAAGCGTAGTAGGAAGGTTGATTTTTGTCACTTTGGCTCCCTCAAAAGCAAGTCCACTTAAGCTGGTTACTCCTTCCGGGACTGTGTACTCGGTCTCCGCTCTTCCCGCTGGATAAGTTACAATATTTGTCCCGTCGGCAGTAAAGAGAACATTTTCGGCCACTTTATAAGCAGTATTACCATCTTCCACTGAAATACTGGTCAATGTAAGGATATTTGAGAAAGAATTACCCGCAATCGAAATGACTGACTTTGGAATTTTCACCGACGTAAGTTTTGTACTTGTAAAAGCAAGCGCAGCAATAGTGCTGAGTTTACTTTCGTCAGCAAAGGTGACAGAGGTCAAATTTTCTGCAATATTAAATGCCCCAACTCCAATTGATGTTACACTGCTCGGAATAGTAACAGCAGTTATTGCGCTGTTCCCTTGAAAAACATTTTCTCCAATACTCGTTACTGTGTCTGGAATGGTAATCTCCCCGCCCTCACCGCTGTACGCGGTCAAAACGCCGTTTTTGATTGTGAAGCCGTTTTCATCCGGCTCGGCGGCCCAGGCCGGGGCGGCCAACCCCAGCACCAACGCCAGGGTCAGCGCCAGAGATAAAAGTTTGCGGTTCATCTTTCCACCTCATTCTTGTTTTTGATTGTCAAAAGGTATACCTTTTGACAATGACGAAAAAGGGGGAAAAATGAAAATTGCGCCCTGATTTCAGGGCGCATAACAGGTGTTTTAAGCTCTGTCAAAACCTATACGTTTTGACAAAAGGTATGCCTAGCCCTGATTTTACCATGTGGTCATAGAAATTGCAACGCATATTAGCCATAATTCGTGTTTTGTGTCCATTCCTGCTTGCGGCGATAGGCGGTACTCAAAGAAACGCCGTATTTCCTTGCAATCTCTCCCGCGCCGCTCTGCAAGTCTTTCGGAAATTCCTTCCGGGGGCGGCCCATATGAACACCCCGCGCATGGGCCGCCGCGATTCCCTCCGCCTGTCGCTGCAAGATACTTTCCCGTTCCGTCTGCGCCACATAGGACAGAAGCTGTAAAACAATATCCGCAATCAGAACGCCGGTCAGGTCTCGGTCCCGCCGCGTGTCCAATAATGGCATGTCCAGAACCACCACGTCGGCCCCCTTCTCCTTGGTGATGGCCCGCCACTGGGTCAAAATCTCCCCGTAGTCCCGCCCCAGCCGGTCGATGGACTTCACCACCAGCACGTCCCCCGGCCTGAGCTTTCGCAGCAGCCGCCGGTACTGGGGACGGTCGAAGTCTTTTCCGCTCTGCTTGTCCATATATAGTCGTTCCGCCCCAACACCGTATTCCGCCAGCGCCGCCCGTTGCCGTGCCTCGTTTTGCTCCTTTGTGGAAACCCGAATGTACCCATATTCGCTCATGATAGGCCCTCCTGTCAAAATGATACCTTCATTTTACAGGTTAGACCCCAGGATAGGTATTCAAGGTGAGCCAGCAAGGGAGCGGGGCTGGGTGGCCCGCCACGAGCGGAGCTACACAGCCTGCCCCACCCGTCGGAAAGGCGGGGTCAAAGGTGCTGTTTCGCTCCATGGAATCCCCGACAGGGATTCCGTCGCTTCCATGCCCTGTGGGGCATGGGGACGAGAAAAGAGGCCGGGGAAATTCCCCGGCCTCTTACTCTTTACCCATCAAGTGCCGCCGTGCCGTTATCTATTTCGGCATGAAACGACCCGTTTTACGGGTGGTCCTGACTAGCTTTCTCAAGGAAAACCACGGGCTATGCCCGTGGTTCCAAATAGACTATGCCTGTGAGTAAGCAATGCTGGTGAGCATTCCACCGAAGTACAGCGTATCACAGTTTGTAGGATACCTGAAAGGGAAGAGCAGTCTGATGATTTTTGACTGCCATGCAAATTTGAAGTACAAGTATGGTAACCGAGAATTCTGGTGCACAGGGTATTATGTGGATACAGTTGGCCGCAATAAGAAGGCAATTCGGGAATACATCCGAAATCAGATGCAGGAAGATATTATGAAAGACCAGATATCCATGAAGGAGTTTACCGACCCGTTTACGGGTGAGTCGGTAAAGAAAGGAAAATAAAGTAAGCCCCCTTACGGGGCCACCTGAGAAGCTGGTGCGGTTGGCAAACCGATTCATGAGCCCTGAGGCTCGGCTTAGTTTGAGGCCCTTATCGGGCCAGTGCAGGCCACCCGTTTTACGGGTGGTCTTGACTTTAAGAGCCTAAGTTAGCAGTACCGGGCAATTGCCGTGCTTGTACAGGATGGCCTTCATCACGGCGTACAGGTTGCCATGGGCCTCGCACATCTTGTAGATGATCCGGCAGATCTCGTTCTGGACGGCAAACGCCTCGGCGGGCTTCCCGGCGTAGAAGAGCTCCCGGGCCTTGAGGAAGAGCTCGGGCATGACGGCGTAAGTGCCGCCGATGCCGCCGGTGGCGCCCATAGCCAGACCGGAGATAAACTGCTCGTCGGGACCGTTCATCACCACGAAGTCCGCGCCGCCCTGATCCTTCCACATCTGGATGTCCTGGGTGGGCATGGAGGAGTTCTTCACCCCGATGACCCGGGGGTTCTTTTGCATCTCGGTCAGCAGGGAGGGGGTGAGGGCCACGCCCGCCAGCTGGGGGATGTTGTAGATGATGAAGTCGGTGTTGGGGGCGGCGGCGGAGATGTCGTTCCAGTACGCCGCGATACCGTAGGGGGGCAGGTGGAAGTAGATGGGCGGGATGGCCGCGATGGCGTCCACGCCCAGGTCCTCAGCGTGGCGGGCCAGCTCCTGGGAATCGGCGGTATTGTTGCAGGCCACGTGGGCGATGACGGTCAGCCTACCGCCCACCTCGGTCATGACGTTCTCCAGCACCAGCTTCCGCTCGGCCACGCTCTGGTAGATGCATTCACCGGAGGAGCCGCCCACATAGAGACCCTTCACGCCCTTGTCCAGCAGGTGCCGGGCCAGGCCCCGGGTGCGCTCGGGGGAGATGTTGCCCGCATCGTCATAGCAGGCGTAAAATGCGGGGATAACCCCTTGGTACCTACCAATATCCATAGAAATATGATTTCTTTCCGCTCTAATAGGCTATTTTTAAAACCAGCTTATCCACGTCCGCCGCGGTGCCGGCGGCGAGCTTCGGCAGATGTCCTTCACTGGGGAAAACAAGTAGAAAGGCCCCCTGCTCCAGGGTAAGGACGTCTTTAGACGCCCCCCGGTATATGATTGCATCTTCGCCCGCCCGGATCTCAGTCGGCTCCAGTGTTTCAACGGGCGCAAGCGCCACCTTCTCAATTCCCGTGAGGATAACATGAAGATCCAGGTATCGCTGATGGGCCTCGAATTGGGCCCCTTGGGTGAGCGGGGTGGTTGTGTAGGTAAAGTGGTTGCCGTAGACCTCATCCCCCGCAATCTCCACCCGGCCGAGAGGCAGCGCCGTCAGGTCCGCCGACTGGAGAAAATCCATCCCTCTATCTATGTCGGGAGAAAGCCCGCGGTACCGGTCCAGGTTACACAGTCGATCAAATATCATTCCAAATCTACTCCTACCACCGCGCTCATTTCAGTGCGGACACAAAGCGCTTGGTGATCTCCAGGGGCCTGGTGATGGCGCTCCCCACCACCACGGTGAGCACGCCGATGTCCATGGCGTGGCGGAACTGCTCCGGCGTGGAGATGTTCCCCTCCGCCACCACGGGCTTCCCGCACTCATGGACCAGGGTCTTGATCATGCCGTAGGGCGGCAGGGCGCAGCCCGCCGTGTAGGGGGTATACCCGGCCATGGTGGTGCCGATGAGGTCGAAGCCCAACTCCGCCGCCTTCATACCCTCGGCTACGTTGGAGCAGTCGGCCATAAAGAGCTGATCGGGGTACTTGGCGCGCACCTTGGGGAACAGGGTCTCGATGGTCTCCCCACCGGGGCGGGGGCGGCAGGTGGCGTCCATGGCGATGACTTCCACGCCGCAGGCAGTGAGTTCATCCACCTCTTTCATAGTGGGGGTGATGTAGAGCTCGGGGTGTTCCTCGTACACCCGCTTGATGATGCCGATAATGGGCAGGGAAACCGTCTTGCGGATCTCGGTGATGTCCTCCACCGTGTTGGCCCGGATGCCTACCGCGCCGCCCAGATAGGCGGCATATGCCATCCGGGACATGATGTAGGAGCTGTGCAGGGGCTCCTCGGGTAGCGCCTGGCAGGATACCACCAGGCCGCAGCGGAGCTGTTGAAGAATTGTTTGGTTTCGGCTGTTCATGAAAAAAGACCTCCTGCTTTTACATGTCGCACTTTAGCATCAGAGCAACATGGGAGCAGTGGCGTTCAGGGTCCGTTCCCGGTTTTCCTGGGCCGTTTTACGATCTCTGGCGCAATACTCGTGGAAAAGAACATCTATGATAAACAGCTGCCCCAGCTTTACCGCCACGGAGCCCTGTTGCTTTGGAGACTCGTCCGCTCCACAGATCAGAAGCAGGTCGGCGAACTTGGCCCCCGGCGACTTTGGAAAGCGTGTCACAAGAATGAGCTTGGCTTCTGTCTGACCCACGAGCTGTCCCAGCTCGGACAGCTCCCGCATGGCGCCGGAGAAAGAGAAATAGAGAATCACATCCCTGGGCCCCAGGGTGGCGGCGGTGACCGCCTGCATGTGAAAATCGTTGATCCAATGGAATTTTGATGTGACGGTGGCGAAACGCCCCCAGGCGTCCATCGCGATGATGGAGGTGTTGCCCTGACCGAAGCAGTAGACGTTGTCGGCATCGCAGAGGCAGTCCACCACCTTGCCGATCCGCTCATAGTCCAGCATCTCGAACGTCTGCTGAAGTGCCTGAGTGCCGACGTGGTAGAGCTTCTGGCACTTCTGCTCGATGCTGTCCTCCGCCTGGATGTCACCGTATATATCGTATCCACTGGCCGGCCCCGATCCGCCGTCGGCGGAAATGGCCTGGGCGGCGCGCATCTTGAAGTCATTGAAGCTCAGGCAGTCCACCGTGCGGCAGAAGCGGGTAATGGTCGCCTCGCTCACCCCGCAGGCGTCGGCCAGATCCTTGATCATGATGTAGGGCAGTTCAGGTCTATGCTTTAGAACGTAGTCGGCCACTTTGATCTCTGAACGGGTCATCCCGTTGTACCCCTGGACTATCAGGTCGAAAATATTGTCGCCATTCATTGGGTGGTCAGTTCTTTCTCCTCCACGCGGTTTTATCTATCACTTAAAAGGCCATCCGGTCATGAAGTGGTTGTTTATGAAAATCATTTTTAGATCTGCAAACATCTGTATTTGCATTTTAATCTCATTTTGCGCTTCTTACAATTAGCAGTTTTGTAAAATGGCTATCTTTGTATACTTACACAATAAAAGAAAGTAATTTTCGTTAATCATTAACTGTTGAAAATCATTTTCATTTGGGCTACAATGAAGCCAGCATCAGAGCAACCGTCACCACAGCGGCGCTACGGGCCACATCGGTACTCAAACCAGCCACACCTGATTTCAGGAAGGAGAAATGGAACAATGGTAACCCTATGGAAACGCGCAGCGGGCCTCTTGCTTAGCTCGGCCATGATCCTCAGTCTTGCCGCCTGCGGCGGCAACGGCGCGGGAGACGTCAACTCCAAGCAGCCGGACGCCTCCAGCCCGCCTCAGGCGAGCGAACCCGCCGCACCCGACTCCGGCGCCTCCGGCGAAAAGCTCGTCTACACCAACGGCGGCCCCGAGGAGTTCTTTGAGACGCCCTGGCTCAACCCCGGCACCTACGTCTACAACAAAGCGGTCTACGGCCACCTGATCGTGGCCGATGAGAACCTCAACCCCATTCCAGACCATCCCGACGCCTTGGCCACCTACGAGTACAGCGCCGACGGCAAGACCCTGACTTTCACCCTCCGGGATGACGCCTACTGGCACAACGGCGATAAGGTCACCCCCGAGGATATTAAATGGAGCATCGAGTTCGTCTCCAAAACCCCGGTGGCAAACGCCGTATTCATCTCCACCTTCTCCGCCATCGAGGGCAGTAAGACCAACGATGTCTTCAACGATACCTTCTCCGGCATCGTCATCGACGGCCAGAAGATCACCATCACCTTTGACAAGATCGCCCCCGACGCCCTGCTCACCTTCACCCAGTTCGCCCCCGTACCCAAAAGCGAGTTTGAGGGCATCGATCCCTTGCAGGTCCAGCAAGCCCCCTTCTTCCAGCACCCCATTGGCTGCGGCCCCTTCATGGTGGAAGAGGTCAACATGAAGAACTACACGATCCTGGCCCCCTTTGACAAATACTACAACGGCGTGGCGGACTTCAAGATCCAGATGCTGCCCTCCGCCGGCGACTCCGACCCCAACGTGGTCACCAGAGCCAAGTCCGGCAACCTGGACTACGGCTATACCAAGATGATCTCCGACGTGCAGGCCCTGGAGGGCACCCCCGGCATCACCATCACCCCCATCGACGTGCGCTACACCCGCCTCTTCTTCCTCAACAAGTTCGACAAGCAGGACGGCTCTCCCGCCCCTCTGGCCGACGCCAGGGTCCGCCAGGCCATCCGCTACGCCATCGATATGGGCACCATCTGCGAGACCCTCTTCCAGGGCGCGGCCGTCCCCGCCAACGCCATGGCCCCGGACGCCAACCTGAAGGACGCCGGCCTCAATGACTACAACTATGATCCGGCAAAAGCCAAAGGGCTGCTGGCCGACGCGGGCTGGGATGCCAACACCGTCATCAAGGTCGTCTACTACTACACCGATCAGGCTACTGTGGATCTGATGACCGCTATCCAGGCCTATCTGGCCGACGTTGGCATCAAGATGGAATTCGAGCTGGTGGAGGGCGACCTGGCCACCATCCTTTGGACCGCTCCCGCCGACCAGGCCAAGGGTCCCCGCGCGGTGGACTGGGATATGTGCTACGCTGCCAACGCTGCCCTGTCTCTGCACGAGTATTATGACCGCTACCGCACCGGCTCCCCCACCAATTCCCAC
Organism: Oscillospiraceae bacterium; assembly: GCA_022846095.1. NCBI lineage: Bacteria > Bacillati > Bacillota > Clostridia > Eubacteriales > Oscillospiraceae > Oscillospiraceae bacterium. The sequence goes on along the minus strand of AP025583.1, from coordinate 3,922,033 downwards.
ACCCCGGAGGACGCCGAGCTCAACCGTCTGATCGACGCCACCAACGCCTCCGCCGACGTGAATGCCCAGAACGAGGCGTTTAAGGAGCTCATCCAGTACGAGAACGAGAGCATGTTCACCATGGCACTGTATTATCAGCCCATCTTCCTCATCACCAGCGACAAGATCGGCGACATCCAGCTGGGCACTCCGCAGTTCTGTATCAACTGGGACATCCAGAATTGGAACGTGCAGTAAGCCGGTGATCTCTATTTAAGCCTTGCCGAACTACATAGGGGTCGGGTCCTCTCCGTTCAGTCCTGGTCGCAAGGGCTATAAGGACAACTTCCGAAGGGAAGGGGCGCAGCGCCGCCCCTTCCCTTTTTGAATCCGGGAGGGAAGAATATGCGAAATACACTACAGTATATCTTGAAAAAACTCCTGTTCATGATCCCCATGGTGTTGGTCATCACTTTCCTGATTTATGGAGGGCTGGAGCTGACGCCGGGAGATGCCATCTCCCACATGATCCCGCCCGACCAGCTTGCAAACATCGACCCCGCCCAATTGGAGGCCCTGCGGCAGGCATATGGCCTCAATGACCCCTTCCTTCTGCGCTATTTGCGCTGGCTCGGGGAACTGCTCCACGGCAACTTCGGCTACTCCATCACCAGCGGCGTGCCCATCAAGGACATACTGCTCCAGCTCTTCCCCGCAACACTGGAGCTGTCCCTGGCAGCGCTGTTCATCTCTACCGTGCTGGGCAGTATCTTGGGTATCCTCAGCGCGCTCAAAAAGGGGTCCGTCGGAGACAACGTGCTTACCGTGTTCGGCATGATCGGCGTGTCCATCCCCCAGTTCTTCTTCGGGATGCTCTGCATCCTGGTGTTCGCCCTGGATTGGGCCGTTCTGCCCATCGGAGGGCGTATGGCGCCGGGGGAATCGGGGATATGGGCCCATTTCAAGTACCTCATACTCCCCGCCAGTGTGCTGGGCATCTCGCTGACCGCCGGCGTCATGCGGTACTCCCGCTCCAGTATGCTGGACACCATGAACAAGGACTACATCAAGACGGCCCGGGCCAAGGGCCTGCCGGAGTGGCGGGTCAACCTGATCCACGGCTTCCGGGTAGCCCTCACCCCAGTTGTGGTACTCATCGGCTTCCGCCTGCCCACCCTCATCGGCGGCTCAGTGGTCATCGAGACCATCTTCCAGTGGCCGGGTATCGGCAACGCCTTCAAGACTGCGGTGACGGGACAGAACTATCCGCTGGTCATGATGATCGCCCTTTTCTCGGTGCTGGCCGTCCTGGTGGCCAGCTTCCTGGTGGATATTCTGACGGCGATCCTCGACCCGCGGGTCAAGCTGGAGTAAGGGGGCATATGAAATGACTGCTGAAGCAACGACAAGAAAGCGCACCCGGCTGGACCGGAAGTTCGATAAACTCCGGGATGCCGAGGAGGCGGGCAAGCTGGGCAAGAGCAAGACCAGCCGTGCCCTGCGGAAGATGATGGAAAACCGGCTGGCAGTGATCGGCCTTGCGGTATTCGCCGTTATTCTTCTGGCCTGCGTTCTGGCGCCCCTGATCTCGCCCTACGACCCCCTGTCCACCGACCTGCGCGCCATGACCCAGCCGCCCTCCTTGTCACACCTTTTCGGCACCGACAAGCTGGGCCGGGACGTGTTCACCCGCACTCTCTACGGCGGACGTCTGTCCATCCTCATCGGCCTGGGCTCCGCCCTGGGGGCTGCCGTCATCGGCGTGCTGCTGGGCTGCTACGGCGGGTACAAGGGCGGCATTTTTGACAAGATCGTACTGCGCCTCTCGGAGATCTTCATGTCCTTTCCCCAGCTCATCCTGGTGATGATGCTGGGCACCATTTTCGGCCGGGGGCTGTGGAACCTGATTTTCATCTTCATCCTCACCGGCTGGGGCGGCGTGTACCGCCAGGCCAGAGCCAAGATGCTCTCCCTTCGGGAGGAGGAGTACGTCCAGTCCATGCGGGCCTTTGGCCTGAGCGATATGGTCATCGCCTACAAGCACATGCTTCCCAACGCCGTGGGACCGGTGGTGGTCAACCTCACCCTTTCCACTGCCATGTTCATCCTGGACGAGGCGGCTATGAGCTTCCTGGGCCTGGGCGTCCCGCCGGAGATCGCCACCTGGGGCAACATCCTCAATGCGGCCCAGGACCTCTACGTCATGCAGAATTACTGGTGGCTGTGGCTGCCGGTGGGCATAGTCGTCTCCCTCTTCGTCATCAGCGTCAACTGCATTGGCGACGGGCTGCGCGACTCCACCGACCCCACCCAGCAGGGTTAAGGAGGGGGAAATATGGAACAGCAAGCCATCATCACCGTCAAGGACCTGCGGACCTATTTCTACTCCGACAAGCGCTGCAACAAGGTCCTCAACGGCATCTCCTTCGAGCTCTACAAGGGCCGCACCCTCTGCGTGGTGGGGGAGTCCGGCTGCGGTAAGAGCGTCACCGCCTCCTCGGTCATGCAGCTTTTGCCCAAGCTCTCCCGCATCGAGAGCGGCTCCATCACCTACCACAGCGACAAGGGGGACATTCGCATCGATCAGCTCCCCCGCAACGGCAGGCAGATGCGCGCCCTACGGGGCCGGGACCTGGCCATGATTTTCCAGGATCCCATGACCGCCCTGAACCCGGTGTACACAATCGGCTTTCAGATCGGTGAGGACCTCAAGTACCACACAGACCTCGATAAGAAGGCCCGGCGTTCCCGGACCCTGGAGCTGCTGACCCAGATGGGCATCTCCACCCCGGAGAAGCGCATCGACCAGTACCCCCATGAGTTCTCCGGCGGGATGCGCCAGCGTGCCATGATCGCCATGGCCATGAGCTGCAACCCCAAGGTGCTCATCGCCGACGAGCCCACCACCGCCCTGGACGTGACCATCCAGGCCCAGATCTTTGAGCTGATGGAAAAGCTCAAGCGGGAGCACGACACCGCCGTCATGCTCATCACCCACGACATGGGCGTTGTCAGCGAGCTGGCCGACGACGTGGCCGTGATGTACATGGGCTCCATCGTGGAGCGGGGTTGCGTCCGGGATGTGCTCAAGCACCCGGCCCACCCTTACACCTCCGCGCTGCTTCGCTCCATCCCCGTGCTCCACCAGGGCAAGAGCAAAAAGCTGGAGCCCATCCGTGGCTCCACGCCAGACCCCTACGACCGGCCCAAGGGCTGCCAGTTCGCCCCCCGGTGCGACTTCTGCTGCGAAAAGTGCACCCAGGAAATGCCCCCGGAGGCCCCGGTCCACGGCAGCCACGCCGTGCGCTGCTGGAACGCCGCGCAGGTCTACACCGGACCCAGAGAGGAGGCGGCTGCCGTATGAGCGAATCGAAGGAAGTGCTGCTTAAACTGCGTAGTGTGAAGACCTTTTTCCCCGTGCGCAGTGGTTTTTTCAACAAGGTGACCGACCATGTCCAGGCGGTCAACGATGTGGATCTGGACATATACAGGGGCGAGACCCTGGGCTTGGTGGGGGAGTCCGGCTGCGGCAAGACCACCCTGGGCAAGTCCATCATCCAGCTTGTCCACGCCACTGGCGGCACCATGCTCTACGACTTCGGTGAGGAGTACGGGGAGAAGGACCTGCGCAAGTTGGACAAAGCAGGGGAGCAGCTCCTACACAAGAAGGTCCAAATTGTCTTTCAGGATCCCTACTCCTCCCTGAATCCCTCCTTCACCATCTTCCAGTCCCTGGCCGATCCCCTCAAGCACTTCGGCGTCAAGGACAGGGAGAAGCAGCGCAAGCTTATCGGGGACATCCTGGATGCCGTCAATATGCGCCGGGAGTACATGGATCGCTACCCCCATGAGTTCTCCGGCGGCCAGCGGCAGCGCATCGGGATCGCCCGCGCCCTTCTGGTTGACCCGGAGATGGTCATATGCGACGAGGCGGTCTCCGCCCTGGACGTATCCATCCAGGCCCAGGTGCTCAACCTCCTCATGCAGCTCAAGGAGGAGCGCAGTCTCACCTACATCTTCATCACCCACAACCTCTCCGTAGTGGAGTACATCTCCGACCGCATCGCCGTCATGTACCTGGGGCGCATCGTGGAGCTCTCCACCACCGGGCAGATCTTCGACCGCACCATGCACCCCTACACGGAAGCCCTGCTCTCCGCCATCCCCGTGGTGGACCCGGACAACAAGCGCCGCCGCATCGTGCTGGAGGGCGACGTGCCCAACCCGGTCCACCCGCCGGAGGGATGCCACTTTCATCCCAGGTGCAAAAGGTGTATGGATATATGCAAACACCAGAAGCCGGAGCTCAAACGTCACGTCATCGACGGGGAGGAGCACTTCTGCGCCTGCCATCTGTATGATGATACCTCCGCCGCGGACCCGGCGGAAAAAGGATAAGGGGGCGGTCCCATGCGGCTAAACCGCACACACACCTGTGAGGTCCTGGTCCTGGGCTCCGGTATCGCGGGGGTGACGGCGGCGCTGGAGGCCGCGCAGGCCGGCCGCTCCGTCATCCTGGCCTGTAAGGGCAGGCTCTTTTCCGGCTCCAGCTTCTACCCCGGCACCTGGGGCCTGGGGCTGATCGGGCCCGTAGATGAGGAGGACGAAGCGGACCTGGCCGCCACTATCGAGGCGGTGGGCTGCGGCATGGCCGATCCCGCTATGGTCCGGGCCTTTGTGGCCGGTATCCACCCGGCTATCGAGCAGATACGCTCCATGGGGGTCAAACTCCGCCGGGCGGACGCCGCCGCGCAGAAGGAGTACATCCCCTGCTTCGACCACAAGCACCGGGACTGGAACGGAATCGAGTTCGACAGCGCCCGGGAGATTTTTTCCCGGCGGCTGGAGGAGTTGGGTGTGACGGTGCTCCCCGGCTGCGAGGCCCTGGAGCTGGTCCAAGCCGGCTGCCGGGTCTGCGGGGCCGTCGTCGCCCAGGGCGGCAGTCTGTGCTACCTGGGCTGTAAGGCCCTGGTGCTGGCCACCGGCGGCTTCGGCGGTCTTTTTAAGTACCACCTGTGTACCGCGGATGTGGAGGGGGTAGGCCAGTCCCTGGCCCTGGACGCTGGGTGCAGGCTGGTCAACATGGAGTTTATGCAGATGATGCCTGGCTATGTGTCCCCGGCCTTCCAGACCATCTTTAATGAGAAGAGCTTCCAGTTCACACGGCTTCGCGGTTCGGATGGCCGCACCCTGCTGGGTGACGCCGCGAGCGAGTTGTTGGCCCAGCGGTCCACCCACGGCCCCTTTACGTCCCGTCTGCCCTCCAAAGCGGTGGATCTGACTCTGTTCCAAGCCTTTTTGGAAGATGAGCGCGGCATAGAGGCCACCTATATGGAAAAGATGCGCAGCGATCCGCCGGAGTTTGTAAAGACCTATTTCGACTGGCTTCGGGAGGCCCGCGGCCTCACCATGGATGACCCCATCCACATCGGCATCTTCGCCCACGCCGCCAACGGCGGCATCCAGATCGACCCCGACGCCTTCACCGGCGTACCCGGCCTCTATGCCGCCGGGGAGGTCACCGGCGGGATGCACGGGGCAGACCGCATCGGCGGGCTCTCCACCGCCAACGGACTGGTGTTTGGCGGAAGAGCCGGCCGGTCCGCCGCGGCGGCCTGCGCGGGGACGCCGGAGCCGCCGGGCGAATCTCTCTTCTGTGCCACTGCGTCGGACAACACGCCTGAAGTCCTCTCCGCTTTGCAAGAGGTGATGTTCCACAATGCCATGGTAATACGTGGCGAGAAGGGCCTTCACGCCGCCTTGGACACGGTGGAGAGGCTGTGCACGGTTCTATCGCTTAGCCCCTCTGCGGATGTCCACGCAATTGCACAGACGCGGCGGCTCACCGGCCGGCTGCACACGGCAGAAGCGATCCTGAAGGCCGCTCTGCTGCGGCGGGAGAGCAGGGGATCCCATTACCGGGCCGACTATCCAAGAGAAGACCCGGCTCAGGCATCCCCGATCATTATCTCGCAAAACTCCGGCGCCATCAGCGCCCGCTTTGCCAAGGAGGAAGTGCTATGCCCGTGACAAAGGAGACGATTGACCGGCTGGCGGACTATCTGGGGAGCACCCCGATTCCGGAGGATTTTGACGCCTTCTGGGCGGCTCGGATGGCGGAGGCCGACCAAGTTCCGCTGGATTACTGCGTCACACCTTCGGAGATCCCCGCTTTCGATACCTGCGACTATATGGATTTCTGGTTCCACGGAATGGACGGCGCCCGGCTCTACGCCAAGTATGTAAAACCCAGGGTGAATCGGCCTATGCCGCTGGTGCTCCAGTTCCACGGCTACCCCGGAGCCAGCCGAAGCTGGCTGGAACAGTCCTCCTATGCCGGGATGGGCTGCGCCCTGCTGGCCTTGGACTGCCCCGGCCAGGGCGGTCTGGGTGAGGATCCGGGCGGGTATGCGGGCACCACCGTCACCGGGCATATCGTGGCGGGGCTGGACGGCCCTCCCGAGCGTATGTACTACGTCCGCCTCCACCAAAATATCCGCGTGCTCTGCCGCATCGTGCGAGAGTTGAAAGATATTGACATGAGCAGGGTATTTATTAACGGGGCCTCTCAGGGCGGCGGCATCGGCATCGCCTGCGCGGCCCTCAACCCCGGCCTCATCGACAGGACGGCCATCCTGTACCCCTTTCTCAGCGACTACCGGCTGGTGTGGGAGCTGGGGGCCGATCAGATCGCCTATGAGGGCCTGCGCTATTACTCCCGCTGGTTCGACCCTGATGGGATGCGTCAGGAGGAGTGGTTTGCCAAGCTGGGCTATATCGACACCAAAAATTTCGCCCACATAGTCCGCTGCCCCGTGCTCTTCGGCACCGGCCTCGCCGACGAGGTCTGCCCGCCCGCGAGCCAATGCGCGGTCTACAACAACCTGCGCTGCCCCAAGCGGCGGCACCTTTTCGAGGGCTTTGGACACGAGGAAATCCAGGATTTCGATGACCTGATCCTGGACTTTTTTGGGGGGGAGGAGGCGCGGCTATGACCATCAGAGAACAGATGGAGGCGCTGAAGACATACCAGGGCTGTGCCCGGCGCCCGGCGGACTTCGAGGCCCATTGGCAGGAGCGCTGGGCCCTCGCCGCCCCCAAGGAGGTCCAAAAGGAGCCGGCTCCCTTCCATAACTCCATGGCGGTGTACGAAACCTTGACCATTGCCACTGGCGCAGAGGAGATCCGCGCCCGGTATCTCCGTCCGGCGGACGGCGGCCCCTTCCCCACGGTCCTGCTGTTCCACGACCTGGGCCGGGGCGTACGGGGCTGGCACCACATGACCCGGTTCATTGCCCTGGGCTATGCCGTTCTGGCGCTGGAAAACCGGATGGACGCAGGCCAAAGCGTGGACGAGTTGGACGCCGGGCGGTTGGAACGGTGCTACCTGGACGCCCTGGTTGTGGCCCAGGCGGCGCTGGCCCTCCCCCACACCGACGCCGCCCGTTTGGCGACGTGGGGCGAGGGGTTCGGCGGCGCGCTGGCCGTGATTGTGGCAGCCCTGCTGCCGATGGAGGCCCGCTGCGCCGCTCTGCACCTCATGCCCGCCGACTTCCGGGGGCGGAACGGGGATCAGGCCCCGGCGCTGCGCTCCGCCCTGGACTATCTGGACGCCGCCAACTTCGCTCCCCTGCTCCGGGGTTCCCTCCTGCTGGGCACCGGACTTTTAGACAAAACAGCGCCGCCGGAGGGGCAGTACGCCGTCTATAACCGGGCCGTCTGCCCCAAGCGGCACCTGGTCTATCCCAAGTACGAACACGAGCGCATTAATTTTTTTGAAAACGAGCTCATCAAATTTCTTCATCTTTGAGGTGTGTTATGCTGAGAATAGGGGTCGCCGGGATCGGTGTCATCGCGGGTGACTACATCGCCCTCATTGAGGACGGCAAGGTCCCTGGCGTGGAACTCGCAGCCGTGTGCAGCCGAAACGGGGAGCATATCAAGGCCGTGTCCGAGCGGTACGGGCTCCAGGCCGCCGCATTCACAGATTACGGCGAAATGCTCTCCTCCGGGACAGTGGACGCGGTCCTCATCTGCACACCCCACGGCCAACACCCCTCCATGGCCCGGCAGGCCCTGGAGGCCGGGCTCCACGTGCTGGTGGAGAAGCCGGTGGGCATCTTCGCTGACGAGGTGGAGGCGCTTCTGGACGTGCTCCGCAGCAGGCCCGGCCTGGTGTGCGGCGTCCTCTACAACCGCCGGGCCTCCCGGGCCTACCGCTATGTGCACGATTTTGTCCGGGGCGGCGCTCTGGGCGAGCTGGTGCGGGCCACCTGGATTATCACGGACCTCTACCGCACTGACGCCTACTACGCCTCCGGCTCCTGGCGGGGGACGTGGCCGAGCGAAGGGGGCGGCCTCCTGATGACCCAGGCATCCCATCAGCTGGACCTCATGCAGTGGATCTGCGGGATGCCCGTCTCCGTGCTGGCCCGCTGCTCGACGGTGGGGCGGTCCATCCAGGTGGAGAATGAGGCGGAGCTCTTTTTGACCTACCCCAACGGGGCCCATGGCCATTTCCTGGCCTCCGCCCACGAGTGCCCCGGTACCAACCTGCTGGAGATCTGCGGGACCCGGGGCAGAGTGTCCATACGGGATGACAGCACGGTGGAGGTCCTGCAGCTGGAGGAGGATGAGCGGACGTTTGCCCGGACCTGCCCCAGCCCATTTGAGAAGGTGCCGGGGGCGGCGCAGACGCTGGCCTTTGATGACAGCGACAACAAGCTTCAGCAGGCGGCTACCATAGAAAACTTCGCCCAGACCGTCCGGGGTGAGGCGGCCATCCAGTGCAGTCTGGAGGAGGGCCTCCGCTCCCTTCAGATCATCCACGGTGCATATCTGTCCCACTGGCTGGAACAGACCATGCCCCTGCCGCCATCGGAGGACCTCTTCCGCAGCCATCTCAAACGGCTCACGCCTCAGATGGCGACGGAGAAGATATGAGAAATCCAAAACGGCGCATTTTTCTCAGACATTGGTGAGATCCATCGCATCCTGTGCCTGCTGGACGCCGCGTACTGGTCTGCCTCCAAAGGCTTTTCCGTTACCTTTGAATATAACGGGAAACAGCGTCTGCGCGGTAGTCGCTACCGTGCAGACGCTGTTTTTTAAAGCCGTATGGCGTACCCCTCCTCCGCCGCCCGACGGCAGGCGTCCACCATGGAAAAGCTCTTGAAGTTATCCGCAAGCGTGGTCTCCGGCACCCGTCCCTCCTCGATACAGTCCAGGAAGCCCCGCAGGCCGTACTCCATCTCGGTATACGCCATCTCGGCGTTGGGGAGCAGCTCGCCCTGCTGGCAGGCGGTATCCAGCACCACGGAGGCGTCCTTTCTGTGGGGGTAGAAATATACGCGGTTCTCCACGTCCAGAGTCAAGCAGCCCTCGCTGCCGGTGAGGACCAGGTTCCCGTCCCAGGAGCTCTGCCGCCCCCGGGCGGCCCAAGTGCCGGTGTAGGAGACGTGCACGCCGTTTTCCATGGTTAGGATAGCGTCCAGGTTGGGCTGCCCCGGGTAGAGCGACCAGGAGGGCCGCCAGGCGCGGGCGCAGATCTCCGCGCAGTCGGCGCCGGAGAAATAGCGCAGCAGGTCGAAGTGGTGGATGGCCATATCGTCCAGCAGGGGCCGGGCCAGGCCGCCACGGTAGCCCTGCAGATCCTCCTGCTGGCGGAATTCCAGGGAGATGGACTCCAGCGCCCCGATCCGCCCCTCGTCCAGCGCCGCCTTGATGGCCATATTGTGGGGCCGCCAGCGGTAGTTCTGGCTGGCCATGAACCGCTGCCCGGGCCGGGCGGACGCGATTTCCAGCAGCTGCGCGGCCTCCTCCATGGAGGCAACCAGCGGCTTTTCCGCGATGACGTGCATCCCCCTCTCCAGTGCCCGCCGGTCGGCGTCAAAGTGGAGGGCTGCGGGCAGCACGTTGACCATAATCTCCGCGTCCGCCCGCTCGACGGCCTCCCTGTAGTCCGGGTAAACGGCCGCGCCACGCAGCCCGAAGCGCCCGCATACGGCCTCCACCGCCGCCGGGTCGCAGGCCACCCCCGCCAGCTCGGTGCGCTCACACGCCCGGATCAGCTCGATCCAGCGGCCGCCCCAGAAGCCCGCGCCTAAAATCAGTACCCTGTGCTTCATAGCATCCTCCTCATTCTCCGTCCCGCGCGCCGCGGAAGGTCCAGCTTCTCGTCCACGCCGTGCGCGCTCCCGGCGCCAATTTGATCCGGCAAAAACTCTCTAACGAGACAATATGGTCAATGGCCCACAGATCCAGCCCGTCCGGCCGGAAGGCATCCCGCGCCGCAACGGCGGCGGGGACGCCCAGGTGGCGCAGCGTCCAGCCGTAGTCCGCGCTTGGCTCCACGCATTCCGGCCCCAGGGACACCAGGGCCGCTTCCGGGTTATAGTCCGTAAAGGTAAAGCCCCGCCCGGCCCCGCGGATGGTGCCGGCGGCGATCCCCGTGCCCCGATCGGACAGATATGGGATCTCCAGCGTGTAGGCCGGGCCGATGGGCTGCCGCTCCAGGGTGAGGAAGTTGTGGCAGAACTCCCGCAGCTCCAGCGGCCTGCTCCCCGTGTTCTCCAGCGACACCTCCATGCTCAGGCGGTTCTCCTCCGCGCGGATGGTCTTGCGCGCCAGCACCGCGTAGCCCAAACACTCCTCCGGCGCGGTCTCGAACACCACCCGGTCCCCCTCCGCCTGCCAGCGAACGGCGAAGGAGCGCGTCTCGTACCGGCGGTAAAAGCAGAAGGGCCCGCCGTCCGGCTTGCGGAAGAGACCGATGCCGAATTTGGGGAACCACGCGCCCACCGGCGCCTCCTCACAGGCCCCGGGGAACAAAAACTCGCTGCACAGCCCCACCCCTCCGGTGCTGGGGTGGACCAGGTTGGTGGGCTCTATGGTACAGAACTCGGTCTGCCCGTCCAGCACCACGGAGGTGATGAACCCCGCCCGGTCGAACCGGGAGGTCAGGTTGGGGTGGACCCCCGGCTCTGCGATCCGCACCCGCAGGCGTCCGGTCTCCAGCGTAATCATGCCGCGCTCACTCCACCCTTCCCTCCCGCAGGATAACCGGATGGCCCGGCGCCACGACGTGGGCGCGCTCCCACCCGCCGTTGACGTTGCGCAGCACCAGCTCCGGGTCGCCCCCCTCCTGCCCCGGGCACTCGGGGAAGTCCATGGTCCCGTAGTGGTAGGGTAGCAGATGGGCCTGAGGGTAGCGGTTGGCCAGCAGGGCGGCGCTGGGCCGCCCCAGGTGGAAGACGCACCGGGACACGTCCAGGGGCAGCAGGGTGATGCCCGGGTGGTGGAAGTGCTGGGGCAGCAGGCGGGTGTCCCCGGTAAAGAGGATGCCGCCGTCCGGGGTACGGACCACATAGCCCACGCACTCCTCGGGGTAGAAGGGCCTGCCGTAGGCCTCCTCGTCAATCAACTGCCAGGGATGGTCCCCCGGGATGACCTCGATCCGCACCCCGCCCTCTTCATAGGCCTCCCCGGCATGGCAGACGGTGAAGCCGCCGGGCTTTACGCCCTGCTTGACCAGGGTCTCAAACACCCTGGCCGACCCCAGCATGGGCGTATCCCGCCCGGCCAGCCCGCGGGCGGTGTCCGGGCAGGCGTGATCCCAGTCGTCGTGGGTGTAGAGCACCCGGTCGCAGCGCGCCACCTCGCCGGTACCCAGGGGCAGGGGCATAAGCAGCTTCTGTCCGCCGCAGCTCACCAGCGGCTCCCCCGGTCGGGTCTCCAGCACCGGGTCCACCAGCAGCACCGTGCCCCGGGCGTTTACCAGAAAGCCCCCGCCGCCCAGCCAGTAGACCGCGGTGCAGTCCCGCCCCTCAAAGGCGGAGGGCGGGATATGCTCGGTCTCCGGGGCCTTGACCGGCGTGCGGGCGTCCAGGTCGATGCGCTCGTTCATCATGTCCACAATACAATTGCTCACGTCTTGTCTCTCCTTCCAGCCGCCTAGGCGTCCACCCGCGGCACCCAGCGGGTGAGGCGGCGTTCCACCAGCTTGATGGCCCAGTTGGCGAGCATGGAGCACACGGTAATCAGCAGCACGCCCACCAGCAGCAGGTCCGTCATGATAAAGCGGCGGCCCTCGATGATCATATAGCCGAAGCCCGCGTTGGTGCCCATAAACTCGGCGGCCACGCTCATGCCGAAGGAGTTGGCCGCCACCACCCGTACGCCCGCCATGATGTCGGGGGTGATGGCCGGGATCAGCACGGTGCGGAATATGTCCCAGGTGCTGGCCCCCAAGGATTTGGCCGCGTCCAGGTAGAGGGGGTCCACGTTGCGCACCGCCTCAATGGTGTTGACCACCAGCACCACCCACGCGCCGAAGGCGATGACGATGATCTTCGACTTGTTCCCGATGCCGAACCACAGGATGAACAGGGGGATCAGCGCCAGGGGCGGCATGGGGCGGATGAACTCCACCAGCGGCTCCATGATATTGCGCACGGTCTTGTTCCAGCCGATGGCCAGCCCCATGAATATGCCGATGGCCGACCCGATCAGGAAGCCCACCAGGATTCGGTACATGCTGGAGCCGATGTGGCGGGGGATGTCGTGCGCGTAGCGCAGGAAGCAGGCCGCGATGGCCTGGGGAGAGGGCAGATAGAGCGGGGGGATAAGCCCGCTGTTGGACAGCGCGAACCACACGACCAGCAGCAGGAGCAGCCCGCCCCAGTTCTGCATGCGCTTAACGGCCTTCTCGTTGTAGAGCCGCCGGATCCTTCCCGTCTCCTTCATTTGAGCATCACCTCCGCCAGGTTAGACTTAAGCCGGATAAACTCCGGGTCGGCCCGCAGCTCCGGCAGGCGCGGGCGCGGGAAGGGCACCTCCTGGATGAAGTTGAACGAGCCCTCCCGCTCGTTGGGCCGCCGCAGCACCAGAATCCGGTCCGCCAGGAAGATGGCCTCCTCCAGGTCATGGGTGATGAAGAGCACCGTCTTGCTCTCCTTGTCCCAGATGTTCAGCAGCTCCAGCTGCATCTGCTTTTTGGTGATGTCGTCCAGCGCGCCGAAGGGCTCGTCCATCAGCAGCACCTCCGGGTTGTTGGCATAGGCCCGGGCGATGTCCACCCGCTTGCTCATGCCGCCGGAGAGCTCCTTGGGGAAGAGGTGCTCGTACCCCTCCAGGCCCACCATTTTGCTGTAGTGGGCCGTGATGCGCGCGATCTCGTCCTTGGGCAGCTTCTTAATGCGCGGCCCGTAGCTGATGTTCTGCTCCACCGTCATCCAGGGGAAGGCGGCGTACTTCTGGAACACCATGCCCACCTTGGCGCTCACCCTGCGCACCGGCTCCCCGTCCAGCACCACCCGGCCCTCCGTCGGGGGCAGCATACCAGCCAGAATATTGATCAGCGTGCTCTTCCCGCAGCCCGACGGGCCAACAATCGCCAGGAATTCCCCCTGTTTGACGGCAAAGCTCAGATCCCGCAGGGCCGTGATCTTGCCCTTGCGCGTCACAAAGCACATGCCCAGATTCTCCGCTGTAAGTAGTGTGTCCTTCTCCATATGCCCACCCATCCTACGCCTGGCGGCGTTGCGTTTGCCGGGGCGGGTCTGCGCCCGCCCCGGCCCTATTCCTGTCAGTCCACCTGGTCCATGATGCCCTTGGCGGCGGCAATCTGCACGTCCAGATCCACCGAGCCCTCGGGCACCTGTCCGCTGATATTCACCCAGTAGTCCAGCGATCCGCCGTAGATCTCCGCGATGCTCCACGCGCCGTCGGCGGCGAAGAAGATACCCGGGGCCTCCTCCGCCGTGGGCCAGGGGTCGATCTCGGTGGCGATGCGGCGCATATCCTGCGCGGTGTAGGCGGTGCCGGTGTAGCTGCTGGTCACCTCGGCCAGCTGCTCCATGTAGGACTCATCCGCGCTGTACAGGTCGTCGATTACCCGGTACCAGACCTGGCGCAGCTTGAGGATCGTGTCCATATTCTCCTGGATGTACGCCTCGGTGGCCATCTCCACGGACAGCACCACGGCCTTGCCTCCCAGCTGCGCGCCGGAGACCAGCTTATAGGCCCCCAGCTCGGACAGGGAGGTCACCTGGGGGAAGCCGCCCAGCTCGAAGTCGCCGGTGCCGTCCCAGAAGGCCAGGGCGCCCTCCACGTCGGAGATGTCGATAAAATTCACCTCGTCCGTGCTCAGGCCGGCCGCCTCCAGCGCGGCGGAGAGGGGCAGGTTGGAGCCGGTGCCCCGGTCCATGACGATCTCCTTGCCCTCCAGCTGGGCGCAGGCCGCCCGCACCGCGTTGGCGGAGGCCTCCGCCTCGCCCACGCCCTTGTCCAGCTCCTCCTGGTAAAGGGTGGCGTAGGTCTTGACGCTTCCGCCGTTTTCGCTCACGTCGCCGGGGCGCACCATAATCGCGTAGCCCAAAAAGCCGCAGGTTGGGGAGATGATGCGCAGGTTGGGGAAGCGGCTGAGCACCAGGGGCCCGGAGCCGGAATTGCCGCAGGCCACGTCGATGTCCCCCGAGGCCAGGGCCTCCGCGCAGGTCACGTCGTCGGTGAAGGTGGTCACCTCCAGCTTGATCCCCGCCTCCGCAAAGTAGCCCAGCTTGTCCGCCAGCATCCAGGGCATCCAGTCCTGGTAGGGCAGCAGGCCGAAGCGCACCGTGACCAGCTCCTGCGCGGGGGCCGGCGGGGCGGTCGACGGCGCGGGATCCTCCGCGGGCGCAGAGGCCGGCGGGGCGGCGGAGGGGCTTCCCGCCCCGCCGCCGCATCCGCTGGCCATGCTGAGCAGCATTGCGAGTGACAGGAGAATGCCGGCGTATCTCGTTCTTTTCATGTTCCTTTGCTCCTTTACTCTGTTTTTGTTATTTTGCTGCCCCAACGGAATTTCCCCGCCTCCACGCCGCGCGCCCCCGCCAGGGCGTCCGCATAGAGCTGGATGGGGAGAATGGTCGTCAGCGGCGACAGCCACTCCTCCGTCTTCGGCAGAATAACCGACGGTATCCCTTTTAATTCGACATTGCCGAGATAGGCAATCCGCCCGCCCTTCTCCCGGATGTCCGCGGCCAGCGAGCGCTGCAGCGGGGCCGTGGCGTCCTCCGGTCCCAGCACAATCCCCGCGAAGCCCCCGTCCACCATCTCCATGGGCCCGTGGCGGAACTCTCCGCAAAGCTCCCCGAAGGCGGGGTATTTTACGATTTCACGCAGGAAGAGCGTGCCCGCGTGGACGGTACACAGGGAGCAGCCCCGGCCCAGCAGGCACAGCTGCGCGGGCGCGCCCAGCGCGTCCCACAATACTTTTCGGATCTCATCTCCGCGGGACAGCACGGTTTCCATATCTTTGCATACTTTTAATAATGATAAGAAAAAGTTGCCAAATGAAATCCCCGCCAAACTCTGCGCAATGAGCAGGTCAATGGCCTCCGCCGCCACGAAGGTGCGGGTGGTCACGGCCTCCTCCGTCTCCACGTCCATGGGAAACAGCCAGTTTGCCCGCCGGGCCAGGGTGCTGTCCGGGTCGTTGGTAACCGCAGTCACCGGCACCCCGCCGGGCAGCCGCTCCAGAAGCCGGACAATCTCGGCGCTCTCCCCCGACTGGGAGTTGAGTACCAGCAGCGTACCGCCGTCCAGCGCCCCCATGCGGTAGTGCAGCAGCTCCGAGGCGGACCAGCGCACGCTGGGCACCCCGTGGGCGCACAGGAAGAGGTCGGCCGGGACCGCGCAGTAGTTGGAGCTGCCCATGCCCGCAAAGATCACTCTCGTATACCGCCTGGCGCACAGGGCTCTGAGCCGCGCCTCCGCCCCGCCCCGCCGCAGCTCCTCGGCGCACCCGCGCAGGGCACCGGGCTGGGAACAGACGTCCTCGTAATAGCTGGCCATGTCATCCCTCCTATCCGATTGCCGCAATGCGGCGCCTCAGGTCGGCCACAACCTGGTCCAGCGTCCCGCTCTCGCCGTGGGCCACGTAGTAGCGCGCGGCGGCGTTGGCCAGCGTCAGGCAGGGGCCCATGGGCAGCTTCAGCAGCAGCCCGGCGCACAGTCCCCCGTTAAAGTTGTCCCCGCCCCCTGTGGTAATCGCGGGGCGCTCCATGTAGAAGCCCGCCGCCTCTGACCGTCTCCCCGCCTCAAAAGCCAGCGCGCCGTCCAGGGCGTGGATGACCACCGCCTGGACGCCGAAGGCGTTGCGCAGAGCCTCCCCTACCTCTCCCGGCGGGCCGGCCGGCAGGCCGCAGCAGCAGGCGGCGGCCTCCGCCTCGTTTTCGTTCAGGCTGACCACCACCCGGGCCATGCCGGCGATGTGGGCGATAACCTCCAGATAGGCCAGGAAGTCCTCCGCCCGGCGGGCCCTGATGTCGGAGAAGTCGAAGAGGAAGGTCTTGCCACCCAAATCCATACGATCCAGAATCCGACTCGTCAAATAGGAGAGGATCCCGGTCAGGTGGGGGGTCCCCGCCCAGTTGAGGAAGGAAATCAGGCGGCTCTGCTCCAGAAAACGGGTCAGCTCCCGCTCGTCCAGCCGCTCCAGCAGCCGTTCCAGCGTCAGCTCCCGCAGGGCCTCCAGCTCCCCGAACATGAGCTTGCAGTCGGAAAACTCCAGACTGATGGATTTTGCCGGCGGCCCCAGGCTGATCAGCTCGCAGCGCCCGGCCATCTCAGAAAACGGCGGGGCGCAACCGCCCTCCCCGAACAGCCCGACACAGCGGGCGTAAAACCCCAGGCGGGACAGACAGCCGGCCGTCAGCGGCGCGTTCCCCCCCGCCCGGCGGGACTTGAGCAGGATCTCCTGGTCGGCGCTGCGGCGCTGTGCGCCGCGCAGCCGATCCAAAAACTGCTCCAGCGTGCGGAAGCACTCCGCCTCCCCGGCGCCGTCCCGGCCGCGGACCACCGTATACAGGCTGTCGATATACCCATCCAGCCCGAACAGCGCCACCGGCGGCCCACCCCGGAGGCTTTTTCCCCGCGCGCGGCCCAGCGCCGCAAAAAACTCCGCATATTCCGCCTTCACCTACCATCCTCCCCTCAGGGCAGCCAGTTCTGGAACACCAGCTGATAGCAGCCCAGCGTAATGATGTTGTGGAACCCCTCGTCAAACTTCACGTCGTACCGGAACAGGCTCTGGAAGATGGAGCGCTTCTCCACCTCCTCCATCACGTGGGGGTAGAGCTTTTCAAAGATGTAGGCGTCGAAGCCGCCGATCCAGTAGGTCTTGGCGTCAAAGATGTGTCCGAGCACCGAGATGGTCCGCCCAATGAGCGCCCCGTTTTCCGCGATAAGGTTCAGGGCCGGGGGGCTCCCCTGCCGCACGGCCTCCTCAAACAGATCCCAGCCGTACCGGTTGAAGGGGTGGTCGATGCCGCTGTCCTCGAAAAATTTGCGCTGGAAGCCCACCACGGAGATCTCGGTCTCCAGGCAGTTCTTTTGTCCGCAGTAGCACTCGTAGCCCCGGGTGCCGAAGCCGATGTGGTTGATCTCGCCGCCCACCCCGTGGTGGCCCCGGATTAGGTTCCCCCCGGCGATGATGCCCACGCCCACGCCGTCGCCGATGTAGAGGTAGACCGCGTCCTGGATGGAGGGATCCTGAATGTGCTCCTTGTGGTACAGGGCCAGCACCGCCTCGTTGGCCTCGTTCTCGATGCAGACCGCGGTGCCGGGGAAGGAGCTTTCCAGCTGCGCGCGGATATTCACGCCGTTGAGCCGGGGGTTGGCCGAGCAGTTCTGGATGGTGTGGGAGCCCTCCAGCTCGTTCCCGGAGATGGCCACCCCGATGCCCATGACCTTCTCCGGCGGGATGTGCCGCTCCCGGAGCATGGCGCCGATGCACGCGGCGCTGAACTCCATCAGCTGCTCCGCCGTGGCGGTGTGGCGGCAGTCCTCGTGCTTCTGCTCCACGATGTTCCCACAGAGATCCACCAGAGCCAGGGTGATGATGTCCTTTTCCACCAGGTTCAGGCACACCGCCCAACAGGCCTCCCGCCGCACGTGCAGCTCCTGGGGGATGCGCCCGCCGTTGGAGCTGTTGGTGGACTCCGAGCGCAGGTACCCGTCCTGCGTCAGCGTGTTGCACAGGCTGGACGCGGTGGCCACACTGATCCCCAGCGTATCCGCCAGCTGCTTTTTCGTCCTGCCCCCGTGGATCAGCAGCTCAACTATTTTTTTCTTGTTATAGACCCGAATGTCGGCGCAGTGCTTCACGTCATCCCTAAACACCAGTTATCTTCTTCCTTCTTATAACTATTATAATAATACTATAATATCAGCTTGCACAAATGTCAAGGCCATTCTCTCTAATTTTTAGATGAATTCACAGGGCCCGAACATAATACAAGCCGGCGGAACACCCTTGCTTCGGGTGTCCCGCCGGCTTGTCTTGCGTCTGGAAATGAATTTCCCCACGCTCAGGAGCGGATTTCTATTGCTGTGGACAGCCCGCTGATGGTTTCGGTAGTTCTGTCATAGGTTGCAGACGGTGCGCCCTGCCGTCCAGGAAGTATAACCTCTTTGACCTGGGAGCCCTACTTTGAAGGACTGTGTTTTAACCCTGCCGGCTGAGCTTTTTTATGGACTCCAGGGCCTGGAGCACGTCCTCCTGCGTGTTGAAGGGCCCCACGCTCATGCGGATCGCGCCGCCGGGGAAGCTCCCCACGGTCTGGTGGGCCAGGGGCGCGCAGTGGAGCCCGGCGCGCACGCAGATCCCAAACTCGCTGTCCAGGCGGTAGGCCGCCTGGGCACAGTCCATATTGGGCAGGTTGAAGGCGACCACGCCGGTGCGTGCCGCGGCGCCGCCGGGGCCGTAAACGGTGACGCCGGGGATGGCGTCCAGGCCCTCCAGCAGGGTGGCGCAGAGGGCCGCCTCGTGGGCCTGGATCTCCGCCGTGCCCCGCGCCTCCAGGTACTCCAGCCCCGCCCCCAGGGCGGCGATGCCCACGGTGTTCAGGGTGCCGCTCTCGTAGCGGTCGGGGAGCAGATCGGGCTGGGTGAGCAGCTCGGAGAAGCTGCCGGTGCCCCCCTGCTTGAGGGGCGCGGGGCATATGCCCACCCCCAGGCAGAGCAGCCCGGTGCCCGTCAGGCCCAGCAGGCCCTTGTGGCCGGGGCAGGCCAGCAAATCCGCCCCCAGCTCCCCCATGTGGATGGGGCAGGCTCCGGCAGACTGGGAGGCGTCCAGCAGGAAGGGCACCCGCGCCCGCCTGCACACCGCGCCGATCTCCGCCGCGGGCATCCAGGTGCCGGTGACGTTGGAGGCGTGGGTGCAGACCACCAGGCAGGTCTCCGGCCGCAGCGCGGCGGCGATCTGCCCGGCGGTGACCGCGCCGGTGGCCGGGTCGCCCCAGACCACGGTGTGGGACACCCCCCGCGCCTCCAGCGCCTTGACCGGGCGCAGGACGGAGTTGTGCTCCATGGACGTGACGACGATGTGCCCGCCGGGCCGGGCCATACCCTGGATGGCCAGGTTGAGGGAGTCGGTGGCGTTGGAGGTGAAGATCACCCGGTCGGGGTCCCCCACGCCGAAGAAGCGGCTGACCTGCTCCCGCGCCCGGTAAATGGCCCGCCCGGCCTCCAGCGCGGGGGCGTGGCCGGAGCGGCCGGGGTTGGCGCACAGGGTGGCCATGGCCCCGCTCACCCGGGCATAGACCCCGGGGGCCTTGAAGAAGCTGGTGGCCGCCGTATCCAGATAGATCACGGCTGATCCCCCCGATCCTGGAGGCGCTCCAGCGTCTCCCCCTCCTGGCGGAAGAGGGTGCAGGGCACCGTCATGCCCGCGAGGAAGGCGCGGCCGTCCCCCTCCGGGTCGGCCCCGTCAAAGCGCAGGGAGAGGGAGCAGCTGCCCGCCACGCCCCGGGGCGTGGGGATCATGGTCACAGGTACGCCCTGCTTTTTGGCCGCGTCCTCCCCGCGCATACTGTGGGTGGTGGTGTAAAAAACCAGGAAAATCATGCCTTGCCCCTCCCCGCGCCCCGGGCGGCCAGGGCAGCGCCCAGGGCTCCGGCGTAGCGCCCCAGCTCGTGGGTGTATACCGGCACGCCCAGCTTCCCGGACAGCCGCTCCACCAGATAGGCGCTGTCGCACAGCCCGCCGGTGAGGAACGCGTCCCCCTTGAGCGTATGGCGGGCGCACAGGCCCGCCACCTTGGTGACCACCGAGTCCACCACCCCGGCGGCGATGTCCTCCCGCCGCTCCCCGGAGCCGATGTGGCTGATGACCTCGCTCTCGGCGAAGACGGTGCACATGGAGCTGATGGCCAGGGGTGTCCCCCCGGCGGCCAGGGCGAAGAGCTCCTCCAGGGTGACCCCCAGGCGGTTGGCCATGATCTCCAGGAACTTGCCCGTGCCGGCGGAGCACTTGTCGTTCATCAGGAAGCCGGTGGGCATGCCGGCCTCCACCGTGATGACCTTGGTGTCCTGCCCGCCGATGTCGATGATGGTGCAGTCCCGGCCCAGCAGGGCGCAGCCCCCCTTGCCGTGGCAGGTGATCTCGGTGACGGTCTTGTGGGCGTAGTCCACCGAGATCCGGCCGTACCCGGTGGCCACCACCTTCATCTCCCCGTCCACAGGGCGGCCCGCCCCGGCCAGGCGCTCAGCCACGGCCCGGGCGGTCTCCTTGCTGCTCCAGCCGGTGGGCAGGACGAAATGCTCCACCATCCGCTCCCCGTCCAGCACCACCACCTTGGAGGCCGTGGAGCCGATGTCGATACCAGTATAGTACATGGCTACCTTCCTTACTTGTCGATGGTCTCCAGGAACGCGGCCAGGCGGGTGTTAATCTGGCCCTTGTCGGACTGGGAGTAGTCGGTCTCGATATTGAGGTAGGGCAGGCCTTTCTCCCGGGTGACGAAGCGCTTGATGAGGTGGGCCTCCACGTCGTAGGTGTGGCAGGACTGGAGGATGATCTCGATGACCCCGTCCACGGCGTAGTCGTCGATCATCTCCCCGATGTAGCCCCGGCGGCTGTCGTTGGGGCTCATGACCGAGCAGTTGATGTTTAAGTACTTGCGGGCCAGGGCGTCGTAGACGTCGGGGTTGCGCTCGTCCACCTTCTCCACCTTGTCCCGGTTGCCGTTGCAGGTGTCGAAGGCCACCACGTCGGCCCCCAGCTCCTCCACGGCGCGGATGATCTTCTCCCGCACGCCCGCGTTGGGGCAGCCGGTGACCAGCAGGCGGGGGCGGGTGGAGGGCTTGCCCTTGCAGTTGGCCTCCCAGTCCGCGACGACCTCCGCGGTGCGGGCCTCCACGGCGTCGCAGCGCTGGTCCAGGTCAAAGGAGAAGCTGCCCGCGTCCACGCGGGTGCCCATCTCGTAGCCGCTCATGGGGGCGGGGTTGAGCTTGCCCAGCTCCAGGTACTTGAGCATCACGTCCCGCTCCCGGTTCTTCTTGCGGATGGCGTCGCGGACGGCGTCCTCGGTGATGGTGATGCCGTAGAGGGACTCCAGCTTCTCCTTGAAGGCGATGATCTGCCCCTTCCAGAACTCCAGCGCCGCGCCGTCCCGGCTGTGGGGGAGCTGCATTACGTAGGTGTCCTTGATCTCGCCCAGCAGCTCGAACATCTTCTTCTTGCCGTCGCAGGTGGTCTCGCCCACCACCAGGTCGGAGAAGTAGAAGTAGGGGCAGGTGTCGGTGAGGGCGAAGCCGTAGCTGGCCTTGATCAGCGGGCAGAGGTTGCGGGGCAGGTGGGCCTCGGCGGCGGGGATGGGCTCCTCGGTGAAGGCGCACAGCCCCACGGGCAGGGCGCCCGCGGCGTAGACCAGCTCCACGGGCACAAAGGAGCAGAACATGCCGACGACCCTGGCGCCCCCGTCCTTGAGCTGCTTCATGCGCAGGAATCCGGCCTGCCGCGCCTCGTTGTAGGTCTCAAAATTCTGGGGCAGCTTGATTGCGGTCTTTTCCTCCATGTCAAATCTCTCCTTTATTCAGACTTAAATCTCGTGGCAGGCCGCCAGGTGGCCGGGGGCGGCCTCCCGCAGGGAGGGCTCCTCCCGGCGGCAGCGGTCCGCGGCGTAGGGGCAGCGCAGCGCGAAGGCGCAGCCGGACGGCTTGTCGGAGGGGCTGGGCACCTGCCCGGACAGGATAATCCGCGCCCGGCGCCGCTCCACCCTGGGGTCCGCGATGGGGATGGCGGAGATAAGGGCCTTGGTGTAGGGGTGGGCGGGGTGGGCGTAGAGCTCCGCCGCCGGGCAGGACTCCACGATTTTGCCCAGGTACATCACCAGAATCCGGTCAGACACGTACTTGACCATGGACAGATCGTGGGAGATCATCAGGTAGGTCAGATCCTTCTTCTCCCGCAGCTCCATCAGCAGGTTGACGATCTGGGCCTGGATGGACACGTCCAGGGCGGAGATGGGCTCGTCGCATAAAAGGAAGCGGGGCTCCACCGCCAGGGCCCGGGCGATGCCGATGCGCTGGCGCATGCCGCCGGAGAACTCGTGGGGGTACCGGTGCAGGCCGGACGGGTTCAGCCCCACCTGCTCCATCAGATCCTTCACCCGCTCCAGCCGCTCGGCCTTGGAGGACACCAGCTTCTGCACGTCCAGGCCCTCCGCGATGAGGTCCAGCACGTCGTTCTTCCCGTCCAGGGAGGCGTAGGGGTCCTGGAAAATGGTCTGGACCTCCCGGCAGAAGGCGGCGCGCCTGGCGCCCCGCATGGCGTGCACGTCCTCGCCCTTGTACAGCACGCTGCCCCCGTCCCGGTCGTAGAGGCCCACGACGGTGCGGCCGCAGGTGGTCTTGCCGCAGCCGGACTCCCCCACCACCCCCAGCACCTCGCCGGGTTGGATGGTGAAGGACACGCCGTCCACCGCCCGAACCCGGGTGCGGGATGCGCGGAAGGTCTTTTTCAGATCCGTCACCGTAAACAGCGGCTGGCTCATACCGCACCTCCTTGCTCCTGCGCGTAGGGGCAGCGGACGAAATGGGTGGGGGAGAGCCGCCGCAGGGGCGGGGTGGAGCAGCGGCAGGCGGAGGCGCATTGGGCGCAGCGGGGCGCGAAGGGGCAGCCGGGCTGGGGGTCGATGAGCTCCGGGGGGATGCCCTCGATGGTGTGCAGCCGCTGCCCCCTGTCCCGGTCCAGCCGGGGGGAGGCCGCCTTCAACCCCAGGGTGTAGGGGTGCAGGCCCTCGTAGAAAATCTCGTCCGTGGTGCCCATCTCCACGACGATGCCGGCGTACATGACCACAATGCGCTCCGCCATGCCCGCCACCACGCCCAGGTCGTGGGTGATGAGCAGAATGGACATCTTCTCCCGCTGCTTCAGCTCCAGCAGCAGCTCCAGGATCTGGGCTTGGATGGTCACGTCCAGGGCGGTGGTGGGCTCGTCGGCAATGAGCAGGGCGGGATTGCAGGCCAGGGCCATGGCGATGACCACCCGCTGGCGCATACCGCCGGAGAACTCGTGGGGGTAGCGCTCCACGGCCCGGTGGGGGTCGGGGATGCCCACCAGCTCCAGCAGCCGCTGGGCCCGGGCCCGCGCCTCGCCGGGGCGCACCGTGCCGTGGAAGCGGAAGCACTCGCCGATCTGCCTGCCGATGCGCATGGTGGGATTGAGGGCGGTCATAGCGTCCTGAAAGATCATGGCCGCCCGGTTCCCACGGTAGTCCCGCCACTGTTTTTCGCTGTAGGTGAGAATGTCCCTGCCGCTTAGCAGGATCCGCCCGCCCACGACCTTGCCGCCGGTGGCGTCCGTCAGGCCGATCAGGGCCCGGGCCGTCACCGACTTGCCGCAGCCGGACTCCCCCACCAGGGCGACGCACTCGTTTTCCGCAATGTCGAAGCTGACGCCCCGCACCGCGCGGACCGTGCCCAGGCGGGTGGGGAACTCCACGCAAAGGTCTTGAATTTCATAGAAGCTCATGGGCCCTGCCTCCTCGTCTTGGGATCCAGCACCGTGCGCAGGGCGTTGCCCAGTACGTTAAAGCACAGCACGGTAATCAGGATGCAGCACCCCGGGTAGAACGCCAGCATGGGCCTGGTCAGGATGTAGGTCTGGGCGTCCTGGAGCATGCCGCCCCAGGAGGCGTTGGGGATGGTGATGCCGAAGCCCAGGTAGCTGAGGGAGGACTCGGTCAGAATCGCGCCGGCGATGCTGTTGGTGGAGGCCACCAGCACCGAGGAGGAGACGTTCTTGAGCATGTGGCGGAAGATAATCCACCCGCGCTTTGCCCCCAGTCCCTTGGAGGCCAGGACGAAGTCCCGCTCCCGGAGGCTGAGCACCTCCGCCCGCACGATACGGGCCACACCCATCCAGGAGAAGAGGCTGATGGTCAGCACCATGGTGGTCAGCCCGGCGTTCAGGTAGATGTTCAGGGTGATGATGATCAAAAAGCTGGGCACCGACATGAGGATGTCCACCAGGCGCATCATCAGCGCGTCCGTCAGCTTGCCGGAAAAGCCGCTGACGATCCCGTAGAGGGAGCCGAAGGCGATGGCCACCAGCATGGACAGCACGCCCACCAGCAGCGAGATACGCCCGCCGTACAGGACGCGGGTGAAGTAGTCCCGGCCGAAATTGTCTGTGCCGAACCAGTGCGCCCCGGAGATGGGCAGGAACTTGTCCAGGGGGTTGAGGGCGTTGGGGTCGTAAGGGGACAGCGGCGCCAGCAGGGCGGCCAGGATCACCGCCGCCAGTACCAGGGCGCTGAGGAGCAGGGTGTAATTCTTCTTTTTCATGCCCGCCTGCCTCCGAACGCCTTGATGCGGGGGTCGGCCACCGTGTAGAGCAGGTCGGCGGCGAAGTTCCCCAGGATCAGAATCACGCAGGAGAGCATGGTGGTGCCCATGATCATGTTGTAGTCTCTGGAGTAGATGGCGCTCATGCCGGTGGTGCCCAGGCCCGGCCAGCCGAACAGGGTCTCCACGATGTACGCGCCTGACACCAGGCTGCCCATGTTCATCCCCACCAGGGTGATGATGGGCAGCAGGCAGTTTTTCAGCACGTGGCGGCGCAGGATGTACCCCCGGCCGGCGCCCTTGGCGATGGCGCTGAGCACGTAGTCCTCGGACATCTGCTTGAGGGTCTCCGAGCGGACGTAGCGGGTGTAGATGGAGATCTTCCCGATGCTCAGGACGATGACCGGCATGGCGGCGTGGGCGGCCAGGTCCAGGAGGGAGGTCACGCCGGTGGTGCGCATCCCGGAGCTGGGCAGCAGGTGCAGCTGCAATGAGAGCAGCACGATGAGCATGATGCCGAACCAGAAGGAGGGGATGGAGATGCCCACGTAGTTCAACACACTCACGATCCGGTCAAAGACGGACCCCTCACGGCACCCGGCCAGCATCCCCAGGGGAACGGAGACCGCCAGGGAGAACAGGATGGATGCGCCCATCAGGCCGATGGTGGCGGGCAGCTTTTGCAGAATCAGGGGCAGCACCTTGGTCTTGCTGCTGGTGGAGATGCCGAAGTCCCCCTGGAGCACCCTGCCCAGCCAGCGCCCGTACTGGACGATGATGGGGTCGTTGTAGCCCAGCTCGGTTTTGACCTGCTGGTACTCCTCCTCCGTCATGTCGCTGGTGCGGTAGGAGGACGCCGGGTCGCCGGGGGCCAGAAAGACCAGGGCGAAGGAGAACACGGAGACCAGGAAGATGACGGGAATAAAGAATAAAATCCTCGATGCGATGTATCTTTTCATATGCGCTTCTCTCCCTGTACGGGCAATCACGCGGGGTCTGGCCCCGCGTGATTGCCCGTACAATTTACCTATTCCACAAAGTAGAGCTTGGTCAGATCGGTCATCTGCTCGGTCTCCTCAAAGCCGCGGATATTGGGCTGGGAGGCGAAGACGCAGTTGTGGTCGGAGATGGGCACGCAGGACCAGCAGTCCATCAGCGCGGCGTCCACCTGGTTTATCAACTCCTGCCGTTTGGCGGGGTCCAGCTCCTTGTCGATCTCGTCCCAGAGGGCGTTGACCTCGTCGGTGGTGTACATGTTGGCGCCGGACTTGGTGTTGTTGAACAGGCCCGCGTAGTTGCCGGGGTCGCCCTTCATGCCGTTGCCCATGAGCGCCATGTCGTAGCTGTCGGTGGCGTAGAAGTAGGCGCTGAAGTAGCCGGAGGTGTCCATGGAGTCCACCTGGGCGGTGATGCCCGCCGCCTGGAGCTGGCTCTGGATCATGATGGCCATCTCCTTCTGGCCGACCCGGGAGCTGTTGAAGATGATGTGCAGGGTCTTGCCGGTCAGGCCGGAGGACTGCGCCAGGGCCTTGGCCTGCTCCACGTCCTGGGTGTAGTTTCGGATGGCGGGGTTGTGGAACATGCTCTCGGTGGACTGGATGCTGTTGGCCGTGCGGCACAGCTCCGCCGAGCCGTAGGTGCCCAGGATAATCTCGTCCAGGTTCAGGGCGTAGATGACCGCCTGGCGGGCCTCCAGGGTGGACATGGCCTCGCTGTTGGGGTTGATCTCCATAAAGGTGATCCGGCCGTCCCGGTAGGTGTTGAGGTTGTAGGCGGCGTCGGCCTGGAAGCTGGCCAGGGTCTCCGCGTTGCTGATGGTGTACACGGACAGCTCGCCGTTGCGGAAGGCCACCTCCTGGGTGCCGGTGTTGGCGATGCAGCGGATTTCCAGGGTGTCGATGTGGGCCACGTCGCCGTAGTACGCGTCGTTCCGCGCCAGCACCAGCTTCTCGCCCACCACGAACTCCTGCAGCTTGAAGGCGCCGCTGCCCACACCCAGGCTGTTCTGGTCGCAGGTCAGGATGTCGGCGGCGGGGACGCCCTGAAAGATGTGCTCAGGCATGATGCGGGTGTAGCCCAGCTTCTCCAGGAAGAGGTTGGAGGGCCTGGAGATGGTGTACTGGACGGTGAAGCCGTCCAGCTTCTCGTAGGCGCAGAATTCGCCGTCCACCTTGAACCGGGAGGCGGCCATCCGGTTGCCGCAGTCGGGGTCGGCGAACCAGTCCATGGTGAACATCAGGTCGTCCGCCGTAATCTGCTCGCCGTCGTGCCAATAGGCGTCCTGCCGCAGGTGGACGGTATAGACGGTGCCGTCTTCGGACACGTCGCAGGACTCGGCCAGGTAGAAGCGCTGGGAGCTGTCGGCGTTGGTCTTCCACAGGGGGTCGTACAGGCTCTGGAACACCTGCTCGCCCTGGTCGGTGGAGTTGTTGTTGTACCACGCCAGGGAGGTGATGGACTCCTCGATGGCCATCGTAAAGCTGCCGCCCTCCACCATGGTCTCGCCTGTGGACTGGCCGCCGCCCACGGGGACGGCGCTCTCGGGGACGGGCGCGCCGGTCTGGGGCGCGGGGGTGGGGGTGGCGGCGGTCTGGCCGCCGCACCCCGTCAGAACGGCGCCCATCAGGGCCAGGGCCGGCAGCAGCGCTGCAAGACGTCTTTTCATTTCAATTCCTCCTGTTTTTTATCGGCAGTTTTCCTTGAGGCGGCGCAGGCACTCCTCCACCGTGGCGCGGGGACAGGCCAAGTTGAAGCGCATAAAGCCCGCGCCCTCCTCCCCGAAGCCGGCCCCGTCGCTGAGGGCCAGTCCGCACCGGTCCACGAAGAAGCGCTTGAGCGCGCCGGGCTCCAGGCCCAGGCCGGAGCAGTCCACCCAGGTCATATAGGTGCCCTCCGGCCTGCGCACCCGCAGCTTGGGCAGCTCGCGCTCCACCGTGCCGCAGAACAGCGCCATATTCCCGTCCAGGTACTCCAGCAGCTCGTCCAGCCAGCGCTCGGAGTCGTTGTAGGCCCCCAGCACCGCCGCTTGGACGAAGGAGTTGGCGGAGGAGCCGTGGTTGCGGGCCACCGCGGCCCTGTACTTCTGCCGCAGCGCCTCGCCGGGGATGATGATGTTGGAGGCCTGGATGCCCGCCAGGTTGAAGGTCTTGCTGGGGGCGGTGCACAGGATGGTGCGCCCGGCCAGCTCCGGCGAGACGTTGAGGAACATGGTGTGCGCCCGGAACACCAGGTCGTTGTGGATCTCGTCCGCAATGACGCTCAGGTTGTGACGCAGGCAGAAGGCGGCCAGCTCCTCCAGCTCGGCACGCTCCCACACCCGGCCCACCGGGTTGTGGGGGGAGCAGAGCATCAGGGCCCGGGTTCTGGGGGTCACCCGGCGCTCCATGTCCTCGAAGTCGAAGGTGTAGCGCAGCGCCTCGTTTTTGAGTGGGCACTTGACCAGCACCCGGCCCCAGTCCTCCACCGCGTGGTAGAAGGGGCCGTACACCGGGCTGGGCACCAGGATCTCGTCCCCCGGCTCGGTGGCCGCCTGGACCGCGTAGTTGAGTGCGGTCACCACCCCGGCGGTGTAGACGATCCAATCCCGCTCCACCTTGCAGTGGTGGCGGCGCTCCATCCAGCCGATGACCGCGTCATAGTACGCCTGGGACAGGGTGCCGTAGCCGAAGACGCCCTGCTCCACCCGGCGGCTCAGGGAATCCAGTATCCCGGGCGCGGCCGGGAAATCCATATCCGCAATCCACATGGGCAGCAGGTTCTCCCCGCCGAAGGCCCGGTCGGCCGCGTCCCATTTCACCGAGCAGGTGCCCCTGCGCTCGGTCAGCAGGTCGAATTGACTGTTCACGAATGTATCAGCTCCATCTGTTGTTTTCCTCCAAAACTATACGCAAATCGAGTTTATTCTAAGGCCCGTCTCCCGTTGCGTCAAGTAAATTTATAGTTTATAACAATATAATATATTTATAGAAACCGCTATAAGAAACGCCGATACTATAGTAACACTGTATGAAATGGTGGTTTATCAATTGGATGTCTGGGAATAAGAAAAACCCTGGCCAAATGGCCAGGGTTTATAATGAGTCAAATGACTGCCTTGATTTGCACACTATCTTTATGTAGCATCGGGTCCGTCGGCCTGCGGGCCGCGGAGTCCGCGTCCCTTGCAACGGGCAGTACGCCTTTGCGGTGAACAATTCCGGCATCGGCATGTTATGCCGCACCTCTTTGAACCCTTCTCCCGGGCGCTTCTGTGCTTTGCAGCCAAAATGCCTTACAGTTGCCTGGCCTGCGCGGCGCCCTGGAGCGCCTCGGCTTCAATCTTTGCGTAGGTGCGCTTTTTCGCCCCGTAGCACGCGGCGACCAGCAGGATGGTCACAAGGCTCATGGCGATGTTGGAAACCCAGGCCCAGAAGAAGGAGCCGGTCACGTCGAAAATCAGCGTGTTCAACAGGGGCAGCAGGCTGGAGCCGAAGGTGGTGCCCGCGTCCAGGTAGGAGTAGATGCGCCCAAAGGCCCGGGTGCCGAAGAGCTCCGAGGCGGACAGGGGCATCAGCAGCACGATACTGCCGGTGGTGAAGCCCATGATGGCGCTGCCGATGAAGCCAACGAGCTCGGAGGGGTTGGACTCCAGGGAGATGACCACGAGATAGGCCACGGCGTAGATGGACAGGGAGAGGATCCAGGACTTTTTGCTGCCAAATTTGTCGTTGAAGAAGCCGAAGAACACCTTGCCCAGGGTAATGCCCAGGGAGTTTACGGTGAACATGGTGCCCACCAGCACGGCGGCGAAGCCCACGTTGGGCAGGTAGGAGTAGCCGCTGATCATCCAGTTCTGGGAGATGGTGCTAATCAGGATAAAGACGAGCAGCAGGCCCCAGAACAGGAAGGTCCGCAGGGCGCGCGGAAAGGGGAGGCCCTCGCTGCGCTGCTGCGCCATGTCCTGCGCGGGGTCGTCGCCGATGCGCTCCAGCCCCTTGTCCCCGGGCCTGCGCACAAAGGTGAGCGCCACGGGGAGAATCATGACCAGGCACATGGCCGCGTACACGTCATAGCCCCGGCGCCAGCCGAAGGCGTCCACGATGTAGGCCGTGATGGGGTTGAGGGCCATGGTGCCGATGCCGCTGCCGATCATGGCCATGGACATGGCCTTGCCCTTCATCCGCTTGCCGAACCAGTTTGTGATCAGGATGGAGATGGGGATGGTCAGCACCCCGGCCAGCGACAGGCCGCGGACGACAACCCAGACATACTGGGCGGCAAGGGTGCTGGACCGGGCCGCGCCGAAAAAGGAGAGTGCGGCCACCGCCAGCAGGATGGATGTGATCTTGCGCATGTCGAACTTCTCCAGCAGGTGGCCGGCGGCCAGGCTGCCCGCCATCACGCCGAAAAACAGGATGGTGATGGAGGTGGTGACGGCGGTGGTGGACACCCCCAGATCCGCGGCGATGTAGGGCACAAACAGCCCCGCCAGGTTGTACGCGCCGGAGTAGACGGTCATCATCAGCAGAAAGCATGTGGCGACGATCCACCACCCGAAATAGATCCCCTTCTTTTTGGTCCCACTGGACATAAACGTTCCCTCCGCTCTTCTAAATCTGTTTCGGCTGGCCCATGGGCCCCGTCTCGGGCAGCGCCATGGTCAGCAGGATTGGCAGCAGCTCCGCCAGGGCGAACACGATTAACGTCACCCGCAGGCCGCTGCGCTCGGCCAGCCAGCCGCCCAGCACGGGGCCCAGAAAGCCGCCCAGCTGGCCGGTGGCCATAATGATGGAGATACCCGCGCCCAGCACGGCGGGCGTCATGCCCTTGAGCTCCATGGGGATGGTGACCAGGGCGGGGATCCACCCCGCGCCGGCAAAGCCCACCAGCCCTACGCAGGCAAAGAGCATGGGGCCGGGCTTTAGGAAGATGCACCCGAACAGGCCCGCCAGGATGCACAGATGCAGGGGCCAGGTGAAGGGCTTGCGCCGCCCCAGCGCCCCCATGAGGAAGCCGCAGAGCAGCCCGCCGGCGATACCCGCGCCGCTGCTGATGCTGGTAATCAGGCTGGCGGCGGCGGCGCCCAGGCCGTACTGGGTCTGGAGGTAGGTGGGCAGATAGGTCATCACGGTCTGGAACTGGAGCATTCCGCCGAAGAAGGCGAAGCAGAGCAGCAGGACCTCCTTCTTCCGCAGGGCCCTGAGCAGGCTGCCGCGCTCGGCGGGCGCCCCGCCCTGCTCCGCCCCGCCGTCCTCCGCCGTCTCGCGGTTGCGCCCCAGGAAGAGCCAGAGCACCGCGGCGGCGAGGACCACGGCGCCGAAGACGGCGATGCCGCACTGCCAGCGCCCCGACCAGTAGAACAGGGGCAGGGAGGCGGAGAAGGCGATGAACGTCCCCAGGTAGGCCAGGCTGGAGTTGACGCTGTTGACGAAGGGGATCTCCCGGGCCGGGAACCACATGGAGATCAGCACGTAGGGCACGGAGCAGCACCAGGCGTAGCCCACGCCGCACAGCACCCTGGTGGCCATCACCAGGGGGAAGCTTTCGGCGAAGAAGGTGAGCAGCGCGCCGCCGCTGAGCAGGAGCATGGACCAGAACAGCGCCATCTTGGCGCCCGCCTTTTCGATGACCCAGCTGCACATGGGGGAGAACACCACCACGCACAGGGGGATCAGGGACATGATCATGCCCGCCTGGGCCATGTTGATCTCCAGCGCCTCCATAATGGTGGGCAGCAGGGGCGAGGGGCCCAGGTTGATGGCGTCCAGGGCCGTCATGGCGATGATGATGGTGAACCAGACGTAAAAACGGCGCGGGCCCGCGTGGGTGGACGGCATATCGTTCCCTCCTTACAGCGGCGCACCCTCAAAGTAGCGCCTCGGGTTTTCCACGGTCATGGTGTGAATCTGCGCTTGGGTGACGCCCAGCGCCAGCAGCCGGGGGATCAGCTCCTCGAATACCGCGTAGTAGGAGCCGGTACAGGGGTTCACCGCCCGGTCGCGGCGGGTGCGGGTGAACGAGAGGGCGTAGTCGCTGGCGATGCTGCTGTCGTGGGACAGCATAATCTGCTCCGCGTACCCCTGCTTGCAGAAATGGGCCACGCACCGGGCCAGATCTTCGGTGGGGGTCTCCCCGGCCAGCCCCACGCGGTCGCAGCCCACGTAGGTCCCCCGCTTCAGCAGCTCGGCGATATAGCCGTAGTCGCACCAGTCGAAGGCGTGGCCGATGACGATCTTGTGGGGCAGGACGCCGTTGGCGCCGATAAGCACGTCCTGCTGGTACAGGCCGCTGCGGTTTTTGCTGGCGCTGTGGGTGTAAATGGGCGTGCCGCTCTGCGTACAGGCGATGGCGGCCGCCTGGAGCAGGAGGCGGTTGATGCCGCTCATGCCCCACACCACGTCGGTGGCGCATTTGATGATGGCGGGCCGGATGCCGGTGCCCTGGATGCCCTCGTGAATATCCCGCAGGTAGAATTCCGCCAGGTAGTCCGGCTCCACCTCATAGGCGATCCAGGGGTCCTCCTGGTGGTACAGGCCGGTGGCGGCCAGCAGCCGGACATCGGCCCGCAGGGCGGCGTCCCGCAGCAGGTGGATGTCCCGGCCCAGGTTGATGGGCGTGCAGTCCAGCAGGGTGCGCACGCCGTGGGACTTGGCCCGCGCGACCTCCCCGGCGAACTGGTCCAGCACGGCCTCCCGGTCGAACCAGTCGGCGAAGGCGTTGCACATGTGGAAGTCCAGATTTACCACGTGCTCGTGCATCAGGGTAGCGCCCAGGTCCGCGGTGTCCACGGGGCCGGTCACGCTCGGTATCAGCATAACGCTCCTCCCTTTCTCTCCAAGCTCATGACAGCAGGATCGCCTTGAGCTCCATGTCCTGCTCAAAGCCCGCCAGGCCGTGTTCCCGGCCGATGCCGGACTGCTTCCACCCGCCGAAGGGGGTGAAGGCGCCCACCGCGCCGTTGATCTGGACCATGCCGGTGTCCAGATTGCGGGCGAAGGCCAGGGCCTCCTCCCGCCCGCCGAACACCGCGCCGCCCAGCCCGTAGATGGAGTCGTTGGCCAGTTCCAGCGCCTGGGCCTCGTCGGCGTAGGGGATGACGCACAGCACCGGGCCGAAGATCTCCTCCCGGGCGATGGTCATGTCGTTGGTCACGTCGGTGAAGACGGCGGGCTTGATGTAGTAGCCCTGCTCGCAGTCCTGCGGGATCTCGCCCACCAGCAGCCGGGCGCCCTCCTGCAGGCCGGTGCGCAGATAGCGGCAGATGGAGTCGAAGGCGTGGCGGCTGGACACGGGCCCCACGTCCACCGTCTCGTCCGTGGGGTCGCCCACCTTCCACTTGGCGGCCTGCGCCGCCAGCAGCCCTTCCACCTCCGCCTGCCGGGCGGCCGGCACCAGGAACCGGCTCCAGCCGCAGCAGATCTGGCCGGAGTTGGAGAAGATGTTCTCCAGCACGGCCTGGACGGCCAGGGCCGCGTCGCCGTGCTCCAGCAGGACGCAGGCGGATTTGCCGCCCAGCTCCAGGGTCAGGTTCTTGACGGTTTCCAGCGCCCGGCAGCCCACGAGCTTGCCCGCCCGGGTGGAGCCGGTGAAGGAGACCTTGGCCACGTCCGGGTGGGCGGCCAGCGCCTCCCCCACCCGCCCGCCGCGTCCGGGGACGATGTTGAACACGCCGTCCGGGAAGCCCGCCGCGCGGGTGCCCTCCGCCAGGTAGCGGCACACCAGCGGGGTGAGCTGGCTGGGCTTGAGCACCACGGTGTTGCCCGCGGCCAGGGCGGTGAGCACTTTTGCGGTAATCTGGTCCAGCGGGAAGTTCCAGGGGGTGATGGCGGCCACCACGCCCATGGGCTCCCGGCGCAGGATCATGCCGCCGCAGACCTGCTCATACTCGTATTCCCGGGCCATCTGCGCCACCGCCCGGGCCTCGGCGATGGGGTTCTCCACGTGCCAGGGCATCACGATTTTCCTGGGCGCGCCCAGCTCCGCGGTGATGGTGTACGCGATCTCCTGCTTGCGGGCCTCCAGATAATCGGCCAGGCCCTCCAGGCAGGCGGCGCGCTGGTCCGGCGTGAAGCCCCGCCACAGGGGGAAGGCCCTGCGGGCCGCCGCCACGGCGCGGTCGACGTCCTGCTCGTCGCCGTCGGCCGCCCGGCCGACGATACTCCGGTCGGCCGGGTTTTCCACGTCCACCCATCCACCGCCGGCGCTGTCCATCCACTGTCCGTTGATAAATACCCTGAGCTCTCTCATGCCTTGCCTCTCCTTTCAGTCGGGGAACCGGGCCAGCAGCGCCTGCGTCGCGGGGGCCGCCTGCGCCCCCTCCATCTCGTGCACCAGCGCCGTCACCAGGTCGTTGATGGGGGTGGGCACGCCCCAGCGCCTGCCCTGGGCGCCCACGAAGCCGTTGATCATGTCCACCTCGGTAATCCTGCCGTGCTCCAGGTCCTGGAGCATGCTGGCCTTGGCGGTGCGCAGGCCCACGTAGGCCTGGGCGAAGACCTGGGACATGGCCCGTTCGGTCTCCAACCCGCCCCGCTTCATCAGATCGTTGACGCCGGGCAGCTCGGTCTCGTCGAAATCCTGCCCCGCCGCCTTACACACCTGCCCCAGCTCGGCGCAGATGCGCCCGACCTGGACCATGGCCTTGGGGCTGTCCAGCACGCCGCCGAAGGTGGTGCGCAGGGCGGCGGACATGCCGCTCATGCCGCAGTTCCAGATCAGCTTGCTCCACCGGGCGGCCATGAGGTTGGGGTTGATGCTGGTGGGGCCCATCAGGCGCAGCAGCCCGGCGGCGGCCCGGACCCGGTCGTTCTCCACGCCGCTGACCGTGCCGATATTGAAGTAAACATAGTCCCCGGTGAGGGGCTGGGTCACCTCGGACACGCCGGGCCCGCGGAAGGTGGCCCCCCACTCGATGGTGCCCCCCAGGGTGCGATCCTCCCCGAAGCAGGCGCTGACGCCGGGCTCCGGCACGCCGTTTTGCAGGGTGAGTACGGCGGAGCCCGCCCCCACGTGGGGCGCGATTTTGGCGAAGGCCGCCTGGTTGGCGGTCTGCTTGGTCATCAGGATAACCAGGTCGTACACGCCCTGCATCTGCTCCGGGAGCAGGGCGTGGACCGGCTGGGTGAAATTCTCGAAGCCGACCAGCGCGGCCCCCTTCTCGTTGAGGGCCTTCACGTGCTCCGCGTAGGAGTCGATCAGGTCCACCCTGGCGCCGCCCCGGTTCAAAAACGCGCCCAGAACCGTGCCCATGGCGCCGCAGCCGTAGATAGCCGTTCTCATTGGGCCGCCTCCTTCCCATACTGCTTGATGATGTGCTGGTCGTACAGATCGTCGATGGCGTCGGTGCGGGAGTAGAAGCCGCCCAGGAACTGCCCCACCTTCAGCCCGGCCAGGGCGTTGATGACGCCGTAGTGGCAGGGGGACTGCTCCCAGGTCAGGGGGGTGAATTCAAAGCACCCGCTGCCGGGCTGGAAGACGGCCTCCCGCGCGGGGCGGGGGGCGTAGTCCTCCGGCATTGCGGAGGACAGCGGGGTCAGGGCCAGGTAGTCGGCGTCGCAGCGCAGGTAGGGGGGCTCCGCCCGGGGCATACGCTTGTAGTGGATCATACCCTGGTTGTCCGGGTCGGAGAGGGCCGCCTCGAAGCGCTCCGGGTTTTGCGGCGCCGCCGCGGGGTCGATGCGCATACGCACAAACTCGTTGCCGTACTCGGCGGCCCGGAGGATCCAGGCCCCGTCCTCCACCCTGGGCTGGTCGATCTCGCAGTAGACCTTGCACCAGCCCAGCTGCTCCCGGCCGGTGAGGATGGGGTCCACGTGGTTCTCCCACACCGCGCCGGTGAACTGGCCGTGGACGGCGCCCCCGTCCGCCGCCACGGTGGCGTTGACCAGCAGGTACATCAGCGCGTATTCATGCCCGCCCAGCCAGGGAATGGAGCGGATCCAGTCGATGCTGAACATAAAGTACGGGTTGCGCAGGACCGCGCCCGGCGGCAGGAGCCGCTCCAGCTGCCCGGGGTCGGCCGCCTCGGCGATGACCCCGTAGGAGTTGTAGTCGATATAGGCGTCGTAGACGAAGCGCCTGCCGTCCGGCCGCCGCCTGGGCCCGCCGCAGGGCCCGAATTCCCTGGGCATCATAAACATGCCCGGCTGATTTTGTACAGTGCTCATATTGCCGCCCCCTCAATCCAAAATGGTCTGATCGTAGCCGTCGCTGAACCGGTCGAACTCCGCGTGCAGCCCGCCGGTGCACGGCCCCAGCGCCAGCGCGGCCAGGGGCTGGAGGAAATAGTACTGGGTGGGCGCGTCCTCAAAGGCCGGGCGGTTCCAGCGGATGGTCCCCGTGCAGGGCGCGGGGTCGGGCGCGGGATCGCAGAGGGGCGCGCTGACCAGGTAGTCCGCGTCGCTGTTGACAAACTTCTCCCCCGTGCGCGGCAGGTAGCGGTGGTGGTAGACCCGCCTGCCGCGCGCCAGAAGGCCGGGGAGCATTCCGGCGCCCTCCGCGCCGCCCGCCCGGATCTCCAGCTCCAGGAAGCAAAATCCCCAGTTTGAGGCCGTGAGCCGCAGGGCACCCCCGGTACGCTCCTGCTCCATGCCGGCGTAGGCCACCGCCCTGCCGAAGATGTCCCGGCCCTGGAGGATGGAGTCCGCGTTGCTCTCCCAGGCCGCCAGCCGGAACAGGCCGTCCGCCCCGCCCCGCAGCACCGGCAGGAGAAGCTCCAGGCGGTGGAAGCCCCGCCCGGCCAGCCAGGTCACGTTGGTCAGCCGCTCATAGCGCACAATCAGCTGTTCCGCCGCCAGGGACAGGCCCTCCGGCAGCCAGGCGCTCAGATCGTCCCGCCCGGCGGCAAAGGACAGGGTGTATTGGTCCACGTGCTCCTTCAGCTGATCGGCGCGGTAGCGTGCTCCGTCCTGGTTCTGAATGGAGCACAGCGCGGGGCCGAAGCCCACGGGGGCCATGTAGATCTTGTCCGGACTGAGTTGGAAGCTCACAGTAATCCATCTCCTTTTTATGTGGTACGCGGCAGACTATAAATTCTTAAACCACACTTAATTTAGAATCTATAATCTAATTTATGGCGATATAATAGCATTAAAAATCTTTAATGTAAAGGGCGTATAGGCTATTTCTACAATTTGACTTAAAACAGAGGGGGATCTACCGCTGTTTTGACCAAGCATTTTAATAAAAGCGGGTATTTTTGAAATAGATATTCTAAAATTAGCGGGCCGATATTGTGCAAAGCCTATTTACAACGGCGCGCCGGTGGGGTATGATGATCAAAAAACGGAGGGCTTCCGGGGAGGGGATGGAGTCGTGCGCATCGCGATATACGGCTGCGGGGCCATGGGGACCGTGATCGGCGCTTTTCTGACACGGGCGGGTCTTTCGGTCGATCTGGTGGATACGAGCGAGGCGGTGGTGGATCGCGTCAACCGCAGCGGGCTGGAGCTGATCGGGTACGAAAACTTCGTGCAGCCGGCGCGGGCGCTGCTGCCCTGCCAGGTGGAGGGGCGCTACGATCTGGTGGTGCTGCTGACCAAGCAGATGGACAACCGGGAGGTTTTCCGGGCGGTGGAGCCGCATTTGAACGGGGATACCACCCTCCTCTCCCTGCAAAACGGGTACCCCGAGCCGCTGCTCTGCGAGCGCTTCGGCGCGGGGCGCGTGGTGGGCGGCATCACAAACTGGGGCGCGGATCACGTGTCCCCCGGCGTGTCCCGGGTCACCCAGCCCCTGGCGCGGACGCTGCCCCTCTTTGATCTAGGCCTTCCGCCGGGGGGAAGCCGGGACAGGCTCCTGGGGGCCGCCCAGGTCCTGGAACGGATGGGCGTCACCGATACCACCCAGGACCTGAGCGGGATCCGCTGGACGAATCTGCTCTGGAACACGGGCATGAGCGGCATGTCCGCCGTTCTGGGCGTCACCTTCGACGCGGTGCTGGACAGCGAGCGGGCCATGCGCCAGGTGGGGCGGATCGGCGCCGAGGTGGGGCGGGTCTGCGCCGCCGCGGGGTGCCGCTTTCAAAAGCTGCCCGGCTTCTATCTGGATTTCGACCGGGTGGTGCGCCGGGGCGACGCGGAGACGGAGCGCGTGCTGATCGGCCTGATACGGGACACCTACGCGGATCTGCGGATTGCCCGGGCCAGCATGCTCCAGGATCTGGAGCGGGGCAGGAGGACCGAGGTCGATTTCCTCAACGGCTTCATCTGCGCCACAGGCCGCCGCTACGGGGTACCCACCCCCTTCAACGACAAGGTGGTGGAGCTGATCCACGCCATCGAGGACGGCAGGCACAGGATCGACTTCGCGGAGAACCTGAACCTGTTCCAGCCCTGAGCCGGGAACGATAAAAAAGGAGAGCCCCTCGACGAGGGACTCTCCTTTTCTGTGTATGGGTGCGGGGCCTATTGGATCAGGAGCAGGCGGCGGATCCGCTCGTTGGAGGCGTAGGACAGGTAGGGCCTCAGGGACGCATAGAGGTGCTCGAACAGCGCCGCGGCCCCGCCGCCGTCCTCCAGCAGGAAGGGGAGGCTCTGGACCATACACCAGATATTCTCCGCCAGCACCTGGATGCTGCCGGCATCCACCGGGAGCATAATGCCCAGCTCCGTCCAGGTCTCCATAACCCGCCGGAGGATCTGCGTGATGTCGGCAAAGTGCGCCCGGTACAGCGCGCGCAGGTCGGGATCGTTGTGCAGCAGGGCGGGCAGCTCCGCGAAGAAAAAGGGGTATTGGATCACCACCGCCGTCAGGGCGCGGAAGCCCTCGATGATGCCGTGCTCGGAGCGCCCGCCGTCCAGCGCCTCCGCCGCCCGCTGAAGGGCGGGCTGAATATCGTCCTGCCACAGGCTGCGGATGATATGCTCCTTGTTCTTGTAGTAGTAGTACATGTTGCCCGTGCTGATGCCGATCTCCTTGGAGATCTGCACCGTGCTGACGTTGGAGGCCATGCGCGCGTTAAACAGCGCGATGCTGGCGCTGCGTATTTTTTCGCGAGTCTCTGCAGTTCCCATCTATATCCATATCCCTTCTCAATTCCAGCCCTATTATACACAGGTTTAGAATACAAAAGCAATATGAAAGCAGAACTTTGACGTAATATTCTAATCGGCCCCGCGCCTGCCGCTTGCGTTAAAAGCGGCTGATCTGCGCCGCGTCCATCCGCTCCAGGATAGCGGCGGCCAGGGCGGCGGCGTGCTCCACGTCGCTGTGGGCGGCCAGGCCGTAGTGGGTGTGGATATAGCGCACGGGGATGCCGATGACGATGACGGGCACGCCCTGGTTGGACAGGTGGATGGGCGCGCCGTTGGTGGACCCGCCGGTGCGCACGCTCTCCTGCACGGGGATGCCCAGCTCCTGGGCCAGATCCAGCGCGTAGCGCTGGAAGCGGGGGTTGGTGATCATGCGCGCGTCGATGTGGCGCAGCATGGGCCCCTTGTGGATGGCGGTCTGCACCATGTAGGGCTCGGCCACGGTGTCGTCGGCGGGGCAGCCCTCAAAGACGATGGCCAGGTCGGGCTTGACGGTGTTGGCGGTGACGGCCGCGCCCCGGGTGCCCATCTCCTCCTGGACGGCGAAGGCCCCGGTCACGTCCACGTTCAGCTCCTTGCCCGCCACGCTGTCCAGGGTGCGCAGGATGGAGGCGCAGCCCAGGCGGCAGTCGAAGGCCTTGCCGATCATCAGATCGTGGGCCTCGTGGTACTCAAAGACCGCGTCGGGCACCACGGGGGCGGCGATCCGCACCTGGTAATCGTGCAGGACCTCCTCCCGGGAGGAGGCGCCGATGTCGATGCTCATGTCCTCGATGCCGGGTGCGGCCTTCCGCTCGGCCTCACTCAGGAAGTGAGGGGGCTTGCTGGCGATGACGCCGGGGATGTAGCCGCCCCCGGCGGTCTGCACCCAGACCCGGTGGGCGGGCACGTTGCTGGGCACCCAGCCGCCCAGGGTGGTGAAGCGCAGGGTGCCGTCGGGCTTGACGGCCTGCACCATAAAGGCCACCTCGTCACTGTGGGCGTCCAGCTGGACCATGGGGCGGCCGCCCCGGTTCTCCCGACGGGAGAGGTACAGGTTGCGCAGGGAATCCTCCCGGAAGGAGCCCAGATCCGCGCCGTAACGGCGCAGGACGGTGAGCACCTCGTCCTCAAAGCCGGGCGCGCCCTTGGCGTTGGAGAGGGCGGCGATCATCTCAAGCGAGTGTTTTTTATCCATTCCTTCTTGTCCCCAATTCTTAGAATTCGGTGCCGCAGGCCGCCTGGATGTCCACCTTCTTGAACTGCTCCA
Source organism: Oscillospiraceae bacterium (assembly GCA_022846095.1). NCBI lineage: Bacteria > Bacillati > Bacillota > Clostridia > Eubacteriales > Oscillospiraceae > Oscillospiraceae bacterium. Next base: position 3,882,188 of record AP025583.1, on the reverse strand, counting down.
TGAAGTCGGCGATGTAGTCGGCGGTGGTCTGCAGCATCTCCCGGCCCCACGCCTCGGTGGCGGTCTCGGGGTGGTCGGGGCCGATCCAGCCGTTGTGGGTGACGCTGGGGGTCAGGCGGGGGATGTTGACGGAAACGCCCTTGTACTCCACGGAGGTGAAGCCGGTGGCCTTCAGCGTGTCGGACACGTCGTGCAGGCGCATGGGGCCGGCCATCTCGCTGCGGTCCACCAGGGAGGGGTCGATGCCCAGGATGGCCGCGGTCTCCTCGCCGCCGCCGTGGCCGCCCTTCCAGGCGGGGTCCATGTCCCACGCCATGAGCCACCAGTTCAGCTCGGCCAGGATGCCGCCCTTGCGCTGGATGTCGTAGCCCACCCGGTCGATGGACTTCACGTTGCCGCCGTGGCCGTTGAGGATGACGAAGCGGCGCGCGCCGTGCTGGAACAGGCTGTCGCACACGCGGCTGAGCACCCGGTAGAGCAGCTCGGTGCCCAGGTTGATGGTGCCGGGGTAGTCGCACAGGCTCTCGGTGGCGCCGTAGGGGATGGTGGGGCAGATGAGCACGTCGCTCTTCTGCTCAATTTTGTCCAGCAGAAAGTCCGGGATCAGGGTGTCGGTGCCCAGGGGCATGTGGCGGCCGTGGCACTCGATGGAGCCGACGCCGATCAGGACGGTGTCATGGCCGCGGAAGTATTCCTCCGCGTGGGGCCAGGTCAGGTTGGATAAACGCATGATACTACCTCCTTATAAGTCGCTGTGCAGCGGATAGTGGCAGGCGCACAGGCGGCCGGGCGCGATCTCCGCCAGCGCGGGGACTTCCGTGCGGCATTTGTCTGTGCAGAAGGGGCAGCGGGGGTGGAACCGGCAGCCCGTGGGGGTGTTGATGGGGCTGGGGGGCTCGCCCTCGATGGCGTAGTCCCGCCGCCGGTTCAGGGGGTCCAGCTTGGGGGCCGCCTTGGTGAGCACCTGGGTGTAGGGGTGGGCCGGGCGGGTGAAGATCTCCTCGGTGGGGCCCACCTCCACGTTGCCGCCCAGGTACATCACCATCACCCGGTGGGTGATGTGGCGCACCACCCGCAGGTCGTGGGAGATGAACAGCACCGTCAGCTCCAGCTCCTTTTGCAGCTGGGCGAGCAGGTTGATGATCTGCGCCTGGATGGACACGTCCAGGGCGGAGACCGGCTCGTCCGCCACGATGAAGGCGGGGTTGAGGGACAGGGCGCGGGCGATGCCGATGCGCTGGCGCTGGCCGCCGGAGAACTCGCCGGGGAAGCGCTGGGCGATGTCCATGGACAGGCCGCTCATGGTGAGCAGCTGCTCCACCCGGGCGGGGATCTCGGCTGCGGGCACCACCTTGTGGACCCGCAGCATCTCCGCCACGGTGTCGTACACCGACATGCGGGGGTTGAGGGAGGAGTAGGGGTCCTGGAAGATCATCTGCATCTGGGGCCGCAGCCTGCGCAGCTCGGCCCCCTTCATGTGGGAGATGTCGGCGCCGCCCAGCTTCACGGAGCCGCTGGTGGGCTCGTACAGGCGCAGCAGGGTGCGGGCCAGGGTGGATTTGCCGCAGCCGCTCTCGCCCACCAGGCCCAGGTTTTCGCCCTTGAAGAGCTGGAAGGACACGTCGTTGACGGCCTTGAGGTACCGCTTCTCCCTGCGCTGCACGACGTCGCTGACGCCGCGCTTCAGGGGGAACCACTTGCACAGGTGTTCCGCCTCCAGCAGCGGGGTTTGGGATTGGCTCACTGTGCCTCGCCCTCCTTTCCTTCGCCCCGGGCGGGCGCCTCGATGAGGCCCCGGAAGTCCCGGGTCACCTCGGGGCGGTGGCAGCGGGCGAAATGGCCCGGCGCCACCTCGGTGATTTCGGGCCGGTCCCTGTGGCATACCCCGCAGGCGTACTTGCACCGGGGGGAGAAGGGGCAGCCCTCCGGCAGGTGGGCCAGGTTGGGGGGCGCGCCCTTGATGGCCTCCAGGGCGGCGCCCGCGGCCCCCTCGCTGGGCAGGGAGCCCATCAGGCCGTAGGTATAGGGGTGGCGGGGGCGGCTGAAGAGGGTGACGGTGTCGGTCATCTCCACAATCTGCCCCGCGTACATGACGGCCACCCGGTCGCACATCTGGGCGATGACGCCCAGGTCGTGGGTGACCAGGATGATGCTCATGCCCAGCTCGCTTTTGAGCTGGTTGAGCAGCTTCATAATCTGGTCCTGGATGGTCACGTCCAGGGCGGTGGTGGGCTCGTCGGCCAGCAGCAGCTTGGGCCGGGCCCCCAGGGCGATGGCGATCATGGCCCGCTGGCGCATGCCGCCGGAGAACTGGTGGGGGTACTCGTCCAGCCGGGTCTCAGGGGAGGGGATGCCCACCAGCTTGAGCAGCTCCACGGCCCGCCTGCGCTTCTCCTCCCTGGAGAGCTTCTCCCCGTCGAAGGCCTCGTAGATCTGGTCGCGGATGCGCAGCACCGGGTTCAGGGAGGTCATGGGCTCCTGGAAGATGAGGGAGATCTCCTTGCCCCGGACCTTTTGCAGCTCCCGCCGGTTCATCTGCACGATGTCCCGGCCCTTATAGAGGATCTCGCCCCCGGTGACCTGTCCGGGCTGCTTCAGCAGGCCCAGGATGGAGCGCATGGTCTGGCTCTTGCCGCAGCCGGACTCGCCCACCAGGCCGAAGGTCTCCCCCTCGAAGATCTCGAAGGAGACGCCGTCCACCGCGCGCACGGTCTCCCGCTTGCCGGGAAAGGCCACGTGCAGATCCTTTACTTCAAGCAGTTTTTCCACGCCGGATCACCGTCCTTTCGTGCGCAGGAAGTCGGTCAGGCCGTCCCCCAGCAGGGAGAAGCCCACGCCGCTGACCGCCAGGAACAGGCCGGGGAACAGGGTCGGCCACCAGGCGAAGGTGATGAAGTTGCGCCCCTCGTTCAGAATGGCGCCCCACTCCGGCGTGGGGGGCTGGACCCCCAGGCCCAGGAAGCTCATGGACGCGCCGGTGAGCATACACATGACCACGTCCGAGGCGGCGAAGACCACCGCGGAGCTGACCACGTTGGGCAGCAGGTGGCGGAAGAGGATGCGCGCGTCGGAGAAGCCCGCCACCCGGGCGGCCTGGATGAACTCCGCGTCCTTGAGCACCAGCACCTCGCTGCGCACCAGCTTGGCGTAGCTCATCCAGCCCACCAGCCACAGGGCGATAAAGAGGTTTTTCAGCCCCTGGCCCAGAATGGCCATGATGGTGATGACCAGGATGGTGAAGGGGAAGGCCATCATAATGTCGGTAATGCGCATGAGCAGGCTGTCCAGCACACCGCCGTAGTAGCCCGCCAGCAGGCCGATCATGCCGCCCGCCAGGAAGGGGATCACCACGCCCAGCACGCCGATCAGCAGATCGATGCGGGCGCCCCAGATGACGCGGGAGAAGATGTCGCGGCCGTAGAAGTCGGTGCCGAACCAGTGCTCGGCGCTGGGCGCGGCGTTCTGGGCCATGACGTTGGTGGCGATGGGGTCGTAGGGCGCGATAAGCTGGGGGACCAGGGCCATAACCACCACCAGAAAGACAATGACCAGCCCGACGACAAAGGAGGGCCTGGCCAGCCACGCCGGCATACTGCGCGTTTGCTCCAGCGGGCTGGATCCGTGATAACGTTTCATGTTACACCCCTCTCTCTACAGGCTGACCCGGGGATCCAGGAAGGAATAGAGGATGTCGGTGATCAGGTTGATCACCAGCACCAGCACCGCGAAGAGCAGCACCACCGCCTGCACCACCGTGTAGTCCCGGCCGAAGATGGAATCGGTGGCCAGCTTGCCGATGCCGGGGATGGAAAACACCGTCTCGATGATGACCGAGCCGCCCAGCATGGCCGCCATGCGGATGGAGAGCAGGGTGACGGTGGAGACCATGGCGTTGCGCATCACGTGGCGGTTGCGCACCTTGCCGTCGGAGATCCCCTTGCTGCGGGCGAAGTCCACGTAGTCCATGTGGGTGATGTCCACCACGGAGTTGCGGGTGTTGCGCAGCAGCAGGGCGGAGGTCATCAGGGACTGGGTGACCGCGGGCAGGATCAGGCACCGCACCTGCCCCCAGAAGTCGTCGGCCCAGCCGCCCGCCGGCAGCAGGTGCAGCTTGAGGGCAAAGACGATCATCAGCAGCAGCCCCACCCAGAAGGAGGGCATGGAGATGGCCACCAGGGACGCGGTGCGCACCACCTGGTCGCCCAGGCGGTCCTTGTGCATTCCGGCAAAGTAGCCCAGGGGCAGGCTGACCAGCAGGGAGATCACCGTGCTCATCAGCGTCAGCGCCAGGGTCACCGGGAAGCGGGAGGCCAGCAGCTTGGACACCGGCATCTGGTAGGTAAAGGAGTTGCCGAAGTCCAGGGTGAAAATCTGCTTGAGGAAAAGGCCGTACTGCTTGATCAGGGGCTCGTTCAGGCCCAGCTTCTCCGTCAGGGCCGCCACCGCGCTCTCGGTGGCCTTTTCGCCCAGGATCAGCCGGGCGGGCTCGCCGGGGATGAAGCGGATGATGGAGAAGACGAGGATGGTGACCACAAAGAGCACCGGGATCATCTGCAGGACGCGCTTGAGGATGTAGTTAAGTCGATTCACAAAGAACACCTGCCTCTAAAAAAGCGGGGGGCGGAGCGTACGCTCCACCCCCCACGCTTGGCTTCCTGACAGCCTGGATGGATGGCTAGTTGGACTTGGTCCACTCCTTGGCCTGGTAGATGTAGAAGGGATTGACGTACAGGCCGTCCACCTTGGCGGAGGAGGCGAAGGCGAAGTCGTTCCGGTACAGGGGGATCACGTTGGCGTTGTCGTACACGCCCTGCTGGATCTGCTGGTACATCTCCACGCGCTTGGCGTGGTCCAGCTCGGTGAGGGCCTGGGCGTTGAGGTTGTCCAGCGCCACGTCGTTCAGGTCGGTATAGAAGCACTTGGCCTGATCGTAATCCACGGTCCAGCCCACCACGCCGGAGGGATCCTGGTAGTCGTCCACCCACTGCAGGACGGTGGCCTGGTGGCTGGAGGACTGGAACTTGTCGCTCAGGGTGGCGGACTCCAGCAGCTCGATGTTGCACAGGAAGCCGGCCTGGTCCACCTGGGACTTGATCAGCGTGGCGATCTGCTCGTAGAAGGTGGAGCCGGTGCGGATGGAGAGGGTGAACTCCACGGGCTCGGTGTAGCCGGCGTCGGCGAGCATCTGCTTGGCGGTGTCGGGGGCGTAGTCGTTGACCGGCAGGCTGGTGTTGGACCACTCGCCCTGGCTGGCGGAGACGATGGCGGACACGGGCGCGCCGTACTCGCCGGCGATGGCGCTGGCCAGCTCGGCCTTGTTCAGCGCGTAGTACATGGCCTGGCGCACCTTCACGTCGTCAAAGGGGGCCTTGTTGGAGCACAGGGTCAGGTAGTAGATCTGGGTGGAGGGGAAAATGTCCAGCTTCAGGTTCTGGTCGTTCTGCACGGCGGGCGCCAGGCTGAAGGGCAGGGTGGGCACCACGTCCAGCTGGCCGGACTGCAGCTGCATCAGGCGGGTGTTGTCGTCCGCCACCAAGGCGTACTTGATCTCCTTCGTCTTGGGCATACCCTCCTCGCGGTAGTAGGGGTTGGCCTCCAGGGTCAGGCTGCTGCCCTGCACCCACTCCTTGAGCATGTAGGGGCCGGTGCCGATGGGGTTTTTCAGGTACTCCTCGTCGGAGAGGGTCTCGGCGTAGGACTGGTCGCCCAGCACCATGTTGAAGCAGCCCAGCTCGGCCAGGAAGGCGGCGTTGGGCTCGCTCAGGCGGATGACCAGCTGGTCGGCGGTGGCCTCCACGGTCTCAATGGCCTCGGCGATGTAGCGGTAGTTGGAGGTCTCGTAGTCGCGGGCGCGGTAGAAGGACCACTCCCAGTCGCTGGGCAGCACGTCCTCGCCGTTGGAGAACTTCACGCCGGGCACCAGGTTGAAGGTGTAGGTCAGGCCGTCCTCGCTGATGGTCCAGTCGGTGGCCAGGACGGGCTGGATGGAGCCGTCCTCCCCGGTGCGGACCAGACCCTCGAAGATCTGCTGGGAGACCTGAACCTCGGCGGGGCCCACGCCGGGGGCGTTGGGCTCGATGGCCTTGGGCTCTGCGGTGATGCCGACCACGATCTGGTCGGCGTAGGAGGCGGGCGCCCCGGTGGGCGCGCCGGGCGCGGGCGTGGCCGTGGAGGCGTCTCCGCCGCCGCCTCCGCAGGCGGCAAGACCGAGGCCCATCACGGCGGCAAGAGACAGGGCAGTCAGTTTCCGTACGATGCTGTTCATATGGTATCCTCCCTTGTTGCTTTATACTACAGCGTTTACTGTAGTAATTTAAAGAAGATTATAGCAAATGCTTTTGTCAATTGCAACACTTATTTATAGGAATAAACCGCGTCAACCGCGCAAAATCCCGGGCCCCTAAAAAATGGGGCCCGGGATTTTGTCAACGCGCGTTTATATCTTTGTGTTCTTCTCCGTGAAACAGCCGTCGAACTGCCGCTGGAGCTGGTCGCGGCTCTGCCTGACCTCCCGGGCGGGCGCCCCGCTTGTGAAGGAGTAGAGCATGGCCAGGGCGTCCGCCATGCCCACGATGGAGGTGAAGGAGTTGGTCATGCCCATGAACTCCACGTGGCAGAGCAGCACGGCCTGGGCGTTAAGCGCCACCGGGGCGTCCGCCCGGTCCGTGACGGCGAGCACTGGGATCCCGGCGCCGTTGCAGAAGCGGGTGACGGAGACGGTGTCGATCCCGTAGGGCGGGAAGGCCAGCGAAATGAGCAGGCTGTCCTCCGGCGGCAGGGCGGAGAGGCGGCGGAACATGTTCTGGCGGGCCTGGAGGTCCAGCACGCAGCAGTCCAGATCTAGGCTCAGAAGCCGCTGCTCCAGGTAGCAGGCCGGGATACGGGTGAAGTCGTGGGCGGCGATGAAAATGCGCCTGGCCCGGCGCAGCAGGCCGGTGATGGCCAGCATGTCCTGGAGGGAGTTGCCGTCCAGGGTGTCCTGCAGGGCCTCCCGCTCCGCGCGGCACACCTTGGCGTACAGGTCCTGGGCGCTCCCGCTGCCCGCCACCGCCAGCTTGAACCGGTCCCCCGCGTTGACCCGCTGGATGACGTAGTCCTGCAGGGCCTTTTTCAGCTCCAGGTAGTTGCCCAGCCCCAGCTCCCGGCAGTAGCTGAGCACGGTGGCCTCCGTGGTGCCCGCCTGCCGGGCGAAGCTCTTCAGCGGCAGAAAGCAGCACTGCTCCGGGGAGGAGAGGATAAAGTCGGAGATGCGCCGGCGGGTTTTGCTGAACGCGCCGTAGTGGGCCCTGATTTGCTCTAAAATATCCATAATGGTCCCTTCTTACGAAAAAGGAACGATGTTCCTGCTGATAATAGATAGTGTACCATTCTTTTGCGGGCTTGCGCAAGCAGGATTTTCAGGGATGGGGGCGGCGTAAATAAAAAAGCGCTTTTCCCGGAGGAATCTGGAATCATTCTTGCGTTTCAGCCCCGCCTGTGGTAAAATAATCCGCGCTATCGGCGCGGATGGACGGCCGCATCCGAATGGATACGGCACTTTTTGTGCAATATGAAAGGGAGAGGAGGCGCGCAGATGTTTGACAGTATTTTATTCGACCTGGACGGGACCCTCTGGGACGCGGTGCCCCAGATCTGCGCCGCCTGGAACCTGGCGATTGCGCGCTCCGGCCACGCCCTGCCCCCGCTGACGGTGGAGCAGCTCTTCCCCTGCATGGGGATGCTGCTGCCCGACATCGGCAGGCGGCTGTTCCCCGCCCTGGGCGGGGAGGACCGTGCGGCGCTCACCGCGCTGTGCTGCGAGATTGAAAACGACTACCTGGCCCAGCACGGCGGCACGCTCTACCCCGGCGTGGCCGGGGAGATCCCCGCTCTGGCCCGCCTTTACCGCCTGTATATCGTCAGCAACTGCCAGGAGGGGTATATCGAGGCCTTTTTCGCCTCCACCGGCCTGGGGGACTGCTTCTCCGGGTACGAGTCCGCGGGGCGCACAGGCTGGCCCAAGGCGGAGAACATCCGCCTGGTGGTGGAGCGGGAGGGCCTGAAGGCCCCGGTCTACCTGGGGGACACCGCCATGGACGCCGCCGCCGCCCACGCCGCCGGGGTGCCCTTCCTCCACGCCGCCTACGGCTTCGGCGCGCCCATCCCCGGCGAGACCGCCGTGGGCAGCTTCTCCGCCCTTTCCGGGCTGCTGGACCGCACCAGCCTGTTCTGACGCCTCCTGATTTAAACCGGCCCGACAAAAATATCAGGAGGTATCACCTTGTCTAACTATGAATCTGAAATTTCCCGCCGCCGCACCTTTGCGATTATCTCGCACCCGGACGCCGGCAAAACCACCCTGACCGAAAAATTCCTCCTCTACGGAGGGGCCATCGCCCAGGCGGGCGCGGTCAAGGGCAAGAAAAACTCCCGCGCCGCCACCTCCGACTGGATGGAGATCGAAAAGCAGCGCGGCATCTCGGTCACCTCCTCGGTGATGCAGTTCCAGTACGAGGGCTACTGCATCAACATCCTGGACACCCCCGGCCACCAGGACTTCTCCGAGGACACCTACCGCACCCTGATGGCGGCCGACTCCGCCGTGATGGTCATCGACGCGGCCAAGGGCGTGGAGGCCCAGACCCGCAAGCTCTTCAAGGTCTGCGTGCTGCGGGACATCCCCATTTTCACCTTTATCAACAAGATGGACCGGGAGGCCCGGGACCCCTTCGAGCTGTGCGAGGAGATCGAGAAGGAGCTGGGCATCGACACCTACCCCGTCAACTGGCCCATCGGCTGCGGCAAGGAGTTCAAGGGGGTCTACGACCGCGCCAAGCGGCAGATCATCCACTTCACCAGCAACGGCGGGGCCCGGGCGGCCACCGCCACCCAGGTGGCCCTGGGGGACCCCAACCTGGACGATCTCATCGGCGCGAAGCTCCACAGCCAGCTCAGCGACGACGTGGAGCTGCTGGACGGCGCGGCCTGCGAGTTCGACATGGAGCGGGTGCGCCACGGCAGGCTCTCCCCCGTGTTCTTCGGCTCCGCCCTCACCAACTTCGGCGTGGAGCCCTTTTTGGAGGACTTTCTGCGCATGACCACGCCCCCCCTGCCCAGGCTGGCGGGAGATGCGCTGGTGGACTCCCAGGACGACGACTTCTCCGCCTTTGTCTTTAAGATCCAGGCCAATATGAATAAGGCCCACCGGGACCGGATCGCCTTCATGCGGGTGGTCTCCGGCCGCTTCGACGCGGAAAAAGAGGTCTACCACGTCCAGGGGGGCAAGAAGATCAAGCTCTCCCGGCCCCAGCAGCTCATGGCCGCCGAGCGGGAGATCATCGAGGAGGCCTACGCCGGGGACATCATCGGCGTGTTCGACCCCGGCGTCTTTTCCATCGGGGACACCCTGTGCACCCCGGGCAAAAAGTTTGAATTCGACCCCATCCCCACCTTCGCCCCCGAGCACTTCCAGCGGGTGCGCCCCCTGGACACCATGAAGCGCAAGCAGTTTTTGAAGGGCATGGAGCAGATCGCCCAGGAGGGCGCCATCCAGATCTTCAAGACCCCCTATACCGGCATGGAGGAGGTTATTGTGGGCGTGGTGGGCACCCTGCAGTTCGACGTGCTGGAGTACCGCCTCAAGGGCGAGTACAACGTGGACATCTTCACCGAGGGCCTGCCCTTCGAGTACCTGCGCTGGATCGAGACCGAGAGCGGCGAGCCGGTGAAGGAGGAGGACCTCATCCTGGGCACCGACGTGAAGCTGGTGGAGGACTACAAGGGCAACCAGCTGCTGCTGTTCGCCTCCCAGTGGTCCATCAACTGGACCCAGGAGCGCAACAAGGGCCTCACCCTGTCCGAGTTCGGCGGGATGAGGGAATAAAACGCACAGGAGCCCGGCCGCTGACGCGGCCGGGCTCCTTTCACGACTGCGCGATCCGGTACCCCGTCACCACCCCGTCCTCCAGCTCCAGGATCAGCCACCAGTCGTCGATGGGGAAGAACTGCTCCAGTCCCAGGCAGTAGGAGAGGTTGTGCTCCGTCTTTCCGTAGCCGTCCGGCCCGGAGTCCCCGCCCAGCAGCGCGAGCACCTCCTCCCGGGTCATGCCCACCAGCTCGTACCGCGCCAGCAGGCTGGACACCAGGTTCCCCCGGGCCTCCGGCTCCTCCACCCAGCGCCGGGTGGTAAAGCGGTGCGCGGCGCACAGGCGGAGCAGCCCGCCGGCCAGGATGGCCGCCAGCAGCAGCGCCAGCACGATCCCCACCCAGCGCCCCCGGCGGCCCGCCGGGGGTGTCTCCCGTTCCGCCATTCCCGCCGCCTCCCCTCCCGTTTTACCCAGTTTAACACCCCAGGCTGAAAAAAGTCTGAAGTCCGGCCGGGAAACGCACGGCCCCCCTCCGGCATAGAATGGGGGCAAAGGCGGAAGGGGGCGGCGGTATGGAGGAAAACGGGCAGAAAGACGTGCTGTGCGGGCAGCTGGACACGGTGAACGAGTCCCTGCGCTTTTTGCTGCTCATTATCTTCTCCGTGCTACTCTCCCTGTGGTCCGTGCTTATCCAGCGGGGGCAGCTGGTGGACACCATCTGCGGGGACACGGAGGCGGCCGCCGCCGCGCCCCCGGTTTTCCCCATCAAGTGCGCCTCCGGGGCCATCGTCATCGGCGCGCTGGGCTTTTTCCTCTCCCTGGCCATGACCACTCTGGAGAGCGCCGCCCAGGGGGACGACTGCGTGGCTAAGCGCTCGGCCCAGAGCAACGTGTGGGCCAGCATCCTGGTGCTGGCCGCCGCCGTCATCCGCTTCTGCGACCTGCACTACGTGGAGCGCTGCCAGAAGGCCCTGCTGAAGCAGGACGATCTGCCTGACTGAGAAAAAAACACGCCCGGAGCCGTATGGCTCCGGGCGTGTGTCAGTCCCGCCTGACGTAGAAGGTATAGGTGCCGGTGGCCACGGTGCGCCCCGCCTCGTCGGTGAGCACCGTGTCGAACACGCTCACCGTGCGCCCCACCTTCTGGGGCCGAGCCGCGCAGCGGATGACCGCCCCGGTGGCCGGGGCCAGGTAGTTCATGGTGTTGTTGAGGGTGACGCATTTGCCGCCCCGGGTGGAGGCCGCCACGCCGCCCACCGTGTCCGCCAGGGTGGACAGGCAGCCGCCGTGGACGATGCCGTGGGGGTTAAGGCTGTCGGGGCCCACGGTGAGCTCCCCCTCGGCGTAGTCCTCCCGGATTACGGTGACACGGATGTGGTTCACCCCGGCGAACTCGCCGGGGGCGTTCACCCGTTCAAAGAGCTTACTGTAGGAATCCATCGAGAATCTTCTCCTCCGCCTCTTCCTCCGTCAGGCCCAGGGTCATCAGCTTGAGGATCTGGTCCCCCGCGATGCGGCCGATGGCGGCCTCGTGGATCAGCTGGGCGTCCACGCTGTTGGCCACGATGGCCGGGATGGAGGAGATTTTCGCCGTGCCCATGATGATGGAGTCGCACTGCACGTGGCCGAAGCACTTGGCGTTGCCCGTCATCTTGGGGTAAAAGACCTGCTGGGAGCCGTCCTGGGCCACGGAGCGGGAGATGACCCGCCCGCTGGCGTCCTCGCCGTCCAGGATAATCTCCATGTCGCTCTCGGCGGTCTGGTCGCCGTGGGTGAGCAGCTTCTCGGTGATGACCACCTCGGCCCCCCTGCCGGCCACCACCTTGGTCTCCCGCTTGGTGGAGTCCACGCCCCGGATCTGAGTGGTCTCCATCTCGATGGAGGCCCCCTCCTCCAGGTAGACCACGGTCTGGGGGTTCATGATGCGCTTGCCGGTGCCCTCCCCCTCGCCGTAGTGCCGCTCCACGTAGCGCACGTGGGCGTTTTTGCCCACATAGAAGGTGTGGATGCCGTCGTGCTGGGCGGTCTCGCAGCCGGTGTTGTGGATGCCGCAGCCCGCCACGATGTCCACGTCGCAGTCGTCGCCCACAAAGAAGTCGTTGTACACCAGCTCGCTGTACCCCGTGTCGCTGATGATCACCGGGATGTGTACCGACTCGTGCTTGGTGCCGGGCTTGATGCGGATGTCGATGCCGGGCTGGTCCTCCTTGGTGGTGATCTCGATGTTCGCCGTGGAGGCGCGGGAGTCCAGCGCGCCGTTGCGGCGGATGTTATAGGCCCCCTGGGGCGTCTGCTCCAGGTCGGCGATCTCCTTCAGGAGCTTCCAATCGGTTTTGTCCATACCCTACGCCTCCCCGTTCATATAGCTGCACCCGGCCACCGTGTTGGCCAGGATCTGGGGGAAAATCTCCTCCTTGGGGCCGTGCTTGGCCACCTTGCCCTCCTGGATCATCACAATCTCGTCGGCCAGATCGATGATCCGCTCCTGGTGGGAGATGACCAGCAGGGTGGCCTCCCGCCTGGCGTGGATGGCCTTGAAGGTGTCGGTCAGCCGGGCGAAGGACCACAGGTCGATGCCCGCCTCCGGCTCGTCAAAGATCATCAGTCCCGCCCTGCGGGCCAGGATGGTGGCGATCTCGATGCGCTTGACCTCGCCGCCGGAGAGGGAGGCGTCCACCTCGCGGTCGATATAGTCGTGGGCGCACAGTCCGACCTTGGTCAGATACTGGCAGCCCTCCTCGTGGGTCAAATCCGCCCGGCCCGAGGCCAGGGAGAGCAGATCCCGCACCCGCAGGCCCTTGAAGCGGGGGGGCTGCTGAAAGCCGTAGCTGATGCCCAGGCGGGCGCGCTCGGTGATGGACTTGTGGGTCACGTCCTCGCCGTTCCAGCGGATGCTGCCCCCCGTGGGCTGGATAAGGCCCATAATGGCCCGCGCCAGGGTGGTCTTGCCGCCCCCGTTGGGCCCGGTGATGACGACGAATTTGTTGTCCTCCACAGTGAGGGACACGTCGTTCAGGATGCCCAGCTCCTCGCCCTCGCTCTGAACCTGATAGGTTAGGCCCTTGATTTCCAGCATAAGCCGTTGCTCCTTTGTACTGTAATTCTCTAGGATTAGTTATTATACCACCCTTTGACAGGGATTACAAGGCTCCGGGGCATTTCTTCCCCTCATTGCATAGTATGGACTGAAATCCACTGAGATTAGGAGGCAAATGCCATGGAACAAGATAAGCTGCCCTGCGGCGCTGTGCTGTCGCCTGACGGCGTGTGCGACCGCGAGGTTTTCGAGCGGGTGTGGCGGCGGGTCATGCCCGAGGACCGGCCGGACTGCCCCTTCACCCTGGAGCCCGGCGGCCGGGCGGCGCCCACGGCCGCGTCCACCCCGTCCAACCCCTGCGTGACCCCCGGCGCCGACCCCTGCGCCGCGCCGCCCGACCCGGAGCCGGACCCCTGCGCGGCCATGCCCCTGCCGGATATGTTTGTGCCCGATCCCTGCTGCGCGCCTCCGGCCCTGGTGGAGCCGGCCTGCCCGCAGCCCCGGATGGAGGCGGCGGAGGACGGCGTGCCCTGCCTGGGCTCCTCCTCCGCCGTGTACGGCGCGCAGCTCCAGGCTTTTATCGACAGTGAGCTGTGCGACTGGCGCACCTACCAGCTCCTCGCCCGCCGCGCCCAGAGCGGCGGCGCCAGGGTGCTGTCCACCATTGCGGCCGACGAGCGGCGGCACGCCAAACGGCTGTCCACCGCTTATTTCCTGATCTCCGGGGTGCGCTACCTCCCCGTGGACCGGGCCCAGCCCATGCCGGTGGGCACCTTCCTCGGGGCCCTGCGGGACCGCTTTGCGGAGGAGCAGCGGGGCGAGGCCGCCTACCTGGCCGCCGCGGAGGAGTGCACCGACCCCTGCCTGCGGGAGCTCTACGTGGAGCTGGCCGGGGACGAGAACGCCCACGCGTGGCTTCTGCGCGGGGTGCTGGAGCAGCTCTGCTGATCCCAGCCTACATACCGCTGGTACAATATCGCTCGCCGGAGGAGGGATGCCTCCTCCGGCGAGCAATATTTGTGGAGTAAAAATCGCTTGCTTTGGACACCACAATTATATATAATAGAAATGTATCTGCTTTTTCCCCTGTAATTACGATACAGGAATTCCATCAAAGAAATCAGCGACACAGCATGAGACAGTAGATCGTCGTTATGGTGGCGACACCACAAAATAACTTAGGGGGCAATAAATAATGTATACGTTTATTGGTATTGAAAGCTTGGCTGCAAACGCACTGATTGAGCTGATGGATAAGAGTGGTAAACGGGAGGTTTCATTCGATACCCTAGTTCGTTATGGCCTGCAGATAGTCCGGCTCCTACAGCAGCAGTCCGGCGAGGAAGCCGTACTTTTGTTATCTAAAAAGTATCAGATTGACATGGTGGAAAATTACTCCGAATTTTTTGAAGTTGACTTCGGCGGTGCAGGGCAGGGAATTTTTAAGCTGAAAGACGCCGTAAATCCTGATGACCTGAAGAGTTACTTCAGGTGGACTATGAGTGTCAAACTAGTCGATGCATTTATGGCACCGGATGCCATCCGGGAGCTCGGTGTTGCCGTTTGAGTACGAAAAAAATAAAGGATCCGGTTTACGGATATATCGAACTGGATGAAGATATTGTATATGACATTATTGATACAGATACATTCCAAAGATTGAGGAACATCCGTCAAACAAGCTATGCGCCCCTCTATCCCGCCTCCCTGCATAACCGTTTTGTCCATTCGATTGGCGTTTATCATCTGGGGAAAATGGCGTTTTCCGCACTGGAGAAATCGCTTTTATACCATGAGCAGCAGAAGACTAACATTCTCGGCGAACTCAGGGGTTTATTTCAAGTTGAGGAATGGAAAAGGTATCAGTTTTTGTTTGAGCTGGCTTGCTTGCTACATGATGTGGGACATTCCCCGTTTTCGCATACCGGAGAGGAATTTTACCGCACCAGTAAAAGTGAGAAGCTGCTGCCATATGATGCAGAGGTATTTCAACAGAAAATTGACCAAGCTGGTACAGGTAAAGAGCGCGCAGATGCCAAACAAAATTTAGAGGATGCCAAAAAGTATAATTACCGCAAACATCTCTCGTACTTAACAAGTGACCCCGTCTTTCTTACATCGGCAGGCGAAAACCCGGCGCCTCATGAGATTATGAGCTGCATCGTCGCAATTGAGGCGTTTGGTGGAAATCAGGCTTACTTTCGGGATGATCTTGACAAATCTTTTTTTGCTCGTTGTATCACCGGTACTACATACACGGATGCAAATCTACTGAGTAGAGATGATTACTTGAGCATGGATACCGCGGAGCATGATGAAATTAAGAGAAAACAGTTGTTAAACTGCCTAATTAAAATGCTTCATTCCTCTGTGATTGATGTAGATAGGCTGGACTACATCATAAGGGATGCCAGTACTATGGGCTACCAAAGCGTATCGGTGGATTATGAGCGCCTTTTGAAAGGGATTGTCATCGTTTTCGAGGATGATTACAATTTTACAATCGGTTTCCATAAGAATGCAATCAGTGTCATCGAAAATGCCGTATACGCCCATGACAATGAAAAGAAATGGATCCAAGGCCATCCCACCATCTTATATGATAGTTTTTTGCTCGAAAAGTCTATCATACACATTGAGGAAAAAATTAAAGCGGATTATCCTGATGCCAAATCGACCCTTTTTAGCTACGACTCCCTTACAAAACAGGGGAGTACATTTGGAAGCATGCACGTGCGCTATCTTGGGGATGCGGATTTGATCCATTATATGAAAAATGTATACAGCACTTCATATTCAGAGGAGTATTTCAGCAGGAATACCCGCCGTCTTCCTGTATGGAAATCCGAGGCCGAATTTAGAAACTTGTTTGACGACGGTGAGCGTAAGCTTATGAATAAAGCCATGGCCACGATTATGACGTGCGGCAATCAAATGAGCACCAGTGTTGAAGTGAACGAGTCGGCGATTCGTGAAATTGACGAGGAAATCAACGCCGCTAGGGCCAGTAATCACAAAAACATGGCGGATACGCACGAAAAGAAAAAGCGATGTTTTGAGGCGTTGATCCATGTCTGCACCGCACACAACGTAGAAACCAACCTTGTATTACTGTCTGCCTCATTTTTTAAGAGTAACTTCTTTAAGGGAGAAGTACAAAAGCTTCTTATCATGTTTCCCGATGGAAACGATAAATGCCGTCTGGAGGATGTCTCCACGACCCTGTCCAGCAATTCACTTGGCGACGGAAAACTGGTATATCTGTTTTACTACCCAAAAAACAGGAAGTCGAAAGTAAGCATTCGGAATTTTACCCGCGATTTAGTTGCTGAATTTAAGAAAGTATTATAAAAGCATGAGGGCGGTTCCCTGCGGGGAACCGCCCTCATGCTTTCCATTTTCCGAAAGATGGCCAAGCCGTCCTTTATACTATTCCGGGGTCGTCCAGATGCCCGCCGAAGGCCTCGACCGCCTTGGCGTCCATCTCACGCTTCTCCTCGATGGCCTGCTTGAGGAGCATATCCTTCACCTTCATCAGGCGGATGGTGGAGGCGCGCTCGTTCTCGTCCAGCTTCATGGAGATATACTTGATGGCCTCCTGCATCTGGGGGATCTTGACGTACTCCAGGGCGTTGACGCGCCGCCGGGTCTTCTCGATCTCCTCGGCCAGCAGCTGGGAGGTCTTTTCAATCTGGGCCAGGCGCAGCATATCCTGAAAGATGTTGGCCAGGGCGTCCACCGCGTCGTCCAGCTCGCCGGAGGTGGTGGCGAAGCCGTAGGGGTAGATTTCCCCCGCGTCGTCGCTCTTGGTCTTGAAGTGGTATACTGGCACGTTGACCGACATGATGTTCTGGAAGCCCATGTCCAGCTCCACCGCCTGCTTGGGGTAGAGCAGGGACTGCTCCAGCATCTCGGACGACATGACCGCGGAGGCCACGGTAAAGGACCCGTGGGCCTGCATGAGGGCGTCCTCCACCTTCTGGCGCAGGGCGCGGTTTTCCCGCACCACGTCCAGGAACTGCTTCATCAGCTCGTCGCGCTTATCCTTCAGGAGCTTGTGGCCGCGCACGGCGGTCTTGAGCCGCCCCTTCAGGCGGGTGAGCTCCATACGGGTGGGGTTTACGTTGATGGCCGGCATGGCTTACCCCTCCTTTTTCGGGAGGTACTTCTCAATCAGCTCCGGCTTGATGCGCTTGAGCTCGGAAGTCGGGAGGATGGACAGCAGCTCCCAGCCCAGGTCGAGGGTCTCCTCAATGGAGCGGTTCTCCTCGGTGCCCTGGCTCACGTAGCGCTTCTCAAACTCGTCGGCAAACTTGGCGTACAGCAGATCGGTGGGGGAGAGGGCGGCCTCGCCCAGGATGCTCATGAGCTCCTTGGTCTCCTTGCCGGTGGAGTACGCGGCGAAGAGCTGGTTCATGGTACCCGCGTGGTCCTCCCGGGTCTTGCCCTGGCCGATGCCCTTGTCCTTCAGGCGGGACAGGGAGGGCAGCACGTCCACGGGGGGAATGATGCCCTTGCGGTACAGCTCGCGGGAGAGGATGATCTGCCCCTCGGTGATATACCCGGTCAGGTCGGGGATGGGGTGGGTCTTGTCGTCCTCGGGCATGGTGAGGATGGGGATCATGGTGATGGAGCCGGGGCTGCCCAGGCGGCGGCCGGCGCGCTCGTACATGGTGGCCAGGTCGGTGTACAGGTAGCCGGGGTAGCCGCGGCGGCCCGGGACCTCCTTCTTGGCCGCCGAAACCTCGCGCAGCGCCTCGGCGTAGTTGGTGATGTCGGTGAGGATGACCAGCACGTGCATACCCTTCTCGAAGGCCAGGTACTCCGCGGCGGTGAGGGCCATACGGGGGGTGGCGATACGCTCGACGGCGGGGTCGTTGGCCAGGTTGGTGAAGAGCACGGTGCGGTCGATGGCGCCGGTGCGCTTGAACTCCTGGATGAAGAAGTCCGACTCCTCGAAGGTG
Organism: Oscillospiraceae bacterium; assembly: GCA_022846095.1. NCBI lineage: Bacteria > Bacillati > Bacillota > Clostridia > Eubacteriales > Oscillospiraceae > Oscillospiraceae bacterium. Next base: position 3,864,342 of record AP025583.1, on the reverse strand, counting down.
ATGCCGATGGCGGCAAAGACCACCGCGAAGTTGGACGCGCCGTCCAGAACCTTGGCCTGGCGGGCGATCTGGGCGGCCAGGGCGGCGTGGGGCAGGCCGGAGCCGGAGAAGATGGGCAGCTTCTGGCCGCGCACCAGGGTGTTCAGGCCGTCGATGGTGGAGATGCCGGTCTGGATAAACTCGTTGGGGTAGTCGCGGGCGGCGGGGTTCATGGCCAGGCCGTTGATGTCCCGGTGCTCCTCGGCCAGAATCTCGGGGCCGCCGTCGATGGGGTGGCCCATGCCGTTGAAGACGCGCCCCAGCATGTCGCCGGACACGGCCAGCTCCAGCGGGTGGCCCAGAAAGCGGATCTTGGAGTCCTTCAGGTTGATGCCCGCGCTGGCCTCGAAGAGCTGGACCACGGCGTTGTCGCCGTTGACCTCCAGCACCTTGCAGCGGCGCACGCTGCCGTCGGGCAGCTCGATTTCGGCCAGCTCGTCGTAGGTGACGCCCTGGACCTTGCGCACCATCATCAGGGGGCCGTTGACCTCCTGAATCGTCTTGTATTCACGGATCATCAGTCCTGCCCCCCTCTCTCGGCAATGGCGTCAATCTCCCGCGCCATCTCGGCGGCGATCTCGTCGTACACCTGCATGCAGGTCTCGTCGGGCACGCTCTTGGCGCGGCCGATGCGCTCGCGGGCGGCGATCTCGAACAGCTCCATCACCGGCGCGCCCTTGTCGATGGCGGCGCGGCAAAGCTTGTCGTAGCTCAGGATCATGCCCAACAGCTTTTTCTGCCGCTCGTAGCTGGAGTAGCAGTCGATGTCCACGAAGGAGTTCTGCTGCAAAAAGTCCTCGCGGATCATCTTGGCGGTCTCCAGGGTGAGCTGGTCGGAGGGGGACAGGGAGTCCTTGCCGACGAGCTGCACGATCTCGTTCAGGCTCTCCTCCTCCTGGAGGATGCTCATGGCCTTGTCGCGGTCCACCAAGAACTCCTTGCCCAGCTTCTCGTCGAACCAGGGCTTGAGGGAGTCCAGATACAGGGAGTAGGAGTTGAGCCAGTTGATGGCGGGGAAGTGGCGGCGGTAGGCCAGGGAGGCGTCCAGGGCCCAGAATACCTTGACGATGCGCATGGTGCCCTGGCTGACGGGCTCGGACAGGTCGCCGCCCGGGGGGGAGACCGCGCCCACGGCGGTCAGGGAGCCCCGGCGCTCGCCCTGGGAGGTGATGCACTCCACGCTGCCCGCGCGCTCGTAGAACTGGGCCAGGCGGGAGGACAGGTAGGCGGGGTAGCCCTCCTCGCCGGGCATCTCCTCCAGACGGCCGGACATCTCGCGCAGGGCCTCGGCCCAGCGGGAGGTGGAGTCGGCGATGACGGCCACGTCGTAGCCCATGTCGCGGAAATACTCGGCGATGGTGATGCCGGTGTAGATGGAGGCCTCACGGGCGGCCACGGGCATGTCGGAGGTGTTGGCGATGAGCACGGTGCGCTTCATCAGGGACTCGCCGGTGCGGGGGTCCTTCAGCTCGGGGAACTCCCGCAGCACGTCGGTCATCTCGTTGCCGCGCTCGCCGCAGCCGATGTAGACCACGATGTCCACGTCCGACCACTTGGCCAGCTGGTGCTGCATGACGGTCTTGCCCGAGCCGAAGGGGCCGGGGATGGCCGCGGTGCCGCCCTTGGCGATGGGGAACATGGTGTCCACGATGCGCTGGCCGGAGAGCAGGGGGGCGGTGGGGGGGTACTTGTGCTTGTAGGGCCGGCCCACGCGGACGGGCCACTTCTGCATCATGGTCAGGGGGCGCTTGTCGCCGTTTTCGTCGCTCAGCACGGCCACGGTCTCCTCCACGGTGAAGTCGCCGGAGAGGATGGTGTCGATGGTGCCGCGCATCTTGGGGGGCACCATAATCTTGTGCACCACCACGGGGGTCTCCCGCACGGTGCCGATGACGTCGCCGCCCTCCACCTTGTCGCCCGCCTTGACGGTGGGCTCAAAATGCCACTTCTTCTCCCGGGAGATGGCGGGCACCTCGATGCCGCGGGTGATGGTGGCCCCGGCCCGCTTCATGATCTCCTCCAGCGGGCGCTGGATGCCGTCGTAGATGTTCTCGATAAGGCCGGGCCCAAGCTCCACCGCCAGGGGGGAGCCGGTGGTCTCCACCGACGCGCCGGGGCCCAGGCCGGAGGTCTCCTCGTAGACCTGGATGGAGGCGGAGTCGCCGTTCATGGTGAGGATCTCGCCGATCAGGCGCTGTTCGCCCACGCGGACCACGTCTGCCATGTTGGCGTCCGCCAGGCCGGTGGCAACCACCAGCGGGCCGGAGACTTTTACGATCTTTCCGCTAGTCAAAATATATCGACCTTCTTTCGGATCAATTGTTAATGGACAATTGATAATTGATAATGGAGAAAAAAGGCGGCGGAGTCCACGCTCCATTCTCAATTTTCAATTATCAATTCAGCCCCGGAAGGGGCTATAGGATGTCCGCGCCCACGGCGCGCTCCACGGCGCTCTTGACCGCGGCCTGGCCGATGCCCAGGGAGCCGTCCTTGCCGGGGATAAGGATGATGGCGGGGGTCAGCTCATCCTTGTAGCGGTCGATCTCCGCCCTCATCTCGGCGGCGTACTGCTCGGTGAGGTAGACCACCGCGTAGCTGCCGCGGGCGAGGGTGTGGAGGACGGTTTTCGCCTCCTCCACGTTCTCGGCGGGGAACACGTCCAGCCCCAGGGCCTTAAAGCCCAGCACGCTGTCCTTGTCGCCAAGGACCGCGATTTTATAGCTACTCATCTGCTTCACGCAACCTTTCCAGGCCGGCCCGATGTGGGCATCGGGCCCTACACATATGCCTCACGCAGCCTTTCCCGGATGGTATCGGCGCTCAGGCCCGCCATACGGCCCGACATGATGGTGCGGATGGCGGTCAGCTCGCTCTCCCGCGCGCACAGGTAGCCCACCACCGGCTGCTCCCCGAAGGGGACGCGCCGGGCCTGGGCCAGATAGTCCATCACCGCGTCGTCGCACATACGCTCGAAGGCGGTCAGGCCGCCGCTGCCGGGGGCGGTGAGGGAGGCCCCCAGGGCGGCCGCGTCGGCCAGGCGGCCCGTGCGGAACACCTGCCCCAGATCGGCGCCCTTGGCCGAGGCCAGGGTGCGCTCGGACACGCTGCCGCCGGGGATGAGCACCTGGGCCAAAAACTCCGCGCCCTTGCCCATCCGGGCGGCCCGGACGGCGGAGCGCAGGTTGGTGGCGTCGATCAGCAGGGCCACGTACCCACGGAGGAAGGCGCTGCCCGAGTCCTTGGCGGCGGCGCGCATCTCCTCAAAATAGGCCCGGTCCAGGGCGAAGTCGGCCAGCTGGGGGTCGCCCCCCGCGTTTAAAAGCTCCTTCGCCTCGTCGATGGCGCGGCGCATGCGCTCGGGCAGCTGCCTCCAGTCGTCATGCCGGAAGGATTCCAGCAGTTCGGCGGCGCTCCAGCGCCCGCCCTCCACCAGCAGCCGCTCGGCGTCGGTGCCCACGGCCTGGGCCTTGAGCAGCACCTTGGCGTTGTGGTAGTCGTATTTCAGGCGGAACACGTCCACGATGTCCGGGTTGGGCACCGCCGTGCTCAGATCCCGGTACAGCTCGCTGCGGGCGCGGGAGAGCAGCTCGTCCAGCGCGGCGTGGGTCACCGCGCCCAGCTCGCCGTAGCCGCACTCGGCCAGGATCTTGGCCGCCTCCTCGTCGGTGCGGGCCTCCAGCATACGCTCCATGCGCTCCCGCGTCAGCAGCCGGTTTTCCATGGCCCGGATGCGGGTGGAGATGCTCAGATAGTCCGTATCTCTGATCTTTGTTGCCAAAGGTATAAGCCTCCTTTTTTAGGAGCGCGGGACTCAGTCGAAGAGCACCTTGGCCACTTCCGAGGCCATCTCGTCCCGCTGCAGGCGCACCAGGGTCTCAAAGGTGCAGTTGACCTCCACGTCCCCGTCGCTCAGGATAAGCCCGCCCTTGATGGGGCGGGACTCCTCGGCCAGGGTGAGCATGCCGGTGCCGGCCAGCAGGGCGGAGGCCCCGGTGACCACCTTGTCCAGCAGGGCGCCCGCCTTGGAGCCGGCCAGCTCGCCGGGCAGCTTGGGGGCCACCTGCCGGGCCAGGATCTCGTTGGCCTGGGTGACCACCTGCTTGCCGTAGCGAGTGCGGTCCTTCTGGGAGAAGATGACCTCCTCGCGGCCGGTGCGCGCCGCCCTGGCACACAGGTTTGCCAGCAGGGCCACGTACTGCGCCTCGGGCAGGTTCAGCAGGTCGTCCAGCGCCTTGTCGAAGGCGGCGCTCAGCGCCTCCTGCTTGGCGCCCAGGATCAGCTTGCGGGCCTCCAGCTGGGCCACGCTGGCCAGCCGCTCCACCCGCTCCTCCGCGCTCCTGCGGCCCCGGGCGAGGATGTCCTCGCTCTCCTTCTGGGCCATGGCGTCGTAGCGCGCGGCGATCTCGGCCGCGTCCCGGCGGGCGCCGTCGAGCAGCGCGTCGATCTCCTCCTGGACGTCCTGGGCGATCTTGCCGGTAATTTTATCGATTCCGTTCATAGCTACCGCCTTTCTTGTCGGCCTGTCGGCCGTCCTAGCCGCTGATGTTGATGATCATCAGCATGGACGCCAGCAGGGACAGGATGGCGTAGAACTCGACGGTGATGCACAGCACCATGCCCTTGGCCCAGTCGTCGGGCTTCTTGGCTAGGATGTTGATGGAGCCCGCGGCCACGCGGCCCTGGGCGATAGCGGAGAACAGGCCGCCGAGGGCCATGGGCAGGCAGGCTGCGAAGTACTGCAGGCCCTGGGCCACGCTCAGATCGAAGGCGCCGCCGGAGAGCAGGCCCATGCGGAACACGGCGAAGAACCACACCACCAGGCCGTACAGGCCCTGGGTGCCGGGGATGACCTGGAGAATCAGAACCTTACCGAACTTGGAGGGGTCCTCGCACAGAAGGCCGGTGCCCGCCTCGCCGGCGATGCCGGTGCCCTTGGCCGATCCCACGCCGGCCAGCACGGCCGCCAGGCCGGCGCCCAGCAGCGCCAGAGCAAGTCCGCCGAAAGTTTCCAGGAAATTCATAACTATTCCTCCTAATTACTCGATGTCCACAAATTTTGTTTTGATCTCAAGGGGGCGGAAGGGCTTCCCGCCGTCCTTGTAGAACTTGCCAAAATACTCCAGGCACTGCAGACGCAGGTCGTGCACGAAGCAGCCCAGCAGGTTAAGGGCGAAGTTGAGCGCGTTGCCCAACAGGGAGATGATGAAAAAGAGCACGATGTTGCCGGGGATGGCCCCCAGGGTGTTGAACACCTGGGCGATGACGCTGCCCGCCAGCATCAGGGCCATGAGGCGGGAGTAGGAGAGGATGTCTCCAAAATAGCCCGTCACGTGGTTGTAGAGGGAGCCGAACACGGCGGTCACCTTGCCGAAGCCCTTGGCATTCCAGCCCGAGCCCACCAGCACCATCACGCCGCCCAGGATGAGCACCAGGTTGGTCACGCCCAGGATGGCCAGGGCGGCGCCGGCGAAGACCACCCACCAGGTGCCCTCCTCCCAGATGGCGTCCAGCACCTGCCCGTCGCGGATCTTCTTGACGAAGCTGACCACCATGCCGGTGATAATCTGGATGAAGCCCAGACACATGGAGCCCACCAGGATCATCAGGGTGTCGTCCAGGGGGGTGAAGAGGGGCTTCCAGAACCAGACGAAGGTGCTTTCGGGGTTGAACAGCCGGATAATCTGGGGGATCATGTCGCTGAAAAAGCCGCCGGTGATGGCGCCCATAATAAAGGTGCTGATGCCGCACAGGCCCAGCAGGGCGAAAAAGTTGTGCATGCCGGCCTTGGGCCGGGACACCTTGAGCACCACCACGGAGGCGATCATCATCAGCAGCCCGTACCCCATGTCGGCCATCATAATCCCGTAGAACAGGATGAAGAAGGGGGCCATCAGGGGGTTGGGGTCCACCCCGTCGTAGGCGGGCAGGGAGTACATCTCGGTCACCATGTTCAGGGGCTTGGTGAGGGCGTTGTTTTTCAGCTTGACCGGCACCTCGGGGTACTCCTCCGGCGTGGGGTCCGCGGTCTCCCAGCAGCAGGTGAAGCGCTCCAGCTTGTCGGCGAGCTTCTTCTCCTCGCCGGCGGGCATCCAGCCGTCCAGGAAGAAGGCCGTCCCCGTGTCCAGCAGGCGGCAGCGGGCCTCCTCCCGGGCGATCTCCTGGGTGGCGCGGTCCAGGCAGCGGGTGAGGGCGGCGGTGCGGTCCTTAAAGGCGTCCACCGCCGCGCGGGTCTCCTCCAGCTGCTTGGCGTTCCCGGCCAGCAGGGTGTCCAGCCGCCGGTCGTTCTCCGCCGCCGTCCCCGTCCAGCCCCGCAGGGTGGCGCGGGAGAAGCCGTACTGCTTCAAGACCTCGCCCACGGCCTCCTCGGCGCTCTTGTGGTACACGAGCACCACGTACTGCAGCTCGGTGTCCTTCCCGCCCCGCAGGAGCTGGGCCAGCTCAGTAGCGTTTTGCAGCTCGCCCTCCAGCTTGGACAGGTCGGACGTGCCGGCCACCGTGCCGAACACCACGTTCACGTCCTGGGTGGAGGTGGTCTCCAGGGGGATGTCCAGATCCATCCAGGGGGCCAGGGCGATTTTTTGGGCCTTGAGCTTGTTCTGCTCCGCGTAGAGCGCGGCGGTGCGCCGCTCCAGGTCGTTCAGGTGGCCCGCCAGCTCCAGCGCCTCGGTGTAGGCTCCGTCGTCAAAGAGCTCCTTTTCCGAGATGACAGGCCGGGCCTTGAGGAACCCGCCCGTCTTGGCCCCGTGGGCCTTCAATAGCTGGAGGGCGGTCTGGGCGCTGTTGTGGGCCTCCTTCGCGGCGGTGAGGGCGCGGGTGTCCGGCCGCGTCAGGGCGGCCCACTCGGGGTCGGCGAGGTGCTCGGCGGGGTCGCCAATCTCCACGCAGCCCATGTGCTGAAGCAGCTTGAGCAGCTCATCCCGCTCGGACTGCATCCCGACGAGCCGCAGCCGCTTCATTTTGACGATGGACATCAGACATTCACTACCCTTCCGACGATAAGTGCGGCGGCCTGGGCCATACGGCCCTCGGCCTCCTGGCGCAGTTTCCCGCAGGCGGAGCGGGTCTCCTCCATCACCTGCTCGGCGTGTTTTGAAGCCCGATCCTCCGCGTCCTTCATATAGAGCTTGACCTGGGCCTCTGCCGCGGCCCTGGCCTGCTCCAGCCGCTCCCGGCCGGCCCGCTCGGCGTCCGAGACGATTTTCTTGGCCTCAAGCCCGGCCTGCGCCTTGCGCTGCTGCGTCATTTGTTCGGTTTCCGTCACTTGTTTAATGGCATCCAAAGACATTGTTTCACCGCCTTTCCGTATCGCATAATCTCATATAGAAATTCTCCCGACAATACTAAAATCATACTGTAATAATCAATAAAATGCAAGTTTAAAATTGGCGGTTTAATTTTCTGCCGTTGCCCAGTTCTGCAGGATTGTCCAAAATGCATTTCAAAAATAGTGCAACCGACCGGGAAAAACAGGGTTTTTCCCCACCCTAAAAGCAGTTTCGGCCCCTTCCGCCTCCAAACTGCTTTTGCCGACAGGATCATTTTTGTGCAATTTGTATACCGGCCAGTTTAAAAACAGGGAGGACATAGCCTAAACTATGTCCTCCCGCAACCGGTTATTCCTGTGTCAAGACGGCCCAGCTCTCGTCCGCCGCGCCCGCCTCGGCGCGCACCAGGACCGCCGCCCCGGCCGAATCCATGCCGGCGGCGGACAGAATGGCCTGGTAGTCGGAGACGCTGCGCCCGCCCTCGGGCAGCCACACCCGGCCGGCCTGGACCAGGGAGGCCAGGGTCTGCCCGGTGAGGGCGTCGGCCCCGTCGGCCACGGCGGACTCGGTGCCCATGATGGAGAGCGTTACGTCCGGGTAATCGGCCAGGGCGGCGCGCACCTGGTCGTAAAAGCCGGTAATCACCGCGCTGAACTTGTCGGGGTCGTAGACCGCCCCCTGCACGATGCTGCCCACCTTGTCCCCCGTGGGGAAGCCGCTGTTATCCAGCAGAATTTCGTCGAAGCCCAGCGCGGCCAGCTCCCGGCACACGTCGGCCACGTACTGCCGGGCCTCGTCCACTGCGGGGCTCATCCAGCGCAGTCCGCCGCCGTCGCGCCAGTTGCCGTAGGGGCTCTTGAGGCCCAGCTCGGGTTTTTTATAGGGGGTAAGGTTGTCCTTAAAGCAGGACACCCGGGCCACGGTGTACAGATCTCCGCCGTTCAGGCCCTGGATGGCCGCGTTGAGGGCGGGGTCGGAGGCCGAGGCGCCCACCGCCTTGGCCAGCTCCAGATTGGAGATATAGCCCAAAGAGCCGTCGTCCGCCTTCATGTCGAAGACCGCCGCGTTGGCCCCCTTTGCCGTCACCAGGGCCTGGGCCGTGCCGTCGTAGAGGGCGGAGCGGGGCAGCGCCGCGGCGTGGAGGATCTGCACCTCCGGCGCGGGGGTGGGGCTGGGCGTGGCCGGGGGCAGCACCACGGGCAGGGTGACCTCCGGCTCCGGCGGGGCGCTGGGCTCCTCACGGTGCAGAAAGGGCAGCTCCAGGTGCATCCCGTCGCTGTCGAACACCTGGTATTTCTCCAGCATGAAAAAGCCCACCGCCACCAGGATGAGCACGATGAGCAGGATGGCGATAAGCACCTTCAATACGGTGCGCACGCCGCCTTTGCCCCGGTAGGAGCCGTATCCTTTGGAAGAACGCATAGACAAACCAATCCCTCTGCCGTGATTTTCTTATGGTTCCATGATTTGCTGCATTATATCACAGTTGGGAAGAAAAGGGCAGTCGTTTTATGGGCAATCAGTTGCGCTCCTGCTCCTCCCGGCGGGTCAGGGCCTCGTCCAGCTTGGTCAGCGCGGTGAACACCAGCCGGCGGTCCTCCTCCGGCATGGTCTCCATCAGCGCGTCAAAATAACCGCTCACGTCGGTCTCGGCCTTCTTGCGCAGCGCCTGGTATTTCTCCGTGGCCGCCACGTAGATCACCCGGCGGTCCGTCTCGCTGCGCTCCCGGCGGGCCAGCCCCAGCTTCTCCAGCCGGTCCACGATGCCGGACACCGTGCTGTTGGCGCTGCCCGTGCGCTCGGCCAGGGTGCTGATGGGCACCGGGCCCTCTTCGCCCAGCACGGTGAGCACCAGGGCCTGGGGGAATGTCAGGTTGAGCCGCCCGAAGTGGTTGCGGAACTGCTGGGACATGTGCTGGGTCACCCGCAGGTAGGACATGAGGATACTGCTCGAATGCTCCATTGCGCGCCCGCTCCTTCCTTGTTTCGTGTCGAAACGATCATACGCCCATCGTGACCACCTGTCAATTCCGGGCAAAAAGGTTCATATAATGTTTACATTCTGACGCCCGCGGACAGAAAACGCGGGGCGGCGGGGGCAAGCCCCCGCCCTACGTGTCATCAAGAGTCCCGGCCTCCCCTATGAGGGGAGGTGCTCCAGTGCGCACACTGGGGCGGAGGGGTCAACCTACGCGCTTCCCTGTCACGCTGCGGCGGCTGCGCGACGCGGTTCTAAGCCCCTCCGACTCTGCAAAAACGCGCCACAGGCTTGCGTGGGACGCCTGTTCTGCGTTTTCGCGCCGCTTCGGGTCTTAGCCCGCTGCTCCGCACGCCTCCGCGCTTCCCTGTCACGCTGCGGGTTGGGCGCGCGGCCGGGTCGCTAAGCCGCCATTCCGCGAAAAATGCCGTTGAGCCTTCCGTGAGACGGCTCAACCTGTTTTTTCGTCTCCATGCCGTCTTAGCTCCCCTGCGCGCCTACCCTACACGCTTCCTTTTACCCCATAACAGGCGTCATCATCCTATCCAAAATGACCGCCAGCTCGGCCCGGGTGGCGGTGCCGGTGGGGTTGAGGCGGTTGTCGCTGCCGCCCCGCAGCAGGCCCGCGCCCACGGCGTGGCGCATGCCGTCCATGGCCCAGGCGTGGATGGCGCTCTCGTCGGCGTACTGCTCCAGCACGCCCTCCGCCACGGCGTCGCCCTTGTACCTGGCGTAGTTATACAGGAAGACGGCCAGCTGCTCCCGGGTGATGGCGGCGTCGGGCTCGAAGGCCCCCTTGCCGTTGCCGGAGGCGATGCCCTTACCCTTGGCCCAGTCGGCGGCGGCGGCGTACCACGCGCCCTCGGGCACGTCGGTGAAGCGCTCGCCGATGGTGGCGGCGGGGGAGCCGTCCAGCCGCCACAGCACGGTGATGACGGTGGAGCGGGTGACGGTGCCGGTGGGGCTGAACACGGTGTCGGTGACGCCGGTCATGAGGCCCTTGTCGGACACCTCCTGCACGGCGGCGGCGTACCAGCTGCCGGCGGGCACGTCGCTGTAGGAGGCCGCGGCGGCGGGGGCGGCCAGGCAAAATGCCAGGCCCAGCGCGCAGGCTGATTTCGCAAGCCGTCTGTTGTTCATATGTAAAACACCCATTTCCTGAAATTTCGATTTGCATATTATATCGCAAGGATTTTACCAAACTGTGAACACGGGGGCGGAAACGAAAATCTTAATGCTTCCGTAAGGATTGCCTGTACTGGTTAAATTTTCATTGACAGCCCACTTTTGCTGTGATATAGTACCCTTACAGTTGAAAAGGGAGTAGTTATAAGCTGCGCGGTCAACATCACGGTCCACCCGGGCCTGGCGGCGCACGCCGGAGACGGTAACAAGACTTTTCGACAACGGTCCCTTGGGGCGTGTTGTCGGTAAGTCTTTTTTTGTTGCTTACCACCGGCACAGCCTGGACACAATACATAGAAAAAGGAAGGCGCGCGTGATGTCAAACACCTACTTTAACCGCACCGCCCAGGAGACGCTGGACGGCCAGCGCACCACCCTGTCCGGCCTCGGCTCCGCCGAGGTGAAGGCCAGGGCGGAGCAGTACGGCCCCAACAAGCTCTCCGAGGGCAAGAAAAAGAGCGTGCTCCAGGTCTTTCTGGAGCAGTTTAAGGATCTGATGGTGGCCATCCTCATTGTGGCGGCCATCATCTCCATGTTCTCCGGCAACGCGGAGAGCACCATCGTGATCTTCGCGGTCCTCATCCTCAACGCCATCCTGGGCACCTTCCAGTACCTGAAGGCGGAGAAGAGCCTGGAGAGTCTGAAGGCCATGTCCTCGCCGGTGGCCAAGGTCATGCGCGGGGGCGCGCGGGTGGAGATCCCCTCCCAGGAGGTCCTGCCCGGCGACATCGTGCTGCTGGAGGCCGGGGACATGGTGGTGGCCGACGGGCGCATCGTGGAGAACTTCTCCCTCAAGGTCAACGAGAGCTCCCTCACCGGCGAATCCGAGGGCGTGGACAAGACGGCGGACGTGATCGCCAGCGAGCAGGTGGCCCTGGGCGACCAGAAGAACATGGTGTTCTCCGGCTCCCTGGTGACCTACGGCCGGGCCACGGTGGTGGTGACCGCCACCGGCATGGGCACCGAGCTGGGCAAGATCGCCTCCCTCATGAACCAGACCCAGCAGCGCAAGACCCCCCTCCAGGAGAGCCTGGACAACTTCTCCCGCAAGCTGGCCCTGGTCATCATGGTCATCTGCGCCGCGGTGTTCGCCCTGTCCGTCTTCCGCAGCCACATGCCCATCCTGGACTCCCTGATGTTCGCCGTGGCCCTGGCCGTGGCCGCCATCCCCGAGGCCCTGAGCTCCATCGTCACCATCGTGCTGGCCATGGGCACCCAGAAGATGGCCCGCGAAAACGCCATCATCAAGGACCTCAAGGCGGTGGAGAGCCTGGGGGCCGTGTCGGTCATCTGCTCGGACAAGACGGGCACCCTGACCCAGAACAAAATGACCCCCCAGAAGGTGTACGCCGACGGCTCCCTGCTGGAGGGGGACGACCTGAACCTGGTCAACGACGTGCAGCGGCTGCTCTTGAAGTCCGCCCTGCTGGCCAGCGACGCCACGGAGGTGGAGGGGGTTGCCATCGGGGACCCCACCGAGGTGGCCCTGGTGCAGCTGGGCGACAGGTTCGGCGTGGACGAGGTGTCCTACCGGCAGCAGCACCCCCGGCTGGGGGAGCTGGCCTTCGACTCCGACCGCAAGCTCATGAGCACCCTGCACGACATCGACGGCGTGCCCACCCTGTTCACCAAGGGGGCCATCGACGTGCTGCTGGGCCGCTCCAAATACCTGCTCACCCGGCAGGGCCCCGTGGAGATGACTCCGGAGCGCCGGGAGGAGATCTCCCGGGTGAATATGGAGCTGTCCATGGAGGGCCTGCGGGTGCTGGCCTTCGCCTTTAAGGAGCTGCCCGGCTTCCGGCCCCCCGCGCTGGAGGACGAGGATGGGTTCACCTTCATCGGCCTCATCTCCATGATCGACCCGCCCCGGCCCGAGGCCGTGCAGGCCGTGGCCGACGCCAAGCAGGGCGGCATCCGCACCATCATGATCACCGGCGACCACAAGGTCACCGCCTCCGCCATCGCCCGGCAGCTGGGTATCTTCCGGGACGGGGACGAGGCCCTCTCCGGCGTGGAGCTGGACGCCATGACCGACGGGGATCTGGACCAGCGGCTGGAGAAGATCTCGGTCTACGCCCGCGTCTCCCCCGAGCACAAGATCCGCATCGTCTCGGCCTGGCAGCGCAGGGGCTGCATCGTCTCCATGACCGGCGACGGCGTCAACGACGCGCCCGCCCTCAAGCGGGCCGACATCGGCGTGGCCATGGGCATCACCGGCACCGAGGTCAGCAAGGACGCCGCCTCCATGATCCTGGCCGACGATAACTTCGCCACCATCGTCAAGGCCGTGGTCAACGGCCGCAACGTCTACACCAATATCAAGAACTCCATCAAGTTCCTGCTCTCCGGCAACGCGGCGGGCATCTTCTGCGTGATCTACGCCTCCCTCATGGGCCTGCCCGTGCCCTTCGCGCCGGTGCACCTGCTGTTCATCAACCTGCTGACCGACTCCCTGCCCGCCATCGCCATCGGCATGGAGCCCGCCCGGCGGGGCCTGCTGGACCAGAAGCCCCGCAACCCCAAGGAGCCCATCCTCAACCGGGAGCTGCTCTCCCGCATCGGCGGGCAGGGCCTGCTGATCGCCCTGGCAACCATGACCGCCTTCTACCTGGGCCTGCCCTCCGGCGCGGCGGCGGCCTCCACCATGGCCTTCGCCACCCTGACCCTGGCCCGGCTCTTCCACGGCTTCAACTGCCGGGGCCGGGAGTCCATCTTCCGCCTGGGGCTGGGCAGCAACAAGTTCTCCCTGCTGGCCTTCGGCGGCGGCGTACTGCTGCTGGCGGCGGTGCTCTTCGTCCCCGGCCTCAAGGGGCTGTTTCTCGTCGCCCCCCTCACCGCCGCCAACCTGGGGGAGATCGCCGCCCTGGCCTTTGCCCCCACCGTGATTATCCAGATCTGCAAGGTGATCCGCGAGTGCGTGAAAAAGAAATAACGGCGTGAAAAGGGGCGGGCGGATTATATCCACCCGCCCTTGGCCCCCCTATGAGGGGTCGGGGTATCCAGTGGATACCCCGATGAAATGAACCCTTCCTTAACCCGCGCTGTCAGCGAAGCTGACTGGGGGGTCAGACCCCTCCGCCCGCTGCGCGGGCACCTCCCCTTATAGGGGAGGCTTTTTTATCCCCGTATCTTCTAAGGTGCGATGGGCTTCCAGACGACGACTGTCTTGTTTAAACGCGAGTCATACTCCAGCACGGCGTTATTGTTGAGTACCCATGCCGCGCAGGCCTTTATAAATTCGCCTGGTGAAGGGAGCGCGTCCGTGCTGTTCCGCCCGGTTATTGCAGTATAAAGAGGAATACCCCGCTTTTGGGCCAGCGGTATTACATACCGGATATTTGCACGAACTCTGCTGTGTGTACTTTTTTTCATCTCAGCTATTTCTTCATAAAGCACCCGCCCTGGTACTGCGCCGTTACAAACCTTCTCAATTGCGATTAAAAGACAGCTATGACCATGGCGTGCAAATGAGATTCCAAGACAAGACAGCATGTGCCTGATCTGCTCGTGCCGTTCCAAAATACGCATTACCGTCACTCCTAATATTTTTATACTGTGGTCAATAATTGACCACAGTATAGCACACACTTCTCCTATAATCAAGAAAAATGGTCGTTAGTTGACCATGGGAGGTGTGCACATGCCAAGTCTGAAGACAAAGGACGGTCGTAAAAATGTCGTAGGACTGCGTGTGCGCGAATTGCGGAAACAGATAGGATTGTCTCAGGATGCACTTGCCGCACAATTGCAGCTGCTCGGTATGGACGGCGAGCGCGGCGTGGTCAAGCGTATAGAAAATGGGACTAGATATGTCAATGATTTGGAATTACAGCTCTTAGTTGCAATATTCAAACCGCACTTTGATTTTGTGAACTACGATTATTTGATTGACAATGATAGGACGGATTGCCACGGGCCCGGCGGGCCCTCGCAATGACGGCCGGAGCCTCGGCTATGTGCAGGAGGGGCCAAGCGGCAAGTAAACAGACAAGAGGCCGGCGGATAGCATCCGCCGGCCTCTTCCTTTTATATAATGGATTTCCACCTGACGGTGGTCATGTCGAATCTGAAATCGTACTCCAGCACAGCGGCGTGGCCGCACACCCAGGCCGCGCAGGCCCGGACAAAGGCGTCCGTGGAGGGGGGCGCGCCCAGGCCGTCCCAGCCGGTGACCCGGGTGCAGAACGGCCCGCCGACCTTTTGCGCCCGCCGCATCACGGCGCGGATATTGGCGCGCACCCCGGCGGCGGTGCCGCCCTGGGCCGCGGCGATGGCCTCGTAGAGCGCCCGTCCGGGCGCGGCGCCGCCGCAGGCCGCCCGAACGGCGGCGGCCAGACGGGCGTACCCGCGGTAGGTCGGCACGATCCCCATGGAATAGAGCATCTTTTCAATTTTCGCGTCCAGTGGCAGGATATGCTCCATAATTCACCCCCCGCCCGTGGTTATAGGCTATGCATAGCCGTATAGTAGCATGTGTAGCCTATAAAGTCAAATAATATGCCCTACACTCTTTGGGCATACTATTTCACTTGGAGGGCGCTTATGGATACCGTTACGGCAGTACGCAACCGCATTTTACAGCTGTGTGAGCAGCACGACATCACCATAAACCGTTTGGCCGCCCTGTCGGCGCTCCCGCCCTCGTCGATTAAAAATATCCTGTACGGGAAGAGCAGGAACCCCAAGATTGTCACCATCAAGATGATCTGCGACGGCCTGGAGATGACCCTGGGGGAGTTTTTCAGCACCGGGGAGTTCAACGCGCTGGAACAGGAGCTGAAATAAAAACGGATTGCCGCGCCGGCACAAGCCCGGCGCGGCAATCCGTTTTTCCCCGCTAGACCGCGCAGGCCCAGTTGAGCATGAGCAGCAGCCCGAAGCCGGGCACGCCCAGCAGTCCCATAATGAGGGCGTTGACCAGGTTCACGCCCAGGGAGATCCCCACGTAGCCGCCCACTTGGCTCACCAGCCACAGCACGAATAGCCCCACCCCGGTGCGGGCCAGCAGCCCGCCCAGCCACTCCAGGGGCTTGCGCAGCGCCAGCAGGGCGATCAGCAGCATCAGCGCCCCCACGATCCACGGCAGGGACTTAATCAGCACTTCCACGCCGCCTCACCTCCGACAATCTCTGCCAGTTCCTTGGCGGCTTTATCTGGCGGCGCGGGCCACCCCGTCGATCTCCTTCACCCGCCGCAGCAGGTAGGAGTAGCGCGCCTGGAGCGCGTTGATCTCAAAGACGTAGGATTCAATGAGATCCGGGTCCCCGGCGGTGTTAAAGCCGGAGTAGGCCTGGGCGATGAGGGTGCGGGTCTTGGCCAGGCCCTCCAGCAGCACCCGCCGCTCCTCTTCCCGCGGGGAAACCCGCTTTTTTCGAAATGCGATTGTCCTCACCTGTTCCTCCATGTACCTGCTCCCCCTATTCCCTTCACGAGACTATGATATGTCCAGTTTGGACAAATATGCCAAGCCTTATACCTGTTCTTTCCGGGCATGTCCGGGGCGCTTCGGCACATAATAAGCCCTGGACAGACAACGCATCTCCTTTTAAGCCGGTGCCGGGGAGCGCCCTCCGGCGCTCCCCTCTGGCGAAAGGCGAAAGGGGCGGCGGCGCATTGGGAACGTTTGGCCGGAAGGCCGAACCGGACCCCCAAAGCAAAAGCGCTCTGTTCAAAACGGCAACCCGCGTGAAGAATCGAAAGATTGAGACGTTGTGGAAAAGCCGAAAGCAGGCCGCCGCGCATACGCGCGGCGGCCTGCTTTACATATTCTGGGATTTCCTTGACACCATATTATAAAATAGTATATGATAGTGTGTCTGATTATGATTACAAAAAGACAGCGAGGAGAAGCCCAATGGCAAAAACCACCGCCAAGCAGAATTACGGCAACGATTCCATCTCCGCCCTGAAGGGGGCCGACCGGGTCCGCAAGCGCCCGGGGGTCATCTTCGGCTCCGACGGTCTGGAGGGCTGTCAGCACGCCGTTTTCGAGATCCTCTCCAACGCCATCGACGAGGCCCGGGAGGGCCACGGCTCCCTGATTACCGTCACCCGGTACGAGGACAAGTCCATCGAGGTGGAGGACTTCGGCCGGGGCTGCCCGGTGGACTGGAACGAGAAGGAGCAGAAGTTCAACTGGGAGCTGGTGTTCTGCGAGCTTTACGCCGGCGGCAAGTACGGCAACAGCGAGGGGGAGAACTACGAGTACTCCCTGGGCCTCAACGGCCTGGGCTCTTGCGCCACCCAGTACGCCTCCGCCTACTTCGACGCCGTCATCCACCGGGACGGGTTTGAGTACGCCCTCCACTTCGAGAAGGGCGAGAACGTGGGCGGCCTGACCAAGACCCCCTACGACGGGAAAAAGACCGGCTCCCGCTTCCACTGGAAGCCCGACCTGGACGTGTTCACCGACATCAATATCCCGGTGGACTTCTACCTGGACGTGATGAAGCGCCAGGCGGTGGTCAACGCCGGGGTGACCTTCCGCTTCCGCAACCAGGTGGGCGGCAGGTTTGAGACCACCGACTTCAAGTACGACAACGGCATCGTGGACTACGTGGGGGAGCTGGCCGGGGAGAATTCCCTCACCCAGCCCGTGTTCTGGCAGACCGAGCGCCGGGGCCGCGACCGGGCGGACAAGCCCGAGTACAAGGTGAAGCTGTCGCTGTCCTTCTGCTTTTCCAACACGGTGCAGGTCATCGAGCACTACCACAACTCCTCCTGGCTGGAGCACGGCGGCAGCCCGGAGAAAGCGGTGAAGTCGGCCTTCGTCTCGGCCATCGACTCCTACCTGCGCCAGCAGAACAAGTACCAGAAGAGCGAGAGCAAGATCGTCTGGGGGGACATCGAGGACTGCCTGGTGCTGGTGTCCAACAACTTCTCCACCCAGACCTCCTACGAGAACCAGACCAAGAAGGCCATCAACAACAAGTTCGTGCAGGAGGCCATGACCGACTTCCTCAAGAGCCAGATGGAGGTCTACTTCATCGAAAACCGCTTCGACGCGGAGAAGATCGCCGAACAGGTGCTCATCAACAAGCGCAGCCGCGAGAGCGCGGAGAAGGCCCGGCTGAATATCAAAAAGAAGCTCTCGGGCAGCGTGGACATCGCCAACCGGGTGCAGAAGTTCGTGGACTGTCGCACCAAGGACACCGAGCGCCGGGAGCTCTACATCGTGGAGGGCGACTCGGCCCTGGGCAGCGTCAAGCTCAGCCGGGACGCGGAATTCCAGGGGATTATGCCCGTGCGGGGTAAAATTTTGAACTGCCTCAAGGCCGACTACGGCAAGATCTTCAAAAGCGAGATCATCGTGGATCTGCTCAAGGTGCTGGGCTGCGGCTGCGAGGTCAGCGACAAGCACGCCAAGGACATGGCGGCCTTCGACCTGATGAACCTGCGGTGGAACAAGGTGGTCATCTGCACCGACGCCGACGTGGACGGGTTTCAAATCCGCACCCTGATCCTTACCATGCTCTACCGCCTGGTGCCCACCCTCATTCAGCGCGGGTACGTGTATATCGCGGAATCCCCCCTGTATGAGATTGGCTGCAAGGATCAGACCTGGTTTGCCTACAACGAGACGGAGAAGGCAAACATCCTCACCGAGCTGGCGGGCAAGAAATACACCATTCAGCGCTCCAAGGGCCTGGGCGAGAACGAGCCGGACATGATGTGGCTGACCACCATGAACCCGGCCACCCGGCGGCTGATTAAGGTGATGCCCGAGGATGTGGCGCGCACCGCCGCCGTCTTCGACCTGCTGCTGGGAGACAACCTCCAGGGCCGCAAGGACCACATCGCGGACAACGGGTACAAATACCTGGAGCTGGCGGATATTTCGTAATAATTGATAATTGAGAATGGATAATTGAGAATTGGGGTGGGGCCTTGAAAGACAACGCCATTGAATCAAAAAGCAAGGCTTTCGCCATCCGGATCGTGCGGCTGTACCAATTCTTAAGTGCTGAACAACAGGAATATGTGCTCTCCAAGCAGATACTGCGCAGCGGGACGAGTATCGGCGCCAACATCAGAGAGGGAATCCAGGGCTTTAGTAAGAACGACTTTATTTTTAAAATGAGCACCGCTCTGAAGGAGTGCAGCGAGACCCTCTATTGGCTGGAGCTGCTCCATGAAACCGGCTATCTCTCCACGTCCCAGTTCAGCAGCATCCAATGTGACGCCGAGGAACTTTTGAAATTGCTCACCGCCATCGTCAAATCAGCCAGGCGTGAGCATGCAACCTAATTATCAATTCTCCACTATCAATTCTCAATTTTAAAAGGACTGATACCGATGGCTAAGAAAAAAGCCCCCGAGGAGGGGAAGAAAAAGCCGGTCAACCCCAACGTCAAGGGCCTGCACGCCGAGGTGCTGGAGCAGCCCATCACCGAGACGCTGGAAGTCAACTACATGCCCTACGCCATGAGCGTCATCGTCTCCCGCGCCATCCCGGAGATCGACGGCTTCAAGCCCTCCCACCGCAAGCTGCTGTACACCATGTACAAGATGGGCCTGCTCAACGGCGCGCGCACCAAGAGCGCCAACGTGGTGGGCCAGACCATGAAGCTCAACCCCCACGGCGACCAGGCCATCTACGACACCATGGTGCGCCTCTCCCGGGGCTACGGGGCCCTGCTGCACCCCCTGGTGGACTCCAAGGGCAACTTCGGCAAGGTCTACTCCCGGGACATGGCCTGGGCCGCCTCCCGGTACACCGAGGTGCGCCTGGACCCCATCTGCGCCGAGCTCTTCCGGGACATCGACCAGGACACGGTGGACTTTGTGGACAACTACGACGGCTCCCTGAAGGAGCCCACCCTCCTGCCCACCGCCTTCCCGAACGTGCTGGTCAGCGCCAACCAGGGCATCGCCGTGGGCATGGCCTCCAACCTGTGCGGCTTCCACCTGGGGGAGGTGTGCGACGCGGCGGCGGCCTACCTCAAGGACCCGGGGTGCGACCTGCTGGCCCACCTCAAGGCCCCCGACTTCCCCACGGGGGGCGAGCTGCTGTACGACGAGGCCGCCCTGCGCCAGATCTACAAGACCGGGCGGGGCTCCTTCCAGGTGCGCTCCAAGTGGCGCTACGTGAAGGAGGAAAACCTCATCGAGGTCTACGAAATCCCCTACACCACCACCGTGGAGGCCATCATCGACAAGGTGGCCGAGCTCATCAAGGCGGGGAAAATCCGGGAGATCGCGGACATGCGGGACGAGACCGACCTGACGGGCCTGAAGATCGCCATCGACCTGAAGCGGGGCACCGACCCGGACAAGCTGATGCAGAAGCTCTTCCGCTCCACCTCCCTCCAGGACTCCTTCTCTTGCAACTTCAATATCCTCATTGCCGGGATGCCCCGGGTGATGGGGGTGGGGGAGATCCTGGAGGAGTGGACGGCGTGGCGCATGGACTCCGTCCGGCGGCGCACCTACTACGTCATGAAGAAGAAGGAGGAGAAGCTCCACCTCCTCCAGGGCCTGAAAAAAATCCTGCTGGACATCGACCGGGCCATCAAAATTATCCGGGAGACCGAGGAGGACGCCGAGGTCATCCCCAACCTGATGATCGGCTTCGGCATCGACCAGATCCAGGCCGAGTACGTGGCCGACATCAAGCTGCGCAACATCAACAAAGAGTATATTTTAAAGCGGATCGAGGAAACCTCCAGCCTTGAGGAGGAGATCGCGGATCTGCGGGATATTGTCAACAACCCCAAGCGCATTAAGGCCATTATCGTGAACGAGCTGGCCGCGGTGAAGAAGAAGTTCGCCGCCCCCCGCCGCACCGAGATCCTCTATGAGCACCAGGCCCTGGCCCTGCCCGACCCGGAGGAGGACGTGCCCGACTACCCGGTGAACGTGTTCCTCTCCCGGGAGGGCTACTTCAAAAAGATCACCCCCCAGTCCCTGCGCATGTCGGGGGAGCAGAAGTACAAGGAGGGGGACGGCCCGTCCCAGAGCTGGGAGGGGAACAACCGGGACGAGCTGCTGGTGTTCACCGACCGGCAGCAGTGCTACAAGGCCCGGCTCAGCGATTTCGACGACACCAAGGCCAGCGTGCTGGGGGACTACCTGCCCACCAGGCTGGGCATGGACCCCGGCGAGAGCGTGGTGTGGGCCTGCGTCACAAGGGACTACGGCGGCCACCTGCTCTTCTTCTTCCAGAACGGCAAGGCCGCCCGGGTGCCGCTGGAGGCCTACCAGACCCAGACCCGGCGCAAGCGCCTGACCGGGGCCTACTCGGACAAGAGCCCCCTGGCCGCCGTGCTGCTGCTCCGGGAGGACATGGAGGTGGCGGCCTACTCCACCGAGGGCCGGGTGGTGGTGTTCCACACCGCCGTGCTGAGCCCCAAGACCACCCGCAGCACCCAGGGGGTAAACGTGATGACCCTCAAGCCCAAGTACCGCCTGGAGGACGCCCGCCCCCTGGCGGATACCCCCATCGTCAACGCCGCCCGCTACCGCGCCCGGGCCCTGCCCATCGCCGGGGCCCTGCTGCGGGACGAGGACCGGGCGGAAAAACAGATTTCCCTGCTGGAGTGAGGACCCGTCCGGGCGGACGGGCCCTGAGAAGGAGGAAGCCATGCGGCAGACCCTGAAAAAATACGTTTTCCCCTACCTGTGGATTACCGTGGCCTCGATTATCTACGCCGTGGGCTTCAACTGGTGCTACGCGCCCAACCAGATCGGCTTCGGCGGCATCACCGGCGTGGGGCAGGTCATCAACCACTTCCTGCCCTGGGCCCCCATCGGCACGGTGGTCATCCTGCTCAACATCCCCCTCTTCCTGGCGGGCTGGAAGCTGCTGGGCGGGCATCTGCTGCTGAGCTCCCTCTACGCCATGTTCGTGTCCTCCATCTTTATCGACCTGCTGGATCTGCTCTACACCTTCGAGCCTATGGAGCCCCTGCTGGCCTGCATCTTCGGCGGCGTGCTGATGGGGGGCAGCCTGGGGATCGTCTTCCTCCAGGGGGCCACCACCGGGGGCACCGACCTCATCGCCCGGCTGGCCAAGCTCAAATTCGCCTGGCTGCCCATGGGCAAGCTGCTGATGGTCATCGACCTAGTGGTCATTATTATGGTGGCCGTGGCCTTCCGGAGCCTGTACAGCGCCCTGTACGGCGTGGTGGCCCTGTATATCTCCACCATCGTCATGGACGGGGTGCTCTACGGCCTGGACAACGCCAAGGTGGCCTATATCATCAGCGACAAGCACGAGGCCATCACCCACGCCATCGTCCACGACATCGACCGGGGGGTCACCATCCTCCACGGCGAGGGGGCCTACTCGGGGGCGGAGAAAAAGGTGCTGCTGTGCGCCTTCAAGCAGCGGCAGATCGTCGCGCTCAAGCGCACCGTGAAGGAGATCGACCCGGCCGCCTTCGTCATCGTCTGCGAGGCCCACGAGGTGCTGGGCGACGGGTTCCGGGAGTATAAACAAAACGACATTTAAACGACAGGAGGGGCGTTTTATGCCCGACATTGAAAAACTGCGCAGGAATCTGGAGAAGCGGGGCTTCGACACCGCCTACTTCGCCACCGGGGCGGAGGCCGCGGCCTACCTGGACGGCAGGCTGGACGGCAGGACCATCGGCGTAGGCGGCTCCCTGACCGTGCAGGAGCTGGGGCTGGGCGAGCGCCTGGCCGCCCACAACACCGTGGCCTGGCACTGGACGGGGGGCACCCATGCCCAGGCTGCCTCCGCCCAGGTGTACATATGCTCGGTCAACGGCCTGGCCGAGACCGGCGAGCTTATCAACATCGACGGCACCGGCAACCGGGTGTCCTCCACCATCTTCGGCCACGAGGAGGTCTACTTCCTGGTGGGGATCAACAAGATCGCCCCCGACTACGACGCGGCCCTCTTCCGCGCCCGCAACGTGGCCTCCCCGAAAAACGCCCAGCGCCTGGGGCGCAAGACCCCCTGCGCCGCCAAGGGCGACCGCTGCTATGACTGCGACAGCCCCGAGCGCATCTGCCGGGCCCTCACCGTGCTGTGGGAGCGCCCCAACGGCATCCCCCGCGCCGAGGTGGTGCTGATCGGCGAAGCGCTGGGCATGTGACGCCCCGAGCGGTGAAAGGAGGGCCCCACAAGTGAAACGACGCGCCCTTGCCCTGTGCATGGCGGCCCTCCTGCTGCTGAGCGGGTGCTCCGCCATGCTCAACCGGAACTACCGCCAGGTGGCCCCCCACGAGGAGCGCCCCGCCATGGCCGACGACGACGACGTCTACGAGCCGAAAAACTACGCCGACCTGCTCAACGCCGTGCTCCTCTTTGTGACGCAGGGGGAGGAGGAGGGGAGCATCCGCATCCGCATCCCCGACTACCAGCCCAGGCCCAACGGGCAGGAGGACGTGCCCGGCGACGTGCAGCAGGCCTGCGTGGAGGTGGCGGAGATCCCCGTGGCCAACTACGCGGTGAACACCATCACCGCCGCCTGCACCCGGGTCATCAACACCTACGAGGTCACCGTGTCCGTGGACTACCGGCGCAGCCAGGCCCAAATCCGCAGCATCAAGACCCTGGCGGGCAGCGGCGCGGTGCGCAAGGCCATCCAGGAGACCCTGTCCACCTTCTCCCCGGAGCTGGTGTTCAAGGCGGGCTACTACGCCGCCGACGCCGAAATCATCTCCGGCCAGTTCATCCGGGCCTATTACGACACCCCCGCCGCAGCCCTGGGTATGCCCCAGATTTCGGTGAAGCTCTACCCGGAGCAGGGCACCGAGCACGTGGTGGAGATCCTCTTCACCTACCCCGAGGACACCGCCGCCCTGCGGGAGAAGAGCAGCGCGCTCATCCGCCGGGCCGCCGCCATCAGCGCCTCGTACGCCGCGCTGTCCGCCGACGCGGTGGCCCAGGACAGCTTCGCCGCCCTGCGGCGGCAGGTCAACTTCCTGCCCGACGGGGAAGCGGGGGGCGGCACCGCCCACGCCGCCCTGGTGGAACGGGCGGCCCACAGCGAGGGGGTGGCCCTGGCGTTCCAGCTTTTGAGTGAGAACACCGCCCTGGAGAGCACGGTGGTGCGCGGGATACTGGACGGCAGGCCCCACTTCTGGAATCTGGTGCGCCTGGAGGACGGGGAGTACCGCCACGTGGACGCCACGATGGAGGACGGGCTCTTCCGCACCGACGGGGAGCTGCTGGAGCTGGGCTACCAGTGGGACCGGGACGACAGCAGCTACCACACCGCGGGCCCGGCCGTGGACGCCGCCGCCGAGGAGGGCGTCCTCCCGGTGGAGAGCCCCGCGGCCTCTGAAAATAATCCTTGACAGGAGAACCGAATTTCGCTATAATACTACCTGTCGCTGCAGGTGTAGCTCATCTGGTAGAGCGCCACCTTGCCAAGGTGGAGGTAGCGAGTTCGAGCCTCGTCACCTGCTCCAGCTAAAATAGCAAAGGGAAGCCTGACAAGTAAATACTCGTTAGGTTTCCCTTCGCTGTTTTATAAAGGGATATTTACACCAGCAGCACCTACCGCTCTTGGCAGGAGCTATTCACGGCCTCAATGTCTGTTCAAAAACGGGGGCACAGGGATCCCGTTCGGCCTGTCCGTACGAGTTGGACACCCAAGCTAGGCTTAGGGAGTAGCATTCTATCACCGCTGTCATAGGGATGGACATTGCCAAATGCCCCTTGCTGCACTCGCACTCCGATACACGTTGTGTCGAAGTTAAAAGCAAGCGTCTTACCCAGTGTGCAAAGCTGGCTCTCGGACACCTTACCAGGGCGCCCACGGTGACTTTCGATTAGTCTGCTGGTCTGACGTACCAATTAATTTGTTGTCCATGTGGGTACGTGTTTTTCAAGGTACCTGCTTGCCAGCCTGGCGCTGGCGAACGTCTCCGCTGTGACTGCAGCGGGGACGTTTTTTATTTGGGCGCAAAACGCCATGATAATTTTATCATAACTTGGTGATTGATGCAACCAAAATTTACATATTCCCGATTTTATTTTTATGGCTACACGCGAGGGGTTACGCTGGGCTGCTCACGAGATTTATCAAGTAACGCCCAGGCTTCCTTTTCTGCGACACAATAAGGACTCCCCTCGTAACCACTCCATGAGATACGCTCTGCCGCAGCTCGGGCATGTGATTGCATCCTGACTCTTTTCTGCGTATTGCTGCATGTGCCGTTGCAGCATCATGACCTGATACTGGGCTTGATGTTTGCAGACTAAGGCAGCATGGTGATCCCGTGCAAGCTCCACGACCTCCTGCCGGGACACGGAGATAGCCTGGTTCGACCGCACCCTGCTTCCGGGCTTAACCCATCCAGACCTGGACTGGTCATTATACTTTTCCTCCAGGGCTTTAGCCGCTGCAAGTTCAGCGGCGATTTTCTTTTCTAAACCGTTCATAGTACACCTCTTTTTTCCGACCGGGCTTGTGACCGGCCTGCCGCATTACCGGCCCCGTGGGGCCGGCACTCTGCGTCGCTTGGGGGCAAATTTTACAACAGGAAAGATAATTGCTCAGGTCCGTTCATGGCCACCGTCGGGCGCTGCGCCTCACGCAGCAGAGATATAGCAGTTGAGTAGGCGTATGAAATCAATCGGCTACAGATGGAAAACCGGTTGCTACAGGATTTTCTGCAATCCATTGGAAGGAAGTGAGAGCAAGGGCCAAATACCATGTCATTTATCGAAACCAGACGGAATATCCCGTGTGCAAGATGTGGCGGTTCTTTGCAGTATCCAAGAGCGGATACTACGATTTTGTTCGGCGGCTTGGTAAGCCGGAGAAGGATGCGGAACTGGCGAAAGCGATTGTTGCGGAACGAGAGCGAAGTTTCCGTACCTATGGCTACCGCCGGATGTGGCTGTGGTAAAAAGCCAAAATATCTACCGCAACCCTAAGACCGTGCTGAGGCTCATGTAAAAGTACGGATTGTTGTCTGAAATACGACGCAGGAGAAAGTGGACGCAGATGGGGCAGCAGGTACATAAGTACGAGAATCTGCTGAACAGGGACTTCCGTGCGAATCGGCCCAATACCAAGTGGGTAACGGATATTTCGTATATCCATACCCGGCAAGGCGTCCTGTAACTGTACATAATCCGAGACCTGTACGACAACAGAATCGTGGCATATAACACAGGGACCCAGCAAACAGTGAATCTGGTGCTGGACACCATCCGTCTTGCCATGAAGCAGGAGAAAAAGAGGGCCGCTGCTGAGTTGCTCCTCCACAGCGACCAAGGATTTCAGTACACCTCACAAGCATACTTCGACCTAACCATAGAATACGGCATTACGCCGTCCATGCCAAGACGGGGAAACTGTTATGACATCACTATGGCAGAGAACTTTTACTCCATTTTGAAAACAGAGTGTATCTACCGTCAGAGGCCGGCTTCTTTTGATGAAGCCAATGAGAGGATCCACCGCTTCATCCTGTTCTACAACCATGAGCGCATCCAGCTAAAACCTGGAGTGGCGCCACTCCGCTTAATTCTTACTTATTCCTACAAGGGGCCCTTTTTTGTGCTGTTCGCGCAATCGGGGGCTGTTCAGTTCAGCTGTTGGAGAGATCCTTTTTTATGCCATGCAAAATCAAAGGCATAGCGGAATAATCTGTGCGGGGTTTCCACCAAGCCCTTTATCCTAAAGAATGACGGACTGCTCATTCCATAGGGGCGGCTGGACGAGCCTACTGCCTGCGGGTGCCCCGGTGCAGAGAGAACATTTTCTGGCCACCCCGATTCCATTCCGAGTGAGAGTCATTCGCCAAAAGAGCGTCCGTATAGACCTGCCGGCGGTCTATACGGACGCTCTTTCGGCTTTCTGAAGGATACTTAAGAATACTTAAGAAATGTAGCGGGGCTGACCTCCATTCTGTATAATTCAGCACACAGGAAAAATCCACCACACATCTAAGTACCATATGGAAAGGTGTAGATGATATGAAACTGAGAAAAAGCTCCGGAGCAACGGAAATTCCCCTGCCGTCCGCGGGAAAAAAGAGGGGGCTGCGGGGCGTGGCGCTGCTGCTTGCCGCAGCGCTCCTTGGCGGTGGCGCCGCCGGGTATCTGTATTTTACCCGAGGGCGGGCCCCAACAGCAGAACCGGTGCAGACTGCCTCCGCCAGTCGCCAGGATCTCACCCGGCTCCTCACAGGCACCGGCACCCTGGCCCCCATTGAGCAGTTTAAGATAACGCCCTTGGTCACAGGAAAGGTGCTGGAGTGCACCTTTGAAGAGGGAGACCGGGTGGAAAAAGGTCAGTTGCTTTACCGCATCGACCCCAGTGAGGCCCAAAAAAATATCGACCAGGCCCAGCTCACACTGCGCCAATCCCAGCTGGCCTCCAGCCAGCAGGCGGAGGAACTGGACAACCTGACCGTCAGGACAGAGCAGTCAGGCGCCATCACCGAGGTCTTCGTCAAGGTGGGGGACAAGGTGGACGCGGGAGCCAAGCTGGCCACACTCAGGGACAGTTCGGCCATGCTCCTCACTATCCCCTTCAACGCGGATGAAGCCGCCGGTTTTACGCCCGGTCAGACCGCCACAGTCACTGTCAGCGGCAGCTATGAGACACTGGCCGGAACGGTAAAGGAAATCGACGCGGCCCAGACGGTAGGCGCGGGCTTCCAGGTCACACGCAACGTTACCATTTCCGTGCCCAATCCCGGGGCGCTCTCGCCGGCGGCCTCGGGTACGGCTCAGATCGGCGGGATAGCGGGCAACAGCGGAGCCGCCTTCGCCTACCGTGCCGAGAGCGCCATCACCGCTGCCGCATCGGGCAAGGTAGAGCAGTTAAACCTGAAAAAAGGCAGGAGCGTCACGGCCGGGGATGTGGTGGCCCGGCTCTCCAGCACGGCCCTACGGAACCAGCAGGAAAACAACGCCATTGCTGTTGAGCAGGCCAAGGTAAGCCTGGAAAATGCCCGGGCAGGCCTGGAGAACTACAATATCACAGCGCCCATCTCCGGAACGGTTGTCACCCGTGAGGTGAAGGCCGGTGACTCCCTGGGCAGCGGCTCTGGAACCAATTCCATGGCTGTGATTTACGACCTCTCCGCCCTGGTCTTTACTATTCCGCTGGACGAGCTGGACGTGAGCAAGGTCTCCGTAGGCCAGTCGGTGGAGATCCGGGTGGACGCGCTGGAGGGCCGCAAATTCCAGGGGGTGGTGACAAGAATAAGTATGGCGGGTAACACGGACAAAGGCAAGACTGCCTACCCCGTGACCGTCAAGGTTGACGCGCCGCCGAAAGAGCTGCTGCCCGGCATGAACGTAAATGCCTCTATCGTGATCTCCAAGGCGGAGAATGCCCTCGCAGTGCCCATTGCGGCGGTACAGTTCGGCGATGTGGTATTTGTCAGAAACAAGGATGACCAGACCTACCCCCAGGAGGACGACATGGGCGCGCCGTCCGGGTTCCACAGTGTCAAGGTGGAGACCGGCATCTCAGACGGTACAAATGTGGAAATTAAAAGCGGGCTTCAGGAAGGCGACGAGGTGTTCTTACCGACGGAGGCCGCACCCAGCCCGGAGGATTACGGACCGGGCATGGGCGGCGGTGAGGAAATGGACGGCATGATGTACTAAGGAGGGAATCGCATGAAAATGGGCCAAGAGACCGCCCTCATTGAGTTTGAGGACATCTATAAAATTTACCGGATGGGCGACAGCGAGGTGCGTGCCGCGGACGGCGTCTCCTTCCGGATCGGCAAGGGGGAATTCGTTGCCATTGTGGGCCAGTCGGGTTCTGGAAAATCGACCTGTATGAACATCATCGGCTGCCTGGACGTACCCTCCTCCGGACACTACTACCTGAACGGCCGGGACATCGCCACCATGAGTAAAAACGAACAGGCGGAGTTTCGCAATCAAATGCTGGGCTTCGTATTCCAGCAGTATAACCTGCTCCCCAAGCTCTCCGTCCAGGAGAATGTGGAGCTGCCCCTCCTCTACGCCCGGGTTCCCGCCCAGGAGCGGGCCCGGCGCGCCGGGGTAGCGCTCTCCAAGGTGGGCCTGGAGGGAAAGAACAAGAATCTGCCCAGCCAGCTCTCCGGCGGCCAGCAGCAGCGGGTGTCTATCGCCCGGGCTCTGGCCGGGGGCCCGTCGGTCATTCTGGCGGACGAGCCCACCGGGGCGCTGGATTCCCGTACAAGCCGCGAGGTGCTGGACTTTTTCAAGGAGCTCAACGCCGAGGGGAACACCATCGTTCTTATCACCCACGACAACTCCATCGCCGCGGAGGCTCAGCGTATCATCCGCCTCCAGGACGGCCGCGTGGTCTATGACGGCCCGTCAGTGGACGCCGACCGGGTCCAGTTTGCCGAGGGGGTGCGAGAATGAACCTGACACAGTCCCTGCGTATGGCGCTGAAGAGCCTGACCGGGAGCAAGCTGCGCTCCCTGCTCACCATGCTCGGCATCATCATCGGCGTGGCCTCGGTGGTGGTACTGGTCTCCGTCATGCAGGGTATGAGCCGGCAGATGGTGGCGGAATTCACCAAAATGGGGACCAACCGCCTCACGGTGGAGGTCTGGGGGATGGGCAATTCCTCCCGCTCCGTTGGCGTGGAGGAGATGAACGCCCTTTATCTGGGCCACCGGGACCTGTTTGAGGCCATGAGCCCACAGGTCACCGTCTCCGCCGGAGTGGCCGTGGGCACCCAGCGCTTCCCCTCCACCAAGCTCAGCGGCGTCAGCGAGCAGTACCGGCAGGTGGATAAACAGACGGTATCCTCCGGCCGGTTCCTCACCTATCTGGACGTCAAGGACCGCAACAAGGTCTGTGTGATAGGTCCCTACCTGGCCCGGACCGCATTCGGCGGCAAGGCAGTGGGGCGGACGCTGAAAGTGAACGGCGACATCTATACCATCGTGGGTGTTCTGGCCCAAAAGGGGAATGGCAGCAAAGGCTCCCAGGACGACACTCTGTTTCTGCCCTACTCCCTGGCCCGGGAACTGGGGGGGACAGTCTCCAGCTTTGCCTTTGCCACCGCCGACGCCGCCCGCAACAGCGAGGGCCAGGCCATTATCCGTCAGACACTCTTTCAAATATATCAGAGTAATGACGCCTTCTACATCATGGATAACCAGGAGATCGTCAACTCTGTCAATCAGATGAACGGCACCCTCACCATGGTGCTGGTGGGTGTGGCCGCCATCTCTCTGCTGGTGGGCGGCATCGGTATCATGAATATCATGCTGGTCTCCGTCACAGAGCGCACACGGGAGATTGGTATCCGCAAATCCCTGGGCGCCAAGGAGCGGGATGTCCTGGTTCAGTTCATCATCGAATCGGCGTGCACCTCCACGGTGGGCGGTCTCCTGGGCATTGGACTTGGGGTGGCCGGCGCGTTCATAGCTGGACATGTTATGAACATGACCGTGACCCCAGCGCCGGACGCCATGGCTCTGTCCTTTGGCATATCTCTGGCCATTGGCGTGTTTTTCGGGTTCATGCCCGCCAATAAGGCCGCACGCATGAACCCCATAGACGCATTGAAGTATGACTGAGGAGGTCCCTATGAAGCATTTTTTATCCGCCGCACTGTGTGCTGTATTTTTGCTCTCTTTCCTTCTGCTGCCGGCCCAGGCCGCCGGCGATGCGACAACAGTGCACGCCGTAGCCGTCGAGCTGGGCGTCCTGCCCGCCGGCCAAAGCGACCCGAGCCGCCCAGTTACCCGGGGGGAGTTTTCCAAAATGCTGGTGACGGCCTCTACACTGAAAGGCACCGTTTCCCCTGCCGGCAACGCCTCACCGTACAAGGATGTGCCCTATACCCATCCATATGCCAGCTATATCAAGACCGCTGTACAAAAGGGCTGGTTGAGCGGATACCTGGACGGCGCCTTCCGGCCGGATAAGACCGTGACCGCGGCGGAGGCAGCGACCGCAGTCCTGGCTCTGCTGGGCTTTAGCAGCCAAGACTTCTCCGGCAGCTACCCGGAAGGTCAGATGGCCCTGTACAGCGCGCTGGGGCTCAGCGACGGCATAAATGCCGGACCGGCGGACAGCTTGACCTGGGGCGATTGTGCCCGCCTCTTTTATAACCTGCTTGACGCGAAAACGAAGAGCGGTGAAAGGAAATATGCCGAGGCGCTGGGTTACAAGCTGAATAAGGACGGCAAGGTCGATATCGACGCCATGCTGCATACCCCGACGGAGGGACCCGTTGTGGTTCCCGCCGGCGGGTGGCGGGGTGTTCTTCCGTTCACTCCCGCCACCATTTACCGCAACGACGCTCCGGCAGACGTACAGGCACTTCAGCCATGGGATGTGATCTACTATTCCAAGGGCAAGCAGACGGTCTGGGCCTATGCGCGCAAAATCACCGGCACCTTGGAAAAGGTGTCTCCCGGCAGGGAGGCACCTGAGTCGGTTACTGTGGCCGGCGTGGAGTATAAGCTGGGCGGCGACGGGGTGAAGGCACAGTTGGGCCCCAGCGGCGGCCTGACCACCGGGTCGGTGGTCACACTGCTTCTGGGCCGGGACGGGACTGCTGCGGCAGCCTATGGTGCGGATGACCTGAACACCGATATGATCGGGGTGGTGTCCGCCGTTGGGACCGCCTCCTATATGTCGGCCAACGGTACGGCCTACGAGTCGCCCACCCTGACGCTGATGGGGATCGACGGACAACGATATACCGTGCCGTCCCCCAACAAGCTGAACACAGGCAGCTTGGTTCGGGTGAGCTTCACCTCTGAGGGCACCAAAATTACTAATTTGACTCACAACAGCACTGTCGGTGGAAAGGTCAACTATGGGGCCGGACGGATCGGTCAGACGCCGATTGCGGAAGGGGTACAGATTCTGGACGTCAGCGGCAAGACCGCGGTAAAGGTCTACCCCAGCCGGCTGGACCGCGTAACCCTCACCAGTGAAAACGTTCTGTATAGTGAGAAAAACACGGCGGGGGAGATTTCCGCGCTGATCCTCAAGGACGTCACCGGCGACCAATACAGCTACGGCCTGGTGCTCTCCGTGCAGGAACGGAGCGAGGGAATGGACCTTAGTGGTACATACCGGGTGCTGGTCGATGGCCAGGAGACCACCTACAGCCTGTCCGGCCGTCTGCTGAGCGCCAAACAGGGGCCGGCCAGGATCGTGCTGAAGGACGCCCAGCTCAACGGTATCCGCAGTCTCTCTGAACTAAAGAACGTAGACAGTATCTCCGGCGTGACCCTGAAAGCGGGCGGCGAGACCCACACCATTTGGGACAATGCGGTGGCCTATCTATATGCCGGCCAACAATACCGAAAGATTGACCGGAACGAACTGGACTCCGCGCGCTATCAAATCCGGGCCTATTACGATGCGCCGGACAGCCAGGGCGGCAGGGTACGCATACTCGTTGCCGTGCCCAAGTAGTCAATTGCGGGACAATCATGTATAATGGGGAAAAAGTTGGAGGTGAGGTCGCATGGCTGGAACGAAAATCTTATTTGCCGACGATGACCCCGAGATACGCGAAGTCATACGTCTGCTGTTGAGCAGCGAGGGCTATGAGGTCATCGAGGCGGCGGACGGGGACGAGGCTGTCAATAAAATGGAGCCTTCCATAGACCTGGTCATCCTTGATGTGATGATGCCCGGTCGGTCCGGCATCGCCGCCTGTGCCGAAATACGCAGGGTCTCCACCGCGCCCATCCTCTTCCTCACGGCCAAGAGTCAGGACTCGGATAAAGCTGTGGGCTTCTCCGCGGGCGGGGACGACTACATGGCAAAGCCCTTTTCCTACGCCGAGCTTACCGCCCGGGTCAAGGCCATGCTGCGGCGGTACCGGGTCTACCGAGGCAAGGGCGAGACCGCGGCGGCGGCGGACGCCATCACCCTGCCCGGAGGGCTCACCATCCGGACTGACCGGAACGAGGTGGTCCTGGGCGGGGCGCCGGTGGCGCTCACCGATCTGGAGTACCGCATCCTCCTGCTGCTGGCCCGTAACCGGCGCCAGACCTTCAGCGCGCAGCAGATATACGAGCGCATCTGGCAGGAGCCATATTACTACAGCGCCAACAACACCGTCATGGTACATATCCGCAATCTGCGCAAGAAGCTGGAGGACGACGCCAACCATCCGCACCTTATTAAAAACATATGGGGGAAGGGGTATTGCATTGAGTAGGCGGATTTTGTTCAGAAAACTGAGCTTTGAACTCCTGCTGGGCCTGCTCATTGCCCTGGCGGCAGGGACCTGTATCTACTTTCCTCTCCGCGAAGGGCTTTACTCCGCGTTGGACAGCCGGCTAAACTCTATCGAATACAACACCCGGGTGGTGCAGAAAAGTGGGGAACAGCTCCAGCGCTACGTGGATGAACACAATCTGGCCGGTACCGACAGAAAGACCCTGGATGACTGGTGTAATACCCAGTCCGGACTTGTGGTTTTCCTCTGGCGGGATGGGAGGCTGCTCTACGGCACGGGCATTTCCCAGGAGTCGTCCCCTGATATCATACTTGATACTGGTATCCAGCCTGCTCCTGAGGCGGACGAGACAACACGCACCATTCAATTCAGCGACGGCACGGCGACGGCAGAGTTCTACTTTTATAATGCCGATTACTTTTATCTCATGGCGAACGGTGCCGCGGCCTTGGCCGCTTTTCTGGCAATTGTAGCGGTGCTCCTCCTCCTAGTCCGCCGCAAGACAGGCTATATTGTCCAAATGGAGCGGGAGCTGAAAATCTTGGAGGGTGGCGACCTGAGTTATTCCATCACGGTGCGTGGTGCGGACGAGCTGGCAAGGCTCGCCCAAGGCATCGACGACATGCGCCGCTCCATCATTGAGCGGGAACAGCGGGAAGAGGCCGCCCGGGCGTCCAACCACGCCCTCATTACAGCCATGTCCCACGATTTGCGCACGCCCCTTACCGCCCTCATTGGCTATCTGGACCTGATCCGGGAGGGAAAATGTGACGGGCCGGCCCAGGAGGAGCACTTCATTCAGGTAAGCCGGGACAAAGCCTTCCAGATCAAGGAGCTGAGCGATAAGCTCTTCGAGTATTTTCTCGTATATGATACCACAGACCGGCCGGTTGAGCTGGAAGATGTGGACGCCTGGGAACTGCTTAGCCAGGTTGTTGAGGAGGGCCTGTTCGATTTGGAAACCCGGGGCTTTCATGTTGAACGCGCCGGCGGGTGCCCCGCCTGCCGCATCCGGGTAGACATCGACCTGTTCCGCCGCCTGTTCGGGAACCTCTTCTCCAACATTGAAAAGTATGCCGACCGCTCCCAACCAATAACGGCACATTACGGGCTGTGGGACGGTGGCTTGAAGGTCTGCATTTGCAACGGCATCCCTCCGGCTTGCCCACGGGTGGAGAGCACACAGATCGGCCTCAAAACCTGTGAGAAGATCATGGAGGAACATGGCGGCCGGTTCCAGATTCAACAGAATGATGGTGTTTTTTCGGTCAGCGTCTGGTTTCCAGTGTATCAATAAATTTATTTTATGCATTTGGAGGGCCCATCAGGAAAAACTTTCTTAGGTGTGTCCCCGTCTTATAGACATCAAGTCAAGGAGGTCCACTATGAAAAAACTGTTTCCATTGTTTCTCGTCGCTCTGCTTCTGACAACCGCCGCCTGCAGCGGTAACGGTGCCACCACCTCCCAGCAGCCCACTGCGTCGCCATCAAGCGAGCCTTCGGCGGAGGAGCAGACCTATACCGGTATTCTGGAAGAAGACAAAGGGTTCATGATCACGGTTGCTCCCGAAGATAAGAACGATGACAGCGAATCCTATGTGTTTGGGACGGATGGCGTTACTATCGACGCCAAGGTGGGAGACAAGGTTACGGTCACCTTTACCGGCGACATCAATGAAACCGGCTCCGTACTCAACGCGACCAAGGTCGAGACCGTGAAATAGCAGACGCCCGAAGACAGGGCCGCGGCCGAAGCTTTCCTCCTCGACTTATGCTGATAACGCCTCTCAAGATGCCTCGAAATGGATCGGCCAACTGCATTGCCGACTCATGGCAGGCCACTTAAGGAGCTTGCTTTATTCCTTTGAATTCTAGCTGCCCGTAACGGATTGATGAATTTTTTTCACTCATTTGATCCGTTATCTTGTCTTCAATTAAAGTTTGATATATTCCTGCATTTGCTTTTTATTGCTATCCCCTCGCTCAAAAGTGCCTGTCTCCATATTTGTACTTCAAATTGACATGTCGTTCAAAAATCATCATACCAAAATGCTATAAGAATAAATTTGCGCATGTTCACTGGTTTTATGCTATAATTATTTAATCTGATACTGGTTGGAGCGAGGTCGGGGAATCTACGAAACCCCCTTTCCCAAGGCATTCACACACATTTCCGGCTGCTGGAAATCATCCTCACCGTAGCCAGAAACCAAATTGCAAACGGTAGCAGGCCCAGGCAAAGCCTGATATGCCTACCATGAGGATGTCTAAAAAACGGGAGGCCGCAGAAATTGGATCTAACTGAAAACGAAGTGGTATTAAAGGAAGAACGCAATCCTTTGGGTTGCAAGCCCATCGGCAAGCTGCTTATCGCATTTTCTGTGCCGTCAATCATCTCCATGCTGGTGAATTCGGTCTACAACATCGTGGACCAGATCTTCATCGGCCAGGGGGTGGGTGTGCTGGGCAACGCTGCCACCACTATCGCATTTCCAGTCGTCACCATCATGCTGGCCGTGTCCACCATGCTAGGCTCCGGCGGCTGTGCTTTCGCCTCATTGAAGCTGGGCGAAGGGAATAAAGATGCCGTGGGGCGGACCCTGAACAATCTGCTGAGCCTCTCCTTGATCTCCGGCGTGGTGATGGCTGTGCTGGGGCTCTTGTTCCTGGATCCCATGCTCCGAGTATTCGGGGCTAAGGATACGGTCCTCCCCTACGCCGGGGACTACACCTCCATTATCCTGATTGGCGCCCCGTTCAGCGTACTTTCGGTGACCCTGTCCAATATGGCCCGAGCCGACGGCAGTCCCCAGATGTCCATGTACGGCATCATCATCGGTGCGGTGCTCAACACCATCCTGGATCCCATCTACATCTTTATCTTCCACTGGGGAGTAAAAGGGGCGGCCATCGCCACCATTACCTCCCAGTTTATCTCTTGTGTTGTCCTGGCACTGTACTTCAAGGGCTACAGCAAGCACATGCGTTTCGACCGCAGCCTTATGAAGCTGGACGGTCCGGTATGCGGCAAGGTGTGCTCCCTGGGCGTCTCCTCCGGCATCACCCAAGGGGTCGCCTGTATCATGCAGGTCGTGATGAACAACTCCCTTAAGTACTATGGAGATCTGAGCCCAGTGGGCGGCGAGACCGCCCAGGCGGCGCTGGGTATCGTGATGAAGATTGTCATGATCCTGGGCTCGGTTGGCATTGGCATTGGCGTGGGCTCCCAAGCCATTCTGGGTTTCAACCGGGGGGCCGGACAACTCCATCGGGTGAAAAAGACCTACCTGATGGCGATGATAGCCGCCACCATTGTTATCACGGCGGGATGGGCCATGTGCCAGTTCTTCCCCGGACCCATCCTTTCTGTTTTTGGCTCCAACGATGCCGGTTTTACATCCTTCGGCATCCGCTGCATGAAGATCTATCTCTTTGGCCTGTTTTGCGCTGGGTTCCAGATGGCCTCCACCTGCTACTTTCAGGCAACGGGGCAACCGCTGAAGGCCTCGCTGTTGTCCATGCTGAGGCAACTGCTCCTGCTGATCCCGCTTATTCTTATCCTGCCCCTCTTCTTCGGGCTGGATGGCATCTTATATGCCGGTCCCGTCGCAGACATCAGCTCCGGTATCATTGTTGCCCTGTTCATCGTCCCCGAGATGCGTAAGCTGGGTCAGAAAATTGCTCAGGAGGACAGTGAGTGTTTGGAGCAGGGCAAGACCGCTATGTAACAAATAAATAAGACCTGCTGATAAAACCTGCAAGGAAGGTCTAGGGGGAAGAACTAATTATTCTAAAAAGTAAAGTGGGTATAAAAATCTAATACACCACGAACTGTAGGAGTACAATAGATGTTGAACAATTAAGAAAGGTATAAGAAGGATGGAGCCACATCGGTTGTTGAGTTATCACACACCTACCAGACCAAGAGGAGGCCACATCCTTCATGAGTAAAAGCATATCACAGGACATGGCATACAAGAGAGCTTTTCGTAATGCTGGCAAACCACGTACGGGGATGCTTCGTCTGGCAGCTTCAAAGACACCGGATTAGGACGGAGGAGTCCATTTCGTATTTGAGGGCAAAGTATAAGATGGCGTTGCGTTTCATAGCATAGCCCTCGCCGAAAATCAGCTTGGCTTCCTCCGGAGTGATGACAGACTGCCTAACCAGGAGCCGTACCTCGTTGGCGATGGCGGCACTGCCCAGATAGTGAGCGGAATCCACCGTGCCCAGCACGTCCTCATCCGTGATTTAATAATCGCTGGCATCGGTGCCCATATACTTCAGGTCATACGCCACAAAGAGATGGAGCGCATATTTTTTGCGGTTCAGCAGGCCGGATTCGTTCCAGTTTTCCAGATAAGCCCTAGCCACCCGTTTGAAGTTTTTGCGCCCGGTGACAAAGCCAATACCGACGTTGATACGCGCAGGCCCCGCGCTCATTGTTTCCGCCAGCTAACCAGGTGTGGGTTGGTGCCCAGGATTGTCTCGAACTGCTCCTGTAAGCCGTAGCGTGCGCCGGGGTCCAACCTTTGGTAGCGCGCATATTTCGCGGTTCTGTCCGCAGGAGTGGACCAGACGAAGTGCTTGACGCGGAACTCCCGCTTGGCTCTGGGAAGGAATTCGATATTTTGAGGGAACCGGCCGCAGTGCTGGGGTGTTTCACGCCATTGGTAATCATAGCCCGGCCGGTAGCGCAGAAGGAAGGCACGGCTGACCGCCTGCGCGTTCAGAAGGCGTCTTCTCGGCACTGCGTCTCGTTCCACATGTCGTATAGGCGGAAACAGCAGACGTCATTTGCTGGGTCGCCCACGATGTCCCTCGCGTGGACCCAGAATCCGTCCTCAATCACCTCGTCCGCGTCC
The DNA here is from genome assembly GCA_022846095.1 of Oscillospiraceae bacterium. Taxonomy (NCBI): domain Bacteria; kingdom Bacillati; phylum Bacillota; class Clostridia; order Eubacteriales; family Oscillospiraceae; species Oscillospiraceae bacterium. The sequence continues at coordinate 3,826,900 of AP025583.1, read as the reverse complement.
AAATTTAAGATCCAATCGGGATTTGTCTTGACCGTCTCGTCCCACTGCTTTTTCCGAAGCTCCACCTCATTGGCAAACATTGAGGCGTGATTTTGAATGATATGAAAGGGGATGCCCCGCAAAAGCGACCGGCACAGCCCCACCGTGCCGTCGGTACTCCCGTCGTCGATGATGACCGCCTCGTCGATGTGCTCCGCCAGCCCCTTCAGGACCCGGCTCAGGTACCGGCCCTACTCGTTGCGCACAACCATGGAGAGCGTGATACGCTCGCCGCCGAGCATCGTCTTCAAAGAGTGCGACCTGTCTAGACAACTCCTGACATAGGTGAGGACGCCCTCCAGATCCTGCTCCCAGTAAATATGGTAAGCGGGCGACCGGGTATCCACGTACAGCCCGAGCCCCAGAACCGCGGCGCGGATGCAGAAAAAGCGGTCCTCCCCGTGGATGGTCAGGTTGGGGATAGGTGCGAAGCTGACGCCCCGCTTGAGGGCGCAACGCGAGATCAAGGTGCACGCGCCCAGACCTCCGACCTCATAGATCCCCGGCGTGCGCAACCGCGTCAAAAATCCATCCCGGCGGGCAGCGGCCTCTGGCTCGCTGAGCTATTCGCCTAACTTTTTTGGGGTCAAATCGTACTCGTCATACAGCCAGACGTTGGGCTCCAGCGGTAGGCCATCGTGTCACCGGGTCCAAAACACCTCGGAGACGATGTCCTTTTTACAGGATCTCAGCAACTCCAGCAAATTCGGGTGCAGGACCAAATCCGAGTCTACAAAGAACAGGTAGTCGTACTGGTCGGCAAGGGCGTATTCGATCATCGTGTTCTTGAAATCGGCGACCTTGTGCATCAGCGTATCGTTCCAGTGGTGGGACTCCTCATCGCAGAGGTAGTCCTGCTCCGCTTCTCCGGGAAGGATCACGACTTTAGAAGCCTCCGGCAGGAACTCGGCCAACGTTTGGCTGGAAGCCGTATCTTTGTTGTCGTCTACAAAGATATAATCGACGGATATACGTTCCTGTTTCAAGCTGCGCAAAGAATTCAGAAATGCTTTTAGGATCTCCGGCTTTTGGCAGATGGGGCTGCCTACCAGAACCCTGCTCTTCTTCAGAAGTTTCCACCCTCTTTCCTTTGTCACTGCTTTTTCTTCTGCTTTTTGATCAACTCCGGCTCCGGCGAGACTATTTGCTCCGCAAATGGTTTGACTGCCGACTTCTTCTTTTTCTCCCGTCTTTTAGGGTTCTTGTCTCCCGTGATCCTTTCACGACCTTTCCAAATGAAAAAAATAAGAGGCCACCTTCTAAGCGAAGTGACCTCTTGTTGATTTTTAAATATGTCATCGATTTTCACAAATTATTGATAAAATATTTATCATAGCATAATGCCAATATAAAGTAAAATGGAAGAATTATACTTCCCATTAGCATGCTCTCCCTATTCAGGACAATTCATCGTTAGGCGGTTGGCATCCCCCTCTCGTTGGAGGGGACTCTTGCCCCTCCAACGAGAGGGGGATGCCCTATGAATAGCCCTACATACTCGGAGGTTTTTCAGTTTTGTATGGTCATCATCGGCATTATCGGCCTCTTTTTGGCCACACAAAAGAAGTAACCGCCCCGGGTGAAGTGACCCCAATTCGTTGGACAATGTACCGGGCGGTCACGCCCGGGTCGGCCCTGGGCCGCTGGAACGGCGTCAGGGCAGCACACGGCATTGCGGATCAGGTAATAGGAGTTGTAGCTATAGACGTGATTCACTTTGATGCAGAATTCAGAGTAAATCCGGCCAAAATCTCTCAACTCCCGGAGGGCGCGGCATACAGTGGCCTTGCCTATCCCGAGATATTTGCAGATGAGGTTCAGGCTTGGGAAAGCCCTATAATTGTTTCCAGCCTGGAGGTGCAGGTAGAGGCATAGGACGAACGCGCTGCTTTTGAGAGGGTGGCCTAACAGATTCCAGGGCACCAGGGTGAAACCACCGTGGAACCAAACTTCACAGTGGTACGTGTATTGGTCGTACACAAACCTGCCTAACATCTCGTTGTACCGGTGATTTTGCGAACGTGTGATATATCCTGCATCCTCCAACTCCAGGAGGGCCTTACGGGCAGTGGTCACGGAGCACCCGGCCAGCTTGGCCAACGACGCCTGGCTGCGCCGGCAAGCTCCCAGATGGTTTCTCCTGCTGAAGAGTACCGCCCCCATCCGGCGGGCGCTGAAGCTGAGGGAAAAAACCTTGATAAGACAGTTGGGGACTTTGAACGAGGGCTCCCAGCGTCTGCGTATTTCTGACATTTCCTTTCCTCCAAACAGGAAGCGCCCGCTGATGCAACAGCGGGCGCTTTTCTCGTATTTTTATGAAGCTCTACTCTTTTTCATCAGGCTGTCGAGCCCCGTCCAATCTCCACCCAGCCTTTCCACGTGGCGCTTCAGAATTTCAACTTCTTGACGCAGGCAGAAGATCTCCTCATTTTTAAATTACAGCAATGTGGCCGCACCCCATGGTTCTTCGGGCAGTTGTTCTATCGTGTCTGCCCCATGGGGCGGCTCGCCTGATAGCCTCAGACTGGCTCAGCATTTGCTTTGACGCGCAAGCTCGTATAATAAGTTATAGTTCTCTACCTCCCGGCTATCCTTGCCCAGCGCCTCGAATTCCCCGAACAGGCTGGACAGGTTGCAACATGGGTACTGCTGCCTTTAAGCCAACTATCGGAGCTGAAAACGAGTAGTTGTCCCGATCTTTCGACAGCTTGCCAGTATAGTGGAATTCACCGCTGGTATTTATCCGATTTTCTGGAACCAAGGAAAAGGAGATGAATAATCCCGCCATGAAAGCTCTTTGTTCACAAGGATTTGAGTTAGTTTAACAAAGCTGGCACCGATGTTGCTCTGTTTTTGGACAAGGGTAATATCGTGATGATAGGAGTGGAACATACATGACAAAACAAATTAGAAATAACACGCTGTATTTCGATGGCTGCGACGCCAGAGCATTAGCAAAAAAGTACGGTACGCCACTCTATGTCTTTTCTGAGACGGACATGGCAAGCCGTTTCGCGGAGCTCCGGAAAGCGTTCCTTAGCAAGTGGGAGAATACCCGTGTGGCATATGCCTGCAAGGCGTTTTGTTGTACCGCTATGCTGAAGCTCTGCGAGCGTGAGGGCGTATGCATTGACGTCGTGTCGGGCGGCGAGCTCTACGCCGCCATCAAGTCCGGCTTCCCGGCCGATCGCATCGAGTTCAACGGCAACAACAAGCTTCCCTCTGAGCTGGAGCTGGCTGTGGAGTACGGTATCGGGCGCATCATCATTGACTCCCCCCAGGAGCTAAAGCTCATCGAGGGCATTTGTGCGGCCAAGAGCCGAAAGATGAACGTCCTCTACCGCATCACGCCGGGTATCAAGGTGGATACTCACGACTATATCGTCACCGGAAAGAAGGATTCCAAGTTCGGCTTCCCTCTGGACGACGACGTCATCCTCCCCGCCGTCGAGGCCGCCATCCGCTCCAGGTACGTAAACCTGATGGGCTTTCACTTCCATATCGGCAGCCAGCTTCATGCGCGCGACGGCTATCTGAAGGCCCTGGAGGTTATGCTCAAGCTGGTCAGGGACGCCAGGGCGCAATTTGCCTTTGAGACAAAAGAGCTGAATGTCGGTGGCGGCTTCGGCATTACCTATACCAACGAGGAACGCAAGCCCTACGCCTATTATTTGGATCCCATCATGGAGCGTATGGAATCTTTCTTCCGAGATTTGGGCGTAAAGCGCCCCAACGTGGTCATTGAGCCCGGGCGCAGCATCGTGGGCGAGGCCGGCATGAGCCTCTACACAGTGGGCGCGATCAAAGACATAAAGGGCGTGCGCAAGTACGTCTCTGTGGACGGCGGCATGACCGACAATATCCGCCCCGCCCTCTACCAGGCGGTCTATACCGGCATCCTAGCTAACCGGGCCGAGGAGCGGGCAGCCGAGACGGTCACCGTATGCGGCAAGTGCTGCGAGTCTGGCGACGTGCTGGTTCGGGACATTGCACTCCCCGAGGCTAAGCCCGGCGACTTGTTCGCCATGTTTTCCACCGGCGCTTACGGCTACTCTATGGCCAGCAACTATAACCTGAACCCCCTCCCCGCGGTTGTCCTGGTCAGGGAGGGTCGCGACGAGTTGATCGTGCGCCGGCAAAGTTATGACGACATGCTCCAAAACAATTTGATTCCGGACTCCCTGAGGGAACAAGACGAGGTGGTTTGATGCATTTTACCAAAATGCAGGGGGCTGGAAACGACTTCATCGTAATAGACAACAAGGCCCTGAAGCTGCCCCTTGATAGGTTGCCCGGCATGGCCCGTAGGCTTTGCACGCGGCGGATCTCCATCGGCGGCGACGCCTTGATGGCGGCCGATTTCCCCGAACAGGGCGGCGACTTCCGGATGCGGTTTTACAACCCCGACGGCACCGTGGCGGAGATGTGCGGCAACGGCGCACGGTGCATCGCGCGGTACGCCTATGAAAGGGGCTTCGCCCGGGCCCACATGACCATCGAGACTGTGGCAGGCCCTGTCCAGGCGTGGCGCCAGGACAGGCGCAGATACAAAATCAAGCTCAACAACCCCGGCACACTGGAGCTGCACCGGCCTGTGGAAGCGCGGGGCCGGATCTGGGACTGCGCCTACGTAGAGCTTGGAACCCCCGGCATCCCCCACGCGGTGGTACACTATCCCGGTCTGGTGGACGCCGTGGAGGACGAACTGCGCGCCCTGGGAAGGACCCTGCGCTTCCACAGCGCGTTCCCCAAGGGGGCCAACGTCAATTTTTACGACGTGGTGTCTGGCGGCAATGTGGTGGAGAAGACATACGAGCGCGGGGTAGAGGACTTCACTCTGGCCTGCGGCACCGGCTCCGGCTCTACGGCGGCGGTGCTGACCCTGCTTGGAAAGCTACCCGGCCCCACCGTCCACCTGAGCGTCCCCGGCGGGGACCTGTGGATTGAGGTGGAGCAAACACAGGCGCGTATTACAGGCCTCTACCTTGTCGGGGACACCAATATCGTGGCCGAGGGAGAAATCATGGACGAAGACCTGGTCCTCTGACAGGGCTTGATAGAAGCAGCGCACAGAGGAACCGCCGCGCGAGTTAAGAGAGGAGCGAATTATTATGGCAAAAAAGCAATCCATCCTGAAGAACTACGGACTCCTGTTTGCTATGCTGGGGGCTATCGTCCTGGGCTGTATCGTGGGCGGGGTCTGGCCGGGCGCCACGGCGCTCAAACCCCTGGGTACCATCTTTATCAACCTGATGTTCTGTATCGTGGTGCCCATGGTGTTCTCGTCCATTGCCGGAGCCGTGGCCAACATGCACAGCCGCAAGCGCGCCGGCAAGATTATGAGCACCACCATCATATCCTTTCTGGTGACGGGGGCCATCGCCGCCGCCATCATGATTGTCATTATGAAGCTCGTCCCTCCCGTTCTGGAGCCCTGGAAGGGCATGACGGCGGGCACCGTGGATCAGCAGCAGTCCATTCCGGATTTGATCGTCAATTTCTTCACCGCAGAGGATTTCGTCTCACTGCTCAGCCGCAAGGCTATGTTGCCGCTGATTGTGTTCTCCATTCTCTTCGGATTCGGCGTGAACTTGAATGGCGGCCCCGAGTCCCTGACCGCCAAATGGCTTGACGACCTGGCAAACGCCATGATGAAGGTCGTTAAAATCGTTACATATTACGCCCCTGTCGCGTTCTTCGGCTTCTTTGCCAACCTGGTGGCTACCTACGGTCCTCAGATTACCCTCAATTACGGCCGCGCGCTGGTGGTCTACTATCCCCTGTGCTTCCTGTATATGGTGGCCGCTTTCCCGCTCTATGCCTGGTTCGGCGGCGGCAAGGGCGCGACAAAGATCATGCTGCGGCATGTGCTCCGCCCCGCCGTCACCGCCTTCGGCACCGGCTCCTCCGTAGCCACCATCCCCACCAACATGGAGGTGGCCGAGGATACCGGCATCCCCAAGGATGTCAGCGAGATCGTCATCCCCCTGGGTGCCACGATGCATATGGACGGCTCCTGCTTTTCCTGCGTACTGAAAATCGCATTCCTTTTCGGCGTATTCGGCATCCCCTTCGCCGGTGCAGAAAACTTTGTCCTGATCATTCTGGTGGCAGTGCTCTCCTCGGTGGGCATGTCCGGAATCCCCGGCGGCGGCTACATTGGCGAATTTATCATGTGCTCCGTATTCTTCCCCGATCAAATGGCCCTGGCCTACCCCATCGCCATTACCATAGGCAATCTGGTGGATCCCCCTGCCACTATGATCAACTCCTCCGGCGACTACGTAATCTCCTTTGTAGTGGCCCGCTTCGTGGACGGCAAGAACTGGCTGCAGGATAAGCTGGCCACCGGCGCCTCCGCAAAGTAGGGGCGTTCCCTCTCTCCGCCCCTTCCTACTTCTCCGGCCGCGGGCTCCCCCCCTTCCCTGTGGGGCCCGCGGTCCTTCCCTGCAAGGACGTTGGGCGGGGATCCTCCCGCCATACCCGTTTATGACAAAAGGAGCAGTGAGCCATATGAAATACAATTTTGATACCGCGGTGGACCGCACCGAGAATGACGCCTCCAAATACGACGAGAGGGTCAAGCAGTTTGGCACCGATCAGGTAATTCCGCTGTGGGTCGCGGATATGGACTTTAAAACCGCGCAACCCGTTCTGGATGCCGTGGAAGCCAAGGCGAAACAGGGGATCTTCGGCTACACCGCCCGCCGGGACGAATACTTCGACTCCATCGCCCGCTGGCAGGAGCGGCGCAACGGCTGGAGGCCGGACACCACCCTTATGAGCTTTGCCCCCGGCGTGGTTCCCGCCCTGGCGGCCTTGGTGCGGCAGTTTGCGGCGGAGGGGGAGTCCGTTCTCATCCAGCCCCCCGTCTACCCCGAGTTTTATGAGGTGGCGGAGCACTGCGGCCGGGTGGTACTGGAAAACCGCCTGGTTGAGCAGCTGGACGGGCGCTTCACCCTGGATTTGGCGGACTTTGAGGAGAAGCTGAAGACCGGACCCAAGCTTTTTATTCTCTGCAATCCCCAAAACCCCGTGGGCCACGCCTGGCGGCCGGAGGAGCTGCGCGCCATGGGGGAGCTGTGCCTCAGGTACCAGGTGCCCGTGGTCTCTGACGAGATCCACGGCGATCTGATGCTCTTCGGTAATAAGCACACCCCCATGGCCTCGGTATCGGGCGCAATTGCCGCCAACACAATTACCTGCACCGCCGTGAGCAAGACTTTCAATCTGGCGGGGCTGCAGGCGGCCACGGTGGTGTTTAACAACCAGGCCCAGAGGGAGCAGTTCGAGACGTTCTGGCACAGCCTTGAGATCCATCGGAATAACCCCTTCTCCCTTGTGGCCTCCATCGCGGCCATGAACGGTGGTGAGGAGTGGCTGGAACAGCTTATCTCCTACATTGAGGGCAGCATGACCTACGTGTGCGGCTATCTGGAGCGCGAGATCCCCAAAATCAAGGCGCGTCTACCTGATGCCACCTATCTCCTTTGGATGGACTGCCGCGGACTGGGCCTGGACGACAGGGCGCTGAGCAGATTCATGGTTGAAAAGGCGGGGTTGGGCCTTAACAGCGGAAATCCTTTCGACCCCCGGCTCCACGGCTTTATGCGCATGAATCTGGCCTGCCCCCGCAGCATTCTGAAGCAGGCGCTAAGCCGGCTCAAGGCGGCGGTGGACGCCCTCTAGCATCCGTGCTCACCTGCGGCGGAAAGGATCCGATACGGCTCTGACCTTCTCCTTAAAGCCCCCGGTACGCGGGCAAGAATGGTTTCCATTTTTCCGGAACATGTGGTAGGATGGAAAAAAGCGCGGGGGAGGGTTCGGTATGAACGTGGAGGAACAGCTGCAGCTGGTGGCGGATATTGCGGGTGAGGGCATCATCGGCGTGGACCGGGCGGGGATTATTACCCTATTCAACCGCAAAGCCAAGGAGATTACCGGGATCATCCTCAATGGAAAGCTGGCCCACCCGGCGGGGAACATCAAGCAGGGGGACATCGTCCTGTTGGCCGACAACCAGCTGGGGGGCGACGACGGAGGCCTGACCCCGAAAGATCTTGAGGTACTGGGTATCCGCGACGGGCGGCTGGAGGCGGGAGACGCGGTGTTGGCGGTGGGTGTCTACCAGAATATTGAAATCGAGCCCTTATACCACTTCTGGAAGCCACAGACGGCGGAGCGGGCGCTGCAGCTCGGGGGAACCTATCTGGGGCTGTCGGTCAGCCTCGCCGTCGACCGAGGAGAGAAGGAGATCTCCATCACGGTGAATACCGTCACATACCGTATCCGCTACCTGAAAGCCATTTCGAATTTGGTTGTGGTAGACGGGGCCATGGGCTGCGTCAAGTTTTTTCAGGAGAAGGGCTACACCATGCGCAGGGAGGACGTGCGCAACGTCCTGTGGGGGCGGCCCTACCAAGCCAAGGGGAAGGGCGCTGCTGAATTCAACGTGCTGGGGGCCAATTTTTTCGACCTGGTCGAACCCTGCGAACTCACCCGCCGGCTAGTCCAGGTTTTGAGCGGTGAGACCCCCGCCGTCATTGACGAGCCCTTTGAACTCAACTACCGGCTGATGCAGACTGCCATGCGTCCCATGGTGCGGGACGGCATCATTGAAGGAGCAGTCCTAAAGGTTGTTGATTTGTCAGACATGTGCGGCCTTTTAAAGGAGCGTAATGAACTGATCGCCCAAGTGGAGGAGGCGGAACAGGGCCTGGAGAGCGCCAGCCTGAGGGTGCCGTCCGGGTCGTTCCGTAACTTTGCGGGGAGCAGCGCCACCATCCAGCAAGTCAAATACCTGGCCTACCGGGCGGCCAAGGCCCGGTGCAACGTTATTATCACTGGGGAGAGCGGCACGGGAAAGAGCCAGCTGGCCAAGGAGATTCACGAGCTCTCCCGGCCGGGGAAGCCTTTTGTGGAGGTGAACTGCGGCTCTATCTCCTCCAGCATCTTTGAAAGTGAACTCTTCGGCTACGTGGGCGGCGCGTTCACAGGGGCGCTGACAGGGGGCAAGGCGGGCTATCTGGAGCAAGCGGAGCACGGGACCCTCTTTCTGGATGAGCTGGGGGAGATTCCGCACGATATTCAGGTCAAGCTGCTATATGTCCTTCAAAACAAGCGCTTTTACCGCGTGGGGTCCACCAAGGCCATCGATGCCGACGTGCGCATCCTCTGCGCCACCAACCGCGACTTACGGAAAGAGGTAAAGGAGGGGCGCTTTCGCGAGGACCTCTACTACCGCGTAAACGTCTTCCCTATTGAAATTCCGCCCCTTAGGGAGCGGAAATCGGATATTTACGTGCTGAGCAAGAGCCTGACCGAGCACGTCTGCTCAGCTTACGATCTTGCGCCCAAGCAGCTCTCCGCCTGGGCGCTGGACAAGCTTCTCCAGTACGACTGGCCGGGCAATATCAGAGAGCTGGGCAATGTTATTGAGCGGGCGGTGGTGATCTGCGACGGCAGCATTATCTACCCCGAGTTTATTGAGCTGGAGGGTGTGGATGACAAGGCCGACCATCCGGCGGACATGGAGTGGTCTACCGAAGGCCGCTCCATGCGCAATGTGCTGGAGTACACCGAGTCCCGTACGCTGCGCTCCGCCATGGCCCGTTTCGACGGAGACAAACGGAAGGCTATGGAAATGCTGGGCATGAAGAAGTCCACCTTTTATGAAAGATTGCAGTATTACCATATCGAGGGGTAGAAAGCGGCCTTGGAGCACATGTTAAAACTGATACATCCAGCGAAAAAAATCTTGACAGGTTACGGGCCGCTCCCTCGGGAGCGGCCCGTCTTTGCCGGATATTTAATTTTTCCCGGCTGCTTTGAGACCCGCCAGCACTCGACCCGGGGTTAACGGGAACTCATGAAAACGGACGCCGGTTGCATCCGCCACTGCGTTGCCTATGGCGGCCAACGTGGGGTTTACGCCGCATTCGCCCACGCCGATGATCCCAAATACGCCGGAGGGGTCAGGATTTTCCACCAGAATGGATTCGATTTCGGGGCGGTCGTCGGCGGTGGGCAGCATGTAGTTGTGAAAGCTCTTGTTATAGAAGCCCTTGCCCTCGACGTAGGTCATTTCCTCCCGGGTGGCGTAGCCCACGCCCTGGAGGACGCCTCCCTCGATTTGCCCCTTGCAGAGCCTGGGGTTGACGGCCTTGCCTACGTCGTGAGCGGCGGCCACCTTGAGCACCTTGACCATGCCGGTCTCCATGTCCACCTCAACCTCCGCAGCCTGAGCGTAGAAGGGCAGGCAGTTGGGGGGCGCCTTGCATGCGGATGCCAGGAACTGTTTCCCGGCCAGATGAGCGGCGGAAGCCATCTCGGCCAGAGTAGACACCTGACGTCCACCGCAGGTGATGATGCCGTCGGCCATATCCAAGTCCGCCGGGTCAAGATCCAGCTTCCGGCCGACCCATTCGAAGATGTCCTTACGAAGCGTCTTGGCCGCATCGGCGAGCACATGGCTGACGGTATACAAGGTCCGGGTGGCGTGGCTGCCAATGTCGAAAGGCGCCGCGTCGGTATCGCCGAACTTCATCACAGCGTCCCGGAGCGGGGCGCCAATGAGGTCGCAGGCTACCTGCAGGCAGGCGGTGGTGGAGCCGGGCCCGATCTCCGGGATGGAGCTGTTGACAAACAGGGTCCCGTCCCGTTCGATGCGGACCAGTACGGTATTATAATCCACACAGAAGGGGGCGGCGTTGCTTACGTGGGTGCCGCCGGCGATACCCACACCCCGCCTGATCCGTCCGGTCTGCTCACCGGCCCTGCCGTGCTTCTCCGACCAGCCGATGGCCGCGCTGGCTCTGTCCAGGCACTCGTTGGTGCCGCAGGACCCCGGCGGGAAGGGAAACCAGTTCTTGGAATCCGCCCGGGTAGAGTTCTTCTTGCGTAGCGCGATGGGGTCCATGCCAAGCTGCTCCGCCAGCAGCTCCAGGGCGGGCTCCACCACAGAGTTGCCCTGGGGCGTGCCGAAGCCGCGCATGGCGCCTGCCGGCATTTGGTTGGTATAGACCGGCCAGCCCAAGTAGTGAAAGTTTGGAATTTCATAGGCTCCGGCGGTGCCGCAGGCGCCGCACACGCCCACCAGATCGGTGCCGAAGGTGGCGTAGGCGCCGGTGTTAAGCCACGCCTGGGTATCGATGGCCACCAGGGTACCATCCTTTTTTGCGCCCAGCCGGCACGTGAGATAGCCACCGTGGCGGGAGTCGGAACACGTGAAATCCTCCTCACGTGTATAGATTAACTTTACAGGGCGCGTACATTGCATGGACAGTACGGCGGCCAAAATCTCCGCCTTACCGGATAGCCCGATGCGTACGCCAAATCCGCCGCCCACATACGGGGGGTTGCGGACTGTGACCTTGCTCACGGGGAGATCCAGCGCCTCGGCCAGAATCATCTTTGTGGGGTAGAGCGCTTGGGTGGTGGAGATGACATCCAGATGGCCGTCCGGGCTGTAGGTGGCCACCGCTCCATGGGGCTCCATTTGGGCCTGCTTAACGCGCGGCATGGTGACATGATACTCCACCACTGCGTCGCAGTCGGAAAATGCTGCCTCGGGATCCCCGCCGAAGCGCAAATCGACAGGGCCGCCGCAAATGTTGCGGAACTGGGGATTTGCAAATTTGGGCTGAACCTCGGGCGCGTCGGGCTTCACCGCCTCCAAGGGATCGAGGACTGCGGGCAGCTCCTGCCACTCGACTTGAATGAGGGCCACAGCCTGCTCCGCGATCTCCACCGTATCAGCGGCTACAGCGGCCACCTCGTCACCGACATATTTGGGCTCGTCGGTGAAAACGGTCTGATCCAGCACGGGGACGTGGGGAGGGGGCGTGATGAACATGGGCGCCGCTCCGTTCCAGAGTTTATCGGTGGTGTTGCGGAAGGTGCACACCGCCCGAACGCCGGGCATCGCCTCGGCTTTCGTCGTGTCGATAGAGAGCACCTTGGCATGGGCATAGGGGCTGCGCAGCACTTTGGCGTAGAGCATGCGGGGGAGCTGCACGTCAAACGTGAATATACCGCGGCCCGTTACTTTGTCGATACCGTCGTTACGGGGAATGTCCCGTCCTACATAATTCATGTTCAACGCTCTCCTTCCTGCAGCCTAACCGCTGCGGCCTCTACAGCCTGCTCGATGTTCACATAGCCGGTACAGCGGCAGATATTGCCGCCCAGGGCCTCGCGAATCTCCAACTTGGAGGGAGCCGGGTTGGTGTCTAACAGCGCCTTGGCGGACATAATCATGCCGGGCGTGCAGAAACCGCACTGGACGGCTCCCTTATTGACGAATTCCTCCTGGAGGGGGTGCAGCCTCCCGTCATGCTCCAGCCCTTCGATGGTCTGGATTTGCGCCCCCTCGGCCCGCATCACGGGAACAATGCAGGAGGTGACGGCCTTTCCGTCCATGATGACGGTACAGGCGCCGCACTCCCCCTTGCCGCAGCCGATTTTGGTGCCGGTCAAATAGAGGTTTTCACGCAGAAACGAGGCAAGCGACAGATTGGGATCTACGTTTGCCACCACGTGCTCGCCGTTAATCGTCGTATGTAGTTCTGCCATTGTACATTCCACCTTTCTCTCCGATTAAAGCAGTTGGGTCCGGCACGCGTCCAAGGCGCGGCGGACCAACACAGGCAGCGTCTCCAAACGGTATTCGCGACTGCCGCGCAGAGGGTTGCTCCGCGGGTTTGCGTTATCCAACGCAAGCCGGCCCGCCTGAGCGATTACCTTATCGGTAAGCGCTTTGCCCGCCAAATAGGCTTCAGCGGCAGAAGCCCGGACTGGGCCTACGCCCACCGGGCCCATGGTTACCCGGGCCCAGACCACCTTCTTATCCTCGCAATGCAGCATGGCGGCGCAGTTTAGCATAGGCAGAGACAGAGATTTCCTTAGCTCCAAGCGGACGAAGGAGGCTGCCTCGCCGTCCTGCGGCAGAGGAATGCGAACGCCGGTCACCAGTTGGCGACAGTGATCCACTGTGCTCCTGGCAAAACCGGCGTACATCTCCTCTATGGTCGCTGTGTGCTCACCGTTGGCAGAGCATACGTTGAAAGTGGGATTTAGCGGTGCCAGAGCCATAGCGCCGTCGCCGGCCGGCTGGGCGCTCACGACATTGCCGATCAGCGTGGCGGAATTGCGGATTTGAAGCGATCCGATTGTGCCGCAGCCCTGCGCCAGGGAAGGAAAATAGCGCTTTACCAGGGGCGAGGCAGCAATTTCGGTCAGGGTTACGGCTGCGCCGATGGAGAGATAACCACTCTCTGCGGAAATTCCTTTGAGATCCTCCGCTTTCGTCACATCAATAAGTATTTCCGGTTGGAGCTTTCCCTCTTTTAAATCCACTATCAAATCAGTTCCACCGGCGAGAATAACGGCGCTACCGTCGGCTTGATTAAGCGCGTCAAGTGCCTCTTTGGCTGATCGTGCATTAATATATTGCATTTAAAGATTCCTCCCTTGTCGTATTATCGATTGGCGCTCCCAATAGTACTAATCGGTTGCTTCATTTAAGCATATTTTTTATAGGAGTGTCAATTTGTGCAAAATATATATATTTTGCACTCGGCCTAATTGCACTGACACATTCCTTCACAGTTGATTTTGAGCTGGCGGCACTCAAACGGGGGTAAAACCCAGTTTAAAGATAAGTGGATATGCCCTAGACAAACAAAATGCGGAGCCAACCGTATAAGTGCCCGCAAATTTTTTAATTTGCGGGCACCGTCAAATTACACAAGCCAAAATTGGACTTCGTGCCTTATTTTAAAAATATACGTTGTATTATTTGAACTATATCGTCTATAATTTAGTGGCACATTTGGTTAACGCCATAATGGAGGTGATCGTATGAACCAACAATGCAAGATATTTCTCGTTGACAATGAGGGGCGGAAGTTTTTCGGCTGCGGCCCGGCAGAGTTGCTGGAGCGAGTGGACCAGTGCGGCTCACTGCGCCAAGCTGCAAAACAAATGTACCTTTCTTACTCCAAGGCCATAAAAATGATCCGCGCCGCAGATATAGGCTTTGGGTTCCCTCTGCTGGAAACTAAAGCAGGAGGTACAGGGGGCGGTGGCAGTTCGTTGACGATGGAGGGGCGGCGGGCCGTCGCCCGCTTCCGCGCTTATGAAGCAATGGTGCAAGCAGGAGCAGGGCAGTCTTTTCAGGAATACTTCTGAATATCGTCAATAGGGCTGTTAAATTTATCTCGCTGGCATTTGCTGTGGAATGTTTCTTCAGGGGCCACAAGTCCCAACTCCAAGTAAAAGAATGTTTGTTCTATTGCGCGGGGCCCGTAAGCGGTTGGTTTCTCCAGATGCCCTAAGGATAGCCCTACATACATGGAAGCTTTCTTGTTTTGCATGGTCATCATCGGCATTATCGGACCTTTCTTGGCATCAAAAAAAGGGACTGACCCGGCGCGCTGCATCATGTGGGCGCGCAGAATGGCACGACAGGAAAGGATATAGGGAGAAGCACCGGGCGGTCACGCCCGGGTCGGCCCTGGGCCGCTGGAACGGCGTCAGGGCGGCACACGGCATTGCGGATCAGGTAATAGGAGTTGTAGCTATAGACGTGATTCACTTTAATGCAGAATTCAGAGTAAATCCGGCTAAAATCTCTCAACTCCTCCCGGAGGGCGCGGCATACAGTGGCCTTGCCTATCCCGAGATCTTTGCAAATGAGGTTCAGGCTTGGGAAAAGGATAAACGCCGTCCCCGCAAGAAGGTAAACCACACGGATCCAGAGGCGGGCTACATGGCGCAGCCCGGCAAGCCCAACGGGTTTTACTACCTGTCCCACCAGACCACCGACCCGGACTGGGGCATCATCACCGCCGTGACCGTGACGCCGGGAGATGTACATGATTCCCAGCCCTACCTGAAGCAGATAGAATATGTTCACAAAAATGTCATTCCGATTCAAGCCGCGGCGGCAGATTCCGCCTATGACCTCCCACTGGCCCACCGGGTGCTGGAGGAGTTAGGGATTGACTTTTTTGTTGTGCCTCAGCCCGCCCATGACCGCACGAAGGCGGAGTTCAAGCGGGATGTATTCACCTATCATGGGCAGCGGGACGTTTGCCTTTGCCCTAACGGAAAAGAACTGCGGCCCAAGCGGCTGTACCGCAGCGACAGCGGGCTGTTCTGGGAATACTGGGCGGACAGACGGGACTGTGCCTACTGTGCGCTGCGGGAAAAGTGCCTGAGCGAGACGGACAAGGCGGGGGCGCGGAAGCTGCAGGACAGCTATTTCAAGCACTCCGTCCAGCAGCATTTCTCCAGGCGATGGGAGCCGGAGTACCGGGAGGCGCTGAAGAAGCGGCAGATCTGGTGTGAGGGCACCTTTGCCGCCCAGAAATGGGGGCACAACTTAACACGCGTCTTGCGACGAGGTTTAGAGGCAACGGAGGATCACTGTCTCTTGTCTGCGACCGCTTTGAACCTGAAGCGGATGATACGGGCCATGGGATAACGCCAAGGGGCGTCTTTTTTGTTGCCCCTTACCAATCCTATCCCCACTGATTCGCCACTTTGTCAACAGCCCCACTGTGGCCCGAAGCACTCTGTGAAATATTACGCCGAATAATACTTGCCGGGGATCGGGGAGAGTTGAACGGGCATCTGCTTTTTCGGCTGGGCCTCCAGCAGGAACGGCACGATCCCATCCTCCGGCAGCCGGTTTCCGGGCAGAATCGTCTGCTTGTCAAATTTAAAGGTGACGCACCATGCGTCCGCGCCACCAGCCAGAGAAACTCCCAGCGGGAAGCAGAACTCGCTCTGATCGTCCCGCAGGATGCCGATGAACTCCCGGCAGTCGGCGGGAACGGTGTCACTCACTTTCATTTCGCTGATGGCCTCCGCCGTGGCCGACAGCCACTCAACATCATAAATATGGGCGCTGTCCAGGGCGAACACAAAAACTGCGGGAAGATATTCTTCTGTGCCGGGTAGCCATAGATCACTGTTGGCCTGTACCACCGCGCCGTAGATCAAGGGAGCATTAGAGAATTTCTCACGCCATTTGTCTTTGCCAAACAGGGGCGTTTTTCCGGCCACGTCCCGGAAAAATCCGCTTTCCGTACTGCGGGGCGTAGAGCGGTAAGGCGTTAGCTTGTTCAAATCCGTGGGGACGGCGGTGACTTGGCGCTGTTCCGCAAAGGCTGCCTCGTCAGCCTCCTCCTGTGCGGCGATTTCCGCCTGCTTGCCACGGACAGAGGTCATATCGTAGCCCTTTTTCTCCATCTCGGCAATCTCTTCCTCGGTCATAGCGGCTTCCCAGCCGCCTGCCTCTTTTACCGAGTCAAATCCGAACAATCCCATAATTAATCTCCTTTTCCAACATCGATTTTACATGAGTACCCATAGCACCACGCTGCACAGGATGATAACAATTCCGCCGAGCCCTTGCAGGATGCGATATCCCTTCTCGCCAAAATGCCGATAGACGGAGGCACGAAAGCCCCACGTATTTTCACCCTGAGGATCGCAGACCCATTTCCAGCGGAAGATCGCCCCCAGCAGAAACAGCGCCCCCACCACAATAAGAAAGAGCTGCCAGTTAGCTTGCAAGAACGGCATGACCCATTCCATAAATCTTATGTATAAATCGCTCATGGCGTACTCCTCTCTATCTGGCGTGTATGAAAATCAGCCCGATAAACGGGAAGTTAGCGATTTGCCGCTCTAGTCGTTTTCTTTCAAATATCCCCACGTTTTTGGCCAGTGTGACACTTTGCCAACAGCGCCACTGTAGCCAGAAACACTTGAATATCATCCTTGAAATCCAATTTTCCGCGCCCCAGGCCAAGGGCACTCTTTCCATTGTCCCTCGTTATCTTCCGGTTTTCCGGTAAGCAAGTCAATGGCGGCATCCGTCAGATAACCCAGATAGCTTTCAGCCGCGCTGTCACCGCAAAGCAACTTCCACATCAGGCCGCCAAACAAGTAAGAGCTTGCAAATTCACGCCAGCTGTGCAGACTTTCCACCGCACGTTGAGAAAGTTCCCACAAAACCCCTTCCGCTTCGCCTTCGGTGAGCCAGCCGAGATAACAACCCCAGCGGGCCAGCATAGCCGCCCGACCGACATCCCAGCCGGTCATAAAGCCGGGGAGATAACGCGCTTTATAATGCTGTGCAAACCGCCATCCACGGCAAGCGGACTCCCGATCTTCCTCGTCCATGGATTCATCCAGCACTTGCTCCACGGTGTCTGCGTCACAATAGATTTGATACCGAAGCTCATAGCCCTCTTGGCTCAAATATCGAATGGTGTCCAATAATTCACTGCGGCCATTGATCCCCCAGGAACGGCGTACCAAGGAAACAATCTGCTGTTCCATAACCGGGGTATGGAGTTCCACGTCCATGCCGTCCAAATCGTGGTTATTTAAGCTGGAAATCATACCTGAAAGTAAAACGCCAAAGTGTTTCCATTGGGGGGCGTTTTTGGGGTATGTGACTGGTTCAGCTTCCGGGAGAGCCTCGATCTGCGCCATCTTTTGATCCAAAAGGGCATAGAGTTCCTGTTCCAATGCGAGATCAAGTTCCCGTTCCTCAGACGCATCCGCTTCGTTTTCTATGTCCAGCGTTTCCAAGGTGGCAGAAATAATCCCCATATTTTCACCAAACATCTGCCTCATAAGGCCGTCAACTCCTAGAGCGGCAGCCTCAGCAACTTTCTGGTCTACCGTTTGCCGGATCATTTCCTCGGTGACGGATAGTTGTTGTAACATTTCCGGGCTGAACATTTGCCCTAATAGTTCGACCTGCTGTTGTGCGGCGGCGGATTGAGCGGTTCCATCCTGCGTAGCGTCGTCAGGTTCTGCGGAAACTTTCAATTTTTCCCGCATCTGCTCAATATGCTGATTGCTTTCCTCTATTGATTTTTGAAGCGACTCGGTCGCTTTCTCCGTTGCCGCCTGTGCACGTTTTCTGATTTCATCGAGATCAACCATCCTCATTTCCCTCCCATTCTTGTTCCGGCGGCAGGGTGTGCCATGCTGTCGGATTTTTATTTTTTAAAAGCCATTTTTTTAGTTGGCTTAATAGTGCTTCCACAAAATGAAACCACAGGTTTCCGGCGACGAATACGATCACCAGTACGGCCAGCACGGCTCCAATTTGTCCCCATGGCATGAAAGCACCCCCCTTATTTTTTCTGGAACTGCTTCAAGAAGAAATCGGTGAACGCCTTTACCTCCTCGTCTTGGGAAACATAGGCATACAGTTTCTCGTCCTCCAGCCATTCACAGACACCGATCCCGATATAGCCCTTTCTGTCAGGGTAAATAATAAATTCGTCTGTGGGAAACTTGTTCTGATACGCCTTCAAAATGTCGCTCCGCCGGTAGAAAGTGGCATCGCCGCAGCCCGACAGATCGGGAACAGTCGGAATTACAACAATGGTCTGACTGGCCTCGTTCCAGCCTACGATCAGATTGCCGATCTTGGTTTTGCTGCCGTGGACGATACCGTAATTGAAACGGCTAACATCTTCTGTGTAACCAAAAAGGACTTTGTAGTCGTCGCCGTTTTCTACCACTTGATTGAACAGAACACGCATTTTTTTACGGTTTGCATCACTTTTTGCCATATCTACTTGAGGCCCCTTAAACAGATTTCCAAACAGTCCCATGCTAAAATTCCTCCCACGCTTATATTTTGGAATAATTTTTTGCCTTTGGATTAAAGACACAAACATACTTCACACCAATACCCGCTAACTGCTCTGCGGCTTGTAATAGTGTGACCGCAAGCATTTTAATTACGATTATGATTGTGATAGTATTTAATTGAATTATATCTGAACACTTGAAAAAAAGCAAGTCCCCGCGCATAGAAAAACGGCGCACCGTTTGGACGATGCGCCGCGTGCTGTTATTTGTCTGTGTCGGCCAGGGAGGCCAGATACCGAGAAAGGGCGGTTGCCTGGGCCTGGGCCGTCCGCTCCAATTCCTCTGGGAAGAAGAATGGGAGTGACCGGGCCGCCGAGTTGTAGATCAGGATGACGGAAAGGATCAGGTTGCCCAACTCCTTGGGGGTACACTTTTCCGGGGGGATCTGCCAGAGGGCCAGCGCCTGTTCATAAAACCGCGCCTGCCCCTGCTGGTAAGTTTCAAACTCCTCCGGGCTTAAATGCTTATATACCCACATTTCCTCCTCTTGGGTCATCACAAAAAAATGGTGCTGGCGGCTATGCGTGACCATATCCAAAAAGTGATAGATCATTTCTTCCAAACTCATATCCTGGTTTTCCGCGCTTTGCTGTACCTCCCGGAGCAAAAGCGTGATCTCGTAGTTGATGATGTGGATCACCAGTTCAGCCAAGGAGGTATAATAGTTTCCGTAAAAAAACGGCTTGGAGATGCCGACGGCTTGGAGGATGTCCTGGAGGGTGGTGCCTTTCAGTCCCCGCTGGGACAGCATTTCCAGCCCCACCGCCAGCAAATCCTGCCCCACCTGCTCCCGTTCTTCCTTGGAATAGCCCTTTTTTGACATGCCCTCACCGCCTTTGTGTTGAGATACCAACAGTTTACCACAGCGGCGGGGAAATGTCATGCGTCCTTGGAGAAATGCTTGGAAAATGCAGGCGTTTCCGGGGAGCACGTAAGCGGCAAGCAAGGCAAGTGTCTATACACTTGCCATTTTCGCGCCGCGAAAATGCTTGTTGGGGTGCCCCCAAACCCGCTGGACTTCTGGCCACGGTGGGGCTGTTGACAAAGCAACTGAAAAGGGGTGTGAATATGATATAATATAGGAAAAGGGGGCGAAGGGATGCAGTTGAAGTACCACATGGTAACAATAGAGGATCTGGTGCCTGAAGATCATCTTCTTCGGAAGCTGGAGCGGTCACTGGACATGTCTTTTGTGCATGAGTAAACATCCCATCTGTACAGCCGGAAGTATGGGCGTCCTCCCATCGGAGCGGCAGATCGAGGAGCGGTGCAGAGACAGCAACGCGTTGCGCTGGTATCTTGGCATTGATTTGGATGAGCGTGTGCCGGACTACAGTACGATCAGCCAGCTTCGGCGGCGGAAGCCGGAATCTCGGAAGGTATTCCGGCGGCTGTCTGAGGAAGTGGTACGGCAGTGCGTTGAGCAGGGCTTGGTGAGCGGGCGCCTGGCGGTGACGGACTCCGCCCATGTGAAGGCCAACGCGGCCCGAGCCTCGGAGTATGAGGTGGATGTACAGACGGAAGCCGGGAATTACTGGAAGCGATTGGATGCATATGAGTAGGAAGGGCTGGAGGAGCTGAGACAGCGGACGGGAAAGCGGCGGGCAAAGCGAACAAAGCAGATTAAAAAGGATAAACGCCGTCCCCACAAGAAGGTGAGCCACACGGTTCCGGAGGCGGGCTACATGGCGCGGCCCGGCAAGCCCAACGGGTTTTACTACCTGTCCCACCAGACCACCGACCCGGACTGGGGCATCATCACCGCGGTTACCGTGACGCCGGGGAATGTACATGATTCCCGGCCCTACCTGGAGCAGATAGAATATGTTCACAAAAATGTCATTCCGATTCAAGCCGCGGCGGCAGATTCCGCCTATGACCTCCCACTGGCCCACCGGGTGCTGGAGGAGTTAGGGATTGACTTTTTTGTGGTGCCTCAGCCCGCCCATGACAGCACGAAGGCGGAGTTCAAGCGGGATGTATTCACCTATCATGGGCAGCGGGACGTTTACCTTTGCCCTAACGGAAAAGAACTGCGGCCCAAGGGGGACAAAACCCCCGACCCCTACACCCCGGATCAGGTGCGCTCCCTGATGGAGCGGGTGGCCGGGACGGAGTGGGAAATGCCCGTGGTGCTGGGCGGACTGTATGGGATGCGCCGCTCGGAGATCCTGGGCCTGCGCTGGCGCAACGTGGATTTGGAGCAGGGCACCTTTGACGTGGTGGAACAGCTTCCGTTCAAGGTGCCGCCCCATACCACCACCATTCAGGAAATGGCCCCGCCCAAGTCCAACGGGCGGCGGCTCCCCATTACCGACATGGCCCGGCCATTCTTTGAGCGCCAGCTTGCCCGCCTGGAGGCCGACAAGCAAGCCGCCCGGCAAGAGGGGCGGCCTTTCTATGAAAACGATCTTGTGGTCTGCAAGGCCAACGGAGCGCCCCAGGCGGCCAACTGGATTTCCAGCGGCTTCGGGAAGCTTCTGGCCGGGCTGGATATGCCCCATATCCGTTTCCACGATCTGCGCCACACGGCGGCCACCAATATGCACCAACTGACCGGGGACTTCTACACGGTGGGCGAGGTGCTGGGGCACACGCTGGCCGGGATCGAGGCCTCCCTGGGCCTCTCCATGAACTTTGAAGCGGTGACGGCCCGGTATGTGGATGTACGCCTGGAACGCAAGAAAGAGGTGCTGGACGCATACCACGCCGCCGTACACCCGGCCCCCATGTTGGATAAGGCCAAGCAGGAGCGGACGGCCCCGGCCAAGAAAAAAGACCGGGAAATGTCCCTGTGACGGCGTATCTTATCGCCGCGTTTCATAGCCCCGCAAGGGTCGGCATGAAATTTGGGCACCATTTGGGCACCATTTCACCGAAAACACCCCGGGCCAAAAACAGTTAGAGGGCCGGAAAACCCTGTAAAATCAAGGCCTACAGGCCATCTGGCTCTTGAAATATTGCGTTGAGATTGGCAAAAAAGTAGCTATTTTTTCGTCTAGGGGGAACCACACGAGTACATGGATTTGCACAAATCAATTCCATTCTCCATGCATATTTCATTATATCTGAAATAAAGCCCAAGTAACCTCTTATTGTTTTTGGGCTCAACCCACCGCCAGTTCTGCTGTTTACGCCATCTTTACTGAGACTGTCGATAAACATTTGCACGTGAATGGCATGTATATCTTTTATCAATATATTACCAAGAGCTTCATACGTTCACGCCCTAAATTCAGCATAACGTTCTATCGATCTCTCTTTCAAATTTATTTCGCCATAACTCTCAAACCACCAGTCTGCAAATACTGAAAATTTAACATCCGTGCTTAAAATTTCTGAAATATGCATAGGATAAATGCCTCCCGTATAAAATTGGTACTTGTTTACTGCCAACATTCATTATACAGGAATCGACAAAATTTTATCGTTTGATAAGTAGCGAGTTCGAGCCTCGTCACCTGCTCCAAATGTATCCATGGCAAAAGGAGGGCCCAACAAGCATTGCTTGCTGGGCCCTCCTTTTAATATGGCCGAAGCACTATCCGTATGAGTGGACCGCCCAAGGGTAGGGGCACTTCGACACTAGGTGTGTCTAAGTGAAAGGCAAATGGCTTGCCCAGTGTGCAAGGCTGGCCCGCGGACACCTTATCAGGGCGCCCGCGGTGGCTTTCGGTCAGTCTGCCGGCCTGGCGCGGGTGAACGTCTCTGCTGCTACAGCGGGGACGTTTTTTATTTGGGCGCAAAACGCCTTGATAATTTTATTATAACCTAGTGATTGGTGCAACCAAAATTTGCATACCTTTTATCGCATGGATTTCCTGCCCTGTAGGATTGTCAAACATGTTGGACAGAGAAGGACCTTAGGAACAGCGTAGGAGAAAGCCACTGGAGGGGCCTCATCGGTCTTTTGTTGGAGCGTGCGTTATGGACGGCAAGCTGGGCGGCGAAGTCCTTGAGAGAGAAAAAGCGATGTGAGAGATAAAAGCGCCGCTGATCCTCGCGGTGGCTTCGTTCCACCTTGCCGTTATGCCTTGGCGTGTAGGGGCGAATGAGCTTGTGGCAAATGTCCAGCTCAGCGGCGGATTTTTCAAAGAGCGTGGGTATGTCGCGCTTAGAATTGGAGAAACGGTTGGTAAACTCAAAGCCATTGTCGGTCTGAACGCACTCGACCGTGATGCCCCGGCGTCGATACCACTTGACGAGTCGTTTGAGGAAATCAGCAGAGGAGTAGGTGGACTGCTCCTCGTAGGCCCAGAGGAAGCGCAGGCGAGAGAACTCGCCAATGGCGGTGTATTGAAACAGGCGCAGCTCCGGGTCTGTGATACAGGCCTGCGGGACGACCTTGACGTCCACCTGTACCCGCTGTCCGGGATAGGTCATCTGCTCGTAGGGCTTGGGCTTGTAAGGTTCTTCCCTGGGCGCGGAGGGAGACAGCCCCAACCTGCGCAGTACCCGGAACAAGCTCTCCGGGCGGCGGGTATAGCCCCGCTTCCTCAGCCGGCACCATAGTTCCGGCAGCCCCATATATGGATTCCGGCGCCGCATGTCCCGGATGAGCTTCAACTCCCCCTGTGTATGCTCATTTGGATGGTGATGCGGGCGGCGGGACTGGCAGGCCAGCGACTGCACTGTGCCATCCCAGCGCTTCTTCCAGAAGTAGATATAGGACCGCGCCCTATTATACTTCCGGCTCGCACGGCCTACCCCGTATTTCTCCGCATACTTCATCAACGATTGCCGGTATGCCATGTCCTGTGTTATACTCTTGCTCATGAAGGATGTGGCCTCCTCTCGGTCTGGTTGGTGTGTGGTAACTCAACTTTAACCGATGAGGCTCCATCCTTCATCCCTTTTTATGCACTTGTCCAACTTCTATTGTAATCCTACACTTTTATCGCATGGATTTCCTGCCCTATCTTGACAGTGAATGAATTATCCTTTAAACTTATAAAGCTGGCATGAAGCTGGCTTAGGGGCGCTGAAGTGCTCCAATTACTTATCCGTTTTCTAAAGCCTGATTTAAAGGGACAATGAATGATGTATGCCAGAAGGCATGCGCTTTCTCACAGAGGAAGGGCATGCCTTTTTTATGTTTTCTATGATAAGGAGTTTTTGTATCATGTCTTCTGTTAAAAGGGCCTGTATCTGCTCCTTCTGCATCGCGCTGTGCTACGTGCTGCCGCTGGCGTTCCACGCGCTGGCCATAGGGAGCGTATTTTCACCCATGCACATTCCTGTCCTCCTCTGCGGGCTCGTCTGCGGCTGGCCCTATGGGGCGTTCTGCGGGATCGCCGGCCCCATCATTTCCAGCCTGCTCTCCGGCATGCCCTCCACCGTACAGCTCGTCTACATGATCCCGGAGCTGTGCGCCTACGGCCTGCTGTCCGGCCTGCTGCTGAGGCTTATCCACACCAGGCATTTCTATGCCGATCTCTATCTCGCCATCGTGCCCGCCATGGTCTTGGGACGCATCGTGGGCGGCGTGGCCAGGGCCCTGTTTTACTTCTCCACGGCCCAGGCCTACTCCGTCGCCCTCTGGGCAAGCGCCTATGTGGTGGAGACCCTGCCCGGAGCGATTGTGCAGCTGCTCCTGCTCCCGGCGCTGGTGCTGGTGCTAACGAAGGCCCGGCTGATCCCGGCGCGTTATACCAAAGAAGGACTGATAGCATGAATCAAAAACTGGAAGAAATTACTTGTGAAGTAGAAAAGGCCGTCGTCGGCAAGCGTACGGTCATCCAAAAGGTGCTGATGGCCCTTTTGGCCGGCGGCCACATCCTGCTGGACGACGTGCCGGGCGTGGGCAAGACCACCCTGGCCCTGGCCGTCAGCAAGGCGCTGGGGCTCAGGTACCGCCGCATCCAGTTCACCCCGGACGTATTGCCCTCCGACATTGTGGGCTTCTCTATGTACGACAGGCGCACGGAGGGATTCCGCTATGTCCCCGGCGTTGTGTCCGACGCCAATCTGCTGCTGGGGGACGAGATCAACCGCACCTCCAGCAAGACCCAGTCGGCGCTGCTGGAGGCCATGGAGGAGGGCCAGGTCACCGTGGACGGGACCGTCCATCCGCTGCAAACGCCCTTCTGTGTCATCGCCACCCAAAACCAGGTGGGCACCGCCGGGACGCAGCCCCTGCCCAACGCGCAGATGGACCGCTTTCTGGTTCAGCTCACCATCGGCTACCCTGACTTTGAGAGCCAGATGGAGATTATCCGGGGCCGCCAGACGGAAAACCCTCTGGACGGCGTTTGCCAGGTCTCAGACCGCGCCGCCGTGCTGGCGCTGCAGAGGGAGGTGCAGGCCGTCACGATGAAGGATACGCTGATCGCGTACATCACCCGCCTGGCCGTCGCCTCCCGGGAACACCCCATGCTCCAGCTCGGCATCAGCCCCCGGGGCGCGCTCAGCGTCAGCCGGATGGCAAAGGCCTGCGCCTATCTGAACGGGCGGGACTATGTAATCGTAGAGGATGTAAGAGACGTCTTTTCGGACGTGTGCGCCCACCGCGTCCTGCCGGGGCAGAGGGCCCGGATGGAACGGGTGGACGCCCCGCAGGTCATGGCCGAGCTTTTGGACACCGTCAAGGTTCCAAACGCCATCGGATAAGCGATGTGGAAGAGACGGGCGGCGTGGCTGCTGATTCTGGCCGCTGCGCTTTGTATGTATGCCTTCCATAACAATGCCGCAACCCGTACGCTGCCGGCCGCGGCCGTAATTTTGCCGCTGTGCTCGGCCCTGGCGCTCTTCCTGCCCCGCCGGAGCCCGGCGGTCCGGCTTTCCGTCCCCGAGACAATAACGCGGGGGGAACCCGCCTTCTGCAATCTCACGTTGGAAAACCGCTCTGCTTTCCCGCTCCTCAGCGTGCGCTGTACCGTGGAGATCCATAACCTGCTGACCGGGGAGGCCGATGGGCTTACGATTGCGGCCGCGGCAAGCGGGAAGCGGACGGTGTCCACCGGGTTCTCTCTTATTTCGACCCACTGCGGGATGCTGGAGGTCCAGCTATCCGAAGTACAGCTCCGGGACGCCTTCGGCCTGTTTGTCCGCCGGGTCCCCTGCGGGGAGCGCCGGACGGCCATGGTCCCGCCGGTGCTCCGCCCCATGGAGCTGTCCATCGCAGACACCGCCGACTTTCTTCTTGACAGCGCGCGGTATTCCGCCCGGAAACCGGGCTATGACCCCAGCGAGACCTTCCGCATCCGGGAGTATGTCCCCGGAGACCCCATCCGGCAGATCCACTGGAAGCTGTCGGAGAAAACGGATACCACGCTGGTGCGGGATTTCGGCCTTCCTGTGGTCCGCGAGATGCTGCTCCTGCTGGAAACCACGGCCCTGCAGAACACGGTCCTCGGCGCAGGGGAGGCAGACACGCTGCTGGATCTCCTCTTCTCCCTCTCCCGGGCCCTCCTGTCCCTGGACATCCCCCACGCCGTCGGCTGGCAGGACGGCGCGCACGGCCTCTACGAGGAACGGGAAATTCAGAGCGGGGAGGACTGGGCGGAACTCCAGCGCCTGGTGCTGTCCAACCCGCTCAAATGCGGTGAGATGACGGTGGCGGGCTGCTATGGGCGCAGCCATCTCCGGTGTGCCTACGCACACGCCGCCGTGCTCTCGTCCTATCTGCCGCCGGACCTCTCCCTGCTCTGCCACGGAAACCGGGTGACGGCCCTGCTGTTGTGTGAAAACGCGCCTGAGCCCGCGGACTGGAGGAGCGATGCCCGGTCCATTCCTTTTACCGCCGGGGCGCTGGAGCAGGGCGGCCTTCATCTTGAACTTTAGGGGAAATGATATGTCTGCCCATGCGCAAGACGGCATTGTCTGTAAAATAGAATCCGGCGCCGCACGGCGCGCGTGGCCGGAGCGCGCGCTGTGCGGCGTGTGCGGACTGCTCCTCTACACCGCCCTCTGGGGGGCGTTGTGCAGCATGGCCGCCCTCTCCACCCTGGGCGTCCTGCCGCTGCTGCCGGGCGGCCTCCTTGTCCTGGTCTTTTCGATCCTGCCGCTTAAAAAACGCGCCTCCCAGGCGGCGGTTTTGGCGGTGGGCGCGGCGGCCCTCGTTCTTTTGCTGCTCCGGTGGGATACCGCGGCGGACGGCGTCAAACTGCTCCTAAACCGCCTGTTTGCCGCCAGTGAGGCCCAACAGGCCTATACCTACGACAAATTCGTTCTTTCCTCGGCGGAAGGCGCGTGGCAGGGCTGCATCAGATACGCCCTTGTCCTGCTGGGGGTTAGCTCGGGCGCGCTTTGCGCCGCGGCGTCCCGCCGGCGGTGGAAGCTCCTGCCCGCGGCGGCCTTCGTGCTCTACGCCGCCGCGGCCGCCTACCTGGGCGTTTCCCCGGAGCCGGGGTGGAATATCCTGTTGGCCGCCGCCTTGATTTTGAGCTTTTTGGAGGTTCCAAGGCAGGGCGGCGCGGCCTCCGGGGTTCTGTGCAGGGCAGCGGGGCTGATCCTCCTCGCCCTGGTCTGCGGGGCCGTATGGCTGGCGGCACCGGGGGAGGATCCGCGCCTCTCCGCCTGGGAAGAGCAGGCCCGGGACGTCCTGGCCCTGCAAACCGTTGCCTACGCAGAGGCGTGGCGGAAGGAGCCGGAACCGGAGCCGGAGGAGGCCCAGGCATCCGAGCGGTTTTATCAGGAGGAGGAGACGCCGGGGAGCCTGGACGGTGAGGCGCGCGGCTGGACTAAGCCCGTCTGCGCGGCGCTGGCAATCCTTCTGTTTGGCCTGCTGCTGTTCCTCCCGGCTGTCCTGAGCGATTTACAGAAGAAGCGGCGGGCAAAAAACCGGCTGGGGCTGGAGGACCCGGACCACGGCGGGGCCATCCGCGCCATGTTTCTCTACACGCTGCGCTGGCTGCGCCTGGGGGGACTCACGCCCGTCAACGCGCCGTTCAGCGACTATGCCGGCCCCATTGCTGCCGCCTTTTCCCCGGAGCTGCGCGCCAAATTTGAAGAGGTCCTGCCCCTGTGGCAGGAGGCGGCTTACAGCACGCACACCATGACCGGGGAGCAGCGCGCACGGATGCGCCGTTTTATGGAGGAAGCCGTACGCTGCGTATGGGCCGGCCTGGGCCGGAAGGACCGCATGCTGGCAAATTATGTTTATGCGCTTTAAGGATAGGCGGTGAGCGTTTGAAAACCCGATGCGCGCTGATTTTATGTATGTTATCCCTCCTCATTTTGACCGGTTGCCGTACCCGGATCATCGCAAACCCGGAGCGCGCGGACACCGTCCTCCCGCCGCCGGGGCGGCCCCAGGTGGAGGTGCCGGCCGCGCCCGAGGATCCAACACCTTCTCCGGAGGCGGAACCCCAGGAGCGCTCCGAAGTGGAACCGGCCGCGTCCCCGCCTCCGCCCCCGGAGGAGCCTCCTGTAGAGGAGGAGCCCACCGGGGAGCCGTCTGAGATCACTAAGCCGCAGACGGCGGATTCGCTCAGCCAGAGCGGCGCCGCCCTTTTCCGGGAGGAGACGGCTTTCGACGTGACGGTGACCTACGACCCCAACGGCGGCGACACGGCCGTGGTGCTAACGGTGGTGCGCACCGGCGGGACCTACGGCGCACAGCCGGAGGCGGTGCGCCGCGGATATGCGTTTGCGGGCTGGTGGACGGCCCCGTCCGGCGGGGATCAGGTGCTGAGCGAAACCGAGGTGGCCCGGGCGGAGGCCCATACGCTCTACGCCCACTGGCAGGACAAGCGCACCTGCACCGTCACCTTTGACGGCAACGGCGGCAGGGTTAAATCCAAGCAGGCGCGGCTGGAGCTGAGCGACGGGGACGCCTTTGGAGAAATGCCCACGCCGCTGCGGGAGGGGTACGACTTTACAGGGTGGTTCACCGACCCGGAGGACGGGGAGCAGGTCCTGGAGGAGCAGATCTTCACCGGCACGGACGACCGGACGCTGTACGCCCACTGGACGTATAATCCCTATGAGTTCTGGTCCTTTACCCTGCAAAATAAGACCCAGCAGATCTATCTGTGCCAGCAGGCCAGCGTCTATTTTGAGCTGGAACAGGATAACCTGACGCAGCAAAGCTGCGCTCTGATCACAGGCACCGGCTCGCTGAATATCGCGGAGAACCGGGCGCAGGCCGTTACGACGGACGACTGGGTGCTGGGGAAGAAGCCCCAGGTGGTGGTGAAGTGCGTGGGCAATTTGGCCGGCGCCGCGCCGGTCCGCCAGTCTGTGGCGGAGCGTTTCCCGGAGCAGGAGGTCGTATTGGTCTCCGGCAGCGCGCTGGGCGGCGACCCGGCGGCGGCCCTCTACGCCAAGCTGGCCCTGGCCAAGCACCTCTATGGCGACTGGTACACGGACGTGGACCTCGCCCTCGTGGCGGAGGAGCTGGGCGTGAGTGAAATCCCAATCCTGTTTTGACGTGGTGAAAACGCGGCGGAGCCGCCGCGTTCACAATAATTCATACAGAAGCGAGGAAAAAACATGAAGAAAGTCCTAAGCCTGCTGCTGACGGCCGCCATGCTCCTATCCGTCATGGCGACGGCCGCCTTTGCGGCGGAACCCTCCTACGGGGGCAAAACGGTCATCCTTTATACCGGCAACATCCGGGGCGACGTGGATGTCTATCCCCAGGTCAAGGCGGCCGGGGCCGCCTATGAGGCCGCCGGCGCGGAGGTGTTCCTGGTGGATGTCGGCAACTACCTCCAGGGCGCGGCGGCGGCCAACTTCGACCGGGGCCTGAGCGTCTACAACCTGATGGACGCCGCCGGGTACGACGTGGCCGCCATGGGCCTGGCCGAGTTCGGGTACACCGATGCCACCACCGGCTACATCTACCACGGCAACTACACCCGCTACTATACCCAGGCGGAGCTGCAAAACGGCGCGCAGGCGGTGTCCTACAGCCAGAATAAGGACGGCTCCGTGACAGCCGACCGCGCCGCCAAGGAGGCCGCCGCCTTCCGGACGGTGGCCTCCAACGTGACCGCCGGGGGCGACGCCTACGCCTTCGAGGCCTCCGCTGAACTGACCGCCAAGTCGGGGCTGAAGCTGGCCTTCTACGGCCTGACCGACCCGGCGGCCGCGGCCAATGTCCAGGACGGCTTCCTCTCCGCCGCCGCGCCCGACGCCGTCAGCCTGCCGGACGCGGACGTGGTGGTGTGCCTGTCCAACGCGGGCGTGAGCGGGGAGGGCTACGGCGACATCCTGATCGACGTGCCCACCGGCGGCGGGCTTGCCGTGGGCGCCTATGTCATTGACAACGCCACCAAGGCCGTCGCCAAGGAAGAGGTCGTATTGAAGGATTCCGATCAGGCCGTGGCCGCTCTGGCCGCTGAGGCCAAAACCGCCGCGGGCACTCCCGTGGGGACCTCCCAGGTTATTCTGAACGGCTCCGACAGCGTGAACTGGAACGGGGAGAGCAACCTGGGCGACCTGGTGACCGACGCCCTGGTCTGGTACGCCAAGAACCATGTGGATGGGCTCGACGCCGGCCTCCCCGTGGTGGCCATTCAAAACGGCGGCAACTGCGACAATTTTATCTACACCGGGGACATCACCCAGACCGACCTGCTGCGGGCGCTGCCCTTCTCCCCCATGGGGATCGGCGTGCTGTACGTGACGGGCGAACAGCTCCTGGAGACCCTGGAGGCCGCCGCCCAGCAGAAGGACTGCCCGGGCTTTGCCCAGGTCTCCGGCCTCACCTATACCGTGGATCAGACCGCGGATTACGACGCCGGAGCGGCCTACGGAAAATTCTTTGAGGCCGACTCCATCAACCGCGTGGCCATCACCGCCGTGGACGGCAAGGCGTTCGACCCCGCCGCCACCTACGCCCTGGTCTGCGACAACTTCCTTATCAACGGCAACGACACCTACTACACGCTGAAAGCGGCCAAGGAGGCCGGGGGCGCCACCTACCTCAACAACGGAAACGGCGTGAAGGTCCGGGACGCGGTGGCCCTCTACATCAAGGACGCGCTGGATGGGGCGGTAGGGAGCCGGTATGCCCAGCCCCAGGGCCGCATCACCGTGCTCCAGTCCGCCTTCTCCGACGTGAAGTCCGGCGACTATTTCTACGACGCCGTGAATTGGGCCGTGGAGCAGTCCGTGACCATGGGCACCTCCGCCGACGCCTTCAGCCCCGACGGCACCGTGAGCCGCGCCCAGATTATCACCTTCCTCTGGCGCGCAGCGGGCAGTCCTGAGCCCGCCGCCGGCGTCAATCCGTTCACCGACGTTCCCATGGACGCCTACTACGCCGAAGCCGCCCTGTGGGCCTCCGAGAAGGGTGTGCTCTCCGGGGGCAACACCGCCTTTGCGCCCGACGCCGAGGTGAGCCGCGCCGAGGTGGTCACGCTCCTGTGGAAGTATGCGGGCCGGCCTGCCTCCGCCGGCACGAATTCCTTCACCGATATTCCCGGCGGCGCCGACTACAGCGCCGCCGTCAACTGGGCGCTGGAGAACGAAATCACCAGCGGCACGTCCGCCGCCACCTTCAGCCCCGACGGCACCGTGAGCCGCGCCCAGATTGTGACCTTCCTCTACCGCCTGCTGGGCGAATAATCTTCTGCGTACGGACGAGGCACACCCCGTGTTCCGGGGTGTGCCTCGTCTACAGACAGATGCGTCGGAAAGGATGCGCCGGAATCATATGGACAAAACAGAACGGGAAGAATTGAGCCGCGTTTTGGAGGTCCACGGGGAAAGATACCCCCTGATGCGCCCCTGTGACGCGGTTAAGCTGATCTACCAAAATGAGTTCGGGGGCGGCCATATGATCGCGGACCCCAATGCCAGCTTGGAGCGGCTGCGCGCCGAGCACGCCTGCGCCGAGCGGGACGTATCCGCACCTCTGACTGAGGAGCTTGGCAACGGCGTCGTCCGGGTGCTGCTGCCGGCTTTGGATACCCGGCGGTACCCCCTGGAGAAGCTGAACCGGGTCTTCGTCCGCTCCGCGATCCTCCACACAGGGACCTGCGCGTCCTTCCGGGAAAAGGCGGAGCTGCTGCGGCAGTTGACGCGGCGGGGGACATTCAGGTTTTCTCCCGGGGAGCTAGAGGCGTATTTGGAGCCCTATTTCAGCTCCGGCTGCCCTCCTGTCTCCCACAGCCCCGAATACCGCCGGGCGTACCGTCCGGCCTATCGCGTTGTGCTCCGCAGCCTGTTTCAGCCGGAACCGCTGACCGGATCGACGGCGGACGATATAGCGGCTGCCGTCCTCCAAATGGCCGGACAGCTTCAAACTGGACGGCGGCCCTTCCTTGCCGCCATCGACGGCCGCTGCGCTTCCGGCAAGACGACGCTGGCGGCCCGGATGCGCAATCTGGCCGGCTGCGGCGTAATCCATATGGACCAGTTTTTCCTGCGTCCCGAACAGCGCACCCTGAAGCGCTACGACACGCCGGGTGAGAACATCGATCATGAGCGCTTCCTTGCCGAAGTGCTGCTGCCGCTGCGGGAGGGCCGGGCGGCGGTATACCGCCCCTTCAACTGCCAATCCCAGCGGCTGGAGGAGCCGATCACCCAGGAGCCCACACCGCTGGTGGTGGTGGAGGGGTCCTATTCCTGCCACCCCAAGCTGTGGGATTCTTACGATCTGAGAATTTTTCTGAGTGTGGATCCGGAGGAGCAGATGCGGCGTATCAAGGCCAGAAACGGGGCTGAATACGCCGCAGTATTCCGGGATAAGTGGATTCCGCTGGAGGAGCGCTACTTTTCCACCTGCCGGATTGCTCAGAAATGTGATTATGTCCTTGAGATAGAAAAACGGTAGGGAAGTGGCCGCCACACCCGCGTCAGCCTTCCAAACAAGCTGCCTGCCGTAATGGCAAGACAGGTAAGGGGGCGGGGAGAAACCGGGCGGTTACGTCCGGGCCCGCTATGGATCGCTGAAACGGCCTGCGGCTTAAGACTGAACGGGACTTCGTGCGCACGACTTGACAGGCTTGTGAAAAGCAGATAAGATAACACAATAAACTGAATATGAAAACACGCACAGGTGCGCCCCCCGTTGGGGGCGTGAAAAGGGAAGCCGGGTGAAACTCCCGCGCAGGGCCGCTGCTGTAATTGCGGAGTCCCGCCTAGATGCCACTGGAGCAATCCGGGAAGGCTGGCGGAGACGAGGATGCATAAGTCAGAAAACCTGCCTGTCGCGCGCACAAAATACTCTTCGGATCTCAGGAGTCGGTGTGTAAGCGGGAAAGAACCAGGCTTAGGCCGCCGCGGGCGCGGCGCGCCCTATGCGGCGGGAATGGGATCTTTGTCGGCAAAGCCGGGATTGGAGTGAGCTCCGATCCCGGTTTTTTGCGTTTCGGGATTGAATTTAAGGAGAAAGCGGGTACAGTGATGGAACGATATGAGTATCCCTTTACGGCGCTGGTGGGCCAGGAGGATTTGAAGACGGCCCTGCTGCTCAATCTGGTGGACCCCCGGCTGGGCGGCGTGCTCATCCGCGGGGAAAAAGGGACGGCGAAGTCCACGGCGGTGCGGGGGCTGGCCGCCCTGCTGGACGAGGTGGAGGTGGTGGAGGGCTGTCCCTTCCACTGCCGCGCCGACGGCGGGGCGCTCTGCGACGCGTGCAGCGCGATGCCGCAGCGGCGGACCGTATCCTACCGGCGGCGGGTGGTGGAGCTGCCCGTCAGCGCCACCGAGGACCGGGTGGTGGGCTCGCTGGATTTGGAACGGGCCCTGAAGGAGGGCGTGAAGGCATTCGAGCCCGGTTTGCTGGCCCAGGCCAACGGGAACATCCTCTATGTGGACGAGATCAACCTCCTGGAGGACCACATTGTGGACGTGCTGCTGGACTCCGCCGCCATGGGGGTGAACACCGTGGAGCGGGAGGGGGTCTCCTACAGCCACCCCGCCAGGTTTATCCTGGTGGGCACCATGAACCCGGAGGAGGGGGATCTGCGCCCCCAGCTCCTGGACCGCTTCGGCCTGGTGGCGGAGGTGCGGGGCGAGCCGGAGGCCGACGCCCGTAAGGAGGTGGTCCGCCGCCGCCTGGCGTTCGAGGACGACCCCGCCGCCTTCTGCGCCGGCTGGGAGCGGGAGCAGGAGTCCCTGCGCGGGCAAATCCAGGCGGCCCAGCTCCGCTTGGGCCGCGTGACACTGCCCGACGCCCTCTTTGACGCCGTGGCCAGGGTGTGCACCCAACTCCAGGTGGACGGGCACAGGGCCGACATCACCATGATTAAGACGGCCCGCGCCCTGGCGGCGCTGGAGGGCAGGGAGGAGGCCGGGGAGGGGGATTTGCGCCGCGCCGCGGCCCTGGCCCTGCCCCACCGCCTGCGGCGCGCCCCCTTTGAGGAGGCGGGGCCGGTCAAGCTGGACTGGGAGGCGCTGCTCCATGGATAGGCCCGTGTACCCCTTCACCGCCGTGGTGGGCCAGGCGCGGGTAAAGCGCGCGCTGCTCTATCTGGCTGTGGAGCCCCGCATCGGCGGGGTGCTTCTGTGCGGGGAGAAGGGGACGGCCAAGTCCACCCTGGTGCGGGCGCTGGGGGCGCTGGAGGGCGTCAGGCTGGTGGAGCTGCCCCTCAGCGCCACCGAGGACATGCTGCTGGGCGGCATCGATCTGGATACGGCGGTGCGTACGGGCCGGCGGGCCTTCCAGCCCGGCCTGCTCCCCCGGGCCGACGGGGCCCTGCTCTACGCGGACGAGGTGAACCTCCTGCCCGCCGCCCTGACGGCGGGACTGCTGGACGCGCTGGAGACCGGCGTGTGCCGGGTGGAGCGGGACGGGATCTCCCGGGTGTGCCCGGCCCGGTTCGCCCTCGTCGGCACGATGAACCCCGAGGAGGGCGCGCTCCGGCCCCAGCTTCTGGATCGCTTCGGCCTGTATGTGGCGGTGCGCGGGGAGGCGGAGGCTGCGGACCGCAAGGAGATCGTCCGGCGGCTGCTGGACTTCGAGGCCGACCCGGCGGGCTTCCGGGCGCGGTGGGCCGGGCGGGAGCGCAGGCTTGCCCAGCGGCTGGCCCAGGCCCGGGCCCTGCTGCCCGGCGTGGCCGTGGGGGAGGCGGAGGAGCAGGCCGCCTGCCGGCTGGCCCGGCAGGCCAATGCCGCCGGCCACCGGGCGGAGCTGGCCATCCTGCATACGGCCCGGGCCGCGGCGGCATTGGCGGGGCGGAGCTACATCAATCTGGAGGACCTGAACGAGGCGGCGGAGCTGGCCCTCCCCCACCGCAGGAGGGAGGGCGCGGACGCCCCGGCCCCCGGAGCGGGGAGCGGGGCGCCTGGGGAGGAGCCCCAGGGCGGACCCCCGCCTGCCGAGCAGGGGACAGGGGAAGACGGCCGCGCCGAACGCCCCCTTGAGGGGGACGGCGCCCCGGAGGAGGAGCGGGAGGGCCCCGCCCCGGAGGGGGAGGGCGAGGCCCCGGAGCGGCTGGAGCACGGGCAGGCCCTCTACGAGATCCGGACCCTGCCCCCCAGGCGGCCCGACCGCTTGGAGCGCCGGGGCAGCGGCCGGCGGAACAAGACCCGCTCCTCCGCGCTGCGGGGGAGGGCCGTGGGGGACCGTCCGCCCCACGGCAGGACGGAGGATCTGGCGGTAAGCGCCACCCTCCGGGCCGCCGCGCCCCACCAGCTGGCCCGCGGGGCGGCGGAAGCCGGGCTGGTGGTGCTGCCCTGCGATTTCAGGGAGAAGATCCGGGAGAGCCGGATGGGGGCGGACATCGTGTTTGCCGTGGACGCCAGCGGCTCCATGGGGGCCGCACGGCGGATGAAGGAGGTCAAGGAGGCGGTGCTCTCCATGCTGCTGGACTCCTACCAGAAGCGGGACCGGGTGGGCATGGTGGTGTTCCGGGGCGGGGAGGCCCGCACCGTGCTGGATCTGACCCGCAGCGTGGAGCGGGCCCAGCGGGAGCTGCAGAGCCTGCCCACAGGCGGGCGCACCCCCCTGGCCGCCGGGCTGGAGGAGGCCCGCCGCCTGCTGGAGCGGCAGCGCCGCCGGGCGCGGGAGTCCATGCCCCTGCTGGTGCTGATCACCGACGGGCGGGCCAATTTCAGCCACGGGGGCGACCCGGTGGAGGAGGCCCTGCGCGCCGCCCGGCAGGTGGCCGAATCCGGCATCCCGGCGGTGGTGGTGGACACGGAGCGGCAGTTCATTTCGCTGGGACTGGCCGCCCAGGTGGCCGGGGCCATGGACGCGCCCTGCTACAGGGTGGAGGATCTGCGCTCCAGGCCCCTGGCCCAGCTGGTGCGCCGCCACAGCCCGGCGGCGGGATAAGGAGGACGGTATGCTGCGCTTTCTCTTTGTACTTATGAACGAACACCGCCTCTGGGGCGCGCCCCGGGCCCTGGAGCGCCTGGAGCGGCGCTGGCCCGGGGCGTTCGACGCCCGCGTCTACTCCGTGCGGGAGGTGAACGCCGACGCCGCGCTGGAGGCGCGGCTCCTGGCCGACGCGGAGGCGGCGGACATGGCCGTGGTGGCCTCCCACGGCTCCATCCAGAACCTGTTCTGCTTCACCCGCCTGTGGGAGAGGTTGGAGGGGCGGCGGCCGGTGTATTTCTCCTCCACCATGGGGGACGAGCTCTCCGAGCTGCTCCCCCGGCTGGGGCTGCCGCCGCAGACATACGCCGCGCTCGATTCCTACTACCAGGCGGGCGGCGCGGAGGATTTGGCGCAGCTTATGCTCTGCGCCGCCAACGCCTGCTTCGGCGGGGACTACCCCCTGCTTCCCCCAGCACCCCCCTGCGGGCAGGGGGTGTATACACAGCAGGGCTTTCTCCCGCCCGAAGCGGAGGAGGACTACAGGGCGCGCATGGGGGCCGAGACGCGGCCCGTCATCGGGGTGCTCATCCACGAGCACTACGCCAGGACCGGCAACCTGGAGCACGTGGACGCCCTGCTGCGGGCCATCGAGGCCAGGGGCTGCGTGCCCTACGCGGTGTCCGACTCCTTTGCCGCCGACCACGACGGGGAGCGCGGCCTCCTCTACCGCATGGAGCGGGCCTACCGCCGCCCGGACGGCACGGCCATCCCCGCCGCCCTGGTGGCCGCCTACGGCTTTTCCATCACCACCCTGTCCGGCCGGGCCTACCAGGCGGGGCGGCCGCCGGAGAGCGTGTTTGCGGACTGGGGCCTGCCCGTGATCCAGGCCCTCACCACCTACTTCAGCGCCGACGAGTACCGGCGGGACGTCCGGGGGCTCGACCTGGTCTCCCTGCCCATCTGCGTCTACCAGCCGGAGTTTGACGGACAGCTCATCTCGGTGCCCTTCGCCGTCACCGAGCGCGCGGCGGACGGCAGGAAGGTATGCCGCCCCCTGCCCGGCCGGGTGGCGCGGGTGGCCGAGCTGGCCTGCCGCTGGGCGGGCCTGGCCCGCAAGCCCATGGAGGAGAAGCGCATTGCGGTTATCTTTCACAATATGCCGCCCAGGAACGACACCATCGGCAGCGCCCACGGGCTGGACACGCCGGAGACCGTGTACCAGGTGGTGCGGGCGCTGGAGGCCCGGGGCCTGCGCACGGCGTACTCCTTTGAAAGCGGCGCGGAGATCATCGGGCGCATCCGGGCGGCGGTGACCAACGACGGCAGGTGGCTCTCACCGGAGGCGGCCCTGGCCCGGGCGGCGGCCACGGTGGACGCCGCACAGTACCGGACCTGGTTCGACCGCCTGCCCCCGGAGACCCAGGCGCAGATGGAGGAGGCCTGGGGCCCGGCCCCGGGCACGGTGATGGCCGCGGACGGGCGGATCGTCATCCCGGGGATTTTAAACGGCAGCCTCTTCGTGGGCGTGCAGCCCCTGCGCGCCGGCCCGGAGGAGGCGGAGGCGCTCTACCACAGCACGGACAGCACCCCGCCCCACTCCTACCTGGCCTTTTACCGCTGGGTGGACGAGGCGTTCAAGGCGGACGCGGTGCTCCACGTGGGTACCCACGGCACCCTGGAGTGGCTGCCCGGCAAGGAAATCGGCCTGTCCGGCGGCTGCTTCGGGGACATCTGCATCGGCGGCATGCCCCACCTGTACATCTACAACATCGACATCGTGGGGGAGGGGATGCAGGCCAAGCGGCGCTCCTACGCCTGCGTCACCGACCACCTGATCCCCTCCATGGACGAGTCGGACACCTACGGCGCGCTGACCACCCTGGACCAGGCCGTGGACGAGTACTACCACGCCCTCCAGGCGCGCCCCGCCCAGGCCCCCGAGCTGGCGCGGCGGATCTTCGCGCTGGCGGAGGAGCTGGAGCTGACCGGCGACCTGAAGACGGACCGGGCCGGGCTGGAGGCCGACCCGGCGGCGGGGGTGGGCCTGATCCACCGCTGGGTGAGCCGCATCAAGACCTCCATGACCCGGGACGGCCTGCATATCTTCGGCCGGACGCCGGAGGGGGAGCGCTTCGACCAGCTGGCCCGGGCGCTGGTTCGGGTGCCCAACGGGGCGGTCCCGGCCCTGAACGACAGCATCCTGGCGGCCCAGGGCTGGGACGCGGAGGCGCTGCGGGCGGAGCCGGAGCGGCTCTGGCCCGACGGGCGCACCGGCAGGCGCATCCAGGACGGGGCCGTGGATACCGCCCGGCGGATCTTTGCCCGGCTGTCCGGGGCCGGGTACGACCCCGGGCGGGTGCCGGAGATCCTGGCGCAGGAGGATTTCCCCGGCGACGCGGGGCCTCTGCGCACGGTGCTGGACTATGTGTGCCGCCAGGTGGTCCCCCGGCTGGAGCACACCCGGGACGAGATGGCGCTGCTGCTGGCGGGCTTCGACGGGCGCTTCGTCCCGCCCCTGCCCGGCGGCAGCCCCTCCCGTGGGAACGTGCACATCCTGCCCACCGGCCGCAATTTCTACGCCATCGATCCCGCCGCCGTCCCCGGCAGGGCGGCCTGGTCGGTGGGGCGGCGGCTGGCGGAGCAGGCGATCTCCGCCTACCGGGCGGAGAAGGGGGAGCAATGGCCGGAGAGCGTGGCCATCGTGGTCTACTCCGACGAGTGCATGAAGACCCACGGGGAGGATGTGGCCGAGGTCTTTGCCCTGATGGGCGTGCGGCCGGTGTACCTGGGCCAGAGCAGCAAGGTGGTGGGCGTGCAGCCCATCCCGCTGGCCGAGCTGGGGCGGCCCCGCATCGATACGGTGCTGCGCATCAGCGGCCTGTTCCGGGACACCTTCCCCAACGTGGTGGAGCTGGTGGAGCGGGCCGTGCTGGCGGTGGCGGCGCTGGACGAGGACCCGGAGTGGAACTTTGTAAAAAAACACACCGACCGGGAGCGGGAGCGCCTGGTGGCGGAGGGCCTGAGCGAGAACGAGGCCGCCGACCGGGCGGCCCTGCGGGTGTTCGGCTGTCCGCCCGGCACCTACGGCGCGGGAGTCAGCAAGGCCGTCCACAGCCGCAACTGGGAGAGCTGGGAGGATCTGAGCCGGGTGTACGCGCTGTGGAGCTGCCACGGCTACAGCAGCCGCTTCCACGGGCAGGCCATGCCGGAGCTGTTCCGGTCCCGGCTGTCCACGGTGGGGGTGACCGTGAAGAACGAGTCCTCGGTGGAGATCGATATGCTGGACAGCGACGACTTTTACAGCTATCACGGGGGGCTCATCGCCTGCGTCCGGGCCAGCAGCGGGGAGAAGCCGGTGGCCGTCGCGGGCCTGACCGCCGACCCGGAGCGGCCGGAGACCACCTGCGTGGAAACCGAGCTGGCCCGGGTCATGCGCAGCCGCATCCTCAACCCCAAGTGGCTGGAGGGGCTCAAGCGCCACGGCTACAAGGGGGCCCAGGAGATCTCCACCACCTTCGACACCCTGTTCGGCTGGGACGCCTCGGCCCAGGCGGCCTCAAACTGGATGTACGACGCCATGGCCCGCCGGTTCCTGCTGGAGGAGGAGACCCGGAAGTGGATGGAGCAGGTCAACGACGCGGCGGTGCTCCAGCTGAGCGAACGCCTGCTGGAGGCCCACCAGCGGGGCATGTGGCAGGCGCAGGACGGGGATCTGAAGGCCGTGCGGCGCATCTATATGGACATGGAGGGGGTCATGGAGGACGGCTACCAATGAGCGCGGCGCTGGATCTGCTGGTGCTGCGCCTCACCGACAGGTGCAACCTGCGCTGCTCCTACTGCTACGCCGAGGGGGGCGCCCAGGGGGCGGATTTGCCCCCGGAGCTGGCCCTTTCGGCGGTGGAGCGCTTCTGCGCCCCCGGCGAGGCGCTGCGCGTCCAGTTTACCGGCGGGGAACCGCTGCTGCGCTGGGACACGGCGCTAAAGGTGCTGGCGTTCGGCGCGGCCACCGGGCGCGCGCTCCAGGCCAGCATTCAGACCAACGCCACCCTGCTCACCCCGGAGATCTGCGGACAGCTGAAGCGGTATCGGGTCTCTGTGGGGGTCAGCCTGGACGGCGTGGGGGAGGACGACGGGGAGCGCCTCCGCCCGGACGGGGCGGGCTCCTTCCGGGAGACGGCGGCCGGCCTGCGCACCCTGGCGGAGGCCGGGCTGGGGGCCAACCTGACCGCCGTGGTGACGGCCCGGAGCGTCTCCGGCCTGGCCCGCCTGCCGGACTTCGCCCTCTGGTGCGGAAACGTCCACGGAATCGGCCTGGATCTGCTCCGGGAGCAGGGCCGGGCGGCGGGCCGGGGGCTGGCGCCCGGGCCGGAGGCGCTGGAGACGGGGCTGAGGGCGCTTCTGGCGCGCCACGACCTGCTGGAGCGCCTGGGGCGTCCCGTCCGCCTCAAGGAGCTGGAGCGCCTGCGCCTGATGCTGCGCACCGGAAAGCGCCGCGCCTGCTACTGCCACGCGCAGACCGGCCGCTCCCTGGCCGTGGCGCCCGACGGGAGCCTGTGGCCCTGCTCCGCCCTGGTGGGCGCGGCGGGGTGCCGTCTCGGCACCCTGGAGGAGGGCGCGCCGCCCGTGCCCTGCCCCGGCCTGGCCCCGTCCCAGGCGTGCGCCGCCTGCCCGGCCTTCGGGCTGTGCGGGGGCGGCTGCCCCGCGGGCGGTCGGGCCGCCGGGCCGGGGTCCGACCACTGCCTGATGCACCGGATATTTTGTGAACACGCCCTGGGCGGGTCCGCCGGGCCCGCGGGGGATGCGCTTACCCCTTTGGAAGATACCATACACGCTGAAAATCAGGAGGAATCAGAATGAAAAAGAAGTTCCACAGACTGGCCGGGCTCTGCCTGGCCGCGGTCCTGCTGCTCTCCGCCGCCGGGTGCTCCGGCCAGGCTTCCGCACCCCGGGAGAGCCCCAGCGCACCCCCCGCCCCCACCCCGGCCGCCGAGAGCGCCGCGCCGGACAAAAACGATCTGAGCGTGGTGCGCTCCATGCAGCTGCAGTACGCCGACAACTTTTCCGTGGACTACTGCGCCAACGGCTGCAAGATTATCACGGACGGCGCGGGGCAGCGCTTCCTGCTGGTGCCCGAGGGGGCCCAGGCGCCCGACGACACCGGGGATTTGATTGTGCTCCAGGCCCCGCTGACCAAGCTGGGCTGCTTCTCCACCACCCACGCCACCCTGTTCCACGCCATCGGGGCGCTGGACAAGATCAACCTGGTGACCACCGCCCAGGACAAATGGTATATCGAGCAGGTGGCCCGGCAGATCGCCGACGGCACCACCATGTACGTGGGCAAGAACTCCGACCCGGACTATGAGCTCATCAGCGCCGCCGCACCCCAGATCATCATCATCTCCGCCAACACCATGCACGGCAGCGACGAGGTGCTGGCCAAGCTGGACGAGCTGGGCATCCCCTACATCGCCGACAGCCAGCACCTGGAGAACCACCCCCTGGGCCGCGTGGAGTGGGTCAAGCTGGTGGGCGCCCTTCTGGATATGGAGGCCGAGGCCGACGCCTATTTCAACGACGCGGTGGCCAAGG
Organism: Oscillospiraceae bacterium; assembly: GCA_022846095.1. Classification (NCBI taxonomy): domain Bacteria; kingdom Bacillati; phylum Bacillota; class Clostridia; order Eubacteriales; family Oscillospiraceae; species Oscillospiraceae bacterium. The sequence goes on along the minus strand of AP025583.1, from coordinate 3,785,421 downwards.
TGGAGGCCGTGGCCGCCTCGGTGGCAAATGAGACGGCCCACCCCACCATTATGCAGACCTACGTGTTCAAGGGCACGGTCTACGTCCGCAACGGCGGCGACTACGTCAACAAGATGCTGGAGCTGGCGGGCGGCACCTATCCCTTCGCGGATCTGGAGCCCGGCCAGGGCGGCAACACCAAGATGACGGTGGAGGAGTTCTACAAGCAGGCCGTGGACACCGAGATCCTGATTTACGACAACACCAGCGACACCAGCGTCTCCACCGTGGCGGACATCCTGGCCAACGGGGACTACCTGGCCGACATGAAGGCCATCCGGGACGGCAACGTCTGGGGCATTGAGAAAAACTACTGGCAGTCCGCCGACGACGTGGCCACCATGATCGAGGACATCGCCACCATCATCTACCACCCGGAGGACGCCGGGAGCCTGCACTACTTCTATCAGATGCCCGCGGCGTAGGCCGCGGGGCGCCCGTTGACGGGGCCCGGAGGGATCCGGGCCCTGCCGGGAGCCGCCCGCCTCCGGGGGGACGGCTCCCGGCAGGGGAATGGAGAGGAGCGCGCCTATGAAACGAAATACCCGCATCGCCACGGGCTTTGCCGTGCTGAGCGTCCTGCTGGCGGTCATGTTTTACTGGAATGTCAACACCGGCTCGGTCCACCTGAGCCTGGAGCGGATCTGGACGCTGCTGCGCTGGGGCAACGACGGCTCCCTGGAGGGGAACATCCTGTGGAAGATCCGCCTGTCCCGGATGCTGGGGGCGGCCCTGATGGGCGGGGGGCTGTCCATCGCCGGCTTCCTGCTCCAGACCTTCTTTAAAAACCCCATCGCCGGCCCCTTCGTGCTGGGCATCTCCTCCGGCTCCCGGCTGTTCGTGGGCTTCTTCATGCTGGCCGCCGCGCCGGTGGTGCTGGGGGACTTCTCCCCCTACACCATCTTCCTGGCCGCCTTCGTGGGGGCGCTGCTGTCCATGGCGCTGGTACTGGCGGTGTCGGGCCGGGTGCAGAACCTGGCCATGCTGCTGGTCATCGGCATGATGATCGGCTATATCTGCGACGCGGGGACCAATTTTATGATCACCTTCGCCGAGAACAACCAGCTGCGCAACTTCACCATCTGGTCCATGGGCAGCTTTTCCGGCATGACCTGGGCCACGCTGGGGGCCGCCGCCCTGATCACCGCGCCCACGGTGCTGCTGGTGTTCCTGCTGTCCAAGCCCCTGGGGGCCTACCTGCTGGGGGAGAACTACGCCAAGAGCATGGGCGTCAACGTAAAGGGCTTCCGCATCGCCCTGATCGTGCTCTCCAGCGTCCTGGCGGCCTGCGTCACCGCCTTCGCCGGGCCCATCTCCTTTGTGGGCATCGCGGTGCCCCACATCACAAGGCTGCTCTTCAAGACCTCCCGGCCCATGGTGCTCATTCCGGCCACCTTCCTCACCGGCAGCGTGTTCTGCCTGCTGTGCGACCTTATCGCCCGCACCGCCTTCGCCCCCACGGAGCTGACCATCAGCACCGTCACCTCGGTGCTGGGGGCCCCCATCGTCATCTGGCTGATGATCAAACGCAGGAGGGTCGGCTGATGTATTTTGAAACCCAAGACCTGTCCGTGGGCTATCACGGAACGCCCCTGATCGAGGGCATCGACATCGGCATCTGGCAGGGGGGCATCCTGTGCCTGATCGGCCCCAACGGATCGGGCAAATCCACCATCCTGCGCAGCATCACCCGCCATCTGGCCAAGCTGGGGGGCGTGGTGCGCGTGGGCGGCGGGGATCTGGACCAGATGAACGGCAGGGAGCTGGCCCGGCGCATGTCCGTGGTGCTCACCGACCGGGTGGACCCGGAGCTGATGACCTGCTGGGAGGTGGCCGCCGCGGGGCGCTACCCCTACACCAACCACTTCGGCAGGCTCTCCCCCGAGGATGAGGCGGTGGTGCGGGACTGCCTGGAGCGGGTCAACGCCCTGGAGCTGCGGGACCAGCGCTTCACCGAGCTCAGCGACGGCCAGAAGCAGCGGGTGCTGCTGGCCCGGGCGCTGTGCCAGCAGCCGGAGGTCATCGTCCTGGACGAGCCCACCAGCTATCTGGACATCCGCCACAAGATTGAGCTGCTGGGCATCCTCAGGGAGATGACCGCAAGCCGGAGGCTGTCGGTGGTGCTCTCCCTCCACGAGGTGGATTTGGCCACCAAGCTGGCCGACGTGGTGGTCCTTGTGAAGGACAACGCCGTCTTCCGCTGCGGCGCGCCGGAGGACGTGCTGGACGACGAAACCATCCGCGCCCTCTATGACATCCATGACGGTACCTTTCATCTGCTGCTGGGAAGCGTGGAGCTGTGCGGGGCGCCGGGGGAGCCGGGCGTCTTCGTGGTGCCCGGGGCGGGGCGGGGATCGCCCTGCTTCCGGGCGCTCCAGAAGCGGGGGGTCGCCTTCTCCACCGGGATCCTCCAGCCCTGCGACGTGGACCGCACAGTGGCCTCCACCCTGGCCGCCCGGGTGTTCGAGGCGGAGAGCTTCGCGCCGCCCACGCCCGCCGTCCTGGCCGCGGCGGCGCAGGCCGCCTGCTCCGCCGCCTGTGTGGTGGACAGCGGGGCCCCGCTGGGCCCCTATAACCGGGAGAACCTGGAGCTGCTCTCCCGGGCGGCCGGGGCGGGCGTGCCCGTGCTCACCCTGCGCCCCGAGGGCCCCCCGGAGGTGGCGGGGGTGCGGCGCTTTCCCACCGTCCGGGCCCTGGTGGACGAGGCGGCCAGGCTCAGTATGGGCCGGAGGGCTGCCGCGGGGGCCGGGGTCTGACGGGGCGCTGAAACCGCGGGAAGAGAGGAGGGAACGGCGTGGCCGTGGTGTGGACCTATCTCAGGCGCTACCGCTGGCTCTGCCTGTCGGCAGTCGTTTTTGTGCTGCTGGAGGCCAATTTTGAATTGCTGCTGCCCGGCCTCATGGCCCGGATGATCGACGAGGGAGTGCGCCGGGGCGACCTGGGGTGCATCCTGCGGACGGGGGGCTGGATGGCGGGGGCCGCCCTGGCGGGCATCGGGTGCGTGCTGGTGCGCAACCTGTGCTCCGGCACCGCCTCGCAGCGTTTCGGCGCGGATTTGCGCCGGGGGCTCTTCGCCCACATCCTGCGGCTGAGCGAGGCGGGCGCGGACCGGGTGGGGACGGCCGGCCTGGTGAGCCGCATGACCGGCGACACGGACCAGCTGGCCAAGTCGGTGAATTCCGCCCTGCGCATCGGCGTCAAGGCCCCTGTGCTCTGCGTGGGCAGCGTGCTCTGCGCCGTGCGGCTCAACGCGGGCCTGAGCCTGGCGGTGCTGGCGGTGGTGCTGGCGGTGCTGGGGCTGATTACGCGCTACATGTACCTGAGCGGCAGGCGGTTCAGCCGGGTGCGGACGGCCATGGACCGTTTGAACACCGTCGTTCAGGAGTTCCTGCGGGGGATCCGCCTGATTAAGGCGCTGGGGCGGGAGGGGGACGAGGACGCGCGCTTCCGCGCGGCGAACGGGGAGCTGGCGGAGGCGGGCATCCGCCTGCAGCTTCTCTCGGCCTGGTTTGCCCCCCTCATTACCCTGACGGTCAACCTGGGGGTGGCCGCCGTGCTGTGGCTGGCCGGGGCGTGGGAGGTGGAGGCGGGCAAGGTGGCCGCCTTTGTCACCTACATGACCCAGATGCTCTCCGCCCTGATGACCCTTATCGACGTGTTCAAGCTGCTGGTGCGCTCGGACACCTCCGCCAAACGGGTGTCGGAGGTGTTTGCCCTGCCCGTGGAGGAGGATCCGGAGCGCCCGGAGGCGCCCGGCGGCCGGGGCCCCGCCCTGGAGTTCCGGGACGTGCGCTTCGCCTACCCGGGGGGCAGCGGCATACCCGCCCTGGACGGGATCCGCTTTACCCTGGAGCGGGGCGAGCTGCTGGCGGTGGTGGGGCCCACCGGCGCGGGGAAGTCCACGCTGGCGTGGCTTTGCGCCCGGCTCTACGACCCCCAGGAGGGGCAGGTCCTGCTGGACGGGCGGGATCTGCGGCGGCTGTCCCTGCGGCGGATCCGGCGGCAGGTGGCGGTGGCCGCCCAGCGCAGCGATCTGTTCTCCGGCACCATTGAAAAGAACCTGGCCATGGGGGATGCCGCAGCCGGCGGGGAGCGGCTGCATACGGCCCTGTCCCTGGCCCAGGCGGAGGACTTTGTGGCCGGGCTGGGCGGGCTGGCGGGCACGGTGGAGCAGGGGGGCGCCAACCTCTCCGGCGGTCAGCGGCAGCGGATCTCCCTGGCCCGGGCTCTGGTGCGGGAGAGCGCGGTGCTGGTGCTGGACGACTGCACCGGCGCCCTGGACGCCGTGACGGAGGGGCGGGTGCTCTCCGGCCTGGGCCGCAGGGCGGACCGGGCGGTGCTGCTCATCACCCAGCGGGTGCGCACCGCGGCGCTGGCCGACCGTATCCTGGTGCTGGAGGACGGGCGGCAGGCGGGGCTGGGCACACATGCCGCTCTGCTGGAGACCTGCCCGGCCTACCGGGAGATCTGGAACGCCCAGGGGGCGGGGGAGGAGGGGCGCCATGGCGGAGCTTGATCCACGGCTGCCGCCCCAGCGGCGGAGCCTGCAGCAGCGCTTCGGCCCCCACGCCCGGGCCAGGGACGGCAGGGGGACGGCAAAGCGGCTGCTGACCCTCTACGGCGCGTGGAAAAAGGAGATCGCCCTTGTGATCTGCCTCACCCTGCTGGCCACCGGGGCCGGTCTGGCCGTGCCCTATCTGCTGGGCCGGGCGGTGGACTGCTTCCACCTGTCGGACAACCGCGTGGACCGGGAGGCCCTGGCCGCGCTGCTGGCGCTGCTGGCGGGGGGCGTGCTGGTCCAGTGGCTGGGGAACTGGGGCCGCAGGAGCGTGATGGAGCGGGTCTCCCAGCGGATGGTGGAGCGCATACGGCGGGACTGCTTTGCCAAGCTGGAGCGCCTGCCCCTGTCCTACTTCGACCGGCATCCCCATGGGGATACCATGAGCCGCCTGTCCGGCGACGCGGACAACGTGAGCAGCGTGGTGGCCGAGACGGTGACCCAGCTCTTCCACAGCCTGCTGATGGTGGCGGGGGCCTTGGCCGTCATGGCGGCGCTGAGCCTCCCCCTCACGCTGGCGGCCCTGGCCACCGTGCCGGTCATCGCCCTGTGTACCCGCCTCATCTCCCGGAGGAGCCGGACGCTCTACCGGGAGCAGGCCCGGGAACTGGGCGGCGTGAGCGCCCTGGTCCAGGAGAGTATCCAGAACGGGCGGACCGTGAAGCTCTTCGACCGGGGGCAGGCGGTGCTGGAGGAGTTTGACAGGGCCAACCGCGCCCTTTGCGACACCTCCGTCAAGGCCCAGATCTGCGCCGGGTTCCTCAGCCCCCTGGTCAATATGTTGAACAACCTGGGCTTTGCCCTCATCGCCTGCGCGGGCGGGGTGCTGGCCCTGCGCGGCGCGGTGCGGTTGGGCGTGGTGGTCAGCTTTCTGGGGTACTCCCGGCAGCTGGGGCGGCCGCTGAACAGCATCGCCGCCCTCTTCTCCAGCATCCAGCAGGCGGTGGCCGGGGCGGAGCGGCTTTTTGAGATCCTGGACGAACCCGAGGAGGCCCCGGATCGGCCGGACGCGGCGGAGCGCTCTCCGGTCCGGGGCGGGGTGGAATTCGACGACGTGTCCTTCTCCTACGAGCCGGGCAGGCCGGTGCTGGAGCATGTGAGCTTTTCGGTGCGCCCCGGCGAGGTGGCCGCCTTCGTGGGGCAGACGGGGGCGGGCAAGACCACCCTGGTCAACCTGCTCACCCGCTTTTACGACCCGGACGGCGGGCGCATCCTGCTGGACGGCGTGCCGCTGGACCGGTACCGCCGCGGGGCGCTGAACCGCAGCTTTTCCGTGGTGCTCCAGGACGCGGTGTTTTTCTCCGGCACCGTGCTGGACAACCTGCGCTACGCCCGGCCCGAGGCCGGCAGGGCGCAGGTGGAGCAGGCCGCCCGGCTGGCCAACGCCCATGCGTTTATCCTCCGCCTGCCCCAGGGGTACGACACGCCCATGTCGGGCACGGGCGGGGAATTCAGCCAGGGGCAGCGGCAGCTGCTTGCTATGGCCCGGGCCCTGGTAAGCAGTGCCCCCATCCTCATTCTGGACGAGGCCACCAGCAGCGTGGACGCCGCCACGGAGCGCCGCATCCAGCAGGCAACCCTTCGCCTGATGGAGGGGCACACCTGCATCCTGATCGCCCACCGCCTTTCCACCGTCCGCAGGGCGGACCGCATCTTCGTGGTGGGGGAGCGGGGGATCCTGGAGTCCGGCACCCACGAGGAGCTGCTGGCCCGCCGCGGGGCCTATTGGCGTATGGTGACGGCCTGATACTAGGTAAGGGAAAGAAACTGACCCGGCGCGCGGCATCATGTGGGCGCGCAGAATGGCACGACAGGGAAGGGAATGCGGTCACGGAGCACCCCGGCCAGCTTGGACAACGACGCCTGGCTGCGCCGGCAAGCTCCCGGATGGTTTCTCCGGCGGAAGAGCAGCGCTCCCATCCGGCGGGCGCTGAAGCTGAGGGAGTCGTCCAAAATGAGGCGGTTTGGACTTTAAATGAGGGGTTCCGGCATCTGTGTATTATCAACATATCCTTTCCTCCAAACAGGAAGCGCCCGCTGATAGCCTCAGACTGGTTCAGCGCTTGCTTTCGCCGCGCAAGCTCGTATAAAACCCATATTGCCTGCCTGGAGACTTGATGGAGTACCAACCAGACAAAGATGGAAGATAAAACCGCCCAGTGCCTTCGCTTGTAAGTGAAGGACTGGGCGGTTCATTTATGCATGCTCCCTTTTGGTCCTTTGTAGCGACTGGATCCCCAATGCCCCGTGACCGCTGGCCTCATAGTTGTTCGCGTGTTCTATGGCGGGAAAAGAGGGTAATAAGTTCCAATCGTGTCCGTTTCCTCCGTTTACAGCATGTTTATTAGAAAAGGCGATAATGTGTCGTATTTAGATAGCGATTTACAATTTGACGCATCGAAAATTGTATGATTATAATGAACCGCGTACCAAATGATTGAGGAGGAAATTGACTTATCATGAAAAGAGTGCTGTCCCTATCGCTGAGCCTGCTCCTGGCTCTCTCCCTGCTGGCGGGATGTTCCCAATCGCCGGCAGAGAACTCGCCTGCCGCCGACCGTGCGGACGCCGCCATCGACTGGCAGTACAAGACCGCGGACGAGACCAAGGCAATGCTGGACGCCCAGGAGGGCGTCATTATCCTGGATACCCGCACCGACGACATGTACTCCGCCGGACATATCCCCGGCGCGTACCACGTGCCCTGCTTCCCGGTGGACACCGCCGAGAAGGAGCAGCTTTTGAAGGACGCGGTGCCCAACCTGGGCGGCGAGGATCCCATCGTGGTGGTCTGCAAGACCGGCAACAAGGGCGCCAAGCGCGCCATCGCCCTGATGCAGGAGGAGGGGGTCGCCGCCGGGCGCCTGTTCATCCTGGAGGGCGGCGGCGAGGGCTGGACCTTCTCCGAGTACACCACCACAGAGAACGACTCCGTCATCCCCGGCGGCGGTGCGGCCGCGCCCCAGCCCACCCCCTATGACGGCGACCGGGCCGACGCGGCCATCAACTGGCAGTACATCACCGCCGCGGACACCAAGGCCAAGCTGGACGCAGGCGAGCCCCTCATTGTTCTGGACAGCCGCACTGACGACATGTATAGCAAGGGCCATATTGCAGGCGCTATGCACGTGCCCTGCTTCCCGGTAGACTCCATGGAGCTGGAAAATGTTCTGCGTGCCGCCGTGCCGGAACTGGCGGCCGGCGAGGATCCCATTGCCATCGTCTGCAAGACTGGCAACAAGGGCGCCAAGCGCGCCATCTCCGTCCTGATTGACGAGGGGATCCCCGCGGAGCGGCTCTTCATCCTGGAGGGCGGCGGCGAAGGCTGGCCCTACGATACCGTGACCGATTAAGACGTCCCGGCGGCTTGACGGCGTCCGTATGTCAGATGCCGTCAGGCGCAGGTACTGTTCGGAACGGCGGGTACCGCGGTTCGGGTGGATATACCCGCGCCGGGGCGCCCGCCGTTTCATCCAATCCTGATTTTGGGGCAGGCGAGGTAATAATCTATGAAAACTGTCAAAAAACAAAAAAAGTATACAAAATGGGTGGCCATTGGGCTAATTGCGGCCACCGTCATCCTGTGTCTAGCCGTGCCGCCCCTGCGCGCGTGGCTGGGCTCGGTCTTTGCCCTGCTCTCGTCCATGGACGTGAACCGGGTGGTGGAGTATATCCGCGCCTTCGGCCCCTGGGCCGCCGCAATCTCCTTCTGCCTGATGATCCTCCAGTCCATCGCGGCGCCCATTCCCGCCTTCCTGCTCACCTTCGCCAACGCCATAATCTTCGGCTGGTGGCAGGGGGCCATCCTCTCCTGGTCCAGCGCCATGGCGGGGGCGGCGGTCTGCTTCTGGATCGCCCGGCTGCTGGGGCGGGACGCGGTGGAGCGCCTGGCCTCCAAGACCGCGCTGAACAGCGTGGACGTGTTCTTCGAGCGCTACGGGAACCACACCATCCTCATCTGCCGCCTGCTGCCCTTTGTCTCCTTCGACCTGGTGAGCTATGCCGCGGGCCTGACCGGCATGGGCTTTTGGGGCTTCTTCCTGGCCACCGGCATCGGGCAGCTCCCCGCCACCATCGTGTACTCCTACGTGGGAGGGATGCTGACCGGCGGGGTCAAGCTCTTCGTGACCGCCCTGATGATCCTCTTTGCCCTCACCGTGCTCATCGCGATGGGGAAGAGGATCTACAACGACAGAAAGGCCAAGCAGTCCGGTGAAGGATAAAAAGCTGTGGATTTTCCTGGCGCTGGTTGTGCTGGTGCTGCTCTGCGGCCACGCCTTCGGCTGGTCGGACTACCTGAAGCGCCCGGAGGCCCTGCCCGCCATGCGCCGGGCGCTGGAGGAGAACCTCGCCCTGGCCCTGCTGCTCTACGGCGCGCTCACCGTGGCGGGCTGCGTGCTGCTGGCCCTGCCCGGGGTTACCTTCGCCATTGCGGCGGGGCTGCTCTTCGGCCCCCTGTGGGGAACCCTGGCCTGCTGGCTTTCCGTGACCCTGGGGGCCTGCCTGTCCTTCGTGGTCGGGCGCTATTTCCTCAAGGACGCTTTGAAGCCCAAGCTGGAGAAAAACCGGTATCTCAACCGCGTGCTCTTCGAGGGCGCGGGGCGCAGCGACGTATTTTTGCTGGCCATTACCCGCCTTGTCCCCCTGTTCCCCTACAACCTGCAAAACTTCGCCTACGGGATTACCGACATCCGCTTCGCACCCTACGCCCTGTACTCGGCGATCTTCATGCTGCCGGGCACCGCGGCGTACACCGTGGGGGCGGCGGGGGTGGCCAGCCCTGAGAAGCGGGGCCCCTACCTGCTGTTCGCGGGGGCGCTGCTGGCCGCCGTGCTGGTGGTGTCCTTTGTGCTGAAAAAGAAGGTGGTGAGGGAATGAACGCGGGACAGCTTATTACGCTGCTGGAGAAGAGCCACTATCCCTTCCGCGGTTACCCCAGAGCGCCCTGCGCCACCCTGCTCTTTCCGGGGTGCAGCTTCCCGTCCCAGTTTCCGGGGACCATGCGGGCGCTGGCGCGGCTTTGCCGGGAGCACGGCGTGGGCGTGGCCCACGACTGCTGCGGCAAGCCCATCGCGGAACTGGGCCGGGCGCGGGACGCGGAGCGAATCGCCCGGAGGATCGGCCGGAGGCTGGAGCGCCTGGGCGTGCGCGAGTTGGTCTGCCTGTGTCCCAACTGCCTGGAGTACCTGGGGCAGACGCTGGACGTACCGGTGATCAGCGTCTATACGCTGCTGGCCCGCTGGGTCCTTGCCCACCGGGGCGAAGCGCCCTCCGGGACGCTCTTCCGCCCCTGCCCGGACCGGAGGGAGGGGCGGATGCTGTCTGAGATCGGCGAGCTAATCCCCCTGGACGGGCTGCGCCCCATGGAAAAGGTCCCCTGCTGCGGACTGCGGGGGGACATCGCGGCCCACGGCCCTGCGGCGGGGGACAAGCTGTGCGCCCTGGCAAAAAATCAGGCGGCCGGCCAGACGATTTACACCTATTGCGCCTCCTGCTCCGGGCAGTTCCGGCGCCACGGCTGCGGCCGGGTGCTCCATCTGCTCTCCCCCCTGCTGGGGGTGGAGGAGGAGCCCGACGTGAACCACGCGCTTCTGAACAGGGCGCGGGCAAAATGGATGAAATAAAGGAGAAATGGAACATGGCAACCTATTATGAGGCAAACGATCTGGGCAAATTCGGCACCATGGGTGAGTGCGCCCCCGAGCTCTGGGAAAAGTTTATGGGCTATTACGGCGCGGTCTTCGCCGAGGGGAACCTGACGGCCCGGGAGAAATCCCTTATCGCCCTGGCGGTGGCCACCGCCATCCAGTGCCCCTACTGCATCGACGCCTATACCCAGGACTGCCTGTCCAAGGGCGTGTCCGAGGACCAGATGACCGAGGCCGTCCACGTGGCCTGCGCCATCCGCGGGGGCGCCAGCCTGGTCCACGGCGTGCAGATGAAGAACGTCGTGAAAAAGTTGGAGCTGTAAGCCATGGGAGACGCGAGACTGGAGCGGCTGGACTGTGTCCCCGCCTTTGAGAGCAAATTTGCGGACGAATCCCTGATGGACACCGACGGACGGCTGTCGGTGCTGCAAATCAACGTGGGCAAGCGGTGCAACCTGGCCTGCAAGCACTGCCACGTGGAGGCCGGGCCCAACCGCACGGAAGAGATGGGCCGGGAGGTGATGGAGGCCTGCCTGCGCCTGCTGGAGGACAACCGCTTCGAGACGGTGGACATCACCGGCGGGGCCCCGGAGCTCAACCCCGATTTCCGCTGGTTTGTGGACGCGTGCGCCCGGCGCTGCGGACATATTATCGTGCGCACCAACCTGGTCGTCCTGCTGGAGCAGGGCTACACCGACCTGCCGGAGTTCTACCGGGATCACCGGGTCAACGTGGTCTGCTCGCTGCCCCACTACACCGCCAAAAACACCGACCGTATGCGCGGGGATCTGGTCTTTCAGCGCTCCATCGAGGCGATGAAGCGGCTCAACGCCCTGGGCTACGGCAGGGAGGAGGGTTTGGATTTGGATGTGGTCTACAACCCCGGCGGGGCCTTCCTGCCTCCGGCCCAGACCGCGATGGAGGCCGAGTACAAGGAGCATCTGATGCAGGAGTACGGCGTGGTGTTCAGCCGCCTGTTCACCATTACCAACAACCCACTCGGCCGCTTCGGGGCCTTCCTGGAGCGCTCGGGCAACCTGGAAAGCTACCTGTGCAAGCTCCACGGCGCGTTCAACGCGGGCACGCTGGAGACGATGATGTGCCGCTTCCAGGTCTCCGTGGGCTGGGACGGCAGGCTCTACGACTGCGACTTCAACCAGGCCGCGGACATCCCCGTGGAGGGCGGCGCCACCGTCTTCGACTGGGTGGGCAAGCCCATCCAGACGCGCAGGATCCGCTTCGGGAAGCACTGCTACGCCTGCACGGCCGGGCAGGGCTCCAGCTGCGGCGGCGCCACCGAGAGCGCATGATCTCCATTATTGTCCCTGTATACAACGAAGAGCGGGCGCTGCCCGCTCTTCTGGCGCGGTTGGACGGCCTGGAGGGGGAGCGCGAGGTGATCTTCTCCGACGGGGGCAGCACCGACGGCACGCTGGAGCTGCTGGCGGGCCGCCGGGTGGTCACCGGGGCCAGGGGCAGGGCCGCGCAGTGCAACCGGGCCGCCGCCGAAGCCTCCGGCGACGTACTTTTCTTCCTCCACTGCGACAGCGCCGTCGCCCCCGACGCACTGCGCCTTATCCGCGCCGCCGTGGACAGGGGGGCGCAATGGGGCTGCCTCACCCTGCGCTTTGACGACCCGGGCTTCCCCTATTGGTTTGGCGGGCACGTGTCCAACCTGCGGGTGCGCTGGGGGCATATCGCCTTCGGCGATCAGGGCATCTTCATGACGCGGACTCTCTTTGCGCAAGTGGGGGGCTTCCCGGAGCTGCCCATCATGGAGGACTATGAACTCTCCCTGAGGCTCAAGCGGAGAAAGATCTATCCCGTGCAGGTAAAAAGCCCGATCATCACCTCCTCCCGGCGCTTCCATGAGGGCGGCGCGTTCCGGGTGACCTGGAACATGCAGCGGCTGCGGGCCATGTACCGCCGGGGGGTCGATATTGAGCGGATTAGCCGGGCGTACCGGGATGTGAGGGAAGACGATGGATAAGCGCGCGCTGATTCTATTCTCCCGGCTCCCGGTGCCGGGCAGGGTAAAGACCAGGCTGATGCCCCCGCTCAGCGGGGCGGAGTGCGCCGCGCTGCAAAAGGCGATGACCCTGGACACCGCCCACACCCTGGCCGCCCTGGGGCGGGATCTGTTCCTCTTCCACTCGGACGAGGGAGCGCCCGCCCTGCTGGACGGGCTGCCCCGGGGGGCGCGCCTGTTCCCCCAGTCCGGGGCGGATTTGGGGGAGCGGATGTACAACGCCGTGGCGGCCGTGCTTGCCATGGGCTACGGGGACTGCCTCCTGCTGGGCTCCGACCTGCCCTTCCTCACCGCGCCGGAGGTGGCGGAGGCCGGCCGGGTCCTGGAGGGCAGCGACGTCGTGCTCTGCCCCTCCCCGGACGGCGGGTACTGGCTGATCGGGATGCGCAGGCCCTTCCCCCCTATCTTCCATGGGCAGCGCTACGGCACCGGCAGCGTGCTGGACGACGCGCTGGCCTGCTGCGCCGCCCACGGCCTGCGCGCCGGGCTGGGGCCGGTGCGGCGGGATCTGGACACGCCGGAGGATCTGGCGTGGTTCCTGGAGGAGCTGAAGGCCCACGCGCCCACGGACGCAAGCCGCACCGCGGCGTGGCTGCGGGCGTGGCAGGCAGGCCTTTCCATGTCAAACAACCATTTGTAAGGAGTAAACACCATGAAAAAACGGCTTTTATCCTCCGCGCTTGCACTTGTGCTGCTGCTCTCCCTGCTCTCCGGCTGCACCAGCGGCGCAAATACGCCTGCCCCCGCTGCGCCTTCGCCCGCGCCGGAGGCGGAGGGGTATCCCACCGCCACAACGCAGGACGTACAGGCGGCGCTGAGCGATGGGGGCAGCGTGGTCGTGGACGCCCGCATCAACAGCGCCTATATCGGCTGGGCCATGGACGGCGTGGCCCGGGGCGGCCATATCGCAGGCGCCACCGACTTCTCCGCCCGCTGGCTGGACTGTACCTACAGCGACACCGAAAACCTGGAGGGGGAGACCCGCGAGCAGGTGCTGGCCCAGTACCTGGCGGACAAGGGCCTCACTCCGGAGAAAAAGGTGATTGTCTACGACGCCAACGGCGAGGACGCCCGGGCGGTGGCGGACTATTTTCTCTCCAAGGGGATCTCCCAGGTCTCCCTCTACGACGTCAACCAGTGGGCCTCCGACGCCAGCCTGGAGATGGAGCAGTATCCCGGCTATCAGCTGCTTGTCCCCGCCGCCCATGTCAACAGCCTTATCAGCGGCGGCACGCCCGAGAGCTTCGAGGCGGGCGTGGACTATAAGCTCTTCGACGTGGCCTGGGGCGAGGTGGATCAGTCCGGCTATCTGGACGGCCACGTGCCCGGCGCGGTGCACGTCAACACCGACTGGTTTGAGCCCGAGCAGGGCAACTGGATGCTGGCCGGCGACGATACCCTGCTGGCCCTTATGCTCAAGCTGGGGGTTACCGCCGGGGATCACATCATCGTCACCGGCCCCGAGCCCATGGCCTCCAGCCGCTTTGCCGTGATTCTCCGGTATATGGGCGTGGAGGACGTGCGGGTCATGACCGGCGGCCTGGTGGAGTGGACGGATCTCGGCTTTGCGCTGGCCACCGACAACACCGAGGCCGTGCCCGTGGACAGCTTCGGGGCCGAGACCCCCGCCCACCCGGAGTGGATCGACACCCAGGACGAGGTGGCGGCGGAGCTGGAGGACGCCTCCTTCACGCTGGTGGACAACCGCACCTGGGAGGAGTTTATCGGCCAGAGCACCGGCTACAGCTACCACGACAAGGCCGGGCGCATCCCCGGCGCGGTCTTCGGCTACGCGGGCAAGGCGAGCTCCAGCTCGGTGTGCTACTACCGCAACATCGATAAGACCATGCGCAATGCCGGGGAGATCCTGGCCATGTGGCGGGGCTGCGGCGTCGATACCGGCGACCACCTGGCCTTCATGTGCGGCAGCGGGTGGCGGGCCGCCGAGATCCTCTGGTACGCCAGGGTGATGGGCCTGGAAAACACCTCGCTCTACAGCGACGGCTGGATCGGCTGGTCCAATGCCGGCCGCCCCTCTGAAACCGGCGATCCCACCGCGAAATAGCATGAAAAGCTCCGTGTTTCACGCGATCTGGGGGGCGGTATCCGCCCTCCAGATCGTCCTGGCCGCGGGGGCGGCGGCGCTCAGCCGCCTGGCCTACACCCGCGGCGGGGTGAACCACCATGTGGCCTACCGCAAGCGGCAGTACAACGCCCTGATCTTTACGCCGGGCAAGGTGCTTTTGATGCAGCTCGCGCTGGTTGTCCTCGCCGGGCTGCTGGTATGGCTGCTGGTACGGGCCGTCCGCAGACGGGCGGCGGAGCCCGCGGTCCTGGCCGGCTTCTGCATCGCGCTGGACGCCGCCCTGATCTTCGAGCTCACCGCGCCCGCCTTCCGCGCCGTCTCCATCTACCCCTATGCCGTACTCGCCACAGCCGTCATGTTTCTTCTGGAGCTGATATTGGCAGCGCTGAGAAATGCCGTGCGGCATTGAGACGGACAGGTGGGAGCAGGACGCTTACAGAGGCCGCCTATCGAGATCTGTCTATAAAGATTTCTGCATAACCATGCAACTTACGATATAAATTGACAAAAAATCTCGCTCATGCTAGGTTAGCAATGGTACTGCATGGTTCCATAACGAGTGAAAGCGATATGCATTTAAAGGAGAAGAACGATGAAGAAGCTGTTGTCCGCCATGCTCGCACTGGTGATGATTGCCGCCCTGTTCACCGGCTGCAGCGCCCAGCAGGGCACGCCCGCCTCTGCGGCGCCTTCCGCGCCCCCCTCCGCGGCCCCTACCCCCGCGCCCACACCCACGCCTGAGCCTGAGGAGGAGCCCTCCGCGTTCCCCATGACGGTGACGGATCAGATCGGCAACACGGTGACGCTGGACGCCCCTGCCGAGCGGATCGTCTCCGGCTATTACATCTCCTCCTCCACCTGCATCGCGCTGGGCCTGAAGGACAAGCTGGTGGCCACGGAGGAGAAGATCGAAAAGCGCCCCATCTACAAGTACGCGGCCCCCGAGCTCATCGGGGCCATCGGCAACGTGGGCTCCGCCAAGGCATTTGATCTGGAGGCCTGCCTTGCCGCCGACCCGGATCTGGTCATCCTGCCCAAAAAGGCCAAGGACTACGCGGCCACCCTGTCCGAGATGGGTATTCCCGCCATCGTGGTCAACCCGGAGAGCCACGAGCAGCTGACCGAGATGGTGCGCCTGATCGGCGCGCTGGCCGGCGCGGACCAGGCGGCCGACGCCCTTCTGGCGCGCTATGACCAGGTGCTGGACAAGGTCTCCTCCCTCACCTCCGGCATTGCGGACGCGGACAAGCCCGTGGTCTACATGTGCGGCACCAGCTCCTATCTGACCACCTCCCCCAAGGACATGTACCAGTCCTCCCTGGTGACCACCTCCGGCGGGAAAAACGCGGGTGACATCCTGGAGGGCGATTCCTGGGTCGACATCTCCTACGAGCAGCTGCTGGAGATGAACCCGGACGTGATCGTCATCCCCACCAACAATATGGCCAACGGCCAGCCCGACTACTCCGCCGCGGACGTGATGGCGGACGCCAACCTGGCGGAGATCACCGCCGTGAAGAACGGCGCGGTCTACAACATGCCCGCGGGCTTTGAGGCGTGGGATTCCCCCGTGCCCTCCGGCGTGCTGGGTATGCTCTGGATGGTCTCCACCCTGTACCCCGACGCCTACTCCGCCGAGGCCTTCGCCGCGGACGCGTCCGACTTCTACAAGACCTTCTACGGCTTTGACATGGACACCTCCGCGCTGGCGGGTTGATTGGGTTGAAGCCATTGAACCACATGAAAAGCCGGGATCAGCTCACGCCGCTGCTCTTTGCCGCAATCACCGCAGTAATTTTGATTACTGCGGTGGTTTCGATCTGCATCGGCAAGTACCAAATCGAACCGGCGGAGATCTGGGCCATCCTCCGCGGCGGCGGCGTGGACGAGATGAGCCGCAAGGTATTCTTTACCCTGCGGCTGCCCCGGACCATAATGGCGCTCCTGGCGGGGGTGGGCCTGGGGCTGGCGGGCAGCGTCTACCAGATCATCTTTAAAAACCCCCTGGCGTCCCCGGATATTATCGGGATCGCCGGCGGCGCGAACGTGGGGGCGGCGCTGGCAATCGTCTCAGTGTCCGCCACGGGCATGGCGGCCATCGCCACAGGCGCGTTCTGGGGGGGCCTTGCGGCTGTGGCGGGGGTGATGCTGCTGGTGCGGGCCACCCGCTCCCGCTCCACCGCCACCTACGTGCTGGCGGGCATCGTCATCAACGCCATCTCCAAGTCCATCATCATGGCCCTCAAGTACTTCGCGGACCCGGAAAACGAGCTGGCAGCCATGGAATACTGGGAGATGGGCACCTTCGGCAACACCACGCTGTCCAAGCTGCTGTCCATCCTCCCCATGTTCTGTGTGGGCCTCGCCGGCCTGCTGCTGCTCCGGCGGCAGATCGAGCTGATGGCCATGGGGGACAACGAGTGCCGGGCCCTGGGCGTGCGCCTCAAGCCCATCCGCGCGGCGGTGCTGACGCTCTCGACGCTGCTGGTGGCCTCGGTCATCAGCGTCACGGGCCTTATCAACTTCGCGGGCCTCATCGCCCCGCACACGGCGCGGCTGATGCTCCGGCGCAACAACTCCACAACCATGTGCATGAGCGCCCTGGTGGGCGGGCTGCTGGTCATGGCGGCGGACATTCTGGCCAGGGTGCTCTACAGCGCCGAGCTGCCCATCTCCATCCTGACCACGGCCATCGGCGTGCCGATACTGCTGTATTTCATGTGCAAGCGGGGGAAGGAGACGCTGTGAACGAGCTTTTTTACCTGGAGGACGTCTCTGTCTCCCACGGGAAGCGGGAGGTTGTCCACGGCGTGAGCCTGGGCATCCGTGCGGGAGAATTCTGTGCGCTGCTGGGCCTGAACGGCAGCGGCAAGACCACCATACTCCACGCCGCCTGCGGCTTCCTGCCGATGCGGGGCAGATGCGTGGCCGCGGGGCAGGACTGCACGCGGCTGAACGAAAAGAAGCGGGCCCGCCTGCTCTCCTTCATCCCCCAGACGTGCAGCCTGGAGGGCGGCAAGACCGCGCTGGAGGTGGTGTTGATGGGCTTCAACGCCCAGCTGGGCCTGCTGGAGTCCCCCTCCTCCGCGCAGAGGGAGGCCGCGCTTGAGACCATGGAGCGGCTGGGCTGCGGGGCGTTCGCCCAAAAGGACTTCGGGGCGCTCAGCCAGGGCCAGCGGCAGATCGTTATCCTGGCCCGCTGCATCGTGCAGAACGCCCCGGTCATGCTGATGGACGAGCCGGACAGCGCCCTGGATTTTTTGAACAAGCACATGGTGCTGGGGAAGATCCGCGAGATAATCCGCAGCCAGGGCAAGGCGGGGCTGATCACGCTCCACGACCCCAACTTTGCCATGGCCTATTGCGACAGGCTGATCCTCCTGAAGGACGGGATCATTGTGGCGGAAATCGACCTGGCCCGCGCCGGGGCGGAGGAGATCCGGGCGCGCCTGTCCCTGATATACGGCGAAATCGCCCTGGTCGAGAACCGGGGGAGCTATCTGATGGGGCGCGTGCAGTGAGCCGGCGGCGCGCGGGAGAGGGAGGAGCAGGAATGGACGCCATTGAAATTATCCGGGCGCAGGTGGCCGCCTGCGATCAGCACAGGGAGCACGCGGTGGTCACTATCGTCCAGTCTGACGGCGCGGCCACCCGTTCACAGGGTAAGATGCTGGTCTACGGCGACGGCACCACAAAGGGCACGGTGGGGGGCGGCGCGGTGGAACGCCTCGCCGTCCGGGATGCCCTACAGTGTATCCGCGAGGGCGGCAGCGCCTTTCGCACCTATGACCTGAACTCGCCCGCCGCCGGGGCGGGCATGGCCTGCGGCGGCTGTACCAGTGTGCTGATCGAGGCCTACGCGGGCCGGCCCCTGCTGGTCATGTGCGGCGGGGGCCACGTGGGCGGCGCCGTGCTGCGGCTGGCCGGGTTCCTGGGCTTCGACACGCTGCTGCTGGACGACGGGGAGGAGAGGGATAAGGCCGCCCAGGCGGGGCGGTTTGTCCGGGTCCGGGACTTTGAGGCGGATCTCCTGGCGCAGCCCATCCCCGCCGGGGCGTATATCGTCATCGCCACCCACAGCCACGCCCAGGACGGCGCCGCCCTGGCAGGGGCCCTGGCCAAGCAGGCGTCCTACGTGGGCATGATCGGCAGCGCCAAAAAGGTGGCCGCCCTCTTTGAGCGGCTGCGGGAGAAGGGCGTGGGGCAGGAGGCGCTGGACAGGGTGTTCACGCCGGTGGGCCTGGATCTGGGCGGCGAGACCCCGGAGGAGATCGCCCTGGCCATTATGGCCGAGATCCTCATGGTAAAAAACGGGCGCGGCGGCGCACACCTCACCGGCGCGGGCAACTAGCTGCGCGTATGGAGCAAAGAGCGGAGGGAGCCTATGTCATCGATTCTCATCGCCGACCTGACCCGTGGTACGGTGGAGCGCGAAAGCGCGGATAGCAGGGACTACGGCCGGGGCCTGGCGGTCCGCCTGCTGCGGGAGCACACGCCGCCCCGCTGCGGCCGCCTGTCCCCGGACAACGCCTTCGTCATCGCCCCCGGCCTTTTGGCCGGGACGCCTGTGCCCTGCGCCACCCGGGCCACGGTGGCGGCCCGGGGCGACGGGGGGCTGGCGGTGACCAATATCACCGGGGACATGCCGCAAAAGCTGGCGAGCCTGGATATTGCGGCCGTTGTGCTCAAGGGAAAGGCCCGGGCCGGGAACGCGGTGCTCCGGATAGACGGCGGGGGCGCGCGCATCCTGCACATTCCGGAGCTGGAGGGGCTGGACTGCGGCGCGCTTGTGGAGCGGCTGCGCGGCCTGTGGGGCGCCGAGTGCGCCATTGCGGGCTGCGGCCCCGCCGCGGATCTGGGCATCCCCCTGAGCGGCCTGTTCACCACCTACCCGGAGGGGACGCCGCGCTATACCTGCCCCCGCAGCAGCTTCGGCGACGTGCCGGGGAGCAAGGGCCTGCGGGCCGTAGCCGTCCAGTGCGGGGAGTACTTCGCCGCGCCCTGCGCCGACCGCGCGGGCCTCCAGGCCGCGGGCAAGCGCCTGGCGCGCCGGATCCTGGACGACCCCATCTGCGGCGGCGCGCTGCCCGGCCTGGGCTCCATCACCCTTCTGCACCTGCTGAAAAACCGCGGGGAGCTGCCGCCCTTGCCCGAAAAGCGGGCCGTACGCCCCCGGACGGACGGGGAGAGGGTCAACTACTGCTGCGCACCCATGTGCGTCATCGGCTGCCTGAACCGCCACAGCGCAGGCAGCGGCAGGATTTACGCCGCCCCGGAGGAGGCGGAGGTGCGCGCCGCCGTGGGGGCCTGCTTTGGCGGGCGCCTCTCCGGCGCGGAGATGGACGCCTGCGCCGCGGCGGTCTCGGCCAGGGGGCTGGCGCTGGGCCTGAACGCCACGGAGTTTGTGTACGCCGCCTCCATGTATCTGGACGCGGCCGGCCAGGAGCCCGCGCCGGATCGGCTGGAGGAGCTGCTAGAGGAGGTGGCGGCGGGCACGGTGATCGGCCGCATCCTGGGCGGCGGCACGGCGGAGATCGCGCGGCTGTACCGGGACCGGGAGGCGCTCCAGGCGCGTATGACGCGCCCCGCCGTCCAGCAGGAGCAAAAATACGCCCTGCAGATGCGGCGCATCTGCCCGGAGCTGGCGCAGATAGACGATCTGGAGCTGCTCTACCGGGAGATTTTCCTCTTGGAAAACCTGGGCCTGTGCATCTTTTCCTCCTTCGCCCTCCTGGACGAGCGGGAGCCGGTGGAGCTGCTGGCCCGTCTCGCCTCCTGCAAAACCGGCAGGGCGGAGACGCCCGAGTCCCTTCTGGACTACGCCGGCAGGTGCCTCAGGGAGGAGGAGTCGCTGCAGCGCCAGGCGCGGCTGGCCGCGGAGAGCCGCAGCATCCCGGAATTCGTAAAGGTACTGTACCGATATTTTGAAAAGCAGGAGGCCGGCCTTGACGCTTGATATTCAGCGCCTGAACCTGCGGGATCTGGGGGGGCTTCCCACAGCGGACGGACGGCGCGTCCGCCCGGGGCGGCTCCTGCGTTCCGGCGCACTATGGCCCATGACGGAGGCGGAGCGCGCCGCCCTCCCGCCCCTGCGGGCGGTGTACGACATGCGCAGCGAAAACGAGCGGCAGTTCCACCCGGATCCCCCCTTCCCAGGCGCGGTATACCAGCATATCGCCGTGATGGAGAGCGGCCGGCGGGAGCTGGCCCAGAGCAAGCGCACCCTGGAGGACAAGGTGGACGACATTTTGAACGGGTACGCGCGCGGGGAGGCCATCGCGTCGGTGCGGATGCGGGAGGTCTACCGCCGCATGGTGAACTCCGGGGAGATGTGCCGCTGTATCGAGGAATTGTTGCTGCAGCTCGCCGGGAACTCGGACGGCGCGGTGCTGTTCCACTGTGCCGCGGGCAAGGACCGGACCGGCTTTGTGGCGGCGGTGCTGCTGCGCCTGCTGGGCGTGCCCGACGGGCCGCTCTACCGGGACTACCTCTATACAAATACCGCCCTGCGCGGCGAAATTGATGAGGCGGAGCGTATCGCCCTCGCCCGTACGGCCGGCAGGGCCGCCGCCGACTACGTGCGGGGCTTTTTCCTCGCCTGCCCCTGCTGGCTGGCGTCGGCGCTGTCGGAAATCGACCGTCAATTTCACTCGGTTGAGGAATATGTCCTGGCCCAGACCCGCGTCACGCAAAACGATCTCGCGTCCTTCCGGACAAGCTGTCTGCTGTAACCGGGCAAGGGCCGGGCTGCGAACACAACGGCACGACCGGAAAGGGATAGGGAACCAACCTGGCCTTGCCTATCCCGAGATCTTTGCAGATGAGGTTCAGGCTTGGAAACGCCCTGGATTTGTTCCCGGCCTGGAGTCACAGGAAAACGCGCTGCTTTTGAGAGAGACCGGACGATTCCCGGGCATTCATACAATGCGGCATCGGGCCGGCTATCTTACGGCCGATACACACACCACTGTACTTACGACGCCTGAAAAAGCGCGGGGCCGCCCCTGTGGGCCGCCCCGCGCTTTTATTATAGTATATTCGGCATAATTATATGATTATATGGCACTTTAAAGCAGCTGATATTACTGGTATAATAAAAATTGTATTATGCTGTTTTGCCGATACTATCGGCGGCCGATGCAGGTGTCGTCGATGCGGGAGACGAGGAAAACGGCGATAAGGTCCAACACCGCGATGATGGCATAGGCCCCTGCGTAACCGCCCAGCCTGGACAGGCCGAAGGCCAGCAGCGCGAAGGCGAAGGAGCGCACGACGGCGGTGATGGGGTTGAGCACGCCCATGGCCCGCACGAAGTCGAAGCGGCCGAAGACGGTTGCGGTCATAGAGGGGAAGAGGTTGCCCACGCCGCCGATGCCCACGCCGATGAAAAAGACGGACAGGTAGAGGGTGGCCTCGCTGGCGGGCAGGGCGCAGATCACCAGCGCCGCCAGGTACCACAGCCCGTAGACCACCGAGGCCCGGCGTGTGCCCAGCTTCTGGTCCAGCCAGCCGGTGGCGTAGCTGCCCAAAAGGCCGAAGACGGCGGCCACGGTCATCATCCCGGTGGCCTTTGCCTCGCCCCAGCCGCAGGACATGAGGCGGGGGATCATCTGGCTGATCAGGGAGACGGTGACCAGGATGTATATACCGAAGCCCATGCCGATCAGCCAGATCTGCTTATTGCGCAGCAGCCTGGCCGGAGTCCAGGCGGACTGGTACGCCTGCAGCTCACGCAGGTTGGCCTGCAGCTCCTCGGGCGTAAACACCCCGTTGTCCGGGGCGCAGCCCAGCTCCTCCGGGGTGTCCCGCACCACCACAAAGCCGATTACGCCCGCCAGGGCCAGCAGGCCGCCCATGAGGTAGAAGGAGCCGCTGAGGCTGGCCAGCCGGAGAAAGAGCAGGAACAGGGGGATAAAGGTGGCCGAGGCCAGATTCTGGCCCATGGTGGCCCACCCCAGGGCCAGGCCCTTTTTCAGGGGGAACCAGCGGGCCATGAGGGCGTTGGCCACGGTGTGGCAGAAGCCGAATCCCATGAAGTTGACCAGGGCCGTCACCGCGAAGAAGCCGGGCAGGGTGCCCACCAGGCCGTAGGCGGCAAAGGAGACGCCGCCCAGAAGGGCGGTGACCAACAGGCCGGTGCGTGCGCTCCACCTGTCAACGAACCAGGCCCAGAGCACGGCGCCCAGCAGCCCGGCCCAGGAGGCGGGGGTGGTGAGCGCCAGGAGGGCGGCGGGATCCAGGGCGTGGGCGCCCGCAAAGCTGGAGACGATGATGTTCAGCCCGTCGCTGCAAAATCCCGCGTAGAAGTAGAACATGACGCCTGAGAAGAGGATCATCAGCCAGCCCTTGCCGCCGAAATTGCTTTTGGTACTGCCCGCCGCCGCTTTGCTTTGGTTGTTCATTCGGTACCTCCTATATGTGCCTTATCGGCATTTTTTACAAAGGAAGCATACCATCGGCGGGGAAAAAAGGGAAATATGCCTTATCATATAGCGTTATGCCGTCGAATCTATCAGACCGGGGATGAACGGAGGGGGACATATGGAACTGACCCAGCTCAACTACTTCCGCACCGTGGCCCGCATGGGGAACATGTCCCGGGCGGCGCAGGAGCTTTTCATAACCCAGCCCAACCTGAGCCGCTCCATCGCCCGGCTGGAGGCGGAGGTGGGGGTGCCCCTCTTTGACCACCGGAAGGGGCGGATCGTGCTCAACGACTGCGGGCGGGTCTTCCTGGCCAGCGTGGAGCTGGCCCTTGGGGAGCTGGCCTCCGGCGTGCAGACGGTGCAGCGCCTGTATGAGAACAGCCAGAACGTGCTCTCCCTGGCCTGCACCATCGACGGCTTTCTCCCCGACATGCTGCGGGAGTTCTCCTTCCTCCACCCGGACGTGGGCATCCGGCAGTTTGCCTATGACCAGGCCAAGGCGGCGGAGCACCTGCTGGACCGCACACTCACCCTGGCGGTGACCGCCCGCCCGCCGGAGCACGGCCAGCTGGCCTTCGAGCTGCTGGGCTATATGGATTACGCCATCCTGGCCCACGCCTGCAGCCCCCTGGCCCGGGAGGAGGGGGTAACGCTGGACCGCCTGGCGGGGGAGCCGCTGATCTGCGACGCCACCCGGCTGGATTTACAGTCCCTGCAGGAGCTGTGCCGCTCCAGGGGCTTCGAGCCGAACGTGGTCTACGAGGTGGAGAGCACGGAGCTGATCGTGCAGCTGCTGGAGGGCAACGCCGGGGTGTGCATCATGCCGGTGTCCCAGTACGCCAGGCTCAAGGGCATCCACCCGGACAGCGCCGTGCGCCTGGTGCGCATCCTGGACGGCGTC
Organism: Oscillospiraceae bacterium; assembly: GCA_022846095.1. NCBI lineage: Bacteria > Bacillati > Bacillota > Clostridia > Eubacteriales > Oscillospiraceae > Oscillospiraceae bacterium. The sequence goes on along the minus strand of AP025583.1, from coordinate 3,761,734 downwards.
CCGCCCGCCCGGATCGGCGTCATCCACCACAAGGGCTACCCCCTGCCGGCGGCGGCCGGGGTCTTTATCTCCTTTCTCCGGGAGAGCCTCCAACGGGAGAGCGAACACATCCGGGCCCTGGGCTATATGCTCTGAGCGGCATAACGGTGCAACCAAATGGGCATTTTGCAGCTGCGCTTTCTTCCACTATACTGGTTACAGAATCAGTCGTTGGAAGGGAGCGCAGTTTTATGCCTTTGGACATTCAGGACAAGACCGTATTGATTACCGGCGGCGGCTCCGGCATCGGCCGGGCCGCGGCGCTGGAGTTTGCCGCGCTGGGGGCGCGGGTGGCCGTGGTGACCGGCCATAACACCGCCGCGGGAGAGGAGACCGTGCGCCTGATTGAGCGCCAGGGGGGCCGGGGGGCCTACTTCCCGTGCGACGTGACGCGGGAGGAGCAGGTGGAGGCGGCGGTGGCCGCGGTGGTGGAGCGCTTTGGGGGCCTGGACTGCGCCTTCAATAACGCCGGGGTGGGCCCCGACGGGGTGCGCATCCCCTATGGCCCCCTCACCGGGCTGAGCGAGGCGCTTTGGGACAGGGTGATGAACGTCAATTTAAAGGGCACCTTCCTGTGCCTCAAGCACGAGCTGCTTCAGATGGAGAAGCAGGGGGGCGGCGCTATCGTCAACAACGCCTCCATCGGCGGACTGAAAATGGCCCCCGGCTTCGGGGCCTACGGCCCGTCCAAGGCGGGGGTGGTGGCCCTCACCCGGCTGGCGGCCCTGGAAAACGCCCGGGCGGGCATCCGCGTCAACGTGGTCTGTCCCGGCCCCACGTCGGACACGGGGCTGATGGCCAACACCCTCAGCGCCGACCCCGGCGAGGCGGACAACCTCCGCCGGCACGTGATCCCCATGGGCAAGCTGGGCACGGCCGTGGATGTGGCCCGGGCGGTGGTGTGGCTGTGCTCCGATATGTCGGGGCATATCACGGGCCAGTCCGTCTCGGTGGACGGCGGCATGCACATCGCATAGGAGGGAAAGCACATGATAGAAAACAGATACCCCCACGTGTTCCAGCCCCTGACCATCCGGGGCGTGACGCTGAAAAACCGCCTGCAGTACGCCCCCACGGTGGTGCTCAAATGCGAGCCAAACGGGGACATGAGCCGGGACATGCTGGAGTTTATGCAGTGGCAGGCCAAGACCGGGGTGGCCTACGTGACGGTGGGGGACACCCCCGTGGTCCACGACAGCACCTCGGCCTGGCTGTGCGAGATGAACGTGAATTCCGACGACTGCATCCACGGCATGAACCAGCTGGTGGAGGCCGCCCGGCGGGGCGGGGCGGAGCTGTCGGTGGAGCTGGCCCACGCGGGCCGGGGCTCCCGGGTGGGGCCGGGGGATCCCCCCGCTCCGGCGGTGTCCGCCTCCCGGCCTGTGGACGCGGAGCACACCAACCTGAGGGAGCTGGACCGCGCCGGCATGGACGACATGCGGGAGCGCTACGTGGACTGCGCCCTGCGCTGCCAAAAGGCGGGCTTCCGCATGGTCATGCTCCACTGCGCCCACAATAATTTCCTGGCCCAGTGGCTCTCCCCCGACTCCAACGTCCGCACCGACGAGTACGGCGGCAGTCCGGAGAACCGCCGCCGCTACCCCCTGGAGGTGCTCCGGGCCGTCCGGGAGGCGGTGGGGCCGGCCATGGTGGTGGAGCTGCGCGTGTCCGCCCAGGAGAATATCCCCGGCGGGCTGGAGCTGTCCGAGTCGCTGGACTTCATGGAGGCCGCCCAGCAGTACGTGGACATCATCCACGTCTCCCAGGGCAGCATCTTCCACCCCCTGGCCGCCGTCAAGACCATCCCGACCTATTTCCAGGGCCGCCTGCTCAACGTGGACTTTGCCGCCCGGGCCAAGGCGCGGCTGAGCGTCCCTGTGTGCGTGGTGGGAAACATCACCACCCTGGCCGAGGCCGAGGAGATCATCGCCTCCGGCAAGGCGGACATCGTGGCCATGGCCAAAAGCCACATGGCGGACGGAGAGCTGGTGGCCAAATCCCTGGCCGGGCGGGCGGACGAGGTGCGCCCCTGCACCCGCTGCGACCTGTGCGGCAACGCCAACACCTACGGCACCTCCATGTCCTGCGCGGTCAACCCCCGCATGGGGGTGAGCGGGCCCATCCCGCCCGTGGCCCCGGAGGCGCGCAAGCGGGTGCTGGTCATCGGCGGCGGCCCCGCGGGCATGATGGCGGCCCAGACCCTGGCGGCCCGGGGGCACGAGGCGGTGCTCTGGGAGAAGTCCGGCCGCCTGGGGGGCCTGCTGAACGACGCGGTGCTGGTGCCCTTTAAGGAGTACATGCGCAATTACCTGGCCTGGGACGTAAAAACCACCCTGGCCTGCGGGGCCAAAATTCTGCTGAACACGAAGGCCACCCTGGAGGCGGTGGAGCGGGAGAACCCGGACGCGGTGATCGTGGCCACCGGCTCCCGCTACCTGAAGCCCCCCATTCCCGGCATCGACCACCCCAAGGTGCTGGCCGTGCGGGACGTGGACGCGCTCGCCGTGGAGACGGGGGCGCGGGTGGTGGTCTGCGGCGGCGGGCTCACCGGCCTGGAGTGCGCCCTGGCCCTGGGCCTGGAGGGCAGGCGCGTCACCGTCATCGACGCCATCCCCGTGGCCGACTTCTGCAAAGCGATGCCCATCTTTAACCGGGCCGACCTGTTCCACCGCCTGGAACAGTGCGGCGTGACCCTGGCGGGCGGGCAGAAGATCGCCGCCTTTACCGACGCGGGGGTGGAGACCGTTGCCGCGGACGGCACGGCGCGCCTGTTCCCCGGGGACAGCTATGTCAACGCCCTGGGCGTGGCCCCGGTCAACGAGCTGGGGAAGGCCCTGCTGGCCAAATACCCCTCGGGCGTGTATCTGGTGGGGGACTGCGTGTGCAGGGGGCGCAACTACTACAACGCCAACCAGGAGGCGTATTACGCCGCCATGTCGATATAGAAAGGAGAGGCTGCCAATGAAAAGGCTGCAGGGAAAGGTCGCCATCGTGACCGGGGCCAACTCGGGCATCGGCAGGGCCATCGCGGAGCTCTTCGCCCGGGAGGGGGCGGATCTGGTGCTGGCCGCCCGCCGTATGGATAAGCTGAGGGAGGTGGAGGCGTACTGCGCTTCCCAGGGGGTGAGGGCCCTGCCGGTATCCGCCGACGTGAGCCGCTCCGAGGACTGCAAGTGCCTGGTTGAGGCATGTATCTCGGCCTTCGGCCGGGTGGACATCCTGGTCAACAACGCCGGGATAGCCGATAAGCACCGCCCCGTCACCCGCTGCTCCGACGAGTGGTGGCATGAGATCATCGCCGTGGACCAGGATTCGGTTTTCTACATGATGAAGCAGGCCCTCAACTATATGGAGCCCGCCGGGAGGGGATCCATCATCAACATCTCCTCCATCGGCGGGACCGGGCACAACAGCGGCATGGCCTACACCGCCGCCAAAACCGCCGTCATCGGCATGAGCAAAAACGCCGCCATCCAGTTCGCGGGAACGGGGATCCGGGTCAACGTGGTCTGCCCCGGCCCCACCCCCACGGCCCTGAACACCCCGGAGCAGCTCGCCACCTTCGACGGGGAATTTGCCGCGATCTGCGCGCGGCATATGGATACCAGCGTGCCGGAGGTGTCGGCGCAGGACCAGGCAAAGGCGATCCTGTTCTTCGCCGGGGACGAGTCCGCGGCCGTCACCGGCCAGGTGCTGGTGGTGGACAACGGCTGTACAATTTAAACAGCAGAAGGGGGGCGGCCGCAAGGCCGCCCCCCTTCTGCCGGACGCTGCCGGTTATAAAGCCGAAAGCTGTTACCGCAGCAGTCCGGCGATCTCGTCTGCCCTGATCCCATTGATATAATAGCCGACATTCAGTTCCTCCAGGGCCTGTTCCAGCCGGCTGTCCAGCTTGACGGATACCAGCTTTTCTTCCAGGGTACGGATTTCACCGTTTCCAAAAAAATCCCCGCAGAACCGGATGTCCTTAATCCGGCCCGCCTCCGCCTGCAAAAAGACGGTGAGCAAGCCGGCGCTGAACTTTTGCTCCAAACGCATGTTGTAGGCCGGAGAGGAGCCGTAATTCCAGTCCCACGTGGCATATTTCTCGTCCCGGATGCGCTTGACCGCAATCAGGTCCTCCGGGGTCAGCTCATAGCGCTGCGTGTCTTTATCCTCCAGCACGCAGGCGCGCAGCGCGGCCTTAAACGCCTCCATGGTAATGGGGCGCGGGGCGTGGGCGTTGATGGTCGTCACCCGGCTGCGGACGGATTTGACGCTTTTGGAATCAAACTTGGCCTGCTTGACCTTGAGCGCGTCGGCCACGTCAGCCAGATTGGAGTCCAGCATAATGCAGCCGTGATGGAGCAGGCGGCCATGCCGGACATACTGGGCGTTGCCGGAGCACTTCTGCCCGCCGATGGTGATGTCGTTGCGCCCATTGAACTGCGCGCTTACCCCCAGCCTTTCCAGCGCGCGGACCACGGGGGCCACAAAGACCTTGAAATCGAAGTCGGTATGCTCCGCCTGATCCACAACAAACGTGAAGTTCAGGTTTCCCCTGTCGTGATAGACCGCCCCGCCGCCGGACAGGCGGCGGACCACCCGGATGCCGTGGGTCTGCACATAGGCCTGGTCGATCTCCTCCGCCGTATTTTGGTACTTGCCCACCACGATGGTGTTGTCGTTCTGCCAGAGCATGAAATACTGCCTGCTGCGGTCCATGTGTTCAAAAACATACTCCTCCAGCGCCAGATTAAAATAGGGGTCAGTGCTGTGCGACTCCAGATAGACCACTTTGTTCCGCTCCTTTCTCAACCTGTTCCCAATCCGCCGCCCGGCCGTCCAGCCAGGCCATGTGGCTCAGCAGCTCCGGCCGCGGCAGATCGGACGGACTCGCCCGGAGCACCTGGCGGGCCAACCGGCGGTATTGATACCGGTCGTCCTGCCTGAAGGGGAGGTGGTACAAAAAAATCCGCTCCGGCGCCAGGGCCCGGAGGAAGGCCCGCCCCTCCGGGGCGGCCAGCTGGTAGAGGTTGCAGAAGGCCGCCGCCACGGGCGCGGCGTAGTAGCCGGAGAAATCCGCCGCGTCCGCGGCCCGGAGCCCGGCGTCCCCCGCCACAAAGAAGCTCTCGCCACCCATGCGGATCAGGAAGGACTGATGGGGGTCGTCCTGATACGCGGCCCCGTCGTGGCGCGTAGTCCGGGCAAGAACGTAGATGGAGCCCATGCGCACGCTGCGCAGGCCGGGCCGAATGGGCCGCACCAGGGCCCCGCCGCAGCGCAGACCCGGGCCATAGACAGGCAGCTCCGGCTGGACGCGCAGCAGGGTGTCCAGCCCCTCGGGGTCAAAGTGGTCGCGGTGCAGGTGGGTAAAAAGCGCGCCATTCAGATGGGCGAAGATTCCGGCACGCCGCCGCATCTGCAGTTCCAAGAAATCCGGCATGGGGGAGCAGCCCTCCTCACGGCCCCGGTGGATGCCGTCCACCAGCAGGCCGCTGCTGCCGTCCCAGAAAAAGAGCCCTGCGTTGACGGAATGAAAAATTGTGGTTTGCATGTGGCTTCCCCTCCATTTATCTCACTATATAAGCAATAAATGTGCCAGCTTTTTGGGGTAAAATGGGTCGTTTATTGCCGGTTTGGGGGCTAAAAAAGAGACTGTAGTATCCGTTGGGATACAAAAGGAGCAGCGGCAAAGCCGCTGCTCCTTTTGTATCTTGGCGGGCAATCAGGCCCGCAGCTTTTTTACTTCCGCCGTCAGCACGGGGAGCACTTCAAAGAGATCACCCACCACGCCGTAGTCTGCCACGTCAAAAATAGGGGCGTCGGGGTCCTTGTTGATGGCCACGATCACGTTGGAGCCGCTCATGCCCACCAGATGCTGAATGGCACCGGAGATGCCGCAGGCGATGTACACCTTGGGGCCGACGGTCTTGCCGGTCTGGCCCACCTGGTGGGCGTGGGCGATCCACCCGGAGTCCACCGCGGCCCGGGACGCGCCCACCACGCCGCCCAGCGCCTCCGCCAGAGCCCGCACCGGGGCGAAGCCCTCCGGGCCGCCCACGCCGCGGCCGCCGGAGACGATGATTTCGGCCTCCTCCAGGTCCACGTGCTCGCCGCCCAGATCCCGGATCAGATCCAGCACCTGGGTGCGGATGTCCTTGGGATCCATATGGATGTCCGCCCGGATCACCTCCGCCCCGGCCTCGCCCGGCTCCCCCTTTTTGAATACGCCGGGGCGCACGGTGCCGATCTGGGGCCGGTGATCGGGGCAGAGGATGGTGGCCATCAGATTGCCGCCGAACGCGGGCCGCGTCCAGGCCACGTTGCCGCTCTCGGCGTCAATGTCCAGGGCGGTGCAGTCGGCGGTCAGGCCGGTCTTTAGGCGGCAGGACAGGCGGGGTCCCAGGTCACGGCCGTTGTTCGTCGCGCCGATGAGCATACTGGTGGGGCCGTACTGCTCCACCAGGGCGAAGAGGGCGGCGGTATAGGCGTCGGTGGAGTAGTGGGCGTACTCGGGCCCCTCCACGACGATAATTTGATCCGCGCCCTGGGCGGAGGCCGCCTGCACGGCGGCGTCCACATGGTTCCCGATGACGACCGCCACCAAAGCCCCGCCCTGCTTCTCGGCCAGGACGCGGCCGGGGGTCAGCAGCTCCAGCCCCACGTTTTGGGCGCGGCCTTGCTCGTCAGTCTCGATAAAGACCCACAGGTCCTTTGTCTTAGCTTCCATTGTGCTCCCCCCTATACGATGTTGTTCCCGCTCAAAAGCTGAAACAGCTTGAGGGCGGACGCCTCGTTGGTCTCTTCCCTGAGCTTTACGCCGCCGGTCTTTTTCCGGGGCACAAAGGTCTTTTTTACCTTGGTGGGGGAGCCCTTCAGGCCGGCCCGGGCCAGATCGATGGCGGGCAGGTCGGCGGCGGTGAGGGTGGGGATGTCCGCCCGGTTGGCGGCCATTTTCCGCTTGACGGTAGGGTAACGGGGATCCCAGGCGGGCTTGGTGAAGGTCACCACGCAGGGCGTCCGGACGGCGATAAGCTCGGCACCCTCCTCCACTTCCTTTTTCACCTGTAGGCCGTCCCCGTCGGCCTCCGCCTCCAGCGCGTAGGTCACCTGGGGGTAGTTGAGATGCTCGGCAAGCTCCGGCCCCACCTGGGCGGTGTCGCCGTCAATCGCCTGCTTTCCGCAGAAAATGGCGTCGAATTTGCCCTCCAGCTCCTCCAGCTTTTGAAGGGTCTGGCTGATGATGTAGCTGGTGGCCAGGGTATCGGAGCCGCCGAAGGCCCGGTCGGAGACCAGGTAAGCCTTATCGGCGGCGATAGCCAGGCACTCCTTCAGCGCCGCCTTGGCCTGCTCCGGCCCCATGGACAGCACCACGATTTTGGTGTCCGGGTCCTTGTCCTTGAGCCGGGCGGCCGCCTCCAGCGCGTAACCGTCAAAGGGGTTGACGATGCTGGGGACGCCCGCGCGGATCAATGTATTGGTAACCGGGTCGATCTTAATCTCCGTCGTGTCCGGTACCTGCTTGACGCATACAAGCACGTTCATATCTGTTCCTCCTGAATGGTTTGAGTGCGGATGCCGGGGGCGGGGCGGGTCCGCCGCCGGCCGGAGCGCTCCGGCGGGCATTGGACGGCCCCGTCCGCTGCTCAGGGATTACATCTTATGGCAGCAGAGCCCCTGCGCGTCGTGGGCCGCCTCCATGATGATCTCGCTGACGGTGGGGTGGGCGTGGATGGTGCCGGCGAGGGCCTCCAGGCCCAGGCCGTTTTGAATGGCCAGGGTGGCCTCTGCGATGATCTCGGTGGCGTGTGGGGCGAGGATGTGGCAGCCCAGCACCTTCCCGGTCTCAGCGTCGGCCACCAGCTTGGCAAAGCCGTCCTGGCAGCCGATGGCCAGGCTGCGGCCGTTGCCGGACACGTTGAATCTGCCCACGCGCACCTTGTATCCCACCGCCTCGGCCTTCTCCTCGGTCAGGCCCACACAGGCGATCTCGGGGTTGGTGTAGATACAGCCGGGCACGGCGTCATAGCACATGCCGCGGTGCTCCCCGGCGGCGTTGTGGGCCGCTACGATCCCCTGGGCGGTGGCCACGTGGGCCAGCTGCTGCTTGCCGGTCAAATCGCCGATGGCGAAGATATGGGGCACGTTGGTGCGCAGCTCGCCGTCCACCGGGATGAACCCCCGCTGTACGGCGACCCCCGCCGCCTCCAGGCCCAGGCCCGCGGAATCGGGCTTCCGGCCTGCGGCCAGGACCACGGCCTCTCCCTGAACGGTCATGGTCCGCCCCTCCTGCTCAAAGGTGCAGGTAAGCCCCTCGGTTATACCCAGCAGCTTGGCCCCGGTGTAAATGCGCACCCCCTTGTCCTCCAACAGGCCGGTCATGGCCCGGCAGACGTCGGGGTCGCTGCCGCTGAGGATACCGGGCAGCATCTCCAGAATGGTGACCTGCCTGCCCAGATCGCTGAACAGGGTGGCAAACTCCACGCCGATGACGCCGCCGCCCACAATGACCAGAGATTCCGGGCACTCCTCCAGGGCCAAAACCCCGTCGGAGTTGATGACGCCGGGCAGCTGCGCGCCGGGCACCGGCAGGGGGGCGGGCATGGAACCGGCCGCCAGAATGATCTGCTCCGCCTCCAGCGCCTCCCCGCCCACCCGGATGGTGTGCGGCCCCGTCAGCACCGCCTCGCCCCGGATCAGCTCCGCGCCGTGACCGGCCACTAGGTTTTCCACGCCGCTGCGCAGCTGCCTGACCACCTTATCCTTGCGCTTGGCCATCTTCTTGTACTGGAAGGAATATTCCCCCAGCGTGATGCCCAGCGCCTTGGCTGCGCCCAGCGCATGGTAGGCCTCCGCGCTGTGCAGCAGCGCCTTGGTGGGGATGCAGCCCCGGTTGAGGCAGGTGCCCCCCAAATCCCGCTTTTCAATCAGTACGGTCTTTTTGCCCAGCTGGGCGGCGCGGATGGCGGCGATATATCCGCCCGGGCCGCCGCCGATGACCGCCACTTCAAATTGTCTCATTTCATTCACTCCTGTCCAAGCCTGAAAAGGCCCGCTTCCCGGGCGTACTCCACGCACCGGCGCACGTCCACCCGGAGGGGGCCGTTGCGCCGCAGGGTACAGCCAATTACGTCTCCCGGACGGAACCGGATCTCCCGCTCGCCGTCCAGGGCCAGGGTGCCCTGACCCGTCATGGTCCAGCGCACGGTCTCGTTCAGCGCGATCCGCCGCGCCTCTTTTACGCAGATGCCGCGCACGGCCCCCGCGCCCACCGGGGCCAGGGTGTTCGGCGCACCGTCCGAAAACTCCGCGACGGCGCCCCAGTCCTCCCCGGGCCCCACACAGAGCATCGTCCCCGCCAGGGCGGAAAAGCCGATGGAGGCCATGCTGCACTGGGTGGTGACCACGCGGCCGATCTCCGCGTAATTCCAGATGGCGCGGGACCCCACAAAGGGGTTGCTGCAAAAGGCCACGTCCACCAGGGCCAGATCCCGGAGACTGCCGTTCACCGACACCTCGATGCATTTCGCCGGGGCGGTGCAGGCCCGGGCGGGGATACCCCCGCCCGCCAGCGCGGCCGCGGCTATCCCCGCCACGGTGCCCTCCAGCATCTCCGGGTAGACGTTGTTCGTGCCGGTGGAGAGGGAGATGGTGGGCACGCTGCGGGTCCCCTTGGCCGCCGCCCGGCTGGTGCCGTCCCCACCCATGACGATTAAAACGTCGGCCCCGGCCGCCTCCATCTGGGCGGCGAAAAAGGTGGTGTCCGACTGGGTCTCGGTGATTTCCATGCCGAACAGCTCCAGCTGGGACAGATCCCCGGGGTAGCCCTTCGCACGGCTCTTTTGCAGCAGCAGCCGGCCATAGCCCAGCCGGTCCGGCATAATGCACACCCGCTGGCGGGCCACCGCCGCCGCCGAGAGCAGGATGCGCTCAATGATGTTGAGCTTTTCCGTGTCGTCGATGGTGGTGGCCGCGGTGAGCAGGCGGCGGATGTCCTTGCCGGACTGGGGGTTGCAGGTGATACCGATCAGTGCCATGCGTCCGTCCTATTCCGCGTCGTTGGGCCGCGATTTTTTCAGCTCCGCCACGGCGTCTACCGGTACGCCGCCCCGCTCCTCCTCGGTGAGGGCCATGCCCAGCGTGCCCTTCACCGCCCGGATGACGTCCATCTGATCGGGGACGATCTGCCACTCCACGGTGCCCACGGGGATGTAGGTGTTGGGCGTGCCGACGCGGACGATGGGGCATTTCAGGGCGGCGGCGTCCCGCTCGGCGACCTGGGCGGCGATCTCCGCGCCAAAGCCGCCGCGGACGTTGGCCTCGTGGGCGATAACCAGACGGCCGGTCTTGCGCACGGAGGCCAGCACGGTCTCCACGTCGAAGGGGATGAGGGTGCGGGGGTCGATGACCTCGCAGCTGACGCCCTGCGCCTCCAACGCCTCGGCGGCGGCCAGCGCGTCCTTGAGCAGCTTGTGCCAGGCCACAATGGTCACATCCGTCCCCTCCCGCCGGACGCGGGCCTGCCCGAAGGGGAGCAGGGCGTCCGCCTCCGCCTCGGGGATGTCGGCCTCCTCGGTGTAGATGGTGGTGCGGCAGTCCAGCCAGAGCACGGGGTCGTTGTCCCGGATGGCGTGCTTCATCATGCCGTATGCGTCGTCCGGGAAGGTGGGGACCGCGATCTTCAGGCCGGGGTAGTTCATCATCCAGCCCTCGATACATTCGGAGTGGTGGGCCCCGCACTGGGAGCCGATGCCCTGGGCGGAGCGGATGACCATGGGCACAGGGCACTTCTGGGTGGAAAGCCAGTACTGCTTACAGGCGCCGTGGGCGATCTCGTTCATGGCCAGGGCGATGAAATCGGGGTACATGAACTCCACGATGGGCCGCAGCCCCATCCAGGCCATACCCACGGCTACGCCGGTAAAGCCCTTCTCGTCCAGGGGCATATCCATGACCCGGTCGGGGAAGGTCTGGTAGAGGGAGTACATCTTGGAAATCGCGCCGCCGAAGACACCCACGTCCTCGCCCATGTAATAGACCGTGGAATCCCGCTGCATCTCCTCAAAGACGGCGGCCTCCAGCGCCTGCGCATAGCTCACATGTCTCATTACAGCTTCCCTCCTTCGGTGTTGGAGAAAACCTTGTCCGCGCCCTTGGTCATGCCGCCGGTCAGGCGGGGCTGCTGGTACGCCCACTCGAAGGCCTCGGCAATCTCGTTTTTAATCTCCTTGGCGTAGCCTTTGAGCTCCTCCTGGGTGCACATATCCATGTCCTGGAGCACCTGCTCGAAGCGCGCGATGGGGTCGGGGTACTTTTCGCCCATGCGCGCGTCCCGCTCCGGCGTCTCATAGTCCCGGGGATCGCCGAAATAGTGGCCGCACCTGCGGTAGGTCATGATTTCCACCAGAGCGGGCTCGCCCCGGCGGGCGCCCTCCATGGCGGCCTCCATGACCTCCCGGATGGCGATGGGGTCCTGCCCCCAGACGCTGACACCCTTGACGTTGAAACCCGCCGCCCGGCCGGAGATCTCCGCGCATTTGCACTCCTTCTCGGTGGGGGTGGTCATGGCCACGCCGTTATTGACCACCACAAAGACCGTGGGCAGCTCGAACAGGGAGGCGAAATTCATGGCCTCGTACAGCGCGCCCATCTGCGCGCCGCCGTCGCCGTGGATACCCACCACCACGCCGGGCTTCTTCTGGAGCTTGAGCGCCATGGCCACGCCAACGTCGTAGAGCCAGTCCGCGCCGATTAATCCGTCGATGGGCAGCAGGTGCAGATCCCGGATGTCCTGCTGGTGATAGTCGCCGCCGATGCCCATGTTGTAGCCGGTGGTGCGCTCCATCATGCCGGCCACATAGAGCTTCATGTCGCACAGGCTCAGGCAGCCGTGGTTGCGGTGGTAGGGCTTGATGTAGTCGTCGGGACCGATGCAGGGCATGATGCCGCCCTCCAGGGCCTCCTGATTGGTGCCGAAGTGGAACATGCCGACCAGCTTGCCCTTTTTGCTCTCGGTGGCGATCTTCTTGTCGAACAGGCGGGCCCTCTGCATGATCCTGTACATCTCAACGAGCTGTTCCTTGCTGTAGGCCATAACGCTTGACTCCTTTCATTTCGGGATGGCTGGGGCTCAGTCCTCCTCGATGTAGCCGATCACGGCGCCCACGTCGTAGGTCTCGCCCACCTGGCCCAGGATCTCGGTGATTACGCCGTCGTACAGGGATTCCACCTGGGCGTTCATCTTCTCAGTCTTGATCTCACACAGCTCCTGATCCTCCTCCACGTGGTCGCCCACCTTCACGTGCCAGGCCAGGATCTGGCCGGTCTTCATCTCGGAGCCGAGCTTGGGGATGTTGATTTCCTGTTTCATGGTAGTAATCTCCTTTTATCGTTTTGTTTTTAGTTTGCTTCCTCGAATTTCAGGTAGACCGTGATGACGGCCAGCGCCGCCACCAGGGTGTCCCCCTCGCCCATTTCGGCCACGTGAAGGCCCCGTTCCCAGGCCCCGCCGGGGGATGGGACGATCTCCACGTCGTCGTAAAAGCTCACCGGCTGGCGCAGCGCGGCCAGATCCAGCCGGTCCGGCGCGGGACAGCAGATTTTGATGCGCAGGGCGATGCGCTCCGGCCCGGCCCCGTGGATTTCCCGCACGCCCGCCATACAGCAGTGGGACATGGCGTTTTTTATGGCCTTCAGGGCCGCGCCCGTCATATCCCCGCCGTGCATATCGACGCCAACGCCGATTTCAATTAAATAACGCTTACGCTCCACGGCCTCACGCCTCCTGGGGGGCGGGGCGCTTGTGGTACATCCAGCGCCAGGGGTCCTGGAGGACCTTGTCCAGGGAGGCGAAGAAGCCCGTCACCTCGCTGCCGTCGCACAGCCCGTGGTCGATGGTCAGCGCGAAATTGGTCAGGTTTGCGGCCACGATCTCGTCGTTTTCCCCAAACGTGGGTACCCGCCGGCTGCGGCTGATGCCCATGATGGCCCCCTGGGGCGGGGAGAGAAAGGGCTGCTGGCTGTCGATGAGCGCGCCCCCCATATTGGACACCGAGAAGGTGCCGCCCTCCAGCTTGACCCGCATGAGCTTGCCCTTTTTCAGGTACTCATAGGTCTTTTTCAGTTCGGCGGAGACCTCCTCAATATCCCTGCGGTCCACGTGCTCCAGCACCGGCTCCATCAGCACGCCGTTAAAAGAGGCCATTACGTTTATGTTGATGTCCTCGTAGTAGATGATCCGGCCGTTTTGCCGGGAGGCGTTCAGGGCCATGTTCTCCTCCAGCGCGCAGGCGGCCGCCTTGACGTAGATGTCCCCGAAGGAGACCTTGATGCCCTTGCGCTCCAGCAGCTCCTGCCGGAACTGCATCACGCGGCTGACCTCCAGATGGACCTGTCCGGTCCCCTGGGGGTACTCGTGCTTGCTGAAGGTCATCCGCTCGGCGATTACCTTGCGCATCCCCTCCAGGGGGACCGTCCGGCGGATCGCCCTGCCCTGCTCGTCAAGCTGTGCCATTGTCCTTCCTCCAATCTCCCGTTGGTTGTTCTTTACAGCAGACCGTCAGTTCGGCCCGGCAGGCGCACTGCCCCGCCACCGACGCCTCGGCCTGGAAGGTGTAGAAGCCCTTGTGCTCGGAGAGAAACCGCACCGCCAGTTCCAGACTATCCCCCGGCTGCACCGGGCGGCGGAAACGGGCCCTGTCGATCCCCGCGAAGATGGGGAGGCATTCCTTCCCGCCGCGGCTGAGCCAAATGGCGCAGGTCTGCGCCAGGGCCTCGATTACCAGGACGCCGGGGAAAATGGGCTGCCCGGGGAAATGCCCCTGAAAGCAGGGCTCCGACCAGGAGATCTGCTTCACGGCCCTGGCCCCGGCCCCGTCCAGCTCCAGCACCCGGTCCACCATCAGCATGGGCGGGCGGTGGGGCAGCAGGGCCGCAATCTCCTCGGCCGGGATCATCAGCGCAGCAGCTGACCGGCGATGACCACCCGCTGGACCTGGTTGGTGCCCTCGTAGATCTGGAGGATCTTGGCGTCGCGCAGCAGCTTCTCCACGGGGTACTCCCGGCTGTAGCCGTAGCCGCCCAGAACCTGCACCGCGTCTCCGGCCACCTTGAAGGCCACGTCGCCCGCATAGCACTTGGCCACGGCGGCCTCCTTGCTGTAGGGGAGGTGGGCCTCGGCCAGCCGGAGGGCGTGGACGACCATCTGGCGGGCGGTCTCCACGCCGATCTCCATGTCGGCCAGCATGAACTGGATGGCCTGGAGCTTGGCGATGGGCTTGCCGAAGCAGATGCGCTCCTTGGCGTACTTGACCGCCTCGTCCACGGCCCGCTGGGCCAGGCCCACGGCGCTGGCGGCCACGAAGGGGCGGGCCAGATCCAGGGTCTGCATGGCGTACTTGAAGCCCTCGCCCTCCTTGCCCAGCAGATGGCCGGCGGGGATACGGACGTTGTCAAAGACGAGGGAGGCGGTGTCGGAGGTGCGGATGCCCATCTTGTCCTCGTGCTTATCCACGGAGAACCCGGCCCGGTCGCGCTCCACGATGAAGGCGGACAGGCCCTTCACCCCGGCGTCCCGGTTGGTGGAGGCGAAGACCACGAAAATGTTGGCGTAGGTGGAGTTGGTGATAAAGCACTTGGTGCCGTTGATGACGTACTCGTCCCCCTCGCGCACGGCGGTGGTGCGGCAGGCGGCCGCGTCGGAGCCGGCCCCGGCCTCGGTCAGGGCGAAGGCGCCCAGGCCTCCGTTTACGATGACGTCGGCGTACAGCTTCTTCTGCTCGGGGGTGCCGTGCATCAGCACGGGCTTCAGGCTCAGTGTGGTTCCCATCAGGGTGGTGGCAAAGCCCAGGTCGTACTTGGCGAACTCCTCCATAACGGCCGCCACGGTCACGTAGTCGATGCCGCCGCCGCCGTACTCCTCGGGGATCTCCAGGCAGTGGTAGCCGATCTCCATGGCCTTCCTGTAGGTCTCAAGGGGGAAGGTCCCCTCCCGGTCCCACTGGGCGGCGTAGGGCTTGACCTCCTTCTCGCAGAAATCGCGGGCCATCGCTACCAGGCTTTTCTGGTCGTCGTTTAGAATGTATCCCATGTCTTGTTCCTCCTAAAATAAAATTGATAGGTTTGGGCAGCCGTTGAACTGCCTCCTGTTATTGCAAACAGCGTGCCAATTAAAAATGCGGGGGAGACGGGTGCCTTTTCTCCACAGGAGTGCGGAATTGTATCCTTTTTTGCACTCCTAGTCTAAAAAAGAGCCGCCCTTTTGCCTAGAAGAGCCCCAGCTTTTTTGCGCCCTGCGTCAGCTCATCCCGGAAATCGGGGTGGGCCAGGGAGATCAGCGCCCGTGCCCGGTCGTCCATGGTCAGCTCCTTCAGGTTGACGCAGCCGTACTCGGTCACCACGTACTGCACGTCGGAGCGGGGCGTGGTCACCGCCGTGCCCGTTGGGAAAGCGGGGACGATGCGGCTGGCGGCGCCGCCCTTGCCGGAGTGGGTGCTGGTCAGCGCGATGAAGGACTTGCCGCCCTGGGACATCTGAGCGCCCCGGACGTAGTCCAGCTGCCCGCCGATGGCGCTCTGCTGCCTGCCGCCCAGGCAATCGGCCGCCACCTGGCCGTAGAGGTCCACCGCCATGGCGGTGTTGACGCTAATCATGGTGTCGTTGCGGGCGATGGTGACGGGATTGTTCACAAAGGAGTAGGGCGCGAAATACAGGTCGGGGTTGTGATCCACGTAGTCGTAAAGCGCCCGGGTCCCCAGGGCGAAGGAGGTCACGGTCTTGCCGGGCATAAAGTTCTTCCGCCTGTTCGTGACCACGCCCAGCCTGGCCAGCTCCATCATGGAATCGGTGAGCATCTCGGTGTGGATGCCCAGGTCGTTTTTCTCCCGCAGCCCAAAGCCCACCGCGTTGGAGATGCCCCCCAGGCCCAGCTGAATGGTGGCCCCGTCCGGAATCAGATCCACAATGAAGCCGGAGAGCCGTTTCAGTGTGTCGTCCAGCGGCAGGTTGGGCACGGTGTCCGGCTGATCCGCCGCCTCCACCACAATATCCGCCTGGGAGATGTGCACCTTGCTCCTGTCCCCGCAGACGTAGGGGGCGTTGGGATTGACCTGGAGCACCACGGTGTCCGCCAGCTCCCGCACATAGTCGTGGAAGGAGGTGCCGTATGCGCCGTAGCTCAGATAGCCCTCTTCATCCGGGGGCGAGACCTCCAGAAAGGCCACGTTGGGCCGGGCCACCTTCCGGCACCACAGCTCAATCTGGCTCAGGTGGAAGGAGGTGAAGGTGGTCTGGCCGTTTTTAATCCCGATGCGGTCGCCCGCCCCTGCGAAATAGGTCGTGGTGGAAAAATGCCCTTTCGCCTCGGGCGTAAAGAAGGGCAGGGGCCGCCCGGTCATACCGTGGCAGATGACCACGTTCTCCAGCTCGTCCTTGCGCCGGTACAGCGCCTCGAGCAGCTTGTAGGCGATGCTGGACGAGGTGCCCGTATAGATGCGGTCCCCGCTTTTGACGATCTTTACCGCCTGCTCCGGCGTGCGCAGCTTTTCCTGGTATTGCAATTTCCAATCCATGGGTGCACTTCCTTTCTCAATTGGAGTCCCGCAGCTCCTGAACTGCATCATTGCAAAAGCCGTGCCAACTATCCGCCTTGGCGGCGGGTTGGCACGGCTTTTGCACTACGGCAGGGCAGATGAAAAGGAGGCTGCATGTCATGGGTTTTTTGACGGGAAAGACCGCGGTTGTCACGGGGGCCAGCAGGGGGATCGGGCGGGGGATCGCCTGCGCGCTGGCGCGGGCGGGCGCCGATCTGGTGGTCCACGCCACCCGGGAGGAGCATTTAATGGAGATCTGCGCGCAGGCGGAGGGGTACGGCGTCCGCTGCGTGGCGGCGGCGGGGGACGCCGCCCGATCCGAAACCGCCCAATTGCTGGTACAGACCGCGGTGGAGCGCCTGGGGCGGCTGGATATTGCCGTGAGCTGCGCCGGGATAAACCGGGACGGTATGCTGCACAAGCTCAGCGACGAGGCCTGGGAGCGGGTGCTGGCCGTCAATCTGAGCGGGGCCTTTTACCTGACCCGGGCCGCCGCCCAAATCCTGCGGCGGCAGCGCTCCGGCCGCATCATCAATATCGGCTCGGTGGCCCGCCGCGGCAATCTGGGACAGGCCAATTACGCCGCGTCCAAAGCAGGCGTGACCGCCCTCACCCAGACCGCCGCGCTGGAGCTGGGCCCCTTCGGCGTGACCTGCAACGCCGTCTGCCCCGGCTTTATCGACACCGACATGACCCTGGCCGTGCCCGCCGCCGCCCGGGAACGCATACTGGGGCGCATCCCCGCCGGCCGCAGCGGGCGGCCCGGGGAGGTGGGGGATACGGTGGCCTTCCTCGCCTCCGACCAAGCCGCCTACGTCAACGGCCAAATTATCGACGTGAGCGGGGGCCTGATTCTCTGAGCAAAAAACGCATCCGCCGCATGATGTGTCATGCGGCGGATGGGCTATTAGGTCAGATGGTATTTTTCCAGTTTCTGATAAAAATTGCGGCGGGAAATGCCCAGAAGCTCCATGGCCTTGCTGCGGTTGTTTCCGCATGTGAGCAGGGCGTTTTCAATGGCCTCCCGCTCGGTACGATCCAACAGCTCCCGCAGATTGTAACGCCCCGGCGGGGGCGGAACGCAGCCGCTGCCGCCTGCGCCGCCCCTGATCTTGGCGCTCAGCTGCTCCACACCCACCAGGTCGTCCGGGGCCAGCACGGCGGCGCGCTCCATGCAGTTTTTCAGTTCCCGCACGTTGCCCGGCCATTGGTAGCGGTTGAGCAGATCCAGCGCCTCGGCGGACAGGCGGTAGCTCCTGCCGTACTGGCGGCCCAGCTCGTCCAGGAACAGGCTGGCGTATACGTTTATGTCCTCCCGCCGCTCCCGCAGGGGCGGGATGGTCAGGCCGATGACGTTGATCCGGTAGTACAGATCCTCCCGAAAGGTCCCCTCCGCCATCATGGCGGATAGATCCCGGTTGGTGGCGGTGATGAGGCGGAAATCCAGCTTGATGGGCCTGGAGCCGCCCACCCGCGTAATCTCCCGCTCCTGGAGCGCGCGCAAGAGCTTAACCTGCATGGTCAGCGGCAGCTCCCCAATCTCGTCCAGGAAGATGGTGCCGTGCTGGGCCAGCTCGAATCTGCCCGGCTTGCCTCCGGTCCGGGCCCCGGTGAACGCGCCGGCCTCATAGCCGAACATCTCGCTCTCCAGCAGGTTTTCCGGAATGGCGGCGCAGTTGATTTTGACCAGCGGACCGCCGGCGCGGTTGCTGCTGAAGTGCAGCGCCTCTGCAACCACCTCCTTGCCCACGCCGCTCTCCCCCATGATGCAGATGCTGGCCTCGCTGGGGGCGGCCCGGGCGGCGGTGTGGAGCACGGACACAAAGGATTTGCTGTGCCCGAGCACCCTGCGGAACGCGGGGGGCAGATCGTCCTTGCTGGCCAGCTCGTTCTGGAGGTGCTCGCTGAGCTTTTTAAAGTGCTCCAGCTCCCGGTTGGTCTGCACCAGCTCGGTCATGTTCTTCATCAGCGCCAGCGCGCCGATGATCCGGCCGTCCTGGCGCAGCGGGACGATGTCCGCGCACACATCCAGCCGCGCCGAATGGATATGGGAGATGTCCCCGGTCAGCGGCAGCCCCGTCTTGAGCACGTCGTGTATGCGGGCCAGCGGCTCAAATTTGTCCAGATGGCGGCCGAGGATCTTCTCCCGCTTAATACCAAACATTTTGAGATAGCTGTCGTTGATGTAGCAGACCCGGGTCTCGGCGTCGATAATCAGGATGCTCTCGTGAATACTGTCCAGTATGTTCAGAAGCATCCGCTGTTCCGGCGCGGCGTTTTCGCGGGAAAAGATATGCTCCCCCAGCGTGCAGAGCTCCTCCGACGGTATATTAGGCACAGGCGCACCCCCTTTTTTCTCCTATTCTATCACGCTTCCTATGAAATGCAATCCGTCATTTTTCGACATGGACGGGACTGAAAAGCGTCTATTTTTTATACCCCGGCTGTTTCCTTAGCCTGTGCCCCGTGCGCCGGGAGGGCCTCCGCGCCGTTTGAAACGGAGCTTTAGATTTGGCATCCGTTTTGCTGTAACACCGGGCAGAAGGTGAAAGCGCCCGCCGGGCGTGCTTTCGATTATAAGGAGGTAAATGGAATGTCAGAAATAGCAACCGTTCACAAGCCGCTGGAAACGGCGCAGGATTATGTGCAGAGCCTGCGGGACATGAAGACCGAGATCTGGGCCATGGGCGAGAAGATCACCAATATCCCCGACCACCCCCTCTTTGTACCCCATGTCAACGCCGTGGCCAAGACCTACGAGATGCCCTTCCCGGTGAAGTCCCACCTGACCGGCCACAACATCAACCGCTTCAACCATATCCACCAGTCCACGGACGATCTGGTGGCCAAGGTGAAGATGCTGCGCGCCCTCAACCAGCAGACCGGCTGCTGCATCCAGCGCTGCGCCGGTATGGACGCCCTGAACGCCACCTACATCGTCACCTACGAGATCGACCAGAAGTACGGCACCGACTACCACGAGCGGTTCAAGCGGTTTTTGACCTACCTCCAGGATTACAACCTGGTGACCATCGGCGGCATGACCGACGTGAAGGGGGACCGCAGCAAGAAGGCCAACCAGCAGCGGGATCCCGACCTGTTTGTCCACGTGGTGGAGGAGCGGAAGGACGGCATCGTGGTACGCGGGGCCAAGGCCCACCTGACCGGCGTGTCCGGGGCCCACGAGCTGATGGTCTTTCCCACCGAAAATATGAAGGAGGACGCCAAGGACTACGCCGTGGTCTTCTCCTGCCCGGTCAACACGCCCGGAATCACCTATATCTTCGGCCGCCAGACCAACGACAGCCGCAAGCTGGATACCATGCACCCCATCGACCAGGGAAACTTCAAGTACGCCTGTGTGGGCGGCGAGTGCATCGCCGTGTTTGACGACGTGTTCATCCCCTGGGGGGACGTGTACATGTACAAGGAGTACGAGTTCGCCGGCATGTTCGTGGAGGCCTTCGCCACCGCCCACCGCCAGAACTACGGGGCCTGCAAGGGCGGCATCGGCGACGTGCTCCTGGGCGCAACCTATGGCATCTGTAAGGTCAACGGCGTCGAGCGGGTGGGCCACGTCCGGGACAAGATGGCCGACATGATCAACCTGATCGAGACGCTGTACGCCGGGTCCATCGCCTGCTCCTACGAGGGCCGCCCCACCCCCTCCGGCGCCTGGCGGGCGGACACCATGCTGGCCAATATCACGAAGCACAATACCACCAAGTTCGTCTATGAAATCGACCGCATCGCCCACGACCTGGTGGGCGGCCTGCTGGCCACCCTGCCCGCCGAGGCCGACCTGCGCAGCCCGGAGATCGGGCCGCTCATCGAGCGCTACCTGGCCGGCAACGAGACCATGAGCACCGAGGACAAAATCCGCCTGTACCGCCTGGTGGAGACCCTCAGCGGCGGCACCGCGGTGGTGGAGTCCATGCACGGCGCGGGCTCGCCCCAGTCACAGCGCATCATGATGCTCCGGGACGCCAAGCTGGAGGAGAAGCTGAAGCTGGCGCAGAAACTGGTGGACTGTGCGGGTGCGTGCGAGTGCTGCTCCGGCTGCGGAAAGTAAGGGAGGATATAATTATGGATTATCATTCCATCGTACTCACCAAACAGGACGGCGTGGCGGTTATTCAGATGAACAACCCCAAGGCCATGAACGCGCTGGAGGACGAGCTCTCCGCCGAGCTGCTCAGCGCCTACCGGGCCGTCTCCGCCGACCCGGAAATCGGGGCGGTGATCCTCACCGGCGCGGAGAAGGCCTTCTGCGCGGGCGGCGATTTGAAGAGGCTGGGCCAGGGCTTCCCCTGCGCCGAGGCCGGTTACGACTATATGAGGTCCTTCCGGGAGATGGTCACCGCCTTCATGAACATGCCCAAGCCCACCATCGCGGCGGTCAACGGCTTTGCGGTGGGGGCCGGGTTCTGCATCGCCATGCAGGCCGATCTGGTCCTGGCCTCCGACAAGGCGAAATTCGGCATGGCCTTTGCCAACGTGGGGCTGATCCCCGATTTGGCCGGGCTGTACACCCTGCCCCGGCTGGTGGGGCTTCAGCGGGCCAAGGAGCTGGTCTTTACCGGGCGGACCATCGGCGCCGACGAGGCCAGGGAGATGGGCATCGTCAACCGGGTCGTCCCCCACGACGAGCTGCTCGTTGAGGCGGGGAAGCTGGCCAAGCGTCTGGCCGACGGCCCCAGGGTGGCCCTGCGCATGGCGAAGAACGTGATGAACGATTCCGTCAATATGACCCTGGAGCAGCTTTTGGACCTGGAGCCCCACGCCCAGTCCATCTGCTTCCAGAGCGAGGACCACAAAATCGGCGTGCAGGCCTTCTTTGATAAGGCCAAGCCCGCGTTCGTGGGACGGTAATCCCACAGCAGGGCGGGAGGGCAGCCGCGCGTTTTGCGCGGCTGCCTTTTTTCTCCCCGGACGCAGGGTATATAATGTATCCCTTGTTTCCTTTTTTGCATATACATTTTGGCGGTTTTATGAAAGATTTGCGGCTCAGGCGCTTGAAATGCAGCGGGATCGTCAAATTGTAAAGTTGGCATTTTGCTTGCATGGATCATAAACACGGCGGTGAAACAAGCGCCGCATACGAAGTATACCGGCAAGGGAGGAAATACGATGGACGGTATGATGAAGGCCGTGGTCCTGGAGGGCCCGGGCAAATTGGTTTACAGGCAGCTCCCCATTCCAAAGATCGGCCCGCGCGACGTACTCTTTAAGGTCAGCTATGCCAGCATCTGCGGCGGAGATTTACCGGCGTACCGGGATCTGCACTATTTGCAGCACACGCCCATTATCATCGGCCACGAGTTCACAGGCTATGTGGTGGAGGTGGGCGATCAGGTGAGGGACATCCCTGTGGGGATGCGGTTTATGGGCACCAGCATCGAGGGCTGCGGTGTGTGCGAGGTGTGCAAAAACGGCGGCAAGGACTGGGAGTGCCCCTACAACGCGAAATACGGCCTGGGCTTCGGGCGCGACGGCGTGTTTGCCGAATACTCCGTCATCCACCACGCCCAGCTAGGCGTAAGCGTGCACCCCCTGCCGGATAACGTCAACGACCTGGTGGGCTCCACCTGTGAGCCCATGTGCGTGGGCATTGGCAACGTGGATTTTCTGATCCACCCCAAGCCCACGGGGGAGCGGATCGTCATCTACGGAGCGGGTATTATCGGCCAGTCCTTTATCCAGGCCTTCAAGGCCGAGTGCGAACAGTGTGAAATCGCCGTGGTGGACGTGTCTGGCTTCCGCCTGGACCTGGCCCGGCAGAGCGGGGCGGACTACATCATCAACCCGGCCGGGGGCAAGAGCGCCTATGACGCCGTGGCGGAGCTTTGGGGTTACGGCGAGTTCCAGTACCACGCCCGGGAGACGAAGCCCTGCGGAAACGCCACCATCGCCGTGGAGTGCACCAGCAACATGGGCTGCGTGGCGGAGGCCATGGACATCGTGACCAGCGGCGGCAAGGTGTGCTACGCCGCAGGATACGGCGACGACGACAAGGCCCTCATCCGCCCCGTGAACATGATGATGAAAAGCGTGCAGGTCATTCCGGGCCTGATGGGCAACTTCGGAAAGTCCGTGCAGTACATGTCCGAGGGTAAATTCCGCACCGAGCACCTCATCACCCACGTATACCCCCTGGAGCGGCTGGAGGAGGGGATCCACAAGGCCATGGATGCCAAGACCAGCTGTAAGGTCTGTATCAAGGTGGACCCCACCTTCCCGGACTACCCCTACAATAGGCAGGATTGAACCGGCGCGCCCCGAAACGGCGTGATTTTTGAGAGGAGAGCCAGGGTATGCAGAAGAAAAAGCTCTACTACGGGTGGATCGTCACCCTTCTGGCGGGCCTGACCTATTTCGGCTCCAACGGCCTGCTTTCCACCTCCGCCGGCACCATCGTCAGCCAGGTGCTGCTGGTCAGGGGGTGGGATGCCGCGCAGGTCAGCTTTACCTACACGCTCAAATCGTTTCTGGGCGTGCTCCTGCCCATCGTCGGCCTGCTTATTATGAAGATCGGCCCCCGCAGATGCATCTTCTGGACGACGACCATCACCGCGGTCTTTCTGGCCGCCACAGGCTGGGTGACCTCCCCGGTGGCGTTCATCTTTGTCTACGGCATCGCCGTCAGCTTCAGTATGCTGTTTAACGACCAGCTGGCCTGCTTCGCGGTGGTCAACAACTGGTGGAACCGGCGCCGGGGCGAGCAGGGGGGCTATGTTCAGGCCATGGGCGCGCTGGGGGGCGTGGTTTTTCCGCCCCTCATCACCTGGCTGTTCCTGACGTTCAGCTGGAAGACCTCCCTGATCATCATGGCCGTGGCGCTGATGGCCATTACGGCCATCCCGCAGATGATCTTTATGCGGGACCATCCCTCCGAGCTGGGCCTGGAGGTAGACGGCGGCGCGGCGGAGCGCGTAAAGCCCAGTAAGGCGCACAAGGTTTTCCGGGGCTATCAATCCCCCGTCGATTGGGAGATTAAGGACGCCCTGCGCACGCCCCATCTCTGGCTGGTCGGTGTGGCCTGGGGCAGCACCGTATTCGGCTACTGCGTGGTCATGTACTACGGCATCACCCACCTGATGATGAACGGCTTCGGGGACATGGCCGCCGCCAGCGCCATATCGGTGGTCAGCGCCGCCATTCTGGTCAGCAGCCTGGTGCTGAGCCCCCTGACCGACCGCATCAACCCCAAGCTGGCCTTTGTGCTCATCGGCGTCATCGACGCCGTCGGCCTGATCCTGTTCGACACGGCGGCCAAGAGCGGAAGCATGGCCCTGGTTTTCGTGGCCGCGGTCCTGTGCGGCGCGCCAAACGGCCCGATTATCTCCGCCGTTATGAATACCCTGTGCTCCTACTTCGGCCCCAAGAACTATCCCGGCATCCAGCCCTATTGCAACGTGCTGATTACGCTGATCAGCGCCGTGGGCTCCGCCTGCTGCGGCTGGGCGCTTACCACGCGCGGCTCCCTCTCGGCGGCGTTTTACATCGGCGCGGGGCTGGGCCTTGTGATCTCGGTCATCGTCGGCGTGTTCCTGCGTCCCCCCAAGGTCACCGAAAAAATGCTGGCAAACTACCAGGCCAAAGCTGCCCCGCAAAGCTGAGCCATACAAGAGGGAAACCCCGGCAGCGGCCGCTGCCGGGGTTTCCCTCTTTCCCGAGCTCTTGAGACATGTTATACTACGAAACAGTATAAACCCTTTATTATATCGGGAGGGAAGAAAAATGGCGCAAGAGCACCAGCAGGATTATTCCTACCGCTTTCAGGACAGCCCCCTCTGGCATCTGCCGCGGGATCGGAGCCGTGAGCTGCTCTTTCAGGCGCTGGACGCAATTGAGGAGCCGGTCATCGTCGTGGACCGGGACACCCGTATTGTGTACATCAACAGCAGCTATCTGCGCATATTCGCCCCCGGCTTTCAGGCCAGAGGCATCTCCGTGGATCAAATCACCGACTGCAGGCTGAGCGAGCTGGAGGACCAGACCGACGTTCGGCCCATTCTGGACGTGCTGGAGCAGCAGCGGCCGCGCCTGAAGTATTACTCCATCTGCGGAGAGACGCTGACCACCTTTTCCGACATTGTCCCCCTGAAGCTGGACGGAGAGCTTCTGGGGGCCGTCATCATTAACCGGGACACGGCCCAGATTGCCCAGATGAGCCACGAGATGAACCGCTACAAAACCCTTGCCGATGAGCTGCAGCGGGAATTGGACGCAAAGGCGCAGCTTCCGCTGCCCTTCCGCTCGGTGATCGGCTCCTCCCGTTCCTTCGTAACGGTGCTGCGCACCGCCGCCCAGGTGGCGGTCTCCGGCGCATCGGTATGCCTGGCCGGGGAGAGCGGCACCGGCAAGGAGGTGCTGGCCAAGGCCATCCACTACAGCAGCCGCTACGCCGGCGGACCTCTGGTCAAGGTCAACTGCGCGGCCATCCCGGAGACCCTGCTGGAGAGCGAGCTGTTCGGCTATGAAAAGGGGGCGTTCACCGGGGCCAAGGCCACCGGGAACCCCGGCAAATTTGAGCTGGCCAACGGCGGCACCCTGTTTCTGGACGAGATCGGCGAGATGCCCATGTCCATGCAGGTGAAGCTCCTGCGGGCGCTGCAGGAGCGTGAGATCACCCGTGTGGGCGGCACGAAGAGCATAAAGCTGGATTTCCGCCTGATTACCGCCACCAACCGGGATTTGGAGGCTATGGTGGAGGAGGGGCGCTTCCGCGAGGACCTGTTCTATCGCATCAGCGTCATCCCGCTGAATCTGCCGCCCCTGCGCGAACGCAGAAGCGACATTCCCGTGCTGGCCGGCCACTTCCTGCGTGAATTGCAGGAGCAGTACGGCGGCGACCGCTCCTTCTCCAGCGAGGTCATCGAGCTGCTGTGCGACTACGCGTGGCCGGGCAATATCCGGGAGCTGAAAAACTGCGTTGAGCGTATGTCGGTGCTCAGCACGGACGAAATTATATCCACCGAGGTTCTGCCCCCTCAGATAGCGGACTGCCGCAACCGGCGCAGCAAAAAGAACGCCGAGAATTACCGCCTCCAGGATATTCTGGAGAAAACCGAGCGGGACACCATCCGCGCGGTTCTCAGCCTGACGGGGGGGAACAAAGCCCGGGCCATCGGTATCTTGGGAATCTCCAAGCGCAATTTTTATATGAAGCTGGATAAATACAGCCTGCGCTGAGCAGGCGGAAAGGGCCGCCGTACACTTTGTGTACGGCGGCCCTTTCATGCCGGACCGGACTTGGTATCAGGCTTGCGGTCTTTTTTAACAGCACGTTAGGAAAGGACGCTGATTACATGAACCGGGAGTTTCGCTATTTGGTCTATACCCGGGAGGGCGGCGTGGGTACGCTGCTGCTCCGGGCCCCGCCCCTCAACATCATCACCCGCGCGCTGCTGGAGGAGCTGGACGCAGCCTTTCAGGCCCTGGAACACGACCCGGAGCTGAGGGCGGTGGTTCTGGGCAGCGCCCTGCCCGAGGCGTTCTGCGCCGGGGCGGACATTAAGCAGTTCCGCGCCTGGACAAGCGCCACCGGCAGCGAAAACTGCCGCTTCGGCGCCCGGGTCTACCACAGGATCGCCCGCTTTCCCCACCCCGTCCTCTGCGCCGTGAACGCAGGCGCGTTCGGCGGCGGGCTGGAGCTGGCCATGGCCTGCGACATCCGAATTTTCGAGGAGCATATTACGGTCTCCCTTCCGGAGTGCGCACTGGGGATGCAGCCGGGCTACGGCGGCACACAGCGCCTGCCCCGGCTGGCCGGACCCGGCTTCGCCAAGCTAATGATGTATACCGGCCTTCCCGTCACGGCTCAGAGGGCCTTCCAGGCCGGTCTGGCCGACGCGCTGGCCCCCCGCGGCGGCGGCCTGGCCGCGGCGCAGGAGATGGCCCGGACAATTGCCCGGCGCGCGCCCATGGCGGTGGCCCGGGTGAAACAGAGCGTGGCCTACGCGATGGAGCACGGCATTGAGGACGGGCTGGAGTTTGAAAACCGGGGTATCACGCTGCTGTGCGCAACGGACGACAAACGGGAGGGGGCGGACGCCTTTCTCGCCAAGCGGGAACCGGAATTCCACAACCGCTGAGCCGCGGGCGCCCCCGGCCTGGAGGGTATCCTTTTTATCCTGTGTTTCAAAAGCATACATACAAATTGCGTTTGCAGCGGCTGAAAACGGCTGGTTGCGTCCAAAACCCGCAGGTGTTTTTGGCACGGCAATTGCAGTTACAGCAGGCAAATAACGCAGAGGAGTTGTTCTATATGACAGTGACAGGCAGCAAGCGGAAGCTGGCGTTCATCGGAATCCTGATTGTCAACTTTATGACCATGTTCCTGGTCGCCAGCGTGGGTACCTACGGCTATTCCGTGGCCGGGTACTTTGACAGCATCACCTCCGTGGGCCTGATCTTCACGCTGGAGAGCGTGGCCCGCTGTGTCGCGATCCCCATCAGCGGAAAGCTCAGCGACAAGGTGGGCCACCGGCAGCTCTTCCTGAGCGCGCTGCTGGTCTATCTCGCCGCCTTTGCCGTGGCGGCCTTTGCCCCGTCCTTTTGGGTGTTCACCATCGCCCGCACCGTCACCGGCTTTGCCTGGGGCCTTTTCGTGTCCAATATTTTTGTGCTTATCTCCGACCTGTTCGGACAAGACGAAGGCCCCCGCTACTCCGGCATCGCCCAGTCCCTGTCCACGGTGGCCATGATTGTCGCCTCTCCCGTCGCCGGCATCCTGTGCACGGTCAATTGGAGATTCTTCTTCTACCTCGCCCTTCCCGTCCTGCTGATAGGCACTGTATTTTGCTTTGTCGGCATACCCGACATCCCCAAAAAGGCGGGGGAGCACACCGCCATCGACGTGGGCGGCTGCATCGCCACCTTTGTCATGCTGATCCCGTTCTCCCTGGCCATGAACTGGGGCAGCACGTACGGCTGGACGTCCCCTCTGCTCCTGGGGCTGATCGCGGTGGCCGCGGTGGGCCTTGTGGGGCTGATTCTGGCCGAACGCAGGGCGGAAAACCCCATCTACCCCGCCAAGCTGCTGGGCAACAAATTCTACCTCGCCATCTTTATGGTGAGCCTGTTCTACTCCCTGGGCAACGCGGCCAACAACTATGTCCCCACCTACGTTCAGTACGTTCTGGGCTACAGCAGCACCGTGGCCGGCTCCGTCACCCTGCCCGCCCTCATCATCGCCACCATTCTCTCCGTGGTGTTCGGAAGCCTTGCCGCCAAGAACGGGCGCTATAAGGGCATGACCATCTTCTGGTCGCTCTCCGCCATCGTGGGCGGCGTGCTCTACTGGGCGATGACCGGCTCGGCCACCCCGCTGATGGGCCTGGTGATGGTGGTGCTGGCCTCCCTGTTCTACGGCATGGTCAACGGCGTGCAGCAGATCGTCCCCTACACCTATCCCATGAAGGTCCTCAAGCCCGACGAGCTGGCCGGCGGCATGGCCTTCATGGGCGCGGGGGGCGTGCTGGGCAATACCATCGCCAGCGGCATCTACGGCGCCCAGCTGGCCGGGGATCCCACCATGGCCACCCTGTTCAAAATGCCCTTCCTCTGCGCGGTGGTCATGCTGCTCTTCGCGCTGCTGTTCAGGGACATCAAGTCCGGAGAGACGCTTTAGTATATGGATAAGGAAGAAATGCTCCGGCGCATTGACCCGGAGCTGCGGGACTGCTATGCGGCGATGCAGCCCTACTCGCTTGCGTATGATGCGCTGCGCGCCATTCGCGCCTATTCCATTTCTCAATTCCGGCGGGCTCCCTCCGCCTTTGCGGGCCGCGGCGATATTTGCCTGAAACTGATTACAATTGACGGCGCGGATCACATGCCCCTCGAATTGCGCGTTTACGAGCCCCTTCCACGGGGAGAGGCGCTGCCGGTCATCCTGTATTTTCACGGCGGCGGCGGGGTCATGTCCTCTGCCGAGCAGGACGATCCGTTTTGCCTGGAACTGGCGCTGCGCGAACGCTGCCTTGTCGTCAGCGTGGAATACCGCCTTGCCCCGGAGCACCCCGCGCCCGCCGGACAGCTGGACTGCTATGCGGCATGGAAGTGGCTCTGCGCGGAAGGCGCACAGCGTTTCAATGCAGATTTAAGCCGTTCCGCCTTTTACGGCGGCAGCGGCGGAGGAAACATGGCGCTGGGCACGGCGCTCAGGCTGCTGGATCAGGGGGAGCGGCTGCCCACCGTACTGCTGCCGCTGTACCCGATGATTGACGAGCGAGGCGTCACGCCGTCCAGCCGGGAGATCACGGACGAGAGCCTCTGGGGCCGCACCCAAAACCAACAGGCGTGGGACTACTGCCTCCATGGGCTGGGCGGCGTAAAAACAGAGGCCCCCGGCCCCTATACCGCGCCCGTCCATAGAGAGGACTTTTCCGGCCTGCCTCCTGTGCTTAGCTTCGTTGGGGCGCTGGATCTGTTTCGTGACGAGACGTTGGAGCTGGTTCAAAAACTGGCCCGCTGCGGCGTTCCGGTGGAGTTTACCCTGTATCCCGGGTGCTACCACGGCTTTGAGGTGTGGGTTCCCGGCGCCGAGGTTTCACAGCGTGCCCGGCGCAGCATCCACGAATTCCTTCAGCGCGCTTTTTCCTGTTAAATGAACAATTGTATTCAATGCAGCGGGCCTCCGGGCCCCAGAGAGGAGCTTCATAATGGAGCAGAAGAAACGCAGCGCTATCGTTACCGGCGCGGGTGCTGGCGTAGGCCGCGCCGTGGCCCTCACGCTGGCCAGGGAGGGCTGTAACCTGGTGGTGGTAGGCCGCTCAGAGCAGAACACCAGAGAGACGGCCGCCATGGCGGAGGCCTATGGCCGGGCGGTTCCGGTCGTCGCAGACATCGGCTCGGAGGAGGATACAATCCGGTATGTGAATACGGCGGTGGAGCAATTCGGCGCCATCGACGTGTACGTCAACAGTGCCGCCCGCTTCCAGCCCTATGCGCTGCTGGCGGATACGGATACAGAACTGTTTGACGATATAATGCGCATCAACGTCAAGGGCGCCTTTCTGGGAATGAAGTATGTGCTGCGGGTGATGGCGGAGCAGAAAAGCGGCATAATTGTGAACGTGGCCTCCCGGGACGGGCTGTTCAGCGAACCCGCCCTGGGCGCGTACAGCACAAGCAAGCACGCGATGGTTGGCCTGACGAAAAATGCCGCCACCGAGTACGGCCCCATGGGGATCCGGGTCTGCGCCGTCTGCCCCGGCGCCATCAAAACCAATATGATCGGGGACATTCTGGAGACCATCGATCCCACCATCCTCGGCCCCCTGGCCCGTCCGGCCGAGCCGCAGGAGATCGCCGATGTGGTTTGCTATCTGGCCTCGGACAGGGCGACCTACCTCAACGGCGCAATCATCCGCGTGGATGGCGGGAAGGGGTTATAATACCTCAGTATACTGAAAGCCCGCCGCCTGCTCATGCAGGCGGCGGGCTTTTTTGCGTTTAAAAACCTCCGGATTATGAGGACGGGGCCGGGGGAGAGGCAGCCATTAGGTACCTGTCAATCCTGTTCGTCCAGTAACGGGAGGCGGCTGGCGCTGAGCGCCCGAGCAGGGAGCATTACCATGGCTTATCCACAACTGAATAAAACAAGCATTTATTAGCCCTTTCAGGCGAAAGAATAAAAACGCAGAATTCCTATTTAATAAATTGTATTATTTATCCTGTTAAGCTATAATATATTCGAAAATGTTTGTTTGTATAGTCCGGTGAAAGCCCTAAAGCATTAAAATCAAAGCGAACAACCGATATATCGACAAAAAACGAGCAAAATAGCCAAAATAATTAAAATCAAAATGTACAATTCGTGGAAAAAGCAAAAAACCATTGACAAACAGAAAGGAACATTATAGTATGAATACGAACAATAACGAAAATAAAGAAACACGGGGCGTAACGATGCTGGCCGAAGAACGCAAACAATATATTATGAATATGCTCAACGAGTATGGCATTGTCCGGGTTTCCGACCTGAGTGCTCAGCTTAATACAACTGAGGCTACTATCCGCCGGGACCTGGATGATCTTCAATCCAAGGGGATGGTGACGCGGGTTCATGGAGGCGCGAAATCTGCGATCTCCACTGGGAAGAAAATGACGCTCCAGGAGAACATTGCCAAATGTGCTGAGGAGAAGAAGAAAATCGCTCAGATCGCTTACCGCTTTATCTCTGAGCGCGACTGTATAATTTTGGATTCCTCGGCCACGGTATTGGAATTGGCCAAGCTGCTGAGGATAAACCCGATTAAAGATTTGACCCTTATAACCCCCTCGTTTGTCATCTTTAACGAGTTGGTTCACGAAGAGAGCTATACGCTCATTTTTGTGGGGGGGAAGTATAACAGGCTGCTGAACTCCACAGCGGGTATTCTGGCGCAGACCGTATTGGAGAATATCCACGTGGACAAGGCGTTTCTGGGTGTAGCCGGGTTGGATCCGACCTATGGCTTTTCGGGACCCTACGAGGAGGAGACGGGGGTTAAAAAGTGCTTTGTCTCCAACTCCAACCATCAGTACATGCTGGCGGACCATACCAAATTCTGCCGGACGTATCTCTACAGATTTGCTTCGCCTGACGATGTGGAGTGCATTGTTACGGACGCCAAGCCGGATCGAAACGTGTGCGAAGCGTTTGAAACGCGAAACGTGAAAATCATCTGCGAATAAACGCCGCAGTCTACGACTGTTCAGCGGGATAGCGAGAGGTGACAAAGATGGAGGGGCAGTACATACTGGAACTGGCCGGCATCAGCAAGCATTTTCCGGGGGTCAGGGCGCTGTCCGATGTGAGCTTACAGATCCGGAAGGGCACGGTACACGCACTCGTGGGAGAGAATGGGGCGGGCAAGTCCACGCTGATGAATATTCTCAGCGGACAACTCGCGCCTGATGGCGGCAAAATTCTGCTGAACGGAAAGCAGGTAGAGTTCCACTCCCCTGACGAGGCGGCCGGTATGGGCATATCCATGCTCCATCAGGAGCTGAATGTTGTACCCGACATGACGGTGGCCGAAAACATCTTCCTGGGCAGAGAACCGTGTAACCGGGTGGGTATTATTCAAAACCGGAGGGCGACTCAACGGGCGGGGGAGATTTTAAAGGGCGCCGGATTGGAGATTGATCCGGCCCGGAAGATGGGAAGCCTGACCATCTCGCAGCAGCAAATGGTGGAGATTGCCAAGGTGCTGGCATTTGAGGCCCGTGTGATTATCATGGACGAACCGACCTCCTCTATTTCGGAACGGGAAGCGCAGGAACTGCTTCACCATATCAACGAACTTAAACGGACGGGCATTACGGTCATTTATATCTCGCACCGGCTGGAGGAGCTGCCTGTCATTGCGGACGATGTCACCATTCTGCGGGATGGTCAGAAGATTTTGACTTGTCCCCTGGAGGAGCTCAGCCGGGACAGGATGATCGAGTTGATGGTGGGACGGAAATTGGAAAATATCTATCCCGAACATCACCAGATCCCGGGCGAAGCGGTTTTTGAAGCCAAGGGGCTGAGCGGAGGAAAATTTCAGGATGTCTCTTTCCAGGTCCGAAGCGGCGAAATATTGGGGGTGGCCGGGCTGGTGGGGGCCGGACGCACCGAACTGGCCCAGGCCATTTTTGGACTGGATCCTATCTGCACAGGCGAGATGAAACTCGGACAAAAGCGGGTGAGCATAAAAAATCCTCGCTCCGCAATTGACCAGGGGATTATCCTTTTGCCGGAGGATCGGCGTGTATCCGGCCTGGTGGGGCTGCGGAGTATTAAAGAGAATATTTCTCTGCCCAACCTGAGGCGTTTTGCGCCGGGAGTGCTGCTGAATACGCGCCGGGAGGCCAAGGAGTCCGCCGATATGTTTGAGCGGCTGCGTATCAAGGCCAACGGTATCCTGTCGGCGGTGTCCAATCTCAGCGGCGGAAACCAGCAGAAAGTGGTAATCGCGAAATGGCTCCTGGCGGATCCAACGCTGTTTATTGCGGATGAACCGACCAGGGGGGTGGATGTGGGCGCCAAGTACGAAATCTATAGCCTGCTGTGCAAGCTGGCGGAGGAGGGGAAGGCTGTAATGATGATCTCCTCTGATTTGCCGGAGCTGCTGGGGCTTTGCGACCGTATTCTGGTGATGAGCAATGGACGGATTACCGGGGAGTTCAGCCGTGAAGATGCGACGCAGGAGCGTATCATGGCCTGCGCCACACAGTCAGCATAACAGCCTTTTAAACGGGTCTCCAAGTCCAAACGGGGAAATCACGCGGTGAGGTGGGAGAAATGAAAGAGATCCAGAATCGTAAGTCCGGTACAAAAGCGGCCGCCCTGCTGAAGAAGGGCATGATTGTCCTGGTGCTGATCGCCTTGGTCATTATCTCAGGAATTGTCAGTCCCACATTCCTTAAGCCCGGCAATATTGTAAATGTGCTGCGCCAAGTCAGCGTGGTGGCGATTCTGGCCTGTGGTGAGGTTATGCTCATTATCTGCGGCTATATCGACCTCTCCTGCGGCTCCATCTGTGCCCTGGCTGGATGTGTGGGATGCAGCGTGAGCGTCGCAACAGGGAACGTATTCCTGGGCGTACTGACCGCGGTACTGGTGGGCGCGGTCAGCGGGCTGCTCAGCGGGGTAATGGTAGCGCTGTTCAATGTGCCTGCCTTTATCGCCACATTGGCGATGATGACCATAGACACGGGTCTGGTTCTCCTGTTCACCGGCGGGTTCTCTATCTTCAACCTGGGGGATTTTACGATAATCGGCCAAGGGAAGCTGGCCGGTATTCCCATCCCGGTACTTATTATGCTGGCCGTCGTGGGCCTCTCCTGGATCCTGCTTGAACGGACCAAATTTGGAAGATCCCTGTTTGCCATTGGAGGCAACCGCAAGGCCGCCGTCGCGTCGGGTATTAACACCAGGCGGGTGACCATTAAAGTGTTCCTCTTTGCCGGGGCAATGGCGGGTCTGGCCGGAGCGGTACTTGCAGCGCGGCTCAACTCCGGAATGCCTACTGCGGGTGAGGGCTACGAGATGGACGCAATCTCCGCCGCTGTAGTGGGCGGCACGTCCTTCTCGGGAGGCATCGGCAGCATTTTCGGCGGCCTCATCGGCGCTCTGATTATCGGTGTGCTTAACAACGTCATGAATCTTATCGGCGTGGGGGCGTATTACCAAAAGATTATCCGCGGCATTATCATCGCAGTGGCGGTTATCATTGATATTACAAGTAAAAGCGGGTTCTGGTCTGGCGGTCATTGGCGCCGGTTGGGGCGCAGGACGCAGACCTCCGGAGCAGCGGCCCAGGGAACGGGCGTTCCGCCGGCGCGGTAGACGGCAAGATTCAGGCTGTGCCTCCCAAATGGGGAAACTCCGCCGACGGCCGCGGCGGAAGTGGATCTGTAGCGGGCGGAGCCGCGTCGGGGCTAACGGTAATAATAATGAGAATAACGGAGGAATGAGGTATGAACCTGAAGAAAACGCTTTGCGCACTGTTGGCGTTAAGCATGGCCCTGATGCTGTCCGCGTGCGGCGCAGGCGGACAGGCCGGGCAGAGCCCGTCTCCAAAGCAGAGCAGCACCCCCGCGGCAGGCGGAGAAACGCCCGCGGCCCAGACCTATCAGATTGGAATTATTCTCAAGTCCGCCGACGACCCCTGGACCGCGTGGCAGGGCAAGGAGATGCAGGCCGAGGCAGAAAAAAACTACCCCCAGTTCGGCCTGGAAGTAGTAGACTGCAATTTTGACCTCAACAATCAGATTTCCGCTATGGAGAACTTTATTACCAAGGGTGTGGATCTTATCATTATCCAGCCCATCGACCAAAACAGCGTAGCCTATATGGTGGATCAGGCTTTTGAGGCGGGCATCCCCGTGGTGGCGGTCACCGAGGTAATCGACAACGAACATTCCTACAATATCCGCACCGACGCTTACGCAGAGGGCTTCCTTCTGATGAACACCATGATGGAGTATCTGCCAGAGGGGGCAAAGGTTGTGGAGCTGAGGGGACAACTGGGTATGGCGCTTTCCGAGGCCCGCCACCAGGCCATCCACGACGCGGTGGAAAAAGCCGGGCGGACGGACATCACGTTCCTGGACAGCCAGACCGGCGAGTGGATGAAGGATACCGCCATGAATATCACGGAGGATTGGATCCAGCGCTACGGAGGAGAAATCAGCGGTGTCGTCTCCGCCAACGACTATATGGCGCTGGGGGCTGTGGAGGCCTTTAAAGCGGCGGGGACGATTGACAACGTTATTATCTGCGGTGTTGACTGCCTGCCCGAGGCCTGTACGGCCATCAAGGACGGCGCCCTCACCTTTACAGTGGTCAATGACGCCCCCGGTTCCGCACGACTGGGTTTGCAGACGGCGTGGAAACTCCTCCAGGGTGAGGCCGTCGAACACGAGCAGATCCTGGACTCCTCCGTCTGCGATCAGAATAATGTGGACGAGTGGATTGAAGTTCACAAAGCCATCGGCAACCTGAGCTGAGCGCCATATGCAGAGCCGAACATCCGATGGCCGCATAACGCACATACCGGGCAGTATGCGCCGGCAGCTGGAATGAGGTGTGCAAGCGCGTGAAAAAACTAATCACACTGGCCGGTGATACCGGGAAGAGCGGCTGCCGCCTGGTGTCGGGGGCGTTTGACGGAGAGAAGCTGTCCATACGGGTGGAGAGCCGGTTCGACCTCTACCAGTCCTATCTCCCGGACGGCTGGCTCTACCTGGATGTGGTCAATATTTTTGCGCAGCTCAAGCTGCATATAGCAAAATATATAGCCGCATCGGGAATGAGCCCCGCCTCCCTCGGCGTGGAGACCTGGGGCGGAGATTACGGACTGCTGGATCGCCGCGGTACGCTGATGAGCCTGCCCCTTTTCTATAAAAACACCCGGTTTGCGGAGTATCTGCCGGAATTTTTGGAGCGGGTGGATATGCGGGAGGTTTTCTTCCGCACCGGCATGGACGTTGCGGCCTATAACTCCCCGGTTCGCCTGTTTATTCAAAAAAAGCTGGGACTTACCGACCTGCAAAACGCCGACCGTTTCCTTGGCATCGCGGATCTGCTCAGCTATTTTTTCAGTGGCCGGCCGGTTTCGGAACTGACCAGTATCTCGGTCACCCGGCTTGTGGATTTGAAGTCCAGCCGTTATAGCGGTTGGCTGCTGGATAAGCTGGGCGTGGACCGTTCTATTCTGAAGAATGAAATCGTCATGCCGGGATCCATTATTGGCAGCGTCCTGCCCCAGGTCGGGGACGAGCTTGGCACCCGGGACATGAAAATTGTAGCCGTGCCCGGGCACGACACCGCAGCGGCGGCCCTGGCGGTTCCCCAGTTGGGAGAAAACAGCATTTTCCTGGGCTCCGGCACCACGCTGGTCTTTTGCTCGGCAAACCGCAACTTGGAACTTACGGACAAGATGTACGAGTTTAACACCAGTATTGTCAAAGGCTTTGACAACACCGACATCATGGTGCGCAATTTCAGCGCGGGTATGTGGTTGATGCACGCCCTGCGCCGGGACTGGCCCGGCGGCATTACCTATGAGGAGATGTACGCCCTGGCCGAGACGGCCCGGGCCCACCGGAGTTTTATCGACATCGATCTGGGCTTCTTTGAGACTTGGGGAAATGTGAGGGAGCGCATCGCAGATTACTGCCGGGCCACCGGACAGCCGGTTCCCATGGACGGCGCAGCGTTTATCCGCTGTATCGTGGAGAGCTACGCCCTCAAAGCGCGCTGGACGCTGGACCGGTACGCCGAGGTGCTGGGCCGTCCCATGGAGTCCTTGGCGGTGGTGGGCGGCGGCGTTTACGCCCCGCTTCTATGCCAGATGCTGGCGGACGCCACCGGCAGGACGGTCGTAGCGGGGGCGTCGGAGGCTACCTCCGCGGGCAATATCCTCACCCAACTGTACGCGCTGGGCGAGGTGGCGGGGATGGACGAGATGTCTGAGATTGTAAAGCGCTCCTTTGCAAATACGGTTTATCAGCCCGCTTCTGACCGGGAGCATTGGCTGGAGGCCTACGAACGTTATCTAAAGATATGTGATAAATTTATAGACGGAAAGGATCTGGGTGAATGAGCAGCAGGGATGGCGAGTACAGAAAGCAGATTGTCGATATTGGACATCGGCTGACCGAGCGGGGGATGGTTGGGACAAATGAAGGCAATATCTCCATCTGCAACCGGGATACCGGGACGGTATACATTACTCCGTCAGGCCAGAGCAAAGAATTCCTCACAGAGGAAATGATCATTGCTGTAGATATGGAGGGAAACTATCTGGATCGGATGGAGGGGCTTAAATCCTCTTCTGAAACGGTTATGCATACGAAGATGTATCAGCTTCGTCCCGACGTAAACGGTGTCGTCCACTGCCACGCGCCATTCTGCTCCGCCTTCGCCATCAGCGGCCAACCCATCCGCACAAAGGCCATTGCTGAGGTAAACATTATGTTTGGAGGCGAGATCCCGCTGCTGCCCTACGGCGAGCCGGGGACGGTTCATCTGATTGACGGGTATATGCGGCATATGGGCAGCGACGTGGTGCTCCTGGAAAACCATGGCATGCTGGCTATGGGAGCTAATCTGCAGGCCGCCTACGGCAGAACGGTAACCGTAGAGATGATTGCCAAAACCGTTTGGCTGGCAAGGGTGATGGGAGGGGAGACGGACATCCCTGAGGATAAGTTGGCCCAGCTCGGCACATGGATGGCCAAACAACAGGCCAGAGCCTAATCTTATATAGAGGTCAAACTGCGCAGATTGCACAGTATACCTGTCATCCCCCGGCACACAGCGGCCTTACTCATCCAGAACTCCCTGCATATGCGCTTCGGGCTTGGGAAAGCCGTGGTGGTATTCCCGGCCTGAGGGTAAAAGCAATTTTAAATAAGACAGACCCGCTCTTTATCTCTCGATAAGAGCAGGTCTGTCTTATTTGTTGAAAAAAACTCTGGATGCGGGTACACAAATCAGTTACGCTTACTCCACCGTCTCGCCGATCCCCCGGATCAGCGAATGAAAGTGCGCGTCCTCGCTCACCACCAGGATGGGCTGTGTGAAATCGAGGGAATACATGCCGATATAGCTCTTCGCATCTACTATCGTCTTGCCGTCCAGCGCGTGCAGGCCGATGTCCGAGGGGCACATGGTGGCCAGCCGCTGCAGCTCCTGAAGTTCCTGGATGGTGCGGAATAATTTTTTTGTGATCATAGCGCTCCCTTCTCCCGCCCCGCGGGCCGGATTCAGCGGGGGTACAGGCAGCGCACCCCGCGCTGCGCAAAAAACTCTTTCCACCTGCTCGGCGGCTCACAGTCGGTCACCACGGTGTCCACCTCGCTGACGTCCCCGATGTGGGCAAAGGCCACAGTGTCGAATTTGCTGCTATCCACCGCCAGCACCTTTTCCCCGGCGCAGTGGAGCATGGCGCGTTTAATAAGGGCGAAATCCTCGTTGCCGTCGGTAAAGCCGCCCTCCATGTCGATGCCCTTGCACGAGATGAAGGCCTTTTCCGCGCGGAAATCGCTCAGTCCCTCCATCATCCGGGGGCCGACTAGGGCCAGGTAGCCTCCGCGCATACTGCCGCCGGGAGAGATAATGGTCCAGTCCGTGGTGTCGGAGAGTTCAATCATTATCTCCAGGGAATTGGTGATGACGGTCAGGTTCTTCTTGTCCTTGATGGCCTTGGCAATAAATACCGCGGTGGTGCTGGCGTCCAGGATGATGTGATCGCCGTTGTCCACCATGCCGCCCACCAGCTCCGCAATCTTTTTCTTGCCGGGGATATTGCGCTTTTTGCGCACATTAAACGGCATGTCGATGCTGACGCTCTCGTTGATTACCGCGCCGCCGTAGCTCTTAGTGGCGAACCCCTCTTTTTCCAGCTTGTCAAGATCGCGGCGGATGGTCTCCTCGGACACGCCATACTGCTGGCTCAGCTCGGCTACCACTACGCTCTTTTTTTCGTGCAAACGATCTAGAATCAGCTTACGCCGCTCCTGTGCAAGCATTTGACTCACCCTGTCCGGTTATTTAATGGGAAATCCGTTTTCATCATACCACAGACCGGCGGGACCGGGCAAGTTACAATATCGATCTGCAGATCTGCTCGTCGGGCTGGGCGATCACTGTGGAGTCCAGATACATGCCCTTTTCCCCCACGCTGGCCCGCGCCCGGTCGATGGCCGCTTGGACGGCGGCCACCTCGCCTGTGAGCATCAGGTAGGACTTGCCGCACATGCCCTTGGCCAGGCGGAGTTCAATCAGATGCACCACGGCGGTTTTGGCGGCGACGTCGGCCGCCACCACGACGGAGGCGGCGTCATACCCCTCCAAGATCCCCAGCGCCTGTACGCCCTCCACCTTCGTGGTGCCATAGATGGCGGGGAAGATGTCCTCGTGGGGGTTGCCCAGCACGAAGGTGCTGATGAGGTGGTCTGTGTCCCCATGGGTGGCCGTCTCCATAGCCGCCTGGACGGCGCTCAGCTCGCCCCGGAACAGCGCGATGTACTTGCCCGGACAGACCGCCTGACCCTCGATGAGCTCAATGCGCGCGGCCTTTACCATCCGGTCCGCCGCGGCCACGCCGGAGGAGACTGTCTTGTATTCTATCATGCCCAGCGCTCGGTTCATGGCTGCTCCCCCTGTCTCAAATCCGCAGTCGGCGGCGGATCGCCCCGGTCCCGCTCCAGGATCGCGAACTGATCATTTATCTCCGCCACCCGGCCCGTGACCGAGGCGTGGACCGCCACGCTC
Organism: Oscillospiraceae bacterium; assembly: GCA_022846095.1. Lineage (NCBI taxonomy): Bacteria > Bacillati > Bacillota > Clostridia > Eubacteriales > Oscillospiraceae > Oscillospiraceae bacterium. Next base: position 3,722,359 of record AP025583.1, on the reverse strand, counting down.
AGGCCCTGGGCGGGCCGCGCCAGAACGTCGCCCCGGCGCACCCGATCGCCCCGCGCCGCAGCGGGCACCGCAGGCGCGCCGATGTGCTGGGAGAAGAGGAGCTTGACCCGTCCGGCCTCCCGCAGCGTTTCATCCAACGGCGCGTCGGAGGAATAGCGGGAGATGCCCACCCGGGCCTCCAGCCGCTCCTCCGGCACCGCCCGGAGCCCCCGGTCGCGGGACACAGGCCCCGCTTGGGCGTCCCTTGGGACGGGCACGCCCGCGGCGCGCAGTCCGTCCTTGTACTGCGCGATCAACGTGCGGGGCGAGAGGCCCTGGGGGCAGGCGTAGAGCTCGCACACGCCGCAGCCGCTGCAGAACATGGTGTTTAAAAAGACGTTGGCATCCCTGAACGCCCCATTTGCCGCGCAGCGCATGAAGAGATGGGGCTCGATGGGGTGTCCCAGCAGGTGCCGGGGGCACAGATCCGTGCAGCACTGGCACTGGCAGCACGCGCTGGCGGCGCGCTTGAGGGCCACGGCGGCGCTGGCCGTGCGCTCCAGCACCAGCGGGTGCTCCCGGGGCAGCACGAGGACGGCGTTGGTGGTCTTGGTCACGGGCTGCATGGAGGAGCCCAGCGTCCCCATCATGGGCCCGCCCAAGAGGTAGGCGGGGTCGGGCACCTGTGCGCCGCCCGCCAGCGCTGCCAGCTCTTCCACGGCCATGCCCAGAGGCACGCGCACCGTGAGGGGCCGCGCCACCGCGCCGGCGACGGTCACCAGCTTGTCGGTCACGGGCGCGCCGCAGTCCAGCGCCCGGCTGACGTTGTACAGGGTCTCCACATTAAAGACCACCACCCCCGCCTCCAGCGGCAGCCCGCCGGGGCGCACCACGCGGCCCGTGGCCTCGTAGGTGAGCAGTACCTCGTCCCCCATGGGGTACGCGCTGTCCAGCAGCTGCAGGCGCATGTCACCAAACGCGGGCATACACGCCCGCAGGACCTGCGCCGTGCGCCGGTACGCCGCCTTGACGCACACGATTACCCGGCCCGCGCCCATGGCGCGGGCCACCACCTGCAGCGCGCGGAGGATCTCGGGGGCGCGGGCCTCCAGCAACTGCTGGTGCAGCTTGAGCAGTGGCTCGCACTCGGCGCAGTTGAGCAGCACGGTGTCGGCCCGGTCGGACAGCTTGGCATAGGTGGGAAAGCCGGCGCCGCCCGCACCCACGATGCCGCAGCCGCGCAGCAGCGCGCGCAATGCTTCCAGTTCCATAAATTCTCCCCCGTCTCACGCCGTCAGCGGAAGCTGTTGCAGTCCTCGTCCACGATGCCTACAATGGCGGCGTCGATGGGAGCTGTTTCCCTGTCGCAGCCGATGCGTGCGGCGCTGCCCAGCGCGACGAGCACAAACTCGCCCACGCCCGCCCCCACGTTGTCCACCGCCACCAGGCGGGCGTTTTTGCCGCCCATCTCCGCCACAGGGGCGACAATCATAAATTTGCTGCCCAGCAGCCGTTCGTTCTTCCGTGTGGAAACGACGCTTCCCACTACCTTGCCTACAATCATGGCAGCCTCCCGTATCGCGCCCGCACCCGCGGGCCGTACTCCCTGCGCTATCGGACCAGCTCGACCCTGTCCCCGTTGTGGAGCCAGGCGGCGTTGGCCTCGTCCGTGTCAATGTGCATTTCCAGGGTGAAACAGGGGTCCACACGGATCTTTACCCCTTCAAACACCGTGGGGCGCGGCCCCCCGAAGCGGACAGACACCAGATCGCCGTCCCGTACCCCGTAGTGCTGCGCATCCCCGGGGCTCATATGGATGTGGCGCGCGGCCACGATACAGCCCTGGGGGAGGCACACGCTGCCTTTGGGTCCCACCAGAGTCACGCCGGCGCTGCCCGCCGTGTCGCCCGACTCGCGCAGCGGAGCGTCCAGGCCCAGCTTTGCGGCGTCGCTGGCGGAGAGCTCCACCTGCGAGGCGCCGCGCACCGGCCCCAGCACCCGCACGCGCTCCAGAATCTTCATGCCGGGGCTGATCACCGTCACCGTCTCATTGCAGGCAAACTGCCCGCCCATCAGCGGCTTTTTCTTCGTCAGCCGGTATCCTGCGCCGAACAGGATCTCCACGTGGGCCTGGGTCAGGTGGAGATGCCGCGCCGACACCCCTACGGGGATTCCCGTCCCCTCCCGGCTCTGGTACTTGTTCAGCGCATCGATTACCAGCCGGGTGATGTATGTAATTTCCTGCTTCTCCATATCGGCACCCGCTTTCGCCGTGCGTCGGCTGCTACTTCAGCGCGGGGAGAATCATCTCCACGTCGCCGTGGGGGCGGGGAATCACGTGGGTGGCCACCAATTCGCCCAGGCGGCCCGCCGCGGCGCTGCCGCTCTCCACCGCGGATTTTACGGCACCCACATCGCCGCGGACCATAACGGTCACAAGGCCGGAGCCGATTTTCTCCGTGCCGATCAGGGCGACGTTCGCCGCCTTGCACATGGAATCGGCGGCCTCAATTGCCGCCACCAGCCCTCTGGTCTCCACCATACCCAATGCCTCTAATGCCATCTTCTTTTCCTCCTTTATTGTCTTTCCTGGCTTTGCCGGTCCGGCAGCGGCGCTTTTCGCCGCGGCGGCGGGCGCGGTCCCTGTCCCCTGCGCCGCCGGCCTGTTGGTTTTTTCAGCCATTTACGCCTGTGCCCCCTTGTCATTGAAGCGGCTGGCGCTCAACTGCACCAGGCGCACGATTTCGGCATGGGGACTGGCCAGCACGCCGCTGGCCACGGGCCGCTTCAGGGCGCCCGCGGCGGCGGCCTCCACCGCCTGCGCCACCGCCGACACGCCGCCCTCCACCACCAGCGTCACCAGGCGTCCGCCCAGCTTGCGCTCCCAGGCGGCCAGCGCCACGTCCGCTGTTTTGCACATGATGTCCAGCGCGTCCAGCGCCGCAACCACGCCCTGAATCTCTACGAAGCCATATGCGTTCCCCATGTAGCCATACCTCTGTTACGTCTATTTGATGGTGGGCAGGATCTTCTCCACGTCGCTGTGGGGGCGGGGGATTACGTGGGTGGCCACCAGCTCGCCCAGACGGCCGGCGGCGGCGCTGCCGCTCTCCACGGCGGCCTTCACGGCCCCCACGTCGCCGCGGACCATGACGGTCACGAGGCCGGAGCCGATCTTTTCCGTGCCGATCAGGGTCACCTCGGCGGCCTTGGTCATGGCGTCCGCCGCCTCAATTGCCGCGGTCAGACCGCGCGTCTCAATCATACCCAGAGCTTCCTGTGCCATTGTTGTATCCTCCAATATATATTAGTTTTGTGGTGCGCCTCCTGGGGGGATGGGGGGCTTAGCTCTTGTCAAAGGCGCTGAGCCCCAGCATCTTCTCGGTATCTGGGGTGGGATTTGGAATAACGTGCCGCTGCACGATGCCGGACTGCTCCGCCGCGACCGCCTCGGCGGCGGCCATAGCGGCCTCCACGTCGGCCACGCCGCCCCGGAATTTGACGGTCACCAGCAGGGGCACCGGCAGGGCGTCCGCATTGGCGGGCTTGTTCTTGTCGAAGCACTCCAGCCGCACGTTTCCCGCCTTACAGCCCGCATCCGCGGCCAGAAAGGCGCACACCAGGCCGAATACTTCTAAAATTCCTACCGCCTCATGCATGTTTCGGCTCCTCTCCGGCCCGGCCTAGGGATTGAGAATCGCGATTTTCAGGCCGGTCATCGCCAGGTTTGTCCTGTGCGCCTCGTTGATCTGCTCCAGCGGGAAGGTGTGGGTGATGAGCTTCTCCATCGGCAGGCCGATCCGCTTGGCGCTCTTCAAAAAGTCGAAGGTGGTGGCGTAGTCGCGCAGGGTGTAGACCCAGGAGCCGACTATGGTGAGCTCCTTGGCGCAGATGTCGAAATGGGGATTGATGGTGGCGTCCCCGCCGTTGATGAAGAAGCCCAGCTCACACAGCCCGCCGCCGTTGCGGATAAACTTGTAGATATTCGAGTGGGCCGCGGGCGAGCCCGTGCACTGGAAGGCGAAGTCCGCCGGATGCCCGCCGAAGCTGGCCTCCACCGCGGCGGTCAGGGCCTCGATGCCCTTGTGCTCCTTGAAGTTGACCGCAGCGGTCGCGCCCAGCTCCCGGGCGAAGGCCAGCCGGCCCTCCTCGCCGTCCACCGCCGTAATGGCGGCCACGCCCATGGTGCGCAGGATGGCGATGCAGATGAGGCCGATGGGACCGCAGCCCTGAACCACCACCCGGCTGTTGAAGCGCAGGATGCCGGTGCTCTTGGCCCGCTCCACCGCGTGGATCAGCACGGCGCAGGGTTCGACGAGGATGCGGGAATAGAGGTCCAGATCGCTCACGTTGAACACGCTGGAGCCGCCCCGCACCACCAGGTAGTCGGAAAACCAGCCGTTCAGATGGACGTCGTCGTCGGGCAGCAGGCCGTACACGTCCGATCCGCCCACGTTCTGCTTGTTGAGGTCGAACATGGTGATCTCCGGGTTGTCCCGGAAGATCATGCAGGTGACGATCTTGTCGCCCAGGTGCAGCTCCTTGCCCGCGCTGTCCCGCTTTACGTTCCTGCCCATCCGGACGATTTCGCCGGTGCCCTCGTGGCCCAGCACCACGGGGATCAGGCCGAAGGGGTCGCGCTTGAACTCGTGGGCGTCGGTGCCGCAGATGCCGCAGCCCTCCACCTTGACCAGAATGTCGTCGTCGCCCAGGGCGGGAATGGGGAATTCCTTAATGTCGTAGTGCTCCAGCGCCGTGAGCATGGCCACCCGCGCCGCGGCGGGGATGGGGCCGCCCGCCGGGCCGGGAGCAGGTGCGGCGTGGGGGGCGGACATATCCGCCAGCACCTGCCGGACAATTTGCTCCACGTTCAGTTCGTTTTTATCCATGCGCGCCTCTCCTATCGAATGCACAGGCTCTCGGACATCACGCAGCGGCGGCGCTTGGTAAAGCTGCTCGCGCTGGTCAGTCCCTCGCCCGTGCGGCTGGCGATGGTGAAGGTGCAGTACCCCTCCCCGCCGAAGCCGAGGGCGGCATAGGAGGGCGCGTTCTTCACCAGGATTGCGGTGTCGATTGCCTTGGCGTAGGCCGTGATGTGGTCGATGTTTTTGGAGTGGATGTGGGCGGAGTGGCGGTTGCCGTGCTCCAGCCAGACGGCCTGCTCCACCGCGTCCTCAAAGTCCCGGGCCTCCACCATGCCCAGAATGGGCATCATCAGCTCCTCCGAGATGAGGGGGTGCTCCTTGGGACCCTTAAAGACGATGCAGCGGGTACCCTCCGGGGCCGGTATGCCGATCCTGCCCAGCAGGGTTGCGGCGTCCCGCCCCACACAGGCGCGGTTGAGCTTCCCGCCCGGGAGCACCAGCTCGGTCAGGGCCCGCTGCTGCCCCTCGTCGATGGCGTAGCAGCCCTGCTCGCTCGTCATGTAGTACAGCAGTTCGTCGGCAACGTCCGCCACCGCCACGATCTCCTTCTCCGCAATGCAGGGCAGGTTGTTGTCAAAGGTGCAGCCGTCCACGATGTCCCTGGCCGCCCTGTGCAGGTCGGCCGACCCGTCCACCAGGGCGGGGGGGTTGCCCGCGCCCGCACCGATGCCCCGCTTCCCGGAGGAGAGCACCGCCGTCACCACGCCGGGGCCCCCGGTGGCCGCGATGAGCTGGATGTCCCTGTGCTTCATCATTTCGGCGCTGGACGCCATGGTGGGGGATTCGACGCACACCGCCACGTTGTCGGGGCCGCCGGCCTCCAGCGAGGCCTCGTTCACCAGCGCCACGGCGAGCTGAGAGGTCCTTACCGCCCCCGGGTGGGGGCAGAACACCACGGTATTGCCGCCGGCGATCATGCCGATGGCGTTGCAGAGCACCGTCTCGCTGGGGTTGGTGCACGGCGTGATCGCGCCGATGACTCCGAAGGGCCCCATCTCGATGAGGGTCAGTCCCTTGTCGCCCGACCACGCGGTGGTGGTGATGTCCTCGGTGCCCGGCGTGCGGTCGGCCAAGAGCTGGTGCTTTAGAATCTTGTGGGGGACGTTGCCCATGCCCGTCTCTTCCACGGCCAGGCGCGCCAGGCGTTCGGCGTTCTCCCGCGTCTTTTTGCGCAGTGCGGACACGATCCGCTCCCGCTGCTCCATCGACAGGCCGCGCACCACCGCCTGCGCCTGCTTGGCGGCGGCCACGGCCTCGTTCATGCCGGGGAATACGCCGTGCTGCCGCGGTCCGGCGGGCGCGCCTTCCAGGCGGGAGACGATCTCCCGGACCACGGACTGCACGAATGCTTCATCAATCGGCATCTGCTCACCCCGCCGTCTACATGCCCAGCTGGGCGAGGACCTTTTTGGTGATTTCGGCCACCAACTCCGGCGAGGCGGGCGCCGGGGCGGCGCTCACGCTGCCGGTGGTCTTGGCGGCCCCGCAGCCGCTGCAGCTGTGGCAGCTGGCGCCGCCCTTGTGCTGGCACAGGTCGGCCGGATGCTTGCCGGGCAGGCCCATTTTGCGGCGGATCTCGTACAGCTTCTCGATGGTGGGCTGGTCGAACTCCTTGGGCCCGCCCAGCATCTTGGACTTGTACAGCAACTCGGCGTAGAACTCCACGGACTCCATCTTGTGGTAGGCGGAGAGCAGATCCACGCTGTAGGTCAGCGCGCCGTGGCTCTCCAGCAGGACGGCGTCGTAGTAGGGCAGGTATTTTTCCACGTTGTCGGGGATCTCCATGGTGGAGGGGGTGCCGTACTCGGCGATGGGCACGCAGCCCAGGGCGATGACGGCCTCCGGCATAATGGGCTGCGTGAGGGGGATGCCCGCGATGGCGAAGCTGGTGGCGAAGGTGGGGTGCGCATGCACCACCGCGCCCACGTCGGGCCGCTTTTCGTACACCCGCATGTGCATCTTGATTTCGGAGGAGGGCTTGAAGCCCTTGTTCGCCTGGATTACCTCGCCCTTCGCGTTCACCTTGCAGATGAACTCCGGGGTCATGAAGCCCTTGGACACGCCCGTGGGCGTGCAGAGATACTCGTTCTCGCTGAGCTTGACGGAGATGTTGCCGTCGTTGGCGGCCACCATGTTCCTGTCGTAGATGCGCTTGCCGATGTCGCAGATCTGTTTCTTAATCTCATACTCGTTAACCATGTCGATTCCCCCTGTGTTTCATCGTTTGTTTTCCGGGCGGCTGCCTAGGTCTTTGTAATCCCGCACGCCTCGTAGTGCAGCGTCTCCGCCGCGTAGCGGAGGATGGCCAGCAGGGCGGCCTCCACCTCGGACACCATCCCCGTCAGGATCAGCGAGCCGTTCTCGTGGCAGTCCATGTGCCCCAGCGAGACGGCTGCGGTTTTCAGAGCGATGTCCGCCAGGATGATGGCCGTCTCCGCCGGGGTGACGGTGAGCACGCCGATGGCGGATTTCCCCGGCCCCGCCTGGGACGTGAGGCCGATCCGGATAGAGAGCGACTCGTCCGGGTTGGCGATCAGGTGCGCCAGCGTGATCTGCTTGCCGGGCACCAGCTCCTGTACGATGCGCTGCTTGAGCGCGTCTGCCTGCGCCATAGCGTCAGCCTCCTATCTGGCAGTGCAGGCCCGTGGCCCCCCGCACCGCCTGCCTGAGCCGCTCCATCTGCCCCGGCTCGGGCGGGCGCAGGTCGGGCAGGGTGTAAGTGCGGCCCAGCTGCCCGTACTTGTCCTGCCCCAGCCTGTGGTAGGGCAGCAGGTGGATCTGCTCCACCCCCGGCAGGGAGGCGGCGTACCGGGCGATGGCCGCTATCTCCTCCGGCGTGTCGTTAAAGGTGGGCACCACCGGCACGCGGATGATCAGCCGGGTCTGCCCGCTGCGGGCGATGCGCATGGCGTTTTCCAGCATAAGCCGGTTGTCCCGTCCGGTAAAGGCCCGGTGCTTCCCCCCGTCCATGTGCTTGATGTCCAGCAGGCAGGTGTCCAGGAAGGGCAGCAGGGATGCGACGGCCTCCCACTGCGCGCAGCCCATGCTCTCTATGGCGGTGTTGATGCCCGTGTCCTTGGCCGCCTGCAGCAGCGCTCGGCTGAACGCGGGCTGGCAGAGGCACTCGCCGCCCGAGAGGGTGAGCCCCCCGCCGCTGCGGTAATAGTAGGGGCGGTCCTTCTCCACCGTCTCCATCACCTGGGCCACGCTCACGTCCTCGCCCACGGTGATCTCCCTGTCCCCGACCCGCCGGGTCTCGATCTCGTGGCGCTGGGACTCCGGGTTGCAGCACCAGCGGCAGCGCAGCACACAGCCCTTTAGAAAGACGATGGTGCGGATGCCCGGCCCGTCGTGGATGGAGTAGCGCTGGATGTCGAAGATGCGCCCCACCGTTTCGTATCCGTTCAAGCCCGCGCCCCCCGCCTTAAAACCCCTGCTCGGTGCGGTGGATGATGTCGTCCTGCAGCGAGCGGGAGAGTGTGGTGAACAGGGCGCTGTAGCCCGCCACGCGCACGACCAGGTGCTTGTACTGCTCGGGGTGCGCCTGGGCGTCCAGCAGGGTCTCACGGCTGACCACGTTGAACTGCATGTGCATGCCCTTCTGGTCGAAGAAGGAGCGGATCAGCGCCACGAACTTGACCAGCCCCTGGGCGCCGCTGAGCGCGGAGGGGTGGAACTTCAGGTTGAACAGGGTGCCGTTGGAGGCGATGCCGTGATCCAGCCTGGCCACGGAGTTGCACGCCGCGGTCGGCCCGTGGGTGTCCCGTCCCGCCGAGGGGGACACCCCGTCGGCCACAGGCATGTGGGCCAGCCGCCCGTCGGGGGTCGCGCCCGTCTGGGCGCCCAGCGGCACGTTGGCGGACACGGGGTACAGCCCCGCCTGGAACTGCCCGCCGCGGGGATTCCGGTAGCGCTCCAGCGGCTTGGTATATGTATAGGCCACATCCCGGGCGAAGGCGTCCACCTCGGGCAGGTCGTTGCCGAATTTGGGCGCCTCGTCCACCAGGGTGAAAATGCGCTCGCACAGCGCCCGGTCCGCGGGGGAGAGCTCCAGCGCCAGGATCTCCCGGACGATCTGCGCCAGCTCGGCCTCGCCCACGGTCCTGCCCTGCCCCTGGAGCTCCCGCGCCACCTGCCCCGCGATCCCGGCGGCGCCGGCGGCGTCGAAACCCCTGCCGTAGTTCAGAGCCAGCACCTTTTTCAGCTCACCCAGCGTAAAGGCCCTTTGCTCGAACACCAGGGTTTTAATCGCGTACAGCGCGTCCGCCATGTTGGCGACGCCGAAGCCCTGGGGCCCAGTGAAGTTATAGACCGCGCCGCCCTCCTGCACTGTCCGGCCCTGCGCAAGGCAGCTGTCCACCATGCAGGACAGAAAGGCCAGTGGGCAGCGCTGGGCGTGGGCCGCGTCGATGGCGTTGTCTGCGTTCACCAGAAGTCCGATTTGATACTCCATCTGTGCCTTGTAGGCGTCGTAGAACGCCTCGAAGGTGGACATCTGCTCCACCTCCCCGGTGCGGATGCTGATCTGCTCCCCCCTGGATTGGCCGTTGGAGAACACCAACTCCAGCGGGCGGCACATGTTGAAGAAGGCCGCGTCGTGCCAGCCGTCCGTTTTGCCTGGCACCTGGGGCTCCACACAGCCGATGATGCAGTAGCTGCGGGCCTCCCGGAGGGGGATGCCCCGGTTCATCATGCTGGGGATAATCACCTCGTCGTTGTAGTAGGCGGGCAGGCCGATGCCCGTACGGGTGAGATCCGCCGCGTGGAGCAGCAGCTCCTGGGGGGATCCGTTCCAGACCCGGATGGACAGGGACGGCATGGGCAGAAACACGTGCTTGGACGCGGTGATGCACATGAAGGAGAGCTCGTTGGTCGCGTCGAGCCCATCCGCGTCCTGGCCGCCCACGATCAGGTTTTGGAACAGGCTGTAGCCCGCGAAGCCCTCGGCGCTTACCGCGTCGCGGCATTTGTTCAGGTCGTTGAGCTTCACCCACAGGCAGTCCAACAGCTCCTGGGCGAAGTCCCTGGTAATGCGCCCGGCGTCCAGATCCGCTTTGAAGTAGGGGTACATGTACTGGTCGAAGCGCCCCGGGGAGATGGAGTGGCCGCTGCCCTCCAGCTGGATGAGCTGCTGCACGAACCAGAAGCTCTGGCACGCCTCGTAAAAGCTTCGCGCCCCACGGGCGGGCACGGTTTCGCAGTTGGCCGCAATTTGCTCCAGCTCGGCGCGCCGCTTCGGATCGGCGCAGCCCGCGGCCTCACTCCGGGCCAGCGCGGCGTAGCGGGCCGCGTAGCCCATGACGGCCTGGCAGCAAAGGACGACGGCCTGCAAAAAGCTGGAGCGTGCGGCGTAGTCCGGGTCACTGAGCTTACAGGCGGCCAGCCGCTCCCCGGCCTCGGCCAGGATTCCGCCGCAGCCGATGGAGAGCACCTTGTCGTACTGTACGCACAGGTGCCCGATGCCGTTGTAAAAGTAGTTGCCCGGGGTAAACACCGAGTGGTCGATGGCCTTCAGGGTCTCGGGGGCCATATAGGCCGTGGCCAGATCGCTGGTGGTCCTGCCCTTCCAGTAGGCGTTGGCGGCATGCAGCTCCCGCTTGGTCTGCTCGGAGAGATAGAACGGATCCGCACTGCGCTCCGCGACGGTATCGAATTCCGCCTCCAGCCAGGCCCATGAGTACTCGGGAAAGGTCTGGCAGCCCCGCGGGGCCAGGGTGCTGCTGCCCACGATGAGCTCCAGAGGCCGGATAACGATAGGAATGTGCTCCAGGACATGGGCGAAGGCCTTGGCGTGGCGCAGAACCACCGGATCGTCCTCGGTCATGCGGTAGGATTCCGTGAGCAGCACAGCCCGCGCGGACTCGATCTCCGGCGGCTTGGCGTAGAGGTGCTCCACCAGCGCCGGAATCCGTTCGCTCCTGGGCGGCGGTTCGCTCGAATAGGCTTTCATAAAAGGGTCCCCTCCCCCTCCTTGGTTTCGGATGAAATGTGGGTTTGTGTTTATTATAGCGCTTGTTCTTAAAAAGGTCAACACATCAGTCATCAAAATATGAGGTATTATGTTTATTTGCGGAGATTAGAACGTGGTTTTCCTTCCGGTTCACCGTGCGGGACGCGGCGGGGAGAGAAGAGACGGAGCGCCGCCCCGGTAAGGCCGGGGTGGCGCTCCGCTGCTCGGCCGGGGAAGGGGCGGCCTCCGCCCGTTCCTGCCTGTTAGCCCTCGTACACCAGGTTCTTGTCAATCATCTCGTCGATATTGGAGGCGTCGTACCAGGCGCCGGCGATAGCGACGTTGGGCTCGACGGTCTTGCCCTCGATGGCGTTGATGCACTGCTCAACGGCGTTATAGCCGATGTTGTAGGAGTCCTGCGCCACGGAGCCCACCAGCTTGGCGCCGGAGGTGGCGCGAATCCACTGAATCTGCTTGGTACCCGCGTCGTAGCCGCAGAACTTCAGCGCGTCGTACTTGCCGCCGGCGGCGGCAATGGCGTCGGAGACCTGCTTCACAACGCCCTCGTTGCACATGAACACGGCCTGCGCGCCCTTCTCGTAGAGGGCTTCCAGCGCGGTGACGTAGGCGTTGTTGGCGTCGCCGTCCTTTACCTCGGTCTCAATCACGTATTTGCCGTTGGTGCTGGCGTCGGCATCGGCCAGCTCGGTGAACTTATCCACGAAGCCGCCTGCGCGGTCGGTGCCGGTCTGGGTCTGGTCGTGCTGGATGACGCCCACCACGTACTTGTCTGAGGCGGCGATGTCGGCCTTGATGGCCTCGAAGAAGTGCTCGGCGGCCACGGCGGCGGCGTCGCGGTTGCTGGTGGCGACGGAGGAGACGATGGGGTTCTTACCTGCGGCGTCCAGTGCGGAGACGTCGTTGGCCCAGACGCCGCTGTCAAACTGCACCACGGGGATCTTGCTGTCATAGGCCTGGGTCAACATGTCGGTGAAGCCCTCGCCGATGGTGGCCACCACCAGGCCGTCCACCTTGTTGGAAAGCGCGGTCTGCACCATCTCCATCTGGGAGGGCAGATCCTTGGCACTCTCGGACGCGGGGCCGCGGAAGGTGATGGTGTAGCCGTACTTGCTTGCGGCGTCGGTGGCGCCGGCCTTCACGGCCTGCCAGAAGGCATGGGATTCGCCCTTGGCCACGACGGCGATTACCTTACCGCCGGCGGCGGGCGGGGCGGATTCGGTTCCGGGTGCGGCGGTGCCGGGCTTGGAGCTGCAGGCGCCCAGCACGGCGGCCAGCATGACGGCTGCAAGGACAAGAGAGATTGCCTTTTTCATGGATAGATCCTCCTTTTTATTTGGCCTTCTGCCGGCGGGTTTCGGCAGCAGACGGTGTGGTGAAACGGCAGCGCCGTGGATTAACTGCTCTTGAGCTGCTCGGCCTTCTGCGCCTTCAGAACGGTGAGCTCGTGGTTGAGCGCGGCTATGCGCGCCTTTTTCTCGGCGTCCTCCAGCGTGATGTCCGAGTAGACCTCGTCCAACCGGAACTGGATCTCCTCGTATTTCTCCCGGTATTGGCGCTTGACGGCCTTGGCGGGGGTTTCGAGCACGACCTTGTTGGCGTTGTTGTTCTTGATGACGTCCATAAACACGGCGCCCACGACGATGAGGCCGGTGAGTACATAGGTGACGTAGGTGGCGTTCAGGTTCAGGTTGAAGCGGGCCAGCACGAAGTTCAGGCCGCTGCGGATGACCACCAGCATAATCGCGCCGATCACGGTGCCCAGCACGGAGGCCACGCCGCCTGCAGCGCTGGTTCCGCCGATATAGACGCCGGCGATGGCGTCCAGCTCCATGCCGTTGCCCGTGGCGGAGGCCACTGTGGTGAAGGAGGCCGCCCAGAAGATGGCCGCGATACCCGCGCCCATGCCGGAGAAGGTGTACGCGAGAATTTTGTACTTGACGGTGTTGATGCCGGAAAGGCGGGTGGCCTCCTCGTTGCTGCCGATGGAGAGGATGTATCGTCCGATTTTGCACTTGTACATCAGGTACATGCACACCAGCATCAGCGCCAGCACCCAGAACAGGCCCACCGGAATACCGTTGGCGTTGGAGAAGGTGCGGTTGAACCAGGTGCCCGTGGGGTAGAAGATGTTGGGGTCCACCACGATCAGCGCGCTCAGCCCCCGGGAGAACATCATGGTGCCCAGCGTGGCGATAAAGGCGGGCAGCTTTGCCTTTGCAATGAGCAGCCCGTTGATGAAGCCGAACGCCGTGCCGATTGCGATCATGACGGGGATGGTGGCCCAGAGCGGGATCAGCCCGAGGGTCAGCATCTTGCCCGCCAGCACGGCCGAAGCGATGCACACCGTGCCGATGGACAAATCGATGCCGCCGGTGGCGATGGCGAAGGTGACGCCCAAGCCGAGCACCGCGTAGGGCGCCAGGGACTGCGCGATGCTGACGATGTTGTACTTGCCTGCGAAGTTCGGATTAAGCGCGGTAAACACGAGAATGAGCACCACCAGCGCCGCCACGATGATCATATTCTGCTTGCCCTTGGTGGCGATGTTGTATGCGGCCTTTTTCCCTGCGCGGCGCAACCGGCGGGAGAAAGCCAGCCTTTGCTTTGCCTGGACCTCAACCATATTCGTATCCTCCTCCAGCTCTTTCACATGGGGTATGCGGGGCGGGTTACTCGCGCATGGTGGCGTATTCCATAATGGTCTCCTGGGTCGCCCCGGCAATGTCCAGATCGGCCGTGATGCGGCCCTCGCACATGACGACGATCCGGTCGCTCAAGCGCTGGATCTCGGCCAGCTCAGAGGAGATCATGATAATCGATTTGCCCTGCCGGGCCAGGTTCTCCATCAGCTCGTACATCTCGCTCTTGGCGCCCACGTCGATGCCGCGGGTGGGCTCGTCAAAAATAAAGATGTCCGCGTTCCTCAACAGCCAGCGGGCCACGACCACCTTCTGCTGGTTTCCGCCCGAGAGGTTTTTCAGGAGCTGATCCATGGAGGGGGTCTTTGTCCGCAGCTTCTGGTTTTCGCCCTCCGCCGCCTTGTGGGCCGCCCTGTCGTCGATCCAGCCAAAGCGGATGTAGTCGTCCAGCGAGCTCAGCACCGAATTTTCCGCCACCGACTTGATCAGCAGCAGGCCGTAGCGCTTGCGGTCCTCGGACAGGTAGCACAGCCCCTGGCGCACGGCGTCGCTGGGCTCGCGGATGGACACCTTTTTGCCCTTGATGAACACCTCGCCGCTGTCGTACCGGTCCGCGCCGTAGATGGCCCGCGCCACCTCAGTGCGCCCCGCGCCCATCAGGCCGGAGAAGCCCAGGATCTCGCCCTTGCGGAGGGTGAAGCTCACGTCCCTGAGCAGGCTGCCGCTGTTGAGGTGCTTCACCTCCAGTACCACCGGGGCGTCGGGGGGTACCATGCTCCTGGTCTTTTGCTCGCCGTAGATCACGCGCCCCACCATCATCTTGACGATGTCGTCCTTGGTGGTGTCCATGGTCTCCACGGTGCCGATATACTCGCCGTCGCGCATGACGGTCACCCGGTCGGAAATGCGCTTAATCTCGTCCATGCGGTGGGAGATGTAGATCATGCCGATGCCCTTGCGGCGCAGATCGTTCATAATGTGGAAAAGCTCCTCCACCTCGGGTTGGGTCAGGGCCGCGGTGGGCTCATCCAGCACCAGAAGCCTGGAGTCGTGGGAGATGGCCTTGGCGATTTCCACCATCTGCTGCTTGCCTACCGTCAGGCTGCCCAGCTTCGCGCCGGGGTCGATATGTACGCCGATGCGGGCGAGCAGTTCCCGGGCATCCTCCTCCATCTGCCGGTCGTCGATGTACACGCCGCCCCTCATGGGCTCCCGGCCGATAAAGATATTCTGAGCTACCGTCAGGTGGTTCATCATGTTCAGTTCCTGGTGGATGATGCTCACGCCCGCCTTCTGCGAGGCGCTGATGTCGTGGAACTCCACCGGCTGGCCGAAGAGGATGACCTCGCCCGCGTCCCGTGGGTAAATGCCGGTCAGGATTTTCATGAGCGTGGATTTGCCCGCCCCGTTTTCGCCCATGAGCGCGTGGATTTCCCCCGCGCGCAGCTCAAACTGCACATTCTTCAACGCATGCACACCCGAAAAGCGCTTGTCGATCCCCCTCATCTCCAGGATCACGGGATGCTGCGACGAAAAGTTCTGGTCCACAAAATCACCTCGGCCTTTTATGTTGCCGCGCAGACCCGTATGTACGGCGCTCAGCGGTCCCGCCCTGCTTTCTGGTCCCTATTATACTGTCCCGCCGCCATGTTGCCTATTGAATATCTTCTTGAAAAAGGTAAAAATACCACTGTCATAAACCTGAATACCACATGAACGGTCTATAATATACGTTGCATTATGATGCATTCTGCGCGAAATAACGACTGTTTCCATATTCTTACTGGCTATCCGGCCGGCTTTGGTATATACTGAAATCCGCTCAAACCTTGTATACCGTTTCCCACAGGACAGGAGGGTGGCACAATGTATAAAATCATGTTGGTCGAGGACGAGCCCGCGCTCCTGAAGGCCATGCGGGATACGCTGGACTGGGCCTCGCTCTCCTTTCATCCCCCCGTGGCGTGCACCAACGGGCGGGAAGCCATCGAGAATATCGAGGCGGGCTATCTCCCGGACGCCGTTATCACCGATATTTGTATGCCCTTTGTGGACGGGGTGGAGCTGACGGAGTACCTGGCGCGGCACTGCCCGCAGACCCTGGTGGTCATGCTCACGGGCTACGACGACTTCACCTACGCCCACAGGGGCATCAAGCTCAAGGTATACGACTACATACTCAAGCCCATCACCCCCAAGAGCCTGCGGCTGCTGGCCGCCCGGTTGTGCGAGGAGCTGGAGAACCGCCGCATTAAGCACACGGATGAATTCGACGCGCTGGCGCGGGAGCGGTTTTTACTCCAACTGCTCACCACGCGGCTGGACAGAAAGACGATTGAGGATAATTTCCGGGTCCACCGCATCAACCCGGGCACGCCCTACTGGACGGTGCTGGCGGCCGATCTCAGCCTGCCGCCCGCCGTCACCGCCGTGCAGAACCGGGACGCGGAGCTGGCGCGCTACGCCCTGGGCAACATTCTCTCCGAGTTGGCCGGTGCGTACCCCTGCACCGTGGCCTGCGTGCCCGTCAAGGATACTTACTGCGTGGTGCTCAGCGGCGGGGAGCCTGAAGCGCTCATGGACACGTCGCGGGCGCTGGCGCTGCACGCGGACGAGGCCTGCAAGCTGATCAGTCAAAAGGTTACCTGCGGTGTGGGCCGGTCCGTGGCCAGCCCGTTCGAGCTGCACGAGTGCTACCTGCAGGCGGTGCTGGCCCTGCACTACCGCTTCTTTTTCGGCCAGGTGCCGTGTATTTTTGGGGCGCAGATTGAAGTGCGCCCCGCCGCGCAGTTCGACTACGCATCCCACGAGCGGGCCATCACCGCCGCCGTGAAACAGGGCAGCCGCCAGAAAACCCTGGAGGCAGTGGAGGCGCTGTGCGCCCAGATGCAGGCGCAGACCCTGCCCTACGAGTTGTGCCTGCGCACCTGCCAGCGCACGGTGCTGCATCTGCTGGAGCTCATGGGGGAGTACCTCTCCGCGGAGGATGTGGCGGATTTGGAGCGGGCGTGGGACGACACCAATTTCTACGCCGCCACCACGCTGCAGCAGCTGCTGGACATGCTGCGCTCCCTGTGTGAGCTGGCCTTTGACAGCTTCGCCCGCGTCAGCGAGGACGACACGACCCTGCGCGTGCGGCGGGCCGAGGCGTACATCCGGGAGCACTACAGCGACGAGTCCCTCTCCCTAAACACCATGCGGGACGTATTCTCCATCAGCGTGAGCTATTTCTCCGCCATCTTCAAGGCGGGCACGGGCACCACCTTCGTGGAGTACCTGACCCAGGTGCGGCTGGGGCGGGCGAAGGAGCTGCTGGCGCTCACGGAGAAGCGCGCGGGGGAGATCGCCGCCGAGGTGGGCTTTGCCGATCCCCACTATTTCTCCGTGACCTTTAAGCGTGTCACAGGGCTGACGCCCCGGGATTACCGCGCGCAGAGCCGCGCGGGCAAGGACGTAAAGGAGTGAGCCATGCCGCAGCAGAGGAAACAAAAGCCGGCCGCGCGCTTTAACAGCATTACCACCGGCATGATGCTGTACTTTGTGCTGCTCATCTGCATCGTGATCCTGCTGGTGTCCACTATCTCCTACGTCTACTCCATCCGGGACTTCGAGACCCTCTCCATCCGTTACACGGAGAGTCTGATCGCGGAGATCAACGCGGGGGTAGACTCCTATATGGATAACATCAAGAGTATGTCCTCCGTCATCTGCGAAAACGGGGACGTTCAGGCGCTGATGGCCCTGTACAACGACGCCGGCGGCGCGCCCCTCTCCGGGGAGGCGGCCCGGGAGGCCGGGGAGCTGCGCGGGAACGTGATGCGCCACCTGAGCCTGGTGGCCAAGACCCGCAGCGAGATTACCAACGTGGCGGTAATATCCGCCTACCGTGACGTGGTGCTCAGCGATTCGCGCCGGCAGAGCAACCCGTACTCCGAGTACGCCGCCGCCGACTGGTACCAGAAGCCCCTCACCTATAAGGAGAATATCGTGGTCTCCCCCTCCCACGTGCAGAACCTGGTGTCGGGCGAGTACACATGGGTGATCTCCATCTCCCGCGCCGTGCTGGATCCGGTGACGGGGGCGGTTGCCGGTGTGATGGTCATCGATCTCAACTTCAACGCCATCAAGGCCATCTGCGAAAATGTGCAGATGGGCAAAAACGGCTACACCTACATCATCGACGACGACGGCAACATTATCTATCACCCCCAGCAGCAGCTGATTTACTCGGGCATCAAGGCGGAGCCGCTGCCCGAGCTTTTACAGCAGGGCGGCGCCTACCTGCGCACAGGGGAGAACAAGATATACACCCTAAACCGCTCCGGACTTACCGGCTGGACGGCGGTGGGCGTTGTCAACGCCAACGAACTGATTCGCGACCGGACGCGTATCATCGATTTCTATTTCACCCTCAGCGCGGTAAGCCTGGTATTCGCGGCGCTGACGGCGCTGGCCATCTCCGCCTCCATCACGCGGCCGCTCAAGCGGCTGGAGGCCAAAATGCGCCTGGTGGAGGAGGGCGACCTCTCCATCCGGGCCGACACCGGCATCAACAATGAGATTGGCCACCTGGGCAAGGCGTTCAACGCGATGATCGCAAAGCTCAAGTACCTGATGGACACCGCAGTGGCCACCGAGGAAGCGAAGCGCAAAAGTGAAATCAACGCGCTCCAGGCCCAGATCAACCCCCACTTCCTCTACAACACCCTGGACAGCATCATCTGGATGTCGGCCAGCGGCAAAAATGAGCAGGTCACCGAAATGACGGCGGCGCTGGCCAATCTCTTCCGGACCAGCATCAGTCGGGGGGAGAACTACGTCCCCCTGCGCAATGAGATGGAAAACATTCAGAGCTACCTGACCATCCAGAAGATGCGCTATGGCGACATCCTGTCCTACGAGCTGGAGGTGGACGAGCGCTTCCTGTCCGCCCCCGTCCCCAAGCTCATCCTGCAGCCCATCGTGGAAAACGCCCTCTACCACGGGATCAAGTGCAGCGAGACCGGCGGGATCATCCACATCGGCGCGCGGCAGGAGGGGAATGTGCTGATTCTCACCGTCCGCGACAACGGCGTTGGCATGACCCCGGAGCAGCTGGCCCACATCTTCGACACGGATAAGGACAGCCCGCGGGGCATCGGCGTGCTGAACGTACACAACCGCATCCAGCTCTGCTTCGGCCCTGCCTACGGATTGCGCTACTCCGGCCGGCCCGGCGGCGGGACCTGCGTGGAGATACGCCTGCCCGCGCAGGACTGCGGGGAGGAGGAGGACTATGAGTAAAATCCACTACAGAGTGCTGCTGGCGGCTATCCTGCTGTGTATTCTGACGTTTATGCTCTTCTGGTGGAACGAGCGGCGCAAGGCCGACGCCGTCCCCGACCACGCGCCTTACCGCATTGAGGTGATCTTCAAGTCCTACAACCACCCGCCCACCTTCTGGACGCTGGTGGGGGACGGGGTGCTGGCCGCGCAGGACGAGTTTGGCGTGACCTGCAACATCACCGCGCCCTACTACGAGAGCGACGTGGAGACCCAGATCAAGCTGGTGGAGTTTGCCATCGCGCGCAAGCCGGACGCCATCATCCTGGCGGCAGCGGACTACGAGCAGCTCGTCCCCGTGTGCGAGAAGGCCGTGGCCGAGGGGATTCTGCTCCTCACGGTGGACAGCGATGTGGACTGCCCCGGGCGCGCCGCCTTCGTGGGGACGGACAACGTGGAGATCGGCCAAAAGCTGGCCGGGCTTTTGGAGGAGCAGATAGGAACCGAGGCACCCTTCGGCGTCATGTCCCACGTGGAGGGCACCGCCACCGCCACCGACCGTCTGGCCGGTCTGCTGGGGGCCGCCACCGACGCGCAGGCCCGCATGGTGGGCTTCGACTACTGCGAGGGCTCGGAGGAGCTGGCCAAGGAGCGCACCATCCAAATGCTCACCGAGCACCCCGAGATCCGTTGCATGGTGGGCCTGAACGAGAGCAGCGCCCTTGGCGTGGCCAACGCGCTGCAGGAGCTGGGCCTGGCCGGACAGGTGGGCCTCGTTGTGTGCGACAGCTCGGAAAAGCAGGTTCAATTCCTGGAGAATGGCACCATTCAGGCATGTGTGGTGCAAAACCCGTTCAGCATGGGCTACCTCAGCGTTACCGGCGTCCTGCGGGCCCTCGCCCGCCAGAGTGTGGAGCCTGTCACCTACACCGAGAGCGTGGTCGTGCGCAAGGAGAACCTGAACACCGCCAGCTATCAGCAGCTCATCATCCCGCTCTCGCCGTAGCGCGGAAAAAGGGATCCGCTCCGGCGCGGCGGAGCGGATCCCTTTTTTAAATGCGGGTTTACTTGTACAGCGGCCCGTAGGCGGCGCAGGCCTTGTAGTCGGCGGCCTCCGCGTTCTCCGTGCCGAAGGCGGCCCAGCCGTGGGGGCGGTACACCTGCCCGTCAGGCACGTTGTGCATCGTCACGGGGATGCGCAGCATGGAGGCCAGGGTGAGCAGATCCGCGCCCACGTGGCCATACACGGTCACGCCGTGGTTGGCCCCCCAGTTGGCCATGACGCTGTACACGTCGGCAAAAGCGCCGCGGCCGGTGAGGCGGGGGGCGAACCAGGTGGTGGGCCACGTGCGGTCTGTGCGCACGTCAATGACGTCGTGGATTTCATCCGGCAGGTTGGCCGTCCAGCCCTCGGCGAGCTGGAGCACGGGGCCCAGGCCCTCGACGATATTGAAGCGCAGCATGGTCACGGGCATCTCCGCCCGGCAGCGGAAGTGGCTGGAGAAACCGCCGCCGCGGAAGTACTCGTAGTTGGCGCGGCACCAGTCGGTGGCCCTGAGGCAGGCGTCGACGTCGGCCTGCTCCATGTCCCAGAAGGGCTTCATGCAGCTGCGGCCCTCGCCGTCGGTAGCCGCTCCGGATCCGTCAAGGGCGGTGGCGCCCGAGTTAATCAGATGGATAAAGCCGTTGGCCGCCACGCCGGTGGGCCTGTGGCCGGTCACGCGCTCACAGGCCTCGGGGCTCCAGTAGGTGCGCACGTCGTGGAAGCAGGGGGCGGTGTGGGTAACCAGGGTGCCCAGCATCATGGCCACGCCGTTGCAGGTGTCGTTCTCCGTGGCGAAGGGCGTGGGCATCTTCGGCCCGTTCCAGTCGAAGGTGGAGGCCAGCAGCGCCTCGCTGAAGTCCGCATTGGGCAGCCAGTCGGTCCACATGCGCTGGCCCTGGAAGCCACCGGCCACCGCGTTGCGGCCCAGCGCCTCCTCGTGCCAGCCCAGCTCGGCCAGCTTGGGATTGCCGTAGAGGATGTCGCGCATGACCATGGTCATCTTGGTGATAAACGCCCAGTCCTGATCCGCGGGCACGACCTTGGACTTGGTGATTACCTCGGGCAGATCCTTGCCTGCGTTGCAGTCGAAGCCCTCCCGGCAGTTGGCCTTCACCCAGGCCAGGGCGCTGCCGTACTCATCCTGGTCGTAGATGCCCAGCGTGATGCGGCGGATAATCTCGGTCATGTCCACCCACTCTGCGCGGATGCCGAAATACCGCTGGAACACCGAGGCGTCGCAGTAACTGCCCGCGATGCCCATGGCCACGCCGCCCAGGTTCACGTAGGCCTTGTTCCGCATCCAGCCCACGGCCACAGCGCAGCGTGCGAAGCGGAGAATTTTCTCCGACACGTCGGCGGGCACCGCGGTGTCGCCCATGTCCTGCACGTCGTGCCCGTAGATGGAGAAGGCGGGCAGCCCGCGCTGGGCGTGGGCCGCGAGGACGGCCGCCAGGTACACCGCGCCCGGGCGCTCGGTGCCGTTGAAGCCCCAGACAGCCTTGATGGTCTTTGGATCCATGTCGAAGGTCTCGGTGCCGTAGCACCAGCAGGGGGTGACGCTCAGGGTAGCCACCACGTTTTCGGTGGAGAACTGATCCGCGCAGGCGGCCGCCTCCGCGCCGCCGCCGATGGTGGTGCCGCTGACCACGCACTGTACCGGGGTGCCGTCGGGGTAGTTCAGGTTCTCACTGATGAGCCGGGCCGCACTGCGGGCCATCTCCATCGTCTGCTCCTCCAGGCCCTCACGGATGCCGCCCCAGCGGCCGTCGATCGTGGGCCGGATTCCGATCTTTGGATACAACATAATACCTTACTCCTTTTCTCCATTTTATTTGTAGTTCGTCTGCAGCAGGGACCGGTACTGCGCATAGGCCCGGTCCCAAGCCTGCGCATCCGCGGGGGCGTAGTGCCTAAGCGCCTCGGTCCGCGCGATCAGCGCCCGCCCGGCGGCGATGTCGGGCAGCGCGCCCAGCGCCACCAGCTGGATGATGATGTTGCCCAACGCCGTGGCCTCCACGGGACCGGCCACCACGGGCAGGCCGGTGCTGTTGGCGCTCATCTGGCACAGGAGGGCGGCCTGCGTGCCGCCGCCCAGGATGTGCAGGGCCGTAAACTCCTTGCCTGTGGCCTCCCGGAGCTGGTTGAGCGCGAAGCGGTACTTGAGGGCCAGGCTCTCGTAGATGCAGCGTGTGATTTCGCCCACCGTCTGGGGCGCCCGCTGCCCCGTCCGGCGGCAGAAGTCCTGTACCCGGCCGGGGATGTCCCCGGGCGGGGTGAACTCGGGCGCGTCGGGGTCGATGAAGCACTGCAGGGGCGGCCCCTCCAGTGCCAGGCGCTCCAGGTCGGAGTAGGAGTACTCCGACCCGCGCCTGCGCCAGGCCCGGCGGCTCTCCTGGATGAGCCAGAGGCCGATGATGTTCTTTAAGTAGTTGATTTTCCCGTTCGCACCCAGCTCGTTGGACAGGCCCAGCGCGGCGCTCTCCGGGGTGAGGATGGGCCGGTCCAGCTCGGTGCCCAGAAGGCTCCAGGTGCCGCAGGAGAGGAACGCCACATCCTCCCGACCGGTGGGGACGGCGGCCACGGCGCATTGGGTGTCGTGCCCTGCCACGGCGATTACCTTCTGCCCGCCGGGCAGGGCCCCCGTCACGGTGCCGCTGGGCACCGGCCGGAGCAGAAGGGACTCAGGCAGGCCGTAGGAGCGCAGGATCTCACCGCTGAAGCGGCCCGCGGACAGATCCAGCAGCTGGCTGGTGGAGGCGATGCTCTGCTCGCACACGCGCACGCCGCTCACGCTGTAGGCAAAGAGATCCGGCATGAACAGCAGCGTCTTTGCCCGGGCCAGCAGCTCGGGCTGCCGCTCCTTCAGCGCCAGAAGCTGGAACAGGGTGTTGATGCCCATGATCTGGTTGCCCGTCTTGGCGTAGAGGGCATCTGCTCCCATGACCGCCGCGGCCTTTTCCACCATGCCGCCGGTGCGGCCGTCCCGGTAGCACACGGGGTCCCCCAGCAGCGCGCCGCCGGCGTCCAGCAGCCCGAAGTCCACGCCCCAGGTGTCGAAGCCGACGCTGTCGAACTCCCCCGCCCTGCGGATGCCCTCCCCGACCTGCTCCAAAAGCGCCCCATAATCCCAGCGCAGGCAGCCGTCCTTTTCCCGGGGGTTGTTTTCAAAGCGGTGGATCTCCCCGTATGTGAGGACGCCGTCTGTAAGCGAAGCCTTGATTGCCCGTCCGCTGGATGCGCCGAAGTCGAAGGCGAGCACCGTCCTTTTCCCGCTCATTTCACGACGCCCTTCCTGAGCAGGATGTTCGCGTATACGGCGCCCTCGCCGGTGGCGACGACGGCATACGCCTTTTGGGCCCGCTCATAGAACGCGAAGCGCTCCACCATCTCGATGGCGCAGTGCTCCGGCTCGTGCTTGGTGAGCAGGGCCCTATAGGTGTCCCAGATGGCGGGCGACGGGGGGTCCCCGGGCACGACCTCCATCAGCGCCACGGGCCGCCGGCTGTACTGGTCCAGAGGCAGCACCTGAAGCACCGCGTCCAGAAGCTCCGGCACGCCGTGGCCGTCCGCGCGGACGACAATAGCGTCCGCGCCTACGCGCTCGGCGGGGAAGTTGCCGTCCCCGATGACGATTTCGTCCCCGTGCCCCATCTCGCAGAGCACCCGGAGCAGCTCCGGGGACAGAATGGGCGGAATATTCTTTAACACTGCGGTCCCTCCTGTTCGTTATCCTGCACAGATATTTTTTGTACTGTGTGTAGTATACCGTTGTTTTTAACAGGATTCTTGGTGTATAATCGTAAACAGTAGGACGATCTTCACTTTTATATAAAAATTTTAAAAATGTCCGGCCTGTGCTGCGGCCGGCGGAAGGGGGGAAAGCCGGTGAACTATCTCGCCACCCATGAGAACAAGACCCGGGGCACTTTCGATTTCCCGATTGAGTTCCACTTCGTGGATCCCACCCACCCCCGCTACTGGATGCCCTTCCACTGGCATATGGAGTCGGAGCTGATCCTGGTGCTCTCCGGCGGCTTCACGCTCTCGCTGGACACCAACGTGCGCGAGCTGCGCGCCGGGGACGCCGCCTTTGTCCCGGACGGCAGCATCCACGGCGGGACGCCCCACGACAGCGTGTACGAGTGCGTGGTTTTCGATTTCTCCCGCTTCTTGCAGGAGAAGGCCATGGGCGGCCCCGCCGGGCGGGATATGCTGGCTGCGGCGGTTCAGCAGCCCTATCTATTTGAGCGGGACAGCCCTGCCTGCGCCATTGTGGGCGCGCTATTCCAGGCCATAGAGCGGGAGGGGCGCGGCTATGAGTTCACTACCGTCGGCCTGCTCTGGCAGCTTATGGGCCTTCTCGTGCGGCAGGCCCCGGCCGCCCCGCCCGCCCGCGACAAGCGCGTGGAACAGATGAAGCAGGTGCTGCGCCGCATCCGCCGGGACTACGCCGGGCCCCTCACCCTGGGTGAGCTGGCCGCCGAGGCGGACATGGCCCCCAAATACTTCTGCCGCGTGTTCCGGCAGATCACCGGCCGGACCCCCATCGACTACCTCAACTACTACCGGGTGGAGTGCGCGGGGGAGCGGCTGTGCGTCACGGACGAGTCCATTACCGACGTGGCGCTCTCCTGCGGCTTCAACGACCTGAGCTACTTTACCCGCACCTTCCGCAAGTACAAGGGGGTGACGGCGCAGCGGTACCGCGCGGCCCAGGGCCAGCGCGCGCCGCTTTTGTAAATTCCGCCGCGCTGTGCTACAATAGGGGCCGGCCCTGCGGAGCCTGACGGGAAGGGGAGCTTTTATATGGTAAAACTGATTGCCTGCGACGTGGACGGGACGCTGTTGCCGCCGGGGGAGACCGGCCTGCCGGAACGGATATTTGCGCTCATCGAGGCGCTGCACGCCGGCAATGTGCGGTTCTGCGCCGCCAGCGGCCGCCAGTACGCCAGCCTGCGCAGGCTCTTTGCCCCTGTCTCGGACAAGATCCTCTACCTGTGTGAGAATGGGGCCATCGTCTACCGGCAAAACGCCGTGCTGGCAAAGACCCCCCTGGCCCGCCCGGACTGGGAGCAGCTCTGCGCCCAAATCTGCGCCCAACCCGGCTGCGAGGTGCTGCTCAGCGGTGCGGATACCTCCTACGTCATCCCCAAGACCGAGGCGTATTACCGGCATATCAGGTACGACCTGGGGAACAACACCGTGCGCGTGGGGGATGTGGCGGATATTGAAGAGGACGTCATCAAGGTCTCCGCGTTTACGGACAGGCCCGCGGACAGCTATGCGGCCCTGTTCGCCCCCGTGTGGGGCCGCCGCCTGAACGTGGCCGTGGCGGGAAAATACTGGCTGGACTTTACGTTATCCGATAAGGGCACGGGCCTGGCGCAGATTGCCGCCGCCCTCCGGATTTCCGCCGGCGACATCCTGGCGTTTGGGGACAACTTCAACGACATTCCCATGTTCCGCTTTGCCGGCGCCTCCTGCGCGATGGAGCACGCCGTCCCGGAGGTCCGTGCCGCCGCCTCCGGCACCTGCGCCAGCGTGGAGTGTTTTTTGGAGTCCCTGGTGCGGCAATTGCTTGTGGGGGAGCGGAACGCATAAGAGGCGGGTCCCGCCGCCATAACAAAAGAGAAAAAGGCGCCCGCTGATACAACAGCGGGCGCTTCGATCTATCTTCCATGAAAAAGGTGCCGTCCTGCTGCAACTTGGCGGCCCGCCTGATAAAAGGTGGCGTAGGTCAGAATGGCAGCCATAACCGTGCTCACGGCGCTGCAAAGAAAAAATGGAATAAACTTTGCGCGGCCTGGAAGGCGCTCAATGATTAAGGTCATAGTGATGTGCGTCTTGGACACCTGTCCGTAGGCAAAGGAGGCAAAGACCGCGCACATCAGGGTGCACTGTGAAATCTCGTAGGCGCCCACGATGGATTGACCGCTGATCTTGTTGATTGCCACTTTTTTCATTGCCGTCTCAAACAGGACAAAGATAAACGCAATGATCCCTTTAAATACGGTGCCCAGGGAGATGCTCTTGTCAATTCCCTTCACAACAAAGCAGCACATGCCCACAGGGGGGGAGATGGAGCCGAAGTTCATGACGAGAATGACGTAGATACCAAACCAGATGGCGTCGAAGCCCAAGGCGGTAATAATAGGATAGAAGATGGGGACGGTCATCATCAGCATGGACATGGCTTGCCCTATTGTACCATGTATCAGGCGGCCAGCCTGTTTATCTCAGACGAGCTGCGCCGGCTCAACTTCAACACCCTTGTCCACCCTGATATTCATCTGCTTTGGAGGCTGGACAAGGAGACGGGCAGCGAAAATTTCCGTACCCTCTTTGAATTTTTGCTCTCCGGAAGCAACTATACGAATGCCGCAAAGGAACTTCACTTACACAGAAATTCGTTGATCTATCGGATTTCCCGTATTGAGGAGCTGATCGGCTCCTCCTTGAATGACCCTGATAATTGCAGACTGCTGCTCTACTCCTGTATGCTTGTCGGAAACCTGAGGGTCGATATTGATCGGCCCAAAGAGGCCCCTGCGGGTCCAAATGCATAATTTAATTTCCACCATTAAGAGCAAATTGTGGTGCCGGCTTTGCCTCCGAGGGCGTCCACCCGTCAAAGGGCATGGCGGGGGACGCCAGGGCGGCAAGCTCGTTTTCCTATGAAAATACGTCTA
The DNA here is from genome assembly GCA_022846095.1 of Oscillospiraceae bacterium. Lineage (NCBI taxonomy): Bacteria > Bacillati > Bacillota > Clostridia > Eubacteriales > Oscillospiraceae > Oscillospiraceae bacterium. The sequence goes on along the minus strand of AP025583.1, from coordinate 3,695,849 downwards.
TATCCTGCGCACTGCGCGCCAAGTACAGGCCGGAGCCGGGCGAAGCCAGGAACGTCTCGCCGTCCACCACCAGCGCTCCGCGGCGGTAGACCTGCCGGGCAAAGCCGCAGAGGATCTCGCCCCCGAAGGGGGACCAGTCCACCGGGCTGTGCAGCACGCCGGCCGAGATGGCCTTCTCCGCGCCGGGGTCGAAAATCACCAGATCCGCGTCCCCGCCCGGGACGACGTCCCCCTTGCGGGGGTACATGCCGAAAACACGGGCCGGGTTGGTGCACAGTAGCTCCACCATCCGCGGCAGGGTGATGCGGCCCGTCTTGACGCCGTAGGTGTAGAGGGCGGGCAGGCGGGTTTCCATTCCGGGCAGCCCGTTGGGCGTGGCGGCGAACCGGTTGCCGCCCGCGGCCTTGTCGGCCAGGGAGAAGCCGCAGTGGTCCGAGCTGACCACGCCGATCAGCCCCTCCGCCACCCCGGCCCAGAGGGCCTCCACGTCGCGGGCGCTGCGCAGCGGCGGACTGCAGATGAAATTGGCGCCGTCGGGCCGGTCGTATTTGCGCTCGTCCATGGTGAGATAGTGGATGCAGGTCTCGGCGTAGACGCGCACTCCCTCCGCCCTGGCGCGGCGCAGCAGCTCCAGGCTCTGCGCGCAGGACAGGTGGAAGATATAGAGGCTCCCGCCGGACATCTTGGCCAGGTAGATTGCCCGGTTGACCGCCTCCGCCTCCACCACGTTGTGCTTGCACAGGGGGAAAAAGTGGGGCTGCGTCTTGCCGGCCTTCTCAAACTCGTCGGAGTAATAGCAGCACATGGCGTCGTTTTCCGCGTGGACGCCCACGATGCCCCCGCAGGAGGCCGTAATCCTCAGGGCCTCGTAAAGGGCGGCGTCGTCCGACATGCGGCCCTGGCGGGAGTAGGTCATATACATCTTGGCCGAGGGCACGCCCCCCGCGATCAATCCGGGAAGCTGCGCCAGGGTCTCCGGGTCCGAGCGGGTGGGGCAGGCGTGGAAGGCGAAGTCGGTCACGGCGCGGCCCTCAAACTGCGACCTGCGCAGCGCGCAGGTGTCGGTAATGCTCATTTCCTTATCCCATTGGATGGCAAAGTCGCACACCGTGGTTACGCCGCCAAAGGCCGCGGAGCGGGTGGCGGTGTAGAAATCGTCCGCGGAAAAACCGCCCTTGAAGGGGTGGCGGATATGTACGTGGGGATCGATGAGGCCCGGAAGAAGCAGCTTTCCCGCCGCGTCCACCCTGCGTGCCGCCTCCCCCAGGGTCCCGTGGGGGCCCACGGCGGCGATCTTGTCCCCGCTGACGGCCACGTCCCAGCCGTGGGTCCCCCGGGCGGTAACCACGGTGCCGTTTTGAATCAGAAGGTCAAACATGGCGCACCCCTTACACGGCCTTTTTGGCGTGAATACAGCGTTCCACCGCCTGGAGCACCGCCGGCACCAGCTCGGGGGTCAGATCCTTGTGGCAGATCATGCGCACATAGGTGGGGCCCACAGGCTTGGCCTTGACGCCGAAGCCCTCCAGCCGCGCGCAGAACGCCTGGGCGGTCATGCCCGTGCCGGCCACGTCGATGCGCACCACGTTGGTCTGCACCTGGGCCATGTCGATGCCCAGCCCCAGCGCCTTCAGCCCCTTGGCCAGCACGGCGGCCTTCTCGTGATCCAGGCGCAGATCCTGGTAGTGGGACAGCCCCACGATGCCGGCCGCAGCCACGATACCGGCCTGGCGCCAGCCGCCGCCCAGCATCTGGCGCATGACCCTGGCCTTGGCGATCACATCCCTGGGGCCCATCATGATGGAGCCGATGGGGCAGGCCAGGGCCTTGCTCAGGCACAGGGACACCACGTCCACGCTGGCGCACAGCTCGGCGGGGTCCATGCCGAGGGCCACCGCGGCGTTGAGCACCCGGGCGCCGTCCATGTAGACTGGGACACCGCTGCGGTGGGCCACCGCGCAGACCGCGTCGATGTGCTCCTTGGAGACGATCAGCCCCTGATTCAGATCAAAGGTATTCTCGATGCACACCAGCGTGGTGGGCGCGGACTGGATGGCGGGCTTGAGGATGTTGGCCTCCAGCTCGGCCAGGTCGTAGACGCCGCCGGGGGCGGGGATGGCGCGGGCCTGGACGCCGCAGATCTGGGCCAGCCCCGCCACCTCCAGGTTGTACATGTGGGATTTGTCGTGGACGACGATCTGTTCACACTTGTTGGTCAGGGAGAGCACCGCCGTCTGGTTGCTCATGGTGCCCGAGGTGGTGATAAGGCAGGCCTCCTTCCCGAACAGGCCCGCGCCCAGCTCCTGGAGTTTGGCCACGGTGGGATCGTCGCCGATGACGTCGTCGCCCACCTCGGCGGCGTACATGGCCTCGCGCATCTCCTGGGTGGGCGTGGTCACCGTATCGCTTCTTACATCGATGTATTTCATGTCGGTCGCTCCTTTTTCTCGTTGCCGATCAGCCGCTCAGAGGTCTCCGAGCAGGATGGCCATGCGCAGAACAAACGCATCCTGAAACGTCTGCGGGGCGTAGCCCGTCAGTTCCCGGATCCTGTTCAGACGGATATTCAGGGTATTGCGGTGGATAAACAGCTCCTGCGCGGTTTTTTGCGCGTTCATATCGTTTTGATAGTAGGTTTTCAGGGTCTGGAGGGACAGCGCCCGCTGCTCGTCCCTGGCGCCGAGCAGGCTTCCCAGCACCGTGCGGTAAAACGCCTGCCTGGCCTCCGGCGGAATGCGCAGCAGGGTATACTCGGTCATATAGTCCTCGAAAAAGGCGATCCCGCCGCAGCCCGGGTTCCGCCTGGCCAAGTCCAGCACCCCCTCCGCCCGGGAGAAGGCCCCGGGAATCCGCCTCCAGTCCGGGCACAGGTCGCCGGGGGCCAGAAGGACCCCGCCGCGGCTCTCCGTCCGCAGCAGCGCCCCGAGCCCCCGTGCGATTTCCGCCCTGGCCGCCCGGCTCCCCTCGCCCTCCCGCAGGGGGCAGAGGATGGCCATGTGCTGGTTCATAAAGCAGGCGGCCAGCGCGCGGCCTTTGATGCGGTGGTCGGAAATATGCTCGATCAGCCGGTCCTTGAGCTGCTGGCAGCGCAGGGGGTCGGCCTGCTCCTCCAGCGCGGAGAGGTGGGCCGCCACCAGAAGCTGCGGGGCGTCCAGCCGGTAGCCCAGCAGGGGCAGGCGCTGGCGGAACAGCTGCTCGTCCTCCAGGCAGCGCCCTGTGAAGAGATCCACCAGGATGCTCTCCCTGGCCCGCTGCTCCTGGTAGACCCGCTTCTTCATCTCCTCCTGCTCGATGATCAGCTGGGCGGACAGCACCGCCAGCTCCACGTATTTCCCCACCGTCTCCGGCGCGCCGGTCATCCCCAGCGCGCCGATGATCTTCTGCTTGTAGACGATGGGCTGGGTAACGCCCTGCTCCACGCTCTCCATCGCGGCGGCCTCGGCCGCCGTGACCGATTTTTTCCGGCCGGTGGCGATGACCTCGGCCGCCGCGCAGTGGAAGGTGCCAATGCGCGCCTTGTTGCCCGCGGCAATCACCTTTCCCTCCACGTCCATAATGTTTACGTTGACGTTCAGGACCGACATGGTTCTGTCCACAATGGATTGCGCAATCACCGTATCCAGCATACCGCCACCTCCGCGCCGATTCAATAAAGCGGCCGGACAGGCAGGCTCAACACCCGCCTGTCCGGCCTGTCTGCGTACTCGCGCCGGATCTTGCCTACAGCCCGTACTCCACGGGCACCTTGTCCAGCAGCATGGTCATCAGCGCTGCCCGGATCAGCACGCCGTTATAGGTCTGCTTGAAGTAGGCGCAGCCGGGATAGCTGTCCACGCTGGTATCCAGCTCCTTGACCCGCGGCAGGTGGTGGAGCACCGTGGCGATTTTGGAGGACTTTTCCAGCATATCGCGGGTGAGGCAGTACTTGCCGTCGATGAGGTCGAAGTCCGCGGGATGCTCAAAGCGCTCCTTCTGGATGCGGCACATGTACACCACGTCGGCGTCCAGGATGGAGGCCTGGAGATCCTCCGACTGGGTGTAGCTGCATCCCCGCTCCTTGACCAGATCCAGAATCCACTGGCTGGTTTCAAAGCCCTTGGGGCTGACGAAGGTGAAGTTGACGCCGTAGTTCGACAGGCCCAGGGTGACGGAGTTGGTGGAGCGGGTGTGCTTCAGATCGCCGCACAGGACCACCTTCAGCCCCTCCAGCGTGCCGCACGCACGGCGGATGGTGAGCATATCCAGCAGCGTCTGGGTGGGGTGCTCGTTGGGGCCGTCGCCCGCGTTGATGACGGGCACCTTGGAGATGGAGGCCGCCTTGCTGGCGGCGCCGGCCTCAAAGTGGCGCAGGGCGATGACGTCGCAGTAGTTTTCAATGGTGCGGATCGTGTCTTCCAGCGTCTCGCCCTTCCAGACGGAGGAGGTCTTCTGGGCGTCCGCCATGGCGATGCAGCTGCCGCCCAGACGGTTCATGGCGGACTCGAAGGACAGCCGGGTGCGGGTGGAGGGCTCATAGAAAAAGGTGCACAGCACTTTGTCGCGCAGGGGGCGCATATCGGACTTGCCCTGGATGATGGGTTCCAGCTTTTCGGCCAGATCCAGGATGTAATTGATGTCGGACTTGGACAGATCCTTGATGCCCGTGATGGACGTGTAGTTTGGGCGCATAGGTGATTCTCCTTTTCGTTTCGATTGCTGTGTGCCGCGGATACGGGGACAGGCGGGGCGCTATTTCTGGAAGTTGACCAGGATGCTGGTCTGGTTATACTTTTTCGCGCCGTAGAAGCGCATCATCAAGTAGTAGGACAGGCCGCCGAAGAACAGGGCCACCAGGAAGCCCCAGTCGGGGATGAGCAGGCCGGCCACCGTGCCGATGGCATAGGCCACAAAGGCCAGGGGGTTCCAGTTCTTTGCATATTTGTACTCGCCGTTTTCCACGTAGAAGTCTTTGATGTTCAGCTTGCGCTTGCGCAGGAAGTAGTAGTCGGCGATCATCATGCCGGCCACGCCGCCCAGCATGATGCCAACCACGAGGTTGGCGGTGACCACCTTGTCAATCAGGTTCCAGGGCTGCATCAGGAAGGCCAGGACGCCGGCGATGGCGCAGCCCATGGCGAAGTTGACCTTGGGCGCGAAGACGGAGGCGAAGATATTGGCGGGGGGCAGGATGTTCGCGCCGATATTGGTGCTCCACTGGGCGAACATGGACAGCAGCAGGATGATGACGAGCAGCCACACCGGGGCGTCCAGGCCCGCGATGTACTGGATGGGGTCCCACTGGCCGGAGGTCAGCATGGCGGCGGCGCCGATGAACGCGAACAGGGTCATCATGGGGATAATGCCGACGAGCTGGGGCCAGATGGAGCACCAGTTGCGCTTAATCCAATTGGGCTCCTCGGGGTTGCACTTGACAAAGCGGGTCAGGTCGGGGATGTTCAGCGCCATGGTGGCCCAGAACCCGGTCATAGCCGTGACGGCGTAAGCGAAGGTATAGCGCGTGCCGCTCACCTCGCCCGCAGGGGTGGAGAGAATCTCGCCGGGGGTCATGCCGGCGTGGTTCAGCACGAAGTACAGAAGATACATGACCACCAGGAACATCAGGGGGGTGACGATATTTTCAAATTTCTTGATGGCGTCGATACCCTTGGCGGTGGTGAAGCACTGTACAATCAGGAACACGATGATAATGCCGATGACGTAGGGGTAGGTGCCGGGCCAGGGCGTCAGCTTCATCAATATCAGGTTGATGGCCTCGGCGCCCAGAAAGGTCTGAAAGCCAAACCAGAAGCAGGCGGGGATGGCGCGCACGATGGAGGGGACGTAATTGCCCGTATATCCGAAGATGGCCCGCAGATAGACTGGAAAGGACAGCCCGTGCGTAATGCCGATGTCCCCGGTCAGCGCCAGGGTGACCACGGTGATGAGGTTGCCCACCATAACGGCAAAGAGAATGGACTTGATGCTCAGGCTGGGGAACATATTCGCGGCGTTGGTGAATACGGCCAGGAGAATGGACATGCCGATCCACATCACCATAAATTCCAGGGGGGAGATGTGCCGGTCCTTCTTTTCAGTGGGGAGAAGCTCTGCATTCACCAGGCGGGATTTCGGCAGGCCTTTTAGGTCCTGCATCAACGTTTCGCTTGCCATGTTGTGCACTCCTTTTCTCTCTCATGTTTGTGAAGTCAAAAGGATTAACTGCATGTGCCGCAGATCATTGAGATGTCCTCCCGGCAGTCCACCGCCGTCCTGGCGACCAGTTCCACCGCCCGTTTCATCATTTCAAAGGACATAAAGGGGAGCTGTCCCCCTTTCCCCACAGCCATCTCGGGGGTGTAGGGGACGTGGACGAACCCCGCCCGGGCGTTCAGCCCGTGGGTTTTGATGTAATTCAGCGCACCGTACATGACCATGTTGCAGCAGAAGTTCCCGGCCGTGTTGGAGACGTTCGCCGGGATTCCGCCCTCCCGCAGCGCCTTGACGCAGGCGCGGATGGGCAGGGTGCTGAAATGGCCCGCCGGGCCGTCCGGATCCAGGGCCTCGTTGAGCGCCAGATACCCGTCGTTGTCCTCAATGGGGAAGTCGGCCACGTTGAGTGCCACCCGCTCCAGGCTGACGCCCGTCCGGTTGTCCGCCAAGCCGACGCCGATTACAATCTCCGGGCTCCACGTCTCGATTGCCTTCTCTACCGCGGGGATGCACTGCTGCCGGCTGACTGGAAAGCTGGCACAGCGGAAAACATAGCCTTTATACTCCGAGCCGTTTAAAAGCTTGGCCAATTCATAGGTGGGATTGATCGGATCTCCCCCAAAGGGCGCGGACCCGATCACTAAAATCACATGTTCCTGTTCCACCGTACGCAATCCCCCTCTTCTCAGATTGATTCCGCGTCAACGCGCCGGGACAGAGTTTTTAAAAGGTGTGCACATCCTTCGTGCTGCTATCATAGCAAGGGCCATGTTTCAATACAACTGTGCACTTGCATAGCATTTCATAATTTTGTCTGCAATATTGTTAAGATTCGGACTGGCCGGTTTCCTTTTTTGTGTGATTTTGCACAAGCTGCTTGCCGAAATTTACAATTATTTGAAGATGCCGGCGGGCGTGAAATCCTGAAAATGACAGATGTGGAATTTTAAATAAGTGTGCACGTGCACATACCGCGCCACTTGCCCTGGAGGGCTAAAAAACAAATGGAACGCCCGGCAAGCAATCGCTTGCCGGGCGTTCCATTTATGCCACGTTCTGCAATAGGGCGGGTGCCCGCGCTGCGTTTGTAACAGGCCACCGTAACAAGAAATGGCTTTTGTAAAAAATAAATCAAAAACGTGTAATTTTGTGCGGAAGAATAAAAATATTCTTCCTTTTTTGTTGCGCTGCCCTTAAGTATTTAAAAATGCAGGACGATAAAAAAGATGAATTGATATGCCGAATTGGCGTTACCAAACGCGGTGCCCGGCAGGGCCCTGCCGGGCGCTTTTCCTATATAGGAAAAGCGCAATACCAATAGCGGCTGCGAGTAAGGCGGTGAGGGACGAGATGGCCTACCAAAGGCTGGGAGATATGCTGGTGGGCGCCGGGGTGATTCCCCAGGAGGCGCTGGACCGGGCGCTGGCGATCCAGAAGGGGACCGGGAAGCGCCTGGGCGAGGTGCTGATTGACAACGGCATCGTCAGCGAGGAGGACATGCTCAGCACGCTGGGCGCGCAGATGGGGGTGCAGGTGGTGGACCTGTCCGCCTACCCGCCCGCGCCCGACGCGGCCAAGTATCTCTCCCGCGCCATCGCGCGCAAGCACCAGGTGGTGCCCCTGGGGACCAACGGGGACACCCTGTACCTGGCGATGCTGGACCCCATGAACTTCATGGCCATCGAGGAGGCCAAGCGCTACTCCCGCATGAAGGTCACGCCCATGATCACCAGCCGGGCCAACCTGGAGCGGGCCTCCGCCAAGCTCTACGGCAGCGAGGGCGCGGCCCAGGCCCTGAAGGAGATGAGCCGGGAGCTCACCGCCATCCCGGCGGGGACGGCCAACAACGCCGTGGCCGCCAGCAGCAGCATCACCGACGACCCGGCGGCGGCGCCCACCGTGCGCCTGGTCAACTCCATTCTGGAGCGTGCGGTCACCGAGCGGGCCAGCGACATCCACTTCGAGCCGCGGGAGAGCGAGATGGTGGTGCGTATGCGCATCGACGGCTCGCTGCACATCCTGTTCCGCATCCCGGGCCAGGCCATGAACGCGGTGATCTCCCGGCTGAAGGTCATGGGCAACATGGACATCGCGGAGCGGCGGATCCCCCAGGACGGCCGGGCCAACGTGCGGGTGCGGGAGCGGGACGTGGATCTGCGTATCTCGACCCTGCCCACGGTGTACGGCGAGAAGATGGTCATCCGCCTGCTGGACAAGAGCGTGGCCAACCTGGGGCGGCAGGGCATCGGCCTGACCGGCACCAGCCTGGAGCGGTATGAGGAGCTGCTGCGCAACTCCAGCGGCGTGATCCTGATCTCCGGCCCCACCGGGTCGGGCAAATCCTCCACCATGTACACCATGATCCAGGACCTCAACACCGAGCAGGTCAATCTGGTCACTCTGGAGGACCCCGTGGAGTTCAACACGGAGGGGGTCAACCAGTGCCAGGTGAACGAAAAGACGGGCATGACCTTCGCCGCGGGCCTGCGCTCCATCCTGCGCCAGGACCCGGACATCATCGTGGTGGGCGAGATACGGGACGGCGAGACGGCCTCCATCGCCATGCGGGCGGCCATCACGGGACACCTGGTGCTTTCCACCATCCACACCAACGACTCCATCGCCACGGTGGACCGCCTGATGGACATGGGCGTGGAGCCCTTCCTGATCTCCACCGCCCTCAAGGGGGTCATCGCCCAGCGGCTGGTCAAGCGCATCTGCCCCAAGTGCAAGGAGGCCTACGAGCCCAGCGCCGAGGAGTGCGCGCTGGCGGGCATTACCTACCGGCCCGGGCTGCGCTTCTACCGGGGCCGGGGGTGCAGCGAGTGCTTCGCCACCGGCTACCGCGGACGGGCCGCGGTATTTGAGATTCTGCTTATCGACAACACCGTGCGCAGGCTCATCACTACCCGGGCGGACCGGGACGAGATCCTCTCTAAGCTGGAGGGCAGCACCTTCCTCTCCCTGGCGGACTACAGCCGCAGGCTGGTGCTGGAGGGCGTGACCACCGTGCAGGAGGCCGCGCGGACCATCTATTCCACCGTGGCAGAGGGATAAGGAGAAAAGAGCAAATGATGCAGTTGGCAGAGATCATACAGGCGGCGCTGGGGGACGGGACGGTCTCCAGCGCGTCCGACATCCACCTGGTATACGGCCTGCCGCCCCGCATCAGGCGGGACGGGAAGCTCGCGGACCTGCCGGGCGCGCCCCCGCTGAGCGACGGGGAGTGCATGGCCTACGCGGAGGAGCTGGCCGGGGCGAAGCAGCTGCTGGAGCTCAAGCGGATGGGGGAGCTGGACCTGGCCCGGACCTACGGCGGCGTGCGCATCCGGGGCAACGTCTACTGGCAGCAGGGGCACGTGTCCTGCGCCGTGCGCCTGCTGCGGGACGCCATTCCGGCGCTGGAGAGCCTGGGGCTGCCCCCCGTGGTCTCCACCTTCCCGGAGCTGCGGCGGGGCGTGGTGCTGGTCACCGGGGTCACCGGCTCGGGCAAGTCCACCACGCTGGCGGCCATCCTCCAGCGCATCAACGAGACGAGGCACGAGCACATCATCACCCTGGAGGACCCCATCGAGTACGTGTACCGCCCCCAGAAGTGCACCATCAACCAGCGGGAGATCGGGCGGGACACCGCCAGCTACGCCAACGGCCTGCGGGCCATCCTGCGCGAGGATCCGGACGTGATTCTCATCGGCGAGATGCGGGATTTGGAGACCATCGAAATCGCCCTCACCGCCGCAGAGACCGGCCACCTGGTCTTTGCCACGCTGCACACCGCGTCGGCCCCCGACTCCATCGACCGCATCGTGGAGGCCTTCCCCACCGGAATGCAGAAGCAGATCCGGATGCAGCTGTCCCAGACGCTGCTGGCCGTGCTGTCCCAGCAGCTGCTGCCGGTGGCGGGCGGCGTGGGGCGCATCTGCGCCTGCGAGGTGATGATGGTGAACCACGCCATCCGCAACCTGATCCGGGAGGGCAAGACCCCCCAGATCGCCAACTCCCTGGCCACCTCGGCGGAGGAGGGGAGCGTCACCATGGACAACACACTGCTGCGCCTGCTCGCGGCCAAGATCATCAGCCCGGAGACCGCCCTCAAGGCGGCGCGGGACCCGGAGCAGCTGTCCAAGAGCATCGTCCGGTAGAGGGGGGAGCACATGCCTACCTATAAATACACCGCCCTGGACGCCGGGGGCCAGCAGCTCAAGGGCGCGGTGGACGCCAAGAACGAGTTCGAGGCGGCCGCCATGGTCAAGGCTACCACCGGGGCCCGCGTGCAGAAGGTCACCGCAGCCGGGCTGAACCTCAATATCCAGTTAACCGACCCCAAGATCAGCGAGAAGGCCCTCTCCCTGTGCTGCTCCCAGTTCGCCATCCTGCTCAAAGCGGGCCTGCCGCTGGCGCGGACGGTGGCGGTGGTGGCCGAGCAGTGCCCCGACAAGGTGCTCAAGGAGATTTTCCTGGGGGTGAAGGAGGACGTGGCCGGGGGCCTGGGCCTGGCGGACAGCCTCCAGAGCCGGGGGCCCAAGCTGCCCATCGCGTTTATCGAGACCGTCCGGGCGGGCGAGGCCTCGGGTACCCTGGAGACCTCCTTTAAAAAGATGGAGACCTACTTCGCAAAGGGGTACAAGCTCAAGGCCAAGGTGAAGTCGGCCATGACCTACCCCATTATCCTGATGATCGTGGCGGTGGTGGTGGTGGCCATCGTGGTGCAGGTTGCCCTGCCCGCCTTTCTGCCCATGTTCGAGGGGCGGGACCTGCCCGGCCCCACCGCGGTGCTGATGGTGGTTTATAACTTCATGAAAAAGTGGTGGTTCATCCCGGTGGGGGTCATCGTCCTGCTGGCCGTGGCCGCGCGGGCCTACGCCAGAAGCCCGGACGGGAAGCGCAATCTGTCGGCCTTCGCCATGCGCATGCCCATCCTGGGCAAGGTGAACACCATGAACGCCGCCTCCCAGTTCGCCAACACCATGGCCACCCTGCTCACCTCCGGCCTGCCCATGGTGCGGGCGCTGGAGATCACCGCCAAGGTGGTGACCAATATGATGACGGGCCGGTCCATCGAGGGCGCCGTGCGGGCGGTAATAGGGGGCAGCCGGGTGGGGGACGCGCTGCGGGCCAACCCCTACCTCCCGTCCCTGCTGCTGGAGATGACGGCGGTGGGCGAGGAGTCCGGCTCCCTGGAGGAGACGCTCACCACCATCGGCGCGTTCTACGATGAGGAGGCCGACGCCGCCGTCACGGCGGCCCTGTCCAAGCTGGAGCCGCTGATCACCGTGGTCATGGGCGCGGTGGTGGGCTTTATCCTCATCTCCCTCTACCTGCCCATGTTCACCATGTACGACGGAATGATGTGAGTTCGGTTCAGTCCGGCGGACAACCCGCGCCGGTTTGAATAGATACAAAGGCCGCGCCTTTCACGCGGCGAAAAGAAAGGAATGATTTTCCATGGTTCAAACATTGAAAACCAAGGGGAACGCCGCGCTGAAGGAGAAGCTGAAAAAACAGGCCGGCTTTACCCTGGTGGAGCTGCTGATCGTGGTGGCCATCATTGCAATTTTGGCTGCCGTGGCTATCCCGGCGTACACGTCCCAAATGAATGCGGCGCGGGAGCGTGTAGACGAGGCAAACCTGCGCACAGCCACCTCTCTTGCGGCGGCGGACTCCCTTTTGAACGGCCGTCCGGCGGGAACCGTATATTACTTTAACTTGACGACAGAGGGCAACGTTGTAATAGCCGAGACCGGCACTACGACACCCCCCACTCTGGCGGCTACAGGTGACCTGCGTGGCCAGACTACCGCCCATAGTACACAGACAATTAAAATTACAATGGGGGAGGGTGGCGCCGTTACCACGGCTGAGTGGGTCACTCCGTAACGGAAACTGAAAAAGGCGTCCGTCCTACGGGTTGTGGCGGTGCGCATCGTACACATTCCCAGCGGGAGATTTTACAATGTCCCGCTGGGCGGAGCGGAGAAGTTATATTTCTCCGCTCCGCCCAGCGAAAGCTGGAGGAATAAAACGAGGAAATACGCTATGAAAGCTAAAAAGGGGCATTCTCCCGGTTTTACTCTGGTGGAACTTCTCATTGTAGTTGCCATCATTGCCATCTTAGCTGCCGTGGCTGTCCCGGCCTACGCCGCCCAGATGGAGCGCAGCCGGGAATCCGTGGACGAGGCCAACCTACGCACGGCGAAGTCCATGGCGGTCACCGACTACCTGGTCGAGTGGGCGACGAATCCCGCGTTTGACGGGCGGAACCTGACCTATTACCTCCTGGATGCCGGAAGCAACGCCCAAATCATCCGCACGGCCGATGCGGCGGGGGGAAGCCCTGCCCACGTGGCGCCCCAGGCCGCGAGCCACAGCGGACAGCATATTGAGGTGGAGGTTGCCGGGGGCGGCGTTATCGTCTCCGCAGCCTGGGTGGCGTAGCCGGCGCCCCGGCGCAAAATCTTGACAAGGAGGCCCGGCCCATGCACGGACTGCCCGCCGCGCCCGGCGTGTATTATCTCCTGGCCGCCGTTTTGGGCCTGGCGCTGGGCTCCTTCTGCAACAACTGGGCGTTCCGGCTCTGCCGGGGCGAATCGGTGGCGAAGGGGCGCTCCCGCTGCCCCCAATGCGGGCACACCCTCGCCGCCCGGGATCTGGTCCCCCTGCTCAGCTTCCTGCTGCTGCGGGGCAGATGCCGCTACTGCGGAGGGCGGATCTCCCGGCGCTATCCCGCCGCCGAGCTTGTATCCATGGCGGCCTGCCTGCTGCTGGCGCTGCGCTTCGACCCCATATTGGAGTGGGCGGAGCTGCTGCGCTGGGCCGTGCTGGCGGCGCTGCTTCTGACCCTGGCCCTGCAGGATTGGGAGAGCTGGGAGCTCTCCGACGGCCTGATCGGGGCCGGGGCGGTGTGGTTTCTGGCGCTGCTGCCCCTCTCCGGCGGGCTGGCGGGCCTGCGCGCCGGGCTGCTGGGGGGGATCTCCGTGGCGGGCCCCCTGCTGCTGTTCACCCTGGCGGCGGACAAGCTGCTGGGGGTGGAGACCATGGGGGGCGGGGACATCAAGCTCTTCGCCATGCTGGGCCTGCACCTGGGGCCGGGGCGGAGCCTGCTGACCCTGATCCTGGCCTGCGCGCTGGGGCTGCTGCTGGGCCTGGTTCCGCGCGGGGACGCGCGGGCGGCGGGGGGAAAATTCCACGCCGTGCCCTTCGGGCCAGCCATCTGCCTGGCGGCCCTGCTGGCGGGGCTGTGGGGGACGCGGCTGCTCACCTGGTACGCCGCGCTGTTCTAGCCGCCAGATTTCCCGGCTCGCGCCGGAGTGAAAGGAGACCGCGTCATGGCCGCCAACTCGAAAAAACCCTGCATCGGCTTTGATTTCGGCGGGGCGTACCTCAAGCTCGCCGTCACCGACAAGAAGGGCGTAGCCCGGCTGCTGGTGGAGCCCATCCCCGAGGGGCTGGTGAAGGACGGGGAGATCACCTCTCCCGGGCCCCTGGGCATCTTTCTGCGGGAGCTGCTGAAAAAGAACCGCGTCCGGGCCAAAGAGTGCGCCTTCGTCCTGCCCGCGCGCAGCGCCGTGTTCCGCCGCATGTCCACCCCCGTCATGGACGCGCGGCAGATCCGCAACAACCTGCCCTTTGAGTTCCAGGATCTCATGACGGAGAAAAAGGCAAAGTACTACTACGACTACGCCCTGGGCGGCGTTAAGAAAAACGAGGCGGGGGAGGTCACGGGCCTGGAGCTGATGGCGGTGGCCGTCTCCCGCGCGGCGGTGGACAACTACAGCCGGTTTTTCAAAAAGCTGGGCCTGAAAATGCGGGTGGCCGCCCCGCTGGAGAGCGCCTACTCCAACCTGATCCGCTACTACGAGGAGCACAATCCCCAGGCGCAGGAGGGCGAGGGCTACTGCCTGCTGGACATCGGCCACGATGCCACCCGCCTGCATATGTACACCGGCCCCCTCTACGAGGCCAGCCGCGTCATCGAGAGCGGCGCGGCCCTGGTGGACGCCGCCATTGCCCGGGATCTGTCCATCTCCCTGGAGGAGGCCCGCGTCTACAAGGAGAGTAGCCAGGAGGCCACGCGGCACCTGAAGGAGGCCTCCTCCGCCTACGCCAGCATCGCGCTGGAGATCCGCAAGGCCGTCAGCTACTACAACTCCAGCAACCCGGAGAAGGCCATCCGGCATATCTACTACTTCGGCGGCGGCGCCCGCATGACACCGCTGATCGACACCGTGCGGGACACGGTGGACCAGCAGATGCACGACGTATTTCAGCTTCTGCCGCCCATCAAGGGAGAGGCCGGGGGGGCGGACATCTGCACCACGGCCATCGGCATTACATTGTAGGGAGGGGGTAAAGTGATGTGGAATGAGGAGCAGGACGGCGGCTACCGCCCCCCCTACGTGGATCCGCTCTCCGGCGTGTCCGTGACGGCGCCCGGTTCCGGCTGGACGCCGCCCCCCGTGCGGGAGGAGCCCGCCGTGGGAAGCTGGACGCCGCCGCCGGGGCCGGGGGAGGAGCAGGCCGGGGAGCCGGCGGCCAGGGTCACCGACGCGGAGCTGGAGGACGCCCTGGCCACCGTGGTGGAGATCTTCAACCGCGCCAGCCAGGAGGAGCAGGCCGCGCAGGAGGACGCGCAGCCCGCCCCTGCGGCGGAGGAGCGGCCCCGCGCGGAGCCCTCCGCCGTCTGGACCCCGCCCGTCGCGGAGCGGCCCGCACCCACGCCGCCCCCCACCCCGGATCCGGAACAGACGCCCCCGGCGGGGAGCTGGACCCCGCCCGACCGGGAGGTCGGGCCGGAGCGGGAGGAGCCCCGGCCGCAGGCGGACGGGGCGGCCTGGAGCGCCCCGGGCGGGCAGGCCGGACAGGCCCCGGGCTGGACGCCGCCGGCCCAGGGCTTCGACCCAACCACCGCCGCCGCCGTCGCGGCCGCCATGGCCACCGTGTTCGCCGACATCGGGCGCACGCAGTACGGCATCCAGTCCCCGCCGGGGCCGGGCGCGCCCCAGGCGGGCGGGCAGTTCAACACCTCGATTGAAAACGTGGTGGCCGCCATCATGTCCGACGCCAGCCGCAGGACGGGCGCGGGGCCCGACGCGGCGCAGGAGCGGGCGGCCGAGGAGGAGATGGTGGAGATCATCTCCTCCGTGCACAGCTGGGAGACAGCCGCCGAACCCCAGGCCGAGGAGGCCCAATGGGACCCCATCCAGGCGGAGGCGGCCCGTGTGCGGGCCACCATCCGGGAGGATCAGGGCGCGCGGGAGCCGGAGCGCCCCCAGGCGCAGGAGAGCGCCGCCCCGCCCACCGTGGAGCCGCCGGAGCCGGAAGCGCAGAAAAGCGCCCCCGGGCGGGCGGAGCAGCGCGTGGACCGGCCCGTGTACGGGCGCGCCGTCAAGGCGCGCCGCCCCCGGGCGAAGCTCAGGATTGCCCGGGGCGCCAGGGCCAAGGGGATGCGGGGCGGCCTGGATCTGAGCAAGACCCGGCTGAACGTGGCAGTCCAGAGGAAGACCATGGCCAGCCCCTCCAGGGCGATCCCGGTTTTCCTGCTGGTCCTGGTGTGCATCGCCGCCTTCGGCTACTTCGGCGTCTACCAGTTTATGGGGCGGGCGAACCAGGAGGAGGCCGTGCTGCGCGCCCTCCAGGCCGAGGCGGCGCGCCTCACCCAGGCCACCGCCGGGTTCCCCGCGGTGCAGCAGGAGTACAACCTCTATGGGAAGAGCTGGATGACCGAGGAGGAGCAGGCCCAGGTGGACGTGCTGGAGGTGCTGGCGCTGTCCGAGAGCGAGCTGATGCCCAGGGCCCGCGTCCAGAACGTCACCATGAACCAAAACGTGCTCTCCGTGACCATGTCGGGCGTGACGCTGGACGCCACGGCCCTCATCGTCAGCAACCTGGAGGCCATGGACATCGTGGAGAAGGTCTCGGTCTACACCGCCGCGTCCCTGGACGACCAGTACGGCGTGGTGAGCCCCGGCGGCTACGTCCCGGAGCAGCCCGAGGGCGTCCAGGCGCCCGTCCAGGCGCAGCCCGGCGCGGGGGCGGCGGTGAACACCAACGTGACCATGTCGATTACCCTGAAGGACCCGGATTACACCCCACCCCCGGCGCCCGTGCCGGAGGCCCAGGGCGGTGAGGAGGCGGCGGGCTGATGGAGCAGATGAAAAAGGGCATTTCCAACCGCGACAAGGCGCTGCTGCTGGTGGTGGCGCTGCTGGCGGTGGGGGCCGTGTACTACTTCCTGGTGTTCCGGCCCACCACGGACCAGATCGAGAGCCTGCGCGCCCAGCAGGAGCAGGTGCAGCTGGAGGTGGACACCCTGAACACCAAGCTGCAGCTGCTGGCGAAAATGAACAACGAGCTGCCCGGGCTGCGGGAGAGCAACATGCCGGTGGCGGAGTACGACAACCTCAAGCCGGTCATGGCGGCGCTGAACAACATCATGTCGCCCAGCCAGCAGTTCGACATCTCGTTCGACACCAGCTCGGCCGAGGGCGGCAGCATCATCCGCCGGCAGATCACCATCAACTTCCTCTGCTCCACCTACCGGCAGGCCAGGGACATCGTCACCAACCTGCACAACGTGCCCTACCGCTGCCAGATCAGCATGGTCAGCTACAGCAGCGAGCAGGCGGGCGGGGGCGTCATGGGGGAGAAGGAGGGCGACATCAACCGGGACCCCGTCCGGGGCAGCGTGCTCATCACCTTCTTTGAGAACGTCCAGGTGTAGGGCCGCAGATTGGAGGCAGAACAGATGAACGCACCGCCGCGCCGCCGCAGAGGGCGGCAGGGGTTTACGCTGATCGAGGTCGTGATCGTGGTGCTTATCGTCGCCATCGCAGCGGCCCTGGGCATCCCCGCCCTGAACGAGCTGCGCGTCAATATGGAGATGGCCCAGCTGAACAACACGGCCAAGCAGATCTACCTGGTGGCGCAGAACCGGCTGATCGCCATGCGCAGCGCGGGGACGCTGGCGCTGAACGTCACCGGCTCCGGCAGCCTGGGGACGGCGAGCATCGGTACCGAAACGCTGGCCTTTTCGGCCAAGGAGAACCCCGGCGGGGACGTGATGGCGTACATCATGCCCGCCGCCTCCATCAGCCCGGAGGTTTTAAACGACGGGTATTACGTGATCGTGTTTGACGACTCCCACGGCCTGGTGCAGGAGGTCTACTACGCGCAGCGGGCGATAGGGCGGGGCGGCGGCGTTACGGACGCCCGGCTGACCGCGCTGCGCGGCGACGCGCGGCAGCGCAGGGACGAGCGGATCGGCTTCTATAACGGCGACGGGGCGTTCGCCGCCAGCGTGGAGCGCCTGGGGCGGCTGAGCGTGGATCTGGTCAACGGGGAACAGCTGCTGGTCCGTCTGACGCTGCCCGCGCTGCCCGCGGGAGTGGCCGCAGGAGATTTGCAGATTGAGCTGTCGGTGGAAAACGCGGCGGATGAATCCCAAAAAGTCGCGTGGACGCTGGACTGCGGCTCGGGCGGCGGCTTTGACGGCACGGATCCGATCAACGGAGTTTACACGAAAATCCTGGACAGCCTGGACCGGCCCTTCCGCCAGGTGGTGGACGACGGCTCGAGTGCGGCGGCGATTACCCCCGGGGCGAATATCAAGGTGTCGGCCAAGCTGATCTGCCCCGCGGGGGCTGTGGGGAATATGACGCTGCTCCCCTCGGATCTCACCACCGCCACCACAAACAGCCTGTTCGCCAGCGCCATCAGCCAGAGCACGGGGAGCGGCGACCCTCAACTGGCGGTCAACGTGGCGGCCGGACGCCACCTGGAGAACCTGGCGCTGATTGACGACCCCTCGGCGGTGCTGGACGGCGTCGGAGACCGCTTTATTGCGGCCCAGACGGCGGACCTCGATTTCAGCGCGGGCGGGGCTTGGGCCGCGGCCTATCCGGGGCGCGAGCACGCGCCGGTGACCAACGAGCGCCTGGCCGCTTACGACGGCGGGCGGAACAAGATCATCGGCCTGACCAAGCCGCTGTTCGACACCTTTGGGGTGCCAGGGGAGCCGGCGGGTTTCCTGATTCAAAACGTCAGACTGGAATCGCCCGCCATCCGCGTCGATTCCGGTTATTCCTGCGGGGGCTTGGCGAATATCACATACGGCAGCCAAATCAGCGGCTGCCACGTCTACGGGGCGGCGGGCAGCATCACCTCCTCCGTGGGCTCCACGACCGGAGGCCTGATTGGATACGCGTTTGATTGCGCGGTTACCTATTGCAGCGTGGCGCTTCCGGAAATCACCGTCAGCGGAGGCGGCGGAATACAGTTTGCGGGGGGGCTGATTGGGCAGTCCTGGGGCCTGAGCGGCAGCCAGGCGCTGATTGCCGGCTGCTATGCCAACGTAAACAACCTGAACGTGAGCGGCGGCAACGTCGGCATGCTGATGGGGAACAATATATCGGGCACAACGATATACAACTGCTACGCAATAGGGGCGATTACTGGCTCCGCAAGACTGGCGTGCGGTATGATAGGCACCCACGCGGTCAACAGCGGCGGGGAGCGGTTTTACGACTGCTACGTCCTGGTGAACCTGGAGCGCGTCAACGCCGGGAATAAATACGTAATTCTTGTTCCCAGCGAAACGTCCCCGCTCACCGGCGCGGAGAAGCTCTACTACGTTCCGGAGGTCTCGGGCGCGAGTGCGTCCACCAACATCTACAGCACCGCGATTACCAAGGAACAGCTCGCCAGCGGGCTGGACGCCGGCGGGGCGAGCCTGTTCCAGGACACGAGCTACTGGAGCATCGGCGGGGCGTTTGCCTACCCCTATGACAGCGCGCTGGGGAACCGCTACCCCTACCCCGCGATCAGGCAGTTTGGAGAACACCGGGGAGACTGGCCGGCCTGACCGGCGGAAGGAGGCGCGGCCCATGGGCCGGAAGCTGAGCGATAAGTCCGGGGCCGCGCTGGTGCTGGCGCTGATGTTCTTCCTGCTGTGCGCCTGCGTGGGGGTCATGGTGGTGACCGCGGCCTCCGCCAACGCGGGCAAGGCGGCAAAAATGCGGGAGGAGGAGCAGGCCTATCTGGCCGTCAAGGCCGCGGCCAACTCCTTCGCCGAGCTGATGCGGGAGTCAACCGTCACAGTGGGCTATACGGAGGAAAAGATTGAAAATCACACACCGGGTGGAATTGCGCCGGACGGGACGCCGATCCCCTCCCACGACAGTACGCAGTGGGGGGCGCTGAAAAGCTCGTTCGCCAGCGATTTTGCGCCGAACAGTCCCATGGAGGCCCTGTTCGGCGATGACATCCGCAACCTCTACCTCCACAACACCAAGCTGGACAACGGCGCGGGACAGCCCGTGCTGAGCATGGTGCTGGGGGGATCGGGCGGCACGCCCGGACCCTCGACGGACCCCGCCGTGGCGCTGAAGGACACCAGGTACGAGCTGGAGCTGGAGGTGGAGGGCAGTCCCCAGGTGCCCACGGTGCTGCTGACCCTGGAGATTGACCAGGGCGGCGTCGGCACCGACAACAACCTCTACGAGGCGACCATCACCGCACGGACCGCGTCGGGCAGCCACGTGGTCACGCTCTACTCGGGGGCCAAGCTGGAGCCGGGGAGTGAATCGAAGCCCCCCATTACGACCCCCGTGGGCGACAAGGGGGCGTATAAAAGAGTTACGGCGACGGTGTACACATTGAAAATTTCCTGGCAGGACTGGGAGGTCAAGGGTTAGGGGGCAAACATGCTGCGTGTAAAAAAGCTGTGCGGGAGCAGGAAGGGCACCACCCTGCTGGAGGTGCTGTTCGCGTTCCTCATCGTCGCCCTCAGCGCCGGCCTCTTCGCCTCGGCGGTGGGCGCGGCCGCCCGGATCAACGCAGCGGCCATCAAGCAGCGGGAGGCGTTTTTCGAGGAGTTGACGGCGGCGGAGACGGGCGCCTACAGCGCGGCCGCGCCGGTCAGGCTGAAGGTGCGGGTCACCGGGCCCGCGGACTACACCGGCTCCATGAGCGCGGTGGAAATCGTCCTCAACACCGGGAAGGACGACGGGACGGGCCTTATCTGCTACGAGCCGGCGCCTGCGGCGGGAGGTGGGCCGTGATGGGCTGGAGACAAAAGCTCCGCTCCCGGCGGGGGCTGACGCTGACCGAGGTGCTGGTCTCCCTGGCGCTGACCGGCATCCTGGCCGCCGGAATCAGCACGGGGGTGTCCGCCACCGGGCCGGTGCTGGAAAAGAGCCTGGCCCTGTCGGAATCCCAGCTGCTGCTGGACACCCTGGTTAAGGGGATCAGCGGGGAGCTGCGCAACGCCTCCGACGTGACCGTGATTCCCGCTGGCGGCGAACCCGTCCCGCCGCTGGAGGCGGGGCAGGTGGTGACGGGGAAGGCATCCTTTACCTACACGAGCGCGGAGTACGGCTTGGGCGCCTTCCTCTACACGGTGGAAAACGACGGCGGCGGGGAGGAGCGCATCCACATCATGGTCAACGGCGGCGGATACGATTTCCTCGGCAGCGGCGCGTACTCCAACCTGGGCGCACGGCTGAACAAGCTGGAGTACGACGAGGCCGGCAAGACCTTTGATGTGGAGATAGAGATTGTGTTCCCCAACGGCACGGCACAGGCCCATCAGTTTGAGGTCCGCTCCGTGCTGGAGAAGTCCTGACGGGCGGCACGGGCACAGAGGAGAGGAAAACGCGATGAGTAAGGTGAATCCGGGAGATTACGGGGGCTGGTTCTGGGTCTGCATCGACGACACCGCCAACGGCGTGCCGAAGGGAACGGTTCAAAACCGTTATCAGGAGGCGCCGGTGCAATTTTGCGGGCTGGATCAGTTCATGCAGATCGCGCAGGCTGCCATGGACGAGGCGGCGTTCCCCATGGCGGGCGTGCGCAGGCGGGCCTTCGGGGAGGAGCAGGGGCCCTCGGAGGAGCGGGAGTTGTGTCTGCGAAGAAGCCTGAGCGAGTCGCACACCTTCGCGTTTCAGCGGAAGTACGGCGGGGACTGCGGCGCGTTCCAGATTAAAGTGCTCTACCGCGCCAACGCGTCCTGGCAGGGCACCGCGACCTATTACGGGGCAAAGGGGGCGCAGGCCCTCACGTTCCGCTCCGGGGTGGAGCTGATCCTGGCCATGCGGCAGGCGATGGGGCTGGCCGCGGAGCGCGGGGAACGGGAGATTTTGTGCGCAGGGGTAGGAACGTCTGAAACAGGTAGCATGTAGAAAGTGGGTAAGAAGTATGAACAACATCGAAAGTAAGCTCAAGACGGCCTCGGTGGGCGGCTTCGTGAAAAAGGACGTCATCGCCTATATCGAGGGCATGGAGCAGGAGTACCGCACCAAGCTGGGCACGCTGGAGCGTATTTTGGCCGCCACCCAGGCCTCCCGCAGCGAGGTGGAGCAGAAGCTCCAGGCCGTCCTGGCGGGGCAGGGTCAGGAGAGCGGCGAGGTGCAGCGGCTGAATACGGCGGTTCAGGATCTACAGGGGAACCTGGAGCTGTTGAAGAATGAGCTGTCCTCCAAGGACGCCGAGCTGGAGAACGCCCGTGGGGAGCTCAGGCAGCTCAGCGCGCGCCTGGCGGAGCAGGAGCAGGGCTACGGCCGGATGATCGGGGAGATGAACGGCGAGCTGGAGCAGCTGCGCGCCCGGCTGGAGGAGGCGGAGCGCAGAGGTGCCGCCTCGGCGGAGGATCAGAATGTAATCCTGATGCTGCGCGGGGAGATTGAGCGGCTGCAA
The DNA here is from genome assembly GCA_022846095.1 of Oscillospiraceae bacterium. Taxonomy (NCBI): domain Bacteria; kingdom Bacillati; phylum Bacillota; class Clostridia; order Eubacteriales; family Oscillospiraceae; species Oscillospiraceae bacterium. The sequence goes on along the minus strand of AP025583.1, from coordinate 3,673,970 downwards.
AAGACCGTTTCCGAGCTTCAGATGGAAAACCAGGCGCTCCGGGAGCAGGTAAAGGCCGCGGGCGAGGCCGGGCCGGGGGCCTCCGTCTCCGCCGCGCTGCTGCTGGACCTCCAGTCCCAGCTGGATCAGCGCAACCGCCAGCTCATCGCCATGAGCGAGGAGATGGAGCAGCTGCACAGCAGGAACAAGGAGTACGAGGCATCTATGGCCCAGTTCGGCAGCATCCAGGCCCGGGCCGAGCAGATTGAGGAGGTGGCGCGCAAGAAGGCCGAGGAGATGGTCACCGCCGCCGCCAGCGAGTCGTCCAAGCTCAAAGCGGATTTGGATGCCTGGCTCAGGGAGATGGAGTCCAGCTACGCGCAGATCAAGCAGGAGGCCGCCAAGAGCGTCTCCCAGGCGTACGAGGAGCTGGAAAAGACCCGGGCGGCCATGGACGAACTGGCCCTGCGGGACGAAAAGCGGGGATTTCCCCCTGAGAAGCACATGTTTGAGGTCATCCACGGCCACGGCGAAGCCAGAAACGCCTGAGCCGGGAAACGGCCACAGGAAAGCATAAACAAGAGAGGAAGGTGAGTGCGGTTGGATAAGGTTGCGATTTTGGCGGACTCCTGCTGCGACCTGCCGCCGGAGCTGCAGAGGAGGTACGGGATCTTCATCCTCAACTACCGCATCACGCTGGACGGGAAGACCTACCAGGAGCGGGTGGATTTTACGCCCTCCCAGTACTGCACCATGCTGGGCCAGGCCCGCACGGCGCCGCGCACGGAGGCGATCTCCGTGGAGGAGTACTTCCGGGCGTTCAAAAAGTGCTCGGAGGAGGGCTACTCCGACGTGATCGCGGTGACCACGGCCTCCTCCGTATCCCAGACCAACAGCAACGCGCACCTCGCCCTGACCCATTTCTACGCGCAGTGCCACGGCAGCAGGATGCGCCTGTACATCATCGACAGCAAGCTCTTCTCCATGGCCTACGGCTACCCGCTGTGCGTGTGCGCGGCCATGCTCCAGCAGGGCACCGCCGTGAAGGACGCGGTGGCCTACCTGGAGGACTGCTTTTCCCGCATTGAGATCGTATTCGGCGCGTATACCCTAAAATATTTAAAGATGTCCGGGCGGACCAAGGGCTTTTCCGCCTTTGTGGGGGATCTGCTCCACAAGCGGCCCATGATGTCCTATATCGACGGTATCTCCCGGCTTGAGTCCAGCGTGACGGGCGACAAGAACCTGATCCCCGCCATGTGCGCCTACGCCGCCAGGCGCATGGACAAGCAGCAGCCCTACCTGGTGGGCACCACCTCCCGGGAGCGGGCGGGGCGGCTGGTGGACGAGTGCGCCCGTGTCTTTGGCTACCAGCCCCAGATGGTGTTTGAAATCGGCCCCTCCCTGGTCTCCCACCTGGGGCCGGAGGGGGACGCCATCGTCTTCTCCGGCGCGAGCCGAACCGTGTTCCTGTAGGGCGCGGCGCATGTGGAAACGGCTGCGGGCCTATATCGCCCGGACGGACGCGCTGCTGGCCGCGGGCGAGGGGACAGGCGGCTGGGAGCCGCTGCGGCGGGAGCATCTGGTGCAGATCTCCTTTTTCCAGCACGAGCGGGCCGTCCACCTGGCGGTGACGCTGGCTGTGGCGCTGCTCGCGGCGCTGTGCGCCGCCGGGGCCCTGGCGCTGGAGCACGCTGGGCTCTGCCTGCTGCTGTTCCTGCTGCTGGGGCTGCTGATCCCCTATCTTGTCCACTACTATCACCTGGAGAACGGCGTGCAGCGCCTCTACGCGCAGTACGATGAAATACGCGCCCGGTGCGGGCCGGGGCATTAGCGCCCCGCCCGGCGCGCCGCATGTAGACAGGAATGCTTTAACACCGCCCCCTTGAGCGGTACGGAAGGATGAAGGAGTATGAAGAAAACAAACGGCCTGTCGCGGCTGCTGAGCTGCCTGCTGGCCGCCGCGCTGCTCTCCGGGCTGCTGGCCGCGGGCGCCACGGCCGCCGGTGGACAGGGGAAAGAGGATGCGGAACCGGGCTGGGTGACGGAGACCGCTCAATACACCGGCGGCGCCTGGATAAAAAATACACAGACGGGTGAGCGCTACTACACCTACTGCGCGGACTACAACAAGCCCGCGCCGGGGGTCGGCATCAAGTACCAGCCCAGTTCACTGGAGGGCTGGGAGCTCAGCCCTGAGACAATCGCGAAGATTGAGCGCGCGCTGAGTATCCTCTACCCAATCGATAACGCCGGGCTGCTCGATCATAGTAATAAGTCGAACGGATATTACACACAGGCGGTGGTATGGCGCTTTACCGACGCAGAAGGGCATCATACAGACACGTCGGCCTGCGGCTATGAGAGCCAGCTCCATGAAATAATCCCCGAGGCGTACATCCCCATGGTGATAGACTACATCGAAAACGGGTACCGGGACCCTGTCCCCACGTATATCCCGGACATCCGGTTGGAGCGCCAAGCCGACGGCAGCTACGCCGGCGCCGCCGACTACCGCTGTACCCACGAGGCATCCCACACGCCTGTGATCAGCGCCCAGCTGCCCGAGGGCCTGAGCGTGTCGGTGGAGCGTGGGGCGGGGGATGTGTACACCGTCCGCGCCACCGCCAGCGCGGCTTACGCCGGGGCCCATGCGGGCGCCTTCCCGTATACGGTGGACTACTCGGTGGCCGGCTACCAGGAGGCCGCGAATCTGAGCCTGTTCTCCCCCATCCCCGGGCAGCACCCCGCCGGTCAGAAGGAATACCAGCGCATGGTGGGCTACAGCCTCAGGACGACCGTCTTCAACGGCACCTTCAACCTCACGCTGGAGGAGCCCGGGACGCTGAGCGTGGAAAAGAGGGTTGTGGGCGGCGGCCCCGCCGGGGTGGACTTCCCCTTCACCGTCACGCTGGACAAGCCCATCTCTGGGACCTACGGGGAGTTGGATTTCCACGGCGGTACGGCCACGTTCACCCTGCGGGACGGGGAGCAGAAAACGGCTCTGGGCCTGCCCGCCGGAACGGGCTATACCGTGACGGAGGAGCCCCTCACAGATCATACTTATACCGTCCAGGCCCCGGATAACGCCGAGGGCGTCATCTCCGGGGATAACGGTACGACGGTAACTTACACCAACACCTACGCCGGCCCGGCTGTCGAAACCGGCTCGCTCACCGTATCCAAAAAGGTGGTGGACGAAAACCACCTGGGCACTGTGACGGAGTTCGAGTTTACGGTGAAGCTGGATCAGGGCCTCACCGGGACCTATGGGGACCTCACGTTCCAGGACGGCGTGGCCACCTTCCGACTGAAGGACGGCGAGAGCGCCACCGCCAGCGGCCTGCAGGCCGGGCTGGGCTATACCGTCACCGAGGCGGCTACGGAGCTTTACACCTCCACGTCGGGCGACGCCCAGGGCTTTATCCCCGCGGGGGGAGAGGCGGTGGTACCCTTTACCAACACCTATACCGGCGCCGTGCAGCCCTCGCCCTCGCCGTCTCCGTCTCCGTCCCCCTCGCCCTCCCCGGAGCCCACCTCCAGGCCGGACGACTCCGACGACTCGGGCAGCCACGGCCATAAGCCCCGCCCGACCCCCTCCCCCTCGCCCTCCCCCGCGATCCCCGTCTACCGCCCCGACCAGACCCTGCCCGATCCCAATACCCCAGACAGCCCCGACACGATCATCATCATCGACGACGATGACGTGCCCCGCGGCTACGTCAAGGCCCCGGACAGCAGCGGCGCGGGCGAGTTGACCTACGTCGAGGACGCGCGGGTGCCCCTGGGGGATCTGATCCTGGACGACGTGCCCAAGACCGGGGTGGAGTTCCCGGTTCTGCTGCTCTGGGTTATCTGCGGCCTGTCCGCGATGGGCAGCATCGCCGCCGGTACGGCGCTCCTGAGGGGCCGCTACCACGGCAGACACATCCGTTAGGCTCTGGTGATCTTCTCCCGCCAGTTGTCTATAAAAACAGGACGGCGCATGGCTTCGGCCATGCGCCGTCCTGTTTGATTCAACTGGTTTAAAATGGATCAAAAGGACAAATAATAAGAGGCAGATAAAATGGAAGGAGGGACAAGGATGAGGCATGGAGCAACCGCCCTGTGCGGCGGCGGCCAGGGGCAGATCCCCGCTGGCACCTTCCATTGACCCGGCATGGGAGGGATTAGCGACGCCCTGGCCGGGGCGGGGGTGCTGGTCATCGCGGCCTCCTTTGTGCTGGGCCTGGCGGCGGATCTGCTGCGTGGGCCGGACGGGGAGGGCGCGGCCTATATTTTCGCCTGCACCCCGGCGGGGGGCGCGGCGCGCTACCGGTTCCGAATTGTCCGGGAGGAGGCCGGTTACCGCGCGTACATTTTGGAGGCCCCGGACTACGGGGGGCGCCCCGACGATTTTCACACCACCCACCGCATGCAGGGCGGGCGGGGGGCCTACGTCTGCTGGGACAGGCCCGTCCCCGGCTGCCGGGAGGCGGAGCGGGTGGCGGGGCTCTGGGCCGATATGACCCAGCGCTACATCGACACGGGGGAGCCGTTTTGAGGAGGGCGGATGGATGGAGGCGCTTTTGATCCAGGCGGGATTTCTCGCCTACGTGGCGGCGGCGGTGCTGGCTGTGCGGCGGCGGCGCACGCCGCTGGGGCAGCTGGCGGCCACGGCCGGGCTGTGCGTGGGCGCGCTGGCCCTGTCCCGCCTGCCGCTCTGGCTGCTGCCGCCTGCGGCGGCGGGCGCGGCGCTGCTGGCGCTGGGCGCCGGGCCGCGGGGGGAGGGGGCGTGAACGGCGAGGCCGCGCTCCTGGCGGCGAAAACGGTGGTGTGCATCGGCACGGGGGGCGCCCGGAGCTGGCTGGAGGATTTGGCGCGGGCCGGGGTGGGGCGCTTTATCCTCATCGACGGGGACCGGGTGGAGGCCGCCAACGTGGCGACCCAGGGGGTCTGCGCCCGGGAGGCGGGGCGCTATAAGGTGGACTGCATCCGCCGCAGCATCCGCCGGATCCGGCCCGGAACCCGGGTCGCCGCGGTGCGGCGCTTCCTGGACGACGGCATGGAGGACGGCTTTCTGGAGACTTTGCTGGGCCGGGCGGCGCTGGAGCGGCCGGAGGACATTTTATTGGCCGGGTGCACCGACGCCTTCCCCGCCCAGGCCCGGTCGGCCCGGCTGGCCCTGAAGCTGGGCACGCCCTATCTGGCCGCGCAGCTCTACCGGGGCGGGCTGGCGGGCGAAGTCTATTTCAGCTACCCCGGGGTGACCACCGGGGGCTGCCCCCGCTGCGCGCTGGAGAGCCGCTACCGGGCCTACCGCCGGGGCTTTGAAAACGACGTGACCTCGGAGGGCGCCTCCATTTTCGCCACCCAGCGGCTGAACGCCCTCAAGGGGCAGATCGCGCTGATGCTGCTCCTCTACGGCAGCGGGGACGGCCCCTACGCCAGGCTGCTGGAGCAGGTCAGGGACCGGAATTTTGTGCTGATCCGCATGTATCCGGAGGCCGGGGCGCTGCTGGACATGCCCATCCTGGACCGCTGCGGGGCGGGGGAGCTGTCCTGCTTCGACGAGGCGCTGTGGATCCCCCAGCACCCCAACAGCCCGCGGTACGGGGAGGAGGCCTGTCCGCTGTGCGGCGGCGCGGAGGACCTCTCCGCGCTGGCGGGCAGGTTTGCCGACACAAGGATTGGGGAGTGAGAAAACCATGCAGAACCATTCGCTGCTCGCCTTTTCCAGGGGCGGGGAACAGGATTTCCAATACCTGCGGGCGCAGATCGAGCGCAGCGCCCGGCAGAACAGCACCTATGAGTTTGAAAACTGCGCCCTGCTGCCCGGATGCAGCCCCCCCAGCGCCGGTGTGGGCTTCTGGAAGGACCCGGGGGGCTATATTATGTTCGTGCGCACCCCCGTCACCTACTGCGGGGGCAATCCGGCGGCCCGGGCCCTGTTCCGCAGCGGGCGCCAGGCCTTCGGCAGCTTTGAGGAGCTGCAGCACTGCCTGAAGAGCATGGGGGCCGCCCCCGCGGCGGCGGCCCCGGCTCCAACACCGGCCCCGTCGCCCGCCCCGGTACCCGCCCGCACGCTGACGGACCCGGCGCAGGTGCGCCTGCCGCAGCGGGAGGCGCCGGCCATCCCGGACTACCGGGTCCTGGCCCGGGAGCTGGAGGAGTACGTGCTGGGGCAGCGGGAGGCGGTGGAGACGGTGGCCTTCAAGCTCTTTACCCACGTTAGCAAGCGCAGCCCGGCCCGTCCCCTCTCCCTGATCCTCCACGGCCCCACGGGGGTGGGCAAGTCCGAGCTGTGCAAGCACGTGGCGCAGGTGCTCAACCGCCACTGCGGGGACGATCCCTACCGGACGGTGTGGACCGACCTCAACGGCTTTACCGAGGCCCACTCGGCCTACCGCCTTACCGGCGCGCCGCCGGGCTACGTGGGCTACGACGACAGCCCGATCCTGGAGAGCGCGGCCGACCACCCCAGGACGGTGTTCCTCTTCGACGAACTGGAAAAGGCCCACCCCGAGGTGATCAAGGTCTTTATGGCCATCCTGGACGAGGGCCGCTGCGCCGCGCGCCGGGAGCTGAGCGGGCACAGGCGGGAGCTGGAGTTCCACCACTGTATTTTCCTCTTCACCACCAACGCGGACCTGGGACAGCCCCGCTCCGCCATCGGCTTCGCGCCGGGGGAGGAGCCAGGCGGCGCGCCCGGCGGGGCCGACGCCGCGGCCCTGGCGGAGCGTATTTTCGCCGCGGACGAGCGTGGGCGGCGGCAGCTGGCTGCCAACGGCTGCCTGCGGGAGATCGCCGGGCGCTTCGGGGGCTTTGTGGGCTTCCGCCCCATGGACGACACCTTCCGGGTTCTGGTCGTCGCCAAGCAGATCGCCGCGCTGGCGCTGGAATACGGGCTGCGGCTGGCCTATATTTCGCCCCGGATCATCCAGCCCATCATCGACCGCACGGCAGGGCGGGGCGCCTTCTCGGCGCGCTCCCACGTGGGGATTATCGAGGGCTACCTCTCCCCCTTTTTTATGGAGCAGGCGGGGCGCTTTTCGGACGGACCGCTCCGTCTGGAGGGCGGTATGGAGGACAAGCGGCTGATCCCCGCGCCGCCCGGCGGCTGAGACCGGATAAAAGAGGGCCGGGCCTCCCCAAATTGGGGAGGCCCGGCCTTTTTTCCTATGAATCCCGCCGGGCCACCACCACAAAGCGCCCGTTCTCCGTGTGGTAGGAGCAGGTAGAGAGCACCAGGAGCTGATCCCCCCACTGGGCCTGTACCCCGGTGTCGTAGACCGAGGCGGCGCGGATCTCCTCCAGATAGGCGGCGAAGCTCTCCCCGTTGTCGGGCAGGACGTAGTAGCGGAATCCTGCCTCGTCCCGGCGCAGCACTCTGGCGGGGAAGGCGGCCAGGACGGAGTAGGTGCGCTCCTGCGCCAGGGTATCCAGCCGCACGGTGGGGTGTTCGGCCCAGAAGTCCCGCTCCCGGTAGGAGAGCAGGGGGGTGAAGATGGCCCCGTTTTTCATGTAGTGGCCGTAGACCAGCAGCGCGGGATCGTCCAGGCCGCAGCCCTCGTCCAGAAAGGGGAGGCCGCCCACCGCCAGGCCGCCGTCGAAGCCGTGGGTGAGGTAGTAGCGCCCGTCGCCCGGGCGCTGCATCACCGGGTAGTTGACCGCCGTGCCGGCGATTGCTATCCAGCCAACCAGATCGGGGTTCTCCTCCGCCAGCGGCCGGTAGAGGGCGAGCCGCTCCGGCTCCGCCTCCGGCGTGTCCGAGGGAGGAGGGCTCCCGGAGGGGGCCGGGGCGGCGCCGTGCTGTGGCTGAAGCGCCTGCCGCTCCGGCTCCACCCGCCTGGCCAGGGCCTCCAGCTGGGCGTTTGCGCGGTGCAGGCCGGCGTAATAGGCCGCCAGCAGCCCCCCGGAGGCCAGCGCCAGGACCAGCATGGCGCACAGCAGCGCCTTGAGCGCGGCCCTGCGCCGGGCCTTGCGCCTGGCTCTGCGGGGGGAGGGGATGAGGCGCTTTCCGCCCTGTTTCATACAATCACCGGCCCTTCTCAAGCATGGCGCTAATCCTTGCGGTGGCTGAAAATATCGCGCCGCTGCAGAGTAAAGATGGCGGCGCACAGCCGGTCCTGCTCCTGGAGGCCCATGGGGGAGAAGGAGCAGCCGAAGAGGAACTCGTTGCCCTGGAGCCGGTCCGCCCAGCAGACCCGGCAGGTGGGGGCGAAGGGCGGCTCCCCGTCGGAGAGCAGATCCAGCCCGGTCAGCAGCAGCCAGTCCCCCCGGACGAAGGCCTCCCGGCAGCGCAGGCGGACCCCGCTCAGGCTGACGTCCATGACGCGGCAGGGCTGGAGGAGGGAGGGGGAAAAGCGCCTGGGGGAGGAGCCGTGCAGGCTGTTGATGCACAGCACCCTGGCGGGCAGGGAGACGGGCTGGCGGAAGTGGGCGCGGTGCTCGGCGTAGTGAAAGACGGAGAGCTGGTCCAGCTTCCAGAAGCCGCGGGCGCTGCCGCAGATTTTCCCGCGCCAGACCAGGGCGGAGCGCCCCGGCGCGCGGATGACGAGCTTGAAGGGGGTATTGTAGATGACCGGGGGGACCTCGCCCCCCGCCGCGGCATAGACCGTCACGGCCCTGCCGTCAAAGCCCTGGATCCGCCCGAGGAACACAAGGCTGTTGTCCTCCTGGCTGCGCAGCTCACACCGGGCGCCCACAATCTGCCCCAGCGAGGGCGGGGGCGGGGCGGCCGGCTCCATAGGCGACTGGTCGTCGTTTGACAAAAGGCAGCACCTCTTCTCTCAGTTTACAGGGTGAGGGCCCTGTGCAGGATGACCGCGGTCTCGGCGCGGCTCAGGGTCCCGCCGGGGTTGAGCCGTCCGGCCCCGTCGCCCTTGAGCACGCCCTGCTCCACCATGGCGGCCATGGCGGGGGCGGCGTACTCCGCCACGCCGCCCCCGTCGGGGAAGGCGGCGAGGGAGGCGGGGCTCCCTTCGGGGAGGCTCCAGCCGTCGGCGCGCATGGCGCGGTAGAGGAACAGGGCGGCCTCCTGGCGGGTGAGGGAGCGCCCGGGGTAGAAGTTCCCGCCGTCCCCCTGGGTGATGCCCAGCACCTGGGCGGTCTCCACCGCCGCGGCACAGTAGCTGCCCGCGGGCACGTCCGGGAAGCCGGCGCCGCCCTGGGCGCTCAGGTCGAGGGCCCGGGTGAGCATGAGGATAAAATCGCCCCGGGTGATGTCGCTGCCGGGCAGGTAACGCCCGGCGAACGCACCGGAGATTACGCCGTTTTCATACAGGTAGTCCACCGAGGCCGCCGCCCAGGCGTAGCCTTCCATGTCGCTGAAGTGGGAGGAGGACGCGGGCGGGGTGACCGTGATCTGCACCAGGGCGCTGTAGGAGGCCCCGTCGGAATCCACCGCCGTATAGGGGATGGTAACCGTCCCGGCGTAGCCCGCCCGGGGCACAAAGCTCACCAGGGCCAGGGACGGCGTGCCGGAGGCGCGGTAGGACAGGGAGGGGGTGACGGTGGAGTCGTATTGGCTGGGCCCGGTGTAGTTGTAGTACAGCCTGCCCGCCTGGGAGGCGGGAAGCGTAAACACGGCGCTTACAAAGGCGCCCTCCTGCCGGGCGGCGCAGGCGTTTTGGAAGTCGGAGAGCTGGAGTTGGACCCGCCCCCCGCCGGTGGAGTAGGAGATCACACCCGCCGCCGGGGCGGGCTTCACCGTAATCTCCAGCGTGCCGGAGAACTCCTCCCCGTCCGCGTCCCAGGCGGTAAAGGCGATCTCCGCCGTGCCGGTATACCCGGCGGCGGGGACGAAGGCCACCCGGTTCAAGTAGGGGCTGGAGGCGCGGTAGTAGCGCTTGGAGGCGGATACCTTGCCGTCGTATTGCTCCGCGCTGGTGTAGTCGTAGTAGAGCACCCCCTGGGAGGAGGGGGGCAGCGCGTCGAAGCGCAGGTAGTGCAGGGCGGCGCCGGTCTCATCCCGGCTGAGGGCGTTGAAGTCCCCGTCGTCCAGGGTGAGGACCCGGCCCGAGGTGACCGAGCAGGACACCCGGGCGTCGGCCCGGCCGCCCACGGCGATCTCCAGCACGCCGTCGCACCGTCCGCCGTCCACGTCCCAGGCGGTGAAGGCGATCTCCACGGTGCCGGTGTACCCGGAGGCGGGGACGAAGGTCACGTCGGACAGGTAGGGGGAGGAGGCGCGGTAGTAGCTCTTGGAGGCGGAGACCTTTGCGTCGTAGCTGCTTGAGCTTTTATAGCCGTAGTACAGTGTGCCTTTGGAGGCGGCGGGCAGCTCGAAGCGCACCCGGTCCAGGGCGGCGCCGGTCTCGTCCCGGCAGAAGTCGTTGAAGTCGCCGCTGTCCAGCTCCAGAGCCCGGTTCCGGGCGGTGGAGTAGGACAGCGCCCGGCCCGACCCGGTGCCCGAGCCCACCTGAATGGAGAGGGTGCCGGTAAACTTGTCCCCATCGGTGCTCCAGGCGGTGAAGCCGATCTCCACGGTGCCTGTGTACCCGGATGCGGGGACAAAGGTCACGTCTGAAAGGTAGGGGGAGGAGGCGCGGTAGTAGCTCTTGGATTCGGAGACCTTTGCGTCGTAGCTGCCGGAGCTCTTGTAGCCGTAGTAGAGCGTGCCCCTGGAGGCGGAGGGCAGGTCGAAGCGCACCCGGTCCAGGGCGTAGCCGGTCTCGTCCCGGCACAGGTCGTTGAAGTCGCCGGCATCCAGATCCAGAGCCCGGTCCCGGGCGGTGGAGTAGGACAGCTCCGCGCCCGACCCCGAGCCGGAGCCCACCTTGACGGAGACGGTGCCGGTAAACCTGTCCCCGTCGTCGCTCCAGCCGGTAAAGGCGATCTCCACGGTGCCGGTGAAGCCGGAGGCCGGGACAAAGGAGACCTGGCTCAGATAGGGAGAGGAGGAGCGGTAATAGCTCTTGGAGGCGGAGACCTTTGCGTCGTAGCTGCCCGAGCTCTTATAGCCGTAGTAGAGCGTGCCCCTGGAGGCGGAGGGCAGGTCGAAGCGCACCCGGTCCAGGCTGGAGCCGGTGAGGTCCCGGCAGAGGGTATTGAACGCGGAGGCGGTGAAGGAGACGGCGCGCCCCTTGGCGGTGGAGTAGGAGATGTCGCCGCTGCCGCCGCCCTGTGAGAGGTTGATTACCACCCGGCCCGAGAAGCTGTTCCCCCGGGTGTCGTAGGCGGTGTACTGGATGGTGACGGAGCCTGCGGAGTCCTGGGCGGGTACGAAGGAGATCTGCCCCAGGCCGGGGCTTCCGCTGCGGTAGTAGGCGGTGGCGTCGCTCACCTTGGCGTCCAGGGAGCTGCCCGTGTAGTTGTAGTAGAGCGTGCCCTTGGAGGCGGTGGGCAGGGAAAAGGTGACGTAGTCCAGATCCCGGCCGTTCCGGTCCCGGCACACGTTGTTGAAGTCGGACGCCTGGAAGAGCACAGGGCTTTTCCCGCTGGTGGAGTAGGTGATTGCGGAGGAGCGGGTGATCTCCACGCGGATGGTGCCCCGGAAGAAGCGGGCGTCACTGGTGTAGCCGGTATAGCTGATGTCCGCGGTGGAGCCGGTGTAATCGCTGTTGGGCACAAAGCACACGTTCTCCAGCTGCCGCACCCCGCTGCCGCCGCCGGAGTAGTAGTAGCGCTCGGTGGTGCCCACCCCGGCACCCGTGTCGCTCTCGGACACATAGCCGTAGTAGAGCACCCCCGCCTGGGTGGGCACGGACAGCCCGGTAATATAGGACAGCCCCGCGCCCAGCGCCGAGCGGCACTGGCGGTTGAGATCGGAGGCCAGGGAGGAGAATTGCAGGGGCTGCCCTACGGCCGCGCTGCCGCCGTCCAGAATCCCGGCGGTGTTCTCCCGCACGGTGACGGTGCAGGAGGCGGAGTAGGAGGTGCCCGCCGCCGTGGCGGTGATCACGGCGGTGCCCTCGTTGCGGGCGCTGACGACCCCGTAGGAGACCTGGGCCACCACCTCGTTGCTGCTGCTCCACTCCACCGCGGAGCCGATGCCGCCGAAGAGGGAGGCGGTGAGGGTCTGGGTATTGCCCGAGAGCAGGGTGGCGGAGCTGTCGCTGAGCGTGACGCCGGGCACCGTCACCGTGCACACGGCGCTGGCGCCGCTGCCCGCCGTGGCGGTCACCGCGGCCTCGCCGGGGGCGCGGGCGGTGAGGGTGACAATGTCCCCCGCAGCCGGGGAGACGGTCACTACGCGCTCGCTGGAGCTCTTCCAGGCCACGTCGGTGGCGTCCGCCCCGGAGGGAGAGACAGAGACGCCCACCTGCCGCTCCTGCCCCGCGTCCAGCGTGACGCCGGCGGGGGTGAGGGTGAGGGAAGCGGCCGCGGCGTGCTGGATCACCACGTCGCAGGCGGCGCTGCCGCTCTTTCCCCCCGCGTCGGCGGTGACGGTAATCCTGGTCTGGCCGGGGGCGAGGGCGGTGACCGAGGCGGAGCCGCCGCCGTCCTCTTCCACCACCTGGACCACGGAGGCGTCGTCCGTGCTCCAGGTGAAGGCGGGCGTCTCCCCCTCCGCCGCCCCGGAGACCCGGGCGGTTAGGGTGCCCTGCTCGGCGGCGCCGAGCTGGAGCTCCAGGCGCCCGGGCTCCAGCGTCACCTGGAGCCCTGCGTCCTCCCCGCCCTCGCCGGCCAGGGCCGGAAGGGCGAGGGACAGGGCGAGGGAACAGGCGAGCAGCAGGGAAAGGGCGCGGCGCAGGCGGTTGTTCATGGCGGCATCTCCTTTGCAAAACGGTGGTTACTTGGTGTTGTCCCAGGCGGGGGTCACGGTGAAATAGGGGCGGTAGAGCTGGTTGTTGACGTTGGGTCTGTCGGGCAGGGTGAGGGTGAGCACCAGGGCGGCGTTCTTGTGGTTGTTGCCGTACTGGTCGCACAGGGTGCTGCGGAAGGAGATGGTGCTCCCCGCCTTGATGCCGGTAAAGGTGAAGGTGACCGACTCGCAGGGGGAGAGGTTCTCAGCCGCGGCGCTTGGGATGATGTTGGCCTTGATGCCGGTGGCGCTGTAGGTGGTCACGCCGTTGATGGACACGCCTCCGGCCGCTACCGCCGCGCCGATGTCGGTGAGGTAGACCGGCGTGAACTTCTGGGTCCCCGCGGACTGCTCCAGCAGGTAGATGGCCTTGTTGAAGTTGACCGTGACCGTGCCGTCGTAGGTGTTGTTGTAGGCGGCGGCCACATTGTCGGACAGCGCGGTGGTGATTGAGGTGCTGCACGCGTCCACCATGGGCAGGTCGGTGTCGGGCAGCAGGACCGGGGTGATGGCCCGGAAGGCGTCCCCGGAGCCCAGGGTGCTCCGCCCCACGGCCACGAAGGTGTACCAGGTGCCGCCCTGCATGACCTTGGCGCAGTCCACCGGGTCGCCGGGCCTGGAGGCCTGGAAGGCGCCGGAGTCCGCCAGCACCACGTTGGTGGTGTCCACCTTCTGGTTGCGGATCAGCCGGGCGAAGGTGAGCTTGGCGTCCTCGGTGGCGTACTCGTCGAACACCGAGCCCAGGCCGGTGCCCGCGCTGTCGATCATGGCCTCCAGCACGGTGTAGCCGTCGGCGCGGTAGGGGGCGGGCACGGTGGGGTCGGGGATAAGGGTGTCGGAGCCGTCGGGGTTGGGCGCCTTGGGGATATAGCCGCTGAAATTGGCGGTGAAAGCCGTGGGCACCTTGTTGGCGGGCATGAGAGAGTAGGCCACGTTGGCGTCCTCGCTCACGGTGATTTGCACCGCAGGGTTGACCACGTCCAGCGTGATGACGGGGCGGGTGACCTCGGTGGTCTTGAAGCCGTAGCAGTAGACCGAGGAGTAGGTGTCCTGGGAGTCGCCCTTGAGCACCAGGTAGGCGCAGTACTGGGTCTCCGGCTTCAGGTTGTCGATCTGGATGGGCAGGGTGCCCCCGTCGTAGGTGCCGTGCCCCGTCTTAATCAGGGCGTTGGTGTAGCTGGGGTTCAAAATGGCGCGGCTGGTGGGGGGATTGACCCGGTTGGGCATGTCCGCGTCCTCCAGCCCGGCGCTGTGCGCCTGCCCGTCCGTGGGCAGCATATTCCAGTTGTCCTTGGTGAGGGTGTCGCCGGTGGGCAGCCAGGTGGTGGGGATGATGCCCACCGGGGCCACGGCGTAGTAGACGTAGCCCCTGCGGTTGAGCTGGAGCTCCAGCTCGACCCCGGAGTCGCCTGGGTTGAAGGTGGGGTAGCCGTTGACCAGCTTGGGGGCCACGCTGTCGCTGAAGGTGTGCTTGAGGGCGTAGTCCGGGGGATTGCCGATCTCCACCACGCCGTCGCTCACGGCCTCGTCCAGGGCGTCCCGGGTGACGTTGGTGGCCAGGTTCCCCAGCGGGATGTCGGAGCCGGCCACCGCGGAGACGTTGACCTCCACCCGGCTGTTCCAGGTCTCGCGCTCGGTGCTGCCGTCCAGCGCGGTGATGACCAGGCCGTACTCCCTGGGGGCCGTCATTTGGTTGAGGGCCTCAAAGGCGGGCCGCCCGGAGGGGGTCAGGAAGCTCCTGGTGTAGCTGATGCCGGGCTTCAGGCTGTCGGGCGTGGGCAGGATGACGGCGCTGCCCTGCTTCGTCCATGCGCTTCCGCCCTCTTCCCGGGTGTAGAGGTCGAAGTTGAGGTTGGAGGAGGACCAGAACAGCAGATCCCAGTACACGCCCTCGCTGACGTTGGCGGTGCCCGCCGGGACCGCCTTGAAGGACAGATCGAAGGACACGGGGCCGCCCGCGGCTGTGCCGGAGGTGTCCGCCCCCGTCAGGTTCATCTGCGCAAAGACGGTCTGGAATTCGGGCAGCTTCTGGGGGTTGGGGCGGATGAGGTTCTTGTTGTTGGAGGTGTCGGCGATGTTCTCGATCTGGAAGTAGTACCTGCCGCCGCTTTTCAGGTTCAGGTTGGATCCGTTTTTCAGGGTGATCACCGTCCTGCCCTCGTCCATGGCGATCTCCACGTTCCGGTAGTCGATGACCCAGCCGCCGGTGCTCCCGGCGGTGCGCTCCGGCACCAGCCGGGCGGGCACCGCGTCCGCGTCGTAGAGGCTGACGTCGCGGCGCAGCAAATTTTCAAGCTCGGCGGCGGCCTTGCTGCGCGCCTCGTCGGACTTGGTGGTGTCCCGGCTGTCCTGGTACAGCTCCAGCAGGATCTTCCCCCCCACGTCCTGGATGCCCTCGGAAAAGACCAGCTTGACGTCCGTGTCGGGCAGGGGGCTCTTGCCCTGCGTGTCGTTGGTCCTGGTGAATTCCTGGGTGACGGCGGGGGGCTCGGTGTCCAGGGTGTGGATGGTGAGCATCTGCACCTTGGCGGAGTAGTTCCCGGCCTTGTCCTGGGCCACATAGTAGAAATCGTAGGCGGCCTGGGCCGTCAGCCCGGAGACGGTGAGCACCACGTCCTTATTGGCGGCGGAGACGGCGACCTTGCCGCTCTTCAGGGCGTTCATGCCGCTGGCCACCTGGAGCTTGGCGGTGTCGCTGGACAGCTCCGGCTTCTGGGTCTGGCCTGCCAGGGGCTTGGGGTAGTCCTCCCCCTGCCTGACCGCCACCCAGTAGATGGTGCCCGCCTCGTTCAAGGCGGCGGTGAGCCCCACGGAGGTCTCCTTGACCGAGGTGGCGTTGGGGCCGCTGACGAATTCCGGGGGCGTGCGGTCCACGGTGGTGAAGGAGAGCTTTTTGACCGGTGAGCTCTTGCCGCCGTCCACGTCGGTCAGCCAGAGGTAGAGGTCGTAGGTCTCCAGCTCGTTGAGGGCCCTGTCGTTCACGGGGAAGAGCCGGGCCGTGTTCTTGGTCACGTCCATGCTGCCGTAGCCCAGGCTGCCGGACACGGCGTTGGCCTTGAAGTCGTCGGGCTTGGGGGCGGTGGAGCCCTTGGGCAGCAGGGCGTAGTAGAGGCGGCAGGACTTGGTGGGCATCACCGAGACCTGGGCGGCGTTGTTGGTGATTTTGGTCATCACGGGGTAGCCGGAGGCGAAGCCGGGCACGCTGTCGTCCGGCGTGGTGAAGGCGATGACCTTGACCGGGCTGCGCTGGCCGCGGGCGTCCTCCAGCACGGCGGAGAGGTAGTAGGACCCGCCGGAGGTGAGCCCCGAGATCCGGGCGGTGTAGTCGGTGTTGGAGGATGCGGCCGCGATGCTGCCGGATTTGAGGATCCTGGAGCTGTAGGAGGGGGGGCTGAGCAGGTCCGCCTCGCCCACGGAGCCCTCGGTGATGGAGCTGACCGCCCAGTACACCGTGCCCCGCTTGTTGGTGCGGAAGAGGGCGGCGGCGGAGGTGGGGGCCAGGTCGGCGGCGCGGGGGAAGCCGGAGAGCAGGCGCGGGGCCTCGGAGGACTCGGCGGCCGTCACGGTGTCCATCTTCTCCCCGGAGACGTTGGCCGTCAGGCCGGGGCGGACGGTGATCTTGTCGGGCAGCACGGTTGCGCTGGAGCCGGCGGAGTTGACCACCAGGTGCTCAATGTCGCCGCTCCCGCTCACCTTCACCCCGGTGTCCAGGTTGAGGGTCTTGATCTCCGCGCCGGGCTGCACGGCCACCGTGGTGCCCGCGGCGGCCTCGTCCACGGTGACCACCAGGGCGGCGCCCTTGGCCACGTTGATGGAGGCGTTGGGCGTCAGGCCCATGATCTCCTTCACGTTGCCGGCCACCTCCAGGGCGGTGCCGGCCTCGCCGTCCAGCTCGATATAGGCAAAGCCGTAGCCCGCGCCGGTGGCGTCCTCCAGGTAGGAGGGAGTGCGCACGCTGGTGCGCTCAATTCTGGTGTCCCCCTCGGAGCGCACGGTGACGAACTGGTTGGAGATGCTGTCCACCACCAGGCTGGGGGCGGAGACGTTGCGCAGAATCAGGCTGCTGTCGCCCTTGTTGGCCTCGCCCGCGCCGCTGGCCACGATGCGCCCCAGCACCGTCACGTTCTCCAGCGTGACGTAGCCCAGTCCCACGCCGCCGGTGAGGTAGAGATCCCCGGCGATGACGGTGTTGCGCAGGGTGACCCCGGAGGCGGAGACCGTCACGTTGCCGTACACGCTGCCCAGGGTGAAATCCCCGGGCGTGCTGACGGGCGTGCCGATGGCGGTGACCAGCATCGCGGCCACCTCGCCCCTGGTGATGCTGCGCTGGGGCTGGAAGGAGCCGTCGGGGTAGCCCTTGACAATGCCCTCGTCCGCCGCGCGCTTGACGATGCCGCGGCTCCAGTCGCTGAGCTGGCGGCCGTCGGTGAAGTCCAGGCTCTCCCCCAGCTCCTCCCGCAGCATCAGGTTGCGCCCCAGCATGACGGTGGCCTGCTCCCGGGTCAGGGTGTCCTGGGGGGAGGCGGTGGTCTTGGAGGTGCCGGTGAAGTAGCCGGTCTGGTAGGCCACGCGGATGTCGTCGTAGTACCAGTCGGAGGGGGACACGTCCGTAAAGGGGTTTTTCCCCGCGTCCCCGTAGCCGAAGGCGCGGTTGACCAGGGAGACGTACTCCGAGCGGGTGATGGGCCGGTCGGGGTCCAGGTTGCCCGCCTGGTCGCCCCGCATCACGCCCCAGGACACCAGCTTGTCCAGGTAGGGCTGGGCCCAGGAGCCGCCCGCCTGGGCGGCGGGGGCGGGGAGCAGGGAGCAGAGCAGGCACAGCGTCAGCAGGGCGGCGGACAGGCGCCGGCCCGCCCGCCGGGGGTGGGATGGGCTTCGGTTCATAGTCGCGGGCTCCTTTCTCTTTGGGCACTTCAGCACGGTTTGCCGTGGTTGCGCAGCTGCTGGCTGAAGACGGCCTCCCGCAGAAGGGCCTCCTCGCCGTCGGTCAGCGCGGTGAATTTGGCCGAGTAGAGCTGCATTGGCGTATCTCCGGGCAGCAGGCGGAGGATCTCCGCCCGCACCAGCAGGGGCTGCTCCGTGATGGGCACGGCGATCTCCACCGCCTCGCCCGGCTCCAGCGGGTGGGGGGAGAAGAAGGCGATGCCGCCGCAGCTCAGGTCGCGGCACGTCACGGCGCAGCGGCCCTCCCACGCCCCGCTCACGGGGTAGAGGTAGGTGGTGAACCGGGCGGGAACCCGCAGGTTGCGGCGGGCCTCCACGCTCAGGCTGTCGATGGGATCCAGCGCCACGGTGTCCCCCTTGTGGCGCAGGATCCGGCCCACCTTGGCCGGCGCGTGCTCGTCCATACTCACCAGCTTGACCACCTCGTGCTCCAGCACACGGTCCACCCCGCCCTCGAGGATCCGCACCTGCCAGACCGGCGCGGAGACGGGGCTCTCCAGCAGCGCGCTGGCCAGGGGGTCGTCTTGGCTGTCCGTAATGATATAGCGGTAAGCGCTCATAGCTGCTCCTCCTCAGCGGATTGCGCCGGGGCGGCGGGAGGGGGCTGGCGGCGCAGGCCCTCCGGGTCCCCGGGGTCGAACTCCAGAAAATAGACGTAGATCTCCACGATGGCCTGGTAGAGGGACTCAGGGATCTCCTGCCCCAGCTCCAGCTGGGAGAGCATGGTGGCCAGGGAGTTGTCCTCGTAGACCGGCACGCCGCTCTCCGACGCCACCTCCACGATGCGCTCCGCCAGGTACCCCATGCCGGAGGCCACGACGATAGGGGCGGCGCCGCCCCCGTCGTACTGCAGGGCCACCGCGCGGCGGGGCGCCGCGGGGTCGGGGCTAGACTTTGACATCGACGCTGTCCTTCCCTTCAAAGAGTTTTGGGAACACCTCCGAGATGGCCAGGGGCCGCTCCAGCCGCTCCACGCGCACCGAACCCCCGCTCAGGCCGTTGTCGTCCAGAATACTGGTGAGCGCGCGGGAGATGGCGGCGGAGCAGGGCACCAGGCGGTCGGGGCAGCGCACCTGCAAATCCACGGCCCGGCCCCGGCAGGTGAGCACCATGTCCAGAAAACCCAGGGACTGTATGTCCACCTTAAAGAGGAAGCGGATGGTGCGCTCCCCGTCCGCCGGGGCGCCGTCCCCCGAGCCCTCCGCGTCCGGGTCCACCCACAGCTCGGAGAACATCAGCTTCCCGTTCCAGTTCAGCGGGAGAATAAAGTGGTTGACGTTCATATAGACGCTCTCGTTGACCAGGAAGGCCGACACCAGCTCCCGGAAGGCCTCCTGGGCCTCCGGCCCGCCCTCCCCCCGCAGGGCCCGCGCCGCCGCGTCCGCCAGGTGGGCGGCGAAGGCGTCGTGCTGCCCGGCCCGGACGAAGGGGGTGTCGCGCAGCAGCCTGAGCAGGGCACCGTCGTCCAGGCCGCCCAGCTTCTCCCGGAGGGAGGCGTAGTTTTTCAGTTGGTGGAAGGCCTGCAAGAGGCCGCCCTCGGAGCCGTTTTCATAGCGCGCGATGTCCAGGGTCAGCAGGGTGAGCAGCTCCCTGGCCCGCCCCATGTCGTGGGTTTGCTCCACGTACCGGGACATGTAGGGGAGCACCTGCCCCTGGAGCAGCTTCAGGTTGCCCGCGCGGTCCCCGGCGTCCACGCTGTTTTGCAGCGCGGCGGCCAGCGCGTTCAGCTGCGCCCCCCAGCTGGCGGGCATGGCGCGGGCCATCTGGGACAGATTGCGTATCAGGTTGCCGGTGATGTGCCCGGTGGAGGAGTAGTCCCCGTAGCGCTTGAGGAACTGGAGAATATCGGCGCGCATCCCCTCGGATTCCGGGTTCTGGTACGCCCGCAGCAGCAGCGCGAAGAAGGGGCCGCCGAAGCGGGCGCCCTCCCGCATCTGGACGGTCAGGAAGCCCAGCAGCTGCCCCTGGTCCATGGGCAGCATCTCCATAAACCGCCCCAGCTCGGCGGCCAGCCCCTCCCCCAGGCCGGAGGTGACCACCGTGCCCAGCCTGCCGGAGAGCAGCCGGAACAGGGCGGACGCGTCGGGCGTCTCCCGCAGGCGCTGCAAAAAGGTTTGGAAATTGGAATCGAACCTGGGGGCGGCGGACTGGGCCTCGCTTTTGGTATCCTGCCGGTCGGTGCGGGCGTCGGGACGGCCCACCCGGGAGGGGTCGGGGATATTCTGAATCCGCGGATCGCTGGGGGAGACCGGCAAGCTGCGGTTATTCGCGGCGGCGTCGTATCCCGGGACCGGATTGGTTACGCCCAGCAGATCGGGCATATGCGCCACTCCCTTTCATAAAACTTTGCACAGGGATCTTAACTTTTGGGGGGACGGGCCGATATTTAGAGTGAAATACCGATTAACTTGCAAAAAGGTGGCGCTTTCTATGGGCAGCGGAAACGACAGCATCCTGGACATGTACCTCTATGAGACGAATACCCTCCTGGAGCAGCTGGACAGCATCGTCCTCGCCGCCGAGCGGGCGGCCGTCTTTTCCCCTGGCGACGTCAACGAGATTTTTCGGATTATGCACACCATCAAGGGCTCCTCGGCCATGATGGAGTACAACTCCCTGATGACGGTGGCCCACCGCATCGAGGATCTGTTCTTCATCATCCGGGAAAAGGGGATGGAGATCGTCCCGGAGGAACACCGGGGGGCGCTCTTCGACCTGATGTTCCAGGCGGTGGACTACTTCCGGGGCGAGATGGAGAAGGTGGAGGGCGAACAGCCTCTCTGTGAGAATATCGGCACCTTGATCGAAAAAATTAATAGCCTCATCGCAAAAATACAGGGGCAGGACGGCGCCGGAGACGCCCCCGCGCCCGGGGCGGAGGCCCCGGCCCAGCCGGAGGGCCCGGGGCGGGCCGCCGGGGGGACGCCGCAGGCGGAGACGCCTCCGGCCATGGACGGCGCCTACCCCTATCTGATACAGGTGTATTTCGACGAGGGGAGCGGCATGGAGAACCTGCGGGCGTTCATGCTGGTGTCCTCCATCCGGGATTTCTGCGCGGAGGGCGACTTTACCTATGACCCCGCCGGGGTGGAGAGCCAGCCGGAGACGGCGGAGGCCATTGCCGAGCGGGGCTTCTGGCTGGCCTTCCGCAGCCGGGAGGACCGGGACAACGCCGTGCACGTGGTGACCGGGGCCGGATCGGTGCGGACCTACCAGACGGTGGACCGGGAGGCGCAGGCCCCCGCGGACGCGGCGCCGGAGCGGAAGAAGCCCGGCGCGCCCCAGGCCAAGGCCCCGGCCGGGGCGCAGGAGCCCGGGCACACCCGGGAGAGCCTGATCAGCGTCAACCTGAGCAAGCTGGACGAGCTGATGGCCGTGGTGGGGGAGATCGTCATCACCGAGTCCATGGTCACCGCCTCGCCGGACCTGCGCGGGCTGAAGCTGGACAGCTTCACCAAGTCCGCGCGGCAGCTGCGCAAGCTCACCGACGAGCTGCAGGACGTGTCCATGTCCCTGCGCATGGTCCCCGTCTCCGCCACCTTCCAGAAGATGAACCGCATCGTGCGGGACATGGGGAAAAAGCTGGGCAAGCGGGCGCGGCTGACCCTGGTGGGGGAGGACACCGAGGTGGACAAGACCATCGTGGACAGCATCGGCGACCCCATCATGCACATCGTGCGCAACTCCATGGACCACGGCATCGAGGCGGACGAGGAGGCGCGGACCGCCGCGGGGAAGGACCCGGTGGGGGAGATTGTGCTCTCCGCCCGCCACACCGGCGGCGAGGTGATCATCGAGGTGAAGGACGACGGCCAGGGGGTCAACTGCGACGCGGTGCTGGCCAAGGCCGTCCGGGCGGGGCTGGCCAGCCCGGACGTGGACTACTCCCACAGGGAGATCCTCAACTTCCTGCTCATGCCCGGCTTCTCCACCAATACCGAGGTGACGGAGTTCTCCGGCCGCGGTGTGGGCATGGACGTGGTGAAAAAGAACGTGGAGGAGGTGGGCGGCACGGTGTCCATCTCCAGCGAGCCGGGGGTGGGCATGACCACCACGCTGAAAATCCCGCTGACCATGGCGATTATGGACGGGATGGAGGTGGCGGTGGGCGGCTCCATCTTCACCATCCCCATCAACAATATCCGCCAGTCCTTCAAGGTGGGCGCAGGGGACGTGATCCACGACGCCGCCCGGGGCGAGATGCTCAAGTGCATGGACAGCTTCTACCCCGTCCTGCGGGTGAAGGAGCTCTACAGCCTGGAGGGCGGGTGCGACGAGATCGAGGACGGCATCGTGCTGTGGCTGGAGGCGGGTGAGTGCTCCTACTGCCTGTTCGTGGACGAGCTGATGGGGGAGCAGCAGGTGGTGGTCAAGCCGCTGCCCGCCTACGTGAACGCCTTCGGCATCAAGGAGCGGGGCATCACGGGCTGCACCATCCTGGGGGACGGGAACATCAGCATTATCCTGGACGCCGCCAACCTCTACTCCCTGGTGCGCTGACGGGGCGGGCGGCATGCGGAAAGAGGAGGAACGGGCATGAGCGAAGAAACGACGATTTTATCCGTAGAGGGGCGGGTGGCCGCCGCCGAGGCGGCCCCGGACGTGCAGATGGAGAAGTTTTTGATGTTCGCGTCGGACGGGCTGCTCTTCGGGGTCAAGGTGGCGTACGTGGTGGAGATCCTCACCAACCACGCCGTGACCCACCTGCCCATGGTGCCGGAGTACGTGGGCGGGATCATCAACCTCAGGGGGCAGATCATCCCCATCATCGACTTCCGCCTGCGCATGGGCAAGATGCCCCGGGAGGACTGCTGCATCATGGTGCTGAGTATGGCGGGCAGCCAGATGGGGGTGACGGTGGACGCGGTGGCGCAGCTGGTGGACATACCGGCGCAGAACATCCTGCCGGTGCCCGCCCACAACGCACAGAAGCTGATTTCGGGCATGTGCGCGCTCCAGGACGGCAGGACCATGCTGATCCTGGACTGCGCCCTGCTGCTGGAAAACTGAGCCGGAGAATACGTCCTGGGGGGATTTAAGCGTGTCAATGACCATATCGGACGCCGATTTTACGCGGCTGACCCGGTTCATCCAGCAAAACTACGGGATCGACCTGACCAAGAAAAAGCAGCTGATCACCAGCCGGCTCTCCGCCGCCGTGCAGCAGAAGGGCTACCAGGGCTTCGGGCCCTTTATCGACCACCTGCTCCGGGAGCGCCACGCCGACGACGTGGAGCTGGTGCTCAACAAGCTGACCACCAACTACACCTTTTTTATGCGGGAGGAGGAGCACTTCTCCTTTTTCAGGAACGTCATCCTGCCGGACATCGTCAGCCGCCACCGGCGGGACCGGGTGCTGAGCATCTGGAGCGCGGGCTGCTCCACGGGGGAGGAGCCCTACACCATCTCCATGTACCTGCTGGACTACCTGGGCCTGCAGGCGGGGGAGTGGGACACCAGGATCCTCGCCACGGACATCTCCCAGCGCGCCCTGGACGCGGCCCAGACGGGGCTGTACGAGCTGCCGGACACTATCCCGTCCGCCTGGCGGCGGCGCTTTTTTGAGCAGGACAGGGCGACGGGGCGCTACCGGGTGGCCCCTGTCATACGGGACAACGTGATCTTCCGCACCTTCAATTTGATGGACCCCATCCGCTTCCGGCTCAAGTTCGACGTGATTTTCTGCCGGAACGTGATGATTTATTTTGACCAGGAGACCAAGGACAGCCTGGTCCGGCGGTTTTACGACGCGCTCGTGCCCGGCGGCTACCTGCTGATCGGGCACTCGGAGACGCTGGACCGGAGCGTTGGCTACCGTTTTCTCGCCCCGGCGACGTTTCAAAGGCCGTAAGGGCGGCAAGTGCCGAGGGAGGAACACAGTATGGACACAGGGAAAAAAGTGCGCGTGATGGTGGTGGACGACTCCGCCGTGGCCCGCAACGTGCTGATCACCGGCCTGTCCCGGCAGCCGGGCCTGGAGGTGGTGGGCTATGCCGTCAACGCGGGGGACGCGCTGAAGAAGGTGGCGCAGCTCCAGCCGGACGTGATGACGCTGGACGTGGAGATGCCGGGCATGAGCGGGATCGAGCTGCTCAAGCAGCTGCTGCCCGTGTGCCGCCTGCCCGTGATCCTGGTCTCCTCCCTGGACCTCAGGGTGTTCGACGCGCTGGCCGCGGGGGCGGTGGACTTTGTCCGCAAGCCGGACGGCGGCCAGAGCCGGGAGGAGTTTATCGGCGCGCTGACGCAGAAAATCGTGGTGGCCTCCTACGCCAGGGTGCGCCAGGCCCGGCCCCCGGCGGGCGCGCCCGCCGCCGCGGCGCCCGGGATCCCGGCCCTGGGCGGGGCCGCCGCGCGGCAGACCATCATCGGCCTGGGCGCCTCCACCGGGGGTACCGAGGCCACGCTGGAGGTCATGAAGCGCCTGCCCGAGGACATCCCGGGCATGGTGATCGTCCAGCACATGCCCCCTGGGTTTACCAAGATGTACGCCGAGCGCCTCAACCGCCTGTGCCGGATGGAGGTGCGCGAGGCGGCGGACGGCGACGAGATCCGGCGGGGCCTGGCCCTGGTGGCGCCCGCGGATTTCCAGGCGCGGGTGCTGCGCATGGGCGGCCGCTACGTGCTCGCCTGCAAGCCGGGGGAGAAGGTCAGCGGCCACCGCCCATCGGTGGACGCGCTGTTCCAGTCCATGGCGGACGGCGTGCGGTGCGCCATGGTGGGGATCATCATGACGGGCATGGGCCGGGACGGGGCCGACGGCCTGCTGGCCATGCGCCGGGCGGGGGCCTACACCATCGGGCAGGACAAGGCCTCCTGCGTGGTCTACGGGATGCCGATGGTGGCCAACGACATCGGCGCGGTGCAGATCCAGGCCTCCTGCGAGGCCATCGCGGGCGTCCTGGTGCGCCACCTCAACGGCCGGTAATCCGCCCGGAATTGAAAAAAGTTTTCCAGTATGCCTTATCCTTTTACAAAATTTATCGATATATAGGTGTAGACACACACCTGACGTGCGCAGCGACCGGGGCGGCAGGCCCCGACGATCCGGGGGGATGAACATGATGGTAACAGCCAACGGCGCGGGCGCTGTCCCGCCCCTTTTCCCGCCGCCGGCGCACAGGAACGGCCCCGCGGGCGCGGAACAGGCCCCGGAGGCCGGGCGGAGTTATGATCAGGTGGAGATCTCCGGCGCGCCGTCGGGCGAGCAGAAGTTCCAGCGGGAGCTGGCGGCCCGGCTGAGCCGGGAGGTGCGCACGGTGCATACCACGGGGGACATCCAGCGCGTGGGCCTGGAGGTGCGCCGGGGGCTGTACAGGGCGGACCCCTCCGCCCTTGCGGCCAGGCTGCTGCTGGAGAGGAGCGCGCATGAAACAGACGGACTTTAAGGGCTACCTCTCGCTGCTGCGTGAGGCGGGGGAGCTGCTGGAGAAGCTGACCGGGATACAGCGGAAAAAGAGCCGGGCCGTCCGGGAGGACGACCTGGAGGGGCTGAACGAGTGCATCCGGCAGGAACAGGCCCTGGGCCTGGCCCTGCGGGGCTGCGAGCAAAAGCGCGCCGCCGCCCAGCAAGCGCTGGGCCTGGAGGGCCTGGGGCTGGACGCCCTGGCCGAGCGGGCCCCGGCGGAGTGCAGGGCCGAGGCCAGGCGGGTCGCCGAGGCGCTGCGCGGGCAGTACCGGCTCTACCGTGGCGCGGCCGAGGTGGCGCGCAGCACGCTGGAGTGCAACCTGCACCAGATAGAAATAGCCCTGCGGGACATGGGGGCGGAGCAGCCGCCCGGCGCGGGCTACGCGGGGGAAACTCCCGCGCCGCCGGGGCCCATGCGCACGGATTTCAGGGCATAACTCCACGGGGGGATAAGGCATGAGAAGCTACAGCACCTTCGGGGCTTTCACCACCGCGCGGCTGGGGATCTACGCCGCGCAGAAGGGCCTGGATGTCACGGGCCACAACATCACCAACATCAACACCCAGGGCTACACCCGCCAGCGCCTGGACCAGATGAGCCTGCGGGTGGGGGGCAAGGACCGCTACCAGTCGGTGTACGACACCTACGTGGGCTCCGGCGTGCTGACCACGGGGGTCTCCCAGCTGCGGGACCCCTACCTGGACATCCGCTACCGGGACGAGTCGGCCAGCGTGGGGGCCGCGGACGCCAAGCTGGCGGGCCTGGAGGATCTGGCGAAGCTGCTGGACGAGGTCTACGACGGGACGGATCACGACGGGATTATTGAGGCGCAGTTCAACGATCTGGTAAAAATGGTCCAGAACCTCTCCTCCAACGTGGGCTCCCAGTCGGCGGACAGCCTGGTGCGCACCTCCGCCGAGGCGCTGGTCAAGCTATTTAATGACTATGCGGAGAAGCTGGAGGGCCTCCAGAAGGCGCACAGCGACGAGCTCAAGGGGGACGTGGGCGCGGTGAACAGCCTGCTGGTGCGCATCCGGGATCTGAACGACTCCATCCAGAAGAGCGAGATCCACGGGGACGCGGCCCTGGAGCTGAAGGACCAGCGCAACCTGTACATCGACGAGCTGTCCAAATACGTCAAAATCAAGGTGGAGTACCAGGCGGTGAGCATCGGCGCGGGCAGCACGGTGGACAAGCTGGTCATCCGCACCGCGGAGAACGACGGCTCCCCCCAGTACACGCTGGTGGACGGCAGCTATGCCGGCGAGGTGGCGGTGGTCCAGCGGCCCAAGGCAAACCCCGCGTTTGCCGGCGACCCGGCCCTCCCGCCCTACCTGAAGCCGGACGGGACGCCCACCGGCGACGCGGACGAGGCGGAGCAGGTGGACTACTACCTGGACTTCGGCGCGCTGAAGGACGCGAAGGACCGGGTGCTCAGCTGCGTCAAGCTGGGCAGCACCGCCTACGCCACGCAGGCGGACGCCCAGGCCGCCGCCGGGGCGCTGCCCACGGGGGCGCAGCGGGACGGCACGGTGCTGAGCCACGCGGTGATCAAGGCCACCGCCAGGGACGGCACGGAGACCTACTACATCCAGACCACGTCCACCTCGGGCACGGCCCACGTGGGGGACACGGATCTGCTGGGCTCCCTCCAGGCCAGCCGTGAGCTGCTGACCGAGGCGGGCGAGTACACCACCGAGAGCGCCCTTTCGGAGGACAAAAGAGCCACGACCAAGCGGGGGATCCCCTACTACCAAAAATCCCTGGACTCCCTGGCCCAGAAGCTCGCGCAGGTGCTCAACGGGGCCAACAACGGCTACCTGATGGACAGCAAGGGCAACTACCTGGACCGCAGCGGCGCGCCCATCACCTATACCGACGCCGGGGGAGACACGGTGAACCTGACCCGGGAGACCGAGCTGACCGACGCGCTGCGTACACAGCTGGAGGCCGACGGCGTCAAGCTGGGCGGCAACCTCATCAGCAACAGCAGCAAGGGCAACGACGCCGCGGGGGTCACCGCGGCCAACATCTCCATCTCCAAGGACTGGTCCGTGGGCAACGTGCGCATCGTCAACTCCTTTGAGGCGGGCACGGGCAAGGACCCCAACCTGGACACCGATGGGGACGGCGTGCCCGACGTGGTGGGCCCCAACAGCACCGCCACCGACAATATCCTCCACCTGCGCGCCCTGCTGGACGGGGACCAGGCCTATACCGCGGGCAGCGTCGTGTGGGACGCGGTGGACGGGGACGAGCCCTTCCTCACCGGGAGCTTCCAGGAGCTGCTGGGCCACGTGACCGGCACGCTGGCCAACGACCAGCGCATTACCACCACGCTGCTGCAAAACTACGTCACCGCGGCCGACGAGACGGCCAACAGCCGGGACGGCATCTCCGGCGTGGACCTCAACGACGAGGCCACCAGCCTCATGCAGTACCAGAAATCCTACGCGGCGGCCTGCCGCCTCATGACCACGCTGGACGAGGCGCTGGACAAGCTGATCAACGGCACCGGCGTGGTGGGCCGTTAAGAAGGGAGCGGGAGCGATGATCCGCGTGACCACCAACAGCACCCTGCGCACCTATAAATCCAGCCTGCTGCGCGCCTCCGGCAGCGTGGAGTCGGCGCGCAGCAAGGTGCTCACCCAGCGCAACTTCACCAGCTACGCCGAGGACCCCGCGGCGGCGTCCCAGGCGTTCCGGATCCGCCGGGCCTTTGCCCGCAACAGCGACTATCTGACCAACACCAACAGCCTGATCAGCAAGTTCGAGGCGGCCAACTCCGCCGCCGGCACGGTGAAAAAGGCGGTGGAGGACGCGGCGCAGGAGATCGCCAAGCGGGCGGCCAACGACCCTACCGCCAGCGGGCGGGATCCGCTGGGCGAGGTGCTCAACGGCACCGCCCAGTCCATCGTCCAGACGCTGAACACCAAGTACGGCGACAGCTTCCTCTTCTCCGGCAGCGACGGGCTCAGCGTCCCCTTCTCCTGGAGCGAGGACGGCGGGCTGCTGTTCCGGGGCGTGCCCGTGGACGCGGGATCGCCCGACGGACTGCCCGCCGGGACGCCGCCCGACCCGGACGCCGGGGACCTCTCGGCGGAGTGGGCGCAGTACTACGCGGACAACCCGGACTTTGAAACGCTCTCCCGCATGAGCTATGAGAGCGCCTATATCGACGTGGGGGCCGGTCTGTCCGAGAACAGCGACGGCACGCTCAACACGGCCAGCGCCTTCAACGGGGCCCTTTCGGGGCTGAACTTCCTGGGCTTCGGGGTGGACGGCGACGGGGACCCCAAAAACGCGGCCTCGCTGATCAAGCGCCTGGGCGACATCTACTCCCGCTGCGACCCGGATACCGGCGCCTTCGACTCCGAGCAGGACGCGGCGGACGCCGAGCGGCTGGGGGGCAAGCTGGACAAGGCCCTGGCCGAGGTGGGCAACGCCTACGTGGAGCAGGACAGCCGCTGCACCTACCTCAGCGACAACAAGGAGCGGCTCACCGATGCGGGCAACAGCCTCAACGAGCAGGTGCTCAGCATCGAGCAGGTGAACATGGCCGACGCCATCACCGAGTTCTTATGGGCCCAGTACTGCTACAACAGCGCGCTGAAGGTGGGCACCAATATCCTCTCCCAGTCGCTCATCGACTATATGGGCTGAGGCTAGTCTCAAAAACATGGTTGGAAAGGAGCGCCGCCGTGTATGTATCCGTTAATTGAAATCAAGACGGTCCCCATCGAGCTGGAGATGAAAACCACCAACGCCAAGCTGGAGTATACGCGTGGAACGGCGGAGATGGAGATCCGGCGGGACCGGGGCGGATTGAGCATCAAAAGCCGCCCCATCCGTGTGAACCTGGACACCTTTGAGGCCCGCAACTCCCTCTCGCCCACCCCGGCGCGCAGCGTCCGGCAGGCCGCGGGGGAGGGGCAGCAGGCGGCCTATGAGGCCACGGCCACCTACGCCCGGCAGGGCAAGCTGATGGTGAACGCCCGCCTGGGCCAGGAGTACATCACCCAGTTTGCCCAGGAGGCGATGGACCGGGGCGGAAACGCCCAGGCCGGGCTGGCCTTCCTGCCCGAGGGCGGGGCGCAGATCTCCTGGGACGGGGGGGAGATGAACATCCGCTATGAGATGGACAAGCTCAACTTCGACTGGCGCATGGGGGGCAAGAACTTCAAGTTTACGCCCGGCGATATTGAGATCTCGGTCAAGCAGAGGCCCGACGTGATTATCAAATACGTGGGCGGGCCGCTCTATGTCCCGCCCTCCGCGGAGCCCGGCTACGAGCCGGTGGACGCCAGGGCCTGACGGGAGGGGAAATTTTGCACACCGCCACTAAATATTTCGGCCCGGTGGAGTACCGGGAGGACGACGTGATCCACTTTGCCGCCGGGCTGTTCGGCTTCGAGGAGGAGACGCGGTTTTTGCTGCTCCCCTTCGCGGGCTCCGGAGGCGCGCTGGTGTGCCTGCAGAGCCTGGAGACGCCGGGGCTGGCCTTTGTGGCCATGAACCCCTTCTCCCTGCTGCCGGCGTACGCGCCACAGCTCCAGGCGCAGGAGCTGCGCGCCCTGGGCGTATCCCGGAGCGAGGAGCTGTGCTTTTACGTGCTGTGCGTGGTGCGCGACCCGGTGGCGGAGAGCACGGTCAACCTCAAATGCCCCGTGGCCATCAACGACGGGACGCGGGAGGCGGCCCAGGTCATCCTGGAGGCGCCGGAGTACCAGATGCGCCACCGTCTGTCCGGGTTCGGACGCGGGGAGGTGCGGGAGGAATGCTGATCCTGCAGCGCAAGGCGGGGGAGTCCCTGCTTATCGGGGAGGACATCCAGATCACCGTCGTCTCCACCGACGGGGGACGGGTGCGGCTGGCCATCGAGGCTCCGCGTGAGCTGCATATCCTGCGCAGCGAGCTGCGCACCGCGATGAGGACCAACGAGGAGGCGGCGCAGCAGGCCTGCCCGCCGGGGGAGGCACTTTTGGAGTATCTGGGCGGCATCCTCGGGCAGGAGCCGCGGGAGAAGGGTTGAGCGGCGCAGGCGCGCGGACGCCTGACAAGGACGGAGGGGAGAGCGGTGAACCGGGTTGGCGGCAGAGGCCCCGCGCTGGATAAGCGGGAACAGAAGTGGGAGGAGTGGCTGGCCCGGGCCGCGGAGTACCGGCGTGCACACGGGGATCTGCTGGTCCCCCGCTGTTACGTCACGCGGGACGGCAAAAAGCTGGGCCGCTGGATTGAGCGGCAGCGGGCGGCCTACCAGGGCAAGGGGACCTACCGTCTGGATATGGACCGCATCCAGCGCCTGGAGAGCCTTGACATGGCGTGGAGCCTTGAAATCCGCACGGACACGGACGAGTGGCTGCGCCTGGCCAGGGAGTACCGGGAGCGCTTCGGTAACCTGCTGGTGCCCAAGTCCTACATGGTGCGCGGCGTGGGCCTGGGCGAGTGGATTAGCATGCAGCGCAAGCTCTACCGCCAGGGAAAGCTGCCGGAGGAGCGCCGGGCGCAGCTGGAACAGCTGGATATGGTGTGGAAGCTCACCAAGCGGACGCCCTGGATGGAGTGGTACGCCCGGGCGGAGACCTTCTACCGGGAGCACGGGCACCTGAAAATTCCGTACCACTACGAGACGCAGGACGGCATGAAGCTGGGCAGCTGGCTGAGTATGCAGCGGGACAGCTACCACAACTCCTGGGAGCGCTGGAGCCAGGGGAAGGGCCGCAAGCCTCTGGCGCAGTGGCAGATTGAAAGGCTCAACGCCATTGGGATGGTGTGGCGGGTGAACCGGCCCAGGGCCCGGCAGGAGCTCGCGCCCCGCGCCTGGGAGGAGCCCGCCCAGGCGGCAAACCTGCCGCCCCTCCCCCAGGAGGCGCCGGCGCTGCTGGCGGGGCGCCACAAAGCCTAGTAACCCCATCACAAAACTTATGCAGAATATGCACGCTAAAAATTACCTTCCACAAGTTAATTGAATCATGTTTTATTCCTCCTGCAGAAGCGTTATAATGGAAAGCTGCCGTTATTGAACGCCGGAAAAGGCGCAGGGGAGAGGCTCATACTCCGGCCTCTCCCCTGCGCCTTTTCCATATCACCGGGCGATTGGGAGGAATGATTCCATGGGAATGCAAAAAACACATATTTTGACACATAAACGGTTGGAAGTGTTTATAGATACTCTAAAGATGGAAGAGAAAAGTCAGCACACGCTGGCGAAATATGAGCGGGACGTGCGCAGGTTCTACCAGTACTGCGGCAAGAAAAGGCTGATTACCAAGGCGGACGTCATCCAGTACAAGCAGTACCTGTTTCAAAATTACGCGTTGAGCAGCGCAAACTCCATGCTGACCGCGCTGAACCGCTTTTTTAAGGTGTGCAAATGGGAGGACTGTCAGGTAAAGCTGTATAAAATGCAGCGGCAGACCTACCGGGAGGACCAGACGCAGCTTAAGCAGGAGGAGTACCGCCAGCTGATGGCGGCGGCCCGGGAGGACGGCAGCGAACGGCTGGGGCTGCTGCTCCAGACACTGTGCGCCACCGGGATACGGGTCAGCGAGCTGACCTACATCACGGTGGAGGCGGCGCAGCAGGGGCGCACGAAGATCTGGAACAAGGGGAAGTCGAGAAATATCCTGATCCCCCAGGCGCTCTGTGCGGAGCTTCTGCAATACGCGGCGGAGTGCAAGATCGACAAGGGCAAGATTTTCGTCACCCGGAGCGGGAAGGATCTCGACCGGAGCAATATATGGAGGGCGCTCAAGAAATTGGGCCGGGCGGCCCAGGTGCCGGAGAGCAAGATCTTTCCCCATAATCTGCGCCATCTCTTTGCCAAGACCTTTTACGAAAAACAGAGGGACATCGCGGGCCTGGCGGATCTGCTGGGGCATGGCAGTCTGAATACGACAAGAATTTACATTACTGACAGTATTGATGAGCAAAAAGAGAAACTGAATAAGATGGGATTATGTAACAAATAAAAGGCGCAAAAAAAACAACATAATGTGTAATATGTTGTTTAATGTCGAAATGGCTCTCGATATTTATAAAACAAATAGAATAGTTATTCATAATTTTACAGGGCGCGGATTTTATGCCCTCCCAGTTTTATGTGATATTTGCCAAAGTTGGACAGGATATGATAAAAGGGTTGCACTTTAGCGAGAAAGTGACTATAATCATAAGAAGATTAGGGCACAAAATAAGCCCAGTTAATTTAATAACTGGACAAATATGGTAATAATATGACAACATAATACACATTATGTTGTCATATTACGCCTGTTTTCGCCGCGCGGAGGGGGGATAAAGTGGACAGTTTAGTAACCAATTCCATGTTTATGATGCAGCGCTCGATGGGCTTTTTATGGGAAAAGCAGACGGCTCTTTTGGAAAACCTGTCCAACGTCGAGACGCCCGGCTACAAGGCAAAATATGTAACCTTTGAGGAGGCGCTCCAGCGCCGGATTACGGCGGCGGCGGACGGGGCGAAGCCGGTGTCGGGGGTGCGGGGCGCGCTGGAGGGGGCGCGCAGCGCCACCCGCACGGCGCAGGACGAGAGCGCGCGGATGGACGGCAACGGGGTCAACGCCACGGAGCAGATGGTGGAGCTGGCCCGAAACGCCTACCAGCTGCAATTTGTCATGAGCGCCATATCCAGCGATCTGGCGACGCTGCGCTCCGCCATACGCGGACAGTAAGAGCAAACGGGAGAGGATGGGGTGTCATGGCGTTTCTCAGTTCCATGAACATCGCGGGCTCCGGGCTGACGGCCCAGCAGCTGCGCCTGGACGTGATTTCGGAAAACGTGACCAATATGAACACCACCCGCACCGAGCAGGGCGGGGCATACCGGCGGAAAATGGTGGTGCTGGAGGCCGGCGGCGGCCGGGACGCCTTCCGCATAGCGCTGGCCGCCGCCCAGGGCGGCGGCGTGTCCAACCGGGGCTACGGGACGGCGGGTGGCGTCCGGGTAAGCGAGATAGCGCAGGATCCCTCCGACCTCAAGCTGGTCTACGACCCCACCCACCCGGACGCCAACGCGGACGGCTACGTGGAGATGCCCAACGTGGACCTGGTCAAAGAGATTACGGACGCCATGGCGGCGACCCAGGCCTACTCCGCCAACGTGACGGCGCTGAACACCCTGAAGACGGTGGTGGCCAAGGCGCTGGAGATTGGGCGGTAGGCCATCGGAGGCGCGGGAAGCGCCCATAGGAGGGGATCGAAATGAACGTAACGCCGTTGGAGGGGATTCAGCCCCTCTGGAGCGTATTTCCGGGTGAAAGCGCGGGAAAAACGTCCTCAGAGCTGCAGCCGGGGATGTTTGCGGAGATCTATCAGAGCGCCATCGACAACGTCAAGACCACGGATGGGGAGAAAAACCGGCTGGAGTACCTCCTGGCCACCGGCCAGCTGGACAACCCCGCCGAGCTCACCATCGCCAGCACCCAGGCGGGCGCCGCCGTGGATCTGCTGATACAACTGCGCAATAAGGCGCTGGACGCCTATAGCGAGCTGATGCGCATCAACCTGTAGAACAGGGACGCGGTGGCCCGCAGCTGGGGGGACAGTGTTTGAAAGAGAAGATGAAGGGCCTGGGAGAGAAGCTGAAGGGCGGGTTCGGAAAGCTGGGGAAGCGAACCCGGATCCTCCTGGGCGTTGTGCTGGCGGCAATCGTCGTAGGGGCGCTCGCGGTGGCCCTGCTGCTGAATAACCAACCCTATAGCGTGCTGTTTACAGGCCTCTCCGGGGATGAGGCCCGGTCCATCATGTCCTTTTTGGACGAAAACGGGGCGGCGGATTACCGCTTGCAGGGGAGCGGCACGATCCTGGTGCCCCGGAGCCAGGAGTCCCAGCTCAAGGCCAAGCTGCTGATGGAGGGCTATCCCAAGTCGGGCTTCGCCTACGACACCTACCGCTCCGCCGTGGGCACCATGTCCACCGAGGCGGACCGCAATATGGCCTACCTCCAGGACCTCCAGGACCGGATGGCGGGGGTCATCCGCTGCCTGGACGGGGTGAAGGACGCCGTGGTCACCATCGCCCAGGGCGAGGACCGGCGCTACGTGCTCAATGACGACAATGTCATCGACGCCACGGCCTCCGTCCTCGTGACGATGCGCAGCGGCGCGGCGCTGAGCGCGCAGCAGGTGGCCGCCATCCGCAGCCTGGTGTCCCACGCGGTCAAGGGGCTGGCGATCAGCGACGTGGCGGTCTCCGACTCCAACGGCAACGTCTACGGCGCGGAGGACGCGGCGGCCGGGCTGTCCGACGCCTCCCAGCTCAAGCTGCAGCTGGAGGAGCAAATCAACAACAAGACGCGCACCCAGATCATGGCCGTGCTCACGCCGCTGTTCGGCGCAGACAACGTCAGCGTCGGAGTCACCAGCACGGTGGACGTGAGCCGCAGCGTGGGGGAGTCCACCACCTATACCGCGCCGGACGGCGCGGAGGCGGGGCAGGGGATCCTGGGCTCCACGGTCTACAAGGACATTGTGGCCCGCCCCGGCGGCGACGCCGCGGGCGGCGTGGCGGGGACCGCAGGCAACGCGGACATCCCCACCTACGTGGACAGCGCGCTGGAGCCCACGGGGGACGAGACGTACGCGGAGTCCAGCGGGGAGAAGGGCTACATGGTCAACAGCAATAAGGAGCAGGTGGAGCGGATCGCCGGTACGGTGACCGACCTGTCGGTGGCCGTGACCATCAACCGCGCGGCGGCGGGCGGAATTTCCCAGGGGGATCTGATCGGGCACGTGGCCCGGGCGGCGGGCATCACCACCCAGCAGCAGGGCGAGAAGATCTCCATCCTGATCTCCGACTTCTATACCGCGCCGGCCCCGGGCGTTTTGCCCGACGTCCCCGGGCTGCCCGCGTGGAGCCTCTACGCGGCGGCGGGCGGGCTGGCGCTGCTGGTGCTGGTGCTGCTCATTATCGGGCTCACCGGGCGGCGGCGGAAAAGGCGCAGGGCGCTGGCGGCCCAGGAGGCCATGACCTCCCTGATGTCTCGGATGCCCGCGGCGGAGGAGGAGATCCCGCAGGGCGCGGATATTATGAATATCCGCACGGAAAAGAGCCTGGAGCTGCGCCGCGACATCCGGCAGTTCGCAGAGAGCAATCCCGAGCTGGCGGCCCAGATGGTGAAGGGCTGGCTGAGGGGAGGCGAAGAGCAGAATGGCTAAGGCAAAGGCCGGCCAGGCGGCGGAGCCTGCCGTTGAGGCCGCGGAGGCGGCCGCGGCGCCCATCAAGGAGGAGCTGCACAAGCCCAAGGGCAGGAAGGCCGCGCCGCTTACCGGGCCGCAGAAGGCCGCGGCGGTCATCGTCTCGCTGGGGGCGGAAAAAGCCTCGCAGCTCTACCAGTACATGGACCCCGCCGACGTGGAGCAGGTGACGGTGGAGGTGGCCAAGCTGGGCTTCCTGGGCTCCGAGCAGACCGAGCAGGTGCTGGACGAGTTCTACCAGATCTGCATGACCAACAAGGCGGTGACCGAGGGCGGTCTGGAGTACGCCCGCACCGTGCTGGAGAAGGCGTTCGGGGAGCAGACGGCCAACAGCCTGCTGGACAAGGTCACCAAGACCCTGAAAAACCGGGAGTTCTCCTTCCTGAACAAGGCGGACGTCAAGGCGCTGTACTCCGCGCTGCAATACGAACGCCCCCAGACCATCGCCCTGGTGCTCTCCTACGTGGAGCCGGACAAGGCGGCCGGCATAATCGAGCAGCTGGACCCCGCGCGCCAGGTGCGGGTGGTGGAGAATATCGCCCGCATGGAGAGCGCCTCCCCCGCGGCGGTAAAGATCATCGAGGCGGAGATGAACAAGAAGTTCTCCAACATCATCAGCACCGCCAACGAGAAGGTGGGCGGCATCGACTACGTGGCCGACGTGATGAACAACCTGGACCGCTCCAGCGAAAAGAGCATCTTCGACGGCCTGGCGGAGTACAGCCAGGAGCTGGCCGACGAGATCCGCAAGCGCATGTTCGTGTTTGAGGACATCGTCACCATGGACGACCGCTCGGTCCAGCGCTTCATCCGGGACTGCGATCCCCGGGACATTGTGCTCTCCCTCAAGGCCAGCAACGAGGAGGTGGCCAACAAGCTCTTCGCCAACATGTCCAGCCGGATGGCGCAGAGCATCAAGGACGATCTGGAGATCACCAGCAACGTGCGCATGAAGGACGTGGAGGAGGCCCAGCAGCGCGTCGTCGATATTATCCGGGATCTGGAGGAGAAGAACGAGATCATCATCCTGAAGGGCGGAAAGGACGATATTATTGCCTAATATCCTGAAATGGATAACGCGGCCCCAGGCGGAAGCCTACCAGCTGCCCGAGGCGGAGGCCCTGGAGCCGGAGCGGCCGGGACAGCCGGAGGACCCGCCCGGAGGGGCGCAGGCGGCGCAGGCCGGGGCCGGGGAGCGCCCCGCGCCGGAGCGGACGGCGGTGGACTTCGCCCGCATCCAGGGGGAGGCCATCGTGGCGGACGCCGGGCGGCAGGCGGATGAGCTGTTGCGCGAGGCCCGGGAGCGCGTCGCCGGGGAGCTGGAGCAGATCCGGGCGCAGGCGCGGCAGGAGGGGTACCGGGAGGGCTACGCCGAGGGCATCGCCAACGCGCTGGCGGAGGCAAGGCAGCGCAGGGAGGCCCAGGCGGTGGAGCTGGGGGGCGAGGTGCGGCAGTACCTGGAGCAGGCCGCCCGCGCCCGGGACGCGCTCATCGACCAGACCCGGGACGAGCTGCGGGACCTGGCCGTGGCCGTGGCGGAGAAGGTGGTGCGGGTCAGCCTGAAGAGCAGCGGGGAGATCATAGCCCGCATGATCCAGGGGGCCACGGAGAAGCTCAAACGCAAGGAGTGGGTCCACATCTATATCGCGGGCTGCGACACCAGGGAGCTGGCCCAGATTACGCCGGGGCTGACCATGTCGCTCTCCGCCATCTCGGACCACGTGAAGATCGTGCCCATGGCGGACGACGAGTCGGGCAGCTGCATCATCGAGATGCCGGACGAGATTATAGACGCCAGCGCGTCCACCCAGCTGGCCAACATCCGGGAGCTCCTGTCCGAGCGGCCCGGCGGCGGGGGGTAGCGCCCCGCGCGGGGAGGGGTAAGCATGTTCCGGGAACTGATACCTGTGGTGCGTGAGGCGGAGACGGTGGGCCGCACCGGCAAGGTGGAGAGCGTGGTGGGCCTGTCCATCGCCGCCTCCGGCGGCCGGGCGGCCCTGGGCGACATCTGCCGCATCTACAACGGGGAGTCCGGCGGGCAGGTGCCCGCCGAGGTGGTGGGGCTGAAGCAGGACCACATTCTGCTGATGCCCTACGGCAGCATGAGCGGCATCTCGGCGGGGAATTTCGTGCGCAACACGGGCAGACGCCTCACCATCCCCGTGGGGCCGGGCCTGCGCGGCCGGGTCATCAACGCCCTGGGCCAGCCCATCGACGGACTGGGGCCGGTGGAGGAGGGCGGCAGCTACTGCGTGGAGGGGGGCTACATCAACCCCCTCACCCGCCCGCCCATCCGCGCGCGCATGGAGTTCGGCGTCAAGGCCATCGACGGCCTGCTCACCATCGGCAAGGGCCAGCGCATCGGGATTTTCGCAGGCTCCGGCGTGGGAAAGAGCACCCTGCTGGGCATGATCGCCAAGAACGTGAAGGCGGACATTAACGTCATCGCCCTGGTGGGGGAGCGCGGGCGCGAGGTGCTGGAGTTCATCCAGAAGGATCTGGGCGAGGAGGGCATGGCCCGCTCTGTGCTGGTGGTGGCCACCTCGGACCAGCCCGCCATGCTGCGGATGAAATGCCCCTCGGTGGCCACCGGCATCGCCGAGTACTTCCGGGACCAGGGGTGCGATGTGCTGCTGATGATGGACTCCCTCACCCGGTTTGCCATGGCCCAGCGGGAGATCGGGCTGGCCGTGGGGGAGCCGCCGGTCGCCCGGGGCTACACCCCCTCCATCTACGCGGAGCTGCCCAAGCTGCTGGAGCGCAGCGGCAATTTCGAGCGGGGCTCCATCACGGGCGTATATACCGTGCTGGTGGAGGGCGACGACACCAACGAGCCCATCGCCGACACCGTGCGGGGCATTCTGGACGGGCATATCGTCCTCTCCCGGCAGCTGGCCAACGCCAACCACTTCCCCGCCATCGACGTGGGGGCCAGCATCTCCCGCCTGATGGTGGAGATCGTCTCGGAGGATCACAAGCAGCTGGCCTCCCGCCTGCGCGACATCATGGGCGTCTATGAAAAAAACGCGGATCTCGTCTCCATCGGGGCCTATAAGGCGGGCAGCAACCCCAGGCTGGACTACGCGCTGTCCAAGCTGGACGCCGTCAACGGCTTTTTGATGCAGGGCATCAACGAGGCGTTCAGCTACGCCCAGTGCCTGGAGCAGATGAAGCGGATCCTCCAGTGAGATAGAAAAGAGGGTGCGGCGGCATGAAAAAGTTCCACTACGCGCTGGGCACGGTGCTGGACTACAAGCAGCAGGTGCTGGACGCAAAACAGGCGGAGCACGCGGCCCTGCTGGCGCAGGTGCGGGGGCAGGAGGAGGTTCTCTCCCTGGCCGAATACCGCTACGGCGCCACGAACCGGGAGCTGCGGCGCAAGGAGCAGGCGGGGATCACCATCGCGGAGGCGCGCTCCTACGAGGTGGGGCTCCAGGTGCTGGAGCGGGAGATCCTGCGCGAGCGGGAGAAGCTGGCGGCCCTGCGCCGCGCGGAGGAACACAAGCGCGGCCAGGTGGTGGCGGCAAAGCAGGAGGCCATGTCCCTGGAGAAGCTGCGGGAAAAGCGGCTGCGGAACTACAACCGGGAGGCGCAGAAGGCCGAGGAGCAGCTCATTGACGAGCTGGCGGGCGCCGGCATGGGCGGCGGGGCCGTGCAGGCCCGGACCGCGCTGTAGCGGCCGTGGCGGGCGGCGGGCCGGGGCGCGGGCGGATCCGCGTCCTGGTGGCGGAGGAGGATTCGCGCCTGCTGGAAGGGCTGGTGGAGGCGCTGGAAAGGACCGGCCGCGCGGAGGTGTGGGGCTGTGGGAACTGCGGCGAGGCGCAGCGGGCAGCCGGGGAGCAAAATCCGGAGCTCGTATTCCTCAGCACCGGCCTGGGAGATCCGGGGTGGTACGCCCTGGCCGGGCTGCTGCGCGCCGGCGCGCCCGGGCTCCTGCTGGTGGTTATGCAGGACGTGGTGCACGAGGGCAGGGGCCTGTGGAACGAGAACGCGGCCAAGGCGCGCCGCCTGCGCTGCCTCAATTTTTTCTTCAAGCCCGTGCCCAGGAGCCAGATAGACAGAGCGCTTGCCAAGACGGAGGAGCTCTTGCCATAAAACCGGCGGATGGTTGCGCCAGCGAGGGGAGGTGAGAGAGATGAATGTGGATATGACGCAGGGACTGCTAGCGGCGGTGGCCGCGGCTGCCCCATCGGCCCCGGCGGGGCCGGAACAGGCCGGTGGCGCCGGGTCCTCCGGCGGTGAGGGCCTCAGCTTCCGGGAGCTGCTGCTCCAGCGGCAGGGCCGGGCGGTCCGGGGCGGAGAGGAAGCTCCCATCTGTGGGGAGACGCCCCGGCCGGAGGAGCTCCAGCAGGCGCTGGCGGCCGCGCTGCTGATGCAGCTCACCGGGCCGGTGCAGGTGTACGCCGACGCCGCGCCGGCGGGGCCGGTACCCGAGGCTGTGGCGGGTTTGGATCAGGCGCTTCCCGGCGCGGACTGGGGCGGACGGACGGCCCTGTTTACGGCGCAGCCCGCGCCCGAGGCGGGACAGCCGCCCCAAATCCGCCGGGAGGCGGGGGCGGAGTCCCTACAGAACGCCCCCGGAACCCCGGCGCAGGCAGAAGTACAGGAGCAGCCGATACAGACCGTGCAGGCCCCGGAGCGGACGGCGGAGCCCGTTTTGCAGGAGAGACCCCCGGAGGCGCGTCCCGCTGAACAGGCCCCTGAGGAGCCGGGCCGGGCGCAGGCGCGGCAGGACGCGGCGCAGGGGGAGGCCCCCCTGTTCCCGGAGCTGGAGCACATCCCGGTCAAGGTGGGTCAGGCCCCCGTGCTGGACACCCGGCAGCCGGAGCTGGAGCAGCGCCTGGCCGGGCAGCTGGCGCAGGCGGTGCGCAGCGGAGAGGAGCGGGTGGTCATCCGGCTGGCGCCCGAACGGCTGGGCACGGTGGTGGTGGAGCTGACGCGCGCGGAGGACGGCGCGCTGCGCGTGGTGCTGCACGCGTCCACCGACAAGGCGGCGGACCTGCTCGGAGAGCACGCCGCGGGGCTGGGAAGCCTGCTGCAGGCGGACCGGCAGACGCCCGTCCAGGTGGAGGTGCAGCGGCAGCAGGAGCAGCAGCAGACCCAGCGGCAGGGCTACCAGGACCCCGGAGACGGGGGCCGGGGCGGCCGGCAGCAGGGCGGACAGGAGGAACGGCGGCAGGACTCCGGCCGGGACTTCCTCCAGCGGCTGAGGCTGGGGCTGATCCCAGCGGACGGCCAGGGCCTTGCGGCGACGGAAGGAGTGTGAACCATATGAGCGACTATATCTCGGATATTTCCACCTACAGGGGCGCGAGCGGCAACGGGAGCACGGCGCGCGCCTCCGGCAGCAAAAATACGCTGGACATGACGGACTTCCTCCAGCTCATGGTGGCCCAGTTCCAGAACCAGGACCCGGAGAACGCGGCCTCCACCTCCGATATGCTCAACCAGCTGGTGCAGATGTCGGTGGTGCAGGCGGTGAGCACCATCACCGACGCCACGACGATGCTCTACTCCGCCTCGCTGGTGGGGAAGGAGGTCACCATCGGGCAGTACAAGGACAACAAGCTCCAGGAGATCGTGGGCACCGTCACCGGCACCGGGGTCTACGGCGGCCAGAACGTGATCTTTGTAGACGGCGAGCGCTACAACCTGAGCTCCATCATGGCGGTGGGCAGGATCCCCGAGAAGCCCTCGGAGCCGGAGGGGAACGAGCCGGACGGGAGCGAGCCCGGCGCGGACGGCACGGACGGAGCGTGAGCCATGGTTGACCGGATAGGTACACCGGCGCAGCCGGCGGCGGTTGAACGGGGCGCAAGCGCCCGTCAGAAGGGCGGCCAGTTCGGCCAGGCCTTCCGCAGGGAGCTGGAGCGGGCCCAGTCCCAGGGGCTGGCGTTCTCCAAGCACGCCATGGCGCGGGCGGAGGAGCGGGGCATCCAGGTGGACGAGACCCTGCTCGGCCAGCTCTCCGACTCGGTGGAGCGGGCCCAGGCGAAGGGGGCCACCAATATTCTGGCCTTCGACGCAACGCGGGCCTTTATCATCAACGTGCCCCACGGGCGGGTCATCACTACCCTGTCCCAGGAAGAAATGAAGGAAAACATCTTTACCAACATCGACGGCGCCGTGATCCTGTAAAAGCGGAAGGCAGGACCGGAAGGATGCCTTGGGGGGAGGCCCGATTGACCGCCCCCCGGCGGCGCCAATCCGAAAGGAGATCACACACCCTATGACAGGAGCAATGTACGCGGCGATTGCCGGGCTGAAGGCCCACATGAACAAGCTGAACGTCATCGGCAACAACACCGCCAACGTCAATACCTACGGCTACAAGGCATCGTCGGCCTCGTTCAAGGAGTCCCTGTACACCACCATCCGCGCCGGGAGCGACGGCACGGGCCAGGTGGGCGGCAACAACCCCTCCCAGATGGGCTACGGCTGCAACGTGGGGTCCATCATCACGGACATGAGCACCGGGCCCACCATACCCACCGGGGTGAACCTGGACTGCATGATCCAGGGCAGCGGCTTTTTCATGGTGGGGGACAAGCTGGCCGACGGCCAGGTGGCCGACCCCCAAAACGGCCTGCTGCTCACCCGCGTGGGGCAGTTTAACTTCGACTCCCAGGGCTACCTGGTGGACCAGTACAACAACGTGGTCTACGGCTTCGTCACCTGCAGTAAGGCCAATGCGGACCCCGGCATATGCGATAAGGACAACCCCCAGGTCAGCACCCAGCTGGTGCCCATCCGCCTGCCCCTGCAGGCCAAAGGCAACGACACGGTCTTAAAGGGCACGGCCATCTTCCCCGGCGTGGCGGCGGGCACGGGGCTTAACGTCTACGATCCGGGCGGCGACACAGGGATCAGCACGGGCAAGACCATCGAGTGCAACGCCGAGTCCATCAGCATCGACCCCGGTACCGGCAAAATTACCGCCACCAACGGCGCGGACGGTTCGCTGCTGGTGGTGGGCTATCTGGCTCTGGGCAGCGTGGCCAACCCCAGCGGCGTGACCCACACCGAGGGCCCCTACTACCGGGCGGGCGAGGGCGCGGGGTCCTGCTCCGTCGTCTCCTTCGGCGACGTGCTTAACGGCAAGAACCTCGACAACAAAGCGGCGGGTGCCGACGGGGCCGTGCCCATCTTCGGCTCCGGCTCGGATCTGCTCACCGGCTTCCTGGAGGGCTCCGGCACCGACATCGCCACCGAGTTTTCGGAGATGATTACCGCCCAGCGCGGCTACCAGGCCAACACGCGCATTATCACCGTGACCGACTCCATGCTGGAGGAACTGGTCAACATGAAGCGCTAACAGCGTTAGCAGCGGAAGCGGCACCGGGCGCGGCGCGCGCCGCGCCCGGTGCGGTCCCTGCGGGAGGAGAGCGGCATGATTGTCTTAACCAAAATGAACAAGGAGCGGTTCCTTGTCAACCACCTCCAGATCGCCTGCATTGAGATGATCCCGGAATCCAAAATCGTCATGATGAACCACGACTACTACCTCGTCCGCGAGAGCGTGGACGAGATTATCGATAAAATCGCCCAATACAACGCGAAGGTGCTGGACATCCACCGTGAGATCACGATCAACGACCGGCGGGCCGGGGAGTAGGGCGCGCCGGACGGAGGTGTAGAAACAAGGCATGAATATTACATATATCATCGGCGTGGTGCTGGCCATTGCCGTCATGGTGGTGGGCATGATGCTCAAAACCCTGTCGAACGGCACCATTGACTTCCAACCGGATCAAATAGGCAATTTCTTTGATGCCTCCAGCATCATGATAGTCGTGGGCTGCACGGTTGCCGTGGTGGTTGCCAGCTTTCCCGGTAAGATGCTCTCCGCCATGCCGAAGCACTTCAAGGTCATGCTCAACGCCAAGCGCTTCGACCCCATGCGCTATATCGACCAGCTGGTGGAGCTGGCCCAGGTGGCCCGGAAAAACGGCCTGCTGGCGCTGGAGGAGAAGGCCAACCAGCAGGCCGACCCCTTTTTCAAGCAGGCCATCATGCTTATCGTGGACGCCAACGACCCGGACAAGGTGCGCAGCATCCTGATGAACGACATCGACTGCATGTCGGCACGGCACGAGGACGCGGCGGGTATGTACGACAAGGCCTCCGCGGTGGCCCCCGCCTTCGGCATGGTGGGTACCCTGGTGGGGCTGATCAACATGCTCAAAGGCCTGAACCTGGAGGACGGCAGCGGCGCCACCAACATCGGCAGCGACATGAGCACGGCGCTGATCACCACCCTGTACGGCTGCATCCTGGCCCATATGATCTTCAGCCCCATCGCCTCCAACCTGCGCGCCCGCGACGAGGAGG
The DNA here is from genome assembly GCA_022846095.1 of Oscillospiraceae bacterium. NCBI lineage: Bacteria > Bacillati > Bacillota > Clostridia > Eubacteriales > Oscillospiraceae > Oscillospiraceae bacterium. The sequence goes on along the minus strand of AP025583.1, from coordinate 3,630,369 downwards.
AGGTGCTGTGCAAGATGATCATCGTGGAGGGCATCATGTCCATCCAGTCGGGCGAAAACCCGAAATTCCTCCGGGAGAAGCTGCTCACCTTCATGGCGCAGAAGCAGCGCGACGCGGCCGCAGGGGCCGAGGGCGGCGGAAAGCCGAAGAAGGGCAAAAAGAAATGAGCCGGGGGCGGGTCAGGGGGAGTGAGCGGTGAAAAAACGCAAATCCGGCGGCGGCGCCAACTGGATGGACACCTACGGCGACATGGTGACGCTGCTGCTGTGCTTTTTTGTCCTGCTGTTCTCCATGTCCACCCTGGACCAGAGGAAGTGGGAGCTGCTTGTGCAGAGCTTTAACCCCGAGTCCGTCCCCACGGTCACGCAGACGGACGGCAACAAGGGCCCCAACGCCGACCCCGCCGCGGCGGCCGAGGCGCAGAAGGACATCGACCAGCAGATGAACGAGCTGTACGAAAAGCTGCAGGAGTACGTCGAGCAGCAGGAGGCGGGCGAGAATATCTCCGTGACCCAGGGGGACGGGTATATCTTCATCGCCTTTAACGACGTGATTTTCTTTGACGGCAACAGCGCCGTGCTCCGGGATGCCGGCAAGCTGGTGCTGGATGACATCGGGGGGCTGCTGGCCCCGGAGGCCGGCGCCATCGACGAGCTGCGGATCCTGGGGCACACGGCCCGGGAGACCGCGGACGAGCCCAACAACGCACGGGTTGACCGCACCCTGTCCTCCAACCGGGCGGTGGAGGTGCTGATCTACCTGCAGGACATGGACCTCATCGACCCGGCGCGCCTGGTCAGCGTGGGCTACGGCGAGTGGCGGCCCGTGTCGGGCAACGGCGACGGGGCGGAGCGGGCGCGCAACCGCCGGGTGGAGATGATTATCACCGGCAAGAACCTGATGGACAGCCTGGGGGACAGCATCGAGCAGTATTACACCCTCAGCGGCGTCGCGCCGCCCGCCCCGGACACCCCCACGGACGGCGCGGCGGCACCCTCCGCGCCGCCGCAGTAGGCGCGGCTGATCCACGATACGAAGGGATGATCCTATGCCAGAGGTGTTATCACAAAGCCAGATTGACGCCCTGCTGAACGCCGCGCGCAGCGGCGAGATGGACCTGGGTGGGCCCGCGGAGGAAGTGCCGGAGAAAAAGTTCCGCAAATACGACTTTTACAGCCCCAGGAAGTTCACCAAGGACCGCATCAAGATGCTCAACGGCATCTTTGACAGCTACACCAGGATCATCAACTCCCGCTTTAACGGCCTGCTGCACACCAACTGCGAGGTGAGCGTGGACTCCGTGGAGGAGCAGCGCTACTACGAGTTCTCCAACGCCCTGTCCGAGGGGGACGTGCTCACACTGTCCTACCTCCAGTATAAGGATCACACGGAGGAGTCCCCCGTGCTGCTCTACGTCACCACCCCGGTGATGCTGAGCATGATAGACCGCCTCATGGGCGGGGAGGGGGACCCGGACAGCGGGCTGTCCGTGGAGTACAGCTTCACCGATCTGGAGCTCAAGCTGTATGAGAGCATCATGCGGGATCTCATCTCCGTCATGGGCGGGAGCTGGGAGAACTACACCACGCTGGACTTCACCTTCGGGCGGGTGGAGGTCAATCCCACGCTGGTGCAGCCCATCGGCCTGGACGAGACGGTGGTCATCGTGGACATCAAGGTCAAGTTCAGCAACTGCGAGGGGCGGCTGAGCATCTGCTTGCCGGGGCTGATGCTGACCAACGTGTTTGCGGAGATCAGCAGGGAAAACCCGGGCCGCCGCAGCTCGTCCGAGGACAACTCCGAGCCCATCTTCGACGCCCTGCGCGGCTCCGAGCTGGAGCTGGTGGCCGAGCTGTGCCGGACCCAGCTGAAGCTGAGCGACATCTACCATCTGAACGTGGGGGACGTCATCGACCTGAGCCGGCCCAAGGACGGGCCCGTCAGCGTGAACATCGGCGGCAGGCGCTGGTTTGAGGGGAAGATGGGCGTACACAACAAGAACGTGGCGATCAAAATTGGACGCAACTATTACCCGCTGCGGGGAAGGGACGTAGAACAGGATGGAAACTAATATTTTCAGCCCGATGGAGATAGACGCCATCGGCGAAATTATGAATATCAGTCTCGGGTCCTCCGCCACAGCGGTATCCAATATGCTGGACCACCGGGTGGACATCACCACCCCGACGGTGGCCGTCATCAACGCGGAGGAGTTCAGCCTGGGCAAGCTGGAGCCCGCCATCGGCGTGGAGATCCGCTACGTCTCCGGCCTGGAGGGCAGCAATATCATGCTGCTCAAGCGCAGCGACGTGAAGACCATCGTGGACATCCTCATGGGCACGGAGACCCCCGAGGAGGAGTTCGAGCTCAACGATCTGACCGTCAGCGCCGTGTGCGAGGTCATGAACCAGATGATGGGGGCGGCCTCCACCGCGCTGTCCGACTTTTTGGGCAAGCCTGTTAACATCTCCACGCCGGAGTCCTTCGAGCTGGACGACTTCGCCCAGTTCAAAAAGGAGCACTTCCCCGCCGAGTCCGGGAAGGTGGCGGTGGTCCGGTTCATGCTGAGCATCGAGGGCGCGCTGGAGAGCGAGTTTATCAACGTCATGTCCATCAACCTGGCGCGGGAGCTCATCTCCGGCTTCGGCCTGGAGACCGCAGAGGAGGCGGAGATGGCGCCCCCCGCCCCCGCAGGGGAGGAGCCTGCCCCGATCCCGGCCCCCGCCCCCACGCAGGAGGCCGCGCAGGGCGGGACGCTGAGCCAGGAGGAGATCGAGCGCCTCTTGCAGGGGCAGGCCGCTCCCGCCGCTCCCGCCCGGCAGGAGGGCGGCGCGCCCCAGCCCCGGGCGGAGGAGCCCGCGCCCGCGGCGCAGCCCTATGCGGGCGGCGTGCCGGGGGGGTATCCGCCCCCATACGCCCAGCCCGCGCCGGGCTACTACCCGCCCCCGCCCTACTACTATCCGCCCGCCCCGCCGGAGCCCAAGCTCATCAACACCCAGCCGGCCCCCATGCCCCAGCTGGAGGGCGGGGAGCGGCTGGACAGGGAGCAGGCGGAAAACCTGGATCTGATTATGTCCGTCCCGCTGGAGGTCTCGGTGGAGATCGGGCGCACGCGCAGGAAGATCCAGGACATCCTGGCCTTCTCCAAGGGCTCCCTGGTGGTGCTGGACAAGCTGGCGGGGGACCAGGTGGACCTTTTTGTCAACGGACAGTGCATCGCCAGGGGCGACGTGGTGGTCATCGAGGACAATTTCGGCATCCGCATCACGGAGATCCTGAAAAATCCGGAGCTGAGCCTGGCGGAGCACGTCTAGCGCGCGGGACCTGGACGGACGCCTTTCAAAAATACCGAAGAAAAAAAGGATGGAGTTAGAATGGCTAGAATTCTGCTGGTTGACGACGCGGCCTTCATGCGCAAGGTCATCAAGGACACCCTGACCAAGAGCGGCTACGACGATATTCACGAGGCCGTGGACGGCGCCGACGCGGTGGAGAAGTACGAGGAGCTCCACCCGGACCTGGTGCTCATGGACATCACCATGCCCAACATGGACGGGCTGGAGGCCCTCAAGGCCATCAAAAAGAAGGACCCCGGCGCCAACGTGGTGATGTGCTCCGCCATGGGGCAGGAGGCCATGGTGCTGGACGCGGTGCGCTCCGGCGCGAAGGATTTTATCGTCAAGCCCTTCAAGGCCGACCGCGTGCTCAAGACGGTGACCTCGATCGTCGGCAACCCCTAGCCCATGCCGGGGGAGCTTCTGGGGCTGCTGGGCATGCTGCTCACGGCGGCGGCGGTGCTGGCGCTGGCCTGGCTGTGCACCCGCTATCTGGCGGGCCGCGGCGCGGGCGGCTTCTCCGCGCCCCGCGGCCGGGGGAAGCTGCGCCTGCTGGAGCAGCAGCGCCTGGGCAAGGACGCCGGGGTGGCGGTGGTACGGGTGGGGGAGCGGTACTTCCTGCTGGGCGTCACGCCCGCCTCCGTGACCCGGCTGGCCGAGCTGAGCGCCGAGGAGGGGGCGGCCTGGCAGGCCGGGGAGGACGCGGACGGCGGGGCGGCCCCCTTCCGGGAGGCCCTGGCCCAGGCCCTGAAGCGCGGTAGAAAGTAGGGAAGCGATGACGGACGCGATTATTAACGTAAACGGCGACAACGTACAGGTCCTTCAGGTGCTCTTCCTCACCACCCTGATCACCCTGCTGCCGTCCATCCTGGTCATGATGACCTCCTTCACGCGCTATATCGTGGTCTTTTCCTTCCTCCGCTCCGCCATGGGCACCCAGCAGACGCCCCCCAATATGGTGCTGATCGGCATCGCGCTCTTCCTCACCCTGTTTACCATGGGGCCGGTGCTCACCCAGATCCAGACCGCGGCCTACGAGCCCTATTTGGCGGAGGAAATCAGCCAGGACGAGTTCTTCCAGCGGGCCCAGGTGCCGCTGAAGGGCTTCATGCTGGACAATGTCGAGCCCGGCGCGATTAACCTGTACTGCGACCTGGCCGGGCTGGAGCGCCCCGCCGACAGGGCGGCGGCCATGGAGCTGCCCATCCGGGTGGTGGTGCCCTCCTTCATGACCAGCGAGCTCAAGCAGGCCTTCCTGATCGGCTTTCTTTTGTACATCCCGTTCATGCTGATCGACATTGTGGTCTCCTCCACGCTGATGTCCATGGGGATGATTATGCTGCCGCCGTCCATGATCTCCACGCCCTTTAAGCTGCTGCTGTTTCTCGCGCTCAACGGCTGGGAGCGGCTGTTCTCCACCCTGGTGCAGGGGTTTTACTGAGTGCGGAAGGAGGCTGAGGTATGGATAGCACGCAGGTAGGCGAGGTCATGCGGGAGGGCGTGCTCGTGGCGCTCAAGCTGGGCGGGCCCATGCTGATTCTGAGCATGGTGGTGGGCGTGATCACCGCCATCTTCCAGGCCGTCACCCAGATCCACGAGCAGACGCTGGGCTTCGTGCTCAAGCTGCTGGTGGTCATCCTGGTGTGCCTGGTGGGGGGCGGCTGGATGATGGAGACCCTGGTGGATTATACCGAGGGCCTCTTTGAACTGATGCGGGGCTAGGGGGCGGCGATGGACTGGGCGCGTTTTACCCTCTTCCTGTATATCCTCATGCGTATGACCGGCTTTGTGTTTTTCTCCCCGGTTTTCGGCCGGCAGAACGTCCCGGCCATGGTGCGCGCGGGCCTTACCCTGGTGCTGGGGGCCACCGTAATCTCCTTCCAGCCGGGCGGGGCGGCCGTGCCGGCGGGGCTGCTGGAGTTCGGATTCAGGCTCCTGCTGGAGCTGGGGGTGGGCTACCTGCTGGGGCTGGTCATGCACCTGTTCTTTTATATCCCGCTGCTGGCCGGGGAGAGCATCGATTTGCAGATGGGCATGACCATGGCCAAGACCTACGACGCGGGCTCCCAGGTGTCCATCTCGGTGACGAGCACGGTGCTCACGGTGCTGATGTTCCTGCTGTTTTTCTCCGCCAACGGGCATCTGACCATGCTGCGCATCCTGCTCACCTCAGGGTCGGTGGTGCCCTACGGACAGGCGGCGCTGGGGGGGAGCGCGGCGGAGGCGGTGGTGGAGATCTTCCTCTCGTGCACCGTGCTGGCCGTCAAGCTGGCGCTGCCCATCCTGGCGGCGGAGCTGATCGGCCAGATCGGCATGGGCATTCTGATGAAGGTCATCCCGCAGATCAACGTGTTCGCCATCAATATTGAGCTTAAGGTAATCATCGGCCTGCTTTTGCTGCTGATCCTGATAAGCCCCATCAGCAGCTTTTTGCTGGACGTGGAAAACCAGATGCTGGCCGTGCTCCGGCAGGTGCTGTCGGCCTGAGCGCCGGAGGTGACGAGGCGTGCCCGAGGGCAACAAGACCGAAAAAGCCACACCGAAAAAACGCAGGGACGAGCGGAAGAAGGGCAACGTCTTCCTCAGCAACGACGCCGTGGCGGTGGCGTCCCTGATCGGCTGCTTCGCGGTGCTGCGCCTGACGGCGGGCAGCACGGTGGCGCAGCTGGACCGGTTTTTCGGCCTGTGCATGGACCTGGCCGGCGCCCCGCCCGCGGGCGGGAGTGCGGACTTCCTGGGCACGCTGGTGTGGGAGGGGGCCAAAACCCTGGCGCTGACGGTGGGGCCCATCCTGGCGGCGGCCGTGCTGAGCGCCGTGGCGGCCACCTTTCTGCAGACCAAGCTGCTGGTGAGCGGGGACTCCATCAAGCCCAAATTCAGCCGCCTGAGCCCGCTGCAGGGGGTCAAGCGCCTGTTTTCCCTGCGCAGCCTGGTGGAGGCGCTGAAGGGCACGCTGAAAATCGCGGTGCTGCTGGTGATCATCTACCGCTACCTGCGGGGGATCCTGGGCACCTTCTCCAACTACCTCTACCTGGACCTCACCGCGGCCTGCGCCCACCTGTTCGACGAGACCTTCTCCCTGGTGGTGCAGATCGCCGTGGTGTTCACGGTGCTGGCCGGCTTCGACTTCTTCTACCAGTGGTGGGAGTACGAGCGGCAGATGCGCATGAGCAAGCAGGAGGTCAAGGAGGAGTACAAGCAGATGGAGGGCGACCCCCAGATTAAAGGCAAGATCAAGGAGACCCAGCGCAAAATGGCCCAGTCCCGGATGATGCAGAAGGTGCCCCAGGCCGACGTGGTGGTGCGAAACCCCACCCACGTGGCGGTGGCCCTGCGCTACAGGCCGGAGACGGACCCCGCCCCCGTCGTCCTGGCCAAGGGGCTGGACGAGCTGGCGCTGCGCATCGTGAAGGTGGCCGGGGAGCACGGGGTGGCCGTGGTGGAGAACGTGGCCCTGGCCCGGGCGCTCTACCCGGCGGCCGAGCTGGACCGGGAGATCCCCCCGGAGTTTTACGGCGCGGTGGCCGACGTGCTGGTCTACCTGTACCGGGTGGGCGCAGGAGAGGGAAAGGCAAAATAGCGCTGCGGCGCACAGGGGCGGTGAGGCTATGCGGAGGATCGCAAACAATCTAATCTCCATCTTCGTGGTGGTCGTCGTCCTGTTCCTGATCCTCCCCCTGCCCCCTTTTATGCTGGATGTGCTGCTCATCATCAACATCAGCCTGTCCATCCTGATCCTGCTCATCACCATGAGCATCTCGGAGGCGCTGGAGTTCTCCATCTTCCCCTCCCTGCTGCTGATTACCACCCTGTTCCGCTTGGGCCTGAACGTGTCCTCCACCCGGCTGATCCTCACCAACGGGGGCAACGCGGGCGCGGTCATTAAAAACTTCGGCCAGCTCATCACCCAGGGGAACATCGTCGTCGGCATCCTGATCTTCCTGATCATCGTCCTGGTGCAGTTCATCGTGATCACCAAGGGCGCGGAGCGGGTGGCCGAGGTGGCCGCCCGGTTCACCCTGGACGCCATGCCGGGCAAGCAGATGGCCATCGACGCGGACCTCTCCTCGGGCCTCATCAACGAGCAGGAGGCCCGTATGCGCCGCTACAAGATCCAGAAGGAGGCCGATTTTTACGGCGCCATGGACGGCGCCACCAAAATCGTCAAGGGCGACGCGGTGATGAGCCTTATCATCACGGTCATCAACTTCGTGGCGGGCCTGATCATCGGCATGATGAGCGGCATCGGCACGGACGCGGCGGTGCAGATCTACTCCATCGCCACCATCGGCGACGGGCTGGTGTCCCAGCTCCCGGCCCTGATGATCTCCACCGCCACGGGCATGATCGTCACCCGCTCCGTCTCCGACGGCAGCCTCAACAGCGACGTGCTCGCCCAGTTCCGCGCCCAGCCCCGGGCCATTATGGTCACCGGCGTGGTGCTGTTCTTCCTGGGGGCTATGCCCAACACGCCCCATATCCCCCTCTTCCTCGTCTCGGCCGTCCTGCTGGGGCTGGGCTGGTGGATCAGCGCCCACATGGAGCGGGAGAAGCAGGCCCAGGCCCTGGAGGCCGCCCAGGCGGAGCAGGGCCCGCCCCAGGAGGCGCCCAGCGAGGCCGACTACTTCAAGGACATCAACAACGTCTACTCCCTGCTGGCGGTGGAGCCCGTCGAGATGGAGTTCGGCTACAGCCTGATCCCCCTGGTGGACGAGGCCCGTGGGGGCCGGCTGATCAGCCGCATCGTCATCTTCCGCCGGCAGTACGCCCAGGACATGGGCTTCGTCATCCCCTCCGTGCGGATGCACGACTCCTCGGCCCTGGGGACCAACCAGTACGTCATCAAGGTGAAGGGGGAGGAGGTGGCCCGGGGCGAGATCCTGGTGGACTACTACCTGGCGCTGGAGCCCGCCAACCCGGCCGGGGAGGTGGACGGCATCGAGACGGTGGAGCCGGCCTACGGCATCCCCTCCCGCTGGATCCTGCCCGAGCAGAAGGAGATGGCGGAGATCTACGGCTACACCGTCATCGACCCCCTCTCCGTCATGCTCACCCACCTGTCCGAGACCATCAAAAAGCACGCCTATGAGCTGCTGGACCGGGGGGAGACCATCCGCCTGGTGGAAAACCTGAAGCAATTTGCGCCCGAGCTTGTGGAGGAGGCGGTCCCGGCCGCGGTGCCCTACGCCACGCTGGAGAAAATCCTGCGCAGCCTGCTGCGGGAGGGCATCCCGATCAAGGACATGCAGACCATTGTGGAGACCGCGGCGGACGCGCTGTCCGCCACCCGGGATCTGGACATGGTGACGGAGCACGTGCGCGCGGCCCTGAGCCGGACCATCACCCGCCGCTTCTGCGAGCACGGGCAGCTGCGGGTGGTGACGCTGGACGCGGAAATGGAGAAAAAGGTGGTTGCATCTCTCACCAAAAACGAACAGGGGGTCTACCTGGCCATGGGCGCGGATTTGATGCAGCAGATTATCACCCAGTTCGGGGCCTGCCTGCAGAAGTTCAACGAGCTCTCCCAGACCCCCATCCTGCTCACCAGCCAGGTCATCCGGGTCTATCTCAGCCGGGTGCTCACCCAGTTCTACCCCAACGTATACGTCCTGGCGTTTAACGAGATCAGCAGCAGCGTGCAGATTCAGGCCATCGGCAACCTGGCGCTGGAGCGGCAGCAGGGCGTGCCGGAGCAGAGGGTGGTGGCGGCGACATGAGTGCGTCAGTGGCCTGCCCGGAGCAGGAGCGGCTTGAAAACCGCGGCGCCTACACGCAGCAGGAGCTGGACGCCATGCCGGCGGAGCAGCTGCTCGCGCTGTACAAGGGCACCGGGGATCAGAGCCTCAAATGGCCGCTGGTGCTGCGCTACGAGGGGCTGATCAAGACCATCGCCCTGCAGATCTGCGGCGTGTACAGCAGCTTTGCCCAGGTGGACGACATCATCAACGAGGGGGTCATTACCCTGCTGCGGGCGGTGGACAAGTACGACCCCACCATGGGCACCAAATTCGAGACCTACGTGACCAAGCGCATCCGGGGCATGATCATCGACATGGCCCGGCGGCAGGACTGGCTGCCCAGGAGCGTGCGCAGGCGCTCCCGGGAGATTGACCAGGCCGTGGGGGAGCTCTACAGCACGCTGGGGCACTACCCCACGGACGAGGAGATGTCCTCCCGGCTGGGCGTCACCCCGGCCAAGTACCAGGCGGAGCTGGCCGGTATGGCCCTTTGCAACATCATCTCCCTGGAGGGCCTGCTTGAGGGCCGGGAGCAGGGGGCCGCGGGCATGGCCTTCCCCGGGCGGGAGGGCGGCGACCAGCCGGAGCAGGCTCTGCAGGAGCGGGAGCTGAAGGAGAAACTGGTGGAGGGCATCCGCTCCCTCCAGAAGAGCGAGCAGACGGTACTCTCCCTGTACTACGAGCGGGAATTCAATATGCGGGAGATCGCCCAGATCATGGGGGTCAGCGAGCCGCGGATCTCCCAGATCCACAGCAGGGCCATCCAGAAGCTGCGGCTGTTCCTCAACCGCTATCTGGAGCTGCAGTGAGCGGCGCACCGCCCCGCGCAGAAGGAGTGAGGAGCTTTGTTCAAGGGATTTTACAACCTGACCTCCGGGATGCTCTCCCAGGGGAGGCGGCTGGACGTGGTGGCCAACAACATGACCAACGTGGCCACGTCCGGGTACAAGGCCGAGCGGTACACCGACAGCACTTTTCGGGAGTATGTGATCAGCCGGGTGGGCAACCGGGACAAGTCGGCCGCCGCCGAGCTGGGCGGCGCCAGCTACGCGCTGGCGCCCAGCCGTCTGTATACCGACTACAGCCAGGGTGCCCTGGAGGAGACCGGGATGGGCCTGGATTTCGCCATCGGGGGGGAGGGCTTTTTCGCCGTCCAGAGCGGCCAAGGCACGGCCTATACCAGATCCGGCAGCTTCGCCCTGGACGGGGAGGGCTACCTCTGCCTGCCGGGGGAGGGCCGGGTGCTGGACATCGGCGGGGAGCCCATCCTGCTCTTGACGGACAAGATCCGCGCCGACGGCTACGGGGCCCTCTACACCGAGGACGGGGGCTACCTGGGGCAGATCGGCGTCTATCTCCCGGAGGACCGGGAGGGGATGGAGCAGGGCGCGCGGGGCCTCTTCACCGGGGGCGGGCAGATGCGGGCGTCGGCGGCGCCCATCCACTGGCAGGCGCTGGAGCGCTCCAACGTGGATCTGGTGCAGCAGATGGTGGAGATGATCACCAGCCAGCGGGCCCTGCAGAGCGCGGCGCAGATGAGTAAGATGTACGACCAGCTCATGACCAAGGCGGCCACCGAGCTGGGCCGGGTCTGATTGGACGGGGGGAAGCGGAATTGAACATGTCGTTTTATACCGCGGCTGTGGGCGCGGGGGAGCAGCAGCGGCGGCTGAACGTGCAGGCCAATAATATCGCCAACGTGAATACCTACGGCTTCAAGGCGGAGCGGCCCGCCTTCGCCGCGCTGATGTACGGCAGCCTGGGCGGGATTGACGGCGCGGCCCTGCCCCGGGGCAGCGGCGCGCGCCTGGCGTCGGCGGCCACCGATTTTGGGGACGGCCCGCTGCTGGACACCGGCGGCAGCCAGGACTACGCCATTATGGGAGACGGCTTCTTCGCCCTGTTCGAGCCGTCCACGGGGGAGGTCTCCTACACCCGGGACGGCAGCTTCAGCCTGTCCCAGTACCAGCTGCCCGACGCGCAGGGGGTTCCACAGCCCGTCTTTCTGCTCTCCGACGGGCAGGGGCGCTTTGTGCTCAACCAGAGCGGCAGCTTAATCGAGGTGGACGACCCCGAGGCGGAGCAGCCCGTGGGGGTGTTCGACTTTGTCAACGTGGACGGGATGCTCCACGCGGGGGACAACCGCTTCCTTCCCGTGGAGAAGAACGGGCAGGTGCGGGTGGGGGCCGGACAGGTGCGCCGGGGCGCGCTGGAGGCCTCCAATTCGGATCTGGCCACGGAGCTGGGGAAGGTCATCGAGGCCCAGCGCTCCTTCAGCTACGTACTGCGCATGGTGCAGACCTCCGACGAGGTGGAGACCACCGTCAACGGCCTGCGCGCATAAAGAGGGGGAGAGAACCAATGGTAATCAAAAACTACAGCGACCTGAACAGCCTGGAGCTGGACACGCTGCGCGAGATCGGCAGCATCGGCACGGGCAACGCCGCCACCGCCCTGTCCCAGCTGCTGTCCCGGGAGGTGCGCATCACCCTGCCGGAGGTCCACATCATGGGCTACAACGAGGCCATCGACTGGATCGGCGGGGCCGAGGCCGTCACGGCGGGGGTGCTGGTGCAGCTGGGCGGGGAGATCAACGGGATCATGCTCTCGGTGCAGAAGCTGGACTTCGTCAACCTGGTGCTGGGCAGCATCATGTCCAGGCAGGTGGAGCGCTACGAGGACCTGGAGGAGATGGACTACTCCATGCTGATGGAGGTGGGCAACATCATGATCTCCACCTTCATCAACGCCCTGTCCGGCCTGGCCGGCATCTCCATCAGCCTGACGGTGCCCGCCTTCACGGTGGATATGCAGGGGGCCATCCTGACCGTGCCCATGGCGGCCTTCGGCGGGCAGTCGGACTACATCATGACCATCGGGGGCAACTTCATCTGCGACGGGCAGCAGGTGCCCTGCCGCCTGCTGCTCTCGCCCGACATCCGCTCTCTCAATTTCCTCCTGGGAAAGCTGGGCGTTTTGGATGGATGACAAGCAGATCGTGGGCATTGCGGACATGAAGCTGGCGCGGGGCGCGGGGATGCTGATCACCTACGCGCTGGGCTCCTGTATCGGCATCTGCCTGTACGAACCGCGGCTCAAGCTGGCCGCGCTGGTGCATATCATGCTGCCGCTGAATATGGAGGCGGGGCGGAAGACCCCCTACAAGTACGCCGACACAGGAATCCGGGAGGCCCTGCGCGAGATGGAGCGGCAGGGCGCCGTGCGCAGCCGGATCGTGGCCAAAATCGCGGGCGGGGCCAAAATGTTTGAGATAGGCGGCGGCAGCTTGGGCAACATCGGCCAGCGCAACATCGACAGCGTGCGCCTGATCCTGAAACGGGAGGGCGTGCGCCTGGCGGCGGAGGACGTGGGGGGCACGGCGGCGCGCACGCTGCTGTTCGACCCGGCCACCGGCCAGGGGTGCATCCGCTCCTACGGCAAGCCGGAGCGGATCTTCTAGCGCCTGCGCCGCGGGGCTCCGGGCAATTTGTGAAAAAAGGGAGTGTCAGGGACCATGGGAGAGGCGAAACGCGATATTCTGCTCGAATCGGGCACGAATGAAATCGAGATCATGGAGTTCACCATAGACGGCAACCTGTACGGGATCAACGTGGCCAAGGTGCGGGAGATCATGATGTCCGCCCCGGTCAAGCCGATGCCCCACGTCCACCCCGCCGTGGAGGGCATCTTCAAGCCCAGGGACGTGGTGCTGACGGTGGTGGATCTGCCCAAATACATCACCGGGCGCGCGTCGGAGCACGGGGCCAGGGACCTTTTTATCGTGACCAACTTCAACAAGATGTTCATCGCCTTCCGGGTCCACACCGTGGTCGGAATCATCCGCATCTCCTGGCGGGACATCCAGAAGCCGGACAACACGGTCTCGGGCGGCGAGGAGGGGGTGGCCACGGGCATCGCCCAGTGCGGGGAGGATCTGGTGACCATCCTGGACTTTGAAAAAATCGTGGCCGAGATCGCGCCGGAGACCACCATCCAGATGAGCGAGATCGACCGGCTGGGGCCCCGGGCGCGCAGCGGGCAGGGCATCTATATCGCGGAGGACTCCGTGCTGCTCTCCCGCATGATCCAGGACGCCCTGACCAAGGCGGGCTACGCCAACCTGCACATGTTCCAGAACGGGCAGGAGCTGTGGGACGCGCTTCAGCCCCTGCGGGAGGCGGATCCCCCCGGCGGCGCGGCGCTGATTATCACCGACATTGAGATGCCGCAGATGGACGGCCACCGGCTGACCAAGCTGGTGAAGAGCGACGCGAAGCTCAAGAAGATCCCCCTCATCATCTTCTCCTCCCTGATCACCGAGGAGATGCGCCTCAAGGGCAAGGAGCTGGGGGCGGACGAGCAGCTCACCAAGCCGGAGATCGGCCACCTGGTGGGGGTCATGGACCACCTTCTGGGCCGGGAGGCGGCGCCGGGAGATAGGGAGGGCAGCACCGTATGAGCGGCAAGTACATCGTCAGACAGCCCATGAAGGACCGGGAAAACAGGGTCATCGGCTACGAGATCCTCTACCACGGGGAGAACCAGGCTTTCGGCGAGGGCGCGCCCAACGCCAGCGAGTTTGCCGCCGCCGACACGATCTACAATTTCCTGCTGCAAAACACGGGCAAGGTGCTGCGCGGCTCCCTGAACTTTATGACCTTCACCACCACGCTGCTGATGAAAAAGACCCCCCGTCTCTTCGACCGCTCGGAGCTGGTGATCCAGATCGACGACAGCGTCATCATTCACCCACTGGCCATGCACTTCATCCAGGAGTACGCCAGGGAGGGGTACAAGATCGCGGTCAACGAGTTCCAGTTCGCGCCCCGCTACCTGGCCCTGCTGGACAGCATCGACTACATCAAGCTCAATCTCGGGGAGATGCACGAGAGCACCCTGGTCAATATTATCGAAATTGCCCACAGCATGGGCAAGCAGTGCATCGCCGTGGGCGTGTCCACCGAGGAGCTCTACCAGGAGGCGATCCGGCTGGGGGTGGACGCGCTGGAGGGGACCTTCGTGGCGGAAAAGCTGTCCACCAAGGCCCACAACAGCGGCTATTTGCAGGGCAACTTCTTCCGCCTGATGGTGGCGGTCACCCGGGACGAGCCGGACATCGACGAGATCGTCAAGCTGATCTCCGTGGACGCCACGCTGACCTACGGCCTGCTGCGCATGGTGAACTCCTGTTACTTCGCCCTGCGCCACCGGGCCACCACCATCCAGCAGGCCATCATGACCATGGGCCTGGGGCAGCTCAAGCAGTGGATTTACCTGCTCAGCGCCAGCAACGCGGAAAACCAGATCGACCCGGGGTCGGAGGAGTTTTTAAAGCTCTCCTTCATGCGGGCCAGCTTTTGCAGTGAGCTGATAAACTACGCCCACGGCATGGCCATCTCCAAGAACGACGCCTACCTGATGGGCATGTTCTCCACGCTGAACTACCTGATCGACGCGCCGCTGGAGGACATCCTCGCCGAGGTGCCCATCACCGGCGAGGTGAAGAAGGCGCTGCTCCACCACGAGGGCAGAGCGGGGATGCTCTTCGAGCTGGCGCTGAGCTACGAGCGGGCCGACTGGACCGCCATCGGCACCCTGGCCGAAAAGCTGGAGATCCCCACCAACCTGCTCACAAGCGTGTATTTCAACTGCATGGAGGAGGTCAACACCATCTGGCGGCAGCTCATCAACCCCAACCCGGAGTTCGATGACGAGTAGGGCCGCGCCGCATAAACAGCACAACAGGCCGGGCGCCCTTGGGCGCCCGGCCTGTTCATCCTGTCGAAAAACTATATCATAGGGATTTTTGGTGCAAGCCCGGATCAGGACGCTTGCACAGAAGATGCGGCTAAGGCGGATAAGGCGACCCAAAGCCTCCCCTATGAGGGGAGGTGCCCACGCAGTGGGCGGAGGGGTCAAGGGAGACCCCCCAGCCGCTGCGGCAGCAGCCCCCCTCATAGGGGGGCCAGAGTGAGGACGGATTGCCACGGGCCTGCGGCCCTCGCAATGACGTAGGGCGGGGGCTTGCCCCCGCCGTCCCTTGTTCGCCTTATCCGCCTAATTTGCAATAGCTATGCCTGCATCCTGCGCACAAATTCTGCTTATCTGTCAGGAATCGTGCCGCGGGTTGTCCATGACAGCCTTGCAGGCGGCGAGGATCTGCGCGATGAGCGCCGTGTTGTACCGGCTCTCGTAGACGCGCAGCATGGGCGAGAGGGCCTGCCGCTCCAAAATCACATACTTGGGGGGCAGGCTGGTCAGGGCCAGCGCCTTGACGTCCGCCACGCAGCGCGGGCAGGTGCACAGGCCGAACATGTCGATGTACCGCTGGGCCTTCTCCTCCACCAGCGCCTGCATGACGTTGATGCAGACCAGATCACCGGGCACCTCGCAGACGGCCGGTGCGGTGAACGCCACGGACGGCGTTTCCGCCCCGGCGGGGGGCGGGCCGCCCTGGGGTTCGGGCTCCGGCTCGGGCGCGGGGGCAGGCTCCGGCACGGGCTCAGGTGCAGGCTCAGGCACAGGCTCAGGCGCGGGGGCCTCCGCCTCCAGCTCCTGTTCAAGCGCGGCGCGGATGGTTTCGGTCAGCGCCTCGTCGTTGGCCCGGGCCAGCTCCAGCACGGGGGGCAGGCCGTTGTGGGCGGCGGGGAGGACAGGGGCGGGCTCCGCCGCCTCCGGCGCGGTCTCCCGGCCGGGGAGCGGCTCCTCGGCGGAACCCTGGTGCCCGGAGAGCACGTTGAGGACGTGGGCCGTCTTATTGGTCTTTGTCGTCTTTTTTGTCGGCATCGGTGTTCCCTCCCCTTATTCCCGGACGGGCGGGCGCAGGCCGGTCATCTCGGTGACCAGGTTCTGAAAGTCGAGGGAGGGCTTTGCGCGGGGGGCGTAGGTGAGCACGCTCTCCCCGTGCGCGGGGGCCTCCGCCACGGCGACGCTGCTGCGGATGACGGTCTGAAACACCTTGGTCTGGAGCTGGGCGGCGATCTGGCCGGACAGCTCCAGCACCTCGCGGTTCAGGGTCAGGCGGGCGTTGAACTTGTTCAGCAGGATGCCCAGCACCTTCAGCCTCGCGTTATAGCAGCGCTGCACCGTCTCGATGGTCTCCTTGATCTGGGCCGCCCCCAGCAGGCTGAGGATCTCCGGGGCCATGGGGATGATCAGCGCGTCGGCGGCCACGTAGGCGTTGACGGTGAGCACGTTGAGGGCGGGGGGCGTGTCGATAATGACGTAGTCGTAGGCGTCGGCGACCAGGGAGAGCTGGTTGCGCAGCATAAATTCCCGGCCCGGGCGGTTGAACTCCAGCTCGGCGGCGGACAAGAGGATGTTGGAGGGCAGAAGATCCCCGCTGTCTGTATGGACCAGGACGGAGCCGACGGCGGCCTGTCCCTTAAACACCTCGTAGATGGTGGAACAGTTCTCAATATCCAGCCCCAGGCTGAAGCCCAGGCTGCCCTGGGGGTCCAGGTCAACGCCCAGCACGCGCTGCCCCCGCTGGCGCAGGGCGCTCATCAGCGCGGCGGCGGTGGTGGTCTTGCCCACGCCGCCCTTCTGGTTTGTGATGGCGATTATCGTAGACATAAAAATCCCTCCCCAAACAAAAAATCGCTTTATGTCTTATTTTTACTATACTACATGCCGATAGAAAAGTATAGAAGCACAATGAATTTTAGCCCCGGAACGGGAACCGCCGGTGCACCTCGGGTGCCCCGGAACACTGGAAAGGAGCGTAACACATATGGCCTCTGTCAGCGGTGTAAGCAGCGGGAATGTCAGCAGCCTGTACGGGAACAGGAACGTGCTGACCGGCCTGGCCAGCGGCATGGACACCGAGAGCATGATTGAAAACTCGGTGAGCGGCATCCGCCTCAAAATCAGCGGTCTGCAGCAGAAGCAGACCAAGCTGGACTGGAAGCAGGAGGCGTACCGGAGCATCACCGACAAGATGGTGCAGTTCGCCCGGAAGTACACCTCCTACACCTCCTCCACCAACCTGCTCAGCGCCAGCTTTTTCAACAAGGCGGTGAACGTCGTCGCCAACGGCGCCAACGCGGGCAAGGTCTCGGCCACCGGCAAGACCAACAGCAGCGTGCAGATCGACAGCGTGGATCAGCTGGCCACCGCCAGCCGCTACGTGCACACGGCCGGGCTGTACAGCCCCGGCAACAGCGCCACGGTGATCCGGGGCGGCGGCTCGGTGGATCTGGCCGGGGATATGCAACTGAGCACCCTGGGCGGCTTTATGAGCTTTCAGTACGGCGGCAAGTCGGTGGGCATTACCTTTGACGAGAACGAGGTCTACACCACCGCCGAGGAGCTGAAAAACGCCATCGCGGACAAGCTCAGCCAGCAGACCATCACCATGGACAGCGGCAGGAGCTACAAGGCCAGCGAGCTTATCGACGTCCAGCTGGACGCCACCACCGGGAAGATCAGCTTTTCCGACAAGAAGGGCGGCGGCAACCAGGTGTACCTCAGCGGCGCCAGCGACAATATCAAGGACGCGCTGGGCTTTACCACCGGCGGGGACGACAAGCCGGACGCCTTCACCGTGGACCCCGCCAAGCTGAGCAAGACGGTCAAGACCGCGGAGTACCTGTCGGGCAAGACGATGTCCTTCACCCTGGACGGCGTGACAAAGAAGATCACCCTGCCCGAGGTGGCGAGCGGGGAGACGATCACCGCGGCCGACTATGTAAGCAAGCTCAACAAATCCCTGGAAAAGGCGTTTGGCACCGGCAAGATAACTGCGGGGCTCGACTACAGTACCATGGGCAGCACCCACCTGACGTTTGAAATCCAGCCCGGCTCCAGCCTGGCCGTCAGCTCAGGCGTGAACAAGGCCCTGGGCCTGGACAGCACGGCCAGCACCTACCTGAATACCGGCAAAACGCTGGGGGAGCTCAGCGGCGTGCTGGACGGCCTGACGACGGCGCCGGTGCCGGGCAGCGGGAAGGCGGCCAAGCAGGACGACGGCACCTACCTGGACGCCGACGGGAGGCTGGTGGACGAGCAGGGGTACCTGCTGGACGAGGCGGGCAACCAGGTGCAGGGCTACGAGCTGCGCATCAACGACACGCTCATCGGCACCTATACGGAGGACACCGCGCTTGAGACCGTGCTGGTGGACATCAACAGCAACACGGAGGCCGGGGTCAACGTCAACTACTCCAAGACCACCAACCAGTTCGTCTTTCAGAGCAAGGAGACCGGGGCGGGGCAGCAGATCAGCATCGATAGCGGGGGGCTGGCCGAGCGGCTGTTCGGCGCGATCGACCCCGCGGCGGCGGGCGCCGGCTCCAACTACACCGCCGGTGTGGACGCCAAGCTGAACGTCACCATCAACGGCACGGCCATGAGCCTGGTGCGCAGCAACAACACCTTCGACGTGGACGGCATGTCCGTCACGGTGAAGGACACCTTCGCCGCCGGGACGGAGGCGGTCACCTTCACCACCAAGGCGGACACGGAAAAGATTATGGGCGCCATCAAGAGCATGGTGGAGGACTACAACGCCATGGCCAAGGAGATCCGGGACGCCTACTCCACCCTGCCCGCCCAGAAGTCGGACAAGAGCAAGTACGAGCCCCTGACCGAGAGCGACAAGGAGGACATGACCGAGACCGCCATCAAAAACTACGAGGAGAAGGCCAAGCAGGGCCTCCTGTTCGGAGACAGCGACCTGTCCAGCCTCTACGGCAAGCTGCTCTCCGCCATCGCGCCCTCCGGGAGCGACGGGGCCGCCCTGCGGGCCATGGGCCTGAGCACCGACTACTCCGACGGCCTGACCACGCTGAGCCTGGACGAGACGGCGCTGCGGGAGGCGCTGGAGAATAACCCCGACTCCGTGACCGAGGCCTTTACCAAGGTGGCGGGCGCGGGCAGCTCCACCGACGGGCTGATGTCCAAGCTGAAGGCGCAGGTGGACGCCTACGCCTCCACCTCGGGCACCAAGGGGATTCTGATCAACAAGGCGGGGTCGAAGTACTCCCCCGTCTCCCTGCTGGACAACTCCCTCAAGGACCAGATGGACGAGTACGACACCCAGATTGAGAAGTGGCAGGACAAGCTGTCCGACAAGGTGGACTACTACACCCGGCAGTTCTCCCGCCTGGAGCAGCTCATTATGCAGATGAACTCCCAGAGCTCCTCCATCATGAGCATGATGGGCGGGACGAGCTCCTGACAGAAAGGACCGAGCGCATGGACATACGGGGCTATCAGCAGTACAAGGAGCAGTCCGTCAATACGATGACGCAGGGGGAGCTGCTGCTCCTGCTCTACGACGAACTGGTGAAACGGATTACCCGGGCGGAGCTGGCTCTGGAGCGGCAGGATTACCCGCTCTTTGAGGCCTCGGCCGACCGGTGCGCCGACATCATCCGCTATCTGGACGACACGCTGGACCGCCAGTACCCCATCAGCGCCGAGCTGCACCGGCTGTACGACTTCTTCTGCTACGAGCTCAGCCGGATTAAGGTGGGGCGGAACATGAACGAGCTCAGGCGGGTCAAGCCCATGCTGACGGACCTGCGCGACAGCTTTCATGCGGCGGAAAAGGCCGGCGGGGAGCGGTAGCATGGAGAAGCGGGATTTGGAGGAGCTGCTGGCGCTGGAGAAGAAGCTCTACGGCAAGCTGACCGAGACCACGAGCCTGACGAAGGAGCTGGGCGAGGCGGTGGAGCGGCAGGACCAGGCCTCGGTGCGCCTGCTGCTCTCCCAGCGGCAGAAGTCCGTGCTGGAGCTCCAGGAGCTCCAGGCGTACATCGGACTGAAGCGGTGCGACCTGTCGGGGGACGACGGGGAGCGCTTCGACGCGCTCACCGCGGGCCTGCCGGCGCTGGATGCGGCGGAAAGGCCGGTGGAGGCCCAGGTGGCCCTGAACCGCCGCCTGCTGGAGCAGCTGGTGGCGCTGGACAAGCGCATCAACCTCAGGCTGTGCGGCCGCCGCTCCTGCTACGGCGGCTGACGGCATAAAAAAGGCAATGCCCCGTTGGGGGCATTGCCTTGCCGGATGTACGGCTCAGCCGGCCTCCAGGCCGGGCTGGGCGGGGGAGAGAAACCAGAGGGGCGCGCCGTCGCTCCTGCTGGCCGAGAGCTCGTCCAGGATGAGCTGCGGATCCCAGACGGAGAGGCTGCGCTCCCGGCTGTTGGGGTCGGCCACCAGCACGCCGCCGTCCAGGGTGGCCCCCCGCAGCAGGATGAAATGCCCGCCCTGGGTGAAATGGCCCGCGCGCACCAGGGCCACGCCCAGCTTCCCGGCGGAGAGCTCCTGGAGCAGGCGGTCGGCCTCGAACACGGTGCAGGACTGCGCGTCCAGGCCGTACGCGGCGGCGGCGCCCTCCACGATGGAGAGCCTGGAACCGCTGCCGGAGGCCCAGTGGCCGTTCTCGCTGGCCCACGCGGCCAGCGCGGCGGGGGTGGGCGCTTCCCCGGTCAGCGCCCCGACGGCCATGGCCATGGCGGTGGGGCCGCAGCCGTATTTCCCGATGGTGTCGGTGCCGTAGCTCTGCTCGCACCACGCCGGGTCGGCCTGGTTGAAGTAGGGCACCTCCACCGCGCCCCCCGTGAGGATCTCACGCCCGTCCCGCTCCTCCAGCCGCGTGACGGCGGGGTCGGCGGACAGCTGCGACCAGAGAGCGGGATCCCCGGCGTACTGGCGCTCCTCCACCGCCTCCGGCGTGGGGGAGGGGGTGGGGGCGGGGCGGAGGGAGGCCAGGGACGCCCGCAGGCCCCGGAGCTGCCGGACCACGGGCGCCGTAATCCTGTGGTAGAGGGCGGGATCGGCAAAACGGCAGGCCACCAGCTCCGCGCCGCCGATACAGAGCAGGGCGAGCAGAGCGATAAGGACGGCGGTTTTCCACCTGGATGCGGGCGGTTTTTGGTCCAAGATCCCGGCCTCCTTCCGCAAGAAGATTATTGTAAATTATAGCAGAAAAACGGCCGGTTGTATAGGGGTCGATGGACTTGGGGCGTAAGGGGCGAGCAATGGATGCCGACGATTCAGCTGGAGCACGCGGCCAAATACTACAAGTGGGAAAAAAAGCTGCGGGCGGCGGTGAGCGGGATCGACCTGACCATCCGCCAGGGGGAGTTCGTCTCCCTGATCGGCAGCAGCGGGGCGGGGAAGAGCACCCTGCTGAAGCTGATCACCGGGGAGCTGCGGCCCGAGGAGGGCGCCGTCCGGCTGGACGGGCTGAACCTCTCCAAGGCCCCGCCGTGGCGCCGCCCGCAGGTGCGGCGCATGTTCGGGCAGGTCTGGCAGGAGCAGCGGCTGATGCGCAAGCGGACGGTGGGGGAGAACCTGTCTGTCATCGCCCGTATTACCGAGGGCGGGCACGCGCTGGACAGGCGGGTGGAAAAGGCGCTGAGCCTGGTGGGCATGTCCGGCGCGGCGGAGAAGTACCCCGGGGAGCTGTCCATCGGAGAGTGCCGCCGGGTCGAACTGGCCCGGGCGCTGATTAACAGCCCGCCCATCCTGGTGCTGGACGAGGTGACCGCGAACCTGGACGAGGACAATATCTGGGACATCCTGCACCTGCTGATGGAGCTCAACCGCCAGGGTACCACCGTGATTATGGCGACCCACGCCAGCACCTTCGTCAATATCCTGCGCAGGCGGGTGGTCACGCTGGTGGACGGAAAAATTGCCGCCGACGTGAAGCAGGGCAGGTACGGCGATCTCACCGGGAAGACCCTGGCGGGTACGGGCGGGATTGTGCTGAAAAAACCGGCGCTCAGCCGGACGATATGCCCCAGGCCGCCCGCAGGGCGCGCCGGGAAGTAAATGAGGAGGAACGGTCATGTTTAAAAACATGAAGATTAAGAGGAAGCTGATTACTGGGTTTGTGGTCTGCGTGGTGCTGGCCAGCATCGCGGCGATTTTTACCCTGGTGATGCTGCGCACCATCTCGGACCGCTACGACTACGCCATGGACAATTACGGGTACGCCCAGGGCGATTTGGGCAAGGCCATGGCGGCCTTTTGCCGGATCGACGGGAACGTGCACGACGCGATCTCGTATTTTAACGACGCGGATATGTCCGCCGCCCAGGTGAACGTGGACAAGCAGGCCGGGAATTTTGAAAACTACCTGGCCGCAGTGGAGCCCACCCTCCAGTCCGACGCGGCCAAGGCCAAATACCAGGCGATCCAGACGGCTTGGGCCCAGTACCTGCCGCTGGCCAAGACCCTCATGAGCCAGGGCGCCACCGACGAGACCTCGGCGGTTCAGGCGGTGCAGGAGCGGCTGGTGGACGAACTGGATCCCGTCTACGTAGCGGTCTACGACAACCTGTCCGGCCTGATGGACATGAAGGTGAGCAACGGCGGGGACACCGAGAGTCAGAACGACACCCTGAGCATCGTCGCCATGGCCGTGGGGATCGCGCTCATCGCAGTCTCGGTCCTGCTGTCCCTGGTTCTGGGCACCCGGATTGCCAACGGTATCGCAAAGCCCATGCAGGCGTGCAGCGCCCGCCTGGCCCACCTGGCCCAGGGCAACCTCTCCGAGCCCGTACCCGAGATCCGGACAAAGGACGAGGTGGGCGAGCTGGCCGCGTCCACCCGGACCATCGTGGATGGGCTCTCCGGCGTGGTACGGGACGTGGGCCGCCTGCTGAGCGAGATGGCGGAGGGCAACTTCAACGTGCGCTCCGAAAACACCGCCGTGTACATCGGGGACTTTGCCCCGCTGCTGGAGGATATGCGCAAGATCAACCACAACCTCAGCGACGTGCTGGGGCAGATGCGCCAGAGCGCGGACCAGGTGGCGGCGGGGGCGGATCAGGTCTCCACCGGCGCCCAGGCCCTGGCACAGGGGGCCACGGAGCAGGCCAGCGCCGTGCAGGAGCTGTCCGCCACCATCAACGAGATCGCCAACAGCGCCAAGGCCAACGCGGCGTCCGCCCAGCAGTCCAGGGAGAGCTCGGAGGCGGCCGGCGGCAAGGTGACCGAGTGCGACCGGTACATGCAGGAGATGGTGGGGGCCATGGACAACATCACCAAGTCCTCCCAGGAGATCTCCAAGATCATCGCCACCATCGAGAATATCGCCTTCCAGACCAACCTGCTGGCCCTGAACGCCGCCGTGGAGGCGGCCCGGGCGGGGACCGCCGGGAAGGGCTTCGCGGTGGTGGCCGACGAGGTGCGCAACCTGGCCTCCAAGTCCGATCAGGCGGCGAAGGCCACAAAGGAGCTGATCGAGGGCTCCATCCAGGCGGTGGAGCGGGGCAGTGAGCTGGTCAACCACGTCTCCACCGCGCTGCAGGAGACCATCGAGCTGGCGGGCGTGGCGGTAGGCAAGGTCATCGAGATCAGCGGCGCCATGGAGCACGAGGCCGAGAGCATCTCCCAGGTCACCGAGGGGATCGAGCAGATCTCCGCCGTGGTGCAGACCAACTCCGCCACCAGCGAGGAGTCGGCGGCGGCCAGCGAGGAGCTGTCCTCCCAGGCCACGCTGATGCGGCAGCTCATGACCCGCTTCCGTCTGCGCCGGGCGGAGGGCGGCGCGTCCTACCCCGCGGCGGGGCAGGAGGACGAGACCGGGCAGGAGGACTTTCCGGCGGGTTCCGCGGGTATGGCGCAGAGCGTATTCAGCAAGTATTAACCAAAGCTAGGGCGGCATACAGCGGGACGGCCTGCCTGCGGGCGGCCGCCCCGCTGCGCGGCGGTGCGCCACGGGACGGAGGCGTCGGGATTGACGGAAGCAAACAAGGAGCAGGAGCGGGAGCTGGTGTTCGCCCTGGACATCGGCACGCGCAGCATCATCGGCGTGGCGGGGCGGCCTGAGGGGGAGCGCTTTCAGGTGCTGGCCATCGAGCGGGCCGAGCACCAGAAGCGCGCCATGCTGGACGGGCAGATCGAGGACATCGACCAGGTGGCGAACATGGCGGCCCGGGTGGCCCGGCGCCTGGGGGAGCGGCTGGGCCGCAGCCTCAGGCGGGTGTCCATCGCGGCGGCGGGGCGCGCGCTGCGCATGGAGCGCGGGCGCTTCGCCCTCAGCCTGCCCGGGGTGCGCCGGGTGGACGACGAGCTGATCGGCCAGCTGGAGGCGGGCGCGGTCTCCGAGGCGGAGCGGGCGCTCTCAGATGACGGGGAGGCGGGCGGGCGCTTTTTCCTGGTGGGCTACACCGTCTCCCAATACCTGCTGGACCGCTACCCCCTCTCCACCCTCCGGGGCCATAACGGGCAGGAGCTGGAGGCGGAGGTGGTGGCGACCTTCCTGCCCGCGGAGGTGGTGGAGAGCCTCTACACCGCCATGGGGCGCTCGGGGCTGGAGGTGGCCAGCCTGACGCTGGAGCCCATCGCCGCGCTCAACGTGGCCATCCCCGCCGACCTGCGGCTTCTGAACCTGGTCATGGCGGATATTGGGGCCGGGACGTCCGACGTCGCGGCCTGCCGGGACGGCAGCGTGGTTGGCTACACCATGGCCACCGTGGCGGGCGACGAGATCACCGAGGCCATTATGCGCGCCTTCCTGGTGGACTTCCCCACGGCGGAGCGCCTGAAAGCGGGCCTGTCCGGCGGGGAGCCGCAAGAATTCCGCGATATTCTGGGCCTGGAGCAGCAGGTGGCGCGGGAGGCGCTGTGGCAGGCGGTGGAGCAGCCCGCGCAGGCGCTGGCGGAAGAGCTTTGCCGACGGATCGTCGATCTGAACGGCGGCGCGCCGTCCGCCCTCTTCCTGGCCGGAGGCGGCAGCAAGCTGGACGGGCTGAAGGAGCTGATGGCCCGGACTCTGGGCATGGACCCGCGGCGGGTGGCCGTGGCGGGGGAGCATTTCCAAAAGAGCGCCTTTTCCGAGCAGGAGGACCTCAACGACCCGGAGCTGGCGACCCCCCTGGGTATCGCCGTCTCCGCCGGGCTGGGGCTGATCAACGACAGCTGCCGGGTGACCCTGAACGGCCAACCCGCCAAGCTGTTCCGCAGCGGGTCGCTCACCGCCCTGGACGTGCTGCTGATGAACGGGTATGTCTACAGCGACCTTATCGGTCGGACGGGGCAGGCGCTGTCCGTCCTGGTGGACGGCGGGCGGGTGGTGTTCCACGGCGCCCCGGCCGAGCCCTGCGTGCTGCGGATTAACGAAAGGGAGGCCCCGCCCTCCACGGTGGTCCACGCGGGGGACCGGATCGACTTTACGCCCGCCCGGCCCGGCGCGCCCGCCGTCCGGACGCTGGCGGAGGCGGTGGGCGAGGCGCGCTGGCCGTCGGCGCTGGTGAACGGCGCGCCCGCCGAGGGCGGGCGGAGGCTGGAGAGCGGGGATGAAATCCTGCTGGCCCCGCCGCAGGCGTCCGCCCCGGCCAGCCCCGCCCAGGCGGGCGGCGGAGCGGAAACGGCGGGACGGCGGCTGTTCCTCAACGGCGCCCCCCTGACGCTCCCGGCCAAGCCGGACGGGGCGCCGTATTACCTGATGGATTTGCTGGAATACTCGGGGATTGATTTTGAGCACCTGGACCGGCGGGTAACCCTGCGGGTCAACGGGGAGGACGGGCAGTTCAGCCGGGAGCTGACGGAGGGGGACGCCGTGCAGATACAGTATGAGGACGAATAAAAGCGCGGGAGGACAGGCCGCCGGGCCGCAGCAATTGCAGATGAAGTGGAAGCATTGGAAAAGGGACTATATCGCGGTATGCGCCCTGTGCGCGGCCCTGTGCCTGCCCCTGGCCGCCTGCGGGAATGAGGCCGGGGCGCCGGAGCCGTCCGCGGCCTACGAGATCGGGGGCGAGCACATCCCATCCCTGGACGAGAGCCTGGGGGAGGCGGGGTACGAGCTGACCGCCGCAGAGGCGCCCGTGGAGGGCGCGGAGTCGGAGGCGTACCAGTATACTTACGCCGGGCTGCCCTCCGGCGGCCTGGCCGTGGGGGATTACGCCTCCCTTCTGACCGGGGAGGCATACGGGTTTGAGCCTGTGGACGGCACGGGCGGAGCGGCGGAGGCGCCCGACTACACGGCGGAGGAGGGGGCGGTGGTCCTGGCCCGCCCGGCCGCGGAGGCCGGACGGATACTCCGCCTGAGCCTGGCCTGGACGGCCACCGGGTGCACGGTGGAGCTGGAGCGCCCAGCGGGCAGCGTGACGCGCCCGGCGCAGCCCATGACCAACAACGACGCCGTGGCGTTTTTAAAGGAGCTGTCGCCCACGCAGCTCGGACTGGAGGGGGAGAGCATGGGGACCTACCTGGTCTATCCGGTGGAGGGGCAGGTGCTGGTGGACGGGGTGCCCTGCCTGCGGCTGAACGTGTACCTGCGGGACGGGGCGCAGGAGAACCGCATCGTGGGCACCTACATGCTCACCGGGGACAGGCGGCACCTCTACCGGCTGGAGCCGGGCGGGAGCGGCGTGGCGGCGCTGGCGCTGCCGCAGTAAGAAAACAGAAAGGACTGTATCCGTTATGGATTTGGAAGGAAAAAAGTCGAGGGAGAATTTGCAGCAGGCGCTGGCAGGGGAGTCCCTGGCGCGCAACAAGTACACCTTTTACGCCATGGCCGCCCGGAAGGAGGGCCTGGACGAGGTGGCGGACGCCCTGGAGCGCATGGCCAAGAACGAGATGATGCACGCCCGCTTTTGGTTCCAGCAGCTGTACGGCCCGTGCGGGGACACCGCAAAGAACCTCAGGGAGGCGGCCGCAGGGGAGTTTGCGGAGTGGCACGGCATGTACCCGGAGTTTGCCCGGCAGGCCCGGGAGGAGGGCATGGAGGAGCTGGCCTCCCTGTTCGAGCGGGTGGCCGCCATTGAAAAGGACCACGAGCACCAGTTTATGAAGCTGCTCTCCGGCCTGGGCAGGACGCAGCCCGCGCCCGGGGAGGAGGAGCCGGCCTTTGAGCTGAGGCAGGGTTACCGCTGCCAGTTCTGCGGCGCGGTGTACGGCGAGCAGCCCGCCGCCTGCGGCACCTGCGGCGCGGTGGGGGCCTTTGAGCCGTGCACCTACCGGAGATAAAAGATGGAAAAAGCGCCCTCTCCCGTGCGGGAGAGGGCGCTTTTCGCGTGTAGGTCAGGCGTAGGTGTCGATGTAGTCGCCCTTGGCGGGCAGCATCCTCAACAGCTCCTGCGCGGCGAGCTCCTCGGTGTCCATGACCTTCTTGGTGACGGCGGTGGAGACGCTCTGCTGGATCTTCGCGGCGCTCATGTCCATGCTCATGGCCGCGATGCCGCTCATCATATCCATGCGCTCAGCTCCTTTCGGGTTGGCTACTTGATCTATCGGCGGAATTTGCGGAAACTTAAGGGAAATTGCGCTATTAACCCTGGACCAGGATCGCCATATGGGCCAGGGTGGCGCTGTCGTTCTGGAAGAGCTTCAAGGTAACCAGTTGCGTCATGCCGTGGTTATGCAGCAGGGCGCGGGAGGCCAACACCAGCGTCTGAATCAACTCCTGTTCGTTTTCAGGCGCGGTACTGACGACGAAAAAGCGGAAAAAGCTGTAGGTGGAACAAAAGGTCACATAGTTTTCCCAAATGGCCTCACAGTTTTCCGTCAAAGGGAAATTGACGGAAAAGGCATTGTTCACCATGATGTTTTCAAAGAAGAAATCCAAGTCTCCAAAACGGCTTCGGAGCGCCTGTTCGGCCTCCAAGTACCATTTTAAATCGACTTTGGCCTTTGTACGATCGCTGTCGTCCTCCCGGCGCATCTGGAAGCGCTCCAAAATTATATTTTTTTGTGCCCGGAACGCATGGCTGAAAGGGTTAAGGTCAATGAGCCGGTTCAAGTTATTCAAAAGGAACATGGTCTTGTTACCGGGGAGCGCAGACAGCGCCTCCGCACTGGAGGGATCCTCCACCAATGCCCGCTGACGGGCAAGCCACTCCTCCAGACCCTGCGTGCCCTCCGCGCGTACCCGCCGGTCCAGCTCTTTCAGGACGAGCCCCAGCAGGAGGAACCGGCGGGGCAGGGGGGCGCGGCGGTCCTGGAGTATATCGATGCACAGCTCCTGGAGGGGCTCAAAAATACCCTCCAGAGCGTCGCTGATGCAAAACTCGGCTATGAGGTTCTGCTTAAGCGGCTCCTCCACAAACCCCAAGCCTTCCCGCCTCTGGTAGAGCTGATAGAGTACGGCCTCGCAGCCTGTGGAACAGGCGCACGCCTCATAGCCCGCGGGCGTATAGATCGCGGTTCGGGGGAACTCCCTGCAAACCGCCGGAAGCGCCCGCTCTCCGCAGGCCAGCTGGAGGCGGCACAGGCCGTCGCCGTCCTGCAAAAGGCAGACTCCCGTATCATTGAGACGGAATTGGGCATATTTTTCTTCGCTCTCCCGCAGGCGGCGCGTACTCTCCCCAACCAGGGCTTCAATACAAGTGCCCCTTGCCGCCTGCTTCATGTTCAGGTAATCCCGCCGGGAAAAGTCAATATTCCAGCCGCCCTGGCAGCAGCTGAATCGGCAATCCCCCATCAGGCAGTGAAACTCCGGATAGTAATCCGGCGCCAACCGCTTTGTTACGGTAAAACTTTTTTTGGTACCGCTCATATACGCTCGCCTCATTTCTGATAAAAACACGGCGGCGGGCCGGACGATGCGTCCGGCCCGCCGCCTCAGGGTAAGGGAAAGAGAGGATCGTAAGGTTACTGGAGGAGCTGGAGCACGCCCTGGGGGATCTGGTTGGCCTGGGCCAGCATGGCCTGGGCGGACTGCACCAGGATATTGTTCTTGGTGTAGCTCATCATCTCCTCGGCCACGTCCACGTCGCGGATGTTGGCCTCGGCGTCCTGGATGTTCTCCTGCATGACGGACAGGTTGTTGATGGTGTGCTCCAGGCGGTTCTGGGTGGCACCCAAATCGCCGCGGGTGCTGGAAACGCTGTTGATGGCCTTTTTAATGACGTCCACGGCCGCCTGCGCGCCCGCCTGGGTCCCGATGTTGATGCCCGAGATGCCCAGCGCGGCGGTGTGCATGTCGCCCACGGAGACGGTGAGCTGATTGTAAGAGTTGGAGTCCTCGCCGATCTGGAGGGTCAGGCCCTTGCCCGCCTTGCCGCCGGTGGTGTCGGCCTTGAAGTCGAAGTCGGTGTTATTAGGGGTGGGCTTATAGCCGGTCTTCTGCTTGATGAGGTTGGCCATGGTCGTAACATCGTCGGCCGCGATGGCATTACCCGCGGTCTTCACGACATTGACGTCGGCGTCAGCGGCGGCCACCCCTGGATCCGAGTTGACAAACATAAACTTCTGCCCGCCGATGGTAAACACCTGGTCAAGGGCGGGCGTTGCGCTCTGGTAAGCGTCCGCAGCCGCGGTAACAGAAGTGGGGTTGATCAAGTCAGGGGTCTGTCCCGAGCCGGCGGCTGTAAAATCAACAACCACGCTGTTGACCTTGGTATTGGCGCCCGCAACCTTGGAATCCCAGGTGCTGGCCGCCGCCGCACCGCCTACCTTAAACGCCGCGTTGAGCCCGGCGTCTTCCTTGGCGGCGGCGGCGATCGCCTCCGAGACCTCATCGGCAGTAGCATGCGTATTGGCGGCCAAATCTATTTTGGTACCGCCCTTCGTGATCAACTGCTTGTTCGTCTTGTCAAAGGTCAGCTCCAACGTGGCGGACTTGGCCTCGCCGCTGGCGTCGGTGTAGTTGATGGTGGCCTTGAGGACATCGCCGTCAGTGAGGGCGGCGCCCGTGGCGCCCGCAGCGGTAAAGGTCACAGTCTGCTGGCCCTTGACGGCAGCGTGGTCGGTGAAGTCGAGGCCCTCTACGGTGGGCACACCTGCGGCGCCGCCGGCGGTGCCGCCGCCCAGGGAGCCGTCGAGCAGCTTGATGCCGTTGAAGTTGGAGGCGTCGGCAATGCGGTCGATCTCGCTCTTGAGCTGGGTGATCTCCTTCTGGAGGTTGGCGCGGTCGGTCTCGTTGTCGTAGGTGCCGTTGGCGGACTGGTCGGCCAGGTCCACCATGCGGTTGAGCATGTCGTGCACCTCGGTCAGCGCGCCCTCGGCGGTCTGCACCAGGGAGATGCCGTCCTTGGCGTTCTTCTGGGCGGTTTTCAGGCCGGTGATCTGCGCGCGCATCTTCTCGGAAATAGCCAGACCGGCGGCGTCGTCGCCGGCGCGGTTGATCTTGTATCCGGAGGAGAGCTTTTCCAGGTTCTTGGCCAGGGCGCTGGTGTTGTTGGTGTAGTTGCGGTAGGCGTTCATCGCCATGATGTTGTGTTGGATACGCATAATGTTTACCTCCATGTAAATTGTGGCGGCGGGCATCCTTTCCCGCCGTTTCGGATACACCCCGCGCCGCGCGCCGCAGGGGCCCCATGCGGCACATGGCGCGGGCCGGGGCGTTCCCAAAAGGTACACCTTTTGGAATTTGTGCGTTTGACCCGTACAACTATCATATCGGCCTCTTTTTTGAAATCATAAGTCGTAAAATGAAAATTTTTTAATTTTTACCTCTGTTTTAAAAGGTGTACTCAAAGGGAACGCCCCACGGCGTAGCGGTGAAAGGTGGAGCGGGCCATATGGCAGGTCTCGGCGGCCTGGTCGAGGGTGATGGCGCGCGCAAGCCACAGCGCGCGGACCTCCGGGAAGTTCTCGGGCAGGGTCAGGGGCGGGCGGCCCAGCCGCGCCCCGCGCAGGCGCGCCGCCGCGATCCCCTCCGCCTGGCGCTGGCGGATGGACTCCCGCTCATGCTGGGCCACGAAGGAGAGTACCTGGAGCACGATGTCGCTGAGGAAGGTGCCCAGCAGATCCCGGCCCCGCCGGGTGTCCAGCAGCGGCATATCCAGCACGGCGATGTCGGCCTGCTTTTCGCGGGTGATGTGCTTCCACTGCTCCAGAATCTCGTCGTAGTTGCGCCCCAGCCGGTCGATTGACTGCACGCACAGGAGATCGCCCCTGCCCAGGCGCCGCAGCAGGCGCTGGTACTGGGGGCGGTGGAAATCCTTGCCGGACTGCCGGTCCAGGTAGATCCGCCCGGGGGGAATCCCCGCCCGTCCCAGCGCCAGCAGCTGCCGGTCCTCGTTTTGATCCCGGGTGCTCACCCGGGCGTAGCCGTACGTTTTGTCCAACGTCGCGCACCTCCGTTCTGATTACCCCCCGTGGGGCAGATCTATTGTAACGGCATTTTTCGACAATTTATATGGTTTCTTTCGCGCCCCGCATGGGGCCCCTGGGGGGCGCGGCTGAAATAGATCCGAACCGGCGGGAAAGGATGCCCGCCGCCACAACTTACATGGAGGTAAAAAACTATGCGTATCCAACACAACATCATGGCGATGAACGCCTACCGCAACTACACCAGCAACACCAGCGCCCTGGCCAAGAACCTGGAGAAGCTCTCCTCTGGCTACAAGATCAACCGCGCCGGCGACGACGCCGCGGGCCTGGCCATCAGCGAGAAGATGCGCGCGCAGATCACCGGCCTGAAGGCCGCGCAGAAGAACGCCAAGGACGGCATCTCCCTGGTGCAGACCGCCGAGGGCGCGCTGACCGAGGTGCACGACATGCTTAACCGCATGGTGGACCTGGCCGACCAGTCCGCCAACGGCACCTATGACGACGAGACCGACCGCGCCAACCTCCAGAAGGAGTTCGACGCCCTGCGCACCGAGATCGACCGCATCGCCGACAGCTCCAACTTCAACGGCATCAAGCTCCTCGACGGCTCTATGGGAGGCGGCCAAGTCGGTGCGGAGGCCGCTGTCGGTACGACATTAGGCGCAACTGGGACCACCAGCAATATAACCTTGACCGGTCTCGCCGCCGGGAAATCGGTTGTTATTAAAAGTGGAGATACCGAGGGGGTCAGCGGTAACACAATTACATTGAAAAAGGGAACCGCTTATGATCAGGCCGCTTTGAACAGACTTGCCGAGCAGCTCAGCGGGGATGCGAAGGGTGCAAAACTGACTCTGGATAAAGAATTTACGACAAATGCTACTGCCGATACTACAGGCAAAACATTATCCGCCGCCGAACCCGCATATGCAAAGGCAACTGCCGGCGGTATCGACTTTGTCTCTACCAAGGCCGGGAATATTACGAACAAAATCAAAATTGCCAATATTGACAACTCTATGGGCCAGAGTGCCGCCATCAACGATGGCGGTGACATCGTTCTGCAATTGAAGGGTAACGAGACGGTAGATGACATCAATAAGCTACTCTCCAAAGCCGGGATTGATTTAAAAGCAACCAAAGTCGGTACCTTGGCTCAGGAAGCGACTGGTGTGGCATTGGCTGGTGGTGCCGGTTTAGGCGGCAACGGATTGACACTCCAAATTGGTGACACAGCCGAGAGCTTTAACCAGTTGACTGTCTCCATCGCTGACATGCACGCCCAGGCGCTGGGTCTGTCCAACATCTCCATTGCTGATCAGGACAGCGCCAAATCCGCCATCGATGCCATTAAAAGCGCCATCAACAGCGTGTCCAGCACCCGCGGCGGCCTGGGCGCACTCCAGAACCGCCTGGACCACACCATCAGCAACCTGTCCGTCATGCAGGAGAACATCCAGGACGCCGAGGCCAACATCCGCGACGTGGACGTGGCCGAGGAGATGATGGCCTACACCAAGAACAACATTCTGGTGCAGTCCGCCCAGGCCATGCTGGCCCAGGCCAACCAGATCCCCCAGGGCGTGCTCCAGCTCCTCCAGTAACCCTTACAACCTCCCTTTCCTTACCCATAGACAGCGGGCCGGACGTATCGTCCGGCCCGCTGTCCCTTCCAGCCCGACAGCTGTCGAATTTCACGGGGCCTTGTTAAGTTTGCGCTGGAGCGGACGATATATAAAATAGATGAACGAAAGTGTGCGGATTAAGCAGAAACGCGCCGGTTGAGCGGGGAGGATACTGAATGGGTAGCATGAACCTGGAGGGGCTGGCCCAATTTGCACTGGACGAGACACAGGATTTGGTTTTGATTACGGATCCGGGCGGCTACGGGCTGCTCTACCTGAACGCCGCGGGGCTGAACCGGCTGGGCAACCCCCCGCGGGAGGAGTGGTACGGGAAGCCCTGCTACGAGGTGCTCCAGGGGCTGGAGGGGCCCTGCCCCTTCTGCCCGGTGGCCGGGCTGGAGAGGGACAGCTTCCGCCAGTGGGAGTACTACAACGCCAAGCTCAAGCGCCACTACTTTGTCCGGGACAAGCTGGCCGACTACTACGGCGAGACCGTCCACCTGGAGATCGCCACCGACGTGACGGAGGCGCGGGAGGCCACCCACAACCTGCGCGAGCGGCTCCAGACCGACGAGGCGCTGATCGCCTGCACGCAGATCCTGGCCCTGACCCCCAATTTGAACGAGGCCATCGAACGCCTGCTGGAGTCTGTGGGCTCCTACTACGAGGCCGAGCGGACCTATATCTTTGAAATTGACTGGGAGGCCGAGACGATCCATTACGCCTATGAGTGGTGCAAGCCGGGGGTCAGGCCTGAGCTGGGGCGGTACGAGGTGATGCCCCTGGCCTACATCGAGCGCTGGCTGGTGGAGTTCCGCAGCCGGGGCGAGGTGTGCATCGAGGACGTGCAGAGCCTGCCGGACAAGACGGGGCCGGAGTACCAGATCCTGAGCCAGCAGAATATCCGCAGCCTGATCGCCGCCCCCCTGCTGGCAGACGGGCAGATCATCGGCTTTTGCGGCGTGGATAACCCAGAGCGGTATAAAAGGGGGGGCGAGCTGCTGCGCTCCGTGGCCATTTTTATCGCCTCCGACATCGGCAAACGCCACCTGACCGAAAAGCTGACCAAGCTCAGCTACACCGACAGCCTGACCGGCGCGCGCAACCGCCACGCCTATATCGCCGACCTGCAGGAGTTGGGTGATGGGCGCCTGTCCTCCCTGGGCGTGGTGTTCGTGGACATCAACGGCCTCAAGCTGGCGAACGACTCCTACGGCCACGACTACGGGGACTACCTGCTGCGCCATACCGCAGACGTGCTGCGCGGTACCTTCGGCCGCCGGGTCTACCGGGTGGGCGGGGACGAGTTCGTGGCGCTGTGTCCCGACCAGGGCAAGGCGGAATTCGAGGCCAGGGTCTCCACCCTCCACCGCCTGAAGCAGCAGGACGGCGACATTAACATCTCCGTGGGCGCAAACTGGGACGGGGGGACAACATCAGCCCGGACCAGGCCGCCAACCGAAGTGACGAGCTGATGTACGCCGATAAACAGGAATATTACAAGACGCGCCCCAACGGGATGGGGAATTACCGCTATAACCTGACGCGCACCCTGACCCAGGAGCTGGGGCAGGGCCAGTTCTGCGTCTTTCTGCAGCCCAAGGTGGATCTGTGGACGCAGACACTCCAGGGGGCCGAGGCGCTGATCCGGCGCAGGGACGGCAACGGGGTGTATATCCCGCCGGTGCAGTTTGTCCCCCTCTACGAGGCGGAGGGGGTGATACGGCATCTGGACTTTTTCGTGCTGGACGCCGTGTGTGCCTTTATCCGGAGCTGGGAGGACCGGGGCTGCCGGCTTCCCAGGATTTCGGTCAACTGCTCACGGGTCACCATCCTGGAGCCCCATATCGTGGAAAAGCTGTGCGCCGTGTGCGCGGAGCATGGGGTATCGCCGTCGCATATTATTCTGGAGATTACCGAGCACATCGGCAACATGGAGAAGCACGGACTGGAGACGCTCACCAAGGCGCTGAAGGCCGTGGGCTTTTTGCTGTCGCTGGACGACTTCGGCTCCGAGTACTCCAACCTGGCCCTGCTGTCCACGCTGCATTTCGACGAGGTCAAGCTGGACAAGAGCCTGGTGGACAACGTGGAGACCAGCCGGTACGCCCGCATTGTGGTGCAGCATATCGTGACCATGTGCCGCGAGATGCGGAAAATCAAGATTGTGGCCGAGGGCGTGGAGACGGAGGGGCAGCGGGAGCTGCTGTGCCAGCTCAACTGCCAGGTGGGCCAGGGGTACCTGTTCGACCGGCCCCTGCCCCTTGAGGCGTTTGCTGAGAAGTACATCACCGGGCCGGGCGCACCGGGCGCCGGGCAGGCGGAGCGTGAGCTTGCCATGAGCCTTTGAGCGCGCGGGGGATAAAAAAGCAGGCCGGCGGACGCCGGCCTGCTTTTTTGCCTGCAAAAGAGCTGCGGCTAAGGCGGCTAAGGCGGCCGATGGAGGGCGGGCGATTCGTGAATCGCCCCTACGGGCCAGGAGCGGTGGGCCGATGTGGGCATCGGCCCCTACGGCACGGGAGTGGGACGGATTGCCGCGGGCCTGCGGCCCTCGCAACGACGTAGGGCGGGGGCTTGCCCCCGCCGTCCCTTGTTCGCCCTTGTGGGTGAAATTTCTAGAATTTTGCGGGGCGGTCACTTAAGATGTGGGGCGGCGGGGCCGATAAAGAATAAAGAGGCAACGGCAAGTGACCGCAGCGGAGCACGGCGCCGTTACCGCACAGGGACATCGGAAGTGGAAGGGAATGGGGCACATGAAAAAGAGCATCAAGCGGGCGGTATGGATCAGGATCATCGCCACAATCTGCGCGGTACTGGTATTCAGCGGGGTCGCCACGCTGTGCACGCTGCGCATACAGCGGGCAAACCGCGACATTGAGCAGGCCAACCGGCTGATGTCCCAGGCGTTTACGGCCGAGGTGGCCCACTACAAATGGAGCAGCGGCCTGAGCGGCGCGGTCTACGCCGGTGCGGAGTTCACGGGCAGCACCAGCGACACGGGCTGTACGCTGGGCCAGTGGCTCTACGGCGACCGAGGCACCGACGATGCGCAGGTGACCGCCCTGCTGGACCAGATCCAGCCCCTCCACAAGACCATCCACGCCTCCGCCGCCGAGGCGCTGGCGCTTCTGAACGGTAACGGCCGGGACGCCCAGACCTACTACCAGGACACGGTGCAGCCCAACATTGTAACCCTGGTGGGCCTGCTGGACCAGGTGGTGAGCCGGAGCGAGGCGCTCAGCACCGCCGCGGACCGGGAGATGGAGTCCGCGATTACGCTGATGCTGGCGCTGTGCGCCGTCTGCCTGGCGGTGGTGCTGGCCTGCCTCTACAGCCTGGTCCGCTATGTAATCCGGCGCATTGTGGAGCCCATCCTTGAGATTACCCAGGCCAGCCGCGGGCTGGCCCAGGGCAGCCTCACCTTCCGCCCGGCGTACAGCTCACAGGACGAGGTGGGGGAGCTGATCCGCTCCCTGGAGCAGTCGGTGGAGAGCATCGCGGGCTATGTGAGGGAGATCGACCGCATTATGGACGAGCTGTCCCAAGGCAACATCGACGTGGGCACCACGGTGCCCTTTGTGGGGGATTTTCAGTCCATCGAGCGCTCCATCAACAGCTTCACCGGCGCCTTTTCCGATACCATCCTGCGCATCGGCCAGGCCGCGGACCAGGTGTCGGCGGGCTCGGAGCAGATCGCCAACAGCTCCCAGGCCCTGGCCCAGGGGGCCACGGAGCAGGCCAGCGCCGTGGAGGAGCTGTCCGCCACCATCAACGAGATCTCCGGCAGCGCCAGGAAAAACGCGCAGACCGCGGCGGCCGCCAGGGAGGACGCGCACCTGGCCGGGGGCCAGGTGGAGCAGAGCAACGAGCACATGGCCAAGATGATCCAGGCCATGCAGAGCATCTCTGAATCCTCCCAGAAGATCAGCAAAATTATCGCCACCATCGAGAACATCGCCTTCCAGACCAATCTGCTGGCTCTGAACGCGGCGGTGGAGGCCGCCCGGGCGGGCCAGGCGGGGAAGGGCTTCGCGGTGGTGGCCGACGAGGTGCGCAACCTGGCGGCGAAGTCGGACGAGGCGGCCAAGGCCACCAAGGAGCTGATCCAGAGCTCGGTGCAGAACGTCCAGGCGGGCAGCCGGATTGTGGAGGAGGTCTCCGAGTCCCTGGAGAAGACCACGCAGCTGGCGGCGCGCTCGGTGGCGGAGATCGAGCGGATCGCTCAGGCCGTGGGGGAGGAGGCCGCCTCCATCGCCCAGATTACGGAGGGCATCGAGCAGATCTCCGCCGTGGTGCAGACCAACTCCGCCACCAGCCAGGAGTCGGCCGCCGCCAGCGAGGAGCTCTCCTCCCAGGCGCAGATGCTCAAGGCGCAGGTGCGGCGCTTCCGCACGAAGGAAACCCCCGCAGAGCCCCGGCAGCTAGCGGCGGGCCGTTTCTAGGGGCGAAACCGGCAAGGAGGAATCGGATTGAGAGAACAGCTGAACGATAATAGACACGCCGACTTTACCTGGGATAAGCTGGGCGACATCTGCGAGGGGCGGCAGGTGCTGGGCGAGGAGATGCCCGTGCTGGTGTACCGCCTGTTTCAGTACAGCATGAACGACGTGCTGCAGCACGAGCTGGGGGAGGAGCGGGCTTACCGGCTCTTCCGCCGGGCCGGGCATCTGGCCGGGATGGAGTACGCCAAGAACAATCTGCCGCTGGACGCGGCCTTCAACGAGTTTGTCGCCGCCCTCCAAAAATCCCTGCTGGAGCTGAAAATCGGCATACTCCGGGTGGAGGCCGCCGACCCGGCGGCGGGGCGGCTGACGCTGACGGTGAGCGAGGATCTGGATTGCAGCGGCCTGCCGCCCAGCGGCGAGGTGGTCTGCAACTACGACGAGGGCTTTATCGCCGGGATCCTGGAGACCTACGCCCACACCCCGTTCGAGGTGCGTGAGATCGACTGCTGGGCGACCGGGGACCGGGTGTGCCGCTTCAGTGTAATCCGGGAGGACGGGCAGCGGCCGGTGGCCGCGGCTCCCGGCAGCCCCGCTGGGCGGTAAATCATTCGGAAAACCATAGGAGGAGCGGCAGTGACATATACGCTGACAAAGGAATTGGAGACCGGAAATCCGGTCATCGACGGGGAGCACCGCCAGCTCTTCGACGCCGTAAACAGGTTCCTGGAGGCCTGCGGCACGGGAAAGGGGCGGGCCGGTATCGAACCGACGGTAAAATTTCTGCTGGACTATGTGGATAAGCACTTCGCCCATGAGGAGGAGCTCCAAAAAAAGAGCGGGTACCCCAACCTGGCCGCCCACCGTGCGTTTCACGAGAGCTATAGGCGGGATCTGCGCCTTATCGTCGGCGGGATTCCCGCAGGCGGTCCGGGCATCGCCGACGTGGGGGCGGTGAACCGCCAAATCGGCGTCCTCCTGGCCCATATCAAGACGGAGGACAAGCGGCTGGGGGCTTATCTTAAGACGTAACAAAGACGGGCGCACGGCCTTAGCCGTGCGCCCGTCTTTTGTGTCCTCTGCGTGTTATCCCTGCGGGGCCTGCAAAAAGATGTCCCCCTCCGTGTGGGTCTGCTCGCCCTCCGCAAAGATAAGCTGTGCGAAGTCCTGTTCGGACATGGGCTGGCTGAAGAAGTAGCCCTGCATCAGGCGGCAGCCGGCCTCCTCGATGGCCTGCTTTTGCTGCGCGTTCTCCACGCCCTCGGCGATGAGCCAGATGCCCAGCTCATGGGCCATGGCCACCGTGTGCTGGAGGACGGATTTGCGCCGCATCGCCGTCCCGCTGTTAAAGAGGAAGCCGCGGTCCAGCTTGAGGATGTCCACGGGGAGATCCCGGAGCAGCGCGAGGGAGGAGTCCCCCCGGCCGAAGTTGTCCATGGAGAGGAGGAAACCCTCCGATTTAAGGCGGCGGCTGACGGTGAGCACCTTGTCGGCGTTGTCCACAATGGCCCGCTCGTCCAGCTCCAGGGAGATCAGGTTGGCGGGCACGCCGTACTGCCGGATAATACCCATCAGACGGTCGGGAAAATCGGCCCGGTGGAGGTTCAGCCTGGAGATGTTCACCGAGAGCGTAACCGGCACCAGCCCCTGCCTGAGCCAGCCGCTAATCATCCGGCAGGCCTGCTCGACGATAATCAGATCCAGCTCCAGGGCGCAGCCGGCCGCCTCCAGCATGGGGAGGAAGAGGCCGGGGAGAAGGATGCCGTGGCCGGGATGCTCCCAGCGCGCCAGCAGCTCGGCGCCCACAATCTCCTTGGTGAGCACGTTGTACTGGGGCTGGAAGTAGGGGATAAACTCGCTTTTTTCAATGGCGCGGGGGATCTCGGCGGCCAGGGTGCTCTGCAGGGCCAGACGGTCCTGATAGCGGGCGTTGAACCAGCCCCAGGCGGCGCCGTCGGCGGGCCGGGACGGCTGGTTGTCCAGCACGGCCTGGGCGCGGCGGCTGGCGTCCTGGAAGTCCTCCTCCCCGGAGTCCAGCATACAGCAGCCCGCGCGCAGGAAGCACCGGTAATCGTAGACAATGGCCCCGTCCGTGACGGGGATGTCCGTGAGGGAGGTGAGCAGGGGGCCGACGCGGCGCTCCAGGGCCTCCTGCCCGCCCTCGTCCCGGAGCAGCAGGGCAAAATGGGCCTCGGAGATACGGGCGGCCAGCTCGCCGGGGCCCAGCGCCCCCGTGAGCCTGCCGGAGGCCTCCCGCAGGAAGTGGGTGGCCGCGGCGGAGCCGAAAATATCGGTGACGTGGTGAAAACCGTGAAACTGCACCAGAATCAGCGCCCAGCCCCGGCGGCTGCGCAAATCGGAAAAATGCTCCTGGAGGCTGCGCAGGTTGGGCAGCGCGGTCAGTGAGTCGGTCAGCAGGCTCTGCTTGGCCAGCACGGCGCGCCTGTGCCGGGAGAAGAGGAGCGCGGCGAAAAGCAGGCTGAGCAGCAGGATGGACAGGGCGGCGACCGCCGTCACGGTGCCGCGTATCGCCAGCTTGGGCCCGTCGATGACGCTGAGCGCCACCCGGCTGACCAGATACCAGCCGTTGAGCCCCAGGGGGGCGTAGGCGAAATAGGCCGCCTCCCCGCCCTCGGGGCGGTACTCCAGCAGCCCGCTGCGCCCGGCGGCCATATCGTCCCACAGCGCCTGCGTACCGGAGGACCGCTCCGGCAGGACGGCCTGGGCGGACGCCTCCCCCAGGAGCGGCGCTCCGCCGCCGTCCACCAGAAAGCTGCAGGCAAAGCCGCTGTCCAGGGGGAAGTCCGCCAGCTCAGGGTAGGCGGACGCGCCGCCGCGGCAGGCGAGGACCCCCGAGATCTGCCCGCCGGAGGCAGGGCGGACGGGGACGGCCAGGACCAGGGAGGGGGGCTCCCCCGCGGCGTCCGCCGCGCGCTCCCCCGCCAGCGCCCGGCGGCAGAGCGCCCCGGCCGCCGCGGCGCGCTCCCGGCTGTAGAGAGTCAGACCCTGCCCGGAGGCAAGGGCCTGGGCTTCGGGGGTCTCCGGCCCGCCCAGCGCGTCTGCGGCGGCGGCGAGGCGCTCCAGCTGGCCGAGCTGCTCTGAAATGCGCAGGGAGACGCTGCGGGCGGTGCGGGCCGTGAGTGCGGTGAGCTGGCTTGCGGCGTCCTGCTTCAACAGATTGGTGGTGACATAGGTGGCCCGCCCGGTACCCACCACCAGCAGCAGGGCGCACAGAGCTGCCAGCAGAAAGGGCCACAGGCGGGTTTTTTTCAGACGTTCCATCGCTCTATATGCCTCGATTCCATGATGTTAAGAGAGGTCAGCGCAGGGGGCGGATCTCGATCTCCGACTTGCCCCGGACCACCACGCTGCTGTTGTATTGCCGCGTGCCGCTCCAGCTCAGGCCGCCAAGCGTACAGTCCACGCCGGGGTAGAGGGCGCCGTAGGCCTTGATCTGCGCGGGATAAACGGCGTCCAGCCTGCGCAGGCGCTGCTCCAGAAAGTCCGCGGCGGCGGCGAGATGGGCGTATTTCTGCTCCACCTGCGCCAAGAGGCGGTGCAGCGCCGCCTGGCGGCTCTCGCTGGCGGTGGACTGGATCAGCAGGCGCAGGTGCTGCTGCTGCCGCTCCCAATCGGCGACCTCCCGCTGGGTGGCGGTGGCGCGCTCCTGCAGGGCGGCGTGGCTGAGCAGCTCCAGCTCCGTGGGCGTGCCGGCCGCGTTGCCCAGCTCCCGCGCCTCGATTTGCAGGGCGGCGCAGTGGCCCCCCAGCACCCGGCCCCGCCGGCCCAGAGCGTAAACCCCGCCGTTGCAGTACACCTCGGAGCAGAAGACCACGTCGGCGTACAGATCGCCGCTGACGTCGGCGTTGACATATTCCAGGTAGGGCGCGCGCAGGCTGCCCGCGACCTGGACGATGGAGCCCGCGCCCCCCTTGATCCCCTTGCCCACGGCCAGGTGCCCGCCAGCGGTGAGGCTGCAGCAGCCCAGGTACTCGCCCACGATCACGTTGCCCGCCGCCTCCACCAGAGTGCCCGAGTCCACCGATCCGGCGACATAGACGGAGCCAGCATATTTGATGTCCCCGGTCCCCGCGTCCACCTTGGGCAGGCGCAGGATGGGCTGGACGGAGAGCACCCCCTCGCGGAAGGTGGCCTCGCCTTCGATGAGCGAAAAGAGGGAGCGGCCGTCGCCGGTGACGTTGACGTTCTCCCCCGGCTCCACCATGCTGATTCCCTCGTGGGGCGCGGATACCTGGCTGCCGTAGACTGTGCGGCCCATGCGGTCGCTGGACAGCAGCGGCCTGGTGCACAGCAGATCGCCAGGCCGCACCAGATGGACAAAATCTGGCCGCTTAATGCTGACGCCGTAGTGCTCCGGCATCACCGGGCGCAGAGAGGGGGACGGATCGAAGGCGAAGCGGGCCATGGAGGCGGAGTCCTCCCGGGGCGGGATACCCCGGGCCGCGAGAATCGGCGTATCAAAGATAGGATTTTGGGCCAGCCGGTCAAGCTGCCGGTCCTGGAGGCCGTAACAGATCCCGGCCTTGCGCAGTGTGTCCTGGAGCAGGATGCCCAGCGCCTGGGCGCCCATCCCCTTCAGCCCGGGGGAGAGCTCCACCCATGCCATCAGCTTGTCCTGGGAGACGCGCAGGGAGACCGGCCCGCCCTGGGACAGCACGCCCTGCTCCGGGCCGTCGGCGTCCCCGGGGCCGCCCTGGAGGATCAGCTCGCTGCGCCGCGCCTCCATGGCGGCACGGATCTCGTCCCTATCCACGCTGCCGTACATCAGATCCTGCAAACTGGGGTCCTTGAGGAAAATATCGACAATCGTCTCGTCCAACCACTCGAAATGAGGGGCCGCCATGCCATCGCTCCCTTTTATCTCCCGCATGTGGGGGACAAAAAATATTCTATATGAAATATATCGGCACAAAAGAAAGCGTTCATAAGGGGGGCGGGAGGAAAAACCCAGGAAAATTGAGCGGGCGGGACGAACAGGACAAAGAGAGACGGGAGGGCCGCGCCCTCCCGTCTCTCTTCCGTTCTATTGGCAGACTCAGCCGTCCGTCACGTCGTGGCTGGTGACCGGGGGATCGGGCATTTTAACGCCCATCTCGATCAGCTCGTTGCAGGGGTTCATGAACTCGCGGTACAGGCAGATCTTGCCGTCGCGGAAGGTGAACTTGTGGATGTAGTGGTCCTGGTGGCGGATGGGCCGGCCCAGCAGCAGGGAGGTGCCGCCCCCGTCGCACTCCACCAAAAACTCGTTGGGGTCCTCGGAAAAGAAGAGCTTGATATTGGTAAAGCCCCAGTCGGGGAAGTTTTTGCAGTTGAACGCGTCGCTGCGGCGGATGCTGTCGATCCCCTGCACGATCATGGGCTGGCCGGTGGCGCTGTACTGCAGGCCGGAGGTGGCGTCGTCGGTAAACATCTTCCACCGCTCGGCCCGCGCCTCACCCTTCAGGGCCATGTACGCCTCCACCACGGCTGTGTTTTTGGCGCGGATTTCTTCGTTTGTCATAGCGATCAGACTCCTTCTGTCGGTTTAATGGTTGGTTCCTCCGGCGCGGCGCTGGGCCAGCTCCGCCTCGATCACGTCCATCTGCTTCTTGTCCAGCCGGTAGAACTGGATGGTGATAAT
The DNA here is from genome assembly GCA_022846095.1 of Oscillospiraceae bacterium. Taxonomy (NCBI): domain Bacteria; kingdom Bacillati; phylum Bacillota; class Clostridia; order Eubacteriales; family Oscillospiraceae; species Oscillospiraceae bacterium. Next base: position 3,587,627 of record AP025583.1, on the reverse strand, counting down.
GGCCCCGATGCCCAGCACCAGGCTGGTCAGGCCGTTGGCCAGGTTGATGCCCTGCTGCACGGCGGGCAGCTGGTTCATGCCCAGCTCCGCGTGATAGCCCAGCAGCTGCAGGTAGGTGCCCGCGCCCAGATTGGCGACGGCGGTGCCCAGCTTCAGGGCGAACATGCCGATGGCGTAGATAAAGCCGGTGGCGCGGATGCCGGTTTTCCACTCGCCGTAATTGGCGGTGTCGGGCAGGATGCCCCAGATCACGGAGTAGGTAAAGCTCATGGACATGCCGCAGAACACGGCGCCGACCATGATGAGCGCCGTACTGGTCTTGGCAAACATGAACAGGACGCCGCTGATGATAAGGCAGGCGTTGCCCATAACCAGGAGGGCCTTTTTGCCCAGCTTTTTGACCAGCGCGGGCACAAAGAACAGGCCGATCAGGGGCAGGGAGAACATGGTGGTCAGGATGACCGCAATCATGTCCGGGTTGCCCAGGTAGTACAGGCAGTAATAGGGGGTCCACACCATGCGGAAGCCCACGCCCAGCGAGGCGAAGATGATCATGCAGCACAGCACCTGGGACGGGCGGTTTTGCCGAAACGCCCGGAAGCAGTCCCTGAGCGGAGTGGGGTCGGAGCTGACCTGGACCCGCTCCCTGGTGCCTGCGAACGCCAGCAGCAGGAACAGGAAGGACACGAGGCCGATGGAGACGGCGGTGAACAGGTACCCCCTCGCGTTGAACGCCGAGTCCTTGGCGGTGCCGCCGAAGAACATGATCAGCACGACGGCCACGGCGTTGACCACGGTGCCGGAGAGGTTTGCGCCGTAGTCGCGGAACACGCCCAGCACGGCGTACTCCTGGGTGTTGGTGGTCATCACGCTGGACAGGGAGCCGTAGGGCACCTGGTAGACGGTGGCCGACATGCCGTAGCAGATGTAGATAATTCCGATGTACAGCACCTTGGCCGTCAGGCCCAGATTGGGGTTGGTAAAGCACAGGATGAAGAACACGGTGAAGGGCACGATGGAGAACAGCATCCAGGAGCGATAGCGTCCCCATTTCTTCGGCTTCACCCGTTCGCTGATGGAGCCCATCAGGGGGTCGTTAAAGGCGTCCCACAGGCGGGCGGCCGCAAAAACCACGCCGCCGATAAAGGGGCTGATGCCCATCACGTCGGTCATAAACATCAAAAAATAGCTGCCGATGAAATTGGAGATTAAGTTGACGCCCATATCGCCGCAGGAATAGCTGAGCTTCTCACGCAGGGAGAGCTTGCTGCCGGTACTGGTACCCATAGGGATCTCCTTCCTTCTCTTTGGCCCTGGCCGGGCCGCTTTTTAGTAAAAGTAAGGGAACGAGGGGATGACCGCGTTAATGGCGTTGAGCTTGTTGATGGGGTTGAGGTACTCGTCGCTGCGCACGCACTCGCCCTTTTCCATCTTCAAAAATTTGACGTAGCGGTTCTGATAGCCGCCGGCGGAGCCGTTGCCCTGCCACTCGGCATAGCCGTAGCCGCCGCACTCGAAAAACCAGATTTCGGGGTCGTCGGTCTCGTAGCAGATGGGGTCGCAGTGGGTGGTCCACTCCAGCAGGCTGCGCTCCATCCACACGTCCATGGCCGGGTCCTCCTCGGGGGTGTAGTGGGTCTTCATCTCGTGGGGCACGAACCAGCAGTAGTGGTCGACCACCGGGCCGTTGACCCGCTTTTGGAACTGGCCGTGGACGAGGGAATCGATGTTGTCCCGCACCTTTTGGGCGATTACCTCAGGGGCGTCCCCATGGGGATCGGGGATGTACGGGGCCGGTTTGGCCGCCGCTTGGCGGCGGGCGGCCTCCTCGTGGTCCAGTCCGACCTTAAAGACGGGGGCCTCCCGCCCCGCGGCCCTGAGGTAGGCCAGGGGATCGGAGAAGTCCTTCATGCGAGAAATCTTCCCATCCCGCAGCTCCACCTTGGTCACAAAGCGGCTGCTGAACCGCCCGTCCCGCCCGCCCCAGTGGACGCCGCCCCCGGCGGTGCGCACCGCCCAGAAGAGCTCGGGATTCCCTTTCAACCCGTAGACCTCCAGGCTGTCCGGCTCCAGGGCCCAGGTCTTAACCGACTGGGACAGCCAAATAAAGTGGGCCACCGTCTGCCCGTGGCAGAGGTTCTGGGGCATACCCGGGGGCGCGTAGGGCAGCTCCAGGGTAAAGTCCCCGGTGAAGCAGTCCGCGTACTCCGGCGTCCAGTAGGGCCCGGACAGCACCCTGGACACCAGGGCCCGGTTTTCTTCCTTCTTGCACATACAATTCCTCCCGCTCTCTTATTTGCGGGCACCCGCCCGCGGATTGACGGCGTTTACTTCCCGAGCTGCTGGTTGCGGCTCCAGGCGCGGACTACGGCCTGAGCCGCCGCGGCCCGGAAGCCCCGCTTCTCCAGCTCGGCCACGCCGGCGATGGTGGACCCGCCGGGAGAGCAGACCGCGTCCTTCAGCGCGCCGGGGTGCTGCCCGCTCTCCAGCACCATAGCGGCGGCACCCAGCACGGTCTGCGCCGCCAGCTCCTGGGCCATGGCCCGGGGCAGGCCGATCTCCACGCCCCCGTCGGCCAGTGCCTCGATGAAGAGGCAGACATACGCGGGGCCGCAGCCGGAGACGGCCGTCCCCTGATCCAGCTGGGCCTCGGTGACGGGTACCAGCAGGCCGCAGGGGGCCAGCGCCTGCATCAGGCCCTCCAGCCGTTGGCCCGCCGCGCCGCGCCCGGCGGCCACAAGCAGGGTGCCCTTCCCGATGGCGGCGGGGGTGTTGGGCATGATCCGCACCAGGGGCACCTCCACGCCGCCCAGCAGCGTCTCGATGGCGGAGAGCGTAACCCCGGCGGCGATGGACGCCACCGTGCGGTCCTCCCCGGCCGCCAGGCCCTCTTTCAGGGCGGGCAGCAGGCCGGAGAGGACGCCGTCGAAAATCTGGGGCTTCACGCACAGCATGACGTACTTGGCGGAGCGCACCGCCGCCTCCCCGCTGGGCGCCAGGGCGCAGCCGGTCTCGGCGGACAGCGCCTCGGCCTTCTCCGCGTCGGGGTCGTACAGCAGTACCTGATCCGGGGGCAGCGCCCGGCAGGCCGCCCGCAGGATGGCGCCGCCCATGTTGCCGCCGCCGATAAAGGATAGGGTCTTTTCCATGTGAATCGTTCCTTTCCTACTCTGAAATACATGTTATAACAGCAGGGAGAGCCCCTGGTAGATCCAGTTGGCGGCGACCCCGGCGCACAGCCCGCCAATGGTGTGGGCAAAAATGGCCTTGCCGGTGAGCTCGGTGCAGTCCAGGCTGGACATCATGGCCACGTGGGTGCTCAGATAACCGCTCCAGCACATGCACATGGCGGTGAATACGGCGACGTCGTGCCCCGCCGCCATGCCCGACGACACCAGGCTGGGCACCAGCGCGATGGCCGCCCCCGCCGCGCCCAGGGCGGTGATGGGCACGGCGATATTGCCGGGGCTGGTGAAGCCGAACATGGGGCCGGTCACACCGCTGATGTGCCCGCCCAGCCAGGGCAGCAGGGCCACGCCCTCGTAGGCCGCGCCGGTGTACGCGCCGCTGGCCGACGGCCCGTTGGTGAGCATGAGCACCAGCGTGCAGATGATGACCACGCCGGGGATGATGGAAAGCCCCATGTCCACGCCGGCCTTGCCGCCGTTGAGCAGGGCGTCCAGGAACCGCGCCCCCACGCCGCGCTTTTGCCGCGTGCCCTCCCGCCCGGCCCCGCCGTGGACCGGCGCGCAGGATGCCTGCACACCGTAGCGCTTTTTGGTGAAGTGGAGCATGATGCGGGTGCTGACCACGCTGCCCGCCACGGCGCCCAGGTTGCCCACCAGGGCGGCCATACCGAAGCCGGAGCCCAGGCCGATCATGAAGGTGGTGACGATCATGCCCATGCCGAAGGCGGTCCCCAGGTTGGTCAGGGCGGGGAGCTGGTACTTTTTAAAGCAGCCGCGGAAGGAGTCGTTGTCCGCCAGGGTGAGGATGGCCGGGTTGTCGGACAGGTAGGTGGTGACCAGGCCCAACGCGCCGGCGCCCGGCAGGCCGTAGAGGGGCTTCATCAGCGGGGAGAGGACGGCGTTCATCAGATCCACCACGCCGAACTCCGCCAGCAGGGCGGAGACCGCGCCCATGAGCACCGCGATGCCCAGCAGGTAGAGCACCGTGTCCAGAATGAGTCGGTAGGCGGTGTTCATCAGGGTGTTCATCAGATTGACCACCCCCATCACCGAGCCCAGGCAGGCGAACAGGCCGATAAAAACGAGTAAAAACACAATGGGCTCCAGCCGTACGCGCAGGGTGCTCTTTGGCCAGTCCTCCGCCCGATCCGGGGCGTATTTTGGCATCGTCGGCATAGCTCCGCCTCCATCTGCGGTAAGATTTCATTGATTTTCGATAAAACAATGATATAATTTCCTTGCTCTTTTGGGAATGATTTCGATTCGTTTATAGGCCGCCGAAAGTTTACGATGTTGCGTAAAACCACGGCGCTGACCTTATTTTTTTAGGAGGCCCCCATATGGACCAGATTGACTTTCAAATTCTGGAGATTTTACAGCGCGACGGCCGCATCCCCATGAAGAAGCTGGCCGAACAGATCAGCATGAGCACCCCCGCCGTCATCGAGCGGGTCAAAAAGCTGGAGGAGAACCAGTCCATCGTGGGCTATCATGCGGTTGTCCGCCCCGACCGGGTGGGCAGGGAGGTCAGCGCGTTTATGCTGGTGTCGGTGGAGCGGGACCGGCGGGACGCGTTTTACCGCTACGTCCGGGAGAGCGACAACGTCATCCAGGCCAGCGAGCTTGCGGGCCGGTTTACCGCCCTGTTGGAGGTGAGCTGCCCCGATATGGAGGAGTTTCTCAAGACGGTCTACGACTTTTACGACATGGGCACCACCGAGACCTACGTGATCACGGACCTGATTAAAAGCGGCGTGTACAAGCGGGCGATCGACTCCCGGGACGACGGCCGCAGTTTCCACAGCCCGGCCAAAAAGCTGGAGTAGCCCCGCTGAGGTATAGCGGGTGCGGGAACATAGAAGGGCCGCTGGTTTTTTAAAACCAGCGGCCCTTTACTCCTATGAATGCGGAATTAAATCGTGCCGTCCCAGGTACTCACCGATGTGGATTTCCCCTCCTCCTCGTCAAACCAGCGGGAGGTGACCACCTTCGTCTCCGTATAAAACCGGAAGCCGTCCCGGCCCAGGCAGTGGAGGTCTCCAATAAAGGATTTTTTGTGCCCTGAAAACGGGAACATGCCCACAGGTACGGGAATACCCACGTTGACGCCAACCATACCGCCGTCGGTATGGCGGGCAAATTCCCGCGCGTAATGCCCGTTTTGGGTGAAGATCACCGAGCCGTTGGCAAAGGGGTTGTCATTCATCAGCGCAAGCCCCTCCTGGAAGGTCTTTACCCGCTTAATGCACAAGACCGGCCCGAAGATCTCGATATCGCCCACGGTCATGCCGGGCTGTACATGGTCCAGGATGGTGGGGCCGAGATAGAAGCCGTTTTCATATCCGGGGACCTTGACGCCGCGGCCGTCCAGCACCAGCTTGGCGCCCTCGTCCAGGCCCTTCTGAATCCAGGCCTCAACGGATTGCCTATGGGCGGCGTTGACCACAGGCCCCAGCTTCGTGTCCTTGTCATAGGCTGGGCCCACCGTCAAACGCTGTGCTTGGCGCTTGAGCTGCTCCACCAGCGCGTCCGCGATGCCCTCCTGGGCCACGACCACGGGCAGCGCCATGCAGCGCTCCCCGGCGCAGCCGAAGGCGGAGTTGATGATACCGGCGGCCGTGCGCTCCACTGGCGCGTCGTTGAGCACCAGCGCGTGGTTCTTGGCCTCGCACAGAGCCTGAACCCGCTTGCCGGTGGCGGCGGCGGTAGTGTAGATATGCATACCCACCGCGGTGGAGCCCACAAATGTAATCCCCTTGATGTCCGGATGCGTGAGCAGGAGCTCCGCCTCGTTCCGGGAGCAGGTGACAATGTTGATGATGCCGTCGGGCAGGCCCGCCTCCTTGTACAGTTCTGCAATGCGCAGGGCAGACTGGGGGGTAAAGGAGGCAGCTTTGAGTACGATGGTATTGCCGCAGGCGATACACATGGGGGTCATCCAGCCCATGGGGATCATAGAGGGGAAGTTGAAGGGCACGATGCCGGCAAAGACGCCCAGGGGCTCATGGTAGAGCACGGTATCAAAGCCCGCGGAGGCGTCCATCAGGCTGTAGCCCTGCATCAGGCTGGGGGCGGAGATGGCCTGCTCGGTGGCCTCCTTTGCCTTCAGCACATCGCCCTCGGCCTCGCTCCATGCCTTGCCGTTCTCCTTTGCCACCAGATAGGTCAGTTCCTCCATGTGCTCCATAAGTAAATCGCGCAGGCGGTAGAGGATCTGGACCCGCTTGACCACCGGCGTGGCCGACCAGGCGGGAAAGGCGGCTTTGGCGGCCGCTACCGCCGCTTCCACCTCGTCGGCCGTACAGCAGGGAACCCTGGCGATGACCTTGCCGGTGCTGGGGTCAAAGGCGTCCGAATATTTGCCCGTTTTGGATTCCACATATCGTCCGTTGATATAGGGCTTGAGCAGTTTGACGTCGTTCATAGTAGCACTCCTTTTAGAATGAAATTGGTTCTTTGTCCAGGTAGCGGTGGAATTCAGATACCGAAGCCGCCGCCGCGGAGGAGAGGCAGGTTGTGTCCGACAGGAGGTAGAGCAGGCTGTAGCCCCGGTCGTACTTCGCTGCGGCGTCCCCCATCCCGGCAGCAACGGTGCCCAGGAATTTGTCTGAGGACAGGACGGCCTGCTCCACCGTGCGGATGGCCGCCTGCACGGCAGGCGCGGCGGGATTGTCCAGATAGCCCATGGAAGCGGAGAGATCGGCGGGGCCGATAAAAATGCCGTCCAACCCGTCCACAGCGGCGATCTCCCGGATATTGCGGACGCCCTCCTCCGTCTCAATGGCGACCATGACGAGAACCTCGCGGTTGGCCCGGGCGTAATAGTCGGCCTTCTCGGCGCCGTAGCCCACCGCGCGCTGGCTGCCCGCAATGCCACGGATGCCCTGGGGCGGATACTTGCAGCAACGCACGGCCAGCTCAGCCTCCTCCCGGGTGGAGACGTAGGGCACGTGGATCCCGGCGGCACCGCAGTCCAGGAGCTGCTTGATGGAGACGGGGTCGTTCCACGGGGCGCGCACCATAGGGAAACAGCCGGTCCCCTTGATCGCCTGTAATAGGGAGACGATGCCGGGCAAGGTGGTGGGGGAGTGCTCGGCGTCGATGACGAGCATGTCGAAACCGGCCTCGGCAAAGATCTCCGCGCTGATGCTGCAGCCCATCTGGGCCCATGCGGCGCAAACCTTTTGCCGGGAGCGCAGGCGCCGGGCTACCTCCGGCTGAAAAACGAAATCGCTCATATACGGGATGCTCCTCTCCTTTGGATACGTTTAGAGATCGATTGTGGGCAGTAGCTGCCCCACAAAGGGGGTGTAGCGCCGAAAACCCTCCGCACAGGGGATACTCTGCCTGCCGCGCATCCAGTTTGTGGCCTGTTCACCCCGCCTGGCCCCACAGCGGGTGTAGTAGTCCGGGAGCTGAGGCTGGGAGGCAAAACAGGCGATGGCCTCCAGCTTCTGATCCATAACGGAGGTGATGTCCACATAGGTATCCATCTGAAAGCCGTTAAACTCGGAGTGGGGCAGAGAACTCTCAAAAAGGAAAATATCCGGGATGAAGTGCGCGGGGGTGTTGGGCAGCGCGCCCAGCATACCCGCGCTGCTTGCCGCCCGGATTACGGCGCGGTAAGTCTCCTCGTGGTCCACATTGAGGGGATCGCCGGGGGAGTGTGTGAGGATTACGTCGGGGCGGTACTCCAGGATGCGGCGCGTCAAGTCTTTAATCCGCTCCGCATCCATTACCAGGGGGTAGTCGTTGTAGTCCAGAAACTGTATCCCGACGCCGCAGTGGTCTGCCGCCGCAACGGCCTCCTCCCGGCGGCAGGCCTTGCAGTCCTCCACCGTGCTGCCGGGATGCTTTGCCCAATACTCGGGGGACTCGCCCCGTTCCCCAAAGGTCAGCGCGAGGACCAGAACCTGGCACCCTTCCTGAAGATATTTCAAAAGGGTTCCTCCCGAGCGGGTGCACCAGTCCGCCACGTGCGCGCTTACAACCAGAATCTTTTTTGCAGCGCTTGCTGCCATACAAATACCTCCCTAAAATAGAAAATGTATACTAACAATAAATCATCAGACGAATTTGTGTAAAGGAACAGATGCATTTACATAGAAATAGTAGTCCAATAAGAATTGTATTTCAAGATTTTTTGTGCATTTAGATAAAAAACGTGATTATGTACAAAATTCGACATGTGCAAATAGAGGAATAGACAATTGATATTTCTAGACAAGTTTGCTACAATTGGGCCGTAGACATCAGACGAATTTTGAAAAACGGGTGTTGTTACGGAGAGGAGGCGGAGCGGGCGTAAACCTCTATCATTTTGGATCTGACTCTGGTAAAATAGAAAAAGGCCGGATAATGGGGTTAATCTGAAAAAATATGCTCTAAAAATGATAAGAGGTAGAATATGTATGGAAAAGATAGGCGGAAATGAATCCAATCAGAAAAAGCGAGTCAAGAGAAGCGACATTGTGGCGCAAAAGCTGATGGAGGCGATTGCCAGCGGACAATTTGAAACCGGAAGCCGTCTGCCCTCTGAGAGCGTTCTGGCGGAACAGTTTGGCGTAAGCCGGGCGACGCTGCGCGAGGCCTTCAAGAAGCTGGAACAGCTGGGGACGATCAAAGCGAAACAGGGCAGCGGAACTTACGTGCTCTACGATCCCTCCCGGCCCGGCGGGGTCGAGGCCGCCGCCCCGGCACCGGTCAGCCTGGAGACAATGGTGAACAAGCTGTTCACCGTAAACCACTTCCAGGTCACGCAATACCTGGACGCCCGCACGGTTGTGGAGGTCGCGGCCCTGGAGCTGGCCGTAGTGTGCATGGACAACGAGAACTTTTTGAATCTGAGCAAAATCCTGCTGGATTCCGGGGAGCCGGACTGCGCGCTGGAGGACTACATCAACTATGACTGCATGTTCCACAGGGAGCTTGTCCGCGCGTCAAAAAACGATTTTCTCTACCAATTTTGGCTAATTTTGGAGCCTTGCCTGCGGGAACAGCTCTCCCGCGTGATGGACCGCAATCTTTTTATCGCCTCCCGTGAAAAGCACCGCCTGATTTTCGACGCCCTGCTCCGCAGGGATAAGAAAGAGGCCATTTCACTGTTGGAGGAGCATTTTAGTACGATTTTGGGTCGTTTCTTCGTGAAGGCTACCCAGCTCAGCAAGAGCTCGCAGCACGGCGGGCAAACCGGGGAGGAGTAGTGATCGCGGGGAGACCGAACCCGCATAGGAGCGCAAGAACATGGAATATAGGAGCGGTTTGCTTCGAGAACGGGGCCTTACGGAGGCCCTGATGAAGGCGGCCGGGATGATTGACGAGGAGTTCGACCAGCCGCTGATTCTGGTCATGAACTCCTGGAACGAGCTGCATCCCGGCCACCAGCACCTGCGGGGGCTGGCCGACGCGGTAAAAGCCGGGGTGCGCATGGGGGGCGGGACGCCCTTTGAGTCCAACACCATTGCACTGTGCGACGGGATCCGCACGCCCGCCTCCAATAAGTACATCCTCCCCAGCCGGGAGATTATCGCGGACTCCATAGAAGTCACGGCGCAGGCCTTTCAGGCGGATGGGATGGTGCTCATTGCGGCCTGCGACAAAATTGTGCCCGCCTGTCTGATGGCGGCGGCCCGGATTAACATCCCCACGGTCATTGTCACCGGTGGCGCCATGCTGGCGGGATGTGTGCACGGGCGGCGGGTCACAAACCAAGACATGAACGACGCCGGCAGCGGCTACCGCAGCGGCGTCAAGATGACCCCTGAGGAGATGCACGAGTTGACCGAGGGGCTGTGCGGCAGCGTCGGCAGCTGCTGGGGTATGGGCACGGCAAACACCATGAGTTGCCTGAGCGAGGCCATCGGCATGAGCCTGCCCTACTGCGGCTGCGCCCACGCGGTAGACGCGCTGAAAAGCCGCATTGCAAAAAAAAGCGGCATCGCGGTGGTGGAGCTGGTAAAGCGGAACCTGCGCCCCGCCGATATCATGACACGTGAGGCACTTGAGAACGCCCTGACGGTAAACGAGGCCATCGGCGGCTCCACCAACACCTTTCTCCACCTGCCCGCGCTGGCCCACGAGTTAGGCCTTGCGCTGCCTATGGATACCTTTGATACGGTGAGCGCCCAAACCCCCCAAATTTGCAACGTCATGCCCGCCGGGCCCTATGATATGAGCGCAGTGCGGGATGCCGGCGGTATTCCAGCGGTAGAAAAGGAACTGTTGCCCCTGCTGCACCCCGGCGTTATGACGGTCACTGGGCGAAGCTTGGCCGAGAATTTGGAGAAGGTGGAAAACTTAGACCCGGAGGTGATCCGCCCGCTGGAGCGGCCATTCCGGCCCAGCGGAAGCCACGCCGTACTCAAGGGGAACCTGGCGCCCGGAGGGGTGGTGGTCAAGCGGGTCGCCGTGCCGGATAAGATGATGGTCCACAGCGGGCCCGCGCGCGTATTTGAGTCCTGCGAGGATGCCATGGACGCCATCCGCACGGGCCGGGTGAGTGCGGGAGACGTGGTGGTAATCCGCTACGAGGGCCCCAAGGGCGGACCCGGTATGCGGGAGATGATCGACATCACCCGTACCCTCAGCTCCATCAACTGTGAGGACAAGATTGCCCTGGTGACCGACGGGCGCTTCTCCGGCTACTCCAGCGGCGCGGTGTTTGGACACTGCTCGCCGGAGGCCCAGGAGGGGGGCGCCATCGCTGTGGTCCGGGACGGGGACATCATCTCCTATGACATCGACAAGCGCACCATCCACGTGGCGCTGACCGACGAGGAGATTGCCGCGCGCCTGCGCCAATGGAAGCCCCGGGAGAATCCGGCCAGAGGCTACCTCGCCCGATACGGCAGGATGGTCTCCTCTGGATCCGAGGGCGCGGTGGTCCGCCAATGATCGGGCGGCGCAAGGAGATTTCGGGGCACACAAAACTGATGGGAACAGTGGGCCACCCGGTGGAACACAGCCTGTCCCCGTTGCTGCATACCGCTCTGGGCGTGCGCTACCACAGGGACGTGGCCTATCTGGCCTATGACATCACCGCGGACAAGGTGGGGGAGTTTACCCGGGCCATGCGTACGCTGGGTATCTTGGGATGCAACGTCACCATGCCGGACAAGGAGGCGATCCTCCCCTATCTGGACGAGATGGATCCCTTTGCCCGGCGTTGCGGCGCGGTGAATTTGGTCAAAAATACCGACGGGCACCTGTGCGGCTACAATGTGGACGCAGAGGGCTTCCGCATGGGGCTGGAGGCCAAGGGGCTGGGGTTTGAAGGAAACAACATCCTGATCCTGGGGGCGGGCGGCGCGGCGAAGTCCATTGTGGAGTTGGCCGTGGACCGCGGTGCGGCGCATATCTGTGTGCTGAACCGGAGCGTGCCCCGGGCGCAGTGCCTGTGCGCCGGGCGGAAACGGATGAGCTGCGGCCCCATGTCCGGCCAGCGGCTGGCTCAGGAGGCCCGTCATGCGAATTTAATCATCAATACCACGTCTCTGGGCATGGAGGGTGCCGGGGAGGATTACCGTGAGTTCTCCTTTCTGGATCAGACCGGGGCCGCGGTAGCGGAGGTGGTCTACAATCCGCTTCATACCGCGTTGCTGCGAGAGGCGCAGCGGAGGGGCCTGACCGTCGTCCGCGGGCTGGATATGCTGATTTACCAAGCGCTGCTGACATTTACGTGCATTACAGGCGTGGAGACCGATCCGGCGGCTGACTACCCCTACCTGGAACGGCTTCTGCTGGACGAATTTCACCGGCGCAGCGCCGAGTAGTGCGCCCGGCACGTATAGGTATGGGGAATTTTAACCTTTAAATTGTTAAATAATTGATAATATTCAAAAAGGAGGAACAAAAATGAAGAGGATCCTTGCACTCGCACTGAGTTTTGCCATGCTGCTGGGGGTTGCCGCGTGCGGCGACAAGGCGGGCACCGCCCAGCCCTCCCAGTCCCCTGCGGTCCAGCCCAGCGCCGGCCAGGACGCGCCCCCCGCGGCCCCTGCCGATCAGGTCGTCATTCAGATTGGACACCCCGATCCTGAGGGTGAAAACTCCCGCTTTGACTATACGATTAAAAAGATTAATGAAAAGCTGCAGGAGAGCTGCGGCGGGCACTTCTATTTCCAGGCGGTGCCCAACGGCCAGCTGGGGACCGAGACCGACATGCTCAACGGCTGTTCCGACGGATCGGTGCAAGCGGCCATGCTCTCGGTGGACACCTTTTCCAACCAAATCCCCATGCTTCAGCTCTTCTCCATGCCCTATCTGACCAACTACTACGAACAGTGCTTTATCCTGCTGGACGATCCCGATTTTATGCAGACCACCCGGGACACCTTTGCGCAGGAGTGGAACATTCAGGTGCTGGGCGGCTATATGTACAACGGCCCTCGTATGCTGGCCTCGGTCAAGCCCATCCGCTCCCTTGAGGACTGCAAGGACGTGCTGGTGCGTATCACCACCAACCAGATTGCCCAAAAGACCTGGGAGGCCCTGGGGGCGATCCCCACCGTGGTTGCCTTCAGCGAGTGCTACACCGCCTTCTCCCAGGGCGTGGTGGACGCCATCGACTGCCCCGTGGAGACCCAGTATATCTGCGCGTTTTATGAGCCGGCCAAGTACCTCTGCTTTACCGACGAGTACGATGTGCTCTCCATCCCGCTGATGAATATGGACCTGTACTACTCCTTGACAGAGGAGGAGCGGGGATGGATCGACGAGGCGTTCGAGTACGGCGTACAGATGGAGCGGTCGCGGATTCTGGAGTCCATGGACGAGGTGACCCGCTACATGACCGACGGCACGGTGGCGAGCCTGGAACGCTGCGACATCGACCGCACGCAGTTCCAGACGGCCACGCTCAGCGTCCACGAGGAATACTACAGTATTTTGGGCGGCGAGCTCTTTGACTGGGCCTACGAGAAGCTGGACGAGGATAACGCGGCCAAGGGGCTTCCCCTTTGGAGGGATCTGGCGGCCTGGTCCGACTACGCCAAGGGCTAAGGACGGCGCTGACCATGAGGGGGCGCACCGCCGCCCCCTCACGGCCGGGAAAGGAGAAGGCTTATTGTGGAAACAGTGAAACGGGGACTGGACAAGTTTTTCAAGTGGCTGAACCTGGTTTTTCAGGTCGCCGCCTCGGCGGCGCTGGTTTTTATGGTGGTAACCTGTGCGCTGCAGGTAGCCAGCCGGTATATCAGTTTTGTCAAAATCCTCGGCATGGAGGAGCTGGCACGCATGGGCTTCGTGTGGATGGTGTCCTTGGCGTTAAGCCTCTGCGTGGCCTATAAATCGCACCTGCGCATTGATATTCTGAGCAATCGGGTTCCGGAGCGTGCCAAGCCCTTTTACGACATCCTTCTGGATTTGCTGATTCTGGTCTATCTGGTCCTCCTCTTCCGCTACAGCGTCGTGAAATGCGCCAAGGTAGGACACCAGGTGACCATCGTATTCCTGATCGAGATGAAATGGCTCTATTCCGCCCTCATTGTAGGCAGCGGAGGGGCCATCCTGAATACGCTGCACGAGATCTTCGGAAATATTTGCGCCATTGCGGGCGTGGGCCGGAACGGGGAGGCGGCGCAGGCATGAATATTGTAGTTTTTTTTCTGGTACTGTTTATACTTCTTTTCCTGGGCGTCCCGGTGGTCTACTCCATTGGCCTAGACTGTATTTTTTACGTTCTGGTTTTCCATGTCAGCGATCTGATCCAGTTGCCTACGAAGATCTACGCGCAGAACGACTCCTATGTCCTGCTGGCGATCCCCTTGTTTGTGTTCTGCGGCTACATTATGGAGGCAGGGGGCATCTCCAAGCGCCTGGTGGACTTTGTCTACAGCCTGGTGGGCCGGCAACCCGGCGCTTTGGGTACGGTGGCGATTCTCTCCTGCATGGTATTCGCCGCACTCACAGGTTCCGCGGTGGCCACCACGGCGGCCATTGGCGCCATCATGCTCCCCATGATGGTGAAAAACGGGTACGACGCCAAGGTGGCGGCCGGGATGGTTTGTTCCGCCGGGGCCCTGGGTCCCATCATCCCTCCCAGCGTGCCTATGGTCATATACGGCTCGGCTATGGGCGTGTCTGTGGCGGATCTCTTCCTGGGCGGCATCATACCGGGCGTGCTGATGGGCATCACCTTCGTCGCCATCAACATTATCTATGCAATCCGCCACCATCTGCCCCGCAGCGAGGACAAATTCAACCTGAAAAAGACGTTCATTGCCCTGTGGAAGAGCCTGGGAGTGCTCCTCTTGCCGGTTATCATCCTGGGCGGGATCTACGGCGGCATCTTTACGCCCACCGAGGCGGGCACCGTTGCGGTGCTCTATTCGCTGCTACTGGCGGCCTTCTACAAGGCTCTGAATTTAAAAAAATTCCTGGAACTGTGCCGCAAGACCGTCCTCACCGCCGGATCCATTATGTGCATCATCTGTATCTCCGGCATGTTTGCTTATATCCTCACGGTGGAGAATATCCCCCAGGCCATCGCGGCGGCCGTATTGCCCTTTATGTCCTCCCAGACAGCGTTTATGATCATGATGTTCGTCTTTCTGGTCATCGTGGGCGCCCTGATGGACTCCGGCCCCGCCATTCTGATCCTGGCGCCTATTATCGTGCCCATCGGGGTGCAGTTGGGCCTGAATCCCATCTACATCGGCGTGATGTTCTGCTGCGTGCTGTGCATGGGCGCGATAACGCCCCCCTTCGGCATCACGCTGTTCACCATCGCCCCCATTGCGAACCAGACCTTTGGAAAGGTGGTCAAGGGTGCCCTGCCCTACATGCTCGCGGCCTTTGCCGTGCTGCTAGTGCTCTGCTTTCTGCCGGGACTGGTCATGCTGCCGTTCTGACGGCAGGGATAGGAGGCTGTAAAACAGTGAAAATCATTGATTTAAGCCACACCTACCGGCCGGGGATGACCGGTATGAGCAAATGGCATCCCGTGGTGGAATTCCGGCGCATGGGGAAGCTGGAGGAGATCGGCATGAACACCAGCAGTATCCTTCTGGGCAGCCATATCGCCACCCACATGGACGCGGCCAGCCATTTCATCCCCGGGGGCTACTCCATAGAGGCGACGACGCTGGAGCGGTGCGTGGGGGAGGTCACCGTTGTGGACGTGCGGCACAGGGGAAAGGGCGACTGCCTGCGGGTGGCCGATCTGGAGCCATACCAGCTCAAGCCGCGGGTGCTGCTCTGCTTTGGCTACTGTAAATACTGGGCGGATCAGGCGCAGTACAACGTGAACTACCCCTATATCGGTATGGAGGCGGCGCAATATCTTCTGGACAAGGGTGTGGAGCTGGTGGCCATGGACATCCCTTCACCGGACCGCCCTCCGGCGGAGGGGGAGGAGCGCTTCCCGGTGCACAAGCTGATGCTCTCGCATAACATCATCTTTGTGGAGGCGCTGGCCAATACGCAGGCGGTCGACTTTTCCGCGCGGTATACGCTGGTGGCCCTCCCACTTAAGCTGGAGGGGGTGGACGCCTCCCCCTGCCGGGTAATTCTAATCGAGAAGGGGGCGCTGTAACATGCGATGGACGGCGTTGCAGCCTGAGGAACAGCGCAGTGTAAAAAGCATGCTGGATATGCATGGGAAGACCGTCCTGATCACCGGGGGCTCGGGCGGGATTGGGCGGGCCTGCGCCCTGGCGCTGGCAGAGTTGGGGGCCGACGTGGTGCTCACCGGTACCCGGCGCAGCCGGGAGAAGCTGGAGAGCTACTGCCGGTACCTTGAGGGGAAATACGGGGGAAGGGCCGTGGGGATCTGCTGTGACGTGTCCCGGGAAGAGGAGGTGGACGCCCTCTTTGCCGCCATCCGTGAACAATTCGGCGATCTCCACGTGGCGTTCAGCAATGCCGGGTTCTTCCCGCGGGCGGATTCGGCGGACGCTCCGATCGAGGAGTTCAGCCGGACCCTGGCGGTAGACGTGACGGGGACGCTTCTGGTCTGCCGCAACGCGGCCAACCTGATGATGGAGCGCGGACACGGCGGCTCCCTGATTCTCAACGCCTCGATGACGGGGCATATCGTCAACCGCAGGGAGGACGGCGCGCGCTACCACGTTGCCTACCCCGCGGCCAAGGGAGCCGTACTCCAGCTGACGAAAGCCCTGGCGCTGGACTACGCGCAGTTTGGAATCCGCGTCAACAGTGTGAGCCCCGGCTACATCCTCTCGGGCATCCACGACGGGCGCGCGCAGAGCTATTTTGACTACACCCGGGAGAACGTGCCCATGAAGCGCTACGGGACGCTGGACGAAATCGTGGGGAGCGTCGTCTACTACGCCTGCGACCTGTCCGGCTACACCACGGGCGCGGATCTCTTGGTGGACGGCGGCTACTGCGCGTGGTAAAACTGAGAATCGATACCGGGCTGCTGGGCTGCTGGATCGTTGACGGCGGCGGGCGCTCTTACAGACAAAAATGCCGCCCACCGGGCGGCATTTTTGTCTGTATATCCAGCAGCGGGCTGCGGCAGGGACGCTATGGGAGCGAGGGGAAAATCGCGCACAGGACGGAGGCTGCCGCCGTGGAGACCGCCATCATGAGTACGGCCAGCTTTACAATGGTGCCGTACCCCTCCTTGTGGCTCAATCCGGCCAGGTTGAGCGTGACAAATACCACGCCCGTGAAGGGGGCCAGGTTGAAGGTGGCCGCGCTTGCCGCGCCCACCCGGTGGAGCACGGCGTCGGTCAGGCCGAACTTGCCGTGCTCCAGCGCCAGCCCCAGACCGGCCTGGAAGCCGGAGACCGTCGCGCCGGTCAGGATGCCCAGCAGCCCCACCAGGAGCGCGTACGCAAAGACCGGGGGAAGCGGCAGCCTCATCAGGGCGCCCGACACGCTAGAGAACACCGGGTTTGTCTGCACCACCGCGCCGAAGGCGCTCATGGAGCACAGGACAATGGCGCCGTTGATACCGGAGGCCGTGCCCTTGCTTAGCATGGCGATCAAGCGCTTGCCCTTGGTGGAGCCGGGCTCCACAGAGAAGTTGCGGTAAAACAGGAGAAGGGAGAGCACCACGCCCGCCCCGATGGAGGCGACGAAATGTACGCCCAGCCCCACGAACAGGAGCATGGCCACGGCCAGCGGGATCAGGGCAACCAGGGGATGTGGCATGTTGTCCCTGTCGAACTCCGGGCGGCGGGCGTTGCCCCAATGAAACCCGCCCAGCCCTTTTTTCTCGTCCCGGGCCACGTATAGGGAGGCCAGGAGAATTCCGCCCGCCACGTTCAGGACAAGCGCCGTCACGCCCGCCGCAAAGCCCGCCGATGGGGCCGTCCCCAGCTGCAGGCCCGGGTAGATGTTGTAATAGGTGGGCGCGCCCACCCCGCTCAGACAGATGCAGCTCACGTGGACGCAGACGGCCGCCGCGTATTTGCGGGGGATGTCCGCCGCCTCAAAGAACACCAGCGCCAGGGGGACCAGCGTGAACATAAGCGCGGCGCTGTCCACGCCGCCGTAGCAGAGCAGGCAGCCCACGAAGTAGATGAGGGCGATGGTAAATACCTTGCGTACACGGGGAGAGGCGTTTTTCATCAGACTGTCCGACAGGGCGAAGGAGATGGCGCTGGCCGCCCCGGAGTCCACGTAGAGCTGCCCCAGGATGGAGCCCATCAGGACCAGCGGGAACACAGTGGTGCACAGCCCGGCCAGCGCCGGCATGTAGGTGCCCATTATCCCCTCCTGAACTCCAACGCCGCTTAAGAGCAGGAGAATCAGCGCACAGGCCAGGGACATGTAGATTGCCGAGTGCCCCTTATAGGTGCTCACCACCAGAAGCAGCCACGCGAGTATAAAACCGATTACGGGTAACACAGTGCTCATTAGGCCCTATCCTCCAAATTAGATTTCAGCGCCCCGCGCCCCGCGGGGCACAGGGCGATCCGGCGGCGCAGGAAGCCGTATTGCCTGACGTAGCCCCGCCGGTCGAGCATGGAGACCAGCGCGGAGACCGCCGCGCCGCTTATGCCCTGCTCCTGGGCGAACCGCTCCAGTCCACCGTGCTCTATGGCGGCGAGGAGCCCGCGCGCCTGCGCGCTCAGCCCGTTGTCGGGCAGGGCTTCCATGCCGAGGGCCTCAAGGCCCCGCTCCGTCACGGAAAAGGCGTAGAAGCCCGCGCCGAGCAGGCTCCGGCGCCGGAGGTAGCCGCCCCGGTCCAGCCGCTCAATACCGGCGTTGATTTCGCTCACGTCGCCGGAGCGGTAATCGGCCAGCTCCACCATCTGGTCCAGTCCGTCCCGGACGAGGGCAAGCAGCGCGCGGTCCTCCTCAAGCAGCGGCAAGGCCTCGCGCGTTCCCTGGCCGGGGTCGGCCCGCCACTGCCGTTTGCCGAAATACCGCGGCTCGGTGGCCAGGGAGGCCAGGATGGTGACCGCCAGCGTCAGAATGAGCCCCAGCACGCCCACGTGCATGATCCCGCCGATGGCGTAGACGCCGGTTAAGTCCAGCAGGGTGAATACGGCCATGGCCCCCATGCCGGAGAGCACGCCGTACAGCGCGCCCCTGTCGGTGATACGGGGCCAGCACATGCCCAGCAGCAGCAGGATTGCGGGCGGGCCCATCCAGGCGTTGGAGAAGGCGAACAGGTAGGTGGGCCCCCCGGGGTAAAAGGTGAGAAGCAGGCATACCACACCCAGCAGGACGACGATAATGCGCCCTGCCGTCAGCGCCTGGCCCGGCGTGGCCTTGGGCCTGAGCTTCCGCAGATAGATGTCCCGCGTGGCCGTGGCCTGGGAGGCCACGAGGGCCGTGGAGGCGGTGGAGATGGAGGCGCACATGCCGCCCACCATGGCAAAGCAGGACACCGCCGCGCCCAGGTTGAGCAGCATGACGCTGTAAGCGGCTGTGGGCGCCATGCTGCCCAGGGGGGCAAACAGATCGGCGTTTACAGCCCCCGCCATAATGCCGATGAGAATCAGCGGCAGGTAGACGAAGGGGATCTGGAGCACCGAGGCCGCCAGGAAGGAGCGCTTCATCACCTTTTCAGAGCGCATACAGGCCGCCGTCAGGAAGTAATAGTTGCTGCCCCACACCAGGAAAAAGGCGTTAAGCACGGCGAAGGTCAGCACGCTGGGGTATTTCAGGCTGAACACGGGCAGGCTCTGCCCGCCGATCCCGGCGCCCAGCCAGCCGGCGGCATTGGGCCAGCCTGCGGAAAAATCCCAGCCGAACAGCCTGCCCAGCAGGAAGGCGGCCAGTGGGATGGCGATGACCCCGATGATCACCTGGATGAACGAGGTGACCTTTACCGCCCACTGGCCGCTCATGACGGTAAAGGCGATCATCACCAGAAAGCACAGCGCCGTGCTCACCCAGCCGGGGATGCCGGTAAAGGCGGCCAGCAGCGAGGAGAAGGAGGCGATATTGTTGGCCATGATCCCGCACAGGCCCACGATGCCTCCGATGGATACCACAATCCGCACGGATCCGCCGTAGCGCATCTCCAGCCACTCGGGCAGGGTCTGCGCCCCGCAGCGGCGCAGGTACTTTCCGGGCAGCAGGGCGTATACGGCAAACCCGATGGAGAACAGCAGGCACCACGCGCCCGCCCCCAAAAAGCCGTAGGTGATGGAGAAGCTGGGGATTAGCGTCAGGTTGCTCCCCGCGAAGGAGATTGCCAGGACGGCCGTAATACCGACCGTGGTGCCGACCTCCCGGCCGGCGAGGTTGAAATCGTCCGCGCTGGTGGCCCAGCTCTTTGTCATGTAGCCTGCGCCGAGCATGACGATAAAGAAAATGACGGCAAAAATTGCGAACACGGCAGTCGTACTCATGGTTGGTCCGCCTCTCTTTTCCATAGATATGTCGAGCGTCGCGGCATGGAAGCCGGAAGGCCCCTTCCCTTGGACCTTCCACCCCAGTATAAAAGCAACTCCTGTGCCAATTGCAGAAAAGAGGGATGGGAGCCGCTACTCCCATCCCTCTTTTTCAGCCGCCGCAAGGTGTCCCTTCGGCAGGTTGGTGTGTACGAACTTCCGCTGGTTGCGCCGCGGAATATTGTACTTCTGCAGCTTGCGGGTGAGCGTGGACAGGTCGATGCCCAGCTCCTCGGCGGCGGATCTCAGCGTCTGTTCCTTCTCCACCGCCCGCGCGATCCGAAAACGCTCCATCTTCTCCAGAAATTCGCCCAACGGCAGGCTCCGGTCCACGGCCTCCTCAAGGCCCTGGGTGTCCGCGCGCAGGATGGCCTCCGGGAGCATCTCGGCCGTAATGAGATCAGACGGGCTGAGCACCACGATGCGCTCCACCACGTTTGCCAGCTCCCGTACGTTGCCGGGCCAGGAGTAGCGCTCCAGCAGCCTCAGCGCCTTTGGCTCCAGGCTGCGCTGCATGTTGTATTTGTTGTTGAACCGCTCCAGGAAGGAGGTGATCAGGGCGGATACGTCCTCCTGGCGCTGCCGCAGCGGCGGGATACAGACCGGGATGACATTCAGACGGTAATAGAGGTCCTCTCGGAATTCCCCCGCGGCCACCGCCTGCTCCAGATCCCGGTTCGTGGCGGCGATAATACGCGCCTGCATCTTCACGGGCTTTACCCCGCCCAGGCGGGTGAAGGACCGGTCCTGCAGCACCGTGAGCAGCTTGACCTGAAGGGTAAGCGGCAGCTCGCCGATCTCGTCCAAAAATACGATTCCATCCTCGGCCAGCTCAAAAATTCCCGGCTTCCCACTCTTTTTCGCCCCGGTAAACGCGCCGTACTCGTAGCCGAACAGCTCGGATTCCAGCAGGTTTTCCGGGATCGCCCCGCAGGATATTTTTATATAGGGCACCGGGCGGCCCGCCAGCTCCTGCGCCATGCGCTGGATAAGCTGGGCGTATACGTCCTTGCCCACGCCGGACTCCCCGGTGATCAGCACGGTGGAGTCCACCTTCGCGATCCGGGTGGCCAGCGTGAAGAGCTGCTGCATCTCCGGGCTGTTGAAAATAAAGCCGTGGCTGGACAGGGAGTGCAGCTTGATTTCCTCCAGCA
Organism: Oscillospiraceae bacterium; assembly: GCA_022846095.1. Taxonomy (NCBI): domain Bacteria; kingdom Bacillati; phylum Bacillota; class Clostridia; order Eubacteriales; family Oscillospiraceae; species Oscillospiraceae bacterium. Next base: position 3,566,465 of record AP025583.1, on the reverse strand, counting down.
GCGCCGTGGTCCTCCGGCTGCTGTACTCGCTCTGGGCCAAGCGCTCCTTTAGATTGTTCAGCTCGGTAATGTCGCGAATATTGCCCACCACCGCCAGCAGCTTTTCCTCCCGATCGAACACCGGGATACAGGTGACGATGACGTCCTTCCCGTTTTTATAGTCCAGCATCATGGTGGTGGGCACCTTGCTCTCCAGCACCTGCACGCCTGCCGAGGGCTCCACAATCGCGCGCTCCCGCAGCACGGAGATGGGCTCCCCGATAATCTGCGCGGGATCGTGCCCGGTGATGCGCTGGTAGGAGTCGCTGACAAAGGTAATGATGCCGGCCTCGTCGTGGACGACGCAGCAGTCGTAGGAGAAATGGCGTATCAGCTCCAAGAGCTGCGCGTCGGTCAGCTTCGGGTTCACGTCATCACCTCTTTTCGCCATTATTTTTAAGAATAGCACAGATAATCCGAAAATTCAACGCAATCCGCCATGCAATCGGACCGATAATATGCAGTTTTGCACAATTGTTGTGCAAAACTGCATATTTCTTTTGATCCAAAAGCCGCCGCCGCCCCCGGAGGCAGCCGGTTTGGGGCTTGGCACGCACCTTGCTTGGAACAGGGACGGCATTGGAAGATACCCCACCCGCTTCCCGCATCCCTCGCCTTCCCACCCTTCATCCCACAAAAACTGAACGCAGGAGGAATTATGATGTCTACCCATCCCAAGAAAAAGATCATTGTCACCGTAGCGCCCACCAGCAATTTCCACGGCAAGGACGCAAACCCCGCGCTCCCCTGCACCCCGGCCGAGATCGCCGACGCGGTCTACGACTGCTACAACGCCGGCGCGGCGGTGGTGCACCTCCACGCCAGGGACGAGCATCTGGTGCAGTCCAACGACGTGAACATCTTCCGCGATATGAACGACCGTATCCGCGCCAAGTGCAGCATTATCCTCCAGAACTCCACCGCGCCCGCCGTCAAGCCGGGGGCCGTGGAGGACGACGGGCTGTCCGTCCTGGACGCCGGGTGCGAGATGTGCTCCATCGACTGCGGTATCCTGCACCTGAAGTTTGGTGAGCTGCAGATTTTTAACAAGTGGACCCGGGACTGGCTGGTTTCCGCGGCGCAGAAGGCCCTGGACCGGGGGATCAAGCCGGAGCTGGAGATCTTCAACCCCTCCAACCTCGAGGACGTTATCCACATCCTCAAGCCCGCCGGAGTCCTGCCCGACCCCATCTCCCTGACCTTCGTCATGGGGATGGGCGCCCAGGGCGCGCAGAAATTCACCCCGGAAAACCTGATGCACCTGGTGCGAATGACCCCCGACCGTGATTTCCTTTGGGGCGCCATGGGTGTGGGGGGCGCCAACCAGCACAAGGCCACCTGCATGGCGCTGGCGCTGGGCGGCAACGTGCGCGTAGGGTTTGAGGACAATATCTACTACCGGCCCGGCGAGCTGGCCAAGAGCAACGCCCAGCTTGTGGAGCGCATCGTCACGACCGCGCGGGATATGGGCTACGACATCGCGTCGCCCGACGAGGCCCGCGCCATTTTGGGGATTCAAAAAAAGTAAGCTGAACGACAGCCGATAAAGGAGCGAACAACATGGCAAACGAGACGACCGCAGACAAGAGCCTGCGCCCAGCGCCCGGCGTCACCACCTTCCGCCGCATCGTAACCGGGCACAGCGGGGAGGGCAAGGCGATTTTCCTGGAGGACCGGATCTGCCCCAACGCCTTCTGCATGGGCAACGACGACGCCTTCGTCTGCACCGACCTCTGGCGCACCGAAAAGACCCCCGCCGACAACTCCGGCGAGTATGAGGATCCCACCACGGACTTTAACCTCACACCCTCCCCCTGCGGGACCGTGTTCCGCATCCTGGAGATTCCGCCGCTGCACCAGCCCGGCGCCAAGTCCGGCGTGCTCATGCACCGCACAAGCTCCGTGGACTATGCCATGGTGCTCAAGGGGGAGGCTGTGGCCATCCTGGACGACGGTGCGGAGACCGTCATGGGCGAGGGGGACGTGCTGATCCAGCGCGGCACCCTGCACGGCTGGGACAACCGCACCGACCGCCCCGTCATTATCCTCTTTGTCCTGTGCGGCGCGGGCGAGCTGCCGGGCCTGCCCGCCTGCTGAACGCGGCACAGAAAGGAGACGGTAAATGGTTACTTTTTTATCCGCCGCACAGGCCGCCGAGCTGGTGCGGGACGGACAGCGGGTCGGCATCAGCGGCTTCGGCGGCTGGAGCGCGCCCGACGACATCCTGCGGGGGATCGCGGACCGCTACGCCCGTACCGGCTCCCCCGGAAACCTGACCGTCTACGCAGGGGTGGTCCCGGGGGATATGACGGAGGGCGGCTACGGCCTGAGTACCCTGGGCGCGGAGGGGTTGGTCACCACGCTTGTGGCCGGGCAGACCGGCCAGGCGCCCAGGATCTTCCGGGCCCTGGGAGAAAACCGGATTGCGGGCTACTGCCTGCCGCTGGGCGTCGTGGGCCATCTCTTTGAGGCAATGGCCGGCAAAAAACCCGGCGTGCTCACCCACGTGGGCCTGCACACCTTCTGCGATCCCAGGCTGGACGGGTGCAGGATGAACGACGCGGCCCGGGCCCAGGGGAGAGAGCTGGTGTCCTTGATGGAGGTGGATGGCAGGGAGTACCTGTTCTACCACGCCCTGGCCCCCATGGACGTGTGCATCATCCACGCCACCTATGCCGACGAGGACGGCAATATCTCCTTCGACGAGCTGCCCTTCATCAGTGAGCAGCCGGAAATGGCCCACGCCTGCCACAACAACGGCGGCATCGTGATCATCCAGGTCAAGGAGATTGTGCAGCGGGGGAGCATCCACCCGCGCAGCGTGCTCATCCACAGCTCCTGCGTGGACTATGTGGTCAAGGCCGACCCCGCCAACCACCCGCAGGGCTATATGGACTCCAGCCGCCTGCGGCTGGAGCTGACGGGGGCGATCAAGCTCCCCCTGTCCGTCCTTCCGCCCATGAAACTCAACGTGCGCAAGGCCATTGGCCGCCGGGCCGCCATGGAGCTGCGGGAAAACGCGCTGGTAAACCTGGGGATCGGCCTGCCCGACGGCGTCGCGGCCGTGGCCAACGAGGAGGGAATCTCCGACCGGATCACGCTGGCGGTGGAGACCGGCACCTTCGGCGGCGTGCCGGTGGGCTCCGTCGGCATGGGCGCGGCGGTCAACCCCGAGGCGCTCTACCGCATTACGGACAACTTCGATCTGTACGACGGCGGGTGCCTGGATATGACCTGCCTGGGTATGGCCGAGGCCGATCAGGAGGGCAACGTCAACGTCTCAAAGTTCGCCGGGCGCGTGGTTGGGCCTGGCGGGTTTATCAACATCTCGCAGAACACGCCCAAGGTGTGCTTTCTGGCCTCCTTTACCGCCGGGAAATCCGACATAGAAGTCTCCGAAGGCACCCTGCACATCCGCAGCGACGCCCCCGGGATCAAATTCAGACAGCACGTGGAGCAGGTGACCTTCTCCGCCCGGTACGCCCGCCAGACGGGGCAGGAGGTGTTCTACATCACGGAGCGCGCGGTTTTCCAGCTCACCGAGCGGGGGCTGACCCTGGTGGAGATCGCGCCCGGCGTGGACCTTTCGCGGGATGTTCTGGCGCATATGGAGTTCCGGCCCGCCGTCTCTGAGCAGCTGAAGCTTATGGACGAGCGCATATTCCGCGCTGAAAAAATGGGCCTGGTTTTTTAAACGACTATCTTGATTGGATCGCAAAGCGCCCTGAACCTGGGCTAAGGTTCAGGGCGCTTTGCAGGAAGAGGTTGCAGAACGCCCCGGGTAGAAGCGCAGCTGCTAAATGACAAAACGGGTGCCGTCGAAACGCAGAACGTTGGAAAAATCAACCGGCTTAATCAGGTAGTTTTTCAGTGTACGGATGGTATATTTCAGGTAGACGCCGCCCAAATCGGTGTTCTGGCGGTATCCCTGCTCGTTCAGCACCCGCTCCAGCATGCCGAGGTGGATATAGTTGTGGATTTCACTCAGCTCCACCACATCCTCCTCGCGGATATAGCCCGCGACCGCGCATGGGCGCAGCGCGATGGCCTCCCGCTGGTAGATATTCTGCGTCAGAGCCATATCCCCCAGCATGCCGCTCAGACCATTCAGGTCCGAAGGATAAATATCGTAGTATTCCTTGACCAGGTTCCGGTCGGAAATCCGCTCCCGGATTTGGGAGTAGAAGACGGTATAGAAAATTTCGGGCGTTTTGAAGGAGTGGTAGGCAAACAGCTCCGAAACCTTCAGGTAGGCGGATAAGGAGTCCTCGTCGTCCTTGATAAAGGTGCGCAGATCCTTTGCGTAGGGCGCCACGAAACGCATGGAGGCGAGGAAAATCAGGTGGTCGAAGTCCTGGAAGTAATTATAGAGCGTGGAGCTGTGGTACCCGGCGTTGGCGGCGACCTCCTTTACCGTGAGCGCCCCCACGCCGCGCTCCGCGATAATGTCCGCTGCGGCGTTTATAAAATAGGATTTTCTGATGGCTAACTTTTTTTCTTGGCTTGTCATGTCTTGATGCTCCATTTCTCATTATCCTATCGACACGTTATAAGGAATAATATAGCAAAATGAAAGCATAAAGGCAATATCTACAGCAGACATTTCATGTTAAGCTCCCGCTTGCAGGATGGTTAAAGCGGGGTTCGGCAGCGCACGTCGCCTCCGATCACGACGGTCTCGACCACCATGTCCTTCAGGGCGTCCACTTCGCAGGTCAGGGGGTCGTCCCTCAGGATAATCAGGTCGGCCAGTTTGCCGGGCTCGATGCTGCCCTTGATTTTTTCTTCAAAGGCGCCCAGAGCCGCCCAGACGGTGTACATTTTCAGCGCTTCCATCACGGTGATTCTCTCGGCCGGGTTGATGACCTGGCCCCAATAATTTTTCCTGGTTACGGCGCACCACATGGCGAACCACGGATTGACCGTGAGCTTGGAGGAGCCGGTGGTATCGGAGTTGCCGCGCAGCTTGAAGCCCATGTCGATAAGGCTCCTCGTGTGCAGCGCGTCGTCCTTGTCGTAGTAGACGCCGAAATGCTGGAACGTGGGGGTCATCATGGCGCCGATGCCGGCGTCCAGCATCCGCCGAAGATACTCCTGCTGCCGGCTGAACTTTCCGATGACATCTCCAGAGTGTTCTATCTGCATCCGGTGGTCCTCTTTCGGCAGCCTGGCCAGGGCGTTCTCATAGGCCAGAAGGGTCTGCTCAAAGGCCTCCTCGGACATCGCGTGGGTCCAGATCTGCATCCCCGCGGCGTGGGAGCGGTAGACCAGCTCGTTCAGCTCCTCCTGGGTGTAGTGCAGGCATTTGATCGGGTACCCGTTGGCGTGCAGCCCGATGCCGTCGGCAAAGAACTTCATCCCTCCGATGCGGACCCAGTCGTCGCCGAAGCCCCGGGTGAGGCCGTACTGCAGGAAGTCCTTGGCGCCGTGCAGAAGGAAGAGGTCGGGGGGATACATGGTCACCCGCAGCGGCATCCTGCCCTCCCGCTTCAAATCCTGCCAGGCGCGGATCCCGTCGAAGCTGTACGGGATCTCGTAGGCCGAGGTGATGCCCAGCTTTACAAAGTACTCCATCGTCCCCTCGTACATGGCCTCCTTGCGCGTTTCGTACGGCCAGGGGCTCAGGGGGCTGCCGGATCCCCAGGCCTCGCAGTAGACCCCCGTCAGCTCCCCAGTCTCGGGATCCCGGCCCAGGGTGGCGTTGACGGGAATATCCTTCTCCTGCCACCAGCCCATGCGCTCAATCCCCTTGGTGTTGAGTACGCAGACGTGGATCGCGGGAAAAAACGCGACGGGCCGGGAATCGACCACGGCGTCGATGTCCCTCCGGGTCAGCCCCCGCTGATCCCGGATCTTCTTGTCGTAGCCGAGCGTACCGCGTACGACCACCCACTCGCCGGGGGGCGTCTCCGCCGCGGCCTTTTTGATGACCTCCAAAATATCCGCAAGGGATTCGCAGGGCGGGGTGGAGGCGCTGCGGCCCAGGACCATGTCCGTCGTGGCCATCTCCAGATGCACGTGCCCGTCGATTAAGCCCGGCATCAGGGTTTTCCCGGCCAGGTCCACCAGCTGCGTGTCCGGCAGCTTTTGCCGCATCAGGTCCGCGGTCTTTCCGACGGCGGCGATGCGCTCGCCAATCGTCAGCACGGCCTCGGTGATGGTATCCTGCTCGTCCATGGTGAGGATCTTCCCGTTATAATACAGGACCGACTTTATAACAGCGTTTTCCATCTGATACTCCTCTCAGCGGCGGCCCTAGACTGCCCCGGCTACGCCGAGCAGGGTCGGAAAGATTAGGAAGGCAATGAGCGCCACGACAATCCAGATGATCCCGTAGAAGGCCATGAAGCCCCAGACGTCCTTCAGCTTGAGCTTGACCATAGCCAGGGCGGGGAGCATGTAGAGGGGGTTAATCAGGTTGGTGCACTCGTCGCCCTGCTGAAACGCCATGGTCATGGTGGCGAAGTTTGCGTGCAGCTGCTCGGCGGCGTCGACCAGCACGGGTCCCTGCACCAGCCACTGGCCGCCCTGGGAGGGGATAAAGACGTTGACGATGGCGGCGGACAGGAAGGCGACCGGCGGGAAGCTCTGCAGGTTGCACAGGCTGGCCATGGCGGTGGAGATGACGGTGGTCAGGCCGGAGGACTCCATAATGCCCATGATGCCGCCGTACAGGGGGAACTGGATCAGAATGCTGGTGGCGGAGCCGATGGCGTTTTCCATGGCGGCCATGAAGCCCAGCGGGGTCTGATAGAGGAACATATTGGCGACCATAAACGCGGTGATCATGAAATTTAGCGTCAGGGAGTTGATAAAGCCGTTCAGGACGACGCTGTGGACCAGGACGAACAGGCCGGCCAGGCCGAGTATGGGCATGATGATGCGGGTGTAGTTCATGCGGTCGGCGACGCTGAGCTTCTGGCCCACGGCGCGGGTAATGGGGCCGTCCCCCACCACGTCGGCCTCCCCGTTGTAGGAGATCAGCTCGTGGGCGGGGGGCTTGATCAGCAGCGTGACAATGACCAGCGTGATAAAAACGCAGGAGAAGGTGCACAGCACCAGGGGGCTGTAGCTGGTCATGGTGACGGGGAGCACGCCGATGCGGTCCACCAGGAAGTGGTCGGGCGAGGCCAGCAGGGCGGGCAGGGGGGCCGACGGGCAGATGCACTGGCTCAGCGGCATCATGGCGTAGCCCGCGGCGATCATCAGGGGGAAGTGGATCTTTTTGTTCACCCGGCAGACCTCTTTGGCAAAGATGGGGACCAGGATCATGCTGAAGGCCCAGTTGATCATGCCGGAGAGAATGCCGAAGACCATGATGCACAGAATGGCGGAGACCCGGCTGGTGGGCAGTCCGGCCAGCTTCAGCAGGAGCCTGTGCACTTGGGGCGCCTGGGCGCAGGCGGACGTAAAGAGGACCAGCAGGGCCATCTGGCAGGCAAACGCCAGCTGCGCCCACATCTTGTCATACCAGCCGATCAGCATGGTGATGGGGCTTGAGCCGGGCACCAGCAGGCCGACGAGATAGATAAGGATGGTCAGCAGGATACAGAATACGATCGCGTCAGGGATGAATTTTTCCGCCGATACCTGAAATTTCTTCGTGATTTTCCACAACACCTTGCGCACGACCTTTCTTTATCAATCTGATTGGTTATGCAGGGGTAGTGTTGGCGTTCGAGTGCCGGTAAAACGAATGGCAGGTTCAGGGGAGAGCTAGTGGCTGCACATAATCAGCCCGTCCAGCGCGATGGCCTTCCCGCCGGAGAGGACCAGGGGGTTGACGTCTATCTCACTGGCGTAGGCGCTCAGGGCGGGGAGGCTGTGGGCGAAGGTGTAGACCACCTCCACCAGCACGTCCACGTCCACCGGGGCCTTGCCGCGGTAGCCGCGCAGGAGCCTGTAGACCTTCAGCGACTCCAGCTTGGAGCGGATTTCCCCCCGGGTGCAGTCGGGCAGCAGCACCATCTTGTCGCGCAGCAGCTCGGTCAGGACGCCGCCCGCCCCCACGATGGCCATGGGGCCGAAGTTGGGGTCCACCTTCATGCCCAGAATGAGCTCCACGTCGTAGTCCACCATGGGCACGGCGATGCAGGCGCTGCCCAGGCGGGCGCGCATGGCGGCGTACTCGGCCAGGAGCTGGGCCTCGCTGCGGATGTTCAGCACCACGCCGCCCACGTCGGACTTGTGGAGAATCCACTCCTCCGAGGTTTTGAGGACCAGGGGATAGCGCAGGCTGTCCCGCTGGCGCTCGATGTCGGCGGCCTCGTGGATGTGGACCACCTGGGGCGTGGGCAGGCCGGCCTCGGAGAGCACCCGGAGGGACTCCCACTCCAGCAGCGCGCCGCCCTTGGACAGCCGCTGCCTGGAGGCCTCGGACAGCCGCGCGGTGTCCTCCGGCTCGCTGGCAAAGACGAAGCTGCGGTGGTCGAGGTACTTTTTGATGGCCTTCATCCCGTCCAGCGCGCCCACCAGGAGGGGGGCGTGCATGGAGTTGATGATCTCCGTCAGCTCGTTGCGCCGCTGTCCGCCCAGATTGGTCATCATGGCCACCGGTTTTTTGGACTGCTCCATGCCGATGCGCAGGGAGTCCATCAGGCCCTTGGACAGGAAGTAGTCGTCCCGCAGGTCCTGGTCGATGACGCCCAGGGCCACGTTATCGTCGGAGAGCATACAGCCCAGGGAGTCGCCGAAGAGCTGTTCAAACTCGATGCCCGTGCCCCAGGCGTCCAGCGGGTTGGCCGCGTGCTGGCCGGGATCCTGGATCTCCTCCAGGCGCTCCATGGTCCGCTCCGAGAGGGCGGGGAATTTTAGGCCGATGTCCTCGGCGTAGTCGGCCAGCAGGTTGCGCTCGCCGCCGGACTCGGCGATCAGCGCCAGGCCGCCCGTCCTGGGGGGATCGGGCCAGTAGCTGAACAGCATCAGCAGGTTGGCGAACTCCTCGAAGGTGTCGGCGCGCATCACGCCGTAGTGGTCGAAGACGGCCTGGATGGCGTCGTCGTCCCCCGCCAGACCGCCGGTGTGGCTGCGGGCGAACTGGGCGCCCAGCTCGGTACGCCCCACCTTCATGACCACGACGGGGATATGCTTTTCGGCCGCCAGGGCCAGCGCCTGCCGGAAGCGCTCCGGGTTGCGCACGGACTCCATGTACACGGCCAGCACCTGCGTGGTGGGCATGTTCAGGGCGTAGATTAAGTAGTCCTCCATGTTGGTGACCTGGCCGGTGCCGGTGGCCAGCAGGAAGTTGAACTTGAGCTGGGGCTCGTTGTGGGCCAGGCAGAAGAAGGCCGACCCGGATTGGGAGACAAAGGCGATGTTGCCCTTCATGCCCTCGTCGGGGGCGTTGAAGCCGCATACCCGCAGGTCGATGTCGTTGTTGTAGAAGCCCATGGAGTTGTGGCCCAGCATGGGGATGTTGTGCTCGCTGCACAGCCGGATAAGCCGGTCCTCCAGCTTGTCGTCCTGTCCTTCCTCCTCGTCCAGCACGCAGTTGGCGAAGATGGTGAAGGACCTGGCCCCGGCCTCCACGGCAATTTTGGCCTGCTCTTCAATACGTTTGGCCGCCATGCAGAACACCACGGTGTCCACGCTGTGGCCGATGGACTGTAAATCCGGCCAGCACCGGATGCCGCAGATCTCGGGGTATTTGGGGTTGATGGGGTAGACCTCGCCCCGGTAGCCGCCCAGCTTGAGCATGCGCACCATATCGTACCCCAGGGTGCCCTCGCGGTTGGAGGCGCCCATCAGCGCCACGCTGCGGGGCGCGAGCAGGGGATTGAGATCCATCATATACAAATTGCTCCTTTCTTCGGCGGCCCTAGAGCACGGCCGCCACGCCCAGCAGGGAGGGCAGGATCAGCAAGGCCAGGCAGGCCACCACAATCCAGATCAGGGAGTAGAAGAACATAAAGCCCCACACATCCTTGAGCTTGAGCTTGACCATGGCGATGGCGGGGATCATGTACAGGGGGTTGATGAGGTTGGTGCTCTCGTCGCCGTGGCAGAAGGCGGTGACCAGCGTGCCCAGGTTGGCGCCCAGCTGCTCGGCCGCGTCCACCAGGAAGGGCCCCTGTACCAGCCACTGGCCGCCCTGGGAGGGGATAAAGACGTTGACGATGGCGGCGGAGAGGAAGGAGACCGGCGGGAAGGTCTTGAGGGTGCACAGGCTGACCAGCGCGTTGGAGATTAAGGTGGTCAGGCCGGAGCTCTCCATGATACCCATGATACCGCCGTAGAGCGGGAATTGGATCATGACGCCCACCACGGCGCCGATGGAGCCCTCCATCGCGGACATGAACTTCATGGGGGTGTTGTAGAGGAAGAGGTTGAGGGTCAGGAACACAAATATGACGAAGTTGAAGTTCAGGGAGTTGATAAACCCGTTGCGGATGACGTGCTCCACCAGAATAACGAGGGCGGCCAGGCCGATCACAGGCAGAATGAACCTGGTGTGGTTCATCCGGTCCGCGAGGCACTTCTTGCCCATGACGGAGTTGACCAGCGGGGTCTCGGCGGCCTCCAGGTCGGCTTCGCCGTTGTAGGAGATGATCTCGGAGGCGGGGGGCTTAATCAGCAGGGTGATTACGGTGAACGACACCGCCACGCAGGCAAAGACGGCAAAGCTCAGGGGGCTGAAGCAGGTGACGCCGGGGGAGAGGACCCCGATGCGGTCCACCATGAAGTGGTCGGAGGAGGCCAGCAGCGCGTAGGCCGATTCGGACGGGCAGATGGTCTGGCTCAGGGGCATGGTGGCGTAGCCCACCGCGATCATCAGGGGGAAGTGGATGTTCTTGTTCTGGCGGCAGACCTCCTTGGCGAAGATGGGCACCAGGATCATGCAGAAGGCCCAGTTGATAAGCCCGGACAGAAAGCCGAACACGAGGATGCACAGAATGGCGGAGACCCGGGACTTCGGCAGCCTGGAGATCCCGGTCAGGACCTTCCGTACCTGGGGCGCCTGGGCGGCGGCCGAGGTCATCAGGACCAGCATACTCATCTGGAAGGCGAAGCCGATCTGCTCCCACATCTTGTCGTACCAGCCGTTGAGCATGGTCAGCGGATGGGAGCCGGGGACGAACAGGCCCACAATAAAGATAACGATGGTCAGGCCGAGGCAGAATACGATGGCGTCGGGGATGAACTTCTCTGCGGACACCTGGAATTTCTTGCTGATTTTCCACAGCACGGCGGCAGCACTCCTTTACAATGGGCGGCGGGCAGACGTACTGCCCGCCGCCGGGCGGGCCAGTTGCCCGCGGCAAACACACAGGTTACCGATGGGTCGTCCGGGAGGCGCTGTGACAGTCGCTACATAAAGTATTCCCTGCTGGTTTTCAGTTGGCGGATGAGGCGCTCATTGTAGTCCTGCTTAATCTTCTCAATGTCGCGCCCGGTGTAGTCGTAATAGCCCTTGCCGGTCTTGACGCCCAGCTCGCCCTTGTCCATCTTCTCCTTGAGCAGCCTGTTGGGCTGGGTGGAGTTGTCCATGTCGGGCAGCAGGGCGGCGGCCTCAATGTACCAGATGTCGGCGCCGCCGAAATCCACAATCTCCAGCGGGCCGGCCAGGGGGTAGCGGAAGCCGGGGCCGTACTTGAGGGCGTTGTCCAGATCCTCGGGCTCGGCGGCCCCCATCTCGATGAGGGAAAAGACCTCCCGCATCAGGGCCTCCTGGAGGCGGTTGGCCAGCAGGCCGGCCACGTCCTTGCGGACATAGGCGGGCTTTTTGCCCAGGTCGATGTACATCTGGTGGATCTCCAGCAGCACCGCCGGGTCCGTGTTGCCGTAGTCCGAAAGCTCCACCAGGGGCACGATATGGGCGGGGTTGAACCAGTGGTTGATGGCGAAGCGCCGCTTGCGCGCGGGCGAAATGGCCTGGGCCATGGCCTCCAGCTTCAAGCTGGAGGTGTTGCTGGCGAAAATCGTGTGGGGCGGGCACCAGGCGTCCAGCTGGGCCAGGGTGTCCTGCTTGAGCTTGAGGTTCTCCGGGATCGCCTCAATGACGTAGTCGCGGTCCTCGGTGGCGGCGCGCAGATCGGTGTGGGTAGTAATATTGGCCAGCGTGGCCTCGGCCTGCGCCCGGGTCAGGTATTCCAGCCTGACCATGACGTCCAGCTCCAGCCGGATGTTCTCCAGCGCGGCGGAGAGCACCTGGTCGTTGATGTCGTAGAGGTTGACGGGGTGGCCGCCCATGGCGAAGCTCTCCGCAATACAGTGGCCCATGGTGCCGCAGCCCAGTACGGCAACCTTCTGTTTCATGACGTACGCTCCTTTCATTGGCCGGGGGTGCGCGGTGGGAAGTGGGGGGGAGGGGGTGGGAGTCCGATCTAGTTGGCGGGCGCCAGGCCCAGGATTTCGCGGGCCTCCGCCACGCTGGCCACGCCGCGGTCCAGCTCATTGGCTATGCGCACGCCGCGGCGCACCAGCTCGGAGTTGGACTTGGCCAGCACGCCCTTGTGGTAGTAGATATTGTCCTCAAAGCCGATGCGCACATGCCCGCCCAGGGCCAGGGCCGCGGACAGGATGGACAGGTGGTGGCGGCCGATGCCGAAGGCGGACCAGGTGGAGCCCTCGGGAATCTGGCGGACCAGGTAGATGAGGTTTTCGATGCTGGAGGGGATGCCGCCCGGGGCGCCCATAACGAACTGGTAGTGCACGGGCGCCTTAAGCACGCCGTTTTTCAGGTAGAACAGGGAGTTGGAGACCATGCCTGTGTCAAAAATCTCAATCTCGGGCTTGATGCCGTACTCCAGCATGGTGCGGCCCAGCGTGTCCAGGAACGCGGGGTGGTTGATGAACAGGGTCTCGTTCATCCAGTTCATGGAGCCGCAGTCGAAGGAGGCCATCTCCGGCTTCAGCAGGCGCAGGTGGGCCAGGCGGATGTCGTCGCCAGCGGTCACGTCGCCGGAGGTGGTCAGGTTCAGGATGATGTCGCACTTCTCCCGGATCAGGGCGACGGTCTCGGCAAACTTCTCGGTGGACATGCTGGGGTTCTGCTCGTCGTCCCGCATGTGCAGGTGGGCGACGGCCGCGCCGGCCTGATAGGCCTCGAATACGTCCTCCGCAATTTCGCGGGGGGTGACGGGGACGGCGGGGTTGTCGGATTTCTTGGGGCCTTCGCCGGTGGGGGCTACCGTAATAATCGCCTTGGTCATCATAGTTCCTCCTGTCGTTTCCTGAATTCGCGTCAAAGGGGATGTGCCCTGCTTGATGGATTCATACTATCAGAACACTATCTTAATGTCAACGTATTCATTTTACGAACTAGTTCGTAAAATGAATACGTTTTTATCATACTGGGTTGCGCGAGGAGCGCGAAACCCGGTAAGCTCCTGTGAAATTCACGCGAATTTGTTCAATATGTCCGGTTCCCGGCGCGAAAAGTTTGGAGCGTTTGTTGAGTATGCAGGGGCGGCCGCGCCCGTTCCCTGCGCGTTTGTCCCCGGTGAGCGGGGAGAAAAATGGGCGCCGGTTTTGTGCAATCTGAAATAATTTTTTTATATTTGGAATAATCGCGCCGGGGTTTCGACCTTTTTTGAGCGTTCTCATTTTATATTTAAAAGAATTGTTTTATTCCCGGATTATGGCAGCGGAGAGGGCGGTTTTTCCGCTTGATTGATGGCAAATCAGGCCGTAAAATAAGTGCAATTGCCAAATATAGATCACTTTATTCCATATATGGAAAGAGAGAAGGGGTTGTATGCCGGTCCACAGGGGAAAGGAATTACAGCAGATTATGCGCCAGTACAGCTCCATGAAGGCCCTCCAGCTGCTGATGGCGCTGGCGGACTGCGAGGGGGAGGTCACGCTGGCGGAGCTGTCCGCCCTCACCGGAATTTCCGCCAGCTCCGCCTACCGCATCCTCCAGGAGATGCAGCACTGCGGCTTTGTGCTGAAGGACGACGAGCAGAAGAAGTACCGCATCGGGTTTGAGGCCCGCCTGCTGTCCATGCAGCTGCAAAAGACCAACTTCCTGTACGAGGCGGCCAAGGACGAGATGACCAGGCTCAACGATCTGAGCCTGGAGACCATCCACCTCATCGGCGAGGAGGACATGGAGGCGGTATACCTGGCCAAGCGGGGGGCCAAGAACTCGGTGGGACTGCACTCGGCGGTGGGCAAGCGCATCCCGCTCTACTGCACCGGCGGGGGGAAGGCCCTGCTGGCCTGGAAGTCGGAGCACTGGCTGAAAAACTACCTGGAGCGGACCAGGCTGGAGGCCTTCACCTCCCACACCATCACCGACGAGGCCGCCCTGCGCCGGGAGCTGGAGGTCATCCGCATCCAGGGCTACTCCCTGGACAACCACGAGCACCACTCCGACGTGGTGTGCATCGGGGCCCCCATTTTCGACGTGAACAACTGCGTGGTGGCCACCATCGGCATCGCGGCCCCCGACTACCGCTTCCCCCTGGAGAAGGCCCTCTCCTACACCGGCGAGCTGCTGCGCAGCGCTGCGGCCATCACCGAGAACCTGGGCTGTGAATACCCCATCCGCCTGACGAAATCATCCTAAAAGGAGGAAATGAATATGGAAAAGGAGTTCGAGCTCATCTACAAGGACCCCAAGTACCGCAGCGCCCGGGTGGTCAACGGCCTGAGCATGGCCGGGCCCCGGGCCCACCTGCGGGGCATGGGCCTGGTCAACGAGGAGCTGGCCAAGCCCTTCATCGGCGTGATCAACACCTACAACGAGATGCACCCCGGCCACGTCCACCTCAACCGCCTGGGCGCGCTGGTGAAGGACGGCGTGCGGGAGGCGGGGGGAATCCCCTTCGAGGTGAACACCATCTCCCTGTGCGACGGCTTCTCCCAGGGCCACGTGGGCATGTGCAGCGTGCTGCCCAGCCGGGAGGTCATCGCCGACTCGGTGGAGGTCTACGCAGGCGGCCATCAGCTGGACGGCCTGGTGCTCATCGGCGGCTGCGACAAGATCGTGCCCGCCATGCTCATGGCGGCGCTGCGGGTGAACATCCCCACGGTGATCGTCACCGGCGGGCCCATGATGCCCGCCGTCTACAAGGGGAAGCAGTACGCCACCTACGAGCTCAAGGAGATGGCGGGCAAGCTCACCCGGGGGGAGATCTCCCTGGAGGAGTACGAGTACATGGAGGGGCTCATGTCCCCCACCCCCGGCTCCTGCGCCATGATGGGCACCGCCAACACCATGTCCATCGTGGCCGAGGCCCTGGGCCTGACCCTGCCGGGCAGCGCCTGCGCCCACGCGGTCAGCGGCAAGAAGAACCGGGTGGCCAAGCAGAGCGGCATGGCCATCGTCCGCCTGGTGGAGGAGAACATCCGGCCCCGGGACATCGTGACCCAGGAGATGCTGGAGCTGGCCCTCCGGGTGGGGCTGAGCGTGGGGGGCTCCACCAACATGACCCTGCACATGCCCGCCATCGCCCACGAGGCCAAGCTCAGGCTCACCCTGGAGGACATCGGCCGCCTGTCCGCCGTGACCCCCTATCTGGCCAAGATCAAGCCCTCCGGATCCCACACCATGCTGGACCTGGACCAGGCGGGCGGCGTGGGGGCCGTGCTGCGGGAGCTGGACGGCCTTGTCGACCTGGATCAGATGACCGTGAACGGCAAAACCCACCGGGAGAACGCCGCCCGGGTGGTGGAGCGCGACCCTCAGGTCGTCCGCCCCGTGTCCGACGCCTACAGCAGCCACGGGTCGCTGACGGTGCTCAAGGGCAATCTGGCCCCCGAGGGCGCGGTGGTCAAGCAGTCCGCCGTGGCCCCCGCCATGCGCAGGCACAGCGGCCCCGCCCACTGCTTCGAGTGCGAGGAGGACGCGGTGCGGGCCATCTACGGCGGCGGGATTACCCCCGGCGAGGTGCTCGTCATCCGCAACGAGGGCCCCCAGGGCGGCCCCGGCATGCGGGAGATGCTCACCGCCACCGCCGCGCTGGTGGGCATGGGCTTCGCCGAGTCGGTGGCCCTGGTCACCGACGGGCGCTTCTCCGGCGCCACCCGCGGCCCCTGCATCGGCCACGTCTCGCCCGAGACCTCCCGCCGCGGCCCCATCGCCGTGGTGCGGGACGGCGACACGGTGGACATCGACATCGACGCGGGCACCCTGGACGTGCGCCTGTCCGAAGGGGAGATCGCAGCCCGGCTGGCCGCGCTGCCCTCCTACCGGCCCAAGGTGGAGGAGGGCTATCTGGCCCGCTACGCCCGGTCGGTCTCCACCGCCGCCAAGGGCGCCATCGTCGAGTAACCGCTCCCATCGAAGTGAAAAGGAGGCAGACCCATGCCCCAGCAGCCCATCCTGCGCGGGATCTCCGCGCCCCAGCTCACCCCGTTCCACGCCGACGGCTCGGTCAACTATGAGGAGTACACCCGCCTGACCCGGTTCGCCGCCGGCGCGGGCCTGCGCGGCATCTTCGTGTGCGGCACCACGGGGGAGTTCGTCAACCTCACCCTGGACGAGCGCAAGCGCCTGCTGCGCGCCGCCATGGCGGGGGCCGGAAGCGGAACGCGCATTATGTTCAACACCACCGCCATGAACCTGGCGGACATGAAGGACCTGTTCGACTGGGCCCGGAGCGAGGGCGCGCACTGCGCCTCGGTCACGCCGCCCTACTACCACGGCTACGACGCCCCGGCCCTGGTGGCCTATTTCCAAAAGGCCGCCGGGCTGGCGGGGGACATGCCCCTGTACCTCTACAACATGCCGGGCATGACCCACAACCCCATCACCCCCGCCGTGCTGGCCGAGGTGTGCCGCACCTGCCCCAACGTGGCCGGGCTCAAGGACAGCAGCATGGATTTCCTCACCCTCCAGGAGTTCCAGTGCCTGGAGCTGCCCGAGGGCTTCGAGCTTATCACCGGCAACGACGCCCAGGTGCTGCCCGCCCTCCAGGCGGGGGGCGCGGGGGCGGTCATCGCCCTGGCCGGGGTGTTCCCCGCGCTGTGCCAGTCCATCTGGGACCGCTACCACGCCGGGGACCTGGAGGGCGCCCGCCGGGCCCAGGGCCGGGTGCTGGCGCTGCGGGGCCTGGTGCGCGGCGTGATGCCCATTATGGCCCATAAGAAGATGCTGGAGCTCCAGGGCTTCCATATGGGCCCCGCCCGCTTCCCCTTCCGGGCGCTGACCGGGGCGGAGGAGGCCCGCGTGGAGGCGGGGGTAAAAGCCATCCTGGGCGGGGAGGCCGTATGAACTTCGGCTTTCGCTGGTACGGCCCGGAGGATTCCATCCCGCTGGCGTATATCCGGCAGATCCCCTGTATTTCCACCGTGGTGGCCGCCTGCTACGGCGTGCCCGCCGGGCAGCTCTGGCCGGAGGAGGAGATCGCCGCGCTGAGCGCCCGGTGCGCCGAACACGGCCTGGCCTTTACGGTGGCCGAGGGCCTGGGCGTCCATGAGGACATCAAGCTGGGCCTGCCCGGGCGGGAGGGCCGCATCGAGACCTACGTGGAGAACCTGCGCCGCCTGGCCCGCTGCGGCGTGACCACGGTGTGCTACAATTTCATGCCCCTCTTCGGCTGGGTGCGCACCGATCTGGACCGCCCCCTGCCCGACGGCTCCCGCACCGTGGCCTTCCATCGGGCCGAGCTGGACGCCCTGGACCCGGCCAGGGCCGAGCTCAGGCTCCCCGGCTGGAACTTCTCCGCCGGGCCGGGGGAGGCGGGCGCGCTGCTGGAGCAGTACCGGGCCCTGGGCCGGGCGGGCATGTGGAAAAACCTGACCTATTTTCTCCAGGCCGTGGTGCCCGAGGCCGAGCGGCTGGGGGTGCGGCTGGCCATCCACCCCGACGACCCGCCCCTGCCCGTGTTCGGCCTGCCCCGCATCGTCTCCTCTCTGGAGGACCTGCTGCGCCTGACCGCCATTGTGGACTCGCCTGCCAACGGCGTGACCCTGTGCACCGGCTCCCTGGGCAGCGGCAGGGACAACGACGTGGCGGCCATCGCCGACCGCCTGGCCGCCGACGGAAAAATCCCCTTCGTCCACGCCCGCAACGTCCTTTGGGAGGCGGGCGCGGACTTCTCCGAGAGCGCCCACCCCTCCGCCTGCGGCAGCCTGGACATGGCCGCCATCCTCGCCGCCCTGCACCGCCGGGGCTTCGACGGCGTAATCCGTGCCGACCACGGCCGCATGGTGTGGGGGGAGCGGGGCAGGCCCGGCTACGGCCTGTACGACCGGGCCATGGGCGTGTCCTACCTGGCGGGGCTGTGGGAGGCCCTGGAACACCTGTCTTAACTCCTGCTGCGGAAAGCAGCCGACCATAAAAGATTGGAAAAGAGGTACACAGACATGAAAACGAAGAAACTCGCAGCGCTCGCCCTCTCCCTGGCAATGGTCCTTCCCCTGGCCGCCTGCGGCAGCGGCGGCGGCGCGCCTGCCAGCGCCAACCCCGGCGCAAGCTCCGGCGGCG
Source organism: Oscillospiraceae bacterium (assembly GCA_022846095.1). Classification (NCBI taxonomy): domain Bacteria; kingdom Bacillati; phylum Bacillota; class Clostridia; order Eubacteriales; family Oscillospiraceae; species Oscillospiraceae bacterium. Next base: position 3,548,050 of record AP025583.1, on the reverse strand, counting down.
CCTCCACCGGCTACCCCAAGAGCACCATTACCCTGGTCTGCCCCTGGGACGCGGGCGGCACCTCCGACGGCCTGACCCGCATCATCGCCGAGATCGGCGCCCGCAAGGATTACTTCGGCGTGAACATGGTGGTGCAGAACAGCGGCGGCGCGGGCGGCACCGTGGCCACCACCGAGTTCAAGAACACCGCCGGCGACGGCTACACCATCTGCCAGGAGGCCATCGGCGTGTTCACCCTCCAGCCCTACGTCCGCGACGTGGACTACACCATTGAGGACTTCATCCCCGTGGCCGCCCTGTCCAACGAGCCCATCATCATGATCGCGGGCAAGAACACCGGGATCACCGGCCTGGAGGACCTGCTCGCCCGTCCGTCCGTCACCTACGGCTTCTCCGGCAGCGGCAGCCTGATGGAGCTGAGCCAGAAGCAGTTCTTCTCCATGACCGACGTGGAGGCCACCGGCGTGTCCTACGACGGCAGCTCCCCCACCCTGGCCGCCCTGCTGGGCGGGCACATCGACGTGGCCGTGGGCCACCCCGGCGAGGTCATGCAGTACGTGGAGTCCGGCGACGTGGTGGCCATCGGCGTGTTCAACGACGAGCGCGACCCCCGCGAGGGCATCAAGGACATCCCCACCTTTAAGGAGCAGGGCTACGACGTGGTGATGAGCGTGTGGAAGTTCCTCATCGTCCCCGCCAGCACCCCGGCGGACATCGTGGAGCAGATCTCCACCACCCTCAACGCCATCACCGCCACCGACGAGTACAAGGAGTTCTGCGCGAACAACAACCTGCTCCCCCTCACCATGACCACCGACGAGATGGTGCAGCGCATCAACGACGAGGCTGCGGTCAACCAGGCTCTGCTGGCCGGCTAACCCCGAAGCGGAGGGCCCCGCGGGGGCCCTCCGCTTTTACCATCCTAAAGGAGGGAACTTATGAGTCAGTTTAAAAAGGATTTGATCTCGTCCTTTGTGTTTTTGGCCTTCGGGGCCCTGGTGCTGATCGCGGTGCCCCTCACCATCAAGGACCCCGGCGTGTCGGTCATGGGGCCCCAGGTGTTCCCCACCTTCATCGGCGTGTGCATGGTGGCGCTGAGCCTGGCCCTGCTGGCCGTCACCCTGGTGAAGCACCGCAAAGAGGCCGCCGCGCGGGAGCAGGCCGGGGCGGGCGCCCCCGGGGAGAAGAAGGCCGCCCTGCGGGACGAGCTGCGCGCCGTGGTGCTGGCCCTCATCGTGCTGGCCTATTCCGCCCTGTTCCAGACCCTGGGCTACTTCCTGTCCACCTTTCTGGCCACCACGGCCATCCTGCTGCTGTTCCGCGTGAAGAAGGTATGGATTTACCCGCTGATCTACGCCGTGGCCTTCCTGGTCTGGCTGGGGTTCACCATGCTGCTCTCCGTGCGTCTGCCGTAATCGAAGGAGGCTATTGAACTATGGACATGATTACCTCTGTGCTGAGCGGGCTGTTCACCCTGGAAAACCTGCTGTGGATCAACATCGGCATGGCGGGCGGCATCATCGTGGGCGCGCTGCCCGGCCTGACCGGCACCATGTGCATCGCCCTGCTGCTCCCCCTGACCTACGGGCTCAACCCCATCACCGGCATCCTGCTGCTGCTGGGCGTCTACTGCGGCGGCATCTACGGCGGATCCATCACCGCCATCCTCATCAACACCCCCGGCACCCCCGCCTCCGCCGCCACGGCGCTGGACGGCTACCAGATGGCCAAGAAGGGCCACGGCCTCAGGGCCCTGCACGACGCCCTCTCCGCCTCCACCATCGGCGGGCTGTTCAGCTGTGTCGTGCTGCTCTTCGCCGCGCCGCCCATCGCCGCCTTCGCCCTGAAATTCGGCCCCAGCGAGTACTTCGCCCTGGCCCTCTTCGGCCTGACCATCATCGCCAGCGTGGGCGGCAAGTCCCAGATCAAGGGCCTGCTCATGGGCTTCGTGGGCCTGCTGATCTCCTGCGTGGGTATCGACCCCATGGACGGCGTGAGCCGCTTCACCTTCGGCATCAACCGCATGCAGGGGGGCATCGACACCATCCCCGTGCTCATCGGTCTGTTCGCCATCACGGAGATCATGAACAAGGGCCGGGATCTGCACCGGAACATGGGGGCGGCCCTCAAGGTGGAGAAGGAGAAGATCGCCTTCCGGGACGTGCTCAAGTACAAGCTGACCCTGCTCAAGTCCAGCATACTCGGCGTCTTTATCGGCGCGGTGCCCGGCACCGGCGCGGCCATCTCCTCCTTCCTGGCCTATAACGAGGCCAAGCGCTGCTCCAAGACCCCAGAGGCGTTCGGCCATGGCTGCGAGGAGGCCGTGGTGGCCTCCGAGTCGGCCAACAACGCCGTCACCGGCGCCACCCTCATCCCGCTGCTCACCCTGGGCATCCCCGGCGACACCAACACCGCCGTGCTGCTGGGCGCCCTCACCATGCAGGGCATCGCCGCCGGACCCCAGCTCTTTGTGCAGCAAAAGGAGTGGGTGTACACCATCATGATCGGCCTTATCGTGGTCAACCTGTTTATGTACCTGCAGGGCCGGCTGTTCATCCGGGGCTTCGTGAACATCACGAAAATTCCCACCCACACCCTGGTGCCCATCCTGGTGGTGCTCTGCGTCATCGGCGCCTACGCCATCGACTACTCGGTTTTTAACGCCATTTTGATGGTGGTCATCGGCATTTTCGGCTACTTTGTCACCAAGCTGGACTTCCCCCTCACCCCCATGGTCATCGGCCTGGTGCTGGGCAAGCTGTGCGAGTCCAACCTCCGCCGGGCCCTCATCGTCTCCAAGGGGAACTGGAGCACCTTCTTTACCTCCCCCATCGCCTGCTTCTTTATCGCCCTGTCGGTGGTGATGCTGGTGCTGCCCTACGTCAAGAAAAAGCTGGACGAGCGCAAGGCGGCGCGGCAGTGAGGGGCGGCAGCCTGATTCAGCTCTGCTCCGGGCGGTACTTCCAGGGCTCCGGGGTGCTCTCCCGCCTGGGGGAGGAGGCGCGCCTGCTGGGCGGCCGCGCCCTGGTGGTGGCGGACGCCGCCGTCTGGCCCAAGGTCGGGGAGGCGGTGTCCGCCTCCCTGGCCGGGGCCGGGGCGGCCTATACGTACCACCCCTTTTCCGGCCACTGCAGCCCCTCCGCCTATGACGCCGCCGCCCGGGCGGGCGCGGCGTGGGGCGCGGACTGCGTCGTCGGCGTGGGCGGGGGCCGGGCGCTGGACACGGCCAAGATCGCCTCGGACAAGCTGGGCGTGCGCGCCATCACCGTGCCCACCTGCGCCGCCACCTGCGCCTGCTCGGCCTGGCTGTCGGTGGAGTACACCGACGAGGGGGCCTTTGTGGGCAACTACTGGACCCGCTACCCGCCCTTCTCGGTGATTGCGGATCTGGACATCCTGCTGGGGGACTGCCCCCAGCGCCTCAACTGGGCCGGAATTGTGGACGCCATGGCCAAATACCCGGAGATCCAATACAATCTGCTGCACTCCGGCCAATGGGAGCAGAATGTTTTTTCGCAGACGGCCGGGGAGCTGGCCAAAAGCACGTTTTACCGCTTCCTGGAGCACCGGGCGGCGCTGGCCTCGGATCTGGACGCGGCCCGGCCCACGCCGCTGCTGGAGGACTGCCTGTGCGCGGCGATGCAACTGACGGGCCTGATCTCCTCCCTGGCCTGCGGCGGAAAGCAGGCCGCGGTCAGCCACATGCTCTACAGCTACTTCTGCTGCCACAGGCGGCCGCTGGCCCGGACCTTCCTCCACGGCGAGCTGGTGGGGGCCTCCCTGGTCTATCAGCTGGCGGTCAACGGCGCGGACGAGGGGGAGGCCGCCGCGCTGGAGGACTTTTTACGGGCCCGGGGTATGCCCGCCTGCCTGGAGGATCTGGGACTTGCCCACACCCCGGGGGAGGCGGACGCGCTGTTCTCCTTCCTGCGGGAGCGGATGCCCCTGGAGACGCAGGAAGAGCTGCTGCGCCTGCGGAGCAAGGAGCATATCCTCTTCCGGGGTCTTTCATAGAGAAGGGAGATTTTATGAAACTGGACTTTGAATACGGATCGGGGCTGATGAGCGCCAGCCTGCCCGACACGACGGACATTTTCGTCCCCGGCGAGACGGTGGCCGATCCCCCCTGCCTGCCCCAGGACTGGGACAGCCTGTACAACGCCACCATGGCGTCCATCCGCAATCCCATCGGGATGCCCGCCCTGCGGGAGCTGGCCCACAGGGGCTCCACCGTCACCATCATCATCCCGGACATCGTCAAGGGGGGCAACCAGCCCACCAGCCACCGCCGTGTGTCCATCCGGGCCTGCCTGGACGAGCTGTACGCCGCGGGGGTGGAGAAGAAGGACGTGCTGCTGCTCTTCTCCAACGGCCTGCACCCCCGCACCTCGGTGCCCGAGATGCAGACCATCCTTGGCCCGGAGCTATTTAGCGAGTTTTACCCCACCGGCCAGATCACCAGCCACGACAGCGAGGACTACGAGCACCTGGTGGACCTGGGCTATACCAGCCACGGGGACCACGTGCTGATGAACAAGTACGTCTTTGACGCCGACGTGGCCATCCTCATCGGCCACACCCAGGGCAACCCCTACGGGGGCTACTCGGGCGGGTACAAGCACTGCGCCACCGGCATCACCCACTGGAAGAGCATCAGCGCCCACCACGTGCCCCAGGTGATGCACCGGCAGGACTTTGTGCCTGTGTCCACCCACAGCGAGATGCGCAACAAGTTCGACCAGCAGGGCATGTACATGGAAGAAAAGATGGGGAAGAAGTTCTTCTGCTGCGACGCGGTGCTGGACACGGACTCCCGCCAGATCGCCATTTACTCGGGCTGGGCGAAGGAGATGCAGCCCGTGTCGTGGAAGGAGGCGGACAAGCGGACGTACGTGCACTGGGCGGAGAAGAAGTACGATATTATCGTGTTCGGTATGCCCACCAACTTCCACTACGGGGACGGTATGGGCACCAACCCCATCCAGATGATGCAGGCGCTCTCGGCCCAGGTGATCCGGCACAAGCGGATCATGTCGGAGCGCTGTGTGTTCATCGTCAGCAGCATCTGCGACGGGTACTTCCACGACGAGCGGTGGCCGTACCTGCGGGAGCTGTACGAGCTGTTCCAGCACGACTACATGAACACGCTGCCGGACATGAACCGGTACGGGGAGTACTTCGCCACAAAGGAGGAGTACATCAGAAAGTACCGCTTCGCCAACGCGTTCCACCCGTTCCACGGGTTCTCGATGATGAGCTGCGGGCATTTGGCGGAGCGCAGCACCAGCGCGATCTACATCGTGGGCGCGCGGGAGCCGGGGTACGCCCGCGGGATGGGGTTAAAGACCCGCGCCACCTTTGAGGAGGCGCTGGAGGACGCGAAGCGTAAGTTCGTGGGGGAGGAGCCCAACATCCTGGCCCTGCCCCGGGCCTTCAAGACCACCGCCGTCCACCTGTGCATGAAGGACCCCAGCCTCAACAGCTCCACCGCCGGGCTTCACGGCGGCTGCTGCTGCGGGTAATACCATGAATGGAAACGCCCCCGGGAACACAATTTTGCGTTCTCGGGGGCGTTGTTCTGCCCCGCACCGCAGTAGTTTAAAACGAAGTTAGACAACCCCACGCGGCTATGCTAGAATAAAAATGGGAAAGGGGATGGCCGCCAACCCGCTTCAATTCGCCGTCCCACCCGAATCCGTTATATGCGGGGGGCATTAGCGTGATAGGAAGCGCAAGGGGCCTGCCGGGTGAATTCCTGCTGGTGTTCACCCTCTTGATTTGGATGCTTTTTATCCTGATCTACGTCTCAAACCCCAGGAACCGGCTGAATTTCTGGTGCTGTATGAGCGGGATCCTGTTCAGCATGGGCGTATTCAAGGAATATCTATACTTTACTCTCGGCCCCATGCTGGTGGACGCCGGTGTTTTGACGCACATGCTTTCCACGCAGCTGTATTCGGTGCTCACGGCGGTGCTGTACTACTTCGCCATGCCCGCGGCCATGGTCTTTTCCTTCTATTTCAGCCACCTGGACACCCGCTACCCCGGGCTTTTCCACTGGGCCCGCCTGCTGGTCTTCGTACCCGGCGTGGCCTACGCCCTCTTCGTCCCCTACGCTCAGACCCGCTACTACCAGCTCTACATCCCGGCCTACTACCTCTCGGTCGCCGTCTACAACTGGCTTTACGGGGCCGTCTTCACCCTGCTCCTGCTGCACACTCTGCGGGAGGAGCGGCTCACCGCCCGCTACCGGCAGCGGAAGATGGTGGCCGTGGTGGTGCTCATGCCCATCTGGTACTGGCTGGTCTCCGCCTTCGCCATCCACCTGCTGGGGCTCAAGAATCTGTTCAAGCTCTGGCAGGGGAACCTGCTGGTCATCTTGGTGCTGCTGATCTACTATGTATACAACGTGTTCCGGGATGGCATCTGGGGCACACGCCTCACCCGGGAGACCTACGACTGGTCCGGTGGCGACAAGGTCATCCAGAAAAACGCCCAGTACGTGGGCCACGCCCTGAAAAACGAAATTGCGAAGATCGAGTGGTGTGCCAGCCTGCTGCGGGAGCGGACCGGTGGGGAGTGCGGCCGGGAGCTGGACATCATCGACCGCTCGACGGAGCATCTAAAGGAGTTCATCAACCGCACCCGTCTGTACTCGGAGCGGATTACACTCGTGCGCGAGCCCTGCGACGTGGCGGAGCTGTTCTGCAGGGCAGTGGAGGGCCTGCGCGCCTCCGGACCGGCCTGCGCGGGACTGGAGGTACAGGTGGAGCGGTGCGACCCGCAGCCCCTGGTGTGCGACCGCGCCCATCTGGCGGAGGTGCTGGCCAATCTGCTGTCCAATGCCGCCGACGCCGCCGGGGCGGCGGGGCATATCCGCCTGTCCTACCGCAGCCAGCCGGAGCGCAGGCAGGCGGTGATCACAGTGTCGGACGACGGGCCCGGCGTGGATCGGACCGACGTGCCCCACCTCTTCGACCCCTATCACACCACGAAGGCCACCAACCACCACCTGGGCCTGGGGCTGTACTACTGCTATAACGTCATGGACGCCCACGGGGGCTGCATCCGGGTAGACAGCGCGCCGGGCAGGGGCAGCGTGTTTTCGCTGTTCTTCCCGTTGAAAAAGGGGGCGGCAGAGTGAATCTCATCCGGGTTCTGATTGTGGAGGATGACGTGGACTTCCGCTATCTCATTGAACGGGCCGTGACGGCCCAGAGCGACATGGAGGCGGTGGGCTGCTGCGGAAGCCGCTTGGAGGCGGTGGCGGCCGCCCAGGCGGAGCGGCCCGACCTGGTGCTGATGGATTTGAACCTGTCCTCCACGGGGCTGGACGGCGTGGAGGCCGCGCGGGAAATTCGTCTGGCCACCGACGCCAAGGTAATTATCCTCACGGCCTTCGACGACCCGGACACCGTAATCCGGGCCAGCGTCCGGGCGTTTGCGTCCGGGTACGTGTTCAAAAGCCAGTTCAGCACGCTCATTCCGACCATCCGCGCCACCGCCCGGGGGCACACGCCCCAGGAGTATCTGATCCTCACCGCCATCCTGGCGCCCCTCTCTCCCGCCGAGCGGGCCGTCTTTGACGGGATGATGGGGAAAAAGGCCGAGTCGCGCTCCTCAGCCAAGACCATCGCCAACCAAAAGACGGGGATTTTCCGAAAACTGGGGCTCAAGAACCAAAAGGAGCTGAACCATATTTTCCGCCCCCTTGCCCCGTAGGCTCCGCTGTTTTCCGGCGGTCCTCCCGACCCCGCGCCATGCCGGCGCGGGGTTCTTTTTTTGCTCCTAAAAATTTTGGGAACAACTGAGCGCTCCCGGGTAGTAAAATTAGCTTGGAAACGTTTGCAGATCCGGCGTGTGGATAGGAGGAGATGCCGCAGTGGTAGATACCGACAGGCTTTGCTTCAACTGCTTTCGAGAGCGGGAAGGACAGGAGGGCCCCTGCTTCCGCTGCGGCTACGACCCGGTCCGGGACGCGGGGCGCTACCCTCTGGCCCTGCGTCCGGGCAGTGTGCTGAACGGCCAGTATATTGTGGGCAGGGTGCTGGGGCAGGGGGGCTTCGGCATCACCTACCTGGCGCTGGACCATGTGCTGGGCCTCAAGGTGGCCATCAAGGAGTTTTTGCCCGAGAGTATGGCCACCCGCATGCCGGGCACAACGCTGGTCACCCCCTACGGCGGGGAGAAGCAGGAGAATTTCGCCTACGGCGCCGAGTGCTTCCTGGACGAGGCGCGGGTGCTGGCCAAGTTCATCGGCAACCCCAACATCGTGGCGGTGAAGCGCTATTTCGCGGAGAACAACACCGCCTATTTCGTGATGGATTATATCGAGGGCGTCAGCTTCAAGAGCTATATCAAAAACCAGGGCGGCCGGGTCGACTACCGGGACGCCCTGCGCGTCCTGCTGCCCGTGATGGATGCGCTGGCTGCCGTGCACAGGGAGGGCATCGTCCACCGGGACGTGGCTCCGGACAACATCTATCTCACGGGGGACGGCGGGGTGAAGCTGCTGGACTTCGGCGCGGCGCGCTACAGCCTGGGGGACCGCAGCCGCAGCCTGGACGTGATCCTCAAGGCGGGGTACGCCCCCAAGGAGCAGTATACCAGGAAGGGCCGCCAGGGACCCTATACCGACGTCTACTCCCTGGCGGCCTGCTTCTACGCGGCCGTCACGGGCTATCTGCCGCCGGAGTCCCTGGAGCGGCTGGAGGCGGACACACTGATCCCTATCTCCGGCCGGGGCGTCTGCGTCCCGCCGGGGCTGGAGAGCGCCGTCCTCAAAGGCCTGGCGGTGCGGCCCGAGGACCGCTTCCAGAGTATGGACGCCTTCCGTGCCGCTCTCGAGGCCGCAGGGTGCGCCCAGGCGCAGCCGGCGTGGGCCCCGCCCGCCCCGGAGCCCACGGCCTATGCGCCCCCCGCCGCGCCCTGCGCCCCCTCCGGCTTTTGCGGGGCGGACGGCCCCGTACGGGCTGGCTCCAGGGCGGGACGGACCGGCTGCGGGACGGCGGCGTCCGGCGGCGTCCCGCCCGCCCCATCCGCCCGGCCTAAGACGAAGGCCGCCCTGGCGGACTTCGTCAAGGCCCACCTGCGCCCCATCGTCTTCGGCGGCGTGGCCTGCCTGGCGGTGGTGGTGCTTATCGCGGCGGTGGTTCAACTGGCTGGCGGCAGACACGTCGCGCCCCAGGCGGTCTTTGAGCCCGTCTCGGGCGGCGGGACGGTATCCGCCCCCGCCTCGCCCGCAGCCGACCCGCTCGCCCAGCTCACCCAACCCGCCATGGGCAACACGGCGGGGAACATCAGCAACATGGGCCTGGCGGCGGAGTGGGGCGGCTGGATCTACTACTCCGACATGTCCGGCCGGGGCTACCTGTGCCGCACGAAGGACGGGGAGGCCGAGGTGCTGGCGCAGGACAACTGCTCCTACCTCAACGTGCTGGACGGCTGGGTCTACTACCGCAACGACAGCGACAGCGGCGCGATATACCGCGTCCGCACCGACGGCACCCAGCGGGAGAAGCTGGTCACCGGCGATTGCAGCTACATCACCGTGACGGAGGACTGGATTTACTACATCGCGTACGTCTCTGCGGACAAGACGGGGCACCTCATGCGGTTGCGCACCGACCTGTCCGGCGCAAAGCAGACCCTCAACGAGGACTGCAAGCGCATGGCCCTGGACGGGGATTGGATTTACTATCTGGACGGCGCCAACGCAAACCTCTATAAAATCCAGACCGACGGCACGGGCCGGGCCCTTGTGACCGACCAGGACGTGTGCTACGCCCTGAACGTGGAGGACGGCTGGATCTACTACCAGAACGGCGTGGACGGGGACACCCTCTACCGTATCCGCCCCGACGGCACCGGGCGGGAGCAGGTGCTGGCCCAGGACACCGAGTACCTCAACGTCTCCGGCGGCTGGGTGTACTACGCCCTGGACGTCGGGGACACGGAAGAGGGCTCCGAGCTCTGGCGGGTACGCACGGACGGCTCGGGGGCGGAGAAGCTGGCGGATACCTCCTGCCTGCGGCTCAACGTGGCGGGCGGCTGGCTCTACTTTGTGGACTACGGTTACCCCGGCCTGCGCCGGATCCCCCTGGCGGGCGGAGCGGCCGAGGCAGTGGAGCCGCTGACCCGGCATGTGTTCCTGCTGTCCATGGCCCAGCGGGGCGGGCAGTACGCCCTGGAGTGCCTGGAAGACATGGGCGTGGAGGTGGACAGCGAGGACGCCACCGCCGCGGAGCTGTCGCAGCTGGCGGACGCCTCCCTCCTCTCGGGCGCGGGGGGCATGCTGGTGTTTGGATCCGCCTTCCCCCAGGACTTCGTGGCCGCCATGGCCGAGGCCGGCGGCGCGGTGAAGCTCCAGCCCAAGAACTGGGAGGAGTACTTCTACGCCTGCGGGGTGGACGAGACGCTCTCCCGGGATTTCCTGGCGGCCTTCGAGGCCGCCACCGCCGACGTCCACGTGCGGGATCTTTCCGTCTCCGGGGGCACCTACTCCGGCTATGTGGAGGACGGCAGGCCGGAGGGCTGGGGGGTCAAGGAGTACAGCGAAGACGGCTGCGTATACGCCGGTATGTGGGCAAGCGGCAAGCGGGAGGGGCAGGGCACGCTGACCTTCCCCGCCGGGGACAAATACGTGGGCGCCTGGGCAGGCGACAAGTACAACGGCTACGGCGTGTATACCTGGCCCGACGGGCAGCGCTACGAGGGCCAGTTCGTGGACAATATGTTTCAGGGGCAGGGCACGGTGTACTACCCGGACGGCACCAGCATCTCCGGCACCTTTGAGAACGACAAGTATCTGGGCTGACCGGGCCCGGAACCAGATGGGAGGAATTATCTATGGCGGCAATCGAATGTGGAAGAGGGCACCTGTACGACCCGGACATCTACGCCTCCTGCCCGTACTGCAACAGCGCCCAGCCGGTGATCAACTTCGGCGGCGTGCCTGTGGGGGACGCGGGGAAGACAGCGCCCATCGGCGGCGGGCCCGCGGCGGGCGGCGGCGGGGCGCCCTTTGTGCCGGGGCAGGAGCAGGCCGTGGTCAACGACGGCAAGACCATGCCTCCCAAGGGCTACCAGACCCAGCGCAAGGTGGACGAGGAGAACAAGACCCTGGGCTTTATGCAGGAGAAGCTGGGGCTGGACCCGGTGGTGGGCTGGCTGGTGTGCATCGAGGGCAAGGAGAAGGGCAAGGACTACAAGCTGCGCGGGCAGATCAACACCATCGGCCGCAGCGAGAAGATGGACGTGTGCATCCGGGGCGACAAGACCATCTCCTCGGAGAACCACGCCCGCCTGAGCTACAGCGAGAAGAACAACCGCTTCAAGCTCATCCCGGCGGAGAGCCGGAACATCATCTACCTGAACGGCGAGGAGGTCTTCGCCGCGGAGCCTCTGGCGGCCTACGACGTCATCGACTTCGGCGAGACGAAGCTGATGTTCCTCCCCTTCTGCTCCGAGCGCTTCACCTGGTCCGAGGCCGGGGAGAAAAAGGCGGACGGGAACGGCGATGGGGCTGTTTAACCGTCGGCGCAGGCCCGAGGCCGCGCCGCCCCCCGCACTGCTGTCCTACCAGGTGGCCAATCTGCAGGGGCTGGGCACCCGGGAGCGGCAGGAGGACTCCTTCGCCTTCGTCAACGCTCTGGATGTGACCGAGATCCGCCGCCGGGGGCTGCTGGGGCTGCTGGCCGACGGCATGGGCGGCATGAACGACGGCAAGCTGGTCAGCGAGCACGCCGTGGCCTGCATGGCGGAGGGCTTCGACGCCCTGGACCGGGCGGGGGATCTGCCGGGGCAGCTGTGCGGCTGCGTGCGCCGGACGGCGGAGCGCCTGTACGAACGCTTCGGCGGCGACGGGGGCACCACCCTGGTGGCGGCCATGATTTATCAGGAAAAACTGTACTGGGCCAGCGTGGGGGACAGCTTCCTGTACCTGCTGCGCGACGGCGGGCTCACCCGCCTCAACCGGGACCAGAACTACCGCAGCGAGCTCTACCTGGAGCTGATCCGCAGCGGCGCGCTGGACCGGGCGGAGGCCGACCGGGATCCGGACGGCCCCCGGCTCACCGAGTTTCTGGGGAAGCCGGAGGTGGAGGAGATTGACTACAGCCGCCGGCCCCTGCCGCTGCGCAGCGGCGACGTGCTCTTCCTCTGCTCGGACGGCGTGGGGGGTGTGCTGGAGGAGGAGGCCCTGCGCGCCATCCTGGCGGGCGAGCCGCCCGCCGCCGCCTGCCGCCGGATCGAGGCGGCCATCCGGGGTATGGGGCGGGCCAACCAGGACAACTACACCGGGCTGGCGGTGGCCTGCGGGTACTGAGCGCCCGCGGCAGACTATAACACTTTTTGGGAAAGAGAGGCGGCTGAGCTGTGAAAAAGCTGTGTGCATCGGTCTCGGGCGCGCTGTGCGCCCTGTTGCTTCTGACCCTGGTCCTGACCCCCGCCCGCGCAGCGGACTTCGACCGCAAGACCCTCAACGGCGTCATCTTCATTATCGAGGACATTGTGGCGGACGGGGAGGCGCTGGGCGCGTGGAGCGGCACGGGCTTCTTCGTCGGCGCTTCGGGGAAGGACCCGCAGTACATCGTCACCAACTACCACGTCATCGAATACTACGTCCTCAGCGGCGGCGGGCAGGGGTTCAGCAGCCTGCGGGTGGCCTTCGACCAGGACGACTTTGAGGAGGCCTACGTGGTGGCCTACAACGAGGAGAAGGATTTGGCCGTGCTCAAGCTGGACTCCCCCACCGACAAGCGGGAGCCCCTCCGGCTCAAATCCACGACCGAGGAGATGGTGGGCACCACCGTCTTTGCCGTGGGCTACCCCGGCGTGGCGGACGAGACCTTCAACTATCGGGTAACCACCCTCTTCGGCAAGGACGACGCCACCGTCACCGGCGGGCGGGTCAACCGCCTGCTCACCGAGGGGGGCACCGGGCGCAAGCTGCTGCAGATGGACGTGAGCATCCGGGGCGGAAACTCCGGCGGCCCGCTGGTGGACGAGTCGGGCGCCGTGGTGGGGATCAACACCCTGGGCTCCACCCTGGCCGACAACCTCAACTACGCCGTCAGCGTCGACGAGCTGCTCCCCCTGCTGATTAACAACAACATCCCCTACGAGATGGCGGGCGAGGGGGGCGGCCTCCTGCCGTGGATTCTCATCGCGGCCGCGGCGGCCGTGGTGGTGGCGGCGGTGGTCATCCTGGCCGTGACCAGGGGAAGGAAGCGGAAGGCGGCCCCGGAACCCGCCGCGCCGGCGCAGCCGCAGCCCCAGCAGAGCGTGCGCCGGCCGGTGCTGCGCTCCATGTCGGCCCAGCACAACGGCATGAAGGTGCCCGTGGGCGCCCAGGCCGTGCTGATCGGGCGGGACGTGGCCGCCTGCCGGATCGTGTTCCGGGAGGGGACCGCGGGGGTCAGCGCCCGCCACTGCTCGGTGGCCTGGGACGGGGGGACGGACACCTTTGTCCTCACGGACTTGAAGTCCACCTACGGCACCTTCCTGGCGGACGGACGAAAGCTGGCCCCCGGCGTGCCCTATACCCTGAAGCCGCGGGATTCCTTCTACCTGGGCGGCCAGGACAACGTACTCTACGTGGATTTGGAGTGAGCCCATGGTTTTGGATGCGTATCTCTACACCAACCGGGGCGGGCGCGGGGAAAACGAGGACTGCGCCGACTACCGGATTGAGGACGGCTGCGGCCTCTTCGCCGTGGCGGACGGCCTGGGGGGGCACCGGGGCGGCGCGGAGGCGTCGGCGCTGTGCGTGCGCACTCTGATGGCGGCGCCTGTGTGCCCGGCGCCGCCGGAGGCGGGCCCCGGGGAAGCGGGCCCCGGGGAGGCGTCCGCTGAGAGTGATCCCGCCGCGGATCTGGGGGAGGCACTGCTGCGGGCCAACGAGGCCCTGCTGGCGGCACGGGGAGGCAAGAGCACCGCCGTGGTGCTCCGTCTGGCGGACGGTGCGGCGGCCTGGGCCCACGTGGGGGACTCCCGGCTGTACTGCGTGACGGGAGGGCGGCTGGTCCACGCCACCCAGGACCACTCAGTGACCTTCAAAAAGTTCCTGGCGGGGGAGATCCGCCGCCGCGAGATGAATTTTGACGAGGACCGCTCCAGCCTGCTGCGGGTGCTGGGGGACAAGGACCGCTGCATCCCCGAGACGGGCTCCGTCCCGGGCAGCTTCGGGGAGGGGGTGTCCCCCGGCGACGCGTTCCTGCTGTGTACGGACGGCTTTTGGGAGTACTTGTACGACGAGGAGATCCTGGCGGACTGCCTGAAGGCGGACACGGCCAGGGACTGGGCCGAGCTCATGCTGCTGCGCCTGCTGCCCCGCATGGGGGCGGGCAGCGACAACCTGACGCTGCTGGCCGTCTTTACCGGCTGAGGCGGCGCGTGAGAGGAGGAATTCCAATGAAAAGGCTCTTGGGGCTGCTCTGCACGCTCTGTCTGCTGGCAGGCGCGGCGGCGCCGGCCTCCGCCGCGGGGCAGGCGGAGGCCGTGGCGGCCTTCTGCCAGGGGAACCGGCTGTACACCTGGCTGACCCTGCCCGAAGAGACGTGGCCGGAGGGCCTTCGGGCGGAGGCCCGCGTCGGCGGCGAGCCGGCCTACCCGGCGGATCCGCCCGGCCCCGCGCCGATGGCCGAGCGGGCCGGGCCGGTCTCCTGGCTGCTGCTGATCGACACCTCCACCTCCATGCCGGCGTTTCAGGGCGGTGTGGAGCGGTTCGCCGCCGCCCTGTCCGAGGGTGCGGGGGAGGGCGCCGCCTGGGCCGTGGCCGCCTTCGGGGAGGGGTTCCGGCTGGTGCAGGACTACACCGCGGACGCCGACGTCTTTTTGCAGGCGGTGAAGGGACTGTCCTACGGGGCGAACCAGACCTCGCTCTACCGGGGCCTGATGGACGCGCTGGACTTCCTGGACGCCCGGACGCGGGCGGAAGGGGAGCTGGTCAACCTGGTGATCGTCACAGACGGCATAGAGGTGGATAAGAACGGCCCCACCCAGCTGGAGGTAGCCGGGCGCATCTCCGCCGCCGCGCCGGTGCTGATCCATACGCTGGGGCTGGCCTCGTCCCAGGCGGAGTCCGAGGAGGCCCTCAAGGTGCTGGGCTCCTTCGCCCGCGCCACAAGCGGCAGGCACACGGTGCTGGAGCGCGGCGGCGAGGCCGAAGGGCCGGCCGGGGAGATCATGGGCTACGTGAACGGCCTGTGCGCCCTCTCCTTCACGCTCTCCCTGCACAAAATGGACGGCCAGCCAATCGCCGCCCAGCTGGTCTTTTCCACACCGGACGCGCTCTTATACCAAGTGGCCCGGGAGGACATTCCCACACTGGACGCGCCTGGCGGAGCACAGGAGACGCAGCCCCCCGCGCCCACACCGGACGGGGAACCCGCCGCCCCGCCCACAGCGGCGGAGCCACCCGCGGAGGGCCTTATACCCGGGGAGAGTCCCCCGCCCGGTGAGAGCCTGCAGCCCGTCACAGCGTCCCCCGCGCCCGAGAGCGGGGAGCCCCCCCGCGCGCCGGGCGGCGTGCCCGTCTGGGCTTTCGCTGTGGGCGGCGCGGCGCTGGTGGCGGCCGTCCTGGCCGCCGTGCTCCTTCTGCGCCAAAGGAGGGGGAAGACCGGGCGGGCCCCCTCGCCCAACGCGGTGTTTATGAAGCTGGAGGTCCTCTCCGGGACCTGCGCCACGGCCCAGCGGGAGTTCTACCTGTCCGGGGAGCTCATTGTGGGCCGGGGCCGGGGGTGCGACATCCCGTGGAAAAACCGGGAGGTGGACGCCCGCAATACCCGCATCTTCCTGCGGGAGCACGTGGTCTACGTCGAGGATCTTGGCTCCTCCGGCGGCACCGCCCTGGGCGGTATGCGCCTGCACGGGGCCAACCGCCTGCGCAGCGGGGACGAGATCTCCATCGGGCCGGTGCGCTTTACGCTGAAATTTTAGGAGGTGTGCCGATGTATACCCAAAAGGGCTCCATGGGGGCCCGCGTCGGGGCTTTTTTCCTCGACGCGCTGTTCCTGAACCTCGCTTTCGGGCTGCTGGCGTGGGTGTCGCTCTACCTCTACTGGCTGCTGCTGCCCTTCGGCACGTTCCTCTACTACGGGCTGTGTGAGGGCAGCTCCCTGGGCGCCTCCCCGGGCAAGCGGATCTGCGGGCTGATCGTGGTGGACGAGGCAGGAATGCCTCTGGACTTCGGGCAGGCATTCCTGCGCTCCCTCTGCCGCTGTCTGTCCGCCCTCATCCTGGGCATCGGCTTCCTCATCGGGCTCTTTGACGCTCAGGGCAGGGCCCTCCACGACCGCCTTGCCAAGACCTTCGTGGCCGCCCGTACGGCGGCCCCCCAGGCTGGGTCAGCCCCCCAGGCTGGGTCAGCCCCACAGGCCGGGGCGGCCCCCCAGGCGCAGAGTGTGAAAGGGAGTGGTGGTACGCGCCTCAATCCGCAGCTAATCGGCGTGGCCGGACAATTCGCCGGCCGGGCCTTCCCCGTGAGTGCCCAGGGCGTGCTGCTGGGCCGGGATCAGGCATCCTGCGACTTCACCTTCCCGGAGCAGGCCCAGGGTATCAGCCGGAACCACTGCAAGCTCCAGTTCAACCCCCAGACCCAGATGTTCGTGCTCTATGACCTGGGCTCGTCCTACGGCACCTTCCTGGGCACGGGTGTCCGGGTGCCCCAGGGCCAGCCCATGGCCCTGCGCTCAGGCGATGAATTCTACCTGGCCTCCCGGGCGAACCTGTTCCGTGTGAGCCTGTAGGGAGGTGCGGTATGGAACTGAATTACTGTTTTAACTGCTTCCACGAGCGGCGGGAGCAGGAGGGCCCCTGCCCCTTCTGCGGCTTTGACCCGGCGGGCGAGCGGGAGAAGTACCCCTTCGCCCTGGCCATGGGCAGCATCCTGGGCGGGCAGTACATTGTGGGCCGCGTGCTGGGCCAGGGCGGCTTCGGCATCACCTACCTGGCCCTGGACCGGACGCTCAACGTCAAGGTGGCCATCAAGGAGTTCATGCCCGACGGCATCGGCACCCGCCTGCCGGGCGCGGTGCCTGTGACCCTCTACTCCGGCGACAAGCGGGAGAGCTTTGACTACGGCATGGACCGCTTCCTGGACGAGGCGCGGGTGCTGGCCAAATTCATCGGCAACCCCAACATCGTGGGCGTGCGCTCCTACTTCAACGAAAACGGCACCGCCTACTTCGTCATGGACTACATTGAGGGCATCAGCTTTAAGAGCTACATCAAAAACAAGGGCGGGCGCATCGGCTACGGGGAGTGCCTGCGCATCCTGATCCCGGTGATGGAGGGTCTCTCCGCCGTCCACAGGGAGGGCATCATCCACCGGGACGTGACCCCCGACAACATTTACATCACCGGCGGCGGCGTGGTAAAGCTGCTGGACTTCGGCTCCGCCCGCTACAGCCTGGGGGACAAGAGCCGCAGCCTGGACGTGATCCTCAAGCCCGGTTATGCCCCCAAGGAGCAGTACACCAGAAGGGGCCGACAGGGGCCCTACACCGACGTGTACTCCCTGGCCGCCTGCTTTTATGCCGCAATTACGGGCTACCTGCCCCCGGACTCCCTGGAGCGGATGGACGAGGACAATCTGGTGCCCCCCTCCACGCGGGGCGTCCGTATCCCGCCCGCGCTGGAGGACGCCATCCTCAAGGGGCTGGAGGTGCGGCCCGAGGACCGCTTCCAGAGTATGGACGCCTTCCTGGACGCCGTGCGGCCCGCGCTGGACGAGGCCGACCCGCCCTTGGGCGGCGTATCCGGCGCGCCGGGGCCGGCCTTTGCCGGCTCCTCCCCCTCCCAGGGGCGGGCCGCGTTTACCTCGGGACGCCCCACGGGCACGCCGGAGGCGGAACAGCCCGTGTATACGGGCCCCGTGTCCGCGGGCGGGACGGGGGGCGCACCGGAGCAGCCCGCCGGATCCGGGACGGCCTTTTCAGCCAGGCAGGAGCAGACCTACAGCGCGGCTTCTTCCTCTCCGCCCCCGTCTCCGCCCTCCGGCGGGGCATCCCCGCCGGGCGGCAGGGGAGGCGGCAGGCGCCCGCTGCTGATTGCGGCGGCGTGCCTGGCCGTGGTGCTAATCGGGGTGGGCGTGTTCGCCCTGAGCCACAGGGACAAGTCCCAGGCGGCGGGCCCCGCCCCCGCGCCGGTCACGGTCTCGCCTGTGGAGACGGCCCGGACACCTGCGCCCACACCTGCGCCCCTCCCGTCCGGGGCGGCGCAGAAGGGGACGCCGGCGGCGCCCACACCCACCGCCGCCCCGGCGCCGGAGCCCACGTCCAGCCCCACCCCCGCGCCCACGCCGGAGCCCACGGCCACTCCCGCCCCAACGCCGACGCCTACCCCAACGCCTACCCCTACCCCTACCCCAACGCCGGCGCCGACCCCGACGCCAAAGCCCACCGCAACTCCGACCCCCAGGCCCACACCTACTCCGACGCCCAAGCCAACCCCCACGCCCACACCTGCCCCGACGCCGACCCCCGCCGTGGAACAGGTGACCAACGAGCCCTTTACCTTTACGACGAGCCTGTTCTCCGTCTCCGGCACCTATACCGGCCAGTGGAAGAACGGCAAGCCGGACGGCGAGGGCACCATGACCATGACCGAGAGCAACGACCGCTGGGACTATGGGGATACGCTCTGGTCGGCCAGCTGGTCCAACGGCCTCATCCAGGGCTACGGCCAGTGGCGCAGCGCCGTGGACGGAGCTTACGACGGCAACTTCAAGAACGGCCTCAAGAGCGGCTACGGGAAAATGTGGTTCAGCGACGGCACCGTCTACGACGGGCAGTGGAGCGGCGGGGAGTTTGTGGGCTGACGGCCCCGCAGATTTGAGCCGCTAGTAACAGGAAGAAGATGGAGGTTTTATTATGACCAGAAAGGTATATTCCCGGCGCCTGGCCGCCCTGGCGGCAGTGCTGGCCCTTGTGTTGACGCTGTCCGGCCCCGCCTACGGCACGACGAGCGGCATGGGGAATTTTAAGAAGGTGGCGGAGTATACGGGCTTCCCCGACGTGGACGCCAGCGCGTGGTACGCCGCCGACGTGCGCAAGGCATACGAGCTGGGCATCATCAACGGCAAGGCGGGCGGCTACTTCGACCCCACGGGCAACATCACCCTGGCTGAGGCGATTACCATGGCGGCCAAGGTGGCGGCGATCTACAACGGGGACGCGTTTGTCCCCGGCGGCAGCCCTTGGTATGAAAACGCGGTGCGCTACGCCGTGCAGGAGGGGATTACCTACGACGGCGAGTATCTGGACTACAGCATGACGGCCACCCGGGCGGACTTAGCCGGCCTGCTGTCCTTCACCCTCCCGGCCAGGGAATTCGCGCGCATCAACCGTGTGGCCTGGATCCCGGACGTGACCTTTCAGACCCACTATGCCAATTACATCTATCAGATGTACAACGCCGGCGTGCTGACCGGCAACGCCGCGGGATCCTTCCAGCCCGACAGCCCGATTACCCGGGCGGAGGCGGCCGCGATTATCAACCGCGTGGCCGTCCCGTCCAGCCGCAAGTCCTTCTCCCTGACCACCCACGCCCCCGGCGAGGTGGTCACCTCCGCCAACGGCAACTTCCAGGTGTGCGTACCCCAGAACGCGGGCTGGGTGGTGGACGCCAACGACATCTTCGAGGGCGGGAGCAGCGGCTTTAGCTGCCGGCTGGACGGCGGAACCGCCCTCTTCGAGGTGGTGACCTTCGATAAGCACGAGCTGGAGGGCCTCACCTCCGAGAACGTGGCGAACCTCTACCACAGCTACATCTCCGAGGATTTGGACGGCACCATAGAGAAGGACATCTACCTGAGCCTGGCCCGTGGCCTGGTCAGCTACGCCATCGACTACACCTACGAGGTGGACGGCGTGGCCTACGCGGGCAGGTGCCACTGGGTGGAGAATTCCACAAACTACTACATGGTTGAGCTGGGCTACTCCGAGCACTGCACCGACGCGCAGTACGCCAAGCTGTACGACCTGTTCTATTCGTTTGATATGGCTCTGTAAACTAACAATAGCATGGAAGCGCCCGCTGGCAAGTCGGCGAGAAAGGCCCCGGGACTGCTGTACGCAGTCCCGGGGCCTCTGTGTAAGCCGCAGTGGAGCTTTTCCCAGTACATGGTGGCTTAAACTAAGAGGCGCCGGGCTGGCGCTCATGCGCGCGCAGGGCGCCCAGCGCGCCGCCGGGGTGGCGGAGGACATACTGCTGGGGGGTCAGGCCGGCCATGGCCTGGAGCATGGCGCTCAGCGCGGCCAGGCACAGCAGCTCCGCGGCCACGGAATTGCGGGGGGCCCGGTTCAGAGGCCCGCCCTCCTCCTCCACCCGGGCGATAAGGCACAGATCGCTCTCCCGCTCCAGCGTGGAGCCCGGCCCGCCGGTGACGCCGATGATCCTGCAGCCGTTGCGCCGCACGGCGGCGAGGGTGGCCAGCAGCTCCGCCGTCTCCCCGCTGTTGGAGATGCAGATGACCACGTCCCCGGGCACCAGCTGCCCGCAGGAGCCGTGGACCGCCTCGGTGCCGTGGAGGAAGTAGGCGGGGGTGCCGGTGGAGGAGAAGAGGGAGGCCGCATAGGCGGCCACGTGTCCGGGCTTGCCGATGCCGGTGACGTGCAGCCGCCCGCCGGACTGCATGGCGGCGCGGATAAGGCGGGCGGCCTGCTCATAGCGGCCGTAGTCCATCTCCCCCAGGAACCGGGACAGCTCCTGCCCGGCGGAGGCCTGGTAGGCCAGAAAAGCGGCGCGTTCCGGGTTATTCATGGCGGTTTCCTCCCAATCTGGCCTGTATACGGCCTATCATATCCTGGCCGCAGCCCCGCGCCTCCATCAGGGCCAGCACCTGGGCGAGCCGGGGCAGGCTGGGCTGGGCCCCCATGGCGGAGACTGTGAGCGCGGCGGTGTAGGTGGCCAGGGCCAGGGCGTCGGGGTGGGCCAGCCCGGCGGCCGCCGCGGTGCAGAAGGCCCCCAGGAAGGAGTCCCCCGCCGCCGTGGGATCCACGGCTCGGATGCCGGGGACGCAGGGCATGGCCACACGGCCCTCCGGCGTGGAGAGCACGCTCCCCTGCGCGCCCAGGGTGATGATCACATTGGCGGCGCCCCCGCCGTGGAGGGAGCGCAGGGCGGCGTCCAGCCGGGCGGGCTCCACCCGGCCGTCGGGGCCGCACAGGGGCATTCCCGCCAGATCCGCGGCCTCATGCTCGTTGGGGGAGAGATAGGCGAGGTGCTTCAGCAGGGAGGGGGGGAGGGGCGCCGAGGGGGCGGGATTGAGCATAACGGGCACCCCCTTGGCGGCCGCCCAGCGCGCCACCTGCTCGTTGACGGGGGTGGGGATTTCCAGCTGGAGGAGCACCATGTCGAACTCCGCCACGCCCTCCTCCAGAAAGGCCACGTCGCCGGGGGTAAGGCGGTGGTTGGCGCCGGGGGCCACGATGATGCGGTTGTTCCGGGTGCGCCCCCCCTCCACCAGCAGCTGGACGTTGCCCACGGCGGAGGAGACCCCCTCCGCCCGCAGGACGTGGCGCACGTCCACCCCGGCCTGGGCCAGGGAGCCGGTAAGCGCCTCGCCAAAGCCGTCGTCCCCCACCTTGCCCACCATGGTGACCTGTGCGCCCAGCCTGGCCGCCTGGAGGGCCTGGTTGGCGCCTTTCCCGCCGGGGGCGGTGGAGAACTCCAGGCCGATGACCGTCTCCCCGGCGTTTGGAATTCTGCCGGTGGTGGTAATCAGATCCATGACCAGGCTGCCCACGACCAGGAGCCTGGGGGGTGTATATTCCATAACACAACCTCCAAACAAAAAACGTTTTAGTAAGCCGATCGTAGCAGAAATGGGAAGAATGGTCAATATGTAAAATAGGTGCTGATAGAAAAAGCGAAAAAATAGTCGAATTAGATAAAAATATGTCTTACCTTATTAAAAAAGCGGGCAAATGGCGGTTGGCGTAAAAGTGGGAAAAAGCATTGACATTCCGCCGTGAGGACGGTAGAATGTGGGTGAAAGCAAAAAGTAGATAAAAACTTACCGCAGAAAATTGAAGGACTTGTGAAAAAACACGCAAAAATCACCCTGGGCGTTGCCGGTATGTGATTTCTGCTTTTTTTACACCAAGAATATAAAACGTTTTATATATGCTGCTAAACTTAACGGCCGCAACAATGAGAGGAGCGAGTCAACAATGGACAAGGGGCTGTCGATCCTGCTGGTGGGGGAGTCCTGCATCGCCACGGTGACCGAGTATAAGGGCGTGGACCATTTTTCCGAGACCAACTACGGGGAGGCGGCCGGCGTCATCGTCGGAACACTGGAGGGGGCGGGGCACCGGGTCACGCATATCCCGTGCCACCGGGTGTCCCGGGATTTCCCCCGCACGCTGGAGGAGCTGTCGCGGTACGACGTGGTGCTGTTCAGCGACGTGGGCACCAACACCTTTCTGCTGTTGCCCGAGGTGGTGAAGCAGGGGGTGCGCTCGGTCAACCTGCTGAAGCTGACCCGGGAATACGTGGAGCAGGGCGGCGGCTTCTGCATGATCGGCGGCTACATGACTTACGGCGGCATGGAGGGCAAGGGCAAGTGGAAGGACTCGGTCCTGGAACGGATGCTGCCCGTCTCCCTGCTGGGCGGGGACGACCGCATGGAGCTGCCGGAGGGGGCCGACCTGCGCTGCGTGCCGGACAGCCATCCGGTGCTGGCGGGGCTGCCGGAGCAGTGGCCCTATATCCTGGGCTACAACAAGACCATGGCCAAGCCGGACGCCCGGGTGCTGGTCGCCTGGGAGGGGGACCCCATCATCGCCGTGGGGGAGTGGGGCCGGGGCCGGGTCATGGCCTACACCACCGACTGCGCGCCCCATTGGGCGCCCGCGGCCATGTGCCAGTGGGAAGGTTATCCAAAGTTGTGGGATAATATTGTAAACTGGTTGGCAGGGGGGGTATAATGGCAAAAAACCAGTACAGGAGTGGGTAATATGAGCATCAGGAAAATCGCCGCCATGACGGGCCTGTCCATCTCCACGGTGTCCAACGTGCTGAACGACACGAGGGTGACCTCGGAGGAGAGCAAGCAGAAGGTTCTGGAGGCGGCCGGCAAGATCGGCTACCGGCCCAATCTGGCGGCCCGGATGCTCCGCACCCAGCGCTCCAACACGGTGGCGCTGATCATCCCCACCGACGAGGCCAACCGCAACGCCAACTTCTTCTACATGGACATGCTGCTGGGCATCCATAAAAAGCTCCGCGAAACCGACTACAACGTGATCGTCGCCACCTACGGCGGGACCAGCGGAGGGGAGCGCAGCCTCAGCGCCGTGGAGGTGTGCAAGAAGCAGTGGGTGGACGGGGTTATCTTCGTCCCCTCCTCCAAGAACGCCAGGCAACTGGACGTGCTGCGGGAGATGGAAATCCCCTTCGTGCTGGCCGACCGCAAGGTGGACGGCGGCGGCTACAGCTTCGTGGGCTCGGACAACGAGGGGGGCGCCTTCGACGCGGTGTCCCGGCTCATCGGGTCGGGCCGCAGGCGGGTGGGCTTCGTGGGCGGCGCGCTCAGCGTCTCCTCCGGCAGCGAGCGGTTTGAGGGCTACCGCAACGCCCTGGAGGCCGCGGGGCTGGCCTATGACGAGGGCCTGGCGGCCATGGCCGAGCACTTCTCGGTGGAGGACGGGGAGGCGTGCGTGCGCAGGCTTCTGGAGCAAAAGGCGGACGCCATCTTCGTGGCGGACAACGTACTTACCATGGGCGCCATGCGGGAGCTGAACCGCCAGGGGGTTGCCATCCCTGGGCAGACGGCTATTATCGGGTACGACTACTTCGACTGGATGGGCTTTCTCAGCCCCCCGGTCACCTCGGTCCGGCAGCGCAGCCACCAGATGGGCTACGTGGCGGCCGAGATGCTGATGCGCAAGCTCAGCGGGATGGAGGGAAACGAGCGGATCATTCTGGAGACGGAGTTGGTCCTGGGCGGTTCCCATGGGTAGGACATAGGGGGAGGCAGACGCTTCCCCGTGTGAAGAAGGAGGATTAGAAATGAAACGGATCCTGACGGCCGCTCTGGCCGCTGTTATGCTTGTGTCCATGCTGGCCGCCTGCTCTCCTCCGGGCGCGGCGAAGACCACCCCCGCCCCAGGCACGCAGGCCCCCGCCCCGGAGAGCGGCGCTCCCGCGCCCAGCGCCGGCGCCTCCGCCGCTGTTTTGAAGGTAGGCATGAGCACGGAGCCCATCTCTCTGGATCCCCACGTGGGCAACGACTCCAATACCTCCACCGCCCTCATGCTGGCTCTGGAGGGCCTGCTGAACATCGTGGACGGCAAGGTGGTGCCCGGCATGGCGGAGCGCTACGAGATCTCCGAGGACGGCACGGTATATACCTTCCACCTGAGGGACGCCAAGTGGCAGGACGGGCAGCCCGTCACGGCCCAGGATTTTGCCGACACCTACGTGCGCATGCTGACCCGGCAGGACGCCATGGATTTGGCCTATCTCATCTTCCCCATCAAGAACGCCGCCCCCATCAGCGAGGGGACCATGGACGCCTCCGAGCTGGGCTGCAAGGTGATTGACGACAAGACCCTGGAGGTCACGCTGGAGTCCGCCTATCCCTTTATGACAAGCCTCTTCGCCTCCACGCCCATGTACCCCATCCGCAACGACCTGGCCGACGCGCTGGGCAACGCCTACGGGTCGGGCGCGGACAAGTTCGTGGGCAACGGCCCCTACATCCTGAAGGATTGGATCCACAACGACCGCATGGTCTTTGAGAAAAACCCCGACTACTGGAACGCGGACGCCGTCTCGATCCAGCAGATCGACCTGGTGCTGGTGGCCGACCAGAACACCATGAAGAACATGTACGACACCGGCGAGATCGCGTTCATGGATATTCTGGAGCCCGCCATGGTGCCCAGCATGGAGAGCTACCCCGGCTTCAGCTACTACAACGCCGGCGGCGTGCAGTTCCTGGTGCTCAGCCACAAGGGCACCAGCCCCGAGGCGGCCGCCATCACCCAGGATCACGACTTCGTGATGGCGCTGTCCCTGGCAATTGACCGCCAGGCCCTGGTGGACGCCATGTTCCCCACCTACACCCCGTCCACCGGCGTCATCAATCCGGTCATCTCCGACGGCATGGGCGGCAAATGGGGCGACACCTACGACGTGACCGACGTCTACCACAAGACGAAGGCCGACCCCGAGGCCGCCAAGGCGCTGATCCAGGGGGTCTGCGAGCGCCTGGGCTACGCCTCCCCCGCGGACATGCCCACCTTCGACTTCTTCACCCAGTCCGGCGAGCTGCAGCGTACCCTGTCGGAGTACTTCCAGAACACCTGGAAAACCGTCCTGGGCATCGACATCACGGTGCGCCAGCTGGAGTTCGCCCAGTACTGGGAGAACCTCTACAGCGCGCCCTACGACATCTGCCGCTCCGGCTGGGGCCCGGACTACGACGACCCCTTTACTTATCTGGACATGTGGGACAGCCGCGGCGGCTGGAACAAGACCGGCTGGGTGGGCGAGGACTACTACAACCTGATCACCCAGGCCAACGCCCAGTCCGACCCCAAGACGCGCGACGATATGTTCTTTGAGGCGGAGAAGATCCTCCTCACCGAAGCGCCCATCATCCCTCTTTATATGGCCCGCGGCGCCTACGTCATCAACGGCGGGATGATCTCCGGCGTCTCGGTCAGCAGCTTCGGCGCGCGCTTTGACTTCAGATACGCCACCCTTGCGTAACAGACGGGAGTTGGGTGCGGCCGCCCGGAAACCCGGGCGGCCGCACCCGTTCTATTTCTGACGGGATGTCCACTTCAAGGACGGGAGCTCCGATATGAAAATGCTAAAGTATATCGCAAAGCGGGTGGTGGTCTCCGCGGTCATGATCTTCCTGCTGGTCACGGTCTCCTTCTTTATGGTCAAGCTAATCCCCGGCAGCCCCTTCACCAGCGAGAAGATGCAGGCGGGAAACAAGGAGGCCATCTACGCCTATTACGGCCTGGACAAGCCGGTCTACGAACAGTATTTGATCTATATGAAGAACCTGCTCCACGGGGATCTGGGCGTGTCCTACAAGCTGCGGGCCATCAGCGTCAACAGCATCATCGCAAACTCCTTCCCCTACTCGCTGGATCTGGGCATGCGGGCCATCGTGTTCGCGCTGGTCATGGGGCTGCTGCTGGGCATCATCTCGGCCTACCGGCGGGGGAGGGCCATGGATACCGTCACGATGGTCATCGCCATCATAGGCACCTCGGTGCCGTCGTTCATCGTGGGGTTTTTCGTGCAGTACGTGTTCGCGGTCAAGCTCCACTGGTTCCCTGTGGCCGAGTACGACAGCGTCCTGCACACCATCCTGCCCACCTTCGCCCTGGGGCTGAGCATGCTGGCCTCCATCGCGAAATACACCCGCACCAGTATGCTAGAGGTGCTCTCCTCCGACTTCGTGAAGACCGCCGACGCCAAGGGGCTGTCCAGGTTCCGTATCGTGCTGGTCCACCAGCTGCGCAACGCCCTGCTGCCCATCGTCACCCTGCTGGGGCCCATGGTGGCCACTACCATCACCGGCACCTTTGTGGTGGAAAACGTGTTCGCCATCCCCGGCCTGGGCCGGCAGTACGTCACCTCGGTACAAAACCTCGACTATACGCTGATTACCGGCCTGACCATCTTCTTCGCCGCCGTGCTGGTGGTGATGAACCTGCTGGTGGACGTCGTCTACGCAGTGGTCGACCCGCGGATCAGCTTGGAGTGATGCGTATGGATATGAAGAAGAAGCGGGATGAATCCGGCGCGGCGCGGCCCACGCGCTCCTTTGCCTACGTGGGCGCGCGGCCGGAGGAGGCGGAGCGGCTGGGCCGGCCCGGCATGACCTACCTGCAGGACGCCGTACGCCGCTTTAAGAAGAACCCGGCGGCGGTGGCGGGGGTTCTGATCCTTATCGTCTTTATGCTGCTGGCATTTCTCGGCCCCGTCTTCTCGGGCTACCAGTACGACCGGGCGGATTTGGCAGCGGCCAACCTGGGCCCCTCCGCCGCGCACTGGTTCGGCACCGACGAGCTGGGGCGCGACATGTGGGCCCGCGTGTGGAAGGGCGGGCAGGTCTCCATCATCATCGGCGTGGTGGCCGCGCTGCTCCAGGGGGGCATCGGCATCCTGGTGGGCAGCGTCGCCGGCTTTGTGGGGGGCCGGGTGGACGACTTTATCATGCGGGTGGTGGAGTTTCTGATGGCCTTCCCCTACCTGGTGTGGGTCACGCTGCTGATGATGGTGACCGGCGCGGGCATTTTCCCCATGATCCTGGCCCTGACCCTGACGGGCTGGCTCTCCATGGCCCGGCTGGTGCGGGGGCAGATCCTGGCGCTGAAAAACGAGGACTACGTCCTGGCAGCCGAATCCCTGGGCAGCGAGGGCAGGCGCACGGTGCTCAAGCATATGATCCCCAACATGATGGGGGTCATCATCGTCAACATGACCTTCGCCATCCCCGGGGCAATTTTCTCCGAGGCATTCCTGAGCTTTATCGGCATCGGCATCAGCTCTCCCCAGACCTCGTGGGGCCTGCTGGTGAGCATCGGTATGAAGCAGATCCACACCTATCCCCTCAGACTGCTGCTGCCCTGCATCTGCATCAGCCTGACCATGCTCTCCCTCCAGCTTATGGGGGACGGGCTGCGGGACGCGCTGGATCCCAAGCTGCGCCGGTAAAAAGGAGGAGACGGTAATGGGCGAACAGATTTTATCGGTGGAGCACCTGTCGGTCTCCTTCGACACATACGCCGGCGAGGTGCAGGCGGTGCGGGACGTGAGCTTTACCCTGGAGGAGGGGGAGATCATCTCCATCGTGGGCGAGTCGGGCAGCGGGAAGAGCGTGATGACCCAGTCCCTGGTGAAGCTGCTGCCCGCCCCGCCGGCCCGGATCAAGGGCGGGCAGGTCAATTACAAGGGCAGGGACCTGACCTGCCTGAATTTCCAGCAGCTGCGCAGCATCAAGGGCGAGGAGATCGCCTACATCTTCCAGGATCCCATGACCAGCCTCAACCCCACGGTGAAGATCGGGCGGCAGGTGGTGGAGGGCATCCTGGCCCACGCGAAGGTGGGAAGGAAGGAGGCCCGGCGGCAGGCCGTGGAGCTGCTGCGGGAGGCGGGCATCCCCAACCCTGAGAAGCGGATGGAGCAGTACCCCCACGAGCTGTCGGGCGGGATGCGCCAGCGGGTGATGATCGCCATCGCCATCGCCATGCACCCCAGGCTGCTGGTGGCGGACGAGCCCACCACGGCGCTGGACGTGACCATTCAGGCCCAGATCCTGGAGACGCTGCGGGAGCTCAACCAGAAGCTGGGCATGGCCATTATCCTGATCACCCACAACATGGGCATCGTGGCCCGGATGGCCCGGCGGGTCATGGTCATGTACGGCGGCAAGATCGTGGAGAGCGGCGACGTGCGCACCATCTTCCACGCGCCGGGGCACCCCTACACCCGCAGCCTGCTGGCCGCGGTCCCCCGGCTGGACGCGGAGGGGGGGCAGCCGCTGGAGTATATCGTGGGGGCGCCCCCGGACATGCTCCTGCCCCCCGCGGGCTGCCCCTTTGCCCCCAGGTGTAAGTACGCCATGGAGGTCTGTGGCCGGGAGATGCCCCCCGCCTATACGCCGGAGGAAGGGCACAGCGCGCTGTGCTGGCTGTGGGACGAGGGCGCGGCGGCGATCAAGGCGGAGTTTGACGCGGGGCGGATCCCGGGCGGAGAGGAGGGCCACCATGGGACATAGCGACAATATCCTGGAGGTGGAGCACCTGTGCAAATACTTCGACGTGGGCGCCGGGGC
This sequence comes from Oscillospiraceae bacterium, assembly GCA_022846095.1. Classification (NCBI taxonomy): domain Bacteria; kingdom Bacillati; phylum Bacillota; class Clostridia; order Eubacteriales; family Oscillospiraceae; species Oscillospiraceae bacterium. The sequence goes on along the minus strand of AP025583.1, from coordinate 3,519,237 downwards.
CAAACTCAAGGCGGTGGACGACGTGAGCTTCAACGTCCGCCGGGGGGAGATCCTGGGCCTGGTGGGGGAGTCCGGCTGCGGCAAAACCACATTGGGCCGGACCATCAAGCAGATTTACGCCCCCACCTCCGGCACCATCCGCTTTGACGGGCAGGATTTGAGCGCGCTGGACCGGGCGGGGCGCAAGGCGTATACAAAAAGGGCACAGATGATCTTCCAGGACCCGTACTCCTCGCTGGACCCCCGGCTGACGGTGGGGGAGATCGTATCGGAGGGAATGGACATCCACGCCATGCACACCCCCGCCCGGCGGAAGGAGCGGGTCTACGAGCTGCTGGAGCTGGTGGGCCTCTCCCGGGAGCACGCCAACCGCTTCCCCCACGAGTTCTCCGGCGGGCAGCGGCAGCGGGTGGGCATCGCCCGGGCCCTGGCGCTGGATCCGGAGCTCATCGTCTGCGACGAGCCCATCTCGGCGCTGGACGTATCCATCCAGGCCCAGGTGGTCAACCTGTTCAAGCAGCTGCGGGAACAGTTCAGCCTGACCTATCTGTTCGTGGCCCACGACCTGTCCATGGTCAAGTATATCTCGGACCGGGTGGCGGTGATGTACCTGGGGCGCATTGTGGAGCTGACCACCTCGGCGGAGCTCTACCGCAACCCCTGCCACCCCTACACGGAGTTTCTGCTCTCCGCCATCCCCATCCCCGACCCGGATGTGGAGGGGGTAAAGCCGTTCAAGCGCCTTGAGGGGGAGATGCCCAGCCCCATCGACCTGCCCCGGGGATGCTCCTTCCAGAACCGCTGCCCTTACGCGGCGGAGGGGTGTAAATGCAGCTCCATGGAGCTGAAGGAGATTTCCCCCGGACACTTTACGGCCTGCGGGAAGGCACAAAAAGAGGAGAGGAAGGATTTCACATGCTGATTCGGAAGCAGCGCATGGAGCGCGGCATCGCGGCGATGCGGGCGCAGAACGTGGATATGTGGATCGCGCTGGGCCGGGACGTGCAGCACAAGGGAGAGCCCATGCTGCGCTATCTGCTCACCTTTGAGATGAGCGGGCCGGTGGCGGTTATCTTCACCAAGGCGGGCAAGCGGTACGCCGTCAACGCGCCGCTGGAGTCCGAGGAGCTGGAGGCCATGGGCCTGTTTGACCGGGTCTTTGTCAATCCCGACGGGTACGAGGGAATCCGCGAGATCGTGGCCGGACTTATCCGGGAGGAGAAACCCCGCACCATCGCCCTCAACTTCTCCGAGAAGGACAGCACCTCCGACGGCCTGTCCCTCACCGGCTACCGGGTGCTGACCGAGGCCTTCCGGCGCGCGGGGTTCGACGGCGAGATCATCTCCTCCCAGATGCTGATGAAGTACCTGCGGGCCAACCGCAGCCCCGAGGAGGTGGAGAAAATCCGCTTCGCGGTGCAGGAGTCCATGAAAATCTACGAGGCCGCCCGGTCTCGGATGAAGCTGGGTATGAGCGGCATGGACGTCCAGCGGCTGTTCCAGTCCCTGGCTGACGAGAAGCACTACGGCTACTCCTGGCCCAAGTACGGCAACCCCTTCGTCTCCGTCGGCGCCAAGTCCTCCTACCTGTGCAAGCGCCCGCCGGACGACGTGTTCATCGAGCCGGGAGACGTGGTGAACGTGGACTTCGGGATTATCGTGGACGAGGCGTCCTCGGACAACCAGCGTACCTTCTACGCCCTCCGGCCCGGCGAGACCGAGCCCCCCGAGGAGGTGCGGCGCGCCTTCCGCACCATCGGCGAGGTGAACCAGGCCCTGTGTGACCATATGCGGGCGGGGGTCAAGTCGGGCGACCTGCTGCGGTACGCCAACGAGGTCTTCGTCCGCAACGGCTACCCCGAGCGCTCGGGGGGCTTCGGCCATGAGATCGGCTTCCACGCCCACGACGGCGTGCTCTCCCCCGGCACCTCCCGGTGTGAGCCGGAGGTGGACGCCACCCTTCTGGAGGGGATGACCTTTACGCTGGAGCCCGCCATTCTCACGAGCTGCGGCCGGGTGTGCCGGGAGGAGGTCGTGGCGGTGGGCCGGGAGCGCGGGGTATTTCTGAGCACCCTCCAGGATGAGATCTGGATGATCCGGGATGAGCGGCTCTAAGCCCGGCGAATGAAGCCGGATGTATGAGCCGGCTTTGGCGCATAATCATAAGCAGGCTGAGATGAAAGCAGACGCCCACACTTGTTGTGGGCGTCTGCTTTTTGCAGAATAAAACCACCGGCGGGGCCGTCGGTTATGTTTTTGGGCACATGCCCGCGAAATGCCGTTGTGACTGTCTACAAAACGGTACGCGGTACTTTTGGGTATTTTCATTCTTTCTTGTCGAAAAAGAGCAAAACGGAGCGATTTATCTCCTTTTTTAGACTGCCGGCGATAAAACAAAACAAAAGCGAAAACAACAAAACCAGACATAACATAATTGACAACACACATCAATGTGGTATACTTGAACCATCGAGACCGACAAAAACAAAAAAAGGGGCAGGAAAGGTGGATCACAGATGAAAAAGAAACTCATTGCAACCGCACTGGCGCTGGCGCTGACCGCCGGGGCGGCGCTCTCGGGCTGCACGGCGCAGGCGGAGCAGCCCAAGGAGGAGCCCGGCGGGGAGAAGGGCGCGCCCAGCGTGGTCTTTGTGACCGGGCAGGCCAGCGACAAGTCCCTGCTGGAGTCGGCGGCCAACGGCCTGCGCATGATCGAGGAGGCCTACGGCTGCAAGACCAAGGTCATCGAGTTCGGCACCGACACCACGAAGATGGAGCCCACCCTGGAGGACGTGTCCGACACGGAGTGGGACATCGTGCTGGTGGGCACCTTCAGCTCCGTGGAGCCGCTGGAGAAGGTGGCGGCCAACCACCCGGACCAGAAGTACATCATCTTCGACACTCAGATGGACTACACGGACGGCAAGAACGCGAATATTTACTCCATGGACTACAAGGGCAACGAGGGGGCCTTCCTGGCCGGAGCCCTGGCGGCCATGGTCACCTCCTCCGACATGCCCCAGGCCAACCCCGAGAAAAAGGTGGGCTGGATCGGCGGCGTGGACATCACCCTGCTCAACGACTTCGCGCTGGGCTTCATCCAGGGCGCGCTCTACGTGGACCCCGAGGTAAAGATCCCCGTGGCCTACGTGGGCACCTTTGATGACGCGGCCAAGGGCAAGGAGATGGCGAAGGTGCTCTACGAGTCCGGCTGCGACATCATTTACAACGGGGCCGCCCAGTCCGGCCTGGGGATTCTGGACGCCGCCAAGGAAATGCAGCGCTACGCCATCGGCACCGATTCGGACCAGGCGCTGCTCTTCCAGGACGACCCGGACAAGGCGAACATGATCCTCACCTCCCAGCTCAAGCGTGTGGACAACACGGTGATGCTGGCGGTGGAGCGCTACATGGACGGCACCCTCCAGTTCGGCACCGGCGAGACCTTCGGCATCAAGGAGGGGGCCATCGGGCTGGCCGACAACGAGTACTACCAGGCCAACGTGCCCGAGGCCTTCCGCACCCGGATTGCGGAGCTGGAGCAGGAGATTCTGAACGGGAACATCGTGGTGGACACCGCCTACGGCCTGTCCGACAGCGAGATCAAGGGGAAGATCGAGGCGGTCAGCCCCTAGCGGCAGCCTGACGGAGGCAGCGCCTGCTGGCGCTGCCTCCAATCAAATCCGAGGATAGGAGATGGGGCGCATGCCGAACACACAGCGGGAAGCGAATGAGGAGCGCGGAGCGGACGAGCTTCTGCGCATGTCCCATATCACCAAGGTCTATGGAAACGGGGTGCTGGCCAACAGCGACGTGAGCCTGAGCGTGCGCAGGGGGGAGATCCACGCGCTGATGGGGGAGAACGGCGCGGGCAAGTCCACCCTGATGAAGATCCTCTTCGGGAACGAGCGGCCGGACGTCGGCACCATCGTGTACGACGGCAGAGAGACGGTGATCGACTCCCCCAAGCGGGCCGTGGAGCTGGGCATCGGCATGGTCTACCAGCACTTCAACCTGGCCGAGTCGCTGAGCGTGGCGGAGAACATCGTGGCGGGGATGGAGCCCGGCCGCGGGCCGATATTCCGCACCGGGGAGGCCTGCCGGGCGGTGGAGCGGCTGGCGGAGCAGTACGGCTTTGAGGTGCGCGCCAAGGAGCCGGTGCGCAACCTCAGCGTGGGCAAGAAGCAGAAGGTGGAGATCCTCAAGACCCTCTACCGGGGCTCCCGCCTCATTATCCTGGACGAGCCCACGGCGGTGCTGACGCCCCAGGAGACCGAGGAGCTGTTCCACCAGCTGCGCAGGCTGCGGGACAACGGCTACACCATGATCTTCATCTCCCACAAGATCAACGAGATCGAGGCCCTGTGCGACCGCATGACGATCCTGCGCGGCGGGCGGACCATGGGCACCTACGAGGTGAAGTCCCTCAGCCAGCGGGAGATCTCAAGGCTGATGGTGGGCCGCGACGTGGTGAAGGAGATCGTAAAGCCCGCCTGCGCCCCCGGCGAGGTGCGGCTGGCGGCGGACGGGCTGCGCTACGAGGACCGGCGCGCGGGCGCCGCGCTGCGGGGCATCTCCTTTACCCTGCGCGCGGGGGAGATCCTGGGCGTGGCGGGCGTGGAGGGCAGCGGCCAGAGCGAGCTGGCGGAGCTGCTGACCGGCCTGAAGGCCCCCACCTCCGGCAGCTTCACGGTGCTGGGGGAGGCGGGCGGCGGGCGCACGCCCAAAGAGCTGCGGGATCTGGGCGTGTCCCACATCCCGGAGGACCGGATGCTCTACGGCATCGCGGCGGAGGCGTCGGTCAGCGAAAACCTGGCCGCCAACCGCTTTGACAGCCCGGAGATCGGCAGCCGCCGCTTCCTCAGCCTCAAAAAGATCCGCGCCCTGGCGAAGAAGCTGATTGAGGCGTACACCGTCAAGTGCAAGTCCCCCGACGTGCCGGTGGACATGCTCTCCGGCGGCAACATACAAAAGGTGGTGGTGGCCCGGGAGCTGTCGGTGGGCCCCAAGGTGCTCATCGCCAACCAGCCCACCCGGGGCGTGGACGTGGGTGCGGTGGAGTTCATCCACCGCCACCTGCTGGAGAGCCGGGCGGCGGGGTGCGCCATCCTGCTGATCTCCTCCGACCTGAACGAGGTGCTGGGCATGTCCGACCGGCTGCTGGTGATGCACCAGGGCAGGGTGACGGGCTGCTTTACCGACGTGGCCGCGCTGTCGGAGGAGGAGCTGGGGCTCTACATGCTGGGCATGAAGGAACAGGAAGGAGAGAGGGCGGATGAAGCTGAAAAAGCCGGGGTTTGACCTGATCCGGACGCTGATTGCCATCGCCATCGCGCTGGTGCTGGCCTTCGTCATCATCCTGTGCACCAGCCGGGAGCCGCTGGAGGCCTTCCGGTACTTCGCCCTGGGCCCGCTGACCAACGTGCGGCGCATGGGGAACGTGGTGGAGGCGATGCTGCCCCTGCTCTTTACGGGCCTGGCGGTGTGCCTGATCGCGCGCACCAAGGTCTTTAACCTGGCCTCGGAGGGCGCGTTCTTCCTGGGCGGCGCGGTGGCCGCCGTGTGCGCGGTGCTGCTGGACCTGCCCCCGGTCATCCTGCCGCTGGTCTGCCTGGCCGCGGGCGCGCTGGCGGGTATGGCGGTCATCCTGGTGCCGGCGGTACTGCGGGTGAAGCTGGGGGCCAGCGAGATCGTCTCCTCCCTGATGCTCAACTACGTGGTGTACTACTTCGGCCTCTTCCTGATCCGGGCCCTGGTGCGCAACCCCGAGTCGGGGGAGCTCCAGTCCCTGGAGTTCCTGCCCCAGGCCCTGCTGCCAAAGATCATCCCCGGCACCCGCATCCATTTCGGGCTGGTGGTGGCCGCCGCCTGCGTGCTGGGGGCCTACGTGTTCCTCTTCCGCAGCCGCAGCGGCTACCGGGTGCGGATGGTGGGCGAAAACCCCGAGTTCGCGCGCTACGCGGGCATGAAGATCGCCTCCTCCATCCTGCTGGGGCAGGCGGTGGCCGGGCTGATCGGCGGGCTGGGCGGGGCCAGCGAGGTGCTGGGCATGTTCACCCGCTTCAAGTGGAACGGCCTGCCCGGCTACGGCTGGGACGGCATCATCGTGGCCACATTGGCCCGGAACAATCCGAAATACGTGGTGCTGGGCGCGCTCTTCCTGGCCTACATGCGGGTGGGCGCGGACATTATGTGCCGGATGACCGACGTGCAGAACGAGGTGGTGTCCATCATCCAGGGCGTCGTCATCATCCTGGTGGTGGCGGAGGGCTTCCTGTCCGGCTGGCGGAAGAAGCGCCTGCTCCGGGAGGCCACGGCGGAGGAAGGGAAGGAGGCGGCGGCGGAATGAATATGCTGGAGCTGATTTTCAGCACCACCTTTCTGGCGACCGTGATCCGCATGACCACCCCCATCCTCTTCGCGGGACTGGCGGGCCTGATCGCCTCCCAGGCGGGGGTGATGAACCTGGCGGTGGAGAGCATCATGCTCACCTCCGCCCTGACGGGGGTGCTGCTCAGCGCGTGGACCCAGAGCGCGCTGGCCGGCTTTCTGGGGGCGGTGGCCGCGGGGATGCTGCTGTCCTTCATCCTGTCCTACACTGCGTTCAACCTCAAGGCCGACATGGTGCTCAGCGGCGTGGCCTTCAACCTGATGATGAGCGGGGGCACCATCTTCATCCTCTACCTGGTCTGCGGGGAGAAGAGCATGTCCACGGGCCTGAACAGCCTGGTGCTGCCCACGGTGAACATCCCCTTTTTGAAGGACGTGCCCCTGCTGGGGGAGGTGCTCTCGGGGCACAACATCCTCACCTACGCCGCCCTGGCCATGACCGTGCTCATGTGGTTTCTGCTCTACCGCACCAAGCTGGGCCTGCGCATCCGCATGGTGGGGGAGAACGAGCAGGCGGCGGAGTCCGTGGGCATCAGCGCCAGGAAGATCAAGTACCTCGCCATGAGCCTGAGCGGGCTGATGGCCTCCATGGGCGGCGTGTTCATGTCCATGGGCTACGTGTCCTGGTTCCAGCGCAACATGACCGCCGGGCGGGGCTTTATCGGCATGGCCGCGGCGGCGCTGGGCGGGAACCGGCCCCTGGGGACGCTGCTCTCCTCCGCCCTCTTCGGCGGCGCGGACGCCGTGGCCAACACCATCAGCAGCCTCAATATCCCCAGCGAGCTGATCCAGATGATCCCGTATCTGGCCACCATCGTGGGGCTGACCATGTACTCCGCGAAAAAGAAGCTGGGCGGACGGCCCGGGGAAGGGGGAAAAAGCAAATGAATCTGCTGCCCAAGCGCCTGATGAGCGCCGAGCCGGGGGAGATCGCCCCCGTGGCGCTGCTGGCGGGGGACCCGCTGCGGGCGGAGTATATCGCGGGGGAGTTCCTGGAGGGGGCCCGGCGATACTCCGACGAGCGGGAGATGTACGGCTTTACCGGGCTGTACCGGGGCCGCCCCGTGTCGGTGCAGGGGAGCGGGATGGGCGTGGCCTCCATGACGGCCTACGCCACCCGGCTCATGGAGGACTACGGGGTAAAGACCCTGATCCGCATCGGCACCTGCGGCTCCAACCACCCGGACACCCACCTGCGGGACGTGATCCTGGCCACGGGGGCCAGCATGGAGTCGGGCACCACGGCCCGGGAGTTCCCGGACTGCGATTTCGTCCCCACGGCCGACTTCGGCCTGCTCCGGCAGGCCTGGCGGATCGCGGGGGAGCTGTCCATCCCGGTCCGCGTGGGGCCGGTGGTGACCGGCGATCTGCTCCACCGGGAGCCGGAGGAGGAGGCGCGCATCGCCGAGCGGTGGGCGCGCTACGGTATGCTGGGCGCGGAGATGGAGGCGGCGGGGCTGTATGTGGCCGCCTCCCGCCGCCCGGACGTGCGGGCGCTGGCCATCCTCACCTGCAGCGACCACGCCCTCTACCGCGTCGAGACCACCCACGAGGAGCGGGAGAAGTCCTTCCGCGATATGATGCGCATCGCGCTGGAGCTGGCGTGGAAGCAGTACGGGGAGGGAGCGCAATGAGCATGTGTATTTCGGCCGGGCCGGGTGAGATCGCGCCGCGCGTGCTGCTCACCTCCGACCCGGCGCTGGTCCGCCGCACCGCCCGGCGCTGTCTGGACGGCGCGGCCTGCGTCAGCAACGTGCGCAATATGCCCGCCTACACCGGGTCGTACCGGGGGAAGCGGGTGACGATCCAGGGGGCGGGCCTGGGCGGGGTGTCCATGGCCATCTACGCCAGCGAGCTGGCGGAGTCCTACGGCGTGCACACCCTGATCTCCGCCGACTACTGCGCGGGCCTGGCCCCGGAGGCCGCCCCCGGCGCTCTGGTCCTGGCCCAGGCGGCCCACACCGTCTCGCCCATGAACCGGCTGCTCTTCGACGGGCGGATCTTCGCCGCCACGGCGGACTGGGAACTGCTGGACGGGGCCTATGAGGCGGCGCGTGCGCGGGGGCTGGACCCCCTGGCGGGCAGCGTGTTGAGCCTGGAGACCATGGAGGACGACGGGATGGCGCAGGCCTTTGCCCGGCGGGGGACCCTGGCGGCGGATCTGTCCACCAGCGCGCTTTACCTGTGCGCCGGGCGCTTCCAGGCGCGGGCCCTGTCCCTGCTGACGGTGGCGCACAGCGAGGCCGCGGGACAGGCCTGCCCCGAGGGGGCGCTGGAGGATGCCGCCGACAAGATGCTGGATCTGGCGCTGGACCTGCTGTAGGCGGGCGCCGGAAGGAGAGAGGAGCGGAAACGGGATGGATTGGAAGTCCCTTTGCAGCGTGCGCCTGTCGGAGGACGGGGCGGGCCTTGTGATACTGGATCAGACGCGGCTGCCCAACGAGACGGTGTTTTTGACCCTTACGACCCAGGAGGAGATCCGGGAGGCGATCTACCGGCTGCGGGTGCGGGGCGCCCCCGCCATCGGCATCGCGGCGGCCTACGGCGCCTATCTGGGCATGCGCGCCTCCCGGGCGGAGGATTACGGGGCGTTCTGCGCCGAGTTCCGGCAGGTGAAGGCCTTTTTGGCCTCCGCCCGGCCCACGGCGGTGAACCTCTTCTGGGCCCTGGACCGGATGGAGCGCCGCCTGGAGGGCTGCGCCGGGCTGCCCGCGGACGGGCTGAAGCGGGCCCTGCGGGCGGAGGCGGAGGCCATCCGGGCGGAGGACGAGGAGATCTGCCGGAGCATCGGGGAGCACGCGCTGCCCCTGCTCAAGGGCGCCCGGAACCTGATGACCCACTGCAACGCGGGCACCCTGGCCACCGCCCGGTACGGCACCGCCCTGGCCCCCGTCTACCTGGGGCTGGAGCGGGGGATCCGCTTTCACGTGTTCGCCGACGAGACCAGGCCCCTGCTCCAGGGGGCCAGGCTGACGGCGTGGGAGCTGCGGGAGGCGGGCGTGGACGTGACGCTGGTGTGCGACGGCATGTGCTCAAGCGTAATGAAAAAAGGCTGGGCGGACGCGGTGCTGGTGGGCTGCGACCGGGTGGCCGCCAACGGGGACGCCGCCAACAAGATCGGCACGTCCACCCTGGCCATCGTGGCAAAAGAATACGCAGTCCCATTCTACGTCTGCGCCCCCTGCTCCACGTTCGATCTGAACTGTAAGAGCGGGGCGGACATAGAGATAGAACTGCGCAAGCCGGAGGAGGTCACCCACGCCTGGTATGAAAAACCCATGGCGCCCGCGGGCGTGAAGGTGTACAACCCGGCCTTCGACGTGACGGACAGCCGGTATATCACGGCGATTATCACCGAGAAGGGGCCCGTGTTCCCCCCGTTCCCCCAGGGCATCGCCGCGCTGTTCGGGGCGGGCTAGCCGTCTATGTATTGGACGCCGTGGCCGTCCAGATACGCCCGCCAGGCGTCGTCCAGGCGGGCGTCCACCACCAGGGTGTCCACGCTGTCCAGGGGGGCGATGTCGCAGAAGGCGGTGCGGTTGAGCTTGGTGTAGTCCACCACAAGAATGCTGCGGTTGGCCCGCTCAATGGCCCTGCGGCGGATCTCGGCCTGCTGCTCGTTGGAGTCCATCAGGCCGTGGTGGAGGTCCAGGGAGCGGCAGGAGAGGATGGACAGGTCGAAGTGGTACTGCTCCATCGTCCGCGCGGTGGAGGCCCCCAGGAAGGACATGGAGTTGCGGTCCAGGCCGCCCCCGATCAGCACCAGCTTGATGGAGGAGATGTCCGCCAGGGCGTTGAGAATCTTCAGGGAGTTGGTGATGACGGTGAAGGTCTTGTCCTTCAGGCGCTCGGCGATGAACAGGGAGGTGGTGGAGGCGTCCAGGAACACGGAGTCGCCGCTGCTGACCAGATCGCAGCACTGCTCGGCGATGCGCTGCTTGCCGTCCACGTGGATGTGCTCGCGCAAATCGGCGCTGACGTCGTTTTCCACGCCGTCCGGGCTGTAGGCCCCGCCGTAGGAGCGGATCAGCACGTTCTGCCCCTCCAGGACCTTGAGATCCCGCCGGATGGTCTCCTGGGTGACGTTGAACTCGGCGGCCAGCTCCGCCACCGAGACGTACTTGGAAAAATTGATATACTCCTTGATTTTGTTGCGTCTTGCAATGGCGAGCATAGGAAAACGTCCTTCCGCGCCGGCGTGGCGGCGCTTTTTTAGATAGTATACCACCTTTTTGTTGATGTGTCACCACAAAAACAACATAAATCAACATAGCGCGGATCCGCATACCGTGGGGGTGGCTTAGACGGGAGAGTCTTAGATGAAATATAACGATGCGCAGGCGATCTGCGAATTTGGGAAACGGGTCTACCAGAACCGCTTTGTGGCCGCCAACGACGGCAACCTCTCCGTGCGCCTGCCGGACGCTTCCGTGCTGGCCACCCCCACGGGGGTGAGCAAGGGCTACATGGACCCGGATATGCTGGTCAGGCTGTCCGGGGACGGGGCGGTGCTGGAGCGGGGGGAGCGGGGGCCCTCTTCCGAGGTAAAGATGCACCTGGCGCTCTACCGGGAGAACCCCGACATCCACGCCGTGGTGCATACCCACGCGCCCTGCGCCACCTTTTTGGCCATTCTGCACCAGCCCATCCAGACCCCCCTGCTGCCCGAGTCGGTGGTGCTGCTGGGGAACGTGCCGGTGGTGGACTACGCCCCGCCGGGCTCTGACGCGCTGGCCGAGGCGGTGGCCCCCTACGGGCGGGAGCACAACGCCGTGCTGCTGGCCAACCACGGCGTCGTCACCTGGGGGGCGGATCTGGAGAGCGCCTACTACACGATGGAGACGGTGGAGTACTACGCAAAGATCCTGCTCTACAGCAGGCTTTTTCCGGGGCAGGCGCACACCCTGGACCGCGGGCAGGTGGAGGAGCTGATCCGGATGCGCGCCGCCATGGGGCGCAGCAAGGGCGGCTATCCGGTGCTGGACGGAGAGACGGGGAGGAACGTATGAGGGAAATCAGAGTCGGCATGGTGGGCTGCGGGAGCTTCGGCATGTTTCACCTGTCCAACCTCCAACAGATCGAGGGGGTCCGCGTGGCGGCGCTGGCCACCGGGAACGGGGAGAAGCTGCGCGCCGCGGCCCGGCGCGCGCCGGGGGCCGCCCTCTACCGCGACCACCGCGCCATGTTCGAGCAGGAGCGGGGGCTGGACGCGGTGGTGGTGAGCATTCCGCCGGACCGGCACGGCGATCTGGAGATCATGGCAGCCCGGCGCGGAATCGCGATGTACATCGAAAAGCCGGTGACCGTGTCCCTGGAGGACGCGCTGCGCAACGAGAGGGCCATCGCGGAAGCCGGGGTCGTCTGCTCGGTGGGCTACCACGGGCGGTATAACCCGGAGCTGGACGCGGTGAAGGCCCGCCTGGCCGGGCGCAGGCCGGGGCTGGTGGTGGGCAAGTGGATCTACAGCCTGCCGGATTTGAACTGGTGGCGCTTCAAGGCCCGCTCCGGCGGGCAGCTGGTGGAGCAGGCCACCCATATCTTTGATTTGTTCCGCTACCTGTTCGGCGAGCCCGTGTCCTTCTACTCGGTGGGCCGGCGGGGGCTGAACCCGCCGCTGGAGGGGAGCGATATTGAGGACTGCTCGTCCACCCTCATCACCTTTGCCGGCGGCGGCTTCGCCACGCTGCTGGCGGGCTGCTACCTAGACACGGACAGGGCGGTGGGCGACATTGGCTTCGACATCTATCTGGAGGACGCCAAGCTGGAGTACGGCTTCTTTACCGGCGCGGAGTATATCACCCGGCAGGGGCGGCGCAGCGTGCCGTTTGAGCCGGTCTGCCACCGCCTGGCCATGGAGGCCTTTATCGGGGCCGTGCGCGCCCACGACCCCGCCGGAGTGAAATCCACCTACTCCGACGCGGTAAAGACCCTGCGCGCCACACTGGCGGCGCGGGAATCCCTGGAGCGGGGCGCCGTGGTCAGCCTGGCGTGAGGAGGAAAAACGGTGATATATGATCTGGTGATTGCCAACGTAAGGTACGTGAACCTCTTTACCAAGGAGGTCTATCCCGCCGCCATCGCGGTGAACGGGGACAGGATCGCCCACGTCACCCAGCCCGGCGAGGCCCCGCCCCGGGGGCGGAAGGAGTACGACGGGGGCGGAAAATACGCCGTCCCCGGGCTTATCGACACCCACGTGCATATCGAGAGCAGTATGCTGGAGCCCCGGGGGTTCGCGGAGGCGGTGCTGCCCCACGGCACCACTACGGTGCTGGCCGACCCCCATGAGATCGGCAACGTGATGGGGCTGGACGGGATCGCGTACATGCTGGAGCAGACGGCGGGACTCCCCCTGCGGGTGCTCCTGCTGGCCCCCTCCTGCGTGCCGTCCGTGCCGGGCCTGGAGACCGGCGGCGCGTGCTTCGACGCGTTCACCATCGCCCGTATGCTGGACAATGACCGGGTAATCGGCCTGGGGGAGGTCATGGACTACCAGGGGGTGGTGAACGGGGAGGCCCGGATGCGGCAGATCCTGGAGGTGAGCCGAAAGTCGGGGAAGTTCATCCAGGGGCACGCGCCCGGCCTGCGGGGGGAGGCGCTCTCCCGTTACCTGGCAAGCGGGTGCGAGTCCGACCACGAGACCCACGACCCCGGCGAGGCCCTGGAGAAGCTGCGCGCGGGCATGGCCCTGGAGTGCCGCTATGCCTCCAACTGCCGGGATCTGGAGGCGCTGGCCCCGGTGATCATCGCCCAGGGCTACCCGGAGACGGTGACCTTCTGCACCGACGATACGGAGCCCTCCGACCTGCTGGAGCGGGGGCATATGGACGAGGTGATCCGCGCGGCCGTGCGGCAGGGCATGGAGCCGGTGGAGGCGGTCAAAATCGCCACGGTGAACGCGGCCCGGCTGGCCCGGCTCCACGACCGGGGCGGCCTGAGGCCGGGCAATCTGGCGGATTTCCTGCTGGTGCCCGATCTGGCCCGCTTCGAGGTGGAGGAGGTCTTTTCGGGCGGCAGGCTGGTGGCGCGCAGGGGCGCGCTGATCCCCGGCGCCATGCCCCCCCGGCGCCCCTCGGGGGCCCGGGGCACGGTGCGCCTGGGCCGGGAGATCTCCCTGGACGATTTCCGCTTCCCCTCCCGGGAAGAGGCGGTTGTGCTGAACACCATCTGCTACGACCGGGAGGACTGCTTCGTCACCCAGGTGCAGCCCCGGCGGTTCGCCGTGCGGGACGGCTTTGCCGAGCTGCGGGCCCGGGAAGGGTACGCGGCCTTCGCGGTGCTGGAGCGGCACGGGGTGAACGGCAACCGCTCCTTCGCCCCGGTGTGGGGCCTGGGCCTGGCCAGGGGGGCGGTGGCCACCACCGTCTCCCACGACGCGCACAACCTCTTTGTGGCGGGCGTGGACCCGGGGGACATGCGCCTGGCGGCGCGCGCCGTGTCGGCGTGCGGCGGCGGGGTGGCCTGCGCCGAGGGGGGGCGGATTGTCTGTCTGCTGGAGCTGCCCGTGGCGGGCCTCATGTCGGACAGGGGCCTGGCGGAGGTGGCGGAAAAAACCGCCCTGCTGCGCCGCACGCTGGAGGAATTCGGTATGCCTGGGCCGTCGCCCTATATGATGCTGACCTCGTTTGCGCTGGCGGTCATCCCCCGGGTGCGCCTGACGGACTGCGGGCTGGCGGACACCGTCCGGCAGAAGCTGCTTGCGCTGGAGTGCGCGCCGGCGAAACGGGAAGAAAAGGGAGGAGACGGGATATGCCGGAAGTAAAGCTAGTGAAGAGCCATCCCCTGTTTACGCAGATAGACCGGCCGGAGCCGGTGCTGCTGGGGCGGGAGGACTACCAGCTCCGCCTGCGCCTGCTGGTGGAGCGCATGGGCGAGCGGGATGTGGACACGGTGCTGATCTACGGGGACAGGGAGCACTTCTCCAATATCGAGTATTTTACCAGCTACGACTGCCGGTTTGAGGAGTGCCTCCTCCTGGCGGACCGGGAGGGGCACGTCACGCTGATCGCGGGCAACGAGGGGCTGGCCTACAGCGAGCAGGTGCCCTACCCTATCCGGCGGATGCTCTACCAGAATTTCAGCCTCCAGGGGCAGCCCAGAGAGCGGCTGCGGCCCCTCTCCCAGCTGCTGGCGGAGGCCGGGATTAGGCCCGGCCGCAGGGTGGGCGTGGTGGGGATGAAGTACTTTGAGGACGGCTGCGAGGGGGACCCCGCCCACACCTTCGACATACCCGCGTACATCCTCGCCGCCCTGTACAGCCTGTGCCCCGGGGAGCAGGTGGTCAACTTCGGGCGGGAGCTGACGGGCTACCCCGATGGGATCCGGCTCACCCTCCACTCGGCCAGGGAGATCGCCTGGGCGGAGTACGCCGGGTGCCGGAGCGCCGGGGCGGTGCAGCGGATGCTGCGGCGGCTCAAGCCGGGCATCAGCGAGCTTGAACTCAGCGCCTGCGCCATGGGCGGCCTGGAGCCGCTGAACGTCCACCCCATGATCAACTTCGGCCCCAGGAGCGTGGAGCTGGGGCTGAAGTCCCCGCTGCCCGGACAGACCCTCTCCCTGGGGGACGTGTGCGGAATCTGCTACTCCGTGCGGGGGAACCTGACCTCCAAAATATCGGTGGCGGCCTACGATCTCAACTCCTGGAAGAAGGAGCTCAGGCCCTACTACGAGACCTTTTACAAGAAGCATTTCGCCGCCA
The DNA here is from genome assembly GCA_022846095.1 of Oscillospiraceae bacterium. Lineage (NCBI taxonomy): Bacteria > Bacillati > Bacillota > Clostridia > Eubacteriales > Oscillospiraceae > Oscillospiraceae bacterium. The sequence goes on along the minus strand of AP025583.1, from coordinate 3,504,149 downwards.
TGGCGGCCTGGTACGAGGCGGCCGGGGTGGGGGCCCAATGCAGCGAGATGTACCGGGCGGTCTACCGCAACATCAGCCGGGAGGAGCACGGGATTACGCTCAACCCGGGCCACGGCACCGGCACGGAGGAGTGGCTCAACAGCGCGTTTTCCGCGGAATCCACACATACGCTGCTGGACGGGGAGTTCCTGCAGGCGGACATCATCGCCAGCGGCTCCTGCCCCGTGCGCACCTCCATCTGCGAGGATGCGGTGGTGGTGGCCTCCCGGGCGGGGCGGGAGGAGCTGATGCGCCTCTACCCCGCGGTGTGGGGGCGCATCTCCGCCCGGCAGCGGGTTATGCGCGAGGTGCTCAATATTCAAATCTCCGACGACGTGCTGCCCATGAGCAACCTCAACGGGGTCTACTACCCGTTTATGCTCAACCTGGACACCGTGTTCGCCATGGGGACATAGGAAAAGCGCCCGCTGATTTTTCAGCGGGCGCTTTCTGTCTGAAACGGTGTGGAAGAAGTCACCGTTCGCAAAATGGACGCGTCTGTGTTATGATGGGCCATATACACCGATACTGCGGCGGCGGGGGAGGTATTATGATGAAAAAGCGGATTGGCATCGTCACACAGAGTACCGTACGCAATTTTTACCGGGACAAGCTGGAGCGCCTGTTGGGCGAGTGGTTCACCTTTTACGAGTGCTCCCTGGATGAACTGCTCATTCAAAACTCGGTGCTGGACCTGGACGCGGTCATGTTCAACGTCTACTCCCACTACCGCATGGTGGCAAAGAAGCTCAGCAGCCGGACGCAGGTCATTATTATCGAGTTGACCATCAGCCGCGCCGCTTACGAGACGATGCGCCGGTTTACCGAGGACAAAAAGGTGCTCTATGTCAACCTCAACCGGGCTATGGCAGCCGATTCGGTCCTGCTCTTTCAAAACCTGGGCCTCACGCACATCGATTACGCCCTTTTTTATCCGGGGAAGCGCTCCTACCCCAAGCTTAGGACCGCCATCACCAACGGCGAGGCCCAGTTTGTGCCGAAGAGCATTGAGCGCGTCATCGATCTGGGGCACCGCGAGCTCTCCCCGCTGACCATTACCGAGCTGCTCACAAAGCTGAACTGCCAGGATCTCCTGACCGAACCCCGCATCCAGAGCTACTTCCGCTCGGTCATGGTCTGCGAATACGGCCTGGAGTCCCTTCTGGACCGATCCAGCTTTATGGAGCGGCAGCTGGACGAGCTTATGGACATTGTCAAAAAGGGCGTCATATTCGCGGACCAGAATATGAACGTCGTGCGCACCAACGGCGAGGAGGAGGTCTGCCTGGGCAAGCGCAAGGGCGAGATCGTGGGGAAAAAGCTGTATGACATTTTCCAGGATCCCGCGCTTTCCCGGATTATCCAGGCGCGGCAGGAGGTGCAGGGGAAGCTGCTGGAGGCGGAGGGCCACTATTACTCCGTCTCGGTGCATCAGCTGCGGCACAACGACGAGATCGTGGGGACCCTGCTGCTCACCGAGAATTTCAACCAGATTGAGCGCAGGCAGAACAGCTTGAAAAGCCAGATTGTCAACGGCGCCCACCACCCGCGCTACAGCCTGCAGAGCATGGTGGGCGACAGCCCCGTCATGCAGGAGCAGCGCAGGATGATCCAGCGCTTCGCCCTGTCCTCGGTCCCCGTGCTCATCACCGGGGAGACCGGCACGGGGAAGGAGGTGGCCGCTCAATCGATCCACAGCCTCTCCAGCCGTAAGGATCGGAATTTCGTGGCGATCAACTGCGCGGCCATCCCCCAGAACCTCCTTGAGAGCGAGCTCTTCGGCTATGAGCGCGGGGCCTTTACCGGCGCGCTCAAGGAGGGCAAGGTGGGCAAATTCGAGCTGGCGGACGGCGGCACCCTCTTTCTCGACGAGATCGGGGACATCCCGCTGCACCTCCAGGGACAGCTGCTGCGGGCCATCCAGGAGAAGGAGATTGTCCGCCTGGGCGGCAACCGGGTCATCCGGACGGACTGCCGCATCATCGCCGCCACCAACAAGTGCCCCTCCGCCCTGATGCGGGAGAACAAATTCCGCCCCGACCTCTACTACCGGCTGAACGGGCTGCCGCTTCGGCTCTCCCCGCTGCGGGAGCACGCACAGGACATCCCCCTGCTTATGGATTACTTCCGCACGCAGCGCAGCTACTGCTACACCGTCGACGCGGCCACGGCCGGGTTCCTGCTCCGCTACCCCTGGCCCGGCAATGTGCGCGAGCTTATTAACTGTGTGGATTACTTCGGGAACCTCTTCCAGGCCGCGATTTCCCTGGCGGACCTCCCCGCCTCCATGCGGGAGGCGGCGGTCCCCGTCCCGGCCCAGTCCAATGCGCCCGAGCGGGCCATCCTGCAAATTCTGCTGGAGGCCCGCAGCAGCCGCCGGAGGCTGGGGCGGAGAAGCCTGTGCGGGGAGCTGGAGCGGTTCGGCCTCTGCCTGACCGAGAACGAAATACGCGGCGTTTTAACCCAGATGGCCGCCCGCGGGCTGATTGACATGCGCCCCGGCCGGGCGGGCACGGTCATCACACCCCAGGGGGTGGAGGCCCTCTCCCCCCGCTGACGGCGGAGAACCCCGAAAATGGGATAAACGGGTGAATGATTCACCTGTTTATCCCATTATTTTTGCGGTTTTCCCCGCCGCGGGCGGGGAAAGCCCCCCTGTGACGGCTGCAATTTCAACGCCGCCCAGATACGGCGGCTCCGCCTCCGGCTTGGCACGGCGCTTGCATGGTATATGGGGTGTCCGTCGAAATACCGCGAAATGAAGGAGGAGGTCCGCCTATGAGCCGTATCTGCAAGTATTATGGCCGACCCGTGGTCAGCCGCAGCGGAATGGAGGAGGTCAGGGATACCCTGGGTACCGTAACCGTCTCCCCCGCATCTGTCCGGGCCGGCCAGTACCAGACGTACCGCATCACCTACACAGTGGGCCGCGAGGCCATCCAGACCGGCGGCGTCATACGCTTCAGTATCCCCTTCGGGTTTGCCGCGCCCCAAGCCGAGCTCCCCATCCGGCCCGGCTATGTCCGCGCAGAAACGGACAAGCCCGGCGTGAACCTGTCCTTGGAGTTCCGGAAAAATGTGTGGCACCGCAAGAGCTTTACCCGCACCAAGCAGGAGAACAACACCGAGCACACCGGCGCCAACGTGTACGTGCGCGTGACCGGCGGGGCGCTGCGCGCCGGGGATCAGGTGAGGCTGATCTACGGGGACGACTCCTACGGCGCCGACGGGGCGTACGCCCCCAACACCCTGGGGCCCCTGCAATTCGATGTGGCCGTCGACCCCGACGGAAACGGCGCCGCCCCGTTCAGCGGGTTCTCCCTCTGCTCCAGCGTCCCCTTTGTCAACGTCCTGCCCCTGGAGGCCTGCCGCCTGAACGTCATTATCCCCTCCAACACCGTGGCCGGCCAGCCCTTCAAGGTGATCCTCGCCGCGCTGGATCGCTTCCAGAACCTGGCCTTTGATTACGAGGGCCTGGTGGAGCTGTACTGCGGGGAGGAGAAGCTGGGAAGCGTGCGGTTTGACCGGGAGGACGGGGGGCTGCGTAACGCCGCCGTTACGCTGTCCGCGCCGTGTACCGCCTATCTCCGCGCCCTCGACGGGCAAAGGGGGTTCAGCGCCCTCAGCAACCCCACGCTGTGTACATCGGAGCCCTCCGGGACAAAGTTCTATTGGGGCGACATCCACGGACACACCGCCATCCAGTGGGGCCAGGGCAGCGGCGAGGGCTACTATGAGTACGGCAAGGAGGTCGCGGGGCTGGACTTCTGCTGCCTGTCCGACCCCGGCGCGGGCCGCTATACGGACGATGACGCCACCTGCCGCGACGCGCTGAGCTGTTATATGACCGACGGCGAGTGGGAGCAGATCCGGCAGATCAACCGCAGGTTCTACCAGCCCGGCGTGTTCGTTCCCCTGCTGGGGTACGAGTACCACAACGATGCGCCCGGCCCCCAGTACGGCGGCGACCGCAACGTCTATTACGCCGACTACGACGCCCCCCTCTTCCGCTGCTGTGACGAGGGCAGCTATACCCCGGAGCAGCTCTGGAAGCGGCTGGAGGAGCACCAGTTGCGCGCCATCACCATTCCCCACCACACGGCGAAAAGCGTGATGCTCAATAACCTGTCCCTGCACAACGAGCACTTCCAGCGGCTGATTGAGATCTACTCCTCCTGGGGCAGCTCCGAGTGCGAGGGCTGCGAGCGACCCATCATCGGCGGATCGGATTACAAGGGGCACTGCGTGCAGGACGCCCTGGCCCGCGGGCACAGGCTGGGGTTCGTCGGGGCCAGCGACACCCACTCCGGCCAGCCCGGGTTTACCTACTGGGTCTTTGAAAACCGCAGCTACCGGGGCGGCCTCACCTGCGTGATGACCGACGAGCTGGACAGGGAGCACGTGTTCAACGCCATGTGGGAGCGCAGCGTCTACGCCACCACGGGGGAGCGGATCCTGCTCTGGTTCCGCCTCAACGGGGCCCCCATGGGCCGGGAGCTGAGGCTCAAGCGCGGCGCCCCCCTGACGCTGGAGGTGAAGGCAATTGGGACCGGCGAGGTGGACTGCATTGAGATCATCCGGGACGGCGGCGTGATTTGCAGGCGCGCCTGCGAAGGCGGCCGGGAGCTGTCCGTCACCTTCGAGGACAACTCGGGGGTGTGTAACGGCACCTGGTCCTACTACTACGCCCGCGTGATGCAGAAGGATAAGGCCATGGCCTGGGCAAGCCCTATTTGGGTTGTCTACGAGGATTAGAACACAACGGATTGGAAAGGAGAAGAAAGGAACATGGAGGAATCTACCGGTAAAAAAACGCTGCAGGTGTGGCAGTGCGTCCTGCTCCTGGTTATCGCGGTCTTCGTGGTTCTCTTCGGCATCGTGGGGCTGAAAGCCAAGCCCGTGGTCTGCCTTGTCTCCGCCGGAATGCTGGTCTCATTGCTGGGCATGGCCTTCGGCGTCCGGTGGGCCGACATCGAGGAGGATATGAAGGAGACCGTCAAGCGTATCTCGGTGGCGGTTCTGATCCTGCTCTTTGTGGGCCTGATGGTGGGCTCCTGGATGATCTCCGGCACCGTCCCCTTTATGATGTATTATGGCCTGAAATTCCTGCCGCCGTCCATCTTCCTGGTGGCCACCATTCTCCTGTGCGCGCTCATGTCCATCATGACCGGCACCTCCTGGGGCACCATGAGCACCATCGGCATCGCGCTAATGGGCGTGTCCACGGGACTGGGGATTCCCCTGCCGTATACGGCGGGGTGCGTCATCACCGGCGCCATTTTTGGCGACAAGCTCTCCCCTCTCTCCGATACCACCATCCTGGCCCCCGCCATGTCGGGCGTGGATATTATGGATCACATTAAGTCCATGCTCTTTACCACCGTGCCAAGCCTGGTGGTGGGCCTGATCATGGCCTTCTTCCTGGGCCTGCGTTTCAGCGGCGGCACGGTGGACGGCGAGCAGTACCAGCTTATCATGAATACGCTGAGCGCCAATTTTAATATGAATCCGCTGCTGCTGCTGCCCCCTCTGGTGGTGCTGTTCCTGATTTTCCGCCAGAAGCCCACCCTGCCCGTCTTTGCCGTGGGCATTTTCCTGGGCGTCATCCTGGCCGTGGCCATACAGGGCGAGAGCCTGTCCGCCACGCTGACCGCCCTCTACAAGGGCTTCACCGGCGACACCGGCGTGGATATCGTCAACTCCATGGTCCAGCGCGGAGGGGCGACCAGCATGTTTGACTCCATCGGCCTTATCATCGGCGCCGCCGTATTTGGCGCGCCGCTCCAGACCCTTGGGATTACCGACGTCCTGCTGTCGGCCATCACGAAATTTGCAAAGAACAGCCGTATCCTGATGGTGCTCAGCTACCTGCTGCACATGTTCCTGTTCTGCATCACGGGAGCCTACTACGTCACCTTTGCCGTGGTCGGCCCCGTGCTGGGTCCCCTGTACGACAAGTACGACCTGCACCGCAAGAACCTCTCCCGTATGCTGGAGGACTCCGGCACCGCCTTCGGGCCCCTGGTGCCGTGGAGCAACGTGGGCGCCTTCTGCGCCACCACCCTGGGCGTGCCCGTGTTCGCCTACGCGCTGTACGCCCCCATCACCTATTGCAGCCTCCTGTTTGCTCTGATCTATATCATCACCGGCTTCGGCGTGTTCCGCAGGGACGGCACCATGCTCCTTCGAAAAAAGACGGGGGACGCTTAGCCCGTGGAGGCGGATTCGGTCGGCCGCACCGGCGGGAGGCGGCCAAAACCATGGCAGAGCGCGCTGATCCTCCTTACCGCGGCCGGCGTCATCCCCATCGGCGTCTTTTGCCTCCACGCCGACACGGCCGTCCTGCTGCTGGCCGACAGCGCGCTGTGCTGCGTCCTGCTGGTGCTCTTCGGCGGATCCTACCGCCGGGTGGAGGAGGAGATCGCGCGCAGCGTCGGCAATATGGCCGTCCCCGTCGTCCGCCTGCTGGCCGTCGGCCTTATGATAGGGGTCTGGATGGCCTGTGGCACCGTCCCCTACCTGATTTACTGCGGGATGCGCTTTCTTTCCCCCGGCCTGTTCCTGCCCGCCGTGTGCCTGCTGTGCACGGCCGTCTCCACCCTCGCCGGGACCTCGTGGGGTACGGTCGCCACCGTGGGGGTGGCCTGCATGAGCATCGCCGGCGGACTGGGGCTGCCCGCCAATCTGGCCGCCGGGGCCGTGGTCACGGGGGCTCTGTTCGGGGACAAGGTCTCCCCGCTCTCCGATTCCACCGCGCTGACCGCCTCCCTCTCCGGCACACCGCTGATGGAGGGGATCCGTCACGCGCTGCGCTCAACGGGCCCCGCGTATCTGGTTTCGCTGGTTTTCTTCCTGATTTCAGGGCTGCGGTTTCGCGCGGGAACCGTCGGGGGTGAGGGCTATACCCTGATCCTGTCCACCCTGCGTGCGCGATTTTACCTCCACCCCGTCCTGCTGCTGCCCCCCGCGCTGCTCTTTTTGCTGATCCTGCTGAAAAAACCTACGATCCCCGCCTTCGCGGCGGGGATCGCCTCCGGGTGTGTGCTGGCCGTCCTGCTGCAGGGGGTTTCTCCGTCCGCCCTGGCCTCCTATATGGCGGCCGGATTCAAAACGGAGTTGGAGCAGCCCGTACTGGCGCAGATGCTCCACCGGGGCGGCGTGTCCAGTATGCTGCCCACCGTCGGGCTCCTGCTCTCGGCCTGTGTCTTCGGCGCGCCCATCCGCGCCAGCGGCGCCATGGAACTGCTGCTGGGGGTTATCCGCCGCCGCGCCCGTTCGGCCGGGGCGCTGGCAAACGGCGTACTGCTGCTTCACGGCCTGTTCTTCACAGTCACAGGCTCCTACTATGTCTCGGCCCCCGTCGTGGCCTCCATGACCGCGGAGCTCTTTCCCGCCTGCGGGCTGAGCCCTAAAAACCTGATGCGGATCCTCCAGGACACCGGGGCCGGCCTGTCGGCGCTGGTCCCCTGGTCGGCCACCGGCGTCTATATCGCCACCGTGCTGGGACTGGGCAGCACGCTTGACTACTTTTTATATGCCCCCATGCTCTGGGGCTCCATCCTGCTCTCCCTCCTTATGGGCCTGTCCGGGTTCGGCCTGGCCCGGCTCCCCCACAGAGCCGCCGGACAGTAAAAACGCGCCCGCGCTGTAAAAAGCTACAGCGCGGGCGCGTTTCCCCTTGAACGGGCAGCTTACAGAATATCCATGGCGGCGCAGAAGCCCTCGTAGGTGGCCGCTTTCACCGTGCGGGCCTGTTTGGCGTCGCCGGTGACCACGAACCAGGAGCAGGCCCCCCGCAGGGACTCCGCCTCGGCGCTGTTGGCCCGGTTCCCGCAGGCGTAGAGCACCAGGTCGGCGGGGGCGAAGCAGTCGCCGCCGTCCCTGTCGGTGTAGGCCACGCCGGCGGCGGTGATCTCCCGCACCGCCACCGAGCAGTGGGAGGTCATGCCCGCCCGCTCCATGCGGGGGAGCAGCGCCATGCGCTGGGACATGCAGGAGTCCTTGCACAGCGCGTCCCGCATCTCCAGGATCTCCACCTGCGCCCCGCACGTCTCGGCGAAGAAGTAGCCCGACTCGCAGCCGATGGCGCCGCCGCCGATGAGGACGATACGCTTGCCCCGGAGGGCGTCCAGATCTTCGTAGGCGTACAGGGCGTGCCGCGCCAGCTCCACCCCCTTGATGGGGGGCACGAAGGGGTGGGAGCCCACGGCGCAGATCACCGCGTCGGGGCTGAGGGCCTCCACCGTTTCACGGGTGGCGGCGGCGCCCAGCCGGATGTCCACCCCGGCGTAGCCGCACCGGGCGGCCAGGGAGTCCCGGAAGCGCAGCAGGGACTCCTTGTGGACGTCCTTCTCCGTGAACCACAGCAGGCCGCCCAGCTTGTCCTCCTTCTCCAGAAGGGTTACGTCGTGGCCCCGCTCCGCCGCCGTGACGGCGGCGTACATGCCGGACACGCCGCCGCCCACCACGACCACCCTGCGCTTTCCCAGGGGCTTGGGGGCGCTGCGCCAGCGCAGCTCGCGCTGGGACCAGGGGTTGACCGCGCAGTGCCACAGCTCGGGGATGGGCCTGGTGTCCGGGTCGGAGGCCAGGGGGTTGAAGCAGGAGCAGCGCAGGCAGGGGGCGATGGTGTCCTCCCGGCCCGTGAGGGCCTTGTTCACAAACTCCGGATCGGCGAACTGTTGCCGCCCCATGGCCACGAAATCGCACTGGCCGGAGGCGAGGGCCGCCTCAATCTGGTCGGGGCTGTTGAAGCCGCCCACCGCCACCACCGGCACCCGGACGTGGGCCTTGATGGCCCCGGCCAGGTCCAGATTGCACCCGTGCCTGTCGAACATGGAGGAGAAGGCCTTGGTGTTCACGTGGTCCTGGTACACGCCGGAGGTGACGTGGATGAGGTCCACGTAGTCCTGGATGATTTGGGCGAACTCGATGCCGTCCTCCAGGGTCATGCCCCCCTCGATGCGCTCGGAGCCGGACATGCGGTACTCGATCAGGAAATCGTCCCCGCAGACCTTCTTAATCTTTTGGCACACCATAATTGGGAAGCGGGCGCGGTTGCGCATGGAGCCGCCGTACTCGTCGGTGCGGCGGTTGAAGCGGGGGGAGATGAACTGGTTGAGCAGCCAGCCGTGGCCGCCGTGGAGGTTGACCATGTTAAAGCCCAGAGCCTTGCAGTTCCAGGCAGCCTCCGCCCACTGCGCGGCGGTGCGCTCCATCAGCTCCACGCTCATCTCCTCCACCTGCACCCCGTCCTCCCGGAGCATGGCGGAGGGGCCCACGGGGTTCTTGTGGCCGGGGATGGCGTCGGGGTGGTTCATGGCCCCCACGTGGTTGAGCTGGACGGAGGCCACCGCCCCGTGGGCCTTGATGGCCTCGGTGAGGGTCATAATGGACTCCATGTGGAAGGTGGACATTGGGCTGGTCCACACGTCCAGGCCGTGCTCGTGCCGCCAGGCGTATTCGTGGTCGATGAAGGACTCGGTGACGGTGACCTCCGCGAAGCCGCCCCGGGCCTTGGTCTCATACACGTCGATGCCCTCGGGGGTGGGGTAGCCGTGATCCACGATGCGGTTGGTGGTGATGGGGGAGGCGAACACGCGGTTTTTAAAGGTGAGCCCCTTGATGGTCATGGGGGCGAACATATGGGGGTATTTGCCGCGGGACATGGCAGTCATCCTTTCTGTTGTGCGGAATCGGCGCCTGAAAGCGCGCTCAGGCCAGACCGGGGAAGACGGTGAAGAGCAGGGCGGCCACCAGGGAGGCGGCCAGGGTCCACACCACGGTGCACATCAGTACCGGGGGGTACCCGTCCTTGTGCTTCAGACCGGCCATATTCAGCATAATGATGACTGCGCCCTGGAAGGGCAGGGTGTCGAAGGTGCTGGCGGCGGTGGTGGCGATGCGGTGGATGGCCTCGGGGGCCAGGTTCAGGTTGGCCGCCAGCACGGGCACCACGATGGCCAGGCCCGCCGGGGGCGACCCAGTGAGGCCCACCAGAATCGCGGTGGCGAGGACCACCAGCAGCGGGGCCGGGATGGGAAGGGAGAGCAGCCCGTCCACCATCACCTGGTAGGCGGGGGTGGCCTGCACCACGGAGGCGAAGCCCACCACGATGGCGCCCAGGAACAAAGACTCGGCGGTGGAGCGGCCGCCCTCGTTCAGGGTGTTGATCAGCACGCGCCCCCGGCTGAGCTTGTCCTTCTTCTGGAAGAAGGGCACCAGCAGCACCAGGGAGAGGACGAAGCCCAGGGCCAGGGCGGGGATCAGGTTGTTGACCAGGTTAAAGACCACGATGACGCACACCAGGGGCAGGAACGAGAGGAGGAAGGGGGGGTATTTGCGCCCCTGCGCCGGGGGCTCGAAGGCCACGGCGCCGTACTCGAACACCTCGCCCCGGGCGGTGGCCCTGTGGATGGATTTGGACAGGTAGATGCCGCCCCCCAGCAGCATCACCGCCACGGCGGCCAGTCCGGGGATAAGGCCTGCGGTGGAGGAGGTGCCCAGCACGTTCATGGGGGTGTAGTTGGTGACCAGGGGCGCGCCGGGGGTGAGGGCGGCGGTGGACACGCCGCAGGTGATCAGGCCGATCAGGTATTTGCGGGGGATGTTGGCCTCGGCGCAGATGGTGAGCATGACGGGGAAGAGGGTGAACAGGGCGCAGAAGGTGTCGATGCCGCCGTAGCACATAATCCAGCTCACCGCGATGCAGATGTAGACGGCGATGGTCTGCTTCCGGGGGCCGGAAGCGTTGCGGGCCAGGGTGTTCATCAGGGTTCTGGCGATGTTGACCGCCGCGCCGGACTCCACGTAGATGCGGCCCATGAGGATGGACAGCAGGAAGATGGGCAGCAGGCCGCTGATAAAGCCGGTGGTGCCGCCGATGAAGGGGCCGGTGACCGCCTCCAGCAGGGGGATGCCGTTGACCAGCGCCACAAACAGGGCGCACAGGGGGGCCACGTACATGACCGACATCCCCCGGTAGGACAGGATAATCAGCAGGGCAAACGCGGCGACAATGGACAGGATTCCGATGGTTGTTGACATAAGCGCCTCCTTCTTCTTTCCTGAATTTGAGCGCGGCGGGCCGGGGTTGGCGCCGCGCTCTTTTCGACAAGAGAAGGATAGCATGCTCGGCATTTCTTGTGAAGAACGCACAATAAAGTGCGCATCAGACGCGGAAGTAAGGCGCTTACCACCGGGTAAGCACCCCTACCTGGGCCGGTAGGGGTGCTCCATCAGCTCGGGGTCCCGCTCCCGGCGGCCGTGCCACATCTCGCCCAGCGCGTCGATGGGCAACCCCTTGCGCTTCATATCCCGCCAGCCCCAGTCGTACACCGCCTCCAGCAGGGGCACCAGGCTCCTGCCCGCCTCGGTGAGGCGGTACTCCACCTGGGGGGGCGTCTCGGGCACCACGGTGCGGTAGATCAGCCCGTCGGCCTCCATCTCCCGCAGGTTCTGGGCCAGCACCTTGGGGGAGATGGCCAGCTGCTTGGTGAATCTGGCGAAGCGGGTCAGCTTGCCCTCGTCAAAATCCATGGCCCGGAGGATGAAGGGCTTCCACCGGCCGAAAATGAGCTTGCTCATGTAGTAGTAGGGGTCCTTGCGGATGTCGAATTCCGGGGCCTCGCGTCCGTTTTCTTCCATGCTCACCACTCCTTGTCTTGTTCCGCCGCCCGGCGGCGGGATTCGGCGTTCCCTTTCCTCTATTTTAGGATGGAAGCCCGGCCCTGTCAACGCCGCCCGGCCCCATAGGGGTTTGACAAGGGGGCGGCCGTGGATTAAACTGGTACCACCCCGGGCGGCGTGTAAATATGCGGCGGCCGGTACAAAATGGAGGAGTGCTTATGCTTTGTGAGGAATACCGCCTGGACCAGTTCGCCCACGGCCAGGAGGAGGGGGAAAGCCCCGTCCGCCTGCGCTGCTACGCCCGCGCCCGCACCGGCCTGCTGGCCGACGACGGTAACCGCTGGGCGGTACTCATCCTGCCTGGCGGCGCCTACCGGCGCATCGCCCCGGCGGAGTCCGAGCCGGTGGCCCTGGCCTTCGTGGCCGCGGGGGTGCAGGCCTTCGTGCTGGACTACAGCGTGCTCCCCGCCCAGTGGCCCCGGCAGTTTCTGGAGGCGGCCGCGGCCATGGCCTTCCTGCGCAAGCGCGCAGAGCGCTTCGGCTTCTCCCCGGACGCGCTGGCGGTCTGCGGCTTCTCGGCGGGGGGCCATCTGGCCGGGTGCCTGTCCAACCTGTGGCGGCACCCCGTCATTGAAGCGCGGCTGGGTCTGTCCCCCCACCAGGTGCGACCCGACGCGGCCATCCTGGGCTACCCGGTGATCCACCATGCGGAGACCATTCGGGCCGTGGCGGGGGAGACGCCGGACGGGGCGCTGTACCTGGAGCGCAGCGTGACCGGGCGCAATCCGCCTACCTTCTTGTGGGCCACCGCAGCCGACGCCTCCGTACCGGCGGAGAACACCCTGGACTACGCCGCCGCCCTGCGGCGTGCGGGGGTGCCCCTGGAGCTGCACCTCTTCTCCGACGGCCCCCACGCCATGGGCCTGGCCGACCGGGAGAGCGCCCGGGACGAGGCCCACTGCAACCCCCATGCGGCGAACTGGTTCCCCCTGTGCGCCCAGTGGCTGAAAGGACTGTAGGCATGGAAAAGCAAAACGGAAAGAGCGTGCTCATCACCGGGGCCAGCCGGGGCATCGGCGCGGCCTGCGCCCGGCGCTTCGCGGCGGCGGGCTGGGCCGTGGCGGTGAACTACCACCGCTCGGCGGGCGCGGCCCTGACCCTTGTGGAGGAGATTGAGGCGGCGGGGGGGCGGGCCCTGGCCGTGGAGGCCGACGTGGCCGACCCCGCGGCGGTGGGGGAGATGGTTGACAATGTGTTGGATAAATTTTGTCAACTTGACATTCTGGTGTGCAACGCCGGGGTGGCCTCCCAGGGCCTTCTGAGCGACGTGAGCGACGGGGAGTGGCGGCGGATTTTCGGGGTGAACGTGGACGGGGTGTTCCACTGCTGCCGGGCGGTGCTGCCCCACTTCATCCACCGCAAGGCGGGGCGGATCGTGACCGTGTCCTCCATGTGGGGGATCACCGGGGGGGCCTGCGAAGTGGCCTATTCCGCCTCAAAAGCCGCGGTAATCGGCCTGACGAAGGCCCTGGCCAAGGAGCTGGGCCCCTCCGGGATTACCGTGAACTGCGTGGCCCCCGGGGTCATCGACACGGACATGAACGGCGGCCTGACCCCGGCGGATCTGGAGGCGCTTAGGGAGGAGACCCCCCTGGAGCGGCTGGGCACGCCGGAGGACGTGGCGGAGAGCGTCTATTTCCTGTCCACCGGCGCGGGAAGCTTTTTTACGGGGCAGGTACTGTGTCCAAATGGGGGGATCCTCATCTGAAAAGTTGCATACAGCAGGCTGAAACGGGCGCTCTGCGCCCGTTTTTCGTTGTATTCCACGAGGGAGTGCGCAGGGTGCGGACGGTTGTTGTCTATTTTCACAGGTTGACAATTTAGGGGGCGGAGATTATAATTGTCAACAACCTACAAGGAGGTACATAGTTATGAAGAAGATTCGTCTCCTGTCTCTTGCACTGGCAGGTGCGCTCAGCCTGTCCCTGCTGGCCGGCTGCGGCGACAGCGGCTCCGGTTCCAGCGCCACCCCCACCCCCGCGCCCGAGGGCGGCGCCCCGGCCAGCAGCGCCCCCGCCCCTGAGGGCGGCTCCTCCTCCGGCGTGTTCAAGCTGGGCGGCACCGGCCCCCTGACCGGCGGCGCGGCCATCTACGGCACTGCGGCCAAGAACGGCGCTCAGATCGCCGTGGATGAGATCAACGCCATGGGCGGTATCCAGTTCGAGCTGAAGTACGAGGACGACACCCACGACGCCGAGAAGGCCGTCAACGCCTACAACGCCCTGAAGGACTGGGGCATGCAGATCTCCCTGGGCTCGGTCACCACCAAGCCCTGCGAGGCCACCTCGGCCGAGACCTTCACCGACCGCATCTTCGCCCTGACCCCCTCCGCTTCCGCCACCTCCGTGACCGAGGGCAAGGACAATATGTACCAGATGTGCTTCGCCGACCCCAACCAGGGCTCCGCCTCCGCGCAGTACATTTTTGACAAAAAGCTGGGCGAGAAGATCGCCGTCATCTACATGAACGACGACCCCTACTCCACCGGCATCTACAACACCTTTAAGGACAAGGCCGCCGAGCTGGGGCTGGAGATCGTCTCCACCACCACCTTCGCCACCGGCAACGACACCGACTTCTCCGTGCAGCTCACCGAGGCCCAGAAGGAGGGCGCGGACCTCATCTTCCTGCCCATGTACTACACCCCCGCCTCCCTGATCCTCAACCAGGCCAAGGCCATGGGCTACAGCCCCAAGTACTTCGGCGTGGACGGCATGGACGGCATCCTGACCCTGGAGGGCTTCGACACCTCCCTGGCCGAGGGCGTCATGCTGCTGACCCCCTTTAACGCCGACTCCACCGACGCGCGTACCGCCAGCTTCGTGGCCAAGTACCAGGAGCAGTTCAACCAGGTGCCCAACCAGTTCGCCGCCGACGCCTACGACTGCGTCTACGCCATCAAGCAGGCCCTGGAGGCCTCCGGCTGCACCGCCGACATGAGCGCCCAGGAGCTGAACGACAAGCTCATCGCCACCTTCTCCGGCGGCAGCTTCTCCGTGGACGGCCTGACCGGCGACGGCATGACCTGGGACGCCACCGGCGCCGTCTCCAAGAGCCCCAAGGGCATGGTCATCCAGAACGGCGGCTACGTCGGTATGGACTAATCATTCAAACCGCTGTGGCCCCCCTATGAGGGGGGCTGCCGCCGAAGCGGCTGGGGGGTCTTGTGGGCCTCCTCCCGCGTCAGACCCCTCCGGCGCTGCGCGCCACCTCCCCTTATAGGGGAGGCTAAGAGAAAAACAGCTTCAGAAGGGCTGCCGGAACCGGCAGCCCTTCTGAGGGTCAAAAAGGTGTGTGTGCAATGACCTTCCTATCCTACTTAATCAGCGGGATCAGCCTGGGCAGCGTGTATGCGATTATCGCGCTGGGCTACACCATGGTCTACGGCATCGCAAAGATGCTCAACTTCGCCCACGGCGACGTGATCATGGTGGGGGCCTACATCTGCTTTTACGCCATCTCCTCCTTCCACCTGCCCGTGGTGGTGGGGGTGCTGCTGGCCATGCTGGTGTGCACGGTGCTGGGCGTGGTGATCGAGCGGCTGGCCTACAAGCCCCTGCGCGCCGCGCCCTCCCTGGCGGTGCTGATCACCGCCATCGGCATGAGCTACTTCCTCCAGAACGCCGCCATGCTGCTGTGGAAGTCCGATCCCAAGGTCTTCCCCTCCCTCTTTAACAACAAGAGCATCAAAATCGGCCAGCTGCCCGTCTCCCTCAACGTCATCGTGACCATCGCCGCCTGCCTGGTGATCATGGTGGGCCTGACCTGGTTCACCGGCAAGACCAAGATGGGCAAGGCCATGCGCGCCGTCTCCGAGGACAAGGGCGCGGCCCAGCTCATGGGCATCAACGTGAACACCACCATCTCCGTGACCTTCGCCATCGGCTCGGCCCTGGCGGCCATCGCGGGGGTGCTCCTGTGCGCCACCTACCCCACCCTCACCCCCACCACCGGCTCCATGCCGGGCATCAAGGCCTTCACGGCGGCGGTGTTCGGGGGCATCGGCTCCATCCCCGGGGCCCTGCTGGGCGGACTGCTGCTGGGCGTCATCGAGATTTTCGCCAAGGCGTACATCTCCACCCAGCTCTCCGACGCCATCGTCTTTGCCGTGCTCATCGTGGTGCTGCTGGTCAAGCCGGCGGGCCTGCTGGGCAAGCAGATCCGTGAGAAAGTGTAGGTGGGCGGCATGAAACTGAGAAAAATCAGCAAGACCACCCGCAGCAACTTCCTCACCTACGCCATGGTGGCGGTGGCCTTCGTTATTTTACAGGTTATGGTGGGCTCCGGGAGCATCAGCTCCTCCCTCAAGGGCCAGCTGGTGCCCATCTGCGCCTACGTGGTCATGGCCATCTCTCTGAACCTGACCGTGGGCGTGCTGGGCGAGCTGTCCCTGGGCCACGCGGGCTTTATGAGCGTGGGCGCCTTCTCCGGCGTGGCGTGCGCCATGAGCCTGCAGAGCGCCATCCCCTCCGCCCCCGTGCGCCTGGCGGTAGCCATGATTGTCGGCGCCCTGTGCGCCGGCGTGGCGGGCTTCCTCATCGGCATCCCCGTGCTGCGCCTCAACGGCGACTACCTGGCCATCGTCACCCTGGCCTTCGGCGAGATTATCAAGAGCCTCATCAACAACCTCTACCTGGGCATCGACAGCCACGGCCTGCACTTCGCCATGCTCAGCAGCGCCCAGGCCCTGAACCTGGAGGAGGGGGGCAAGGTGCTCATCAACGGCCCCATGGGGGTGTCGGGGGTGCAGAAGATCTCCACCTTCACCGCCGGGTTCATCCTGATCCTGGTCACCCTGTTCGTGGTGTTCAACCTGGTGAACAGCCGCACTGGCCGGGCCATCATGGCCGTGCGGGACAACCGCATCGCCGCCGAGAGCGTGGGCATCAACATCACCAAGTACAAGATGATCGCCTTCGTCACCTCCGCCGCCCTGGCGGGGGCCGCAGGCACCCTGTTCTCCATGAGCTTCTCCACCGTGGTGGCCAATAAGTTCGACTTCAACACCTCCATCCTCATCCTGGTCTTTGTGGTCCTGGGCGGCCTGGGCCGGATGTGGGGCTCCATCATCGCGGCGGCCGCCCTCACGGTGCTGCCCGAGCTGCTGCGCCAGTTCTCCGAGTACCGCATGCTGGTGTACGCCATCGTGCTGATCCTGGTGATGCTGGCCACCAACAACGAGACCATCAAGGGCTTTTTCCGCCGCCTGTTCCGCCGTGGGCGGAAGGAGCCCGTCATTCCCGGCGTGAAGGGGGGCGCGGCAAAATGAGCAAGCCCTACAAGCGCGAGCCCACCAAGCTGGTGCCCGTGCCCAGTGTGAACATCATCCCCGAGCGGGACGTGGACAAGAGCCCCATCCTGGAGGTGCAGCACCTGGGCATCGACTTCGGCGGCCTCACCGCCGTGGACGACTTCAACATGGCCATCGGCCGCACCGAGATCGCGGGGCTCATCGGCCCCAACGGCGCGGGCAAGACCACGGTGTTCAACCTGCTGACCAAGGTGTACCAGCCCACCCGGGGCACCATCCTGCTGGACGGCATGGACACCCAGGGCAAGACCACCGTGCAGGTCAACCGCATGGGCATCGCCCGCACCTTCCAGAACATCCGCCTCTTCGGCAAGCTGAGCGTGGAGGACAACGTGAAGATCGGCCTGCACAACCACATCGGCTACGGCATGTGGCAGGGGATCTTCCGCCTGCCCGGCTACTGGAAGCAGGAGAAAATCGCCCGGGACCGGGCCTTGGAGCTGCTGTCCATTTTCGACATGCAGGATCTGGCCAAGCACGAGGCGGGCAGTCTGCCCTACGGCGCCCAGCGCCGGCTGGAGATCGTCCGGGCCCTGGCCACCAACCCGTCCCTGCTGCTGCTGGACGAGCCGGCGGCGGGCATGAACCCCTCGGAGACCGCCGAGCTGATGGAGAACATCGTGAAAATCCGGGACACCTTCTCCATCGCCGTTATGCTCATTGAGCACGACATGAACCTGGTCATGGGCATCTGCGAGGGCATCTGCGTCTTAAACTTCGGCAAGGTCATCGCCAAGGGCACGCCGGAGGACATCCAGTCCAATCCCAAGGTCATCGAGGCCTATCTGGGCACCCGGAAGGAGGGGTAGGGCGTGCTGAAGGTAAACGACATCAATGTGTACTACGGGGCCATCCACGCCATCAAGGACATCTCCTTCGAGGTGCGCGAGGGCGAGATCGTCACCCTGATCGGCGCCAACGGCGCGGGCAAGTCCACCATATTGAAGACCATCTCCGGCCTGCTGCGCAGCAAGACCGGGTCGGTGAAGTTCCTGGACCAGGACATCGGCGCGGTAGCGCCCCACAAGATTGTGGAGCGGGGCCTGGCCCAGGTGCCCGAGGGGCGGCAGGTCTTTTTGCAGATGACGGTGGAGGAGAACCTGGAGATGGGCGGCTACACCCGCCCCGGCAGCGAGATCGCCCCCGGCATCGCCGGGGTGTACGAGCGCTTTCCCCGGCTCAAGGAGCGGCGGAAACAGGTGGCGGGCACCCTCTCCGGCGGCGAGCAGCAGATGCTGGCCATGGGGCGGGCCCTCATGTCCAAACCCAAGCTGCTGATGCTGGACGAGCCCTCCATGGGCCTGGCCCCCATCCTGGTGGACCAGATCTTCGACATCATCAGCGAGCTCAATAAGGCGGGCACCACCATCCTGCTGGTGGAGCAGAACGCGCAGATGGCCCTGTCCGTGGCGAGCCGTGGCTACGTACTGGAGACCGGGCGCATCACCCTCACCGGCCCCGGCGGGGAGCTGCTGGAGGACGAGGGCGTGAAAAAGGCATATCTGGGCGGCTGAGCCCGTCAAAACGCCCGGCGGAGCCTTCCGCCGGGCGTTTTTGCCGTGATTTGGAGGTTTCAGTCCCGGCAAATTGGTGTTAAACTGGTCTCTACGAGATCAAATGAGGGAATGTGACCGCGATGCCCAATTATTTTACCCATATAACCTTCGGCGGCATGGTGCTCCGCGCCCTGCCCGAGGGGCTGCGCTCCGGCCTGGAGCGGGCGCGCGCCGCCTTCGACCTGGGCTGCCTGGGGCCGGATCCGCTGTTTTTCTACCACCCCGCCGTGCCCAACCCGGTGCGGCGGGAGGGGCTGGAGATGCACAGGCGCTCCGCCCTGCCCGCGTTCCGGCGGCTGGCGGCGGCGGTGGCGGAGGGCCTGCCTTGGGCGGAGGGGTACGCCGCCGGGTTTTTGTGCCACTTCGCCCTGGACGGCGCCTGCCACCCCTACGTGGAGGAGCGGGCCCGGGCGGGCGGGATTACCCACCTGGCCATCGAGGCGGAGTTCGACCGCCTGCTGATGGCCGGGGCGGGGCTGGACACCGGGCGGCACCACCTGCCGCCCCCGCCGGATGGGGCGGTATGGACGGCCATGTCCGCGGCCTATGCGCACGTGAGCCCCGCCCGGGCGGAGCTGGCCTACCGGGCCATGCGCCGGGACACCGGGCTGCTGGCCCGCACCTGCGGCCGCGGCCTGGGCCGGGTGGTGGACGCCGCCGCGCTGCTGCCGCCCTGCCGGGGGATGCGGGGGATCGCCCTGCGCGCCCGGCCCGCGCCCGGGAGCGTGGAGACCAGCGCCCGGCTGCGGGCGCTGATGGAGGGCGCGGCGGCGGAGACGGCGGCCCAGCTTGCGGCCTTCCTGGAGGCCGCCGCCCGCGGCGGCGCGCTGAGCCCCTGGCTGGATCGGGACTTCAGCGGGCGGCGGTGCGGGGACATGCGGCCGGAATGCCGCACGGCGTGAGCGGCCGATCCGCGTTGCTGCAACTTAGGGGGATAGGACGGGCGATTCGTGAATCGCCCCTACGGGCCTGGAGCGGCGGGCCGATGTGGCATTGGCCCCTACAAATGCCAAGCGCTGTACGGGGCATGGCAGTACGTGCGGCTTTTTAGGCACTCCTTAAATAGCAACTACCATCAAGTCTGGGCGGGTCATGTGCCGCAGGGGCGGGAGCCCTATTCGCCTCAAGTGCCAGACCGAACCGAGCTCTGAGCGCTTACAGGTTTTGCAAGCCACCTGAACCGCACCGCCGCGGGACCCCGGGTCCAGGGCCCGCAGGCCCTGGTTGTTTCTTCCCGGGGTTCTTTGCAAGCAAAGAATCCCGCCGCCGGAGGCCGGGCCTCCAAAAAAGGGAACGGATTGCCGCGTCGGCCCCGCTGGGCCTCCTCGCAATGACACGCCGCCTTTTCCGCCTTAGCCGCATCTCTCGTGCAGGCGCCCTGATCCGGGCCTGCACCCAAAATCACTATGATATAGGTTTTCGACAGGCCGGGGGCCGCGATGGGATTTCCCATCGCGGCCCTTTTTTGCTGCGCATATTATCCAATCCATCTGCCATACTAACCCCATCAAGGAAGAAACAGGGGTGGCGCATGGAACAATTTGCATTAAAACCGACCATCTATTTCGGCCCCGACGCGCTGAGCGCCCTGGAGGCCCTCTCCGGCAGGCGGGTCATGGTGGTGACAGACGGCTTTCTGGCCTCCTCCGGCCTGCTGGACCGGGTGAAGGCCCGGCTCAAAGACTGCGCGGTGGAGGTCTTCGACGCCGTCAAGCCCGACCCCTCCCTCCGGCTGGTGGCCGAGGGGGCCGCGGCTCTGGCGGCCTTTCGGCCCGAGGCCCTGGTGGCCTTCGGCGGCGGCTCCCCCATGGACTGCGCCAAGGCCATGCGGCACTTTGCGCCTCCGGCGGGTCCGCTGCCGCTCTGGTGCGTGCCCACCACGGCGGGCACCGGGTCGGAGGTCACCTCCTTCGCCGTGCTCACCGACACCGACGCGGGGGTAAAGTACCCCCTGGTGGACGGCGCGCTGCTGCCCGACGCGGCGGTGCTGGACGCCGCCCTCCTGGCCGGGGTGCCGCCCGCCGTGACCGCCGACACCGGCATGGACGTGCTCACCCACGCGGCCGAGGCCTACGTGGCGCGGGGGGCCAACGCCTTTACCGACGCCCTGGCCGAGAAGGCCTTTGTCCTGGCCTACCGCAGCCTGCCCGAGGCCCACGCGCAGCAGGGGGAGAGCCCCGCCAGGGAGCGGATGCTCCAGGCGTCCTGCCTGGCGGGCATCGCCTTCAACGCGGCGGGGCTGGGGCTCAGCCACGCGCTGGCCCACGCCCTGGGGGGGCGCTACCACGTGCCCCACGGGCGGCTCAACGCCCTGCTGCTGCCCCACGTGCTGCACTTCAACGGGGAGGACCCCCGCGCGGCGGAGAAGTACGCCAGGCTGGCCGGGCTGTGCGGCTTGGCCAAGAACGGCCGGGCCCTGGCCGCGGCCCTGTCCCGTATGCGCGCCGGGCTGGGCATGCCCGAGACGCTGAGCGCCTGCGGCGTGGAGGGGCGCGCGCTGCGGGCGGATCTGGAGGCCCTGGCGGCGGCGGCCCTGGCCGACGTGTGCCTGCCCGGCAACCCCCGGCCCGCCACGGAGGAGGCCTTGAAAACCCTGTTGAAGGAGCTGGTGTAGCGTGGAGGAGCTTTACAGCGTCGGCATCGACATCGGCACGTCCCGCCCCATGGCATGCGCGGCATGCCATGGGGGCCCCGGAACTTTAAAATCCTCGGCGGAAGTGAATTCCGCCTGCGGAAAATCTCCGCTGAGCTGCGATTTTACGGGCGTGCGCCCGCCCCATTGTGGGGCCCCGGTGGAGGTGCCGCTGTGAGTGAGGAGCTATATTCCGTCGGCATCGACATCGGCACCTCCACCACCCAGTTCGTCATCTCGAAGCTGACCCTGGAGAACCGGGCCAACCCCTTCTCCGTGCCCCGCGTGTCCATCGCGGCCCGGGAGGTGGTCTTCCGCAGCGGCATCCACTTTACACCCCTGCGCTCCGACACGGTCATCGACGCCGAGGGGGTGCGGGCCATCGTGGCGGAGGAGTACGAAAAATCCGGCTTCCGCAAGGACCAGATCGGCACCGGCGCGGTGATCATCACCGGGGAGACCGCCCGGAAGGAGAATGCCCGGGAGGTGCTCAGCAGCCTGTCCGGCTTTGCCGGGGACTTTGTGGTGGCCACCGCCGGGCCCGACCTGGAGAGCATTTTAGCCGCCCGGGGGGCGGGGGCGGATGAATACGCAAGGGAGCATCACACCCAGGTATTACACTTTGACATCGGGGGCGGCACCTCCAACCTGGCCCGCTACGACTGCGGCGAGCTGGTGGAGACAGGCTGTTACAACATCGGCGGGCGGCTTATTAAGCTGACGGAGCAGGGCGTGGTGACCTACGTCTCCCCCGCCCTGGGGGAGTGGCTTGCCGGGGGCCTGCCCACGGTGGGGGAGCGCGTCACGCCCCAGCGGCTGGAGCCGGTGATCGCCGCCCTGGTGGAGGGGCTGGTCAAGACCGTCCCGCCAGGGGTAAAGGACTTATCCTTCTCAGGGGGCGTGGCCGACTGCATGTGGGAGCCCCCGGCGGACTGGCTGGCCTACGGCGACATCGGCCCCCTGCTGGGCCCCGCCGTCAAGGCACGGTTCGAGGGGCTGGGCTACCGCCTCATCCGGGGGGCCGAGACCATCCGGGCCACGGTGGTGGGGGCGGGCAGCCACTCCACCGACATTTCCGGCTCCACCATCTTTTACCGGGGGGTGCGCTTCCCCCTCAAGAACCTGCCCATCCTCAAGCTCTCCCAGGCCGAGGAGGCCCCGGAGCGTATCGGCCCGGCCATCCGGGAAAAGCTGCGCTGGTATGCCGACGAGGGGGGCCTCACCCCCACGGCCCTGGGCCTGCGGGGGACGCGCAATCCCTCCTACGTCCAGGTGGCCGCCCTGGCCGCCGGGGTGCGGGAGGGGCTGGAGCCCCTGATTCAAAAGGGCTTTTTCCCGGTGGTCGTGGTGGAGGCCGACATGGCCAAGGTGCTGGGGCAGGCCCTGGCGCCGCTGGTGGACGGCCCCCTGCTGTGCCTGGACGGCGTGGGGGTGGAGAACGGCGACTACATCGACATCGGCGCGCCGGTGGCGAATGGGACGGTATTACCCGTGATTATTAAGACACTGGTGTTTAACAAGGAGTGATTGCTTCCATGATTTTAAAGACCAAGCTGCTGGGCCACGTCTACGAGTTCAAGTCGGTGAAGGACGCCCTGGCGAAGGCCAACGAGGAGAAGTCGGGCGACCGGCTGGCCGGCGTGGCCGCGGAAAACGCGGAGGAGCGGGTGGCGGCCAAGGTGGTGGTGGCCAACCTGACCCTGTCCGACCTGCGCAACAGCCCCGCCGTGCCCTACGAGGAGGACGAGGTGACCCGCATCATCCAGGACGACGTGAACGAGACCATCTACAGCGAGATCAAGGGCTGGACGGTGTCCGAGCTGCGGGAGTGGCTGCTGGACGAGCACACCACCAACGCCGACATCCGCCGCCTCTCCCGGGGGCTGACCGCCGAAATGATTGCGGCGGTGGCCAAGCTGATGAGCAACCTGGACCTCATCTACGCGGCCCGGAAGATCGTGGTCACGGCCACCTGCAACACCACCATCGGCGAGCCGGGCACCCTGTCCTGTCGCCTGCAGCCCAACCACCCCACCGACGACCCGGACGGCATCATGGCCAGCCTGCTGGAGGGCCTGACCTACGGCGCGGGGGACGCGGTGCTGGGCCTGAACCCGGTGGACGACAGCGTGGAGAGCGTGACGCGGGTCTTAAACCGCTTTGAGGAGATCAAGCAGCGCTGGGCCATCCCCACCCAGACCTGCGTGCTGGCCCACGTGACCACCCAGATGGAGGCGGTGCGCAAGGGGGCCCCCTCCGACCTCATTTTCCAGTCCATCGCCGGCTCCCAGAAGGGCAACGAGGCCTTCGGCCTGTCCGGGGAACTCATTGAGGAGGCCCGGCAGCTGGCCCTCCACCAGGGCACCGCCACCGGCCCCAACGTGATGTATTTCGAGACCGGGCAGGGCTCCGAGCTGTCCTCCGAGGCCCACCACGGCGCCGACCAGGTGGTCATGGAGGCCCGCTGCTACGGCTTCGCCAAGCGCTACCAGCCCTTTTTGGTGAACACGGTGGTGGGCTTCATCGGCCCGGAATACCTGTATAATTCCAAGCAGGTGATACGCGCGGGATTGGAGGACCACTTCATGGGCAAGCTCACCGGCATCCCCATGGGGTGCGACGCCTGCTACACCAACCACATGAAGGCCGACCAGAGTGACATCGAGGATCTGGCCGTGCTGCTGACCACCGCCGGGTGCAACTACTTCATGGGCATACCCCACGGGGACGACGTGATGCTCAACTACCAGACCACCGGCTTCCACGAGACCGCCGCCCTGCGTGAGATGTTCGGCCTGACCGCCATTGCCCCCTTCCAGGCGTGGCTGGAGAAGATGGGCTTCGTGCGCGGCAACAAGCTGACCGAGCTCGCGGGCGACGGCTCCATTCTGCTGGCATAGGGGGTAAGGGAATGAACGAAAAAGAACTGCGCGCTCTGGTGGAGCGCATGATCGCGGAGCTGGCCGGACAGGCGCCCACACCCCAGGTGAAGGGGGCGGACTACCTGCCCATGGAGCCCCAGCCCCAGAACGGGGGCCGGGTTGACGCCGGGGCCTGCCTGGACGACATCTCCCAGATCGACCTGCGCAGGCAGTATCTGGTGGAGCGCCCCAAGAACGGCCCCGCCTTCCTGGATTTGAAGGCAAAGACCCCCGCCCGCATCGGCGTGGGCCGGGCGGGCGCCCGGTACAAAACCATTACCATGCTGCGGGTGCGGGCCGACCACGCCGCCGCCCAGGACTCGGTCTTCTCCCACGTGGACGAGGAATTCGTCAAGGCCCAGGGCTTCGTGCCGGTGCAGACCCTCTGCCAGGACAAGGACGAGTACCTGACCCGGCCCGACCGGGGCCGCCGCTTTGACGAGGAGAACCAGGCTATTATCAAAAAGACCCTGGGCCAGAGCCCCCGGGTGGCCCTGGTGGTGGGGGACGGGCTGAGCTCCGCCGCCATCGAGGCCAACGTCCGGGACTGTATCCCCGCCATCCAGGCGGGCCTGAAGAGCTACGGCCTGGAGGCCGGGCCGGTGCTGTTCATCAAGTACTGCCGGGTGGGCGCCTCCGACCACATCGGGGAGCTCACCGGAGCCGAGGTGGTGTGTATGCTGGTGGGCGAGCGCCCCGGCCTGGTGACGGCGGAGTCCATGTCCGCCTATATCACCTACAAGCCCTATATCGGCATACCGGAGAGCAAGCGCACCGTCATCTCCAACATCCACCGCCAGGGCACCACGGCGGTGGAGGCGGGCGCGCACATCGCGGAGCTGATTCACACCATGCTGGAAAGGAAGGCGAGCGGCATTGACCTACGGTAAGACTGTCCCCGCCCGCCTCCACGGGGCCCCGCACAGCGGGGCGGCGCGTATGCGCCGGAGCCCGGCGGAAATCACTTCCGACGGGCGAACTCAAATCGGAACAGGGGCCCCCGCCCGGCCTGACGGGCGGGGAACAGCGGGCGCGCATATTGCGGAATTAATCCACACCATGCTGGAAAGGAAGGCGAGCGGCATTGACCTACGGTAAGACTGTCCCCGCCCGCCTCCACGGGGCCCCGCACAGCGGGGCGGCGCGAATGCGCCGGAGCCCGGCGGAATTCACTTCCGACGGGCGAACTCAAATTGGAACAGGGGCCCCCGCCCGGCCTGACGGGCGGGGAACGGCGGGCGCGCACATCGCGGAGCTGATTCACACCATGCTGGAAAGGAAGGCGAGCGGCATTGACCTACGGTAAGACTGTCCCCGCCCGCCTCCACGGGGCCCCGCACAGCGGGGCGGCGCGAATGCGCTGGAGCCCGGCGGAATTCACTTCCGACGGGCGAGATCAAATTGGAACAGGGGCCCCCGCCCGGCCTGACGGGCGGGGAACGGCGGGCGCGCATATCGCGGAGCTGATTCACACCATGCTGGAGAAAAAGGCCTCCGGCATTGATCTGAAGCTGTAAGGAGGCGGTCGAGATGACAGGAGATCGGATAAAAGTCAACATTCTGGCCACCCACACCATCGCCAACGTGAGCGAGAGCCTGGCCAAGCGCCTGGAGCTGCCTGAGCAGTACCGCTCCATCGGCATCATTACCACCGACTGCGACGACGTGACCTACTGCGCCCTGGACGAGGCCACCAAGTCCGCAGCCGTGGAGGTGTTTTACGGCCGCAGCCTGTACGCCGGCGCGGCCAACGCCAGCACCAAGTACGCCGGCGAGGTCATCGGCATCCTGGCCGGGCCCAACCCGGCGGAGGTCCAGAGCGGGCTGCGGGCCGCGGTGGAGTTCATCGAAAACGGTGAGGGCTTCCGCTCCGCCAACCCGGACGACAGCGTGGTGTACTTCGCCCACACCGTGTCCCGCACGGGCACCTACCTGTCCAAGACGGCGGGGGTGAAGGAGGGGGAGGCCCTGGCCTACCTCATCGCGCCCCCGCTGGAGGCGGTGGTGGGCCTGGACGAGGCCCTCAAGGCCAGCGACGTGGAGCTGGTGGCCTTCTTTGAGCCCCCCAGCGAGACGAATTTCGGCGGCGGCCTGCTCACCGGCACCCAGAGCGCCTGCAACGCCGCCTGCGGCGCCTTTGCCGAGGCGGTAAAGGCCGTGGCTGCGCGGCCCCGCGAAGTGTAGGGGGCGGCGTCTGCGACGCCCTGTAATGGAGGAAGCATATGCAATTAGACAAGGATTTACAGTCGGTCCAGGAGGTGCGCAACCTGATCGCCGCCGCCCGCCAGGCCCAGCGGGCCCTGGCGCGCATGGATCAGGGCCAATTGGATAAAATAACGGCGGCCGTCTCAAGCGCCGCGGCGGAGCACGCCGCCCGGCTGGCCCACATGGCGGTGGAGGAGACCGGCTTCGGCATCCCGGCGGACAAGGAGATCAAAAACCGCTTCGCCGCCGTGACGCTCTACGACGCCATCAAGGAGGAGCGCACCCGCGGCATCCTGGCGGAGGACAAGGTCCACAAGACCATCGACATCGGCGTGAGCGTGGGCATCGTGGCGGCCCTGGTGCCCTCCACCAACCCCACGTCCACCGTGATCTACAAGACCATGATCTGCCTGAAGGCGGGCAACCCCGTAATTTTCTCCCCCCACCCCAGCGCGGTCAACTGCATTCTGGAGACCGTCAACGTGGTGCGGCGGGCGGCGGAGGCGGCGGGGGCCCCGGCGGGGTGTATCTCCTGCATCTCCACCCCCACCCTGGAGGCCACCAACGCCCTGATGAAGCACGACCACACCCGGCTTATCCTGGCCACCGGCGGCGGCGCCATGGTCAAGGCGGCCTACTCCAGCGGCACCCCCGCCATCGGCGTGGGCGCGGGCAACGGCCCGGCCTATATCCACCGCACCGCCGACGTGCGCCTGGCGGTCAAGCGGATTCTGGACTCCAAGACCTTTGACAACGGCACCATCTGCGCCAGCGAGCAGTCCATCATCGTCACCCGGGAGATGGAGGGCGCTGTCACGGCGGAGCTGAAGGCCCAGGGGGCCTACGTGCTCTCGGACGCGGAGCACCACAAGCTCTCCGCCTTCATCCTGCGCGCCAACGGCACCATGAACCCGGCCATCGTGGGCAAGAGCGTGGAGACGGTGGCCAAGCTGGCGGGCCTGGCCGGGGTGCCGGCCTCCGCCCGGGTGCTGGTGGCCCGGGAGACCGGCGTGGGCCGGGGCTACCCCTACTCCAACGAGAAGCTGGGCCTCATCCTGGCCTACTACGTGGAGCCCGACGAGGAGGCGGTGCTGCGCCGCTGCGTGGAGATCCTGGAGTGGGAGGGCGCGGGCCACACCTTCTCCATCCACGCCGAGGACGAGGCCGTCGTCAAGCGCTTCGCCCAGGAGGTGCCCGCCTCCCGTGTGCTGGTGAACACCCCCTCCGCCCTGGGCGGCATCGGGGCCACCACCTGCCTCTTCCCCGCCCTCACCCTGGGGTGCGGCGCGGTGGGCGGCTCGTCCAGCTCCAACAACATCGGCCCCCTGGACCTCATCAACATCAAGCGGGTGGCCTGGGGCGTGCGGGAGCTGGAGGATCTGCGCCGGGGCAGCGACAGCGCCCCCTTCGCGGTGGACGACAGCCTGCTCAACGAGCTGGTGCAGCGCATTGTGGGGAGGCTGATGTGACCTTATGAGCGAGGTTAATGCCGACGGCGTGCTGCTCAACCCCCAGCAGGCGCTGCTGCAGGAGGTGCAGAACCTCACCAACAGCCTGATGGCCGAGGAGCCCGCCCACCAGGACGAGTCCCCGGTGATGGAGCACGAGGTATACGCCGCCAACGGGGAGCAGGCGGGCACCGTGGGGGGCTCCCCCCACATGCCGGCCGCCACCGCGGCGCCGCCGGGTACGCGGGGCTCGCCCTCCGCCGGGGCCGGTACGGCGGCAGTGAAACAGGAGAGCGCCCCCAAGGCGGGCGGCAGGCGGAAAAAGGAGCCCGCCCCCGGCCGGGAGGCCCCAAAGAACGCAGTGACCCCTCAGTCCGCAGTGCGGACAGCCCCCCTCGCAGGGGGGCCAAAGATGAAAGGAGATTTTAATATGGCTAATACAAACGCGCTGGGCATGGTGGAGACAAAGGGACTGGTGGGGGCCATCGAGGCGGCCGACGCCATGGTGAAGGCGGCCAACGTCCAGCTGGTGGGCAAGGAGCAGGTGGGCGGCGGCCTGGTGACCGTGATGGTCCGGGGCGACGTGGGCGCGGTGAAGGCCGCCACCGACGCGGGCGCCGCCGCCGCCGAGAAGGTGGGCGAGCTGATTTCGGTGCACGTCATCCCCCGACCCCACGCCGAGGTGGACGGCATCCTGCCCCACGGCAAGGACTACCAGGGTTAAACCATGGCGCTGCTGACCGAGGAGGACGTGCGCCGCATGTCCAACGACGGCGCCCGGGGCCCCGTGGTGGTGCGGCAGGGCGAGGTGCTCACCCCCGGGGCCCGGGACTACCTCCGGGAGCACCGGGTGGAGGTGGTCTACCCCCAGGGGGAGCCCGCCTCCGCCGGGGTGGGCGCGGCCCAGCCCGCCAAGTACCGCACCCTGTTTGGGGCGGGCCTGACCGAAAAGCCGGAGCACATGACCCACCTGAAGGGCAACATCCTGGTCTTCAAGGACCACCCCCGCATCGCCTTCCGGGGCTGGATCGACCTGCTGGAGGCCGAGATCGCGCTGGCCCAGCGTTCCTGCGTCCGGGAGGGCTACGGGGCGGTGGCGGAGGAGCTGGAGGAGGTGCTGGGCTTCGTCCGGCGCTATATCCGCTTCGACGTGCTGGACGAGCCGGTGGGGGAGGTGCGGCTGTGCGGGTACACCCCCGAGCAGCTGCGGGAGTACTCCCACTACCCCGAAAAGCACTTCGGCCAGCCCCACTTCCTGGTGCACTACACCGACGGGGAAGCCATCCTGGCGGTGAACCGGCTGCGCACCGTGGTGCGCCAGACCGAGCTGGCGGCCTACGCCGCCTTCCGGGACGCGGACGGCAACGTGGCGCGGGGGGACATGATCCTGGGCCTGAACCGCCTGTCCTCCCTGATGTGGATTATTATGATAAAGCTAAAGGCGGGGAAGTATGAACGCGATACTCACACAAAACCTAGATAAGCTGGCGGAGGAGATCTTCTCCCGCCTGACCCTGGAGATCGAGGCCAGCGGGCGGCACGTCCACCTGTGCCGCAGCGACCTGGACGCCCTCTTCGGGCCGGGGTACCGGCTCACGCCGGTGAAGGACCTGTCCCAGCCGGGACAATTCGCCTGCGCCGAGCGCGTGACCCTGGAGGGACCCAAGGGCAGCTTCCGCAACGTGGTCATCCTGGGCCCCGAACGGGGGGAGAGCCAGGTGGAGATCTCCCTCACCGACGCGGTGACCCTGGGCGTTACGCCCCCCGTGCGCATCTCGGGGGACATCGCGGGCACGCCGGGGCTGACCCTGCGCAACGGCGAGCGGGCAATTTCCCTCAGCCACGGCCTCATCGTGGCCAAGCGGCACATTCACATCACCCCGGAGGACGCGGCACTCTTCGGCGTGCGGGACAGGCAGACGGTGCGCCTGAAGTGCTTCACCGCCCGGCCCCTGACCTTCGGGGCGGTGGAGGTGCGGGTGTCTCCCAAATTCCGCACCGTGGTCCACCTGGACTACGACGAGGCCAATGCCTGCGGGTTCCGCAAGGGCGACCGCGCCATGATTTTAAAGTGACTGGGGGGACGCAAAATGTGGCAGATTGGCCGGGTCGTCACCGCGCCTTTTGGCGCGTCACAAGGGTTTTGCCGCAGGCAAAACCTTGGCGCAGGGCGAATTCACTTCGCCCGAGCAAGTGAAAATAAAGGGGCCCCCGCAAAAAGGCTTGCCTTTTGTGGGGAAATCGAGGCCAATGCCTGCGGGTTCCGGAAGGGCGACCGCGCCATGATCTTAAAGTGACGCTGGAGCGGCGGGGGGAGGATCTAATCATCACGGCCCTGCCCATAGAGGACATGGCCCTGCTGTCCCAGGCCCTGCCGCTGACGGCGGAGCTGAAAAGCGTGCTGGAGGCCCTGCTGGAGGGGCGGCGGGTGGTGGTGAAGGGCAGCGCCCTGGAGTACCGCCGCTACCGCCGCACCGCGCCGCTGGGGATCTTTCGCAAATTCACGGCCATGGAGCGCCGGCTGAGGGAGATGGGCGTCTGTGTTATCAGGCAAGAGCGATAGGAGGCCGCCATGCTGCTGGGGGTTGTGACCGGAAAGGTCTGGGCCACGAAAAAATGCGACGCCCTCACCGGTCAGACCTTCCTGACGGTGGAGGCCGGAGGGGCCGTGCTGGTGTGCGCCGACTGCGTGGGGGCCGGGGAGGGTGAGACCGTCCTCCTGGCCACCGGGGGCGCGGCCCGGGTGGCGGCGGGCCGGGAGATTCCCGTGGACGCGGCCATCGTGGGCATCGTCGATACCAATTGAAAGGTGACATGCAAATGTCCATTAACCAAATCATCATCTACCTGATGGTCATCTTCATGGCGCTGGGCGCCGTGGACCGGATCATCGGCAATAAGTTCGGCCTGGGGGAGAAGTTCGAGGAGGGCATCCTCGCCATGGGCAGCCTGGCGCTGGCCATGGTGGGCATCATCTGCCTGGCCCCCGTGCTGGCGAACCTGCTGCGGCCGGTGGTGGTGCCGGTGTACCAGTTCCTGGGGGCCGACCCGGCCATGTTCGCGGGCACCATCCTGGCCAACGACATGGGCGGCGCGCCCCTGGCCAAGGAGCTGGCCCTCACCCCCGAGGCCGGGCAGTTCGGCGGGCTTATCGTGGGCTCCATGCTGGGGCCCACCATCGTATTCACCATCCCCGTGGGCCTGGGGATCATCCAGGCCGAGGACCGCAGGTATCTCGCCACCGGCGTGCTGGCGGGCGTGATCACCATCCCCGTGGGCGCCTTCCTGGGCGGCCTGGTGGCCGGGTTCCCCGTGGGCATGGTGGCCCGGAACCTGATCCCCATCCTCCTCTTCGCCCTGCTCATCGCCCTGGGCCTGTGGCTGATCCCGGAGGGCATGGTGAAGGGTTTCCAGGTCTTTGGCAAAATCGTGGTCATCGTCATCACCATCGGCCTGGCCGCCGCCATCATCGAAAAGCTGACGGGCCTGGCGCTTATCCCCGGCATGAACCCCATCGAGGACGGCGTGCTGATCGTGGGGGACATCGCGGTGGTGCTGGCCGGGGCCTTCCCCCTGGTCTACGTCATCACCAAGGTCTTTCAAAAGCCCCTGATGAAGCTGGGCCACCTGCTGGGCATGAACGACATCGCCGCCGCGGGCATGGTGGCCACCCTGGCCAACAACATCCCCATGTTCGGCATGATGAAGGATATGGACGCCCGGGGCAAGGTGCTCAACGTGGCCTTCGCCGTGTCCGCCGCCTTTGTATTCGGCGACCACCTGGGTTTTACCGCCGGGTTCGACGAGAGTATGATTTTCCCCATGATTATCGGCAAGCTGGTGGGCGGGATCACCGCCGTGGCGGTGGCGATGCTCTTCACCAGAAAGGAGCGCGCGCATGGAACGCACTGAGCTGGAGGCGCTGGTGCGCCAAATCCTGCTGGAGAAGCTGGGGGGCGGCGGCCCGGGGGTAAAGGCCGTGAAGGTGCCCCGGATCTTCGTCACCGAGGCCGACCGCCTGGACACCGGCAACCCCGGCGACCGGGTGTACACCAAGGATCTCCTGACCCTGGAGGAGAGCCCCCGCATGGGCGTGGGCATCATGGAGATGACCGACACCACCTTCCCCTGGACCCTCAATTACGACGAGATGGACTACGTGGTGGAGGGCCGGCTGGAGATCGTCGCCGGCGGCGAGCGGGTGTCCGCCGGGCCGGGGGAGATCCTCTATATCCCCAAGGGCAGCGGCATCAAATTCTCTGTGGCGGGCCACGCCCGCTTCCTCTACTTCGTCTACCCCGCCGACTGGCAGAAGCAGCAGTGACAAAAAAGGCCCGGAACGGCACAGCCGTTCCGGGCCTTTTGGCGCCCCTACAGGGTGGTGTAGCTGCCTGTGATGGTCGTGATTGTCGCGGTGGGGTCGATGGAGAGGGTGCCGGAGCAGTCCAGCCGCTCGATGGTGCAGCCCGGCCCGATGGTCACGTCCCGGCCGTTCACCGCCTCGGCGGTCACGCCCCGCAGCTCCACCGTGGTGGCCTCGATGAGGCCCACCCGGGAGGAGAGCTTGGGGAAGAGCACCGCCAGATAGGCGTGGGCCAGCTGGGAGCGGATGGACACGCTGTCCCCCACCACCTCCCGGGCCTCCACAAAGCCCCGGGCCACCACCTTGTCGGCGGAGATCTGGCCGTCGATCTTGATGGAGCCGCTGCAGTGGATCTCGTCGGCCTCGATCTTGGTGCCGTCCTTGACGGTGAATACGCCGCTGACGTCCAGGTGGGAGACCGCCACGTCGCCGCCCGCCTCCATGGACCCGGAGCAGCTCACCGTGCCGCCCTGGAAGGGCCCCGCGCACTTCAGGCTGCCGCTCACCCGCAGGGACCCGCACGCCAGGGCGCCGTCGCAGCGGAAGGAGCCGCTGACCCCCATCTCCCCGGCGTCCAGGTCGGCGCAGCCCCGGCCGCTGCCGCTGATCTTGACCCGTTCGGCCTTCACCGGGCCGGTAAATTTGGCGGAGCCGCTGACGGACACCAGGCCGTACTCCCCGGCGGGGACGCTGCCGCTGCCGCTGATTTTCATATCGTTCATTCTATGTTCCTCCTGTTTTTAAGGGTTGGCCCGGTAGCGGAGCTTGAGGCGGTTGGCCAGCTCGCCCAGCGGGCAGGTGTAAATCGGCTCGAGACCGCCGTCAAAGGCCACCCGGCCGGGCGGGGCGGCCAGCGCGGCGTGGAGCGCGCCGTCCACCCGCAGCACGAAGAGCACCGCGTCGGTGCTCCCCAGGGCCTCGGCCGCCGAGCAGGCCCGCTGCAAAAGTCCGGCGGCCGCCCCGTCCTCCAGCTCCAGCGCCCCGGCGCAGGCGGAGATTGCGGCGGCCAGGGTCAGGTCGGGGAGCTGGTAGGACGCCCCGGGGCGCAGGGCGCGCAGCGCCTCCCGCACACAGGGGCGGATCTCCTCCACCTCCTCCAGCCGCGCGGCGGGGAGGAAGGCGGGGGCGGTCTCCGGGGAAAAAATGCCCGCCAGCTCCTCCAGCGTGTATTTGTCCTTGGCCTCCAGGATGGTCCGCACCCGGCTGAGGATCTGCTCCCGGGGGAAAAAGGTCTCCTGCCCGGTGTAGGAGGACTGCTTGATAAACCACTGCTCCGGGATGAGCTTCTCCCGTTTCCAGCGGTAGAGCTGGCCGTAGGAGATGCCGGTGAGGGCCAGCAGCTCCTTTTTGGAGATGAGGTTCAAAGGGGACCCTCCTTCGTAACAATGTTTTGTTCCATGAACGCAGTATAACGTAACATTGTTTTATTGTCAAGGGCCAATTTCAGAACTTTCTTTTTCAGAAACGCTTTGAGTGTGCAGATTGATATGATAAAATAAAAAACAGCGTAACACGCTGTTTTTTACGCGCATGTCCCCAGCGCAGCCGGGGACGCGCTGAGAGTTCAGGCCGCGGCTCAGGCAAATAAGACGAACGAAGGCGGTAATACAATGGCAGAGTTGTTTGAAACATTTCCATACCTAAAAAATGACCATATTATCATCAGGAAAATGGTTGAAGGTGATGTGGACAACCTTATGGAAATTACGAATAATCCTAATGTCTATCAATATGTGCCTCCATTCCTGTATCAAAAAAGCAGGGGCAATTTGCTGGCTGCAATCAGAAACCTCGGCGGGAGAGATTTTGATAAAAAGAAACTGATTATCGCAGGCATTTATCTGTGCGGTGAACCTGATAAGCTCATAGGCCTTGCAGAGCTGTTTGATTATAAAAAAAGAATGAACCAAATAACGATTGGCTACCGCATAAACGAATCGTATTGGCACAGAGGGATTGCGACTGATACGGTAAGGCTTATCATGGATTACCTTTGTGATGATATGGGCGTTCAGAAGTTGAAAGCATTTGTCATGCCTGAAAATGTATTTTCTAAAAAAGCACTGATAAAAAATGGTTTTATAAAAGAGTCCGATACTGTTCAAGAGAAAAACTGGGGCGGTAAAGAAATCGTAGATTTAAATGTATTTACCTATGCGGTTTCATAGATTTTAGTTCCAGTACGCCTTATTGGCCGGTTGGATGCATGTTAAAGTACTTGGACAGGCGCCAAGCAGGGCGCCTGTCCATTTCGTCTCAAACTTTAATGCTTTTTTTATGTTTTCCCAACCGGAACTGTGGTACAATGCCAATTCATAGGGAGGGATAACCATGCCGCTGATTGCGACGATACTGATGATACTCGCGGTGCTGGTGGTGTCGGGCCTCATCGCGGCCATGGCGCTTCTAAAGGGTGCGGTGCGCAAGCGGGACCGGGTCAGAAGCCCGGAGGAGCGCACCTTCGGCTCAGGGGAGCGGGCGGCGCTGCTGCTCTACCAGCCCTCCAACCACGGCGGGAACGTGCCCCTCACCCAGGCCCTGGCGGAGGCGGTGGCCGCGCTGGGGTATACGGTCACGGTGAACTACCCCTCCGAGCAGCTGCCCTACAACCCGGAGGACTACGACCTGCTGATTTTCGGCACCAACGTCTATATGGGCGAGGTGGCCGACCCTGTGAAGAAGTACCTCTCCGCCCACCCCTTCGCGGATAAGCGGGTGCTGCTCTACGTCACGGGCAAGCTGGCCGAGCGGCCCGAGCTGGACGCGCTGGCCGCCCTGGTGCCCCCCGGCAACGAGGTGGCGGGCGTCAAGCTCAGGGCCCAGGAGCCGGAGAAGCTGCTGGACTTCGCCAGGGGCTTTCTTCAGGAATAGAAAAACGGTTTGTCCCCATCTGTGGCCGCGGGCGGTTATAGATGGGGACAAACCCGCATATACATGCCACATGTGCACGAGGGGGGCCGCGCGGCGGTCCCCAATCAGAACACGGGAGTGTGGATGGATATGCAAACAGGCTGGAACGAGAACCGGGCGGTGCTGCGGGGCCGGGCCGCGGCGGATCCCGTCCTTTCCCACGAGAACCACGGCGTGGCCTACGACACCTTTCCCCTGCGGGTGCGGCGCCTGTCGGGGGCCGAGGACGTGGTGAACGTGGTGGCCGCCCGGTCCCTGCTGGAGTCCTGCCCGGTGCGGGAGGGCATGGGGCTGGAGGTGGAGGGGGAGGTGCGCTCCTTCAACAACAAGAGCGGCCGGGGCAGCCGGCTGGTGATCACCCTCTACGCCCGCACGGTGTACCCCTGGGCGGGGGAGGACGGCAACGAGCTGGTACTGGCCGGGGTGCTGTGCAAGCCCCCGGTGCTCCGCCGGACCCCGCTGGGCCGGGAGATCTGCGATCTCATGCTGGCGGTCAACCGCCGCTACGGCCGGGCCGACTACCTGCCCTGCATCGCCTGGGGGGCATTGGCCCAGCAGTGCGGGGCCTTCTCGGTGGGGGACGGGGTGCGGCTGGAGGGCCGCCTCCAGAGCCGGGGGTACACCAAGGTGGAGAACGGGGTCAGCCAGGCGCGCACGGCCTACGAGATCTCGGTCATGCGCCTGGAGCCCATCGCGGAGGAGTAAGCGTTGCACCGTGCGGCAAAACGGCCCGCGCCATGGAGGCTTCCATGGCGCGGGCCGTTTTCTTCTGCGACTAGACCACCTGCCCCTCCTGGAAGAACCGGGGCAGCTCCTGCAGGAGCATGGCGGCGGCGGGGGAGTGGGGGCGGGTCTTGTGGTGGATCAGGTAGAACTGGCGGGTGAGCAGGGGGCTGTCGTAGTCGAAGAGCAGCACGCCCCCCATCTGGACGTAGTCGGCGCACGCCATGCCCGAGACGATGGCGATACCCAGGCCGTGCCTGACCCCCTGGAGAATGCTCTCGGTGCTCTCCAGCTGGGCGGCCAGATTCAGATCCCGGGGGTCCACCCCGATGGAGCGCAAAAACTCCTCGCTGCGCTTGCGGGTGCCCGAGCCGGGCTCCCGCACCAGGAAGGGGGACACCCGCAGCACCTGGTCGGTCATGTGCCCGTCCAGATGCTGGAACTCCGGCGTGTTGGGGGTGGCGATGACCATACGCTCGGAGAAGAAGGGGGTGCACAGGCAGCCCGCCTTCTGGATGGGGGTGCCGATGATGCCCAGCTCGGCCCCGTTCTCAAAGACCTTCTGGGCCACCTGGCTGCTGTCCCCCTGGTAGACCTGGAAAAAGACCTTGGGGTAGCGCCTGCGCAGCTGGGGCAGGATGCGGGGCAGCAGGTACTGGGAGGGCACGGTGGAGGCCGCCACCGCCAGGGCGCCCTGGATGTCCGACGAGGCGGTGCGCACGTCCTGCTCCGCCCGCTCGCACAGGCCCAGGATTTGGGTAGCGTAGCCGAAGAGGATGTTGCCCGTGGGGGTGAGCTGGATCTCCTTGGTGGAGCGGATGACCAGCCTGGTGCCCAGGTCGCTCTCCAGCGCGCTGATGTGGGCGCTGATGGTGGGCTGGGTGAGATAGAGCGCGTCGGCCGCCTTGGAGAAGCTCTTGAGGCGGGCCACCTGGACAAAGACCTCCAGTTGCTTGAGCTGCATAAGAATCGCCCTTTCCTGTTGCTATTTTCAAAAAATGATCGTAAAATGGCGTGGATATTGAAAGAAGGAGGCGGTGCAAGTGTCATCCGAGAAGATCAGACTCACGGAGATGACCTCGGCCGGCGGGTGAGGGGCCAAAATAGGACCGGGTGTCCTGGGAGAACTGCTTGCGGGCCTGCCCCGCGTATATGACGAGAAGCTGACCGTGGGCTTCGACTCCAGCGACGACGCCGCCGTCTACCAGGTGCGGGACGACCTGTCCATCATCCAGACGGTGGACTTTTTCCCGCCCATCGTGGACGACCCCTTCCAGTTCGGGCAGGTGGCCGCGGCCAACGCCCTGAGCGACGTGTGGGCCATGGGGGGCGCGCCCAAGATCGCCATGAACCTGCTCACCTTCCCCTCCTGCCTGTCCCTGGACGTGGTGCGGGCCATCCTGGCCGGGGGGTACGACAAGGTGCTGGAGGCCGGGGCGGTCATCGCCGGGGGCCACAGCATCGAGGACAAGGAGCCAAAGTACGGTCTGTGCGTCACCGGCTTCGCCCGCCCGGAGGAGATTTTGACCAACAGCGGGGCACAGGCGGGGAATATTCTGGTACTCACCAAGCCCCTGGGCACCGGCATCCTGTCCACGGCGGCCAAGGCGGACCTGCTCAGCGATGGCGAGTACGCGCAGATGCTGGAGCTGATGACCACCCTGAACCAGAAGGGCCAGCAGGCCATGCTGCCCGTGCACCCCACCGCCTGCACCGACATCACGGGCTTCGGCCTGCTGGGCCACGTGCAGGAGCTGGCCAAGGGGAGCCAAAAGACCGTGGAGCTGTGGGCGGCGGAGATCCCCGTGGTGCCCCGCGCGCTGGAGCTGGCCCGGGAGGGCATCATCCCAGCCGGGGCCTACCGCAACCGGGCGTACCTGGACGCCGACGTGGCCGTGGACGGCAGCGTGGCCCTGGAGTACGCCGACGCGTTCTTCGACCCCCAGACCGGGGGCGGGCTGCTGATCACCGTGCCCGAGGCGCGGGCGGGGGAGCTTTTAAACCGCCTGCACGACCTGGGTGTGCCCGGCGCGGCCATCGGCGCCGTGCTGCCCCTGGGGGACAAGCTGGTGCGGGTGCGCGGGGGGAAATAAGGGCCTCAATGGGGCGGGTACCGCAGGCGGTATCCGCCCTTTTTCCGCGTTTACCAGCAGTATACGCGATTTGGCGGAAAAAAGGAAGTATTTATTTGAAATTAAAATATCAAATATCGATGATAGAAATGAGGTTTTCAGCCGGGAAACGGCCGCGTATCGAAAAAACAAATAAAGACGGCAGGTATATATAGGAAAAAGAAATTTCCAATTTGTCACTGGAGCGGATATAATCAGCTTGCGAAAACCCGCTTGTGTGTGCGGGAAAAAGGGAGGAATTCCAGTGGCAAGCAAGAAAGAGCATCTGTTTATCATTCTGGCGGGCCTGATTGTGGGCGCTATCTCGGTGGTCCTGGTGGCGTTCGGCAATCCGGTCAACATGGGCTTCTGCATCGCCTGCTTCATGCGGGACATCGCCGGCGGCGTGGGCCTGCACCAGGCGGCGGTGGTGCAGTACATACGGCCCGAGATCATCGGCCTGGTGCTGGGCGCCATGATTATGGCCCTGGCGGGCAAGGAGTTCAACGTCCGGGGCGGCTCGTCCCCCATGGCCCGGTTCGTGCTGGGTTTCTGCGTGATGGTGGGGGCCCTCATGTTCCTGGGCTGCCCTCTGCGTATGGTCATCCGCCTGGGCGGCGGCGACGGAAACGCCATCCTGGGCCTGGTGGGCTTCGCCATCGGCATCTTTGTGGGCACCCTGTTCCTGAAGGCGGGCTTTACCCTGAAGAAGTCCACCGTGCAGCCCAAGGTGGAGGGCTTCCTTATGCCCGCCGTCACCGTGGGCCTGCTGGTGCTGGTGGTGGCCGCCCCCGCGTTCATCTTCTTCTCCGAGAAGGGCCCCGGCTCCATGCGGGCGCCCCTGTTCCTGGCCCTGCTGGCCGGCCTCGTGGTGGGCGCCCTGGCCCAGAAGAGCCGCCTGTGCATGGTGGGCGGCATCCGCGACGCGTTTATGTTTAAGGACTTCCATCTGCTGATGGGCTTCGCGGCCATCTTCGTGGCCGTGCTGGTGGGCAACCTCATCGTGGGCGCCATCGGTGCGCCCGGCGGCTTCAACCCCGGCTTCGCGGGCCAGCCCGTGGCCCACACCGACGGCCTGTGGAACCTGCTGGGCATGGTGCTGGTGGGCCTGGGCTCCGTCCTGCTGGGCGGCTGCCCCCTGCGCCAGCTCATCCTCTCCGGCAGCGGCAACTCCGACTCCTCCATGGCCGTGCTGGGCATGGTGGTGGGCGCCGCCTTCTGCCATAACTTCGGCCTGGCCTCCTCCGGCGAGGGCCCCACGGCCTACGGCCGCATCGCCGTGATCATCGGCCTGGTGGTGGTTGCCGCCATCGGTGCCCTCAACCTGAACAAGAAGAAAGCGTAGGTGTTTTGAATGAATGAAATCGACGCCCGCGGCTACTCCTGCCCCGAGCCGGTGCTCATGACCAAGACCGCCCTGAAAAACGGCACCCCCCTCAAGGTGCTGGTGGACAGCGCCACCCCCCTGCAGAACATCACCCGCTTCGCCCAGAACGCTGGCCACAAGGTGGACAGCAAGCAGGTGGGCGGCGAGGAGTGGGAGATCGTAATCAGTTGATGGACCAGATCGCCACCTTCCACACCCATTTCGGGGCCCTGTGCTTTCAAAAGCGGCTGTCCGCCCTGGGGGACAAGCCCGCCATGATGCCCGTGCCCCGGAGCCTGTCGGCCTCCTGCGGCACCTGCGTCCGCTTTACCCTGGACTTTGACGCCGCGGCCATGGCGGACGAGGATCTGGACGGGGTATACGCCGTGGAGGGGACGGCCTACCGGCAGATTTTCCACAACGAAGAGTGATCCTGTGGACAAAACAGGGGCGCGGCATTGCCGCGCCCCTGTTTTTGCTGTAAAATAGGCTCAATAACAAGCTGGGAGGCGGTTTTATGAGACTTCGGCACCTTGCCGCCGCCGCGCTGTGCGTGCTGCTGCTGGCGGGCTGCACGCAGCGGGCGGCTATCCCCACCCCTGCGCCTTCGCCCGTACCGGCGGCTACTCCCACGCCCACCCCCACCCCGCCCACCGACGAGGCGGTTTTTGCCGAGCTGATGGCCGAGGTCAACGCCAAAAACGCGGCCCTCTCCGCGCCGGACGGCGCGCTGCTGGAGCAGTACCGCTACGACTACGGAAACCGAATGCCCCTGCTTACGCGGGAGGAGCTGGAGGCCATGCCCGCGTATGAAGCGTGGAGCGGGTGGCCGGAGCGCCTGACGGCCCGGGAGGCCCGGACGGAGGCGGACTTCCTCTTCCGCCTGCTGCGCACCTACTACGGGCTGTACACCTGGTTCGGCGGAGACGGAACCTTCGGCCAGGCCCAGATAGAGGTGCTGGACGCCCTGGAGGGCCGGGATGACATCTCCGTCTCTGCGTACGAGGACCTGTTGGCGCAGAGCCTGGACTTTATCTGCGACAATCATTTTACGCTGGGGAGCCATGTGCTTGGCGGCAGGCAGAGCCTCTTCTGCGGCGAGAGCCTGGAATTTACCCGGCGGGACGGGGCGTTCTATCAAGGGGAACGGCGGCTGCTGTCCGTGGATGGCGGCGACCCGACGCACGCAGTGAAGCGGGCCATCGGCGATGACGGCGAACTGACCTGGAAGCTCTACCTGACGGCGCCGGCAGCCGGGCGGCTGACCGTCCGGCTGGAGTATGAGGGCGGGACAGAGGACGCGGAGCTGCTCCCGGCGCAGGACTTGGAGTACAGCATGGAGATGTCCGGGAGGACGTACGGCCATGTGATGGAGCGGGGCATCCCGGTGTTCCAGATAGATTCCATGCCGTTCAGGCCGGGGGCCGAGGTAGAGGATCGCCTCAAATCAGACGGGGTGGACCGGGATGCGTTCCTGGCAGGGACGGAGGGACTCTGGGATGCGCCCGCCGCGGTGGTCAATCTGACCCGGAACAGCGGCGGGGACGGGAATCTGCCCGGCGAGTGGTTCCGGGAGAAAACTGGGCAATGGGTGCCACCCCACTGCGCCACACTGCGTAAGGACGATGACAGGACACCGGCGGACGGACAGTTTTATTCCGAGGAACTACCCGGCCCCGGCTTGGCGCGGCGGCAGGGCGGGCCGGTGCTGGTGGTGCTCACAACCCGGCAGACAGGCTCTGCTGCGGAAGACTTTACCGATTTGGCGCACGGCCTGGAGAACACCTTGGTCGTGGGCTCCAATACCTACGGCTGCCTGACGGGGAACCGGGCCTATCTGAAGCGGTTGCCTTGGTCTGGGCTGACCCTGAGCTGTGGCAACGCCCTTTATCTGTGGCCGGAGGGCTACTTTGCCGAGGGCGTGGGGCTGGAGCCCGACGTGTACCTTACCGGGCGGGACAGCGTCTCACGTCTAAACCAGTTCCTGGAGCGGTACGTCATTGCGAATACATAAGAAGGAGGAGGGCTTGCGCCCTCCTCCTTCCTGTTTACCCGTGGTAGCCCAGCTCCCCCAGCAGCCTG
Organism: Oscillospiraceae bacterium; assembly: GCA_022846095.1. Taxonomy (NCBI): domain Bacteria; kingdom Bacillati; phylum Bacillota; class Clostridia; order Eubacteriales; family Oscillospiraceae; species Oscillospiraceae bacterium. The sequence continues at coordinate 3,462,794 of AP025583.1, read as the reverse complement.
GCCAGCACCGACATGCGCTCGCCCAGCAGCTCGCCGTCCCGCCCCAGGGCGTCGGCAAAGAGCTTGATGTCCCCGTCGATGTGGTCGTTTTCCGTGCACACCGCCACCGTCATGGCGTCCCCCTGGAGGCCCACCCGGTCGATCTCCGGATGCTCCGGGTCGTAAAAGCCGTTGGCGCTGCGGTAGGCCTCCTCCTGGAGGTAGAGCTTGGCCCGGCAGGTGAGGATGGCCAGATCCAGCACCCGGTGGAGGGGCAGCTCCTCCGACTGGCGGGACCACTTCTCCCCCGTGTAGCGCCACACCTTGGCCGAGATGTCCACCTGGCCCCGGTCGTTCCACTGGGCCAGGCCCAGGGAGAGGCCCTCGGCATCGGTGTCGTAGGCGGAGCGTCCGTCGATATGCCCGTAGTCCTCGGCCACGATGACGGGCTTGTGCTTGAGGTTGGTTGGAATGTTCATGACAATCATCCTTTACTAATTTACTAAATTACTAACTTAGTAAAGCTATCTTACCACGCATAGTTTTTTCTGTCAAGCAAATACTACAAGACAGAAAAAGGAGGACTGCTGTCCATGGATATGACCAATAAGGAATATGGGGCCTATGTCAACTCCAAGTCCAAGCCGTCGCCCCTGTGGAAAAACCTGCTCTGGGCCTTTGTGACGGGCGGGCTGATCTGCACCGGGGGCCAGGGGCTTTTGAACCTCTTCCGCTGGGCGGGGATGAACGAGAACGCCGCGGCCACCGCCGTCTCCATGACCCTGATTTTCCTCTCCGCCCTCTTTACCGGGCTGGGGCTGTTCGATAATCTGGCCAAGCACGCCGGGGCGGGCACGCTGGTGCCCATCACGGGGTTTGCTAACGCGGTGGTCTCCCCGGCGCTGGAGTTCAAGAGCGAGGGCATGGTGATGGGCATGAGCGCCAAGATGTTCGTCATCGCCGGGCCGGTGCTGGTATTCGGCATCAGCGCCAGCATCATTTACGGGCTGATTCTTCAGCTCCTGTTCCGGGCGTAAAAGCGGGCGGGGAGGGTTCCCCGCCCGTTTTTTGTCGAAAATCTTTGGACGAAAGCGCTAAAAAGGTATTGACAAAACCGGGGTCGGGTAGTACAATATAGCCAGAAAGAAAGGAGAGAGTCCAATGTACTAGGAACCTTTCTGACAGGCAAATTCAAGGATGCCTGCCGCGTAGAAATCCAAGGAAAACGGAAATCCAGACAGAGCAAGTTCCAAACCAGCTCACACGTGTGAGGCAGCACACGGCAGCCTCCGAGGCGAAGTATTGCTGAAGACGGACCCGAATGTGCAAATTGTGTTTCAGGTCAACTGCGTAGCGAGGAAACTTCCGAACCCCAGGATTTCAAGCGCAATTCTGTAGAAAGCACGAGGTTGAAACATTGGTAGAAATTCAGGATCAGGTGTAGCCCCCCGGTCACGATGGATGGCCGGGGGGTTGTGCTGTCTATAGAGTGTTTCAGCCTACCGAAGGAAGCAGGGGCTACACCTGAGCGCGCCGGGTGGCGCGCACCAAGCATTTTGGCCCGCAGGCCAAAATCTTGATGCCGGGCGGATTCACTCCGCCCGAGCAGATAAAATCATCAGGGGCCCCCGCCGCGGCCGTGAGCCGGGGCGGGGAACGTAGCCCCCCGGTCACGATGGATGGCCGGGGGGTTGTGCTGTCTATAGAGTGTTTCAGCCTACCGAAGGAAGCAGGGGCTACACCTGAGCGCGCCGGGTGGCGCGCACCAAGCATTTTGGCCCGCAGGCCAAAATCTTGATGCCGGGCGGATTCACTCCGCCCGAGCAGATAAAATCATCAGGGGCCCCCGCCGCGGCCGTGAGCCGGGGCGGGGAACGTAGCCCCCCGGTCACGATGGATGGCCGGGGGGTTGTGCTGTCTATAGAGTGTTTCAGCCTACCGAAGGAAGCAGGATCGGATCCCCCAGCCGCTGCGGCGGCAGCCCCCTTCATAAGGGGGCCAAGGAGAGAAACACGAGTGCAAAGGCAACAATTGGGGCATGGCAGTATGGGCGGCTTTTCAGGCACCTGTTGAACCGCAGCTACTTTCAAGTTTGGGCGGGTCATGTGCCGCGTGGGCGGCAGCCCTACTTACAACGGGCACGGGCTGAACCGAGCCCTGAGCGCTTTCAAGGCTTGCAAGCCGCCTGAACCGCACCGCCGCCGGGCCCTGGGGTTCGGGGCCGGAGCCCCGATTGTTTCTTCCGCGGTTCTTTGCAACCAAAGAACCGCGCCGCCGGAGGCAGCGCCTCCAAAAAAGGAAACGGATTGCCACGGGCCTGCGGCCCTCGCAAGGACGGGAACGGGGGCGGCTCGAAAGAACCATGACAAGGAGCATTAGCCATGCGGCTGAAAAGATAAGCGGCCCATACCAGGACGGTATGGGCCGCGTTTTCGTATCAGGGCACCAGCTCCACGGTGTAGCCCAGGTCGATAAGCCCCTGGACGATGCCGGTCTGCCCCACCATATGGGCCGCGCCCACGGTGAGCAGCCCGGAGTGGGCCCCCTCCTGCTTCAGGTAGCCGTCGGCCCAGGCGATCATGCCGGGATCCCGGTCCACCAGCAGGGCGCGGGCCAGCTCGTCGGCGTCCTCCAGCTCGGCGTCCTTGTCGTAGGCGGCCGCAAAGGCGTCCGCGTCACGGGCCTTCCAGGCGGCGAGCATGGCGTCCACCTGCGCGGCGGAGGAGTTCTCCTCGCCGGGGATCTCCCCCTCGCCGTAGTAGGCGGCGATCATCCCGCCCAGGTAGTACTCCTGGTACTCGGCGCTCAGGCCGTCGAACATCTCGGCCTGGAACTGGTAGCTCTCCACCTGGCCGATGGTGTGGCCCAGGTTGACGGAGGAGGAGTACACGTACTGGTCCAGCAGCATGGGGGCCTCGGCGCCGCTGGCGCCGGCCTCCTCGCTGCCGCTGTTCAGGGCCAGGGTCTGGAGCATGTTGGCCAGGGCCCAGGGCTTGAACGCGGCGACCTGCTCTTCGGTCAGGCCCAGGGCGGCCCCCGCCGCCACGGCCTCGGTGTAAACCTCGGCGCTCACGTGGTCGGCCAGGGTGGTGCCATCGCTGTAGAACTGCAGGGCGTAGAAGGCCTGGTAGCCCTCCATATCCATGAAGTCGATCTCGAAGTAGGACTCCTGCACCGTCTCGATGACCTGCCGCAGGGAGCTGTGGAAGGGGTAAATGTTGCCCCGGTCCACGTGGACGGTGCCCAGCAGGTAGAGGGTGGTATCCCCGTTCACGGCCTTCCACAGCAGGCCCTTGGAGCCCGCGCCGCACTGGTCGTAGAGCGCCAGCACCAGCCGCCGGGCCATAACCAGGGCCTCCTGGAGCGTGCAGGGGCGATCCAGATGGAAGTCCCCGCTGCCGTCGCCCCGGACGACGCCCAGCCCGGCCAGGGCCTGGGCCGGGTCGGCGTTCAGGCCGAAGTCGTAGTCGGCCGCCGCCTGGTACAGGGCGTTGACGACCCCGCCCCGGGTGGAGTCCACCACCAGGGCCTCCCCGGACGCCTCACGGGCCGGAAGCCCCAGCAGGGCCAGCTTGGCGGACACCGCCGCCGTCACCGCCTCCAGCTGTCCGGCGGTCACCGGGTCCAGCAGGCAGTACTGGTACTCGTCGGTCCACATGCCCAGGGCGTAGATGTCGGCCAGATCGCCGTAGGCCCAGGGGGAGATCTCCTGGGGGACCCGCTCCTCCTCCGCGGCGTAGGCGGCGCTGACCAGCAGGCATACCGCCAGCACAACGGCCAGCAGGCGCTTGATCTGCTTCATATGTACGTGCTCCTTCCCAATGTATGTATAGTTTGCTTTACAAAAGAAGTATAGCACGCTTTACACGCTTGTCAAGTACCGCGGTGCTGGAAACCGCGTTTTCCGCGCCCATGTCACAAAAGCGCCGCGGCGGGCGTTATAAGAGTGAAAAGAGGGGAGGGGAGCCCATGGAGGAGAAGCTGCTGGCCGAGGCCGCCGGACGTTACGCGCAGCCGCTGCTGCGCTACTGCCACCACATGCTTTGCGACTACCACGAGGCCCAGGACGCGGTGCAGACCGTATTTCTCAAGGCGTGGGAGCACCGGGAGCGCTTTGCGCGCGGCACCAACCTGAGCGCGTGGCTCTACCGCATCGCGTACCGCACCTGCCTGGATCTGCTGCGGGGGAGGAAGCGGCGGGAGCGCCTGGAGCCGCCGCCCCCAAGCCGGCCGGACTATCTGGGCGAGGAGCTGCGCCGGGCGCTGGAGGGGCTCACCCCCCAGGAGCGGGGGCTGGTCTTCGGCCGGGTGATGGAGGAGCGCAGCTACGACGAGCTCGCGGACATCTACGGCGCGTCCCCCGCCGCCCTGCGCAAGCGGTACGAGCGGGCGCGGAAAAAGCTGGCGGCCGCCCTGCGGCCGGGAGAGGAGGAGTTATCATGAAGCGCACACGGGAGGAGCAGATCATCTACGAGGCCCTCTCCACCGTGGAGACCCCGCCCTGGGACGCGGAGGGGGCGGTGCTCCGGGCGCTGGAGCGCCCCCGGGGCAGGCGTTCCCGGCCGGTGCCGCGGGCCCTGCTGGCCGCCGCGTGCCTGGCGGCGGCGCTGGCCGTGGGGGCGGCGGCGGTGGGCCTGTCCGGCGCGTGGCGGTACTTCTTCGCCGCCCTGCCCGCCGGCGCGGTGGAGACCGTTGGGGTCAGCCGGACCGCCGGGGACTACACCCTGACCGTGATGGACGCCGTGCCCGACGAGAACGGGGTTCTGCTCCTGCTCTCCCTCACACGGGCGGACGGGGGGGACATCGACCCGCTGGCCGACATCTCCACGTATACCCTGCACGCCGACGTGAAAGCGGAGGAGTCGGGCTGGGCCGGCTCCCTCCAGTTCAGCCGGCCCCGCCTGTCGGAGGACGGCAAGACGCTCTACATTACCTGTGAGCTGACCGTCGCCGCAAGCCTGCCCGGGCAGACCCTGACGCTGACCGCCAACGGGGTGGCGGAGCAGCTGGGGGACGAGTACGGCCGGGCGGATCTGGCCGGGCTGGCGGGGGTGGAGGTCCCCGACCTGTCCGGGACCATGCTGCGGGAGACGGGTGCGATGGAGGCGCTTGTGAGCCGGGCGGTGGAGGCGCAGGACGTGTCCATCCCCATTGTGACCGACGGCGGCTTCGAGGGGTGGCATGTCCTGGGGGCGGCGGTGACCGGGGAGGGGCTGGCCATCCTGACCTCCGGCGGCAAGCTCCGGCAGGGAGACCTGGCCTGCGCCGACTTTACGCCGGAGGCGCTGGTGGACACCCGCACCGGCATGCGCTACGGGTATCCCAGGGGCCGCGGGTACGCGCTTTCCGGGGGCGGCTGGGTTATGGTCTGGTCCTTCCCCGACTGCCCGCTGACCCCCGCCGACCTGCCCTGGCTGCGGCTGGAGGTGTGGTACCAGGTGGACCGCATTCTGTCCGAGGAACCCTTCTCCGTCCCCTTCACGGTGGGCGGCGGCGCGTCCATGCGCCTGCCCCTGGACTGGACGCTGGAGGAGGACGGCGTAAGACTTCACGCCACCGAATTGAACCTGTCCGCCCTGCGGGTGTCGGTGTCCTTTGCGGAGGACGCGGACACCTCCGGGGTGCTCTACCGCACGGGCACGGCCCCGGTGATCACACTGGAGGACGGCACACAGCTCCAGACCGTCTGGGGCGGCGGCGGCGACCGGGGGGACACCAGCACCGTCGAGTTCCAGCTCAAGGACGGGGCGGGGGAGCGGATTTTCCTGGACACGGACAGGATTGTGTCCGTCTCCTTCGGCGGCAACACGATTACGCTGAAGTAAGCGGCGCGGGGCGGCGGGCGATCCATGGATCGCCCGCCGCCCCGCGTTTTGTCCCGGCTATGTACCCTCAGCCGTCCGCCACGACCCTGGCCTGGATGCTCCGGCCCCCCGTCCAGTCGCCCAGGAGGTAAATCGTGGCCGCGGCCCCGGCGCGGGCGTCCACGCAGAAGGAGGCCAGGGGCCGGGGGCCGTCCGGCCCGGCCTGGGCGGCGCAGCACTCGTAGGTCTTGGGCCGGGCCCGCCGCCAGGGGGTGGCCTGAGCGCAGCCTACGCCGGAGAAGATACAAGGCCCGCCGCTGAGCACCACGTCCAGGGCGGGGGCGCCCCGGACCAGGTTGACCGCGCGCAGGCAGCCGCAGTCCCGGGGGGCGCGGCCGGGCGGCAGATCGTCCACCCGCACCAGCGCCAGCCCGCCTCCGGCGCGCACGATGGCCAGGGTGGCCGCCACGCCCGCGGCGAGATCCACCGTCTCCCGCAGGACGGGGCCCGCCCCCCGCCCGGCTGGGCGCAGGGTGATGGTGTGTGGGCCGCAGGGCAGACGGAAGCCGCCCGTCGCGTTGCCGAAGCTCAGGCCGGAGGCCGCCGGACGGGGGCCGATCAGGACCTGCACGGCGCCCTCGTCCGCGGCGGCGTGCAGGAGGCGGACGGTGGCGGTTTCGGAGTCCGCTGCGGTTTGTCCCGCCGGCGCGGCCGGTTCAAACGGCACGGCTGGCGCGGGGCGGGAAATACCATGGGGGATTGCCTGGGTGGGTGCGGCGCAGGGGGATTCCCCACAGAGGGAGAGGAGGCCCTCCTCCTCCGGGGGCTGCGCCACGATTACGTTCCGGGAGTTGGCCGTCCCGGTGGGGGAGGCTTGATTCCATTCCATGAAAGAGCGCTCCTTTCAACACACGCGAAGCCCCCGCGGGGGCCCTGTGCCATCCTATGCGCGGGGCGGGGAACGGGTCACCGGGGGGTGTCACAAAAACTTCATAAACAGTTAAAGAAACCGACACCCTTTTCACTCCCGGCTGTGGTATCTTATAATCACAGCCAAGGAAAATCAAACCAGGGCAGCCTCGAGGAAGACGCAAAAGGGGAAACAGATGCTTCCAGCGTCTTCGATGCAGCTTGAGGCCCCTTCACTGCCCCCCGGCTGTGGGGGGCAGACCAAAGTCAACGCGGCGGCGCCGCGTTTTACGATATAGATAACCTCCTTCTCCCATCCGTTTTGCACCATCACAGACAAGAGCGCGCGCCCACCGTAAGGTGGGCGCGCGCTCTTGTCTGTCAAAAAACCAGATAGACGAGATTTGGTGCGCAGAATGCGATCATCGTTGCTGCAACTTAGGGGAATAAGGCGCACCCTGTCATTGCGAGGAAGCCCCGCAGGGCTGACGCGGCAATCCGTCTTTTTGGAGGCCCGGCCTCCGGCGGCGGGATTCTTTGCTTGCAAAGAACCCCGGGAAGAAACAACCAGGGCCTGCGGGCCCTGGACCCAGGGGCCCCGCGGCGGTGCGGTTCAGGTGGCTTGCAAAACCTGTAAGCGCTCAGGGCTCGGTTCGGCCTGTGCCCTTTGTAAGTAGGGCTGCCGCCCACGCGGCACATGACCCGCCCAGACTTGATGGTAGTTGCTATTTAAGGGGTGCCTAAAAAGCCGCACGTACTGCCATGCCCCATACAGCGCTTGGCACTCGTAGGGGCCGATGCCCACATCGGCCCGCTGCTCCAAGCCCGTAGGGGCGATTCACGAATCGCCCGCCGTTCGTTCGCCTTATCCCTCTTAGCCGCATCTCCTGTGTAAGCGCTCTGCTTTTAACCCCGTCTCCTGCGGACCAGGGCGTAAATTGCGGCGCACAGGGCCAGGGCGCACAGCACGCCGGACAGGTCCAGCAGCACGTCCTGCACCCGGCCGGAGCGGCCGGGCACAAAGAGCTGGATGCTCTCGTCGGCCAGGGGCACGGACATGCCCAGCAGCAGGATCAGGGGCAGGCGGGGCCGGACGCCCCCGGGCAGGGGGTAGAAGACCCAGGCCAGCAGGGCCCCCAGCACGGCGTACTCGGCGAAATGGGCGCTCTTGCGCACGATGTGGTCGGTGAGCCAGGGCAGCCACCGGGCCAGCAGTTCGGTGGCCGCGCCGCTGTGGGCGCCGGAGACCGCGGCGGGCTGCAGGGAGTTGCCCCAGATGAAGCAAACCCACAGCGCGCAGAGGATCACAGGGAGAAGCCGCCGGGCGGGGCGGCCGGAGGGAGCTGCCATAAAAAAACCTCCTGACACAAAAAAGGAAACGTTTTTGGTGCCGCACCAGGGGCGGCAGCACCAAAGTGGGCCGATTTATGCATGATTTTGTACCGCTGAATCGTTTCAATAGTGGATTCAAATAAGGAAAGGATGATCGGTATGAAATCCAGAAGAACTGCTCCAAACACAATGCTCAAGCCTCCCAGACGCGCCAGGTGCCTCGGCGAAGCCGCGGGGGCCGGAAAGGGCAGCGCCCGATGGAACAGGTCAGAGCATTGATCCGCAGGGTGGGCGGGCACGTCTCCAGCGTCAACTACCGCTATCTGGAGCTGACCATCGAGATGGAGCGCAAAACCAAGCTGCTGCAGGGGGGCCTCGCCAGCCAGGCCACAAAGCTGTACCAGGCGGTCTCCGAGCAGGCGCGCATCCGCACCGACCGGATTTCCAGAGGGGTGGCAAGGGCCACCACGGACATGTGGGAGTACGGGAACGTGGCGGAGCTGGAGCGGCTCACCCGGCGCAAATTTGTGGAGAAGCCCTTCCCCAACGAGCTTATTTTGTATCTCGCGGCCTTCTTGGAGGAGGAAAAGACGGTGGGCCGGAGCAGGCGGGACCGCCGGGCCGGGCCCGCGGATTCCGTAAGGAAAAGAGCCACCCCGTAAGGGATGGCTCTTTTGGCGGGGGCAGGTAAGAATCGAACTCACCAGGGCAGGAACGCTGCCTTCAACGGTTTTGAAGACCGCGGGGCTCACCAGATACCCTTCTACCCCCACAGCGGGCCGTCCAAGTTCCGGACAGCCTCACTATTATAGCGGAAAACAATATTTTCGTCAATAAGATTTGTAAATTATCAATCCCCGCCCGGCGCGAGCAGGGCGTAGAGCGCGGCGTCGTTATACCGGCCGTCCCGGTAGACGCTCTCCCGCAGGATCCCCTCGCAGGCAAAGCCGGCCTTCTCCAGCAGCCGCCGGGAGGCGTGGTTGTCCGCGAAGGGGCGGGCGTAGAGCCGGTGGAGGCCGAATTGACGGAAGAGCAGCGCGGAAAACGCCCGCAGGGCCTGGGTCATAATCCCCCGGCCCCGGAGCCCGGCGGTGATCCAGTAGGCGATCTCGGCGTTTTTGCAGGAGACGTCCCCCTCGAAGAAGGCGGCGACACAGCCCGCAACCCGGCCCTCCACCGTGACGCGCCGCACACATCGAAGGGCCTCGCCGCCCTGGGCGAAGTCCCGCACCAGCGCCCGGCAGGCCTCCGGGGTTTTGGGGAAGCCGTCGTTCATGCAGCGGTAGAGCGCCTCGTCCCGGGAGGCCAGGTAGAAGGCCTCCCCATCCCCGGCCCGCCAGCGCTCCAGCGTGAAGGCCGGGGCGGTCATACCCGCCTGCCCAGGGTACGCAGATCCCCGGTCTTGCGGGTAATCCCGGCGCTGTCCCAGTACTCCAGCAGCGCCAGGGCGTACTTGCGGGACACGCCCAGCGCGTCCCGCGCCTCGCCCAGGGTGAGCTCGGGCTTGCCCTCGAACAGGCCGTAGAGGGTTTGCAGGGCGCGGTCGTAGGCGGCGCGGCAGACCAGGATCTGGGGGGTGAGGGCCACCAGATCCCCGTCGTACAGCAGCCGCTGCACCACCTGCCGGGCCCCGTCCTGCTTCTTGCCGAACCCGGCCAGGATGTCGTCCAGATTGTCGGTGGTCAGGCCCGCCTTGCCGTAAATCCCGTCGATCTGCCTGCGCAGCTCGGTAAAGAAGGAGTTCCAGACCACCTGGAAGTCGGGCAGGGCGATGGTGGGGCCCTCCAGCCGCAGGCCGCGGTGCTGGGCCAGGTAGTCCACCAGCGCGTCCACCGAGGCGGCGGGCGCACGGGGCAGCAGCTTGCCCCGGAACTCCCCCCGGTTCATGCCGGGCTGGAGGGGCTGGGCCTTGTGGTAGGCGGAGAGCAGCTGCACGGTCTTGTCCCACAGGCCCTCCACCGCGTCGTGGTCCATGTAGCGCCCGCCCAAATCCACGGCCCGGCCCTCGTCCAGAAGCTGGGCCAGAGGCTCGTCCAGCTCCCCCTCAGTCAGGCCCGCGGCCTTGGCAAGCTCTGCGCGCTTGAGCATGCTGACCCCCGCGTCCCGCAGGGCCTGGACCACCTGACGCTCCGACGAGCCGGAGGCCCGGGCGGCCAGCCCCTCCAGAATCTTTGGGTCGTTGCGCTTGTGGCGCTGGGGCGCCACGTTCAGCAGCACCCCGCCGCCCACGGTGACGGTGGGGGAGAAGAAGCGCACCACGAAGTGGTCGCCGTTCTTGGCGGCCACCGGCTCGGTGAAGCGCAGCTGGGCGAAGCCGGTCTCCCCGGCCTCCAGCGTGTCCCGCCCCAGCAGCACGCATTTGCACACCAGCTCCCGGCTGCCGTGGTGGAAGTGGAGCCGGGAGTCGTTTTTGATGGGGTAGGGCGCGTCCTTGAGCATACTCAGCTGCACGTCCATCTGCTGGGACAGGAGCATGGAGCCGGGCTTCGCCAGGGTGTCCCCCCGCTTGAGATCCGCCTTGTCCACCCCCGAGAGGTTGACCGCCACCCGCATACCCGCCGAGACGCGCTGGGCGCTTTGGTCGTGGTTTTGCAGGCCCCGCACCCGGGCCTTTTTCTCGCCGGGGTAGATACACACCTCGTCCCCCAGGGCGAGGGAGCCCTCCACCAGGGTGCCGGTGACCACGGTGCCGAAGCCGTCCACCGAGAACACCCGGTCCACGGGCAGGCGGAAGGGCCGGTCCTGGTTGCGCTGCTCGGCCCCCTCCACCAGATCCACCACCAGCTGCTTGAGCTCCTGGATGCCCTGGCCGGTGTAGGAGGACACGGCGATGATGGGCGCGTCCTGTAAGAAGGTGCCCTGCACGTCCTCCCGGGCCTCCTCCTCGATGGCCTCCAGCCACTCGGGCTCCACCATGTCGGCCTTGGTGACCACGATGATGCCGTTCTGCACCCCCAGCAGGGAGAGGATGCCCAGGTGCTCCCGGGTCTGGGGCATAAAGCCCTCGTCCGCCGCGATGACCATGAGCACCACGTCCATGCCCGCCGCGCCCACCAGCATGTTGCGGATGAACTTCTCGTGCCCCGGCACGTCGATGATGCTGGCGGTCTGGCCGTTGGGCAGGGTGAGCTGGGCGAAGCCGATCTCGATGGTGATGCCCCGCTTCTGCTCCTCCTTGAGGCGGTCGGTGTCCACGCCGGTGAGGGCGCGGGTGAGGCAGGTCTTGCCGTGGTCCACGTGGCCCGCGGTGCCGATGACGATGTGTTTCATGGGTGATTACCCCTTATCGCTTAAAATGTGGGAGAGCGCGCGGAGGATCTCCTCCATGTCGCCTCCGGTGAGGGTGCGCACGTCCAGCAGGTACCTGCCCCGGCTGATGCGCCCGATGATGGGCTTTTCCCAGCCCCGCAGGGCCTGTTCCAGCGCGTCCACCGTGAGGGGGGCGGGGGAGAGCTCCACCACGAAGGTGGGCAGGGGCACCGCGGGCAGGGAGCCGCCCCCCACCTCGCCGTTGTCCGGCGCGATGGAAACGCCGCAGGCCTCCCCGCAGGCCTCCTCCACCCGGGCGGCGAAGGCGGCCGCCTTCTGCTCCAGGTCGGGCTGTTTGGCCCCCAGCATGGACAGGGTGGGGATGCGCTGGGCCGCCAGGGCCGGGTCCTTGTAGAAGCGCAGGGTGGCCTCCAGCGCCGCCAGGGTCAGCTTGTCGATGCGCACCACACGGGCGAAGGGGTCGCGCTTCATGGCCTGGATGTACTCCTTTTTGCCGATGGCAATGCCCGCCTGGGGCCCGCCCAGCAGCTTGTCCCCGGAGAAGCAGATTACGTCCGCCCCGGCGCGCATGCTGTCCTCCACGGTGGGGCCCTGGGGCACGCCCAGGGCGGCGTCGGTAAACAGCGCGCCGCTGCCCAGGTCGTGGAGCACGCTCAGGCCCCGGCTGTGGCCCAGGGCCACCATGTCCTCCAGGGGGGCCTCCTCGGTGAAGCCCACGATCTGGAAGTTGCTGGTGTGCACCTTGAGCAGCACCTCGGCGCCCCGGCCGTCCACGGCTTTTTCGTAGTCGCTCAGGCGGGTCTTGTTGGTGGTGCCCACCTCGATGAGCTCCGCCCCGCTGCGGGCCATGATGTCGGGCACCCGGAAGGAGCCGCCGATCTCCACCAGCTCCCCCCGGGAGATGGCCACCTTCTTCCCGGCGGCCAGGGCGGAGAGCATGAGAAAGACGGCGGAGGCGTTGTTGTTGACCACCACGGCGGCCTCCGCCCCGGTGAGGGAGCAGATCAGCTCCTCCACGTGGTCGAAGCGGCTGCCCCGCCGCCCGGTGTCCAGGTTGTACTCCAGGTTGGAGTAGCCCTTGGCCGCGTCGTAGACCGCCCGGGCGGCCTCCTCCCCCAGGGGGGCGCGGCCCAGGTTGGTGTGCAGCACCACGCCGGTGGCGTTGATCACGTGGCGCAGGTGGGGGCGGCAGGCGGCGCGGGCGGCCTGTACCACCTGCCCGGCCAGGGCGTCCAATTCAGGCAGGACGCAGACGCTGCCGTCCAGGATGCCCCGGCGCAGAGTGTCCAGCGCGGCGCGGGCCGCGTCCTTCAGGGCGTAGTAGGGCAGGGCCTCCCCGGCCTCCGCCAGGGCGGGGTGGGCGAGCAGCACGTCCATTTTGGGCAGGCGCTGCAAAAGCTGTTTCTCCATAGGGCATTGGCCTCCAGTCACCTTGACATAGTGAAAAGATTATACCACACGGTATGGCGAAAAGAAAAGGGCCGGGACAGGAATTTTCCTGTCCCGGCCTTTTGAGGGAGGAGGGGCGTTGGGGGAGGGATGGGGTTGGGGTGCGGCGGGGGCAAGCCCCCGCCCTATTTGCAGACGATCAGCGCGTCCAGGGCGACGATTTTGTCGCCGGAGACGGCCACGGGGTTGACGTCGATCTCCTTGGCCCACTGGCTCAGGTAGGCGGCCAGGTTGCAGAACTGCTTGATCTGGGCCACCAGCTTGTCCAGGTCGGCGGGCTTGGAGCCGCGGAAGCCGGTGAGCAGCTTGTAGGTCTTCAGAGTCTTGAGCTTCTCCGCGATCTCCTCCTCGGTGGCGCAGGGCAGCAGGATGATGCGGTCGCGCAGCATCTCGGTGTAGATGCCGCCCGCGCCCACGATGACCAGGGGCCCGAAGTTGGGGTCAATCTTCATGCCGAAAATGAGCTCGGTATCGAACTGGAACATGGGGACCACGATGGCCTCCTTGCCCAGGCGGGCGGCCATGTCATCGTAGGCCGCCTTCAGCTCCCCGTAGTCGCGCAGGTTCAGCTTCACGCCGCCCACGTCGGCCTTGTGGAGGATGCCGGGGGCCGCGGTCTTGAGGACCACGGGGAAGGTGTACGCGTCCTTGTGGCGCTCCAGGCACTCGCCGCAGGAGATCTCCCAGGAGGGCAGGGTGTTGACGCCCAGGGCGGACAGCACGGCCAGGGACTCCTTCTCCTGGAGCACCTCCTTACCCTCCAGCAGCCGGACCAGCTCCGCCTCCAGCTTGAGGGACTGCACGGCGTTCTCCCGGTACTTGAAGTCGCGGAAGGCCAGCCAGTGTTTCAGCGCGAAGAGGGCGGCGTGGCTCTCGGTCAGGCAGCAGGCGAACTCCCGGATCTGGGCGGTCATGCCACCCCGGCGGGTGCCGCCGAAATTGGTCATAAAGACCACGGGCTTGGACTGCTTCTCACCCGCGCCCTTCAGCGCGTCGATGCAGCCCTGGGACAGGTAGTAGCCGTCCCGCAGGTCCTGGCTGATCACGCCCACGGCGGCGTTGGGGTCGGAGAGCATGGTGACCAGGGAGTCCTCAAAGATCTTCTCAAAGTCGATGCCGGTGCCCCAGGGGTCCAGGGGGTTGGCGGCCTCCTGGCCGTACTCCTGGATGGCGGCCAGGCGCTGCATGGTGTCGTCGTTCAGCTTGGCGAACTCCAAGCCCACCTCGTCGGCCACGTCGGCCAGCAGGTTGCGCTCTCCGCCGGAGTCGGCGATGGCGACCACGCCGCCCGCCGGAATTTCCGGCCAGGTGGAGAACATCAGCAGGGTGTTGGCCATCTCGCCCAGGGAGGAGCAGCGGATGACGCCGTAGTGGTCGTACACCGCCTGGAAGGCGTCGTCGTCCCCGGCCAGGCCGCCGGTGTGGCTCTGGGCGAACTTGGCGCCCAGGGTGGACTTGCCCACCTTCATCAACACCACGGGGATGTGCTTCCTGGCGGCCAGCTCCAGCATCTCGATAAAGCGCCCGGGCTTGCGCACGCTCTCCATGTAGATGCCCAGCACCTTGGTGGTGGGCTGTTCCAGGGCGAAAATGCCGAAATCCTCCATGGCGGTCACCTGGCCGGTGCCGGTGGCGACCATGAGGTTGAATTTGAGCTGGGGCTCGTTGTGGCCGATGGTGGAGAACACTGAGCCGGACTGGCTGATCAGGGAGATGTTGCCCTTCACGCCCTCGTCGGGTGCCTCGAAGCCGCACACGCGCAGGTCGATGTCGTTGTTGTAAAAGCCCATGGCGTTGTGGCCCAGCATGGGGATGTTGTTGTCGTTGCACAGCTTGATGAGCCGTTTGTCCAGCTTGGGCTCCACGTTGCCCACGTCCTCTTCCTCCAGGACGCAGTTGGCGGTGACGAAGAGGCTCTTGGCCCCGGCGTCGATGCACAGCTGGGCCTGCTGCTCCACCCGCTTGGCGTTGACGCACAGCACCGCCAGATCCACCGGGTGGCCGATGGAGGGCAGGTCGGGGTAGCACTTGATGCCGCAGATCTCGTCGTACTTGGGGTTGATGGGGTAGACCTCGCCGGCGTAAGCGCCCTTGGAGATCATGCGCACCAAGTCGTGGCCGAGGGAGCCCTCCTTATTGGAGGCGCCGATGAGCGCGACGCTCTTGGGTGCGAGCATAGGGGTCAAATCCATGGTAATCAGCCCTTCCTTAATCTGTGAAGTGGGTCTTAGCCCAGGCGCTTGGCCTGGCGCTCGCGGTCGGCCTTGAGGACCTGGCCGGAGGCGTAGTCGTACTGGGAGAGGGCCTCCATGATGGAGACAAGGCAGTTGTCGCGCAGGGCCTCCAGCTCGCGCAGGTTCTGGCCCTGTGCCTGGTCGGCGGTCTGGTCCACGAACTTGTCGATGAGCTCGTCGGTGAGCTCAGGGGCCTCCATGTGGCACCAGGGCAGCTTGAGGGCGGGCCCGAACTGCTCCATGAAGTGGCGCATGCCGTTCTTGCCGCCGGCCAGGAAGTAGGTCAGGTTGGTGCCCATCAGGGCCCAGCGCAGGCCAGCGCCGTAGCGGATGGCGTCGTCCAGCTCGCCGGTGGTGGCCAGGTTGTCGTTGACCATCCACACGCCCTCGCGCCACAGGGCCTCCAGCAGGCGGTCCGCGATGAAGCCGTCGTTCTCCACCCGCACCAGCAGGGGCTTCATGCCGATGCTCTCGTAGATGCCCTTGGCGGTCTGCTTGCACTCGTCGCTGGTGAGCTTGCCGCCGCAGATCTCCACCAGGGGGAGGAGGTAGACGGGGTTGAAGGGGTGCGCGGTGGTGAAGCGCTCGGGGTGCTTCATCCCGGCCTGGAGCTCGGAGGGGAGCAGGCCGGAGGTGGAGGAGCCGATGACGGCGTTGGGCTTGGCGTACTTGTCCACCTCGTTGAGCAGGGGGATCTTGATCTCCTGCACCTCGGGTGCGGACTCCTGGATGTAGTCGGCGTTCTTCACGGCCTCCTCCAGGCTGGTGGTGAAGGTGAGCTTGCCGCGCTTCTCCACCGGCACGTCCACCACCCGCCTGAGGGCGGGCTCGGAGTTGGCGATGACCTCGCGCAGGCCCACCTCGGCCTGGGGGAACTTGTCGTAGGCGATGACGTCGATGCCGCGCCACAGGAACCGGGCGGCCCAGCCCGCGCCGATAACGCCGCAGCCCACGATGGCGGCCTGCTTGATCTCGTTATGCTGAATCAGTGCCATGATCAATTACCTCCGTTAATTTCCAGGGGGTATCCCATACCCCCTGGATACTCGCGGCTATGCCGGTGTGCGCACTGGCACGGCCGCCGCTCGATACCCCCGGTTTCGCGCCCCGCGGCGCGGGTCGAGGTGTTTTTCGGAGGAGTGAATCCCCCGAAAAACGGATTCCAATTTGATTGCGCTTCGCACAATTATTTCTTGAGTCCCATAATTTCGCGGGCGCGGTTGGGGTCGGTGACGACCTTGGCGCCCATGCGCTCGATGATCTCGCGGGCGTTGGCGACCAGCTCCTCGTTGGAGGCGAAGTGGCCCTTGCCCAGGTAGATGTTGTCCTCCAGGCCCACGCGGACGTTGCCGCCGTGGAGCACGCTCATGGCCACCCAGGGCATCTGCATCTTGCCCAGGGCGAAGGAGGACCAGTTGCAGCCGACGGGCAGAGCGTTGACCATGGCCAGCATGTTCATGGGGTTGGCCTCGGCGGCGTAGGGCACGCCCATGCAGAGCTGGAACTCGCAGTCGGGGGCGAGCACGCCTTCCTTGATAAGCTGCTTGGCCTGCCAGATGTGGCCCAGCTCAAAGACCTCCACCTCGGCCTTGACCCCGGCGTCCATGATGTACTTGCTGGTCTCGCGCAGCATATCCATGGTGGCGATGTAGGCGGAGCCGGCGTAGTTCATGGAGCCGCAGTCCAGGGTGGAGACCTCGGGCTTGATCTCCAGGATGTGGCGCACGCGCTCGTAGGGGGTGATCATGTCGGAGCCGGGGCCGCCCACCATGGGGTTCTCGGGGTCGGGCACGAAGTCTGCGCCCATACCGGCGGTGATGTTGAGGACCATGTCCACGCCGCACTCACGAATGAGCTTCGCGGTCTCCTTGTAGAGCTCCACGTCCCGGCTCCACTGCTTGGTTTCGGGGTTGCGCACGTGGACGTGGGCCACGGTGGCGCCGGCCTGTGCGGCCTTGACGGCGGAGGCGGCAATCTCCTCGGGGGTGACGGGCACCTTGTCGCTCTTCAGCGCGGAGTCGCCCGACCCCGTCAGGCAGCAGGTAATGATGACTTCGTTGTTCATGATTCATTCCTCCCAATAAAGTTTAATTTATAGGCAATAACGGTGACGTTTTAACGAGGGGGTTCCCTCTGGTGATAGGTATATCATAATCGCGATTATTGTTCAATCACATTTAGAAAATTGATATAATTTTTGTAGACATGACGAATTTGCGGGCGCTTAACTGGCTGTTTTTTCCGGTGCAAAGCATCCTGGCATGGGGCTTGCTAAGCCGGATTGTCCCGGAAAAGAGCGCTTTTTTTACAGTTTTCAGGAGAAAAACGCGGTCCGGCCGGGCCAAGGGCGGCGGGCGGGGCGCGAAACGCTTTCGTCAGAGTGACGAAAATAGCGGGCGGATTTGCGGAAGATACCCAGCAATTGCCATGAAAGAAGATACACTTTGTGCTATAATAGACAAAAATCAAAATGATGCTTGAAAAATGCGATGATTAGAATATATAATCACAGTTAAAGAATTAACAAGCGGAAAGCGAGTGAGCGAGCGTATGCGGGTCCCTACCGACAAAAAGCAGCTGCGCCAGAAACGGATTATGACCTACTTCATCGACGCGGCCGACCAGATTATCAAGGAGGAGGGCATCGGCGCGGTGACCATCCGCAAGGTGTCCGACCTGGCGGGGTACAACAGCGCGACCCTCTACAACTACTTCGACAACCTCAACCACCTGATTTTCCTGGCCACCATGAACTACCTGGAGGAGTACAACGCCTCCATCCCGGAGTACATCCGGGGGTGCAGGAACTCCCTGGAGATCTACCTGGCCATCTCCGAGTGCTTTTGCAAATACTCCTTCGCCAGCCCCGAGATCTACGAGCTGCTCTTCTTCACCAACCGGGACAACAAGCTGGAGGAGTACACCCAGCAGTACTACGCCCTCTTCCCCGAGCGGGAGAGCGACG
Source organism: Oscillospiraceae bacterium (assembly GCA_022846095.1). Taxonomy (NCBI): domain Bacteria; kingdom Bacillati; phylum Bacillota; class Clostridia; order Eubacteriales; family Oscillospiraceae; species Oscillospiraceae bacterium. Next base: position 3,444,852 of record AP025583.1, on the reverse strand, counting down.
GGAAGGGCCCCATGAACAAGCTTATCCACGTCAACGACATCTACTCCCGCAGCGCCCTGATGCTGGCCGACTGCGTGGCGGACGGCTTCATGACCCAGGAGAACGCCGAGGACTTCAACGACGTGGCCATGATGGTCTACAAGAGCCTGTTACAGGACGTAAAGGACAAGCGCATCGGCAGGGACGCGGCCTGCGCCAAGACCATGCGCTATTACCGCCAGATCCTCACCTGCTACATCAAGCCCGAGCACCACGGCCTGCTCGCGCGGGGGTAGGCGGGAAATCAGGGGGCCCCGGTCATCCGGGACCCCCCTTTTTGCGCAAAGGGGGGAAAAGAAATCCTCCTTTTTTCCCCGGCGCAATCGTGGTATGATACCCTCAAACTGGGGAAAGGGGCGCCTTTTTTATGAAGGACAACCTGATTATCATACACGGCGGCGGGCCCACCGCCGTGCTCAACTGCTCCCTCTACGGGGCGGTGATGGAGGCAAAGCAGAGCGGCGCGGTGGGGCGTATCTACGGCGCCCGGGGCGGCACCGGGGGGCTGCTGCGGGGGGCGCTGCTGGATCTGGGGGCCCTGCCCCAGGAGAAGCTGGACCTGCTGCCCACCACCCCCGCCACCGCCATCGGCACCTCCCGGGACGCGCTGGAGGGGCCGGACTACGCCAGAATGGCGGAGATTCTGCGGGAACACAGGATCAAATACGTGCTTATGAACGGCGGCAACGGCACCATGGACGCCTGCGGCAAGCTGGCCCGCGCCTGCGCCGGGCAGGGCGTGTCGGTCATGGGCATCCCCAAGACCATGGACAACGACATCGCGGTCACCGACCACTGCCCCGGCTTCGGCTCCGTCGCCCGGTATATGGCGGGCACGGTGCGGGAGCTGGGGGTGGACGTGCGCAGCCTGCCCATCCACGTGGTGGTGCTGGAGGCCCTGGGCCGCAACGCGGGCTGGGCCACCGCCGCCGCCGCCCTGGCCCGGGAGGAGGACGGGGACGCCCCCCACCTGATCTACCTGCCCGAGCGGGTCTTTTGCGAGGAGGAGTTTTTGGAGGACGTGAAGGCCCTGTACGACAGGCAGGGCGGCGTGGTGGTGGTGGCCAGCGAGGGCCTGCACGACGCCGGGGGCAGGCCCATCGTGCCCCCCATCTTCCAGAGCGGGCGCTCCACCTACTTCGGGGACGTGTCCTCCCATCTGGCGCAGATGGTGGTCAAGCGCCTGGGCATCAAGGCCCGCAGCGAGAAGCCGGGCATCCTGGGCCGGGCCTCCATCGCGTGGCAGTCCTGCGTGGACGCCGCCGAGGCCGAGGAGGCGGGCCGGGCCGCCTGCCGGGCGGCGCTGGCGGGGGAGAGCGGCAAGATGGTGGGCTTTCGCCGCCTGTCCACCGCCCCCTACGCCTGCGAGACCTTCCTCATCCCCATCGAGGAGGTCATGCTGGGGGAGAAGGTGCTGCCGGCGGAGTATATCACCGCCCGGGGCAGCGGCGTGACGCGGGAATTCTGCGACTGGTGCCGCCCCCTGATCGGCGGGGCGCTGCCGGAGACGGCGCGGTTTGACTGAATACAGCGGGAGGCCCCGGACCACGGTCCGGGGCCTCCTTATGTCCGGCGGGGAAAGTATGAGAAAAGTTCATACTTTTCCAGACCGGCCGGTTTGGTTATACTGAGGGCAAGAAAAAGGAGGCTCAAAAGCGATGAGAATCAAGAAATCGTCCTTCTGGAGCAAGGTGCCCAATTGGGTGTGGCTGCTCATCTCCTTCGCGGCCGCGATTTGCCTGTGGCTTTTAGCGTCGAAGATGTGGCCCTTGGTATTTGCCACCCCCGCCAAGACAGGCGAACGCTTCCTGGCAAAAGCAGCCGACGGAACCCTGTGGGTGCACGTGGGCGCCAGCCTGTTCCGGGTAATCTGCGGCTTTGGTCTGGCTTTCGTGGCCTCTATCCCCGTGGCCTTCCTGATGGCGTGGTACGAGCCCTTCCGCCACGTGGTGGAGCCCTGGATCCAGTTTGTACGCAACATCCCGCCGCTGGCCTACATCTCCTTGGTCATCGTGGGCGCCGGCGTGGGCGAGCCCTCCAAGATCATCGTGCTGTTCATCGCCTGCTTCCTGACCATGGTGGTCACCATCTACCAGGGCGTCAAGGGTGTGGACACCACGCTGCTGAAGGCGGCCCGGGTGCTGGGCGCAAAGGAGCGGGACATCTTCTTCAAGGTGGTTATCCCGGCCTCGACCCCCTTTATCCTGGTGGCCACGCGGCTGGGCCTCTCGGTGGCCCTGACCACCCTGATCGCCGCCGAGCTGACCGGCGCGTCCAAGGGCCTGGGCACCATGATCCAGCGTTCCAGCGGTAGCCTGGACATGGGCACCGTACTGATGGGCATCATCGTGGTGGGTATTATCGGGCTGCTGTTTGAGCAGATTGTGAAATTTATGGAGAGGAGGCTCACGGGATGGCAGGAGACAGCGGTGCAGTAAAGGTCCACATCGACCGCGTGGTCAAGAAGTTCAACGGCCGCAACGGCGAGATCGTGGCGCTGAACGGCGTGGAGATGGACATACACGAGAACGAGTTCGTGTGCGTGGTGGGCCCCTCGGGCTGCGGCAAGTCCACCCTGCTCAACATCATCGGCGGCCTGGACACCCCCACCGAGGGCCACGTCTACGTGGACGGCAGCGAGGTGGACGGACCCGGCCCGGACCGGGGCGTGGTTTTCCAGCAGTACGCCCTGTTCCCCTGGCTGACGGTGGAGAAGAACGTGCAGTTCGGCCTCAAGCTCCAGGGTAAGAGCCGGGAGGAGTGCGAGGAACTGACGCAGAAGTACTTAAAGATGGTGGACCTGGAGGGATTCGCCAAGGCCTACCCCAAGGAGCTCTCCGGCGGCATGAAGCAGCGCGTGGCCATCGCCCGCGCCTACGCGGTCAACCCCAAGGTGCTGCTGATGGACGAACCCTTCGGCGCCCTGGACGCCCAGACCCGCACCCAGCTGCAGCAGGAGCTGCTGGAGACCTGGGAGAAGGAGCAGAAGACCTGCTTCTTCATCACCCACGATGTGGAGGAGGCCATCATCCTGGCCCAGCGCGTGGTCATCATGAGCGCCCGCCCGGGCCGTGTGAAGGACATCGTGGACATCGACATCCCCTATCCCCGCGACCAGGAGACGAAAATGAGCCCCCGGTTCCTGGAGCTGAAAAACCACATCTGGAGCCAGGTCTACCAGGAGTACCTGGCCGTGCGCAAGTGATTACCCGGTGGAGGATACCGGTTATATCAAATTGATTACAGGAGGATTTATGATGAAAAAGAAACTCATCGCTCTGGCCCTGGCCTGCGGCCTTGTGCTCTCCCTCGCGGCCTGCGGCGGCGGCGGGAACGCCGCCACCCCCGCCCCGGCGACCCCCGCGCCCGCCACCCCCGCCCCGGCCACCGAGCCCGCCGCGCCTGAGACGCCCGCGGCCCCCAGCTACGAGCCCGCCACCGTGCGCGTGGCCTACATGCCCAACCTGGGCTCCGCCAGCTCCCTCTTCACCGCCATCGAGCAGGGCTACTTTGAGGAGGTGGGCCTCACCGTGGAGACCACCCAGTTCCAGGGCGGCCCCGCCGAAATCGCGGCCATGGCCTCCGGCGACATCGACATCTCCCAGATCGGCCACGGCGCCCACGCCCTGTGCATCGAGGGCCAGGCCGTGATCTTCCAGATGGACCAGACCTCTCTGGCCGACGCCGTGGTGGGCAACAAGGCCAAGGGCGTCACCAGCGCCGCCGACCTGAAGGGCAAGACCATTGCCATGTCCACCGGCACCTCCTCCGAGGTTTTGCTCCAGCTGGCCCTGGCCGATGCTGGCCTGACCATGGACGACGTGAACACCGTGGAGATGGACGCCAACGGCATCGTCACCGCCATGTCCTCCGGCCAGGTCGACGCCTGCGCCACCTGGAGCCCCGGCACCGTCACCATCAAGCAGGCCCTGGGCGACGACTACGTCACCATCGCCGACAACGCCACCTACGTGGATAAGGTCACCTTCCCCTCCAGCTTCATCACCACCAACGGCTACGCCGAGGCCCACCGGGACATCCTGGTCCGCTTCTCCGAGGCCATCTACAAGGCCAACGCCTACCGCGCCGCCAACATCGACGAGGTCGCCAAGCTCCTGGCCAAGAAGCTGGAGCTGCCCGAGGACACCATGCTGGCCAGCACCGGTGAGGGCGACTGGCAGGGCGCCGTGGACATCGCCGGCAACATCGACACCTACCGCAGCTACTACGAGAACCAGCAGCAGGTGTTCATTGACAGCGGCCGCATCACCGACCCCGTGCCCGTGGACAACTACGTGCTCTTCGACGTGATGGCCGACGGCTACGCCGCCTACCAGGCCTCCAAGTAAACAGCAATCCCGTCCCGCCGGGGCTCCGTATTTTGGCGGAGCCCCGGCGCTCTTTACGTCCGGGCCGGGCGGGGGTATAATAGACCATTGAGTTTATGACAGGGGGGACGCGGCGTGCTGATTATCGTGCTCTTCCTGTGCCTGGCCACCTCGGTCATCGTGGCGGCGCGGCGCAGGGACTCCCTGTCCCTGTCCCTGCTGGGCATGAGCCTGTCCAACTCCGTCATGCTCACGGGGGTGGTCATCTATATCGCAAAAATGGGCGGAACGGCGGCCAAGCAGCGGGTTTTCCTCTTCCTGGCCCCCGCCCTCCAGACCTGGCTGCAGTACCTGCCCCTGTCCATGGATAAGCTGGGCTATCTGGTGGCTGTGGGGCGCTGCCTCTTCCCCCTGTTCGCCCTGTTTGCCGCGCTGGAGACCACCATGATAAGCGCCGTGCGCCGCCGGCTCAAGCCACTGCGCCTGGCGGCCTGCGTGGTGCCCCTGCTCTCGCTGGTCTACTACTACCCCGGCGTGTTCCGCACGGTGGTGCGGGGGCGGTTCTGGCTGCTGCCCCAGACCATGCGCATCTCCATGGCCTGGATCGTGCTCTACCTGGTGCTGGCCCTGGTCCTGCTGTTCCAGGAGTACCGGGCCACCACCATGCCCATGTTCCGGCGCAGCTTCCGCTACGTGCTGCTCTCCTTCGCCAGCATCTCGGCCCTCTACCTGCTCTACGCCACCAAGGACCCGGCCCAGATCTACAACATGTTCATCTCCGAGTATATCCGCCTGGGGGTGACCAGCTACATCAGCCCCACGCTGCCCGCCCTGGGCTGGGTGGTGCTGGGCCTGTGCACGGTTTTCTTCGTCATCCTGGGCAGCTACGGCATGGTGCGCTATACCCAGATCGACTACGACGACGACAAGCAGGACCTGATCCTCCAGCGCAAGTTCGACGCGGCGGGGATGGGCATCTCGGTCTTTGTCCACGGGATCAAAAACCAGCTCCTCTCCAGCCGGGTGCTGCACAAGAAGCTCTCCCGCGCCCTGGCCGCCGAGCCGCCGGACCTGGAGGGGGTGCGCGCGTGCGCGCAGGCCCTCAACAGCCTGAACGAGGGCATGCTGGGGCGGATGGACGAGCTCTACCGCACGGTGAAGAACAACGCCATCTCCCTCACCCCGGTCACCGTGGGGGCGGTGGCGGAGTCTGCGGTGGAGCGCTTCCACGGCAAGTACCCCGACCAGGCGGTAACGCTGGAGCTGGAGACCGGGCGGCTGGTGCTGGCCGACGCGGGCCACCTGGGGGAGGCGGTGTGCAACCTGCTGTGCAACGGGTACGAGGCCGCGCTCCAGGCCGGGCGGGAGGAGCCCCGCGTGTGCCTGCGGTGCACCGCCGAGCGGATGTGGACGGTGCTGGAGATCCGGGACAATGGCCCCGGCATCCCGCCCGAGCGCCAGGGGAAGATCTACGACCCCTTCTTTACCAGCAAGAACACCAACTACAACTGGGGCATGGGGCTGTACTATGTGCGCAAGATCGTGCGCAGCCACCTGGGCCGGCTGCGGCTGGAGACCGGGGAGAACGGCACCAGCTTTTTTATCATGCTTCCACTTTACGACCCGTCCGAGAGGGAGTGAGCGCAATGGAGGAACCAAAAATCCGCGTCATGGTGGCGGAGGATATGTCCCTGCTGCGGGAGGATTTCTGCGATACGGTGGACGCCCAGGCGGACATGGAGATCGTGGGCGCGGCAGCAACGGGGGAGGAGATCGTCCGCCTGAGCGGCCAGACCCCCTGCGACGTGATCCTCATGGACATCGAGATGGAGACCACCGACGCGGGCATCCGGGCCGCCGAGGTCATTTTGGCCCGGGACCCGGGGGTCAAGATCCTCTTCCTCACCGCCCACGAGACCGACGAGATGATCACCAGCGCCATGGGCACCGGCGCGGTGGACTACGTGGTGAAGGGCTGCGAGGAGGAGCGCCTTTTGGAGCACATCCGCCGGGCCCACCAGGGCCGGGCCGAGCTGGAGCCCCGGGTGCAGCAGACCGTCATGCAGGAGTACGCCCGGCTGCGGCGCAGCGAGCGGTCCCTCATCTTTTTCATCAACAACGTGGCCCGGCTCACCCCGGCGGAGCACGAGCTGGTGCGGCTGCTGCTCCAGGACAGGAAGGTGGCGGAGATCGCCCGGCTGCGCTGCGTGGAGGTGGTCACCGTCAAGACCCAGATCAAGGGGCTGCTGAACAAGTTCGGCTGCTCCAGAAGTAAGGAAATCGTGCAGATGATCCGGCAGATGAACCTGGAGCATCTGTTCCAGTAACCGAAGGAGGTACCCTATGGAATACTATCACATCCCCGCGGAGCGCCTGGGGGAGGGGGCGAAGCTGCCCATCCTCAAGCTGGGGGACTCCGGCGAGGTCTTTTACGAACTGGCCCTGGAGATGGTCCGCGAGATTCAGAGGAACAACGCCGCCGGGCGGCGCACCGTCTTTATCGTCCCGGTGGGGCCGGTGGGGCAGTACCCCATCTTCGTGCGCCTGGTGAACCGCGAAAAGCTGAGCCTGAAAAACTGCTGGTTCATCAACATGGACGAGTACCTCACCGATGACGGCAAATGGATTGACAAGGGGAGCAAGCTCTCCTTCCGGGGCTTCATGGACCGGGAGGTCTACGGCAGGATCGACCCGGCGCTGGTGATCCCCCCTGAGCAGCGGATTTTCCCCGACCCCGAGCGCCCCGGCCGCGTCCAGGAGGTCATCGACAGGCTGGGCGGGGTGGACGTGTGCTTCGGCGGCATCGGCATCACCGGCCACCTGGCCTTCAACGAACCACAGAGCGGCCTGTCCCCCGAGGAATTCGCCCTGCTGCCCACCCGGGTGCTGGACATCTCCCCCGAGACCCGGGCGGTCAACGCCATCGGGGATCTGGGCGGCGCGGTGGAGGATATGCCCCGCAAATGCGTCACCGTGGGCATGAAGGAGATCCTCTCCGCCGGGAAGCTGCGCCTGGCCGTTTTCCGCGACTGGCACCGGGCCGTCTGCCGCCGGGCGGCCTACGGCGAGGTGTCCGCCTCCTTCCCGGCCACCCTGGCCCAGAACCACCCGGACGCGCTGCTCTACGTCAACGCCAACGCGGCCCAGAGGCCCTATTAGGCCATGGAGAACAGCGGATATTGGAAGGGCGGCCGCGTCCTGGCCGGGGGGAGCCTCCGCCGCCTGGACGTGGCGGTGGAGCGGGGGAGGGTGGTTTCCCTCTCCGAAGCGTATTGCAACGACAAAAAATTACCCGAGGTAGACTGCGCGGGGGGCATTCTCCTGCCCGGCTTTCTGGATCTGCACACCCACGGGGCCGCCGGGGTGGACGTGAACGCCGCCGACGCGGAGGGCCTGCGGACCATCGGGCGCTTCTTCGCCTCCCAGGGGGTGACGGGGTGGCTGTGCTCCATCCTCACCGACACCCGGGAGCAGACCCTTAAATGCATCGAGGCGGCCCGGCAGGTCATCGAGGGCGGGCCCTACGGCGGGGCGGCCCTGCTGGGCATCCACCTGGAGGGGCCCTGCCTGTCCGCCGAGTACAAGGGGGCCATGCCGGAGCATCTGCTGATGCAGGAGGCGGACTTTAGCCTCTTTGCCGAGTACCAGCGCGCGGCGGGGGGGCATGTAAAGTACGTGACCCTGTCCCCCGAGATCCCCGGCGCGGCGGCGCTCATCCCCCGCCTGACCGGGGAGCTGGGCATGGTCTGCGCCATGGGGCACAGCGGCGCGGGATACGACGCGGCCATGGCCTGCGTGGCGGCGGGGGTGCGCTCCGCCACCCACCTGGGCAACGCCATGCGGCTTTTCCACCAGCACGACCCGGCCATCTTCGGCGCGGCGCTGGAGAGCGGCGTGTACGTGGAGGCCATCTGCGACGGGCGGCATCTCCACCCCGGCACCGTGCGGCTCTACCTGAAAGCCAAGGGGTACGGCCGGGTGGTGGCGGTGACCGACTCCATCATGGCCGCGGGCCTGCCCGACGGGCGGTACAAGCTGGGAGTCAACGACGTGGTGGTGGAGGACGGGGACGCCAAGCTCTTAAACGGCGTCCGGGCGGGCTCCACCCTCACCATGGCCCAGGCCCTGCGCAATCTGATGGCCTTTACAGGCCGCGGCCCAGAGGGGGTTTCCCCCCTGCTCAGCGCCAACCCCGCCGCCCTGATGGGCTGGACGGACAGGGGGGAGATCGCCGTGGGCAAAGACGCCGACCTCGTCCTGCTGGACGGGGAATACAACGTGGTCCGCACCGCCGTGGGCGGGGGGATAGTCTATAACAAGGAGTAATTATTATGCCTTTGATTCCAATGCGTCCGGTGCTGGACGCCACGGTCCGATACGGCTACGCCCAGGGGGCGTTCAACGTCAACGCGGTCTGCCAGGCCAAGGCCGTCATCGAGGTCCACGAGCTGTTCCGCTCCCCCGCCATCCTCCAGGGCGCGGATCTGGCCAACGGCTTTATGGGCGGGCGCGCCGACTTCCAGAACGCCACCCTGGAGGACAAGAAGATTGGCGCGAGGAACATCGCCGACGCGGTGAAGAAGTACGCCGGGCACTCCCCCATCCCCGTGGTGCTCCACCTGGACCACGGCAAGAACTTCGACTCCTGCGCGGCCGCCATCGAGGGGGGCTACACCTCGGTGATGATCGACGGCTCCTCCCTGCCCTTCGGGGAGAACGTTGAGCTGACCCGCGAGGTGGTCAAGTACGCCCACGCCCGGGGCGTGAGCGTGGAAGGGGAGCTAGGCGTGCTGGCGGGGGTGGAGGATCACGTCTTTGCCGCCAACTCCACCTACACCAACCCCCTCTCCGCCATCGAGTTCTTCCAAAAGACCGGGGTGGACGCCCTGGCCATCAGCTACGGCACCATGCACGGGGCCAGCAAGGGGAAGGACGTGAAGCTGCGCCGGGAGATCCCCACCGCCATCCGGGAGTGCATGAACCACGAGGGCATCCGGGGGACGCTGGTCTCCCACGGCTCCTCCACCGTGCCCCGCTATATCGTGGACGAGATCAACGCCCTGGGGGGCGACGTTCAAAATGCCCACGGCATCTCCAAGGAGGAGCTGAAGGCGGCCATCCCCTGCGGCATCGGTAAAATTAACGTGGATACCGACATCCGCCTGGCCGTGACCCGCAACCTGCGGGAGCTCTTCCGGGACCGGCCCGGCCTGGCCGCCGACCCCCGGGTGGGGGAGATCGCGGCCCTGCTCAGCGCGCGTAAGGAGGCCTTCGACCTCCGGGTGTTCCTCACCCCCATCATGGACACCGTGATGTACGGCAAGGCGGAGACCGAGGCCCTCAAGCTCATCACCGCCGCCATCGAGCGGGGCGTGAAGGAGGCCGTGGGCACCCTCGTGGTGGAGTTCGGCAGCGTGGGCCGCGCCCCCCTGGTGGAGCAGGTCTCCCTGGAAGAGATGGCTGAGCGCTACAGGAAGGGGTTATAGGCATGAAAAAGGATATTTCACTCTCCTACACGGACTTGAAGCCCGTGCTGGCCCCCGGCGAGCTGGAGGCCAAAATGGCCGCCGCCGCTCCCATTCTGGCAAGGGCGGTGGCGGGCGACCCCGCGTACTACGACTTCCAGGGCTGGCGCACGGTGGACGAGCACGCGGGCCCCGGGCGGGTGGCCTTCCTCCGGGCCCAGGCGGACCGGGTCAGGGCCGACGCGGACGCCTTTGTGGTCATCGGCATCGGCGGCTCCAACCAGTCCTCCCGCGCGGCTATTAAGGCCCTGCGGCCCCAGGGCGGGCCGGAGATATTCTGGGCGGGCAACACCATCTCCGCCTGCGAGATGGAGCGCACCCTCACCGAGCTGGACGGGTACAGGTCCGTCTACATCGACTGCATCGCCAAGAACTTCGAGACCCTGGAGCCGGGCATCGCCTTCCGGGTGCTGCGGCAGTACCTGGAAAAGCGCTATGGGCCGGAGGACGCGGCCCGCCGCATCTTCGCCACCGGCACGCCGGGCTCCACCCTGGAGCGGCTGTGCGCTGACAACGGCTACACCTTCCTCACCTTCCCGCCCCGGGTGGGCGGGCGGTTCTCGGTAGTGTCCGACGTGGGGCTGTTCCCCATGGCGGTGGCCGGGGTGGACATCGGGGCAATCACCCAGGGGATGCGGGACATGCGGGACCGGCTCTTCGCCGAGCCCGCCGGGGAGAACCTGGCCCTGGAGTATGCCTGCCTGCGCAAGCTGATGCTGGAGCACGGCTATGCGGTGGAGATGCTCTCCTACTTCGAGCCCCGGCTGGACTACTTCGCGAAGTGGTGGATTCAGACCTTCGCCGAGAGCGAGGGCAAAAACGACACCGCCCTCTACCCCGTGTCGGCCTCCAACTCCGAGGATCTCCACGCCACCGGACAGTTCGTGCAGCAGGGCAGCCCCATCCTCTTCGAGACCTTCGTGGAGGTGCAGGCGCGGGACGCCTCGCTGCTCCTGCCCCCCGAGACCAAGAAGGACTACTTCGACTACCTGACGGGCAAGGACTTTTGGGACATGAACGACATCGCCCGCAAGGCCACCATGGCGGCCCACAGCGAGCGGGGCATCCCCTGCCTGAACTTCAAGATTCCGGCCATCGACGCCCACACCCTGGGCCAGCTGTACTTTTTCTTCCTCTTCTCCTGCTACCTCTCCTGTGAGCTGCTGGGGGTGAACCCCTTCGACCAGCCCGGCGTGGAGAATTACAAGGGTTACATGTTCAAAAATCTGGGAAAGCCGGAGGCCAAGTAAATGAAGCACATCTATCTGAATTTAAAACGCTTTGACGTACCGCCCGCGCTGGGGGGCGTGAACCGCCTGGCCCCTGTGGGGGAGTGGGGGGCCCATATCGTCCGTGAGACCCAGGGAGGGCTTTCCGGATACGGCCGGGCGGAGGTGGAGTTCGCGGACTTCTTCCCCGAGGCCCATATCCTGGGCGCCGCCGGGGCCCTGTGTGCGGACAGCCCCGTGCAGATTGGCTGCCAGGGCGTGTTCCGGGAGGACACGGCGGTGGGGGGCAATTTTGGGGCCTTCACCACCAACCGCCCCGCCCACGCCGCCGCCGCGCTGGGGTGCGGGTACGCCCTGATCGGCCACTGTGAGGAGCGCGGCGACAAGGCGGGCATCCTGGCCGAGGCCGGGGTAAATGACGCCGCCGCCGTGAACCGCATCCTGAACCGTGAGGTCAAGGCCGCCCAGGCGGCGGGTCTCAAGGTGCTCTACTGCATCGGGGAGAAGAGCGAGGAGCAGGAGCGCTGGCAGGAGGTGCTGGGCGCGCAGCTGGACACCGGCCTGGAGGGCGTGGACAGGTCCGGCGTGGTCGTGGCCTACGAGCCCGTCTGGTCCATCGGCCCCGGCAAGACCCCGGCGGGCAAGGAGTATATCCAAAAAATCGCCCGCTTCGTGAAGGAGCGCACCGGGGGCCTGGACGTGGTGTACGGCGGAGGGCTGAAGGCGGACAACGCCGCCATGCTGGCCTCCATCCCGGAGGTGGACGGCGGGCTCATCGCCCTGACCCGGTTTGCCGGGGAGATCGGCTTCTACCCGGAGGAGTATCTGGAGATTATCCGCCTGTACCTGGGGAAATGAAACGCGGCGCGGCGGAAAAACGGGTAGGGCGGGGGCTTGCCCCCGCCGCCCTGTCATAAAAGGAGTGCATTTATGAAACTGGACTTTGAATACGGATCGGGGCTGATGAGCGCCAGCCTGCCCGACACGACGGACATCTTCGTCCCCGGCGAGACGGTGGCCGATCCCCCCTGCCTGCCCCAGGACTGGGACAGTCTGTATAACGCCACCCTGGCGTCCATCCGAAACCCCATCGGTATGCCCGCCCTGCGGGAGCTGGCCCACAGGGGCTCCACCGTCACCATCATCATCCCCGACATCGTCAAGGGGGGCAACCAGCCTACAAGCCACCGCCGTGTGTCCATCCGGGCCTGCCTGGACGAGCTGTACGCCGCGGGGGTGGAGAAGAAGGATGTGCTGCTGCTCTTCTCCAACGGCCTGCACCCCCGCACCTCGGTGCCCGAGATGCAGACCATCCTTGGCCCCGAGCTCTTCAGCGAGTTCTATCCCACGGGCCAGATCACCAGCCACGACAGCGAGGACTACGAGCACCTGGTGGACCTGGGCTACACCAGCCACGGGGACCACGTGCTGATGAACAAGTACGTCTTTGACGCCGACGTGGCCATCCTCATCGGCCACACCCAGGGCAACCCCTACGGGGGCTACTCGGGCGGGTACAAGCACTGCGCCACCGGCATCACCCACTGGAAGAGCATCAGCGCCCACCACGTGCCCCAGGTGATGCACCGGCAGGACTTTGTGCCTGTGTCCACCCACAGCGAGATGCGCAACAAGTTCGACCAACAGGGCATGTACATGGAAGAAAAGATGGGGAAGAAGTTCTTCTGCTGCGACGCGGTGCTGGACACGGACTCCCGCCAGATCGCCATTTACTCGGGCTGGGCGAAGGAGATGCAGCCCGTGTCGTGGGCGGAGGCGGACAAGCGGACGTACGTGCACTGGGCGGAGAAGAAGTACGATATTATCGTGTTCGGCATGCCCACCAACTTCCACTACGGGGATGGTATGGGCACCAACCCCATCCAGATGATGCAGGCGCTGAGCGCCCAAGTGATCCGGCACAAGCGGATTATGTCGGAGCGCTGCGTGTTCATCGTCAGCAGCATCTGCGACGGGTACTTCCACGACGAGCGGTGGCCGTACCTGCGGGAGCTGTACGAGCTGTTCCAGCACGACTATATGAACACGCTGCCGGACATGAACCGGTACGGGGAGTACTTCGCCACGAAGGAGGAGTATATCAGAAAGTACCGCTTCGCCAACGCATTCCACCCGTTCCACGGGTTCTCGATGATGAGCTGCGGGCATTTGGCGGAGCGCAACACCAGCGCGATCTACATCGTGGGCGCGCGGGAGCCGGGGTACGCCCGCGGGATGGGGTTAAAGACCCGCGCCACCTTTGAGGAGGCGCTGGAGGACGCGAAGCGCAAGTTCGTGGGGGAGGAGCCCAACATCCTGGCCCTGCCCCGGGCCTTCAAGACCACCGCCGTCCACCTGTGCATGAAGGACCCCGGCCTCAACAGCTCCACTGCCGGGCTTCACGGCGGCTGCTGCTGCGGGTAATATCAGAAACGGATTGCCACGCCGCTGCGTTCACCGCAGGGGCCGTGGCAATCCGTCTTTCCCTGAAATCAATCATTTAGGAGGCACACGCCATGCTCCAGGCCCTGCTGTATTTCCTTATCGCCATCTGCGCCACCACGGTGGGTTCCCTCACGGGGATGGGGGGCGGCGTGATTATCAAACCCCTGATGGACATGCTGCACGGCTTCGACGTGCAGACCATCGGGGTGCTGTCCGCCATCACGGTGTTCTCCATGTCGGTGGTGTCGGTGGGCAAGCAGGTGATCGCCAAAACCAAAATCCCCTACGGCACCGCCGTGCCCCTGGCGGTGGGGTCGGTCATCGGGGGCCTGGGGGGCGAGAAGCTGCTCCAGGCCATCGTGGGCGCCCTGCACGCCAACAGCGCGGTGACGGTGGTGCAGAACGTGGTGCTCTCGGTGCTGATCCTGGGGGTCTTCCTGTACATGAAGAACAAGGAGCGCATCAAGGGCCACACCCTGGACGGGGTGGCGGTGTCGCTGCTGGTGGGGCTGTTCCTGGGTGTGTGCTCCTCCTTCCTGGGCATCGGAGGCGGGCCCATCAACGTGGCCATCCTCATTTACCTGTTCTCCTACGACACAAAGACGGCCACGGTCTGCTCCCTGGTGACCATCCTCTTCGCCCAGATCTCCAAGCTGGTCACCGTGGCGGTGACCACCGGCTTCGCGGTGTACGACCTGCACATCGCCCCGGCCATGGTGATCGGGGCCGTGGCGGGCGGCTTCATCGGGGCCGTGCTCAACAAGCGGTTCGACGAAAAAAAGGTGGAGATCGCCTTCAACGCCGTGCAGCTGGTGGTGCTGGGCATCGCCGTGTTCAATATTATTAAGAATCTGGTGGTGTGACGCTATGGACACGATTTCCAATGGAGTTTTGAGCCTGGAAGTCAACCCGGTGGGGGCGGAGCTCCACGCCCTGTCGGGGGCGGGCGCCCCCGAGGGGGGCTGGCTCTGGGACGGCGGCGCGGCCTGGCCCCGCCGGGCGCCGCTCTGCTTTCCCTGGTGCGGCAAGCTGAAGGACGGCTGGTACGAGGCGGGGGGCGTGCGGTACGAGGGCCCCCAGCATGGGTTTGCACGGGATATGGTACACACACTGACGGAGCGGGAGGACCGCCGCCTGGCCTACCGCCTGGCCTCCGGGCCGGAGACGGAGCGGTGCTACCCCTGGCCCTTCACCCTGGACACCGTCCACACCCTGGAGGGACAGTCGGTGAAAACCGTCTGCACCGTGACCAATACGGGCAGGGAGCCCATGCCGGTGCAGCTGGGCTTCCACACCGGGCTGCGCTGCCCCTTCTCGCCAGGCAGGGCCGTGACGGACTACCTGGTGCGCTTTGAGCAGGCCGAGTGCCCGCGCAAGGTGCTGTGCCGGGCGGGGCTGGTGACCGGGGAGGAGATCCCGGTTTTCACCGGGCAGGCGGAGATCCCCCTGGAGCCCCACCTCTTCGACGAGGACAGCATCTGCCTCAAGGGGCTGCGCTCGGCCTGGGTGCAGCTGGAGGAGCGGGACACCGGGCGGGCCCTGCGGCTGGACATCTCCGGCTTCGACCGGGTGCTGCTGTGGAGCCAGCCGGGGATCCCGGGCTTTTTGTGCATCGAGCCCTGGTGCGGCCTGCCCAGCCGGGAGGACGGGAAGCACGACCTGTTCCAGCGCCCCTGCGCCCACACCCTGGCCCCCGGCGGGACCTTTTCCAGGACGCAGCGGTTGACTGTTATTTAGGGGAGCGCAATTAAACGATGCCATAAGGATTTTGGGTGCAGGCCCCCGCCCTACGTCATTGCGAGGGCCGCAGGCCCGTGGCAATCCGTCCCATCCCCGTACCGTAGGGGCGATTCATGAATCGCCCGTCCAATATAGGCCGCCTTATCCGCCGTAGCAACGATGATTGCATCTTGCGCACCGAATCTCGCTTATCTAGTTTTTCGACAGACTAAAACACCACGCCGAAGCGTGGTGTTTTTTTGCCTTCATTTAAAAACAAAAAGGGCCGAATTTTTGGAGGCTGTGCCCCCGGCGGCGCGATTCTTTGGTTGCAAAGAACCGCGGAAGAAACAATCGGGGCTTCGGCCCCGAACCCCAGGGGCCCGCGGCGGTGCGGTTCAGGCGGCCTGCAAGACTTGACAGCGCTCAGGGCTAGTAGGGCTGCCGCCCCGTCGGCACATCACCCGCCCAGACTTGGTACCAGTTGCTTTTTGAGGAGTGCCTAAAATGCCGCCCGTACTGCCATGCCTT
This sequence comes from Oscillospiraceae bacterium, assembly GCA_022846095.1. Lineage (NCBI taxonomy): Bacteria > Bacillati > Bacillota > Clostridia > Eubacteriales > Oscillospiraceae > Oscillospiraceae bacterium. The sequence goes on along the minus strand of AP025583.1, from coordinate 3,429,036 downwards.
GTTCATTTGCCGGGCACTTGCCAGATGCCGCCACGTCGGTCTTATTGGTATTACAACCCACGCCCCATATCAAGGAGGCTATTTGCTCCCAAACGGTATGTGCTGAATCTAATTATAATTTCAGCAGCTCGTTCGCAATATATTCTGTAGTTCCGATAAGCCGGTTTACGTTTGAAAGCCAATAAAACGCTGATGTATTATCGTCGCATTGAAAGTATGTGTCGTCATGGTGGCACAAGTAAACTTTTTTGTTCAGAGCGAGTGCCATACCGAGTTCCGTATGCGTTCCTCTGCCCTGCGGCGTCAATATGATTACGACATCAGATTGCCGTATTGCTTCATATTCCTGTTCGCCAATCGACTTTAGCGTTTCTAGGTCGGTTTCTTTCACTGGGCAATGCAGTGTCCAGTCATAAGTCTGCTCCCAACCGGCGTCCTTGAGCAAGCGTGAAAGGCCGCGCACTTGCTTGTAGTTTTTCAGGCTTGACGAGACGTAAAACTTCATTTACTTGCCCCGAGGTTGAGTTCCGGCAGGCTGGCCGCCGCCACGCTCTGGCCCAGGGCGCGCACCTTCTCGTCCGGGAAGGAAAGAACGAAGGACAGCGCCGGGTAGTCATGGGCCAGCACGGCCCGGGCCTGCTCCAGGATAAGGTCCCCGCCCGGCCCGCCGGTGACGCCGCCCATGACCAGGATGCGGTCCAGGTCGTAGAACCGGGCGTAGAGTGCGGCGGCGTGGCCCAGGTAGACCCCCAGGTCCCGGTAGACCGCGGCGGCGCGGGGGTCGCCCGCCTCCATGGCGGCCCGGACGGCCCGGAAGCGCTCAGACGGGTTGCCCTCCGGCAGGGGCAGTCCCGCCCGCCCGGCCAGCAGGATGGCGGCGTCCTGGCTCAGGTACTTGACCCCGCAGCCCACGTCGCCGCTCCACTCGTCGTGCCAGCCCTGCGGCTGTGCGTCCACGGGGCAGAAGGCCAGCTCATTGAGCCAGCCGGTGAGGCCGCCGTCCCGGCCCACGTAGCCCCCGGCCTCGCTGGTGCCCATGGAGATGCCCAGCAGGGCCCGCTCCTCCAGGGCCACCGCCCCGGCCAGGGCGGCCACGTCCCCGTCGTTGGCCACCACGCAGGGGATATTCTGCCCCAGGGAGGCGGCGGCGCGGGTGAACATATCCTTGGCGCAGCGGTCGAAGTCCGCCTGGCTCAGGGCCAGGAAGAGGCTGGCCACCATACACTTTTGCCCCACCAGCACCCCGGCGGTGGAGATGCCGACACCGTCCACCCGGGGCAGGTGGGCCGCGGCGTCCCGCAGGGAGGCCACCAGGGCCTCGTAGTGGTAATTGGGGTCCGGGTTGGTCTTGGGCTGCCAGGGGGCCTGGCCGCTGTAGACCACCAAGCCGTCCCGCATGGCGCACACCTTGCGCCCGCTGGCCCCCACGTCCAGGCCCACCCGGCAGCCGTCCACCCCGCCGGAGACGGCGCGGGTGCCCTCCGCCGGCGCAGGCCGCGCCTCGTAGGGCAGCACGCGCACCTCAAAGGGCCGCTCGTAAATCCGCTCCATGAAGCCCCGGTCGAAGTCCCGGGCGCCGCCGGGGGCGTAGGCCTCCGCCACCGCGCGGCCCAGCGCGGCGTCCCCGCAGACGCTGACCCGGAAGCCCCCCCGGATCCACAACAGCAGCTTGACCAGCCGCTCCACGTAGTACCGGTCGGCCCGGGCACAGTCCGGCGTGCCGAACACGGCGGTCTCGTACACCGAGACCTGGCCGTCCTCCCGCTCCACCGCCACGGCCAGGGGCTGCGCCGCCCCCTGCGCGTAGCGCGCGAAGAGCGCCGAGAGCGGCACGAAGCCGGGGTCCAGCGCGGGCCGGGTCCACGCGGGCAGCTCCAATCCCAGAAAGGCCATCGCACGGCCTCCTCTCCAAAGTATCGTATGGATCGGATTCTATTTTAGCATAAACACGCCGGGATTCCTAGATTCTATGTTTCGTACGATTCTTGATATACTATTTTGGATATATTTTATTTTTAAAATGGCGGCGATCGGCCCCTTTCGCGCGGCCAAGCCGCCCTCATTGTTCTAATTTACTATTTTCAATATAAAAATCACAGTTTTGCCCGGAGTGGCTTGAAGAAATATATGCAATATGATATATTCAGATTGACAATTACGGGAGAGCGCTTTATCGAAGGTTCTATATACCATACGCCGCTCTTTGTTCTGAATATAAGATGCAAAATCTTACATAGGAAAGCGAGGTCAGAACTATGGAAAAGCAATTTTCTCCCCTGGCAGCCAGCCGCTTCATCGTCGGCAGAGGCTCCATCAGCTACCTCAAGGAGCTGGGCAAGAAGCGGGCGGCGGTGATCTACGACGGGCGCATCCTCACCCCCCTGCTGCGGGACCGGATCGACTCCCTGATCCGCTCCGGCGGCGGCGAGTGCCGCTTCGTCTCCGACATCCGCAACGAGCCCTTCTTCAGCGACATCAAGAAGGGCGCCGCCGACATGGAGTCCTTCGCCCCGGACCTCATCGTGGCCATCGGCGGCGGCTCGGTGATGGACACGGCCAAGGCCATGCACCTGTTCTACGAGTACCCCGGGCTGAGCATCGCCGACTCCCTCAAGCCCTACCAGCTGCCCGAGCTGGGGCGCAAGGCGGTGATGGCCGCAGTGCCCACCACCAGCGGCACCGGCAGCGAGACCACCTCCGCCGCCGTGTTCATCGACCAGGACACCCGGGCCAAGCACCTGATGCTCTCCAACAACCTGATCCCCGCCTACGCCATCCTGGACGCGGATCTCACCGACTCCCTGCCCGCCACGGTGGCGGCCCACACCGGCATGGACGCCCTGACCCACGCCATGGAGGCCTCGGTGTGCGTCACCGCCTCGCCCCTGGTGGTGTCGGTGTCCCTGGGCGCGGCGCTGGATCTTCTGGAGAATCTGAAAAACTCGGTGTCCGACCAGGTGCCCGCCGCCGTGCACGCCCGCGCCCGGGAGACCTGCCACGTGGCCGCCAGCCTGGCGGGCATGGTCATCACCAACTGCTGCGCCGGCCTGGCCCACGGCCTGGATCAGGCGGGCCCCTACTACAACCTGCCCCACGGCATGATCTGCGGCCTGATGCTGCCCTACACCACCGCCTTCTCCAGCCCCCACCCGTCCTACGCGGCCCTGGCCCGCCGGCTGGGCCTGAAGGGCGCGGACGACCGGGCGCTGTGCCAGGCCCTGGTGGACCACCTCTGGGACTTCGGCGGGGAGCTGGGCATCCCCCACAGCTTCGGCGCCCTGGGACTGGACGAGGCGGACTTTATGGACAAGCTGGACGACTTCGCCCGCCTGGGCCTGGAGGCCATCGCCACCAAGCTCTCCCCCCGCGTGCCCACCCTGGACGAGGCCAGGGAGATCTTCCGCAGCGCCTACTACGGCAGGCGCCCCCAAGTGCGTTAGCAATCCCAAATTTACATAAAAGGAAGGGAATCAACGATGAATCCGATGGACCTGGTCAGAAAAGAGCCCTACCGCCTGTACATTGACGGCGCGTCCGTCCCCTCCGCCTCGGGCGAGACCTTCGACATCATCAACCCCGTGACCAACGAGCCCTTCGCCAAAGCCTACAAGGGCGGCATCGAGGACGTGGAGCGGGCCATCAAGGCCGCCCGCGAGGCCTTCGACAACGGCCCCTGGGGCCGTATGAGCGCCAAGGAGCGCAGCCAGATCCTGCTCAAGGCCGGCTCCATCCTGGAGCGCCGCGCCGACGAGTTCGCCGTGCTGGAGACCCTGGAGTGCGGCAAGCTGTACGGCTCCGCCCGCTACTACGAGTGCCCCATGAGCGTGGACGCCTTCCAGTACTTCGCCGGCAAGGCCCGCTGCCTGGAGGGCAAGGTGGTCCCCTGTGACGACGGGTGCCTGAACTTCGTGGAGTGGTGCCCCGTGGGCGTGGTGGCCGAGATCCTGCCCTGGAACGGCCCCTTCATGATGGGCTGCCAGAAGATCAACGCCATCCTGGCCGCGGGCGACACCTGCATCGTGAAGCCCTCCTCCTGGGCGTCCCTGTCCATGCTGCTCATGGCCGAGGTCTATGAGGAGGCCGGGCTGCCCAAGGGCGTGTTCAACGTGGTCACCGGCTCCGGCGCCGTCATCGGCGACGCGCTGACCAAGAGCCCCCTGGTGGACATGGTGGCCATGACCGGCGGCACCGCCACCGGCAAGCACATCATCGCCGCCTCCGCCGACACCGTGAAGGACGTGGCCCTGGAGCTGGGCGGCAAGAGCCCCAACGTGATCTTCGACGACGTGGACATGGACGAGGCCGTGCGCTGGGCCCGCGCCGCCTTCACCCTCAACGCCGGGCAGGTGTGCGTCTCCGGCACCCGCCTGATCCTCCAGCGCACCATCTACGAGGAGTTCCTCCAGAAGCTCAAGGTGCTGTGCGAGTCCTTCGTCCCCGGCGACGGCTTCGACCCCAACACCACTCTGTCCACCCTCATCTCCAAGGAGCACTGCGCCGAGGTGTGGAAGTACATCGAGAAGGGCAAGGCCGAGGGCGCCCGGGTCATCTGCGGCGGCGAGCCCTACACCGATCCCAAGCTGGCCAAGGGCAACTTCGTGCCCTGCACCGTCTTTGCCGACGTGAAGCCCGAGATGACCTGCTTCCAGGAGGAGATTTTTGGGCCCGTGCTCACCGTCACCCCCTTCGACACCGAGGAGGAGGCCGTCGCGCTGGCCAACGCCACCAAGTACGGCCTGGCGGGCGGCGTGTTCTCCAAGGACATCAAGCGCGCCCTGCGGGTGGCCCGCAGGATCCACGGCGGCCAGATCTATGTGAACAACTACTTCAGCAAGCTGATGATCGAGTCCCCCGGCACCGGCTGGAAGGAGAGCGGCATCGGCGTGGCCGGCATCCAGAAGTACATGATTTCCAAAACTGTTTTCGTGGATATGGTTGACGGATCCAATCCCCCCGTATAAGATCGGATCTGAGCGGGGAGCGTCCCGTCTCAGTGAAAAGATACGGAGGAATGAACCGTGGGAGAACAGACGATCAACGTGGGACAGAAGCTGCGGGGGCTGCGTAAAATCAGGGGCATTTCGCTCCAGCAGCTCTCGGAGGAGACCGGCATGAGCTACTCCTACCTCTCGGGGCTGGAGAACGACAAGCACTCCATCTCGGTCAACACCCTGCAGCGGCTGGCCGGCTATTTCGGCGTGGATCTGTGGCATTTCCTGGACACCAGCGCCCCCCAGCCCGTGCTGATCAAGCAGGGGGAGGGCAACGTCACACGCACCGAGGACGGCATCAGCTTCAACCTGATCACCTCCGAGGACGCCGACCGCCTGCAGGTCACCTTCGTGGACCTGCCGGCCAACACTCCCACGGAGCGTCATATCCATAAGCACCCCAGGGGCGAGGAATTTATCACGGTGCTGGAGGGCGAGATCGTCTTCCTGATTGAGGATCAGCGGTATGTGATGCACAAGGGGGACTCGGTCTTCTTTGCCGCCGAGCGGGAGCACGCGATTTTCACCGAAAACCGCGCCGCCCGGATCATCCTGGTCTCCAGCCCGCCCAACGGGCGGGGCTACCTCAGGCGCTAGAATTCCGCCCTACGAATAAAGGAGGAGTAATAGAATGGCTGCATTGCGCGCAGTGTGCTACATCAACCAGTTCTACGCCGGCATCGGCGGCGAGGAAATGGCGCATGTGGGACTGAATGTCTACAGCGAGAAAAAGGGCCCCGCCATGGGCATGGAGGGCATGTGGAAGGGTGAGATGGAGGTCGTCAAGGTTCTGTCCTGCGGCGACAACTTCATCAACACCGACGAGAAGTTCGAGGGCATCAAGGAGGAGCTCAAGCGCGAGATCCTGGAGGCCAAGCCCGACGTGTTCGTGGCCGGCCCCGCCTTCAACGCCGGCCGCTACGGCGTGGCCTGCGCCAAGATGTGCGACTTCGTGAAGAAGGAGCTGGGCATCCCCAGCGTCACCGGCATGTGGTGGGAGAACCCCGCCGTGCAGATGTACGTGCAGGACAACTACATCATCTCCACCACCGAGACCGCCAGCGGCATGCGCAAGTCCCTGCCCGCCGTGGCCGCCCTGGCCCTGAAGCTGGCCAAGAAGGAGCCCATCGGCCCCGCCTATAAGGAGGGCTACCTGCCCACCGGCCACCGCTACAACGAGTACAACGAGAAGACCGGCGCCCAGCGCGTGGTGGACATCCTGCTGGATAAGCTCAATGGCCGCCCCTACCGCACCGAGGTGCCCCTGCGCGGCTTCGAGCAGGTGCCCCCCGCCCCCGCCATCAAGAACCTGAAAGAGGTCACCGTGGCCCTCATCACCACCGGCGGCCTGGTGCCCGTGGGCAACCCGGACAAGATCAAGCAGGCCTTCGCCGTGAGCTACGGCAAGTACGACATGACCGGCCTGGACGCCCTCAAGGCGGGCGTGTACGAGTCCATCCACGGCGGCTACGACACCACCATCGCCTCCGCCGACCCCCACCGCCTGATCCCCCTGGACGGCATGCGCGCCCTGGCCGAGGACGGGGAGATTAAGGCCGTGTTCCCCTACTTCTACACCACCTGCGGCGTGGGCACCAACGTGGAGAGCAGCAAGCAGATGGGCCGCGACATCGCGGAGGATCTGAGGAAGGCCGGCGTACAGGCCGCCATCCTCACCTCCACGTGAGGCACCTGCACGCGTTGCTGTGCAACGATAGCCAAGGAACTGGACCGTGCCGGGATCGCCAACGCGCACGTGACCGCCTTTACGTCCATCGCCTTCAGCGTGGGCGCCAACCGCATTGTCTTTGGCGGCGACTTCACCCAGCCCGCGGGCAACGCCAGCCTGCCGCTGGACCGCGAGAAGGCCTACCGCAGAAAGATCCTGGAAAAGGCCCTCTTCGCCCTGACCGAGGACGTGACCTCTCCCGTCATCTACACCGTGGACGAGGAAAAGGAGGGCAACTGAGATGAAAATGGATAAAAAGCTGACCAGACAGTATTTTGAGGTCAAGGACGCCGCCTTCGGCGACAAGACCGGCCTCGCCGGCGGCGTGCTGACCATCTCCAAGGCCGACCTGCTGGCCGAGGCCAAGCCCCTGATGAAGGCCGTGGCCGGCCTGGACTTCGAGCTGGTGAAGCCCGGCGAGAACACCCGCATCATCCACCTGCTGGACACCATCCAGCCCATGGTCAAGGTGGAGGGCGAGGGGATGCAGTACTCCGGCTTCTTCGGCGACCCCGTCATGGTGGGCACCGGCAAGACCAACCTGCTCACCGGCTTCGCCGTCATGGAGAGCGCCGCCCTGCCCTGGGACGAGTCCAGCGCCTCCTCCGGCCTGCTCTACCCCCGCGACGCCATCGTGGACATGACCGGCCCCATCGCCGGCTACACCCCCTTCGCCGAGACCATCAACCTGGTCATCCTCTACACCCTGGCCGAGGGCAAGTCCTCCATCGAGTACGACAACGAGATCCGCATGATCGGTATCAAGCTGTCCACCTACCTGGCCTCCCTGACGAAGGAGCTGGCCCCCGACAGCGTGGAGGAGTTCTGCAACGACGAGGTCAATCCCGAGCTGCCCAACGTGGTGCTGGTGTGGCAGTGCCAGAACCAGGGCCCCTACGCCAACACCTACCTCTACGGCAAGAGCATCGACGAGATCGTGCCCACCCTGCTGCACCCCAACGAGATGCTGGACGGCTGCGTGGTCAGTGGCAACTACGTGTGGCCCGCCTTCAAGGTGCCCACCTACCTGCACACCAACCACCCCATCCTGCTGGAGCTCTACCGCAACCACGGCAAGACCCTCAACTTCCGGGGCGTCATCTTCTGCCGCAGCCACAACCCCTCCAACTGGCACAAGATCCGCTGCGCCAACATCGGCGTGAAGATCGCCCAGTACCTGGAGGCCGACGGCCTGATTATGGCGTGGGAGGGCGGCGGCAACGCCGCGGTGGACGGCATGCTCACCATCCAGTGCGCCGAGCGGCACGGCATCAAGGCCTCCACCATCACCTTTGAGTTCGGCGGCCCCGACGGCACCGAGGGCATCCTGCTGGTGGACGACGTGCCCGAGGCGGACGCGGTCATCTCCGGCGGCTCCATCGAGAAGATCAACACCCTGCCCAAGATGGACCGGGCCGTGGGCGGCGACGTGCTGCGCCTGGACAAGGAGTCCGGCGGCCGCTTCCCGCCCGCCACCGACCCCATCACCTTCGACACCACCACCCACTTCTATCTCGGCGGCAACCAGTGCGCGGCCAGCAAGATTTTTGCCGAGATGTATTAAGCGTACCCTTCAAGACCTCCTTGTTTCACAGCAGAAGGCCCCCGCCGGTTGGCGGGGGCCTTCTGCACGGTCTGACGATTGCAGGACTGTGCAGGGATGCTTACACAAGAGATGCGGCTAGGGCGGATAAGGCGGCCAATGGTGGACGGGCGATTCGTGAATCGCCCCTACGAGCCTGGCGCAGCGGGCCGATGTGGGCATCGGCCCCTACAGAAGGGGTATAACGGGGCAATGCCGGGCCATACAAGTATCAGGGAAACGAACGGGGTATGGCAGTATGGGCGGCTTTTCAGGCACCTGATGAACCGCAACTAGTGTCAAGTATGGGCGGGTTATGTGCCGCAGGGGCGGCAGCCCTACTGACTAAGGGCATAGGCCGAACCGAGCCCTGAGCGCTGCCGAGTTTTGGGGGCTGCTTAAAACGCACCGCCGCTGGGCTCCGGGTCCAGGGCCGAAGCCCTGGTTGTTTCTTCCCGGGGTTCTTTGCAAGCAAAGAATCCCGCAGCCGGAGGCCGGGCCTCCAAAAAAGGAAACGGATTGCCGCGTCGGCCCCGTAGGGCCTCCTCGCAATGACTGGTCTTATCCGCCTAAGCTGCAACAACAGTGCCTGTATCCTTTGTACAAATTTTGTTTCTTTGGCTTTTGTGACAAGCAGTGCAAAAGGCCCCCGCCGATTGGCGGGGGCCTTTTGCTGTCGTTTTTGTTTAGTCCAGGTGGGGCAGGTACTCCACGTCGGGCAGGACCACCAGGCGGCCGTCCTTGTAGACCTCGTCCACCTGCTTGAGGGCCCAGATGTCCTCCAGGGGGTTGCGGGACAGGACGATGAAGTCCGCCTTCTTGCCCGGGGTGATGCTGCCGCTGGTCTGCTCCACGCCCACGATTTTGGCGGAGTTGATGGTGCCCGCGGCGATGACGTCCATGGGGTCCAGCCCCAGCTCCACCATGCACACCAGCTCCATGTAGGTGGCGTAGTGGGGGTTGAAGGGGGTGCCCGCGTCGGTGCCCACGCCCACCAGCACCCCGGCCTTCCAGGCCTTGAGGAAGCCTTGTATCTGGGCGTCGTGGGCCCGGTGGGCCTTGTCCAGCGCGTACTGGGCCACGCCCCGCTGCGCGCCGTACTTGAAGACGAAGTAGTCCACCGCCAGGGTGGGCACCAGGGCGGTGCCCCGCTCCAGCATCAGGTCGATGCCCTCGTCATCCAGGTAGCTGCCGTGCTCCACCGAGTCGATGCCCGCCCGGACGGCGTTTTTGATGCCGGTGGCGCCGTGGGCGTGGGTGGCGGTCTTCTTGCCCGCCTTGTGGGCCTCGCAGATGGCGGCGGCCATCTCGTCCTGGTCGAGCTGGGTGGCGTCCTCGTCCATGCCGGGGGACATGACGCCGCCGGTGGCCATGATCTTCACAAAGTCCGCGCCGTGCTTGATCTGCTCCCGGGCCGCCTTTTTGCAGTCCACCGGGCCGTCGCACTCCCGGCCGGTGTTGCTGCCGTGGCCGCCCGTCATGCACAGGCACTGGCGGCAGACGATGTAGTCCGGGCCCAGGACGATGCCCTCCCGGATGGCGTCCCGCAGGCCCATCTCGGCCTGCTTGCGGCCGTTCATGTCCCGGACGAAGGTGACGCCCGACTTCAGGTGCTGCCACAGGTGGACCAGGCCCCGGATGGAGAACTTGGCCGGGTCCTCCCAGTTGAGGGAGGCGGGGGCGTTGATGGGGGTGGACAGGGCGTGGGCGTGGATGTTGAACATGCCGGGCATAATCGTGCGCCCGCCCAGATCAATCCCCTGGTGCTTCTGCTCCGGCGTGAGCGCGGCCGCGCTGCCCACGGCGGCGAATTTGCCGTCCTCCACCGACAGGAAGCAGTCCCGTTTGTACTGCTTTTCCACCACGTCGATGAGGTTGAAATTGTAGTAAAGCTGCATGTTTCCTCCTAGCCGGCGGTGCCGCCGGCCCACTCAACGGTGTTCACCATGTGCTGGGCGGAGTGGCCGGAGTCCGCCTGCCAGTAGAAGCCGGTGAACTGGTCGCTGTAGACCCAGGGGCGGCCGTACTCCACGAAGTTGAACATGGGGATGTCCTTGGCGATGATCTCCTGGACCTGGAAGTAGTAGGGCGCGCGCTCGGCCTCGCCGGCATGCTGGGTGCCCTCGGCGAAGAGCCTGTCGATCTCGGGGTTGCTGTAGCGCATCTTGTTGCTGGCGCTGGAGGAGAGGAGGTAGCTGGCGAAGTTGTTGGCGTCCGGGCCGCGGTCGCCGCCGCCGGAGCACATATCCCAGTCCCGCTGGTTGTCCAGCATCTCGGTGCGCAGGGCCCACTCGTACTGCTGGACCTCCACCTTGATGCCGATGGCGTCCAGGTACTGCACCACGAAGTTGGGGATGTCGGTGGTGCCGAAGATGGAGGTGGGGAAGCAGCGGTAGACCAGGGAGAAGCGGTAGCCGTCGCTGCCCTTGGTGTAGCCCGCGTCGTCCAGCAGCTGGTTGGCCTTGGCCACGTCGTAAGCGGGCTGGCGCACGGCGGTGTTGTCCGCCCAGCCGATGAGGGTGGTGTACCAGCTGGTGGCGGGATTCACCAGACCCATGTAGAGCTTCTGGGCGATCTCCTCGTTGTTGACGGCGCAGGCGATGGCCTCGCGCACCACGGGGTCGGAGATGTGGGGGCGGGTGCCGTCCATGTTGAAGCCCATCCACTGGGTGATGGTGGAGGGCTGCATGTCCACCTTCAGGCCGCTGACGGACTGCAGGCGGGAGACCTCGGCAAAGGCGGGGGAGGCGGTCATGAAGTGGGCCTCGCCGGCCTCCAGGGCGGTCATGGCGGTGGTCTCGGAGGGGGCGAAGGTAAAGACCACCTGGTCCAGGTAGGGGCCGTCGCCGAAGTAGTCGGGGTTGGCCTCCAGGGTGACGTGGCTGCCGGTGACGTGCTCCACAAACTTGAAGGGGCCGGTGCCCACGGGCACGGTGTTGCAGGGGTTTTCGTTCACGTCGGTGCCCTCGTAGAGGTGCTTGGGCAGGATGTCGAAGCCGTAGTAGTCGGCCACGTTGTTGATCATGGTGCCGCTGGGCTCGCTGAGGTGGAGCACGACGGTGTAGTCGTCGGGGGCCTCCACGCGCTCCACCGCGCTGAGCACCGAGTAGCCGTAGGCCCGGTCGCCCATCTCCAGGATGCTGTCGATGGTCCACTTCACGTCGGCGGAGGTGAAGCTCTCCCCGTCGTGCCACTTGACGCCCTGGCGGAGATTGAAGGTGTAGGTCATGAGATCGTCAGAGTTGCTCCAGCTCTCGGCCAGGTCGCCGTAGAGCTCGTTGGTGGAGTCGTCGTAGGCCACCAGCTTGGAGAAGATGTTGCGGCCGATGTAGGGGATGGCGCCGTCCCAGTTGTAGTTGCTGACGAAGGTGCTGGGCTCCAGCTTGGTGGCCACCACCAGGGTGCCGCCGTACTTGTGGCCGTCCCCGGCGGGGGCGGGTGCGGCCGATGCGGGCGCGCCCGTCTGGGGCGCGGGGGTGCCGGTCTGCTGGCCCTGGGCGGTGCAGCCCGCCGCACCGAGCAGCAGGGCGGCGGCCAGAGCGATGGCAAGCGTTCGCTTCATGATTTCATCTTCCTTTCCTTTCGCTGTGTGTGGATCTGCCGTATCAGGCCGGAGGTCAGCCCTTCCAGACCTGCTTGAGCACGCGCAGGTAGTTGCCGCCCAGGATTTTGCGGATGTCCTCGTCGCTAAAGCCGATGCCCACCAGGCCCCGGGCGATGTTGACGTACTGGTCCACCCGCTTGAGGTCGGCGTTGAAGACGGTCTCGAAGAACCAGGGGGAGTTGTAGAGCAGCTTGGTCTTGGTCTCCCAGTAGAACTTGGTGTAGTACTCGTAGATGTCGGTGCCGACGGCGATGTGGTCGGCGCCCACCAGCTTCTCCATGTACACGAAGTGGTCCATGTAGTCCTCCAGCGTGGGCTGGATGCCCTCGGTGTGGTGGCAGAGGAAGGCGTGGGAGCTCAGGCCCACCAGGCCGCCTTTGGCGGCCACGGCCTTGATCATCTCGTCGGTCAGGTTGCGCTTGGTGGTGGGGGTGACCGCCCGGGCGTTGGAGTGGCTGAAAATGCAGGGCTCCTGGCTGAGCTCGATGGTCTCCAGGCTGGTGCGCTCCCCCACGTGGGACAGGTCGATGAGGATGTTCTGCCGGTTCATCTCCCGGATGGCCTGCTTGCCGTAGAAGGTCACGCCGCCGTTCTCGTCGGACATGCAGCCGTGGCCGAAGCAGTTGGGCTCGTTGTAGGTGAGCTGGCAGATGCGCAGGCCCAGCTTGGACAGGATGCTCCACTTGTAGAAGTCGCTGCCCACGGGGGCGGCGTTCTGCAGGCTGAAAATGACGCCCGCCTTGTGCTCCTTGTGGGCCGTCTCAATATCGGCCACGGAGTTAATCTGCATCACCTTGTCGGGGTAGTAGCCGAAGAGGTTGTAGTAGGAGTAGATCTCCTTGAGCACCGCCTCGAAGCCCACGTTGGTGCCCGCGATGGTGATGCTCTGGGCGGTGACGCCCGACTCCAGCACCCGCTCCAGGTAGGTTTTGCCCTCCAGGACCGGGGGCTCGGGGTTGATGAGGTTGCCGCACAGCCCGTCGATGAAGATGGAGGAGTGGATGAGTTCCTGGGCGCGCTCCTCCTGCGCCTTGGTGAGTGTGATCTTTTCCATAGCGAAACAGCTCCTTTATATATCCTGAAAATTTAAGTGCGCGAAATGTTGCCCTCCAGGTGGCAGGCCACCCAGTGGCCCGGCTCCCGCTCCAGAAGCGGCGGCTCCTCCTGGCCGCAGCGCTCCGTGGCGCAGCGGCAGCGGGGCCAGAAGCGGCAGCCCTTGGGGGGCGCCACGGCGCTGGCCGCCTCGCCGGTGACCTGGATGCGGGAGGAAGCGTCGGCGAAGAGGTCGGGGGCGGAGGAGAGCAGCAGCTGGGAGTAGGGGTGGCCCGGCCGGTCCACCAGGGTCTGGGGGTCGGTGATCTCCATGATCTTCCCCAGGTACATGACCACGATGCGGTGGCAGAGGAAGCGGGCGGTGGCCAGGTCGTGGGTGATGAGCAGCACCCCGATGCCCCGCCGCTCGTTGAGCTTTTGCAGCAGGTTGAGGATGCCCGCCCGGATGGACACGTCCAGCATGGACACCGGCTCGTCGGCCACGATGAACTTGGGGTTCACCACCAGGGCCCGGGCGATGGCCACCCGCTGGCGCTGGCCGCCGGAGAGCTGGTGGGGGTAGCGGTGTAGGTACTCCTCCGCCGGGGCCATACCCACCAGCTCCAGAATCTCCCGCACCTGGCGCTCCTCGTCCGCCGCGTCCCCGGCCAGCTTGAGGTAGCCCAGGGGCTCGGCCACAATGTCCCGGATGGTGAGCTTGGGGTCCAGGGAGTCGTAGGGGTCCTGGAAGATCATCTGCACGTCCCTGCGGAACCGGGCCTGATCCCGGCCCTTGACCCGGGTGATGTCCACGCCGTCGATCAGGATCTCGCCCGCGGTGGGCTTCTCAATTTTGACCAGCATCTTGCCCAGGGTGGTCTTGCCGCAGCCAGACTCGCCCACCAGGCCCACGATCTCCCCCTCCTCGATGGACAGGGACAGGTTGCTCACGGCGCTGACCACGCCGCTGCGGCCGCTGAGCTGCTTGAGGAAGCCGGCCTTGAGCACGTATTCCTTGGTCATGTTTTTAACGGTGACGGTACTCATTGCCCTTCCTCCCTTCGGTTGAAGTCCAGCTCCTCGGCAAAGTGGCAGCGGCACAGCTTACCCAGGCGCACGGTGCGCAGGGGCGGGTTTTCCCTGCGGCAGATCTCCTGGGCGTAGGGGCAGCGGGGGGCGAAGGGGCAGCCCGCGGGCATTTCGGCCAGGTTGGGGGGGCTGCCGGAGATCTGGGTCAGCTTGGACAGGGGCTTGTGCAGGGAGGGGAAGGCCCCCACCAGCGCGTGGGTGTAGGGGTGGTTGTTCTCTAAAAAGACGGCCTTGGTGGGGCCCATCTCCATGATCTGCCCGCCGTACATCACCGCGATCTGCTTGCAGGCCTCGGCCACGGCGGAGATGTCGTGGGAGATCAGCACCAGGCTGAGGTGGAACTCCTCCTGGAGGGAGACCAGCAGCTCCAGCACCTGCCGCTGGGCCACCACGTCCAGGGCGGTGGTGGGCTCGTCGGCCAGGAGGATTTTGGGGTGGCAGATGAGTGCCAGGGCCAGCACGGCCCGCTGCTTCATGCCGCCGGAGAACTCGTGGGGGTACTGCATCAGGCGGGAGGGGGCCAGGCCCACCTTCTCGAAGATGTACTCCGCCCGCTCAATGGCCTGGGCGCGGGGCAGGTTCTCGTGCTCCAGCAGGGCGTTGACGATCTGGTTGCCGATCTTCTGCACCGGGTTCATGGCGGTCATGGCGTTCTGGAACACCATGGCGATGTCCCGCCAGCGGGTGGCGCGCACGGTCTTGTCGTCCGCCGAGGCCAGGTCCACGCCGTTGATGAGCACCTGCCCGCCTGAGATGCGGCCGTTTCTGGGCAGCAGGTTCATCAGGGCGTAGGCGGTGGTGCTCTTGCCGCAGCCCGACTCGCCCACCAGCCCCAGGCTCTCCTGCTCGCCCAGGGAGAAGCTGACGCGGTTGACCGCGGTGAGCACCCTCTTGCCCGCCTGGAACTGCACCGAGAGGTCCTTCACTTCCAAAAGCATGTCTTTCCCTCCCAGCTACTCAAAATTCTGCTGTTTGATGTTCAGGGTGGTCTGGAGCGCGGTGCCCAGCAGGTTGAAGGCCAGCAGCATCACCGCGATGACCAGGCCCGGCACGATGACCAGCCAGGGGGCAGAGGAGATGTGCCGCTGTCCGGCCTGGAGGATCTGCCCCCAGGAGGCCACGTTGGGGTCGCCCAGGCCCAGGAAGGAGAGGCTGGCCTCGGTCAGCACGGCCTGGGCCATCTGGAGGGTGGAGTTGGACAGCACCGGCCCGATGCCGTTGGGCACGATGTGCTTGAAGAGGATCTTCAGCCGCCCGCCCCCCGCCACCTCGGCGGCCTGCACGTAGCCCCGGTTTTTCAGGGTGAGCACCTGGGCGCGCATGATCTTGGCGTTGGAGGGCCAGCTCGTCACGCCCACGATGATGACCATCAGCGTGATGCTGGAGCCGAAGACCGCCACCATGAGGATGATCAGGAAGGTGCGGGGGATGATGTAGAAGATCTCAAAGAAGCGGGAGAAGGCGTCGTCCACCACGCCGCCGATGTAGCCGGACAGGGCCCCCAGCACCACGCCGATGACCAGGGAGAGGCCCGCCGCGCCGAAGGCGAAGATCATGGACACCCGGCTGCCCCACACCACCATGGCCCACACGTCCCGGCCCATGTTGTCTGTACCCATCAGGAAGCCGCCGCCGGGGGGCACGATGGGCTGGCCCACCGAGAACAGGGGATTGCCCGGGCAGATCAGGGGGGCGAAGAGGGCCATAATCATGAGGATGATCAGGATCGCCAGGCCCACGACGGTCTGCTTGTTGCACAAAAACTGCTTCAGCTTTTTCATGAGTGCACCACCCTCGGATCGAGATACATGTAGACCAGATCGGTGATGAAGCTGCCCACCACCACCAGGATCGCGGTCACCAGAAAGCCGCCCATGATGATGGGGTAGTCCCGGGCGGCCACGCCGTCGTAGATCATGCGCCCCATGCCCGGCCAGGAAAAGACGGTCTCGGTGAGCAGCGCGCCGGAGAACACGGTGGACAGGGACATGCCCGCCATGGTCACGGTGGGCAGCAGGGCGTTGCGCAGCGCGTGCTTGCGGTAGACCACCTTTTCGCTGTAGCCGATGGCCCGGGCGGTGTTGATGTAGTCCTCCTGGGCCACCTCCACCACCGACGAGCGGGTGAGCTTGATGTAGGTGGGCAGGTGCACCAGGAACAGGGCGGTGGCGGGCAGGATCAGGTGGCGGATCAGGTCCACGGTCTTGGAGAACTGCTGGACGCCGAAGCTGTACATGCCCGAGCTGGGCAGCCAGCGCAGCTTGACGGCGAAGAGCAGGATCAGCAGCATGCCCAGCCAGTACACCGGCATACAGTAGAGCATCATGGAGCCGTTGGAGATAAGGGTGTCCTGCCACTTCCCCTCCCGCCGGGCGGCGAAAGCCCCCAGCAGCGTGCCCACCACGATGGTGGCCACCTCGCTCAGCAGCACCAGCAGCAGGGTCACCTTCATCTTCTCCCCGATGATCTCGCTGACCGGCTTCTTGTAGGTGTAGGATTCGCCCAGATCGCCCTGGACGAGCTTGCCCAGGTAGATGACCAGCCGCTTGGGCATGGACTCGTTGAGCCCGTAAGCCTCCCGCAGCTCGTCCATGTAGGCCTGGCTGGCGTTTTCCCCCGCCAGCACGGTGACGGGGTCGCCGGGGGCGCAGTTGATGATCAAAAAGTTGAGGATGGTGACGGCCAGGATGACCGGGATCATCTGCAGCAGCCTCCGGACGACGTATTTGGCAAATTTCATGCGTGGTTCCCCCTCTCGTGATTGGCGCGGCCGCGCCTACTTCGCCGCCAGCTCCCGGCGGAGGAAGAGGCGCACGTGGCGCTCGGCGACCTCCTGGGCGCGCCGGGCGTCCCCCCGGCGCATGGCCTCCAGCATCTCCCGGTGGTCTCGGTTGGAGTTGGCGATGTTCTGGCGGGAGCGGGAGGCGGCCCGGCGGAAGATAACCGAGCGGTCCAGCAGATCGTCGATGATGCCCGAGAGCACCTTGTTCCCGCTGTGCTTGTAGATGGTCTGGTGGAACTCGTCGTTGTACCGGGTGAACTCGGTGGCCTGCTCGGCCTCGGCGCTGCGCTCCATGTCCCCCACCAGCAGCTCCAGGGCGTCCAGGAGCTGGGGGGTCATGTTGGGGGTGGCCAGGCGGGTGGCCATGCCCTCCAGCGTGGCGCGCACCTCGTAGATGGACTGGATCTCCGCCACGTCCACGTCGGCCACGATGGCCCCCTTGTAGGGGATCAGCGTGACCAGGCCCGCCGCCTCCAGGTTGCGGATGGCCTCCCGGATGGGGGTGCGGCTGACGTTGTAGCGGGCGGAGAGATCCATCTCGATAAGCCGCTCCCGGGGCTTGAGCTCGCCGGAGATAATGGCGTCGCGGAGCAGCTCCGCGATCTCGTCGCTGGCGGCGATGTGCTTGACCGACATACTGTACCTCCAAATTGCATGCATGATTGTATTTGGTAAAGCTCAATATTGTATACAATCTTTAGGCTACTATACCCCGCCCGGATCCCCGCCCGCAATTGACAAACCCTCCGAGCGGAAAATCTGTTGACGGGGAAAATTCAACCAATCCCGGTAGAGGTGCGACGTTTATCGACTAAATTCGACAAAATAGCCCGCAAAAATTGACGGGAGTGGCGGGCGGGACAAGAAAAATTTGTGGAAAAAGACAAACGGCTCCCCGGGGCGTACACCCCGGGGAGCCGCTGCGATTTTTGCGCCTGAATGTTGCCGTGCCTGATGTGTCAACGCGCCCCCCGGGCCTGCTCGAACAGGCCCACCAGGACCTCGCCCACCTGGAGGGAGTACTCCACCACCAGGTGCTTGTGCTCGTTGGGGAAGTAGCGGCCGAACTCCTGGATCTCATAGGTCAGATCGCCCCGGTAGCCGATGTCGGCCAGCCCGGCCATGGCCTCGGCCCAGTCGATGTTGCCGTGGAAGGGCATCAGGTGCTCGTCGGCCATGCCGTGGTTGTCCTGTACGTGGATCGCCCGCAGGCGCGGGCCGATGATGTTGAGGTTTTGGCGGTGAAAGCCGCCGGCCAGGTTGCCGTGGCCGAAGTCGTAGCAGACGCCCACGTGCTCCGGGTCGGCGAAGCCGTCCACCAGCTCCACCAGCTCGTGGGCGGAGGCGCAGAAGATGCGCTGGTAGGGGGCGGAGCGGTACTCGAAATCGTTCTCCAGCGCGATGCCGATGCCGTTTGCA
The DNA here is from genome assembly GCA_022846095.1 of Oscillospiraceae bacterium. Lineage (NCBI taxonomy): Bacteria > Bacillati > Bacillota > Clostridia > Eubacteriales > Oscillospiraceae > Oscillospiraceae bacterium. Next base: position 3,410,808 of record AP025583.1, on the reverse strand, counting down.
CGGGCGGTGGCCACGTGCTTGGCGTAGTACTCCAGGTTCCGCTCCAGGGAGACGGCGGCGTCGGGTCCCGCGCCGTACACCGTGCCGGGGTGGGTGACGGTCCACTCCACGCCCAGCATGGCGGAGGCGATGATGGAGCGGCGGATCAGCTCCTCCATCGTGCGGATTTTGTCCGCGTCCCGCTCCGCGAACACGTCGTAGTAGGGCAGGTGGGACTGCCGGAACACCACGTTGAAGCGCTCGCCCAGCGCGGCGATGTGGCGCACGTAGTCCTCCCAGTCGTCGTCCCGCATCCGGGAGCGGGGGTTCATTGCCTCGCAGAAGTTGATGTCCAGCACCCGGTAGCCCGCCCTGGCGCAGGTCTCGATGCAGAAGTCGAAGGGGTTGCGCTCGCGGCCGGGCTGGAACGCGCAGATGTTGGTGGAGGTGGAAATTTCCATGGCGTATCCTTTCTTCCGGGGGATGGGGCCTAGCCCTCGTTGTTGCGGGCGTACTCGTGGAGCAGGTTGTTGAGCTCGTCGGACATAATCTCCACCGTCTCGTCCACGGACTGGTTCTGCTCCAGCATGTCGGACACGCCCTGCATGACGGCGTAGTAGAAGTCGGTGGACGGGCCCACGGTGACGCTGCGCATGTCGGCGGGGGTGTTGGAGAGCTGCTCGAAGGCGGTCACGTACTGGGGGTACTGCTCGGTGACGGCGGTGTAGATGGGGTTGTCCAGGGAGGCCAGGTTGGCGGGGATGTAGCCGGTGCCGGCGGCGAAGTCGGCCTGCACGTCGGAGGAGGTCAGGTACTGCATGAAGTACCAGGAGGCCTCCTTTTTCAGCGCGTCGCCCGAGTCGAACATGGCCAGGAAGGAGCCGGAGACGGTGGCGCCGTGCTTGGCGGCGTCGTTCACCCGCAGGTAGTTGCCCACGCCCACCTCGAAGGAGCCGCCCACCTTCTCCAGCAGGGAGGCCACGTTGGAGGAGGAGCTGGTCATCATAGCCACCTCACCGGCCACGAAGGCGTCGGTGGAGCTGGCCTCGTTGAGCAGGGCGCCCGCGTCGTACATGGCCTTCCACTCGGTGAGGAAGGTGGCCAGCGCGCCGTTATCCACGCACACCAGCTCGGTGGCGGTGCCGTCCGCGCCGTTGCTCTGGTCCACCACGTAGCTGCCCAGCTGGCCCAGCCAGTTGGCCAGGGTGGGGGTGTTGGGCACGCTCTGCAGGGCCCGCTGGGTCATGCCGGCGGCCTGCATGTCGCCGTAGAGGGCGGCCACGTCGGCGAAGGTGTCGGGCAGCTCGGTCCAGCCCGCCTGCTTGAGCAGATCCATATTGTAGTAGGTGACCGTGGTGGAGGTGGCGAAGGGCAGGCCCAGCTGCACGCCGGAGAACTGCCAGTTGCCCAGCGCGCCGGTGAGGTAGTTGGACAGCAGCGCCCCGTCGGGGAAGTCGGCCAGCGCGTCGTCCACCGTGTAGGCCTTGCCGGAGGTGTAGTAGGTCACCTTGCCGGTGGCGTCGGCCTGCATGAGGTCGGGCAGCTCGCCGTAGTTCTCGCCGGAGAGGATGGTCTTGAGCAGGGTGGTGGCGTCGGCGTACTGGCCCTGGTAGACGGCGTTGACGGTGATGCCGTAGGGGTTGGTCTCGTTGAACTCCTTGACGTACTTGTCCATCAGCACGCCGGCCTCGTCCGAGGCGCAGTGCCAGAAGTTGATGGACACGTCCTGGGTGCCCAGCAGGGAGGCGGCGGGCTCCGGGGCGCCCTCGGGGGCGGGCGCGCCGGTGGCGGGTGCGGGGGAGGGCGCGGCGCTGGGCTGGGACGCACCGCCGCCGCAGGCGGCGAGGGAGAGCACCATTGCCAGGGCAAGGGACAGGGTGAGCAGCTTTTTCATGTGTAATCCTCCTTTTTTAACTTGCGTGTCGGTTGGGGCCTCAGCCCACGAGGGCGCCGTCGGTGCCGCCCTTCTGCATGTTGCGGCGCATGATGATGAACAGGATGAGGGAGGGGATCAGGGAGATGGTCACCCCCGCCAGCACCAGCTCGTAATTGGTGTCCTCCCAGGAGTTGAGCTTGGTGATGCCCACCATGACGGTGCGCATGTCGGCGCTGCTGGCGGTGACGATGAGGGGCCACAGGTAGGCGTTCCAGAGGGTGATGAAGCTCTGGACGAAGAGGGTGACGATGATGGGCTTGCAGATGGGGATGAGCATAAAGACGATGTAGCGCAGATCGCCGCAGCCGTCGATGACGGCGGCGTCGCGCAGGTCCCGGGGCACGGACATGAAGCGCTGGCGCAGCATGAACATCTGGCTGGCGCTGACGAAGGAGACGATGCACATGCCCAGGTAGCTGTTGAGCAGGCCCAGCTTGGAGACGGTGGCGTAGTTGGTCACCAGCAGGATGTCGCCCGGCATCATCATGGTGCCCAGCACCAGGAAGAAGCAGAAGTTTTTCAGCCTGAAGTTGTAGTTGGTAAAGACGTAGGCCGCGCAGATGGAGAACACCAGCCGCACCACCGTGCCCATGAGGGAGACGATGCAGGAGTTGAGCATGTAGCGCAGCAGCGGGGCGCGCTGCATGGCGTTTTTGAAGTTCTCCAGGTTGGCGAAGCTGTCCGGCAGCAGGTCGGGGGACATGAACTCGCTGGGGGTCTTAAAGGCGCTGAGTACGCAGTAGAACACGGGGAAGGCCAGCACCAGGCCGATGGCGATGGCGAATACCGTGACCAGCGCACCGGTCACGCGCCGTTTCGTGCGCAGGTTCACTGATAATGCACCTTCTTCCGCTCAAACACAAAGGAGATCAGGGTGAAGCCGAACGTGAGGACAAAGGCCACCAGGCTCACCACCGCGGCCAGGCTGTAGTTGGAGCTGCCGTAGCCCGAGGCGAACATCATGTACATCAGCGTGGTGGTGGAGCGGGACGGCCCGCCCTGGGTGATGATAATCATGGGCCCCGAGGTCATCATGGCCAGCACCGTGTTGGTGCACAGCACGTAGAAGATGGTGGGGGAGATCATGGGCAGCTGGATTTTGAACAGGCAGGTGAAGAACCCCGCGCCGTCCAGCTTCGCGGCCTCCATGATATGGGCCGGGATGCCCCGCAGGGCCGACTGGAACAGCAGAAAGTCGAAGCCGACGCCCATCCAGACCGTCAGGATAATGCAGGCGTAGAGAGCTGTGTTCCGGCTTTCAAACCAGCCCAGGTTGGTGCCGAAGAAGGAGTTGATGAAGCCCAGGGTGGGGCTGAACATGGACTTGAAGATCATGCACGCCGCCGACATGGACACCGCCATGGGCAGGGTGAACAGCGTCTCGTAGACCGGGCTGAAGCGGCGCTTCTTGTTGGCGATCAGGGCCAGCGAGATGGTGATGAACAGGGTGATGGGCACGTTGATGACGGTGATCAGCAGCGTGTTGAGGATGGCCTTTTTGAAATCGCTGCGCCCGAAGACGTAGGAGTAGTTCTCCCAGCCCACGAACCGTAAAATCCTGCCCTTGTCGTTTACGGCGCAGAAGCTGTTGACGATGGTCTTGAAGAAGGGGTAGTAGACGAACAAAATCGCGAAGATCAGGATGGGGGCGAGGAACGCCGCGATTTTCAGCCCCTTTTTGAGCCTGGGGCTGGGGCCGTGGGGCCGGAGCGCGGACGGTGCCCGCTCCGGCGGCGCGGCGTACCGCGGGGGCGATTTAACGCTCAACGGTGGTACCTCCTCATAAAAATTTTTGAATGAACATGCTGTTTTGTGGATTGGACACCTCCTGAACTATTTTTCCGCGCCATACTCTATTTGCGATTTTTACCGCCGCCGCGCAAACCCTGCGCCGTCCGGCAAAAATACATAAAAAAAGAGGCGGACGAGAGTTTAAGCGCCACAAATTTTCGCCTGGAAAAACTGTGTTGATTTCGTCCGCTTCCATAAATATACTTTATTTAGAATTGATTATTTTATTTTAGCACCCTACCTTGCTGCTGCCTATATTCTACGGCCTGCATATTTGCTTGTCAAGACCGCGGGTGTGTAATCCGCGTGTTTTTTCGTCAAAACTCTGTAAAAAACAATCGGACGGGCCGCTTTTATCGGAGATAATATCCAAAAAAAGGGCCCCCGCCGTTGGCGGGGGCCCTTAGCCTGCGGAAAAACCGCAGAAACAAAAACTGGTGTACGGATGCAGGCATCGTCGCTACAACTTAGGCGGATAAGGCGGGCTGAGTAGGCGGGCGATTCGTGAATCGCCCCTACGAGTGCCAAGCGCTGTACGTGGCATGGCAGTACGGGCGGCTTTTTCGGCACCTGTTGAACCGCAACTATTTTCAAGTATGGGCGGGTCATGTGCCGAAGGGTCCAGGTGTCCGGGGGACACCTGGATGATTCCGGGCGAAGCCTCCTTAAACCAGGCAGCCCTAATACCAGAGGGCAAAGACCGAACCGAGCCCTGAGCGCTATCAAGTTTTGCAGGTTACCTGAACCGCACCGCCGCGGGGCTCCTGGGTTCCCAGGGTCAGGGTGTCCGGGGGACACCCTGATGCATTCGGGCGCAGCCACCTTTGAAAAACGAAGCCCTGGTTGTTTCTTCCCGGGGTTCTTTGCAAGCAAAGAATCCCGCCGCCGGAGGCAGGCCTCCAAAAAGACGGATTGCCGCGTCAGCCCTGCGGGGCTTCCTCGCAAAGACAGGGTGCGCCTTACCCGACTGAGCCGTATTTCTCTTGCAGCGGGGCGGGGGGCGCTATCCGTTCCGGCAGGCGGACCGGACGAGGGGGATCAGGGGGACGAGCAGCTGCTCCAGCAGGGCCAGCTCCGCGGCGGACAGGCTGTCCGTGTACAGGGACAGGGCGGGCCTGCGCCCGAGGATCAGGTAGTCGCTGGAGGTCTCCAGCGACAGGGAGAGGGAGGCCATCACCTTGCAGCTGGGGCATTTTACGCCGCGCTCGATGTCGGAGACGTAGCTGGTGCACAGCCCGGCCGCCTCTGCCAGCCCTTCGGCGGTGTAGCGCCGGAACAGCCGGGACTGGCGCAGGCGCTTCCCCAAATTGATGTTAAACGGGTCATTTTTTGCCATTTTCTATACCTCACAATCGAAAAATTTGTTACGGTATAGCTTAACATGGCGGCGTGCGGTAGGAACAGTCCGGCAAAAACGGCGGGCCGGGCAACTTGCCCGGCCCGCCGTGGGTCACACCCCGGCCAGCCTGCTGTGCTGCTCCGCCCGGTACAGGGCCGCCAGGAACAGGATGGCGGCGATGCACAGCGCGGAGATGCCCAGCCAGGTCTGCCGGTAGGTGTGGGTGAGCAGGTAGTAGCCGAAGATGTTGGGGCCGATGCCCCGGCCGAAGCCGCGGGCCATCTCGTACAGGGACTGGAACCGGGCCCGGTGGGTCTCGGGGGCCCGATTGGCGATGAACACACCCGCGCCGGTGGAGACCAGAATCTCGCCCGAGGTCCACACCGCCACCGCCGCGTAGAACATCCAGATCTGATCCACCAGCCCGTTGAGGGCGAAGCCCACGGCGTACAGCAGGGCCGCGAAGGCGATATTCAATAGCTGGTTGCGGCGCTTGAAGAGGTTGATGAGCGCCGGGGTGAAGAGCAGGCAGACCACGGCGTTCACCGTCCACATGAAGCCCGCGTAGCGGGAGCCGTCGGCCACGCCGAACATGTCGGTGAACTGCAGGGGGAGGATGAAGCTGATCTCCTGGTAGCAGATGGTGAGCAGGATCAGGCAGAACACGAAGGCCAGCACCACAGGGCGGTGGACCAGGGCCGCGAGCAGCCCCTCCTGCCGGGGCTCGGCGCGCGTTTCGCGGGGCGGGCGGGGGGCGGGGACGTAGCGGTCCTTCACCAGGAAGATCATGCACAGCCCGGACAGGGCGTACAGGATGCCCTGCCCGTAGAAGGCCCACTGCATGTAGTTGTTAAAGAGCAGCCCCCCGATGGAGGGGCCGATGGCGTAGCCCAGGTTCTGGGACAGGTAGAGCACGGAGAAGCACTCGGTGCGGTTTTCAAGGCCCGAGGTGTCGGTGATCATGGCGGCGATGACGGGCAGGGACATGCTGGAAAAGGCGTAGGACAAAATGACAAAGACCAGCACCCAGGGGGTGTCGCACAGCGCGCCCGCGGCCCAGATGGCCGCCACGGCCAGGCCGTCTGCCGCCAGAAAGACCGGCCTGCGCCCGGCCAGATCGGCCAGCTTGCCCCCGGCCAGGGAACCGCTCACGTTGGCCAGCGCCACAAAGAACATGACGTGGCCGATCTGGAACTCGTCCATCCCCAGGCGGGTGGAGGCCAGCAGGGAGATAAAGGCAAAGACGAAGGTGCCCATGGCCATGACGCAGCGCACCACGGCCAGCAGGTAGACCTGCCGGGGCAGCCCCATAAACTGGCGGAACATGTCCAAGCCCCCTTGTCAGATGGTGAGCGCCATGACCGCTCGGATGCAGTCCGCCCGCTCCAGGCCGGCCAGGGCGGCGTACAGGGCCTGCGCCCGCTCCGCACCCAGGGCGTCCAGGGCGCATTTCATGAATTTCTCCTTCAGCGCCCCGTCGGGGATGGGGTCGGTCAGGTGGCCCACGGGGTAGATCCGCTCCCGCTCCAGAACCCGGCCGCCGGTGAGGCTGACCCGCACAAAGGCGGGGCCCACCCCCATGTCCACGGGCAGATCGTCGTACCGGCTCTCGTTGTACATTGTAACACAGTGGATGATGCGCTGCACGTCCGGCCGGAAAATAATCTCCGGGCAGTAGCTGGCGGGCATGTTGTCGATGCCCAGCAGGAAGAGGGCCGCCTGGAAGCCGATGCTGAACTTGGCCTCGTCCCCGGTCTTGGGGTCGGGGGTTACCAGCTCCCGCAGGGCGGACTGGCTCAGGCCGAATTCCACCCGCTCCACCTCCCCGGCGGTGAAGCCGTGCTCCCGGGCCAGGTCTGCGAAGGCATCCACCGCCCGGTGGGTGCTGGAGCAGGAGGGGTACTGCTTGATGGCGAAGCCGGGGGAGCACACGTCGTAGTCCCGGCCCAGGGTGTCCGCGAAGTCCTGCCCGAAGGGGCCGAAGCGCTCCCCGGTGTACTCGCAGAGGTAGCCCTCCGTTCCGTCCAGGGCGGAGGGGGAGGCGGTGAAGCCCTCCCGCGCCAGCAGGGCGGCCAGCACCCCGTCGGCGGCGCATTTGCCGATGTGCACCGACTTGGCGCTGGTGCCGAAGTTCTCCCGCACGCCGCTGGCCATGGAGGCCGCCAGCCCCAGGGCGCACACCGTTGCCGCCCGGTCCAGGTTCAGCAGCCGGGCCGCCCCGGCGGCGGCCCCCACCACGCCGGTGACGCTGCTGGCGTGCCAGCCCCGCCTGTGCAGGGCCCGGGCGCAGATGCGGCCCAGCTTGCACTCCACCTCGGTGGCGATTGCGAAGGCGCGCAGCACCTCCGCCCCGCTGCTGCCCAGCTCCTCGCCCAGCGCCAGCACGGTGGGCAGCACCGCCGCGGTGGGGTGGCCCAGGTTGGAGCTGGAGGTGTCGTCCAGCTCCAGCTCGTGGCCGGCAAGACCGTTGAGGAAGGCGGCGTCCCGGGCCGCCAGGCCGGGGCCCACCCCCACGGCGGTGGCCCCGCCTGGGGCGCGCGGGAGCCGGGCGGCATTCTGCACCACCGGCGTGCGCCCGCCCAGCACCATAGCCCCCACGGTGTCCAGGATGGAGCGCTTGCACAGCGCCTCAGCCTCGGGGGACAGGGGCCGGTCCTCACAGATGAAGTCCGCGAAAATCTCAGACAGCGTCATGGCCTAGCCCTCCGCGGCGGCCTGGGCCAGCCGCTCCAGCCGGGCGGAGGCCGCGTCCAGGGCGGCGCGCTCGCCCTTCCAGGCGGCGATCAGCGCCTCCAGGGCCGTTTCTCCGTCGGCGATCATCCGCTCCACCTGGGCGGGGCTGGGCCCGCCGGTAACGTTGCGGCGCTCCACGTTCTGCACCGGGTCCAGGGCGGCCTGAATGAGGGCCCCGGGCATGTCCAGCTCCAGATCCAAAGCCTCCCGGGCCGCCCGGCGCACCAGGGCGCTGTCCACGGCCTCGCAGGGGATGCCCTCGTCGTGGGCGATGACCACCAGCCGCCCCACGATCTTCTTGGCGGCGGAGAAGGACAGGCCCATGGAGCGAACCATCTCGTCGGCCAGCTCGGTCATGGTGGAGAAGCCCTCCCGGGTGAGCTGGAGCCCCCGCGCCTTGTCCACCTCCAGGGTGCGCACGATGCCCTCCAGCAGGTAGGCGCTGTCGGTGACCCGCTGGGCGATCTCCATGGCCTGGCTGACCACGAAGCCGGGCTCCCGGCCGTTGCCGGGGGTGTAGGCCTTCATGGTGTTGAACATGGTGCCCAGCGCCCCGTAGGTCCACTCGCCGGAGTAGCGCAGGGTCTCCAGGGCCACGGGGTTGCGCTTTTGGGGCATGATGGTGCTGTAGGAGCAGTACTTGAGATCCAGCCGGGTGAGGCCCACCTCCCCCATGTTCCACAGCAGCAGGCTCTCCGCCATGCGCCCCACGTTCTGGATGAAGATCGCCATGGCGCAGGCGCCCTCGTAGGCGAAGTCCAGGGCGGAGGTGGCGTCCATGGAGTTGACGATGATCTCCCGGAAGCCCAGCAGCTGCGCCACCCGCTCCCGGTCCACCGGGAAGCCGCTGGTGGCCAGGGCCGCGCCCCCCATGGGGCAGATGTTGGTGTGGCGGTAGGCGCTGAGCAGGCGGTCCATGTCCCGGGCGAAGTTCTCAAAGGCGCTCATGTAGAAGTGGCCCAGGGTGATGGGCTGGGCGTGCTGGGAGTGGTGGGTGTAGCCGGGGATGATGGTGCGCTTGTGTTCCTCCGCCTGCCGGAGCAGGGTGTCCATCAGATAGCTCACCGCCTCGCATGTGTCCAGCAGGGCGCGGCGCAGGTACATGCGCTCGATGGTCAGGTTCATGTCGTTGCGGGAGCGGCCGGTGTGCATTTTGCCGCCCACCTCGATGCCCAGCTCCCCGTTGACCCACTCCTCAAGGTTGGAGTACAGGTCGGTCAGGCCGCTGCGGCGGCCCACAATCTCCGGGCCCTCCCGGCGCACCCTCAGCAGCGCGCCCAGGATCTTGGCCCCGTCGGAGCGGGGGATAATATCCTGCTCCATGAGCATCAGCACGTGGGCCAGGTGGTTTTCCAGCTGCATGGGCCAGGCCAGGCAGTCCTCTGCGATGGTGTCCTCCACGTGGCGGGTCAAAATGGCCTCGTCCCGGCCCTCGTACTGCTTTCGTTCGGTGTCGTTCATTTCTATCGCTCCTAATTCAGTGAGGTGGAAGCAGGGGGGACAGGGCGAACCCGCCCTGCCCCCTGCGCGGCGGAACTTATTTCTTTGCGGGCTCCTGGTGCACGGTCTTGACGCCCCAGAGCTTGCAGGCGATGAGGTAGAAGACGATGAGCATCACCACGGCGATGGGCAGCATCACCACGGCGGGCAGGTTGGTGAAGCCCAGGACCAGGTAGGCCAGGAAGGCCGACAGGGCCGAAATGCCCGCGTAGGGCAGCTGGGTCTTGACGTGCTCCACCAGCTCACTGCCCGCCGCCATGGAGGACATGACGGTGGTGTCGGAGATGGGGGAGCAGTGGTCGCCGAACAGGGAACCGGACAGGACCGCGGCCACGGTGATGGGCACCGAGACGCCGAAGCTGACCGCCATGTTCATGCCCAGGGGCAGCAGGATGGCCATGGTGCCCCAGGAGGTGCCGGTGGCGAAGGAGATAACGGTGCCGATCAGGAACAGCAGCGCGGGCACCACGCGGGGGGTGATGATGCCGATGGTGGAGTTGACCACGAACTGGGAGGTGCCCAGGTCGGAGCACACCGCGCCCACGCCCCAGGCCACCACGATGATGACCAGCACGGAGGTCATCTTGCACATGCCGCCGATGAAGATGTCGAAGGCCTCTTTGAAGCTCATCAGCTTCTGGCGCACGATCATGATCATGGCGGTGATGGAGGCCAGGCAGTAGCCGGAGGTCAGGGCCACGCGGATCTTGGAGCCGGGGATGTTCTGGGTGGGGAAGCCCCAGGAGAAGAACATGATGAGGATGGTGGCGAAGAGGACGATGAGGGGGAGGATCATGTTCCACACGGAGACCTTCTTGTCCTCGGCCACCACGACGCTCTCCTCGCCGGAGGTCTGCTGAAGCAGGCCCAGCCGGGCCTGCTCCTCGGCCCGGGCCATAAAGCCGAAGTCCTTTTTGCCGAGGGCCACGATGGGGATCAGGCACAGGGCCAGGATGGCGTAGAACTGGTAGGGCATGGCGGACATGAAGGTGCCGATGTCGGAGCCCGCGATCCCCAGGTTCTCGTACTCGGTGGCGATGATGCTCATGATGTACACGCCCCAGCCGGTGATGGGGATCAGGATGCACACCGGGGAGGAGGTGGAGTCCAGGATATAGGCCAGCTTGGCCCGGGAGACCTTCACCCGGTCCATGATGGGCCGGAAGATGGGGCCCAGGATCAGGCTGTTGCCCGAGTCGGAGAAGAAGATGGCCAGACCGCCCAGCCAGGCGGCCACCTGGCCCTTGACCTTGCTGTTGATCTTGTGGGAGACCGCCTGGGCGAAGGCCCGCGCGCCTCCCGATTTCTCAATGAGGGCCACGAACCCGCCCACAAAGAGCATCATGACGATGGTCTGTGTGTTGCTGCCCCCCGCCATGTTGACGAAGAGGTAGTCGCTGAACATTTTTTGCAGCCCGATCCAGGGGTTGTAGCCCACCTGGATCAGGACGCCCACGAAGAGACTGATGGCCAGGGAGAGTACCACGTTGCGCGTTGCGAAGGCCAGGACGACCGCCACGATGGCGGGGATCAGGGACAACCAGCCGTAGTTGATGACTTCTGCTTCCATGAGGATCCTCCTTTTTTAATTTCTTTCCCTCCATAGTGATTTGGCTGTCCCTGTTAACGCAAGCGGAGTGCCAACCATATGAGGCGAGAACACCGTTATTTTGTATCGATTGGACCGATTTGTGGGCGATTATCTTGTGCTTTCTTCCATTTTGAAGAAAAAGCGGGCGCAGGTTTGACGAAAATCCGTCTCACCTGCGCCCGCTTATGAGGGAAAAATGGAGAGTAGATAAAAAATGCACGGATTTCCGTCTGAAAAAACGGATTTCCGTCATTTTCGGCGGATACCGTACTTGTCCAGCTTGTACTGGAGGGTGGTGCGGGGCACCTTTAGGCGCTCCGCCGCGTCCACGATCTTCCCGCCGCATGCGCGCAGCGCCTCGGTGATGAGCTTCTTCTCGTAGAGCTCCATGGACTGAGCCAGGGAGAGGGTGGGCGCCTGTTCCCCCCCGCCGATGGGGGGCTCCCGCATGGTCAGGTAGGCGGGCAGGTGCTCCAGCGTCAGGGCCTCCCCCTCGCCCATCACGTTCATGGCGGCCTCCACCGCGTGCTCCAGCTCCCGCACGTTGCCGTTCCAGGAGCAGTTGGAGAGGAAGAGCAGCGCGTCCCGGCTCACCGGGGGCACGCTGCGGCCAAAGGTGTGGCTGTACTTTTCCACAAAGAAGCTGATCAGCAGGGGGATGTCCTCCGGGCGGCTGCGCAGGGGCGGTATGTTCAGGTTCACCGTGTTGAGCCGGTAGAGCAGATCCGGGCGCACCTCGCCGGACTGGAGCAGCTCGTCGGGCAGGCGGTTGGAGGAGGCCACAATCCGCACGTCCACCGCCAGGGGCTTGCTGGAGCCCAGGGGCATGACCTGCTTCTCCTGCAGCACCCGCAGCAGCTTGGCCTGGAGGTTTATTGGCATGGAGTTGATCTCGTCCAGGTAGATGGTGCCCCCGTCGGCCTCCTCGAAGAGGCCCTTTTTGTTCTCCGCCCCGGTGAAGGCCCCCTTGCGGGAGCCGAACAGGAGCCCCTCCAGAATGGACTCAGGCAGGGCCGCGCAGTTCACCGCCACGAAGGGCTTGTGCCTGCGGTAGCCCGCGTTGTGCAGGGAGGAGACCACCAGCTCCTTGCCAGTGCCCGTCTCCCCGCACACCAGCACGGAGGAGGCGGAGCTGGCCACCTTGGCAATGGTCTCCTTCACCCGCAGCATATTGGGGTTCTGGGTGATAATGTCGTCCAGATGGTAGCGGGCCGCCCCGGCGGGCTGGGGCGGCGGGGCCAGGCTGGCCTGAACGGGCCGAATGCGGTTTTCGATATGGGTAATGTCCCGCGAGATCTCCACCGCGCCCACGATCTTGCCCCGGGAGATGATGGGGAAGTTCAGGTTATTGCAAACCGTCTTGCGGCCGTGGCTGTTCCAGGCCTCCTGATTTTCGATGTAGACGATTTTGCCCGTGTGCAGCACCTGGAGCAGAGTGCTGCCGTCGGGGGTCAGGGAGGGAAAGACCTCCAGAAGATTTTTACCAAGGCTGGACTCATTGTGGACCAGGTTCTCCTCGTCGCTATAGCGGGGGTTGAATCGCTGCTTGACGATGATCTTCCCCGTGTTGTCCACCACCGTCACCGAGTCGATGTAGTTAAAGTTCTCATTCAGCCATTTCAGGCCGTCCGACTTGTAATCCATGCGCTCACCCCCGCGTTTTGTTCAATGATTCTTAATTTTACACAATTGCCGCCCGAAAGGGAAGGCCAGTGATTTCCAGCGCTCTACTCCGCGAAGAAAAAGCCCTCCACCAGCGGATCGCGGGCGTCAAAAACGAACTTGTGGAAGCCGGTAATCCGGGCCTGCCCGGTGATTTCGGGCACGATGACGGTGTGCCCGTCCTCCTCCAGCACCTCCAGAATCCGGCCCACGAATTTGCCGCTGACGATGCTCTCCTGGGCGAAGGGCTCGCCCACCTTCAGCCTGCCCTGCTGGTGGAGCACCGCCAGCTTGGCGCTGGTGCCGGTGCCGCCGGGGGAGCGGTCGGGGGAGCCGTGGCCCGAGCTGTGGACGCAGCGGGTGTCGGCGCCGGTGCCCAGGGGGGCGTGGTACCACTGCACCAGGGTGATTTTGGTCTCCGGCAGGCCGTTGGCGGCCAGCCGCTCGTCGCAGGCCGCGCGTACCAGGCGGGACAGGCGCTTCATCTCCCCGCAGCACTCAGGCACCAGCTTCAGGCCGAAGGGGTCGGCGGGCAGGATGGCGAACACGTTGCCGCCGTACGCCACCTGGACGTGGACGGCCACCCCGTCCACCGTGATGGCCATGTCCGGGTCGATGACGTAGCTGTGGACGTTTTCGATGGAGGTGCTCTCCACTGCGCCGTCGGCGTAGTGGTTGCGGATGGTCACCAGGCCGGCCGGGGTCTCCAGCACGTAGCGCTCCCGCTTCTCGGGGGGCACCAGGCCGATCTCCGCCAGGGCGGTGCCCACCCCGATGGTGGCGTGGCCACACATGTCCAGGTACTGCACGTCGTCGAAATAGAAGATGCCGAAGTCGGCCTCCGGGCGGCAGGGGGGCACCACCGCCGCGCAGAGCATACCCGCGTGGCCCCGGGGCTCGTAGGTCAGGCGGGTGCGGATGTAGTCGTAGTGCTCCTTGAAGTAGTCCCGCATCTCCCGCACGGACGCGCCGTACAGGCGGGGGATGCCGCTGAGGATAATACGGGTGGGCTCGCCGCTGGTGTGGGTGTCTACGGTCTCGATAAGCTCGCTGCATCTCATGGCTGGAACCTCCATAATGACAATTTTGTGTGGAGTCGATGCCATAAATTACAGCAAGGTACATGCCAAAGCGGCTGGCACGTGGCTTGCTAAGAGGCTAAAAAAGGAACGCCGTCCATGTGGGCGGCGTTCCTTTTTTAAAACTAAGAGGAGTAGGACGCGGCTTACTCCCCGTCCTGGGTGACGAAGGGATCCACGCTCGCGCGGAAGGACTTGCCCTGCTCGTCGGTGCCGTGGGTCTGGACCTTCACGGGGTGGGTCAGATCCAGGGAAAACAGGCCCATGATGGACTTGGCGTTGATGACGTAGCGGTCGGAGAGCACGTCCACCTCGCAGGGGCAGTTGTTGGCGGCGGCCACAAACTGCTTCACATCGCCGATGGAGGACAGAGAGACATAAAAGGTATACATGGCGGAAACCTCCCGGATTTATTCTGTACAAGCGGCGGTTGGGCGGATATAATGGAACTGCCCGGGGCCTGAAGGATTAAAACATTATAACACCTTGCCGCGGGAAATCAAGCGAAATCAAGAGGAAATGCCATGAAGGTTGCAATTTATACCCTGGGCTGCAAGGTCAACCAGTACGAGACACAGGCCCTGGAGGCGGCGCTCACCGCCGCGGGCCACGCGCTGGTGCCCTTCGACGGCCAGGCCGACGCCTACATCATCAACACCTGCACGGTGACCGCCGTCAGCGACAAAAAGTCCCGCCAGGCCATCCGCCGGGCCCGGGGCCTGAACCCCTCCGCCGTGGTGGCGGTGTGCGGCTGCTACGCCCAGACCGCGCCCGGGGAGGTGGAGGCGCTGGGGGTGGATTTGATCGCGGGCACCGGGGACCGCATGGCCTTTCTGGCCGAGGTGGAACGGCTGTGCGGCGAGCACGCCGTCCACGACGGCGCGGAGGTACTGGTGGACGACGTGATGCGCCGCCGTGACTTCGAGCACCTGCGCTCCGGGGGCCTGGAGGGCCGCACCCGGGCCATGCTCAAGGTGGAGGACGGCTGCGTCAACTTCTGCTCCTACTGCATCATCCCCTACGCCCGGGGCCCCGTGCGCTCCCTGCCCCTGGCAGCGGCGGCGGAGGAGGCGGCCCGGCTGGCGGAGGAGGGCTTTTTGGAGATCGTGCTCACCGGCATCGAGATCTCCTCCTGGGGCGCGGATCTGAGGGACGGCACGGGGCTTATCGACCTTATCGAGGGGGTGTGCGCCGCCGCGCCCGGCCTGCGGGTGCGCCTGGGCTCCCTGGAGCCGCGCACCATCACCGAGGGCTTCTGCCGCCGGGCTGCCGCCCTGCCCAATCTGTGCCCCCACTTCCACCTCTCCCTGCAGAGCGGGTGCGACGCCACGCTCAGGCGAATGAACCGGAAATATGATACCGCGCGGTATAATGAGAGCGTAAAATTACTCCGTGAATTCTTCGACCGCCCCGGAATCACCACCGACCTCATCACGGGCTTCCCCGGCGAGACGGAGGAGGAGTTCGGGCGGACGCTGGACTTTATCCGGAAATGCGCGTTCTCCTCCATGCACATCTTCCCCTACTCCCGGCGCTCCGGCACCCCGGCGGCCAAGCTGCCGGGGCAGGTGCCCAGGGCCGAAAAGGAGGCGCGGGCCCACCGGGCGGCGGAGCTCGCCGCCGATATGACCCGCGCCTGGCTGGAGGGCCGGGTGGGGGAGTCCCTGCCGGTGCTCTTCGAGGAGGAGAAGGACGGGCTCTGGCGGGGCCACGCGGGCAATTACACCCAGGTATTCGCCCCCGGGGAGGGGCTGCACAATCAAATCCGCACCGTGCGCCTCACCGGCGTCCGGGCGGACGGCTGGGAGGGGGTGATCGAGGCATGAGAAGGGGCCTGTTGGCGGCGGGGCTGGCCCTGCTGCTGTTGGCGGGGTGCGCCCCCGCGCCTGCGCCCACGGGGGCCCGGGCGGAGTTCGACGCCTTCTGCCAAAGCGTAAACGGCGCCCGGTCCCAGAACTTGGCGTGGACGGCGGACGAGCGGGCGGAGCTTGCGCGCAGCATGGCCGAGTACCCGGTGGAGGACGGCCTGACGGAGGAGGAGCTGGCCGCGCTGTTCGGGCCGCAGGAGAACGGCGGGACGGCTGAGTTGAACCGCGCGGCGCTGCGGGAGGATGTGGATCTGTTCTTCCGGGCGCTGCGGGCGGCCTACGGCGGCTACGAATATTTTGGGGGAGACGAGGTGTTTACGCCGATTCAGGAGGAGCTGTACGCCTATCTGGATCGGCACGAGACATTCGTCTCCGCCGATCTGCGCAGCCAGCTCACTCACCTGCTGAGGCCGGTAATACGGGACGGGCATTTTGCAATCGGGAACAAGCCGCTCATTGAGCAGGAGAGCGTGTCCATGTTCTATGTGCCGGACCTGTACCTCCAGGATACTTCCGGCCTGGACGGGGCGTACGTAAAGCCCACCATCGGCCCGGACGGCCGGCTTGCATACTGCTTCGCGGCGCTGGCCCGGAGCGGAAAGGAGCTGCCAGATAAGCTGGGGGAGTACGACCTGGCGTGGGTGGAGGCGGAGCGCTACGCCGGGCGGGACAGGATGGGCTACCGGCGCACACAGGTGGAGGGGATCCCCGCCCTCGTCTCCAGGACGATGACGAGCGGGGCCACGACGGCCTCGGGGCGGGAGCTGGAGGCCTTTGCGTCCGCCGGGGCCGAGTACCGGGGACTGCCTCTGCTGTTGGTCGACATACGGGGCAACGGCGGGGGGAACTCGTCCTACGCCGGCCAGTGGATGGAGGGCTTTGCGCGGCAAATACCGCAGCTCAAGATTTGGGGCGGGACAAAATGTTCCCCGCTGTTTTTATACGGATTGCAGCACAGCGAGCTCTATGCCGCCGTGCAGGATTCCATTAAGAATGAGATGCTGGACTATCGGGGTTCATGGGAAATAGATCAGACGGATGGAATCCGGGGGGAAACCGACACGCTGGTGTTTGTCCTGACGGATCAGGGCACGTGTTCGGCGGCAGAGGATTTTGTTGCTATGCTGCGGATGACGGAGAACGTGGTCTTTGTGGGGAGCAACACCCAGGGCAGCATGATGTTCGGCAATGTGATGCCCATGACGCTGCCCAACACCGGGCTGCCGGTGCGGTTCGGCGCCTCCATCCACTTTTGGGAGGGCACGGGGAACACCGAAGGCGTGGGCTTCCTGCCCGACCTGTGGGTGAACCCGGTGGACGCGGAGGACGCGGTGG
Source organism: Oscillospiraceae bacterium (assembly GCA_022846095.1). Classification (NCBI taxonomy): domain Bacteria; kingdom Bacillati; phylum Bacillota; class Clostridia; order Eubacteriales; family Oscillospiraceae; species Oscillospiraceae bacterium. The sequence continues at coordinate 3,393,995 of AP025583.1, read as the reverse complement.
TGCGCCTGTGCCGCTACTACGGCCTGATTTGAAATCCCCGGGGGACGCCCCCGGTCAAAAACCGTTTAAAGAGGGGAAGCGTATGCCGGAGCTGCTGAAAGACAGGTACAACGAAAATATGCTTCGCGGGCTGGCCCGGCGTATCAAAGCCGTGCACACTCCGTTTCAGGCCGATGATTTTGTGGCCGGCGTCATGGACGAAACGTGGGCCGGGCTGGAGCTGAAAGCCCGTATGCGGCAAGTTACCGTCAATCTGGGTCGGTATCTGCCGGACGACTATGCGCGGGCGCTGGGCGTCATCGATAGGGTAGTCGCGGGCTATCCCGCGGGATTTAACGACTTTACGCTCATGTGCTTCCCGGATTTTGTGGAGGTCTACGGGCAGGAGGAGCGCCATTGGGATCTGTCCATGGCCGCGCTGGAGCGCTATACTCCGTATTCCTCCGCTGAGTTTGCCGTGCGGCCCTTTCTCATCCGCCGGGAAGCGCGCATGATGCGCCAGATGGCCGCCTGGACCGGGCACGGCAGCGAGCATGTCCGGCGGCTCGCCAGCGAGGGGTGCCGTCCCCGTCTGCCGTGGGGGCAGGCGCTGGTCAGCTTCCAAAAGGACCCGTCGCCGGTCCTCGATATTCTGGAGCGGCTGAAGGCCGACCCTTCGCACTATGTGCGCAAGAGCGTGGCCAACAACCTGAACGATATTTCCAAAACCCATCCCGGCCTGGTGGTGGAAACCGCAAGGGCCTGGTACGGCAAGGACGCGCGCACGGATTGGATCCTCAAGCACGGGTGCAGGAGCCTGCTCAAAAAGGGCGACAGGGACGTGCTGGACCTCTTTGGGTTCGCGGATCCCGGCTGTGTGAAGGTCGAGGGCTTCGCGCTGGGGGCTGCGTCGGTTCCCATCGGGGGCGAGCTTGCCTTTTCCTTTGCCATCGAGGCGGGCGGGGCGGACCGGGTGCGGCTGGAATACGGCGTGGACTACGTGAAGGCAAACGGCGGGCGCAGCCGCAAGATCTTCCAGATCTCCGAGCTCACGTTCGGGGAGCGCGGGAGGCGGCCCTACACCAAAACCCACTCCTTCGCGGAGACCAGCACAAGGAGGCATTACCCCGGCACCCACTCAATTACCCTGATTGTCAACGGCGCCGAGCGGGGGACGCTGGAGTTTGAGCTGCTGCCCGCTGAATAAGGACGGAGAAAAAACGTGGGTGCGCTATGTGCGCACCCACGTTTTTACATAAGAAGCTCCGCCAGCAGGCCGCCGCCGAAGTACGCCAGCAGGGAAAGCGCGAAGAGCACGATCTCCAGCACCAGATCGCTGCGTTTGCGCCGGTACTGCCGGGCCTGCCAGTACGTGATGACCTGCTGCTGCCGGAATACGCACAGGACCACCGTCAGCCGCAGGAGGAGCGTGACCAGGGTCAGGGCGGTGGCGCGTGGGGGCATGAACTCGTACCAGCGGTACTGGAACAGGCTCACCGCGTCGCCCAGCTGGATGACCGTGCGGATGACGAAGACCACCAGGGCGGGCCAGCAGCCCCGCCACACCGCCCAGAAAACAACCAGCGTGGGCAGCAGAGTGAGGACCAGCGGGAGGATCAGCTCCCAGTACAGGAGCACGGTAAGCCCCTCGCCCCACTGCTGGACAATCTGCGCCAGCAGGCACAGCACCAGCAAAACCCCCAGCAGCAGGCGTCCCTGCCGCTCGTCCACGCCACGCTTCATCGCGGTTCCCCTCCGAACGGTGTGTTTTTACCATCATACCACACTGGGCGGGGGGATTTCAATTGCATCTGGCGGGCGGACGGAAGATGTGGTATGATAAACCCATTGTATCAAACTGCGAGAGGTGGAGTACTATGAGCCGCGCCGACCAGATTTTTCTGCAGAACTGCCGCGACATCCTGGACCACGGGGTCTGGGACACCGACCAGGCCGTCCGCCCCCGCTGGGAGGACGGCTCGCCCGCCCACACGGTGAAGAAATTCGGCATCGTCAACCGCTATGATCTCCAGGAGGAGTTCCCTATCCTCACCCTGCGCCGCACCTTCTGGAAGACCGCCGTGGACGAGCTGCTGTGGATCTGGCAGAAGAAGTCCAACAACATCCACCAGCTCAACGGCCATATCTGGGACCAGTGGGCCGACGAGAGCGGCTCCATCGGCAAGGCCTACGGCTACCAGCTGGGGGTGAAGCACCAATACCCCGAGGGGGAGTTCGACCAGGTGGACCGGGTGATCTACGACCTGAGGCACAACCCGGCCTCCCGCCGCATCCTCACCAGCCTCTACAACCACCGGGACCTGCACGAGATGGCCCTCTACCCCTGCGCCTGGTCCATGACCTTCAACGTCAGCGGTAACGTGCTCAACGCCATCCTCAACCAGCGCAGCCAGGACATGCTGGCGGCCAACAACTGGAACGTGGTGCAGTACAGCGTGCTGGTGCATATGCTCGCCCAGGTGTCCGGCCTGGTGCCGGGGGAGCTGGTGCACGTCATCGCCGACGCCCACATCTACGACCGGCACGTGAGCGTGGTGGAGCGGCTGCTGGAGCGGGAGCCCTTCGAGGCCCCCACGCTGTGGGTGGACCCGGCGGTGGAGGACTTCTACGCCTTCACCCGGGACAGCTTCAGGCTGGAGGGCTACCAGTACCACACCCTGGACGAAAAAATACCTGTGGCGGTGTAGGATATGAATGTCATTGTTGCGGTGGACCGAAACTGGGCCATCGGGCGGGACGGGGACCAGCTTGTGTACCTCTCCGCCGATCTCAAGCGCTTCAAGGCCCTGACCATGGGCCACGCGGTGGTGCTGGGGCGCAAGACCCTGGCAACCTTCCCCGGCGGGCGGCCCCTGCCCGGCAGGCGCAACTTGGTGCTCTCCCGGCAGGAGGGGCTGCGGGCCGAGGGGGCGGAGATCTGCCCCGGCATGGCCGGGCTCTGCGCCGCCGCGCCGGAGGACGCCTTCGTGGTGGGGGGGGAGAGTGTGTACCGCGCCCTGCTGCCCCGGTGCGACACCGCCTACGTGACCAAGATCGACGCCGCCTACCCCGCCGACGCCTGGTTCCCCAACCTGGACGAGGACCCGGAGTGGGCCGTGGCGGAGGAGGAGGGCCCCTTCGAGGAGGGCGGGGTCAGCTTCCGCTATCTGACGTACCGCAGGAGGGTTTGAGCATGTATCTGGACGAGATCCGCGCCTACGTCCCCCGGGACGAGGGGGAGGCGGCCGACAAGCGCATGATTCTGGAGTATATCCGGCTGTTTCCGGACAATATCCTCACCCGGGACAACGAGATCGCCCACCTCACCAGCTCCGGCTTTGTGGTCAACGCTGACGCCACCCGCGTACTCATGGCCCACCACAACATCTTTAAGGTGTGGGCCTGGACCGGCGGCCACGCCGACGGGGACGGGGACCTGCGCGCCGTGGCCCTGCGGGAGGCCCGGGAGGAGACCGGCGTGGAGCATCTCCGGCTCCTGTCCCAGGCCGCCGCCTCGGTGGACATCCTCCCCGTCTGGGGCCACGTGAAGCGGGGGAAGTACGTGCCCAGCCACCAGCACCTCAACGTGTCCTACCTCCTGGTGGCCGACGAGGCAGACGCGCTGGCCGTCCGGGAGGGGGAGAACACCCGGGTGGGCTGGCTCCCGGCGGACAAGCTGCTGGCGTACACCAACGAGTGGCAGATGGACTTTGTGTACACCAAGCTGCTGGCGCGGGCCAGGGAGCTCATTGGCTGAAAGACAAAAAACCACCGCCGGAAACCGGGCGCTCTGCCCGGTTTCCGGCGGATTTTTACACGTAGCGGATTTCCACATCCCGCCCGGCGGTGAGGAAGGCCATGGCCGGGTAGCGGAGATCGAACTCCAGAATATCCCCGGCCCGGACGGGCACGGGGCAGTCCTCCACATCCAGGATGGTGTGGTCGCTGCTGGCCCCCAGCACCTGGACGCCGGGCAGCCGGGGGATGATCTTGGCGGGGGAGTAGTAGTCCACCTTGCCCGCCGCCGCCAGGGCCCGCAGCCGCTCCCCCCGGTCCTCGTAGCGGGTGCCCTCCCCAAAGCTGTCCCGGAAGATCTCCCCCACCGGGTGGCTGGGCTTGCGCCCCACCTCCACCACCTGGGCCTTGAGGGTGAAGGCGTCCTTGGCGATGTAGTCGAAGGGATCCCCGTAGTTCTCCGCCATGTCCCGGCCCAGCACCATGCCCCCGCCGATGCGCAGGTGGTTGATCCGCGCCGGGAGCCCGCCCCGCTCCATCAGCACGTAGGCGTTGGTGGCCCCGCCGGAAATGAGCTCCAGCCGCCGGCCGAGGGAACGCTCCACCCCCTCGGCCAGGGAGACCAGCTCCTCCATCTTCTCCGTGGTGCAGCGGATGGAGCCGTAGCAGCCCAGGTTGGCCCCGACGCCCGCCAGGCGCAGGTGGGGCAGCTCCCGCTCCACGTGCAGGCAGAGGCCCTCCAGGGCCTCCCGGCCCCAGACCCCCTCCCGCAGATCTCCCAGCTCCGCCATGAGGATCACGCTGTGCTCGCGGCCCTGGCGCGCGCACTCGGCCTCCAGCGCGTCCAGCACGGCGCGCTCACTGTGCAGGCTGTACCGGCACAGCTCCACCACCTGGGCAAGCTCCGAGGGCATGGGGATGCGGATGAGCATGAAGGGCCCGCGCAGCCCGGCGCGGCGGGCCGCGGCGAGCTGGCTGAGCCGGGCGGAGGCCAGCTGGGCGCAGCCCCCCTCCTCCAGCATCCGGGAGAGCTCGGGCAGGCCGCTGTAGCCCTTCACCACGCCCGCCACCGAAACGCCGTGGGCGCGGCAGCGGGCGACCACCTCCTCCACGTTGCGCCGTACCTTCGCCAGGTCGATCTCCAGCAGGGGATAGCCCAATTTGACCGCCTCCTCCTTAGTATATGGAAAAGAAATGCAAGAACCGTGCCAAAAGCACAGTGCGAACGTGTCGTTGCTGCAGCCTGGGGGGATAAGGCGGCCGATGGAGAACGGGCGATTCGTGAATCGCCCCTACGGTACGGGGATGGGACGGATTGCCGCGGGCCTGCGGCCCTCGCAATGACGTAGGGCGGGGGCTTGCCCCCGCCGCCCCTTGTTTGCCTTATCCGCCTAAGCGGCACTAATAATTAAGCGCAGGGCGGGGGAATTCCCCCGCCCTGCGCGGTTTTATGCGTCCTTGCCGTCCCCGCCGCCCTGGGGCAGCTTGGACACGGAGGCCCACTCCACTCGGCGGTCAGAGAGCTCCTCCACCCGGATGTGCAGGCCGTAGGCGTCCACCTCGGGGTGGCTGCCGTCCTCGGGGATGACCGAGAGCTGGGCGTACACCAAGCCCCCCAGGGTCTCGGCGTCCTCGTCCTCCGGCAGGTCCACGTCCAGGGCCTCGGCCACGTCCTCCAGGTCGGCGGAGCCGGCGATGCGCCACAGGTTGTCGCCCAGCGCCACGATCTCCTGCTCGTCCTGGGGGTCGAACTCGTCGTAGATATTGCCCACGATCTCCTCCAGCAGGTCCTCCATGGTGATAAGGCCGGAGGTGCCGCCGTACTCGTCCACCACGATGGCGATGTGGACCTTGCGGCTCTGCATGTCGCGGAAGAGGATGTCGGCCCGGACCGACTCGGGGACGAAATAGGCCTCCCGCAGCAGCTCCCGCATGGGGCGGGGGTCCGGGCGGCGGGCGTTGAGGAAATAGTCCCGGCTGTTGAGGATGCCCACCACGTCGTCGGCGTCCTCCTCGTAGACCGGGTAGCGGGACAGGCCCGTCTCCTCGATGGTGCGCACGATCTCCTCGTCGGTGTCCTCGGCCCAGAGCATCACCACGTCGGTGCGGTGGATCATCACGTCCTCGGCGGTGAGGTTGTTGAACTCAAAGATATTTTCAATCATTTCCTTCTCGCCGGTCTCGATGGCGCCCTTCTCCTCGCCGATGTCCACCATCATGCGGATCTCCTCCTCGGAGACCTCGTCTGCCTCGGCGTTGGGGTCGATGCGTAGCAGGCGCAGCACGCCGTTGGTGGACACGGTGAGCAGCCAGATCAGCGGGCGCAGTACCTCGGCCAGGACGCTGACCACCCCCGCGGAGGCGCGGGAGACCTTCTCGGGCTTCTGCATGGCCAGGCGCTTGGGCACCAGCTCGCCCAGCACCAGGGTGAAGAAGGAGAGCACCAGGGTGATGACCACCACGGACAGGGTCTGCACGGCGGAGAGCTGGGCGGCGCTCAGGACGTAGCGGGTGTCCACCCACCCGGAAATCCGGCTGGCGAAGTTGTCCGCGGCAAAGGCCGCGCCCAGGAAGCCCGCCAGGGTGATGGCGATCTGGATGGTGGAGAGGAAGCGGGTGGGGGCCTCCACGATCTTCAGCAGCCGGGCCGATTTTTTATCCCCGTCCTCCGCCTCCCGGCGCAGAACGGCCTCGTTGAGGGAGATGACGGCGATTTCAGTTGCGGCGAAAAAGGCGTTGACGAAGATAAGTATGACCTGTAAAAGGATCTGGGGCCATAACGGCGGGGGCGGTTGCAAAATGATTCCTCCTTAAAAATAAAGCTGACAATTTTGGGATACGACAGCAGTATAGCATAGTTTCTAAAAAAATACATCATCGAAGTGCAAAAATCCTGAACGCATGATATAATATCTGCCGTGTGATTGCTGTTTGCCAAAGGATTGGCGCTGGAGGGTGTTTGATGGAACGTATCCATACCGTGGCGAAAACGGTGAAGCGGTTCGGCGAGATCCGGTACCGCGTGGTGCTGGAGGGCGTGGGCGTGGGCGCGGCGGCGGGCCTGCTGGTGGTCCTGTTCCGGCTGGTGCTGGAGCGGGTGGAGGAGCTGATGCACACGGCGGTGGCCTACGCGGGGGCCCACCCCTGGGCCGTGCCCGTGTGGTTCGCCGTGCTGCTGCTGGCCGCGGGGGGCACCGCGCTGCTGCTCAAATGGGAGCCTATGATCGCCGGATCGGGCATCCCCCAGGTGGACGGGGAGCTCCAGGGCTATTTTACCCAGAAATGGTGGCGGGTCATCGTGGCCAAGTTCGCCGGGGGCATCCTCACCATCGGCTCCGGCCTCTCCCTGGGCCGAGAGGGTCCCTCCATCCAGCTTGGGGCCATGGCGGGCAAGGGCTTCGCCCGCGTCACCCGCCGTATGCGCACCGAGGAGCGCATGCTCATGACCTGCGGGGCCAGCGCGGGGCTGGCCGCCGCCTTCAACGCCCCCCTGGCGGGGGTGCTCTTCTCCCTGGAGGAGGTGCACAAGAGCTTCTCCGTGGAGGTGCTGCTCTCCTGCATGGCCTCCTCCATCACCGCCGACTTCATCTCCCGCAACGTGTTCGGCCTGCGGCCCCTGTTCGACTTCTCCGGGGCCATCGCCATCCCCCTGTCCCACTTCTGGATCGTCATGCTGCTGGGGCTGGCGGTGGGCTTTTTGGGGGTGCTCTACAATTTCTGCATCGACAAGGCCCAGGGCTTTTACGACAAAATCAACAACCGCTACCTGCGCACCGTGATCCCCTTCCTCATGGCCGGGGCGCTGGCCTTCGTGCTGCCCCAGGTGCTGGGGGGCGGCAGCAAGCTCATCATGGAGGTGGCCGCGGGGCTGCCCCTGGGGCTGCTGTGCGCGGTGCTTGTGGTAAAATTCGGCTTTTCCATCTTCAGCTTCTCCGCCGGGGTGCCGGGGGGCATCTTCCTGCCCCTGCTGGTGCTGGGCTCCCTGTGCGGCGGGGTGTTCCACGGCGTGTTCGCCGCCCTGGGAATGGAGCTGAACCTCCAGGCTCTGGTGATTCTGGGCATGGTGAGCTGCTTTGCCGCCATCGTCCGGGCCCCGGTCACCGGCATCCTGCTCATTACCGAGATGACGGGCAACTTCTCCCACCTGCTCTTCCTCTCCCTGGCGGCCCTGACGGCCTACGCCGTGGCCGACCTGCTGAAGGCCCGGCCCATCTACGACCAGCTGCTGCGGCGCATGGTGCTCAAGCACGGCTCCCCCATGTTCCACCACGAGACGGGGGAGAAGGTGCTTCTGGAGACCCCGGTGCAGCTGGGCTCCAGCCTGTGCGAGAAAAAGGTCTCCCAGATCAACCTGCCCGGGCGCTGCCTTATCATCTCGGTCAAGCGGGGCGAGGGGGAGATCGTGCCCCGGGGCGGCACGGTGCTGCGCGCCGGGGACGTGCTGGTGGCCCTGTGCGACGAAAACGACAGCGCCGGGGTGCAGTACGCCCTGGAAAAGCAGTGCAAGGACATGCGGGACGGGGAGTAAACCGCGCGCCAAACGTACATAGTAGGGGTGGAAACACAGATACGCCCGTACAAATGGAGGTGCGAGATGCAAAAGACAATCTACTTCGGCGGGCCCATCCTGACCATGGAGCCCGGCCCGGCCCCCCGGGCCGTGCTGGTTGACGGGGACCGGATTGAAGCGTTGGGCGATCTGGCCGCGCTGGAGGCCCGCGCCCCGGGCGCACAGCGCCGGGATCTGGCCGGGCGTGCCCTGCTGCCCGCCTTTCTGGACCCCCACAGCCACATCACCGCCCTGGCCTCCACCCTGGGCCTGGCCCAGCTGGGGGCGGCGGGCTCCTGGGCGGAGATCGGGGCGATCCTGCGCGCCTTCCGGGACGGGAAGGGCATGGCGCCCGGAGCGTGGGTCGTGGGCTTCGGGTACGACCACAACGTGCTGGACGAGCGCGCCCACCCGGACCGCCGCGCCCTGGACGCGGCCCTGCCGGACAATCCCGTGATGATCACCCACGCCTCAGGCCACATGGGGGTGCTGAACACCGCCGCCCTGGCGGCGATGGGGATCACGGCGGACACCCCCGACCCGCCCGGCGGCAAAATCGGCCGGGAGGCGGACGGGCGCACCCCCAGCGGCTATCTGGAGGAGACGGCGTTCACCTCCCTGGCGGCGCAGATGCCCCCGGCGGCGGGGGAGGACCCCTACGCGGGCATCCGCGCGGCCCAGGAGGTCTACTTCTCCCACGGCATCGTGCTGGCCCAGGACGGGCTGACCGACGCCGGGCGCTACGGGCTGTTCTCCGGCGCGGGGCTCACCATCGACGTGGTGGGCTACGCAGACGAGAAAAACGCCCCGGAGCTGGCGGGCAGGCCGGGGATCGGGGGCTACAAGATCTTCCTGGACGGCTCCCCCCAGGGGCGCACCGCCTGGATGCTGGAGCCCTACCTGGGCGGGGACGGCGCGTATACGGGCTATCCCATCTACACCGACGCCGAGGTGCTGGCCTTCGTCAAAACCGCCCTGTCCCAGGGGCGGCAGATCCTGGCCCACTGCAACGGGGACGCGGCGGCGGCGCAGTATATCCGCTGCTGCCGCGCGGCCCAGGAGGCGCTGGGACGGCCCATCCGGGACATACGCCCCGTCATGATCCACGCCCAGCTGGTGCGCAGAACGCAGCTGGCCGAGATGGCGCGGCTGGGGATTATCCCCTCCTTCTTCGCCGCCCACGTGTGGTATTGGGGGGACGTGCATGTGGAGAACTTCGGCGCGCAGCGGGCGTCCTCCATCAGCCCCCTGCGCACGGCGGCGGAATTGGGGCTGCCCTTCACCCTCCACCAGGATACGCCGGTCATCCAGCCGGATATGATAGAAAGCGTCTGGTGCGCCGCAAACCGGATTACCCGGGGCGGGCGCGTGCTGGGGGCGGAGGAAACCATCTCCCCCTACGAGGCGCTGCGGGCGGTGACCATCAACGCCGCATACCAGTATTTTATGGAGCGCGAGCGGGGGAGCATCGCCCCCGGCAAGCGGGCGGACCTCGTCCTCCTCTCCGCAGACCCCACGGCGGTGGCGCCGGAGAAAATCCGGGAGATCCGGGTGCTGGAGACCGTCAAGGACGGGAAGACGGTGTATGGACAGGCTGTGTGATAGGTTGAGGCTGCTGCGCCAGGAAAAGGAGCTAAAGCAGACCGAGATGGCGAAGGAGCTGGGGGTGTCTATCCGCACCTGCCAGTACTATGAGTCCGGGGAACATGTGCCGGACTATTACGGCCTGCTTGCCATGGCGGATTACTTCGCCGTCTCACTGGACTATCTCACCGGGCGTGGCGACGAGCGGTGAGTGGGCGCGGTTCGTGAAATGCCCAGAAAGGAAGTGCGCAATTGACCATTTTTGATATTATGGGCCCCGTCATGGTGGGTCCGTCTTCCTCCCACACGGCGGGGGCCTGCCGCATCGGACTGATCGCCCGCAAGCTGCTGGGCGCGCCCCCGGCGCGGGCGGAGCTGCTGCTCCACGGCTCCTTCGCCGCCACGGGCAGCGGACACGGCACCGACCGGGCCCTGGTGGCCGGCCTGCTGGGCATGGGGCCGGATGACCCCCGCATCCCAAGCTCCTTCGCCCTGGCGGCGGAGGCGGGGCTCGCGTTCCAGTTCGGCAAGACGGTGTTGCGGGGGGCCCACCCCAACACGGTGCTGCTGCGCCTGAGCGCCGCGGACGGGCGGGAACTGGAGGTCGTGGCCTCCTCCCTGGGGGGCGGCCGGGTGAAGGTGTGCGCGGTGGACGGGCTGGAGGCCTCCTTCACCGGGGACTACCCCACCCTTATCGTGCGCAACGAGGACCGGCCCGGCCAGGTGGCGGAGGTGGCGAACATCCTCTCCCGCCGGCAGGTGAACATCGCCACCATGAAGCTCTACCGCAACATGCGGGGGGGCCTGGCCATCATGGTCATCGAGAGCGACCAGGCCATCTGGCGCGAGGCCATTGACGAGCTGCGGGCCTGCCCGGGCATCGTGGGCGTCACCTATCTGGATATGCGGGTTGGGGAGGAAGCGTAGTATGGCCTTTACATCGGTGGAAAACCTCCTGCGCGCGGCGCAGGACAAGCCTGTTTGGCGCGCGGTGCAGGAGGACGACGTGATCGACCGTGGGACCACGGCGGAGGAGTCCTGGGCCCAGATGTCCGCCCTGTGGCGGGCCATGGAGGGGGCCGAGGCCGGGTACGACCCGCTCCTGCGCTCCCACAGCGGCCTGGTGGGCGGCGAGGGGGCCCGGCTGGAGGAGAAGGACGGGGGCCTGTGCGGCCCCTTCCTGCGGCAGGTCATCGCCGCCGCCCTCAAGACCGGGGAGTGCAACGCCTGTATGCGCCGCATCGTGGCCGCCCCCACGGCGGGGGCCAGCGGCGTGCTGCCCGCCGTGCTGCTGCCCCTGCGGCGGCGGGACGGCCTGGACGAGGCGCAGATGGTACAGGCCCTCTACGTGGCCGCGGGCTTCGGGCAGGTCATCGCCTCCCGGGCCTCCATCTCGGGGGCCGAGGGGGGCTGCCAGGCCGAGGTGGGTTCCGCCTCCGGCATGGCCGCCGCCGCCCTGACGGCGGTGATGGGGGGCGCGCCGGACGCCAGCGCCCACGCCTGCGCCATGGCCCTGGCCAACACCCTGGGCCTGGTGTGCGACCCGGTGGCCGGGCTGGTGGAGGTGCCCTGCGTCAAGCGCAACGTGATGGGGGCGGTGAACGCCCTGGCCTGCGCCGAGATGGCCTTGGCGGGCCTGACCTCCGCCATCCCCTGCGACGAGGTCATCGACGCCATGCGCGCCGTGGGCGACGCCTTGCCCGCCTCCCTGCGGGAGACCGGTTTGGGCGGGCTGGCCGCCACGCCCACGGGGCGGCGGATCGCGGAGGAGCTGGGGGGTTAGACCCCTCCGGCGCTGCGCGTCACCTCCCCTCATAGGGGAGGCTCTTATACCAGATTCATTTATTTTCTCGAGGTGTTCATAATGCTGCAATTCAACCATTTTAACTTCAACGTCCTGGATCTGGACCGCTCCCTGGCCTTTTACAGGCAGGCCCTGGGCCTCACCCCCGTGCGGGAGAAGGAGGCGGAGGACGGCTCCTTCAAGCTGGTGTACCTGGGGGACGGGGAGACCGGCTTCTCCCTGGAGCTGACCTGGCTGCGGGAGCGCACCGGGCCCTACGACCTGGGGGAGTGCGAATTCCATCTGGCCTTTGTCACCGACGAGTTCGAGGCCCTGCGGGCGCGCCACCGCGCCATGGGCTGCGTGTGCTTTGAAAACCCGGAGATGGGCATCTACTTCATTGAGGACCCGGACGGCTACTGGCTGGAGATCGTCCCGGCGGAGGGCTAGGCGTGGCGCGCGCGGAGGGGGGCCGGCTGGCCTACGCGGACCTGCTGCGGGTGGCCGCCATCCTGGCCATGGTGGTGCTCCACATCGCCGGGGGCTGGATGGCCGAGGTGGACGTGGGTTCCGGGGCCTGGCGGGTCTTTAACGTGTACAACGGCCTGGTGCGCTGGTGCGTGCCCGTGTTCGTCATGCTCTCGGGCATGTTTCTGCTGGACCCCAAAAAGAAGGTGGGCCCGGGGGATCTGATTTTCAAGTACATGCTGCGCGTCCTGGCGGCCCTGCTGTTCTGGAACTTCCTCTACGAGCTCTTCGGCCACCTGCTGGAGCACGACCGCTTCACCCCCGCGCTGGTGTTTGACTCCTTCATGCAGGCGGTGTGGGGCAAGGCCCACTACCATCTGTGGTTTCTGTTCATGATCCTGGGGCTGTACCTGATTACCCCGGTGCTGCGGGCCTTTGTCCGGGGGGCAAGCCGGGGGGAGCTCCACTGGTTTTTCGCCGTGACCTTCGTGGTGGCCTGCCTGCTGCCCACCCTGCTCAAGCTGCGCCCCAGCGCCACCGCGTCCGCCTGGCTGGGCCAGATGCAGATCCATCTGGTGCTGGGGTACGTGGGCTTTTACGTGGCGGGGTACTATCTGAAAACCTACACCCTGGGCCGTGTGGCCGAGGTGCTGATCTACGTGCTGGGCGCGGGCGGCGCGGTGGCCACGGTGTGGGGCAACGCGGCGCTCTCCGCCCGGGACGGCGGGCAGGCCCTGGTGCTCTACAGCTACCTGAGCCCCAACGTGGTGTGCATGTCGGTGGCGGTCTTTGTGCTCTTCCGCTACGTGCTGGGCCTGAGTGAGGAGCGCTCCCGCCGCCAGCGGGCGGGGGGCCTGGCGCGGATCTCCTTCGGCATCTATCTGGTGCACGACTTCTTCATCATGCTCCTGCGCCACTTCGGCATCTCCACGCTCTCCTTCGCCCCCGCCCTGGCGGTGCCCGCGCTGGCCCTGGGTGTCTTCCTGTGCGCGGCCCTGGTGGCGTGGCCCATCTCCAAAATCCCCCTGGTGGGCAAGTACCTCACATAAGGAGTAAGCATATGCTGTTTTCCAGCTCCATTTTCCTCTTCCTGTTCCTGCCCCTGGTGCTGCTGGGCTACTACGGGGTGTTCCGGGGCCACCGGCAGGGACAGAACGTGTTCCTGCTGGCGGCCTCCCTGGGCTTCTACGCCTGGGGGGAGCCCTGGTTCGTCCTGGTCATGATCGCCTCGATTTTGTTCAACTACGGCTTCGGGCTGTGGGTGGCCGCCCGCCGCCGGGCGGGGCGGAGCACCCGCACCCCCGTGGCCGCCGCCCTGGCGGTGAACCTGGGGCTGCTGTTCGTGTTCAAGTATCTGTCCTTCACCCTGGTCAATCTGAACCGGCTGGGGCTGGGGCTGACCGTGCCCGGCATCGAGCTGCCCATCGGCATCTCCTTCTTCACCTTCCAGGCCCTGAGCTATGTGCTGGACGTGAACCGGGGCCGGGGTGAGGCCCAGCGCTCCCCCCTCAAGGTGGGGCTGTACATCTCCTTCTTCCCTCAGCTCATCGCCGGGCCCATCGTGAAGTACGAGACGGTGGCCGAGCAGATCGACCACCGGCGGGAGAGCTGGGACGGCTTTGCCGACGGCGCCCGACGCTTCGTGGTGGGCCTGGGGAAGAAGGTGCTGCTCTCCAACCAGCTGGCCCTGGTGGCCGACCGGGCCTACGCCCAGACCCCGGAGGGGCTGTCCACCGCCCTGGCCTGGCTGGGGGCGGTGTGCTACACCCTCCAGATCTACTACGACTTCTCCGGCTACTCCGACATGGCCATCGGCCTGGGCAGGATGTTCGGCTTCCGCTTCCTGGAGAACTTCAACTACCCCTATATCTCCCGATCCATCACCGAGTTCTGGCGGCGGTGGCACATCTCCCTGTCCACCTGGTTCCGGGACTACGTGTACTTCCCCCTGGGGGGAAGCCGGGTGAACTCCAGGTGGAAGCTGCTGCGCAACCTCTTTGTGGTGTGGCTGCTCACCGGCGTCTGGCACGGGGCCAACTGGACCTTCGTGTGCTGGGGGCTGTTTTACTTCCTCCTGCTGTGCCTGGAGAAGTTCTGCCGCCTGGGCCGGGGCTGGCCCGCGGGGCTGAAATGGCTCTACACCATGCTGATGGTCAACTTCGCCTGGGTGCTCTTCCGCGCGGACAGCCTGGGCGCGGCGGGGAGGTACCTGGGGGCCATGCTGGGCCTGGGCCGGGGCGGCGGCTGGAACGATGCGGCGGCCTACTGCCTGGGCGAGTACTGGCCCGTGCTGCTGGCGGGAATCCTCTTCGCCGCGCCGGCGGCGGACTGGCTGCGGGCGCGCCTGTACCGGGGCGGGGCGGGCAGGCTGGCCCCGGTGTGGGACGCGGGGTACGCCCTGCTGGCGCTGGCGGTGTTCACGGTGGCGGCCAGCTTCATCATCAAGGGCACCTACAACCCGTTCATCTATTTTAACTTTTAAGGGGGCGGTGGAATGAGACGCAGAAATACCCTGACCGCTCTTTGCCTGCTGGCGGCCCTGCTGGTGGGCTTCGGCCTGATGCTCACCGCCTTCTTCGGCGGGGCCGGGGCCCTGCGCGCCGAGCTGGGCCTGCTGCGGCAGGACCCCTCCCGCCTGGGCGCGCTGCTGGAGGGCGGGGCGGAGGAGGCGGCCAACAAGGACCTGGACCGGGGCCACCAGTTCATCCAGCTCTACGGCCTGGTGCAGCGCCTCACCGGCCGGAGGGTGGTGGAGGACGTGTCCCAGAGCTCCAACGTGGCCAAGCTGGACGGCGGGGCGCTCAACTTCGCCTATATCCAGGCCCAACCCGCCGACTGCACGGACAACGCCCTGGCGGCGGGGGAGCTGAGCCGGGCGCTGGCGGCGCAGGGGGTGCCCAGCCTCTTCCTGCTGGCCCCCCAGAAGATCGCGCGGGGGACCGACCCCCTGCCCCCGGGCGTGCGCGACTACGGCAACGAGAACGCCGACGGCTTTCTGGCCGCCCTGGCGGGGGTGGGCGGGGCGGCGCTGGACCTGCGGCCCCTCTTTGAGCAGTCCGGGGACTACGGGGACTGGTTTTTCCGCACCGACCACCACTGGCGGCCCGAGGCGGCCTTTTATGCCTGGGGCTATCTGGCCGAAACCCTGGAGGCGGACTACGGTCTGGACCTGTCCGGGGAGCTGGCCGACCCGGCGCTGTGGGACACCGAGGTGCTGGAGGACTTCTTCCTGGGCAGCCAGGGCAAGCGGGTGGGCTCCCTCTACGCGGGGGTGGACGATTTTACGGTCTTTACCCCCAAATTCGACACAGATTTGACCTACACCTGCCCCTTCTACGCCATCGACCGCTCCGGGCGCTTCAATGAATCGGTCTGCTTCCCTGAGCGTGTGGCGCAGCGGGACTGGTTCGGCGGCAACCCCTACACCTACTACGCGGGCGGGGACTACCCCCTGGCCACCGTCGTGAACCACAAAAACCCGGACGGGCCCAAGATCCTGCTCATCCGGGACTCCTTCGCCTGCGCCCTGACCCCCTTCCTGGCCCTGTCCTGCGGCGAGCTGACCACCGTGGACCTGCGCTATCTGAAGGAGGACGTGGCCGACGTGGTGTCGCGGGTGGAGCCGGATCTGGTGCTCACGCTGTACACGGCGGGCACCGTGTCCAACGCCGATATGTTCCAATATTCCAAATAGGGGGTGAACCCATGGCCCGGAGCCAAAGCCTGCCCTCCCACCGGAGGCTGGACTACCACTATATCGCCATGCAGCTGGGCTTCTGGGCCATGTTTGCGGCGGTGTGCGGCTATCAGGCCGCCCTGCTGCTGGCGCGGGGGTTCTCCAACACCGACGTGGGGGCGGTCATCGCCGTGCGCTGCCTGGCGGGGATTTTTTGCCAGCCCCTGCTGGGCGGCTTTGCCGACCGGCACCCCCAGGTGCCGCTGAAACGCATCGTCACCGCCTCCCTGGGCCTGTCCTTCGCCGCGGGGCTGCTCTTCCTCGCGGTGCCCATGGGCCTGGCGGGCACGCTGGCGGTCTTCGCCGTCATCGGCGGCTTCGAGGTGTCCGCCTACCCCCTGATGGACTCCATGGCGGTGCAGTATATCAACGCCGGGGTGCCCATCCGCTACAGCCTGGGCCGGGGCCTGGGCAGCATGAGCTACGCGGTGACCTGCGTGCTGCTGGGCCTCCAGGTGGGGCGGCTGGGGGTGGAGAGCACCCTGGTGACCCACGCCGCCCTGGTGGCGCTGGAGATGCTGCTGGTGATCTCCTACCCCGCCTTCCGGGCCGCTCCCGCGCCGGAGGGGGAGGAGCGGCCCAGGCCCCAGTCGGCCCTTTCCCTGCTGCGCAGCCGGCCCCGGTTCACCTGTATGCTGGCGGGCATCCTGCTGGGGCTCACGGGCTTTCTGCCCATGTCCAACTTCCTGGTCAACGTGGTGGTCAGCCGGGGCGGGGACGACGCAGGGCTGGGGCTGGTGCTCTTCGTCATGGCGGGCTTCGAGCTGCCCGCCGCCTTCGTGTTCCAGCGGCTGATGCGCCGTTTGGGCAGCGCCCGGCTGCTGGTGATGAGCATGGCCTTCGTGGCGGTTAAGGGGGCGGCCCTGCTGCTGTCCTTCAACTACGCCACCGTGCTGCTGTGCCAGCCGCTGCAAATGCTGGGGTACGGGCTCTTCACCCCGGCGTCGGTCTTTTTCGTCAACGAGTCGGTGCCCCCGGCCGACCGGGTGCGGGGCCAGAGCCTGATGATGGTGGCCTCCAACGGCCTGGGGGGCGTGCTGGGCAGCTTCGTGGCGGGCCGGGCCCTGGACGCGGGGGGAGCCAACCTGATGCTGGCGATCTGCACCGGCTTCGCCCTGGCGGGCACGGGGCTGTGCGCCCTGGCCCTGCGGGCGGCCCCGGAGCGCGGGCAAAACTGAACCGCACAGTCTTGTGGGGTTTGCCCCTTTTCAAACCGGGGCGGTTATAGTATGATTACCCTGCACGAATTTTGACATGTATGTACCCGATTTGGAGGGATACGACCTTGAGAAAGACGAAAATCATCTGCACCCTGGGCCCCGCCGTGGACGACGAGGCCACCATCCGCAGGCTCATCGCCGCCGGGATGGACGCGGCCCGCTTTAACTTCTCCCACGGCACCCACGAGAGCCACCGGGCCCAGCTCCTGAAGCTCAAGCACGCCCGGGACGAGATGGGCGTGCCCGTGGCCGCCATCCTGGACACCAAGGGCCCCGAGATCCGCGTCAGGGCCTTTGAAAGCGGCGCGGTGACCCTGGAGAAGGGCGGGGACTTCATCCTCACCACCGACGACGTGCCCGGCGACGCCGCCCGCGTGTCGGTGACCTACGAAAACCTCCACCGGGAGGTGGCCCCCGGCTGCCGCATCCTGGTGGACGACGGCCTCATTGAGCTCAGCGTCCGGGAGATCAAGGGGCACGACATCGTCTGCACCGTGGACAACGGCGGCCCCCTGTCCAGCAACAAGAGCATCAACATCCCCGGCGTGCACATCCTGCTGCCCTCCCTCACCGAGAAGGACAAGGAGGATTTGAAGTTCGCCGTGGAGAACGACTTCGAGTTCATCGCCGCCTCCTTTGTGCGCAAGGCCAGCGACGTGGAGGACATCCGCGCCTGCCTGCACCAGTACGGCGGGGACAATATCCGCATCATCTCCAAGATCGAAAACCGGGAGGGCGTGGAGAACCTGGACGCCATCATCGCCGCCTCCGACGGCATCATGGTGGCCCGGGGCGACCTGGGGGTGGAAATCCCCGCCCACGAGGTGCCCATCCTCCAGAAGAAGATGATCAAGGCCACCATCCGCCAGGGCATCCCCGTCATCACCGCCACCCAGATGCTGGACTCCATGATCCGCAACCCCCGCCCCACCCGGGCGGAGGTCTCCGACGTGGCCAACGCCGTCTTTGACGGTACCTCCTGCGTCATGCTCTCCGGCGAGACGGCCTCGGGCAAGTACCCCGTGGAGGCCCTGGAGACCATGGTGGACACCGTGGTGGCCGCCGAGGAGGCCATTGACTACTGGGGCCGCTTCCGGGAGCACGAGATGCTGCCCGGCCAGACCTCCATCACCGACGCCATCACCCACACCTGCTGCCTGACCGCCATGGATCTGCGGGCCCAGGCCATCCTGGCCCCCACCCAGTCGGGCTACACCGCCCGGGTCATCTCCCGCTACCGCCCCCAGTGCCCCATTGTGGCCATCTGTCAGAGCGAGAAGGCCCGGCGGCAGCTGGCCATCTCCTGGGGGGTGCACTCCTTCCTCACCGGCTTCGTGGACTCCACCGACCGCCTCTTCTCCATGAGCATCGACGTGGCCCGCAAGGAGGGCGTGGTGAAGCCGGGGGAGACCGTGGTCATCACCGCGGGCGTGCCCATCGGCGAGAGCGGCACCACCAACCTGGTGAAGGCCCAGGTGGTGGGCTGAGCCGCAATTGGAATTGAACTGAAGGCGGGCCCGCGGCACATGCCGCGGGCCCGCCTTTTGTCCGGGCTACGCGCCCGGGCGGGCGCCGTTTACCTCCAGAACCTGGGCCTCGATGCGCATATTGTCCGAGTCCCGGATTATGCCGTTGCGCCCGGCCCGGATTACCCCGGCGTCCAGGAGGCTGGAGGTCACGTAGAGCTTTTTCTGCGCGCCGCAGCCCGGCTCCGGGTAGAGCTGCTCCGCGGCCTTCACCGCCCGCTCAATCCAGCTGTCCTGGGTCAGGTGCTTCAGCCACGGGACCACGTAGCGCAGGACGACCCCGCCCATCGCCACCATCACGGCGTTGAGCAGGTAGGCCAGGGCCTCGCCCCAGTCCATGGCCTGCAGGGCCTGTAATAAATCCATGTTAAACTCTCCTTTTTATTTTGTTTTTCTGCCGAACCGGTACAGCACCTGGATCACCTGCTCCAGCGTGACGAAGCCGCCCCAGGCCACCCGGCCCTTTTCATCCCCCTGCACCAGCGCCCGGCGCAGGGCCCACTCCCGGGCGGCGCAGGACCAGCCGGAGCCGGGCAGGGCCGCCCTGCCGGCCAGATAGCGCGCCATTTCAGCGTCGAAGCCCCTATCGTCCGGCGCGGGCGCGGGTTGCACGGAGCCGCCGCCCGGGGACGGGGCGGGGGGCGGGGGCTGCGCCTCCCGGATGCCCCGCTTGAATTCCTCCCAGTCGAGCTGGCCGTTGCAGAAGGGGGCGGGGCACATCTTCCCCGTCACGTCGAAGTGGCGCAGCACGTGGTCCGGGGCAATGCCGTACTGCCCCATCAGCAGGCGCAGCAGCCGCTGGGCCGCCTGGAGGGTGGCCGTTTCAAAATACCAGCCCGCGTGGGGCCCGGTGTCCTGCACGTTACCGTGCCCGTTGCGCACGCACAGCTCGATGCCGATGCTGTTCAGGTTGCGGCACCAGGGGTGCTTGTAGCTGCCGCGGGTGCCGCAGTGCCAGGCCACGTCCTCGTCCCGCACCACCTGGACCACCGAGCCGTCGAAGTCCACGAAGTAGTGGGCCGAGGCCCCCCGGTAGACGCTGCGGTAATACGCGGCATTGTCCGCGGCGCCGCCGGTGGCCCCCACGTAGTGCACCACCAGGTACTCAATATGCCGGTCCGGCCCGCCGCGGCCGAAGTTGACCAGGGTCAGGGTTTCGGTTACCGCCAGCCCGGCTTTGCGGAAGCGTTCATCCGGCTGAGATGTCATGGGCTAGCCCCCCTGCAGCAGGAGTTCCAGCTGGGCCCGCGCGCTGACTGACTCCAGGAAATTCAGGTTTTCCTCCAGCACCGACTCGATTGGTGTTTTGAACAGGTAGCCCGCATTTCCAACGACGACGCCATCACAGGCGATGTCTCCAGCCGCGCTGCCGCTGCCCGGCATGGACAGGGTAAAGTAGGGCACGTCCCCTCTGTCGAGGCTCGCCCGGACAGACCGTTCCAGCTCCTTGCGCCATCCGGGGTATCCTCCCTCCTGCGCGGGCAGGCCGAAGCGCGCTATCCGGCCGGCCAGTGTTTTATAGGTGTTCTGCCCGGTCAGTGCCGCGTCGTAATAGTAGTTGCCGGCCATCTCATAGAAAGAGCCGGTACCCAGCGGCACGTAGCGGATTTTGCGCACGGTGGCCATCTGCCGGGCGATGAGCGTGAACAGCTCCTCCCGCAGCCCCCGGCAGCAGGTGAGCGCCAGGCTGTACCCCGCCCTGATTTCGCCGGCGTAGCTGCGGAACAGATCGTCACTTTTCCCGCGGCCGGAAATTGTGAATTGGGCCAGGGCAGTATCCGGACCTTGCTCAGTCCCGGACTCTGCCAGGGCGGCGTTCATACACGTGGCAAACAGCTCGCCGCTGCGCATAATCCACGGGTCCAGCGCACATTCAGCGTCTATCACGACAGGCCCCGTCTCAGTGGGCATTACGTTGTCCTGGTGCACGTCGGTCAGCCCAATGAGCTTGGTGATGCAGATCAGAGCCCCCATCTGCCGGTAATACCGGGCGGCTGTGGTGGGATCCATGGTATCCTTTTTCCGTGCCAGTGCTTCGCTGCCGCAGGTGTCGCTTGCGTCGGGCTTTACATCCAGTACGGGGAGCCGTAACTCCGATGGCAGGCCCTTGTTCAGCACCTCCAGGCAGCGCTGTACCGCCCGGTCGGGAAAGACGCTGCGGGGCTTGTAGACCCGCAAGAGGGATTTGTCGCTCCGCGCGCGCAGGATAACCACCTGCTTGTGGTTCATGTGGGGGTCAGAGCCGGTGGGAAGCAGATCGCAGGCCCGGCCGCTGAAAACCGCCACGGCTGTCCCGCTGGCCGAGAGGCCGCTGAGAAAGCAGCACAGCAGATTGATGCGCTGCGCCATAATTGCGGAAAATTTTGGGTTTTCATAGGCGCCTGCGTACAGTGGGATGGTTCCGTACATGACCATGTCGCGCAGCACCGTGCCTCTGGATTCGGCGGGCACCAGTCCGCAGATCATCCCCATGTCCTTGCAGCACTGAATGCGCTGGTTAGGGGTAAACTGCCCGCGCAGCACCTCGAAAAACTGGAGGGGTTCGTCATGGATGCTGCACGACAGATCCTGGAGCAGGAAAAGCTGCGCCACAATCAGCATCCGGTCATCCTCGGTGGCCTCCGCGCCCGTCAGATCGTGAAGCAGGGCGTCGGCCCCCTGCTGATACGCCTGCGACTGGCTCACGTATACGCCGATGAATCCATCGGTAATGGCCGGCGTTGCATTCAGGCCGGTCAACAGGGCCCGAATCTCGTCAGTTGTCATAGATAATTCCTTTCAAATACGCGCGGGCGGCGCCACGGCATTCCGCCATGGCGCCGCCCGCATTTTTATGTGAGTGGGAGTGTGTGGAAGCGCGCCCCCTACATAAACTTCTCGAAGTCGTAGGTAATGGTGATGAGGCCGGTGCTGACGTTCTCGTCCAGATGGATGGTGACGTACTGCTGGCCCTCGTAGTCGATGGTGATGGGGGTCTTGGACAGGGTGGCCGCGTCGAAAAAGGCCTCGTGGATCTCCATATCGCTCAGGGCCACGTACAGCTTGGGGTGGATGGCGAAGTTGACGCGGAACTCCGGGCGCACCTCACAGGCGAACAGGGGCTTTTCGTCCTTGGTCACCACGGCGAATTTGGTGGTATGGCACTTGTTGAGCACCTCGATGGTGTCCATGGTGGGGGCCGGGCCCTCGCCCGCGCGGATGTCCAGGCCGTTGTTGTTGTTGTAGATCTCCCAGGCGGAGTTGTACTCGGCCACCATCTGCTTGGTGGTCATGCGGCCGGAGCCGATGTCGGAGGCGGCGCTGACGGCGATCTGCATGGGCAGGGTCACATCGTAGCGGGCCTTGGGGGCGATATGGGGATGCTCCCAGGCGGCGGTGAGGAAGTTCTTCACGTTGGTCTGGATGTCCTGCTGGTACAGAAGGACCTGCTGGGTGGTGCTCAGGTTGCTGATAACGCGGATCTTAAGGTCGGTATTCTTGCTCATGATGGTTCGCTCCTTTTCCAAAATAGTATATCGGGCGCGCGCGGCCGCCGCGCTCCCTCTAAAACAGGGCCTGTGGGCCCCGTCTTATTCCCTGGTACAGCAAAGCGCCCCGATGGACGCACTGTTTTGCGAAAGCTGCCGCATAAAGCGCCGCTTGCTGGCGGAGAAGCCGCAGCTGAGGCCGCCGCCGAAATACAGGCAGCGGTCCTTTAAATCGATGCCCCGCACGTTGGCCAGGTTGGCGATGGTGGACGGCCGGCAGAGGCAGAAGCGCTCGTCCAGGCGGCGGATCAGCTCCTCGATGCCGCACCGCAGCTCACCCCGGTCGCTCCGGCCCACCACGGCGCAGCGGTGGGTGCGCTTGATGGTCTCAATATAACATATTTCCTCAAATGGGGTAAGGTGGAACGCCTCGTCCCGCCAGGTGAACAGGCCGCCGCACACGGGCACCACGCCGCCGGTGAAGCGGTTCAGGCTCTCCCGCAGCGTCTCCGCCAGACGGGGGTCCTGCTCCAGGAGATAGTCCGCGAGATGAAGATGCCGCTGCACCGCCGCCAGGCACTCCGCCGCGCCGCGCCCCAGCAGCAGGAACCACGCCCGATCCGCCCGCCGCTGGAAGGCCTCGCACAGCTCCAGCCATGCCGGGTCCCCGCCCGTCTGCATAATGACCAGCCAGGATCTGTCCGACCGCGCCAGCTGCAGGAGCTCCGCTCCGGTCTTAGGGCTGTCGGGATAGAGGGAGAGCAGCGCGCCCTGACGGTAGGTCAGCGCGGCTTCGACGGCCCGGCGGATTTGGTCTCTCAGTACCGCTCCGGCTGAAAAGATGACAACTTCCATGGGTCGCCCCCCCTTTTCAGAAGCAGGACCGCCGTCCATGTCTAAATATATACGCTTTGGGTTAGCCCTCTTGTCATAATTCGGCACGCAACGGCGAAAAAACGCCACGGATTGACAGATTTTTTGTAAAGTAACAGAGAAAGAGCGTCAAACGCCCACGAGGCCGTTTGACGCTCTTTGCTTGTGACAGGGCTGCGCGGCCCGGCATAGGATGGCGGAAAGGGAGGTGTGACCCTTGGAGAACCGGATTTTGTCCAGGCTGGCGCGGCTGGGCCACCCGGCCGACCCGGTGTGGCTGTTCACCCTGCTCACGGTGCTGGAGGTGGAGCGCTACACCCTGGAGGAGTGGAACGGTGCCCTCTCTGCGGCCCTGGGGCGGCGGATCTGCTGCCCCTCCTACCGCTCGCTGGAGCGGCGGCTGCGGGAGTCCTTGTAAGTTTTCTTTGACATGGGCCGCGTATGGCGCTACAATATTTGTGTAGATTAGACAAAGGAGGCGCGCATATGAAGCTCACCTTTTTCGGGGCCGCCAAGGCGGTCACAGGCAGCTGCCACTGTGTGGAGGCCGGCGGACGGAAGATACTTGTGGACTGCGGGCTCCAGCAGGGCCGGGACGAGCGGGACAACCGGGAGCTGGACTTTAACCCGGGATACATCGACGACGTGATCGTCACCCACGCCCATATCGACCACTCGGGGCGTATCCCCCTGCTGGTAAAGCAGGGCTTTACCGGCAACATCTACTGCACCCGGCTGACCGGGCAGCTGCTGTCCATCATGCTGCGGGACTCCGCCCACATCCAGGAGAGCGACGCGCAGTGGCAGAACCAGAAGGGCGCCCGTGCGGGCAGGCCCCCGGTGGAGCCGCTGTACACCGTGGCGGACGCGGAGGCGGCGCTGGAGCACATCGTCACCTGCGAGTACGGCGTCACCCTCCAGGTGGCGGACGGGGTGAAGCTCCGCTTTACCGACGCGGGGCACCTGCTGGGCTCGGCCAGCGTGGAGGTTTGGCTCACCGAGGGGGGCGAGACGCGGAAAATCGTCTTCTCCGGGGACATCGGCAACAAGAACCAGCCCATTATCCGGGACCCCTCCTACTTAAAGGAGGCCGACTACGTGCTCACCGAGAGCACCTACGGCGACCGCCTGCACGATGTGAGCGACACCCCGGACTACACCCGGGATCTGGCCGCCATCATCGACGAGACCCTGGGCAACGGGGGCAACGTGGTCATCCCCTCCTTCGCCGTGGGCCGTACCCAGGAGCTGCTGTACTTCATCCGGGAGATGAAGGAGCAGGGCATGGTCAAGAGCGTGCCCAACTTCACCGTGGTGGTGGACTCCCCCCTGGCGGGCGAGGCCACCCGGATCTTCTCCGGCGATCTGCACGGCTATCTGGACGAGGAGGCCATCGCGGCCCTCAAGGAGGGGGCGCTCTTCCGCTTCCCCGGCCTCACCGTCACCGAGAGCGTGGACGAGTCCCGCGCCCTCAATGAGGACAAGACCCCCAAGGTCATCATCTCGGCCTCCGGTATGTGCGACGCGGGCCGCATCCGCCACCACCTGAAGCACAACCTGTGGCGGCCCAACTGCACCGTCGTCTTCGTGGGCTACCAGGGTGAGGGCACCCTGGGCCGCCGCCTGCTGGATGGGGCCACACAGGTCAAGCTCTTCGGCGAGGAGATCGCCGTCCGGGCGAAGATCGTCAACTTCCACGGTCTGTCCTCCCACGCGGACAAGAACGGCCTGCTGGAGTGGATCAACGCCTTCGCGCCCAAGCCCCGGGAGGTCTTTGTGGTCCACGGCGAGAGCAGCGTCACCGAGGCCTACGCCGCCACGCTGCGGGAGCTGGGCTTCTCCGCCCACTCGGCCAACTACGAGGAGGTCTACGACCTGCTCGCCGGGCGGATGCTCTCCCCCGGCGTGGTGCTGGAGCCCAAGCCCCAGGCCCTGCCCAGCTCCGCCTCCCCGGCCTACCGCCGCCTGGAGGAGACCGGGCGCAAGCTCCTGGAGGTCATCGCCCACAACCGGGGCGGGGCCAACAAGGATCTGGGCAGGTTCGCCGACCAGCTCCGGGCCCTGATCGAGAAGTGGGACCGCTAGAATACATAGAAAAAGCGGGCTGCCGGCCACTGGCCGGCAGCCCGCTTTAGTTTGTTGCGGCTTCGACAGATAAGGCGCACGATGGAGGACGGGCGATTCGTGAATCGCCCCTACGGGCCTGGAGCAGCGGGCCGATGAGGGCATCGGCCCCTACGAATGCCAAGCGCTGTACGGGGCATGGCAGTACGTGCGGCTTTTCAGGCACCTGTTGAACCGCAACTACTATCAAGTATGGGCGGGTCATGTGCCGCAGGGTCCAGGTGTCCGGGGGACACCCTGATGCACTATGGTGGAAAGTGCGATGACGTTATCCTTCCCATTGCCGCAGCTGTCTTTCATCAGCTTCAGATCCCCTTCTACAGGTTCAGCCACAGGGCGGGGCGGACGCCGCCGCTGTTGTCCCCGGATACCGGGTGCAGGGTCGTGCTGGCGTACCGGAAGGTGCCGTTGCCCTGTATTCCGATGTTCCCGTCGCCCCAGATGTACACCGCACGGTTGCCCGCCCGGCCGGGCGAGCGCAGCCACCACCACCAGCCGTACCCGCCATAGCGGGCCGCCCGCCTGCCGTTGTTCACATCCTTCCTCTGGAACCAGTACCTTTGATTCTTCCCCGGATGGTACAGCAGAGCGCCGCTGTCCCCAAAGTACCTGCAAGCGGCGCCCTCAAGGGACAGCAGAAAAATGTTGTCCCGCGTGTCCTCCCCGCCGCCGGTGCCGTACCAGTGGTTGTCCGGGTTTTGATTCGTCACGGGGCGGATGCGCGCCTGCTCGGACCTGCCGAAGCCCTCATAGAACGCGCCGTTGAGATAGCCCCTCAGCGCGCAGCCGGCCCACGTGACGGCCCCGGGCTTATCGTGGTAAGGGCGCTGGCCTATGATGTCCTGCGTGATAATCAGGGCCGCGCCGTCCCGGACCTCCAGCACGCACCAGCCGTAGGGGCCGAAATCGATGTGCTCTCCCGCCCGCATCCGCCCTAGCCCTCCACGGCCTCCAGCAGGAAGGAGACGGGGCGCACGCCGTCGCCGCAGCAGGCGATGCTCATGCCGTCCCGCTTCTGCCAGGGGGTGTAGGTGGCGCCGCAGGAGAGGGCCCCCACGTTGCGGTAGATCTCAATCCACGCCCAGGGGCAGAAGCCCTCGGGCATCTCGGCCCCGCCGGTATAGAGGTAGGTGTCCCCCTCCTCGAAGAAGTCGCAGGGCTGCACGCCGTCGGTGAGGTACTCCCTGGCGATGTCCTCGTGCATGGTCTTGCGCAGTACGGTGATTTTTACGTTTTTCATGGGGCAAGCTCCTTCCTGCCCGGCGCGGCCGGGTCCTCCTGAAATTCGGTCATCACGTTCCAGTAGCGCTTGGGCATATGGGTCATGCGGCACTTGGGGTTGTAGCGGCCCTCGATGGCGATGGTGTCGTAAAAGCGCCGCCACAGGCGGCGGTAGTCCAGCTCCTCCGCGCCAGGCGCCGCCGCGTGGAACTCCGCCAGGGGCACGATGGCCCAGCCGCCGGGGCGGTGGAAGAGGGCCTCCCGGTGGGTGCGGTCGTAGATGACGAAGGCCTCCCCCGCGTAGCGGTTGCAGAAGTGGGGGCGCAGGAGGGGGAGCACCCGGTTTTTCGGCTCAATCTCCGCCACCAGCAGCCCCTCCTGTTCGGAAAAGCGGAGAAAGCCCTTGTAGAGGTGGGTTTCGCCTTTTAGATGGGTGGTGGCCCGGATCAGCACGGCCACCCGGTCGTCGGTGAGATCCCGCACCGCCGACGGCCCGCGGCGCAGGCCGTATTCGATAAAGCGCCAGAGGTGCAACTCCCGCTCCGGCAGGCAGGTGAGGAAGCCGCGGGACACCAGGTGCTGCCCGTCCAGGGAGATTTTCCGGGCCAGGGAGGCGTACACCCGCTTGGCCCGGCCCTCGTCGGCCTCCACCCGCCGCTCGGGCCACAGGGAGATCCGCTCGTCCTCCGGCCCCAAAAAGCAGGCCGGGGCCTCGCGGTGGGCGTAGCTCTCAAAGACGCAGGTGAGAAAGCCCGAGAAGCTGCCGTCGTAGGAGTAGGCCACGCAGGTCCAATCCGCCATTCTTCCGCCTCCTAACCCGTATGCTCAAACAGGGTGAGCTGTTCCGGGGCCTCCCGGGCCAGCATGGGCCGCTCCTGGGCCACCAGGTGGCGCAGCACCCCGTCCTGGCTGACCCGCAGCCCCTCCATCATCCTGCCCGAGCAGGTCAGGAAGTACTGGGCCCGCTTGAGCACCACCCCCAGCTTTTTGAGCCCCGCGAAATCCAGCGCCCCGCACCGCCGGGCGGTGAGGATGCGCTGGGCGCTGCGCACTCCGATGCCGGGCACCCGCAGCAGCAGCTCGTAGTCTGCCCGGTTGACCTCCACCGGGAACTGCTCCATGTGCTGGAGGGCCCAGGAGCATTTGGGGTCCACCAGGGGGTTGAAGTCCGGGTGGGCCTCGTCCAGCAGCTCGGCGGCCTTGAAGTGGTAGTAGCGCAGCAGCCAGTCCGCCTGGTAGAGCCGGTGCTCCCGCAGCAGGGGGGGCTTGAAGTCCTGCCGCGCGGGCAGCAGGCTGCTGTCCGACACCGGCATGTAGGCCGAGTAGAACACCCGCTTGAGCTGGTACTTCCGGTACAGCCCCTCGGTCAGGCGGAGGATGTGCAGGTCGCTCTCCGGCGTGGCCCCGATGATCATCTGGGTGGACTGCCCGGCGGGGGCGAAGCGGGGGGCGTGGCGGTACTTGGCCACCTCCTGCTTGGAGATTTGGATGCCGTCCCGGATCTGGGCCATGGGCGAGAGGATGGAGGCCTTCCGCTTGTCCGGGGCCAGCAGCCGGAGGGACTGCTCGCTGGGCAGCTCGATGTTCACCGACAGCCGGTCGGCCAGGGTGCCCAGCCGCTGGGTGAGCAGCGGGTCCGCGCCGGGGATGGCCTTGGCGTGGACGTAGCCCCAGAAATTGTACTCCTCCCGCAGCAGGCGCAGCGTCTCAATCATCAGCTCGGTGGTGCGGTCGGGGCTGACCATCACGGCGGAGGAGAGGAAGAGTCCCTCGATATAATTGCGCCGGTAGAAGCCGATGGTCAGCTCGCACAGCTCCCGGGGGGAAAAAGCCGCCCGGCGCACGCCGTTGGAGCGGCGGTTGACGCAGTACTGGCAGTCGTAGACGCAGCGGTTGGTCATAAGCACCTTGAGCAGGGTCACGCACCGCCCGTCGGCGGAGAAGGAGTGGCAGCACCCGGCCAAAATGGTGCTCCCCAGCCCGCCGGGGCGGCTGTCCCGGTCCAGCCCGCTGGAGGTGCAGGCCGCGTCGTACTTGGCCGCGTCGGCCAGGATGGTCAGCTTGTCCAGCAGCTCCACGCCGCTCCCTCCAATCGAACTGATGTACCATTATCATACTATCGAACGGATGTTTTGTCAAGACGGAAAACCGTGGTTGACCGCACGTCCTGTTTGCGCTTATAATGGCGGTAACGACCCCATCTGACAGGAGGAAAAGACATGGATTACGCGAAGGAATCGCTGAAAAAGCACTATGAATGGCGTGGGAAGCTGGAGATCACGCCCAAGGCGCCGGTGGACAGCAAGGAGGCCCTGAGCCTGGCCTACACCCCCGGCGTGGCCCAGCCCTGCCTGGAGATCCAGAAGGACGTAAACAAGAGCTACGAGCTCACCGGGCGGTGGAACACGGTGGCGGTGGTCACCGACGGCACGGCGGTGCTGGGCCTGGGGGACATCGGCCCCGAGGCGGGCATGCCTGTGATGGAGGGCAAGTGCGTGCTCTTCAAGGCCTTCGGGGGTGTGGACGCCATCCCCCTGTGCGTGCGCAGCAAGGACGTGGACGACATCGTGAACACGGTGGCGCTGCTGGCGGGGAGCTTCGGGGGCGTGAACCTGGAGGACATCTCGGCCCCCCGGTGCTTTGAAATTGAACGCAGGCTCAAGGAGCGCTGCGACATTCCCATCTTCCACGACGACCAGCACGGCACGGCCGTGGTGACGCTGGCGGGGCTCATCAACGCGCTGAAGGTGGTGGGCAAAAAGCTTGAGGACGTGCGCGTGGTGACCAGCGGCGCGGGCGCGGCGGGCATGGCGATCATCAGGCTGCTGATGGCCATGGGCCTGAAGGACGTGGTGATGTGCGACCGGAAGGGCGCCATTTGGGAGGGCCGGGAGGGCCTGAACGCGGAGAAGGCGGAGATGGCGAGGCTGTCCAACCGTGAGAAGAAGCAGGGCACGCTGGCGGAGGTCATCCGGGGGGCGGACGTGTTTATCGGGGTATCCGCCCCCGGGACGCTGACTACCGAGATGGTGAGCAGCATGGCAAAGGACGCGATCATCTTCGCCTGCGCCAACCCCACGCCGGAGATCTACCCGGACGAGGCCAAGGCCGGTGGCGCGGCGGTGATCGCCACGGGGCGCAGCGACTTCCCCAACCAGATCAACAACGTGCTGGCGTTCCCGGGGATCTTCCGCGGTGCGCTGGACGTGCGGGCCAGGGACATCAACGACGCGATGAAGATCGCGGCGGCCTACGCCATCGCGGGGGTGGTGTCCGACGGGGAACTGGACGCCGAGCACATCATGCCCGCGGCCTTCGACCCCAAGGTGCGGGAGGCGGTAGCCTCCGCCGTGGCCGACGCGGCGCGCAAATCCGGCGTGGCGAGGATTTGATAAGAAGAAACGGCACAGCGGCCGTCCCCTCGGGACGGCCGCTGTGCCTTTTTTATAGCGGGTTAAGAATCTCGCCAAGCGCTTGTTAATGCGTTCATAACCTGATATACTATGAGCAAGTGCACTTTCCGCCGTTTTCTTTTCCCCCATGTGACAGGCCAAAGAGATACGACGAAGCAGTATCTGTAAAATAGAGAGCCCTATTTGGTGAATGGGGGACATGATGAAAAAAGCGAATAAAAGCCGGACAGTCCTTCTTGTTTTGGCGACATTGGTCGCTTTATCACTGGCAGCTTGCGTTTATGTGAATCAGCTTACCCAAACGACAGACGCATCGGTGGTTGCGTCGATGCAGGAGCTGTCCAGGCATGATATGCAGAATATTCAAAGCGAATTGGAGAGTTCGTGGGACTACCTATCCGCGGTTTACACCAGAACGCAGCTAAACCAAAGTGATACGATACAGGAAGTTTGCAGCCGCTTAAATCTGGAGCAGATTTCAAATATATTTAATACCATTTATTTGGTGGATTCCAACGGAAATACATATTCCAGCGCAAACGTGGTCAAAAACGAGCGGACAGAGGAGTACGTGCTGCCACTGCTCTCAGGCCAGGAGAAATTTGTCATCCGTTATGATAAGTTAGATGTGCTGGAGACAATTTCAGAAAGTCTCGTGTATGGCGTCCGGTGTGAGCCGTTTGAGGTGGGGGACATTCGGTTTATCGGGATTATAGGGTTTTCAAAGATCAGCTTGATGGCGGACCGGCTGAAAATCGACAGCTTTGACGGCCGTGGTTACACAGGGATCATTGACATTGACGGGAATTTTGTCGTCAACCGGGACCACAGCGCGGGAATCGGGAAAACGGACAACTACTTTGACCAGCTGCGGGAGCGCGCGGGCCTGTCCGAAAAGGAAATTTCGGACATTATCGCCCGGATAGGTCGGGAGGAAGAGTTCCTGCTGCATTTCAATTATATCGGCCGGGGAGAACAGGTGGTCTCGTTCATCCCGATGCCCGGCACCACATGGAGCATCGTACTGACGGTTCCTCAAGAGGTATTCCGCGAACAGACCCGGCAGTTTGTGCTTATGACAGTCATCATGCTCGTGGTCGTCGTAATCGTTTTGTGCCTGATGATGTTCCTGATTATCCGTATCTCTCTGGCTTCCGCAACGGCAAAGGCGGAGGCGAAATCCCGCGGAGAGTTTCTTTCGAGTATGAGCCATGAGATCCGCACACCACTTAACGGAATCATCGGCCTGAACCATCTCATGCAGCAGAACACGCAGGACCCTGAAAAGCTGGCGGACTATCTGAGAAAATCTGATTCCACCACAAAATACCTGCTCTCCCTTGTCAACGATATTCTGGATATGTCAAAACTGCAGTCTCACAAGATGGTGCTGGTGCCAAAGCCGTTTTCCGTTCATGAGCTGATTTCTACGACAGAGACCCTGATGCGCGGCCGTATGGAGGATAAGGGAATTGACTTTAGGGTCGAAACCGATATTATCTGTTCCAACCTTGTCGGAGATGACATGAGGATTGAACAGATCCTGGTCAATATCCTGGGAAATGCGGTCAAATTTACGCCGGAGGGCGGCCGCGTTACCATGCGGGTATTCCAGTCGGCCGACGGCGACAAAATATCGACGACCTATCAGGTGGAGGATACCGGCTGCGGTATCAGCGAGGAGTTCCAGCGCAGGATATTTGATTCGTTCAGCCAGGAGCACGACGGTATTGGCCAGGGCAGACAGGGAACCGGACTTGGAATGTCCATCAGCTCCCTGTTGGCGAAGCAGATGGGCGGAACACTATCCGTGACAAGCAGCCTGGGCGAGGGAAGCTGCTTTACCTTTTCTGTAAAAACGGAAATTGCCCGGGAAGAAGCGGACAAGGCGTCTGTTGAGGACAACATTCACAAAAACTGTGGCAGCGGAAAAAGACTGCATATTCTGGTGGCTGAGGATAATGCACTCAATGCGGAAATCCTCATGGAAATTCTGGATGCGTCGGGCTTTACCACAGTCCTCGCCGCGGATGGCGGCGAGGTTGTTGAATTGTTTAAAAAGTCTGAACCATATGAGTTCGATATTATCCTGATGGACGTGCAAATGCCCGTGCGGGATGGGTTTGAGGCGACAAAACTGATCCGCAGACTGAACCGCCCGGACGCAAAAACGGTCGTCATTTATGCCTGCACTGCCAATACATTCAGGGAGGATCAGGACAAGGCACAGGAAGTTGGAATGAACGGGTTTATTGCAAAACCGATTGACGTAAACAAGCTGATGCAGAAACTTGGAGTGGGAAAGTAGAGGAGAGTAGGAATGAAACGTTGGAGACGGATCTTTTTAGGAGCAATATCCCTGGTCGTGCTCCTGGGCGTTCTGGCCGGATGCGCACCCCAGAAAACAGAGAAAAGGCAGATCACGCTCACAATAAAGCTGCCGCCACTGACGGTGGCCAACGCCGACACCGGCGTTACCGATTCTTATGACGTATTGACCCAGGCCGGCGAGGAGTTTGCCGCCCAGTATGAGGACTGCGACGTTACGGTGGAGGTTGTAAAATTCAACTACACAGAGGAAGACGACTATATTACAGACTGTTTTGATACGGAAAACGCCGTGGATGTCCTGTTTGAAGGCTACTTCAATATGGCGGGATATATTCATACGGGCCGCGTGGTGCCGCTGGACGACCTCATCACAGACGAGATGCGCTCCGACATTGACGATACGCTGTGGGAAATGAGCCAGGTGGACGGCAAGACCTATATGCTGCCCTACTACAGCCTTCAAAACACGCTGGTTTATAACAAGGACTTATTCCGCCAGTGTGGGCTGACGCAGTACATCGGGGCGGATCATACGATCCAGAGCTGGACGCCGGAGGAGTGGGAGCACATCCTCTCCACGCTGGCGGAAAACCTGCCTGAGATGACTTACCCTATGCTGATGTATGCCAAGAACGACCAGGGCGACACCCATATCATGACCCTGCTACGCAGCAAGGGCAGTCTTTTCTTTGACGAAAACGGCCGCTTTAACCTCAATACGGAGGAGGGTATCGCCGCCCTGCAGTGGATTGCGGATTCCTACCGGGCGGGGTATTTCCCGGCCGGCTGTGAGAATATGGAAATTATTGACTGTAATGCACTGTTTGAAAATAACCAGCTCGCCATTTACATGGCGAACAGCGCTACGACGATCAATATGGATATGGCCTCAACCGGGGTTGTCAACTTCCCCAGCGTGGACGGAAGGGGATATAATACGTCGTTTGTCACCGGCTTTGAGATTTTTGACAATGGAGACCCGGAGAAAGTACAGGCCGCCAAGGAGTTTCTTCGGTATTTTATGTCTAAAGAGGAGTTCATGAATTACGCTCAGGTCGGAATCCCAGCCAGCAAGACCACGGCGGAGCGTGTGAGCGAACACATCTTT
The DNA here is from genome assembly GCA_022846095.1 of Oscillospiraceae bacterium. Classification (NCBI taxonomy): domain Bacteria; kingdom Bacillati; phylum Bacillota; class Clostridia; order Eubacteriales; family Oscillospiraceae; species Oscillospiraceae bacterium. Next base: position 3,360,878 of record AP025583.1, on the reverse strand, counting down.
ATGCAGGAGGCCTATACCGCAAACGCCGCCAATACCGTGGATTTCACCGCAAATAATCCGAACTGGCGCGGTGTGCGGGACGTGTTCTATATGCACATCCATGAGCTGCTTGCCGGAACCAAAACGCCGCAGGAGACGGCCGAGGCGCTCGATGCGGACTGTAATGCGGCCATTGAAGCGGGTTGGGCGAATAGTAAGCTGCATGAGTAAACAGGGAATCCAAAAACAGCTGGAAACACCTTTGGTGTTTCCAGCTGTTTTGTTTTCGGCGGACGAAACGGCCACCGAAATTTTTGTTATGGGTGCGTGGATCTGCTCCGCCTGGTGCGGGTACGGCTGTTTTTCAGTGCTCCAGGCGGAATTTGCCCAGCTTGTAATTGAGGGACTGCCGGGAGATGCCCAGCTTGTCGGCGGCCTCGGCCAGGCTGCGGGAGGAGGCCAGGGCCCGCTGGATAAGCCCCTTCTCGTAGGCCCGCACCGCGGCGTCCAGGGGGAAGTCCCCGCTCAGGGGCCAGGCCGCGGCGGCGGGCGCGCCCCGCTCCACCCGCCCGAGCAGGTACTCGGGCAGGCAGTTCTTTTGCAGGAACCGGGAGGCGGTCAGGTTGAAGGCCCCCTCGATGACGTTTTTCAGCTCCCGCACGTTGCCCGGCCAGCCGTAGCGGTGGAAGATCTCCTCCACCTCTTCGTCGATGCCCACCACGGCCCGGTTCATCCGCCGGTTGAAGGTGGCGATGAAGTGGGAGATCAGGCAGGGCAGATCCTCCAGCCGCTCCCGCAGGGGCGGGATGTTGAGCTGCACCACGCTCAGGCGGTAGAAGAGGTCCTCCCGCAGGCGGTGGGCCTCCACGCACTGGAGGGGGTTCTCGTTGGTGGCCGAGACGATCTTCACGTCCACCTTGGTGGGCTCCAGGGCGCCGATGCGGGTGACCTGCTTCTCCTCGATGGCCTTGAGCAGCTTGGCCTGGACCGAGATCTCCATGGAGTTGATCTCGTCCAGGAAGAGGGTGCCCCCGTCGGCCAGCTCGAAGAGGCCGGGGCGGTTCTCTGCGCCGGTGTAGCTGCCCTTCACCGTGCCGAAGAGGATGCTCTCCAGCAGCGTGCCGGGGATGGCGGCGCAGTTCTGGGAGACGAAGCGCTTGCCCCGCCGGGCGCTGCCCGAGTGGATGGACTGGGCCACCAGCTCCTTGCCCGTGCCCGTCTCCCCGTAGAGCAGCACCGAGGAGCCGGTGTCCGCGATCATGTGGATGCGCTCCTTCACCAGATCCATGGCCGGGGAGAGGCTGACGATGTCGTCCACCGTGTAGAGGGCCTCCTCCCGGCTGGGCTCCTTCAAATCCAGCGTCACCCCCCGCCGCTGGAAGGGCGGGTCCAGGTAGCGGGCGGCGCAGAGCACGCCGACCAGCCTGTCCCGGTCCCGGACGGGCAGGGTGGTGTTCACGCTGTTGATCCCCAGGCCCTTGAAGAAGAACTCCTGGTACTCGTTGAGGATGGGCTCCCCGGTGCGCAGCACCCGCATGACGGTGCTGGTGTTCTCGTCCAGCTCGGGGTAGACCTCCAGGATGTGGCGGCCCAGCACGTCCTTGGGGGTGGTGGGGTTCACGTCGGGGCGGAAGCACTTGTAGAAGCGGATGACCCCCCGCTCGTCGGTGACCAGCATGGCGTCGATATAGTTGTACACGTTCAGGAGCTGCTCCACGTAGCGGTACAGCATGCCCAACCCCTCCCGCAATTTCGTTTTGACCATTTTAGCCTATTTCACCTCCCGTGACAATGGCAAACGGGGCCGGCGTACCGCCGGCCCCGTCCGCCTGAGGGAACCTATACCCGCTCCGGCTCCTGAGGGATGGGAGCCTGGGCGATCTTAAAGCCCGTGGCGATGTAAATGGCCGCGAAAACCAGGCACAGCCAGCACAGGGGGGAGAACAGGGCGTACTGGGCCACCGTGACCCCCAGCATGCCCGACATGTACACGCCGTTGCTGCTCCAGGGCACCAGGGGGGAGAAGGTGGTGCCCGAGTCCTCCAGCATGCGGGAGAGGTTGCGCTTATCCAGGCCCTTCTTCTCAAACAGGGGCTGGAGGATGGGGCCCGCGATGGAGAAGGTGGTGTAGTACCCGCCGATGGTGCAGATGAGCAGGCCGTGGAAGAGGTAGCTGAGGAACAGAAGGCTCTTCTGCCCCCTGGCGAATTTCTGGATCACGTCCACCAGCAGCTGGATGACCCCGGAGGTCTTCAGCGGCGCGCCGAAGAGGGCGGCGGCGATGATGACGGCCACGGAGGAGAGCATGCTGGTGATGCCGCCCCGGCAGATCATGGTGTCCACGATGGCCACCTGGGTGGAGGCGGTGAAGCCCTTGTTGAGGGCGGCGGCCACGTCGCCCAGGGAGACCCCCTGGAAGATCATGGCCAGCACGCCGCCCAGCACGATGCCCACGGCGAAGACGGGCAGAATGGGCTTCTGGCGGAAGATGAGGAAGAGCACCACCACCGGGGGCACCAGCAGCAGGGGGTTGAAGTGGAAACTTTGCTCCAGCGTGGTGAGGATGAGGGTGTAGTCCTCCGACTGGATGGAGCCGTGGCCGAACCGCAGCCCCAGCACCAGGAAGAAGATCAGGGAGATCAGGAAGCTGGGCACGGTGGTCATGGACTCGTACTTGATGTGGTCGATGACGTTCACGCCGGACACCGTGGGGGCCAGGACGGTGGTGTCCGAGATGGGGGAGAGCTTGTCCCCGAAGAGGGCGCCCACGATGACCGCGCCCGCCGCCATGGGGGCGGGCACCCCCAGCCCGGCGGCCACGCCCATCAGGGCCACGCCCACGGTGCTGATGGTGCCCCAGGAGGTGCCCGTCATGATGGACATGATCGCGCACAGCACGCAGCCGGTGACCAGGAAGAAGCGGGGGGAGATGAGCTTGAGGCCCCAGTAGATCATCATGGGCACGGTGCCGCTGATCATCCACGCGCCCACCAGCATACCCACGAAGATCAGGATCAGCAGGGCCGGGAACATGCGCTTGGCCATCTCCAGGATGTCCTCCATGATGTCGTCCCACTTCACGCCCCAGATGAGGCTGAAGCACATGGTGACCAGGCCCGCGAAGATGAGGACCACCACGGTGGGGGCCTTGACCACCAGCACGCCCAGGAAGATCACCAGCAGGGACGCGACGGCGATGACGATGGACTTGGCAGGGCTCAGCCTGCGCTGGGTGTTTTCCATAATTCCTTCTCCTCTCTATGTGGGGTTATCCCCAGACTTCTTTCAGCACCCGCAGGAAGTTGCCGCCCAGGAACTTGCGGATCTCCCCGTCCTGAAAGCCGCGCGAGCGCATGGCGTCAATCAGGTTTTGCAGATCCACCGCTCCGGAAAAGCCGGCGGCGTGGCGCTGGCCGGGGTCGGTGCCCACGTCCCGGTTGTAGCCCCCCACCACGTTGTCGTACAGGTCGTTCTGGGAGCATATGCCCACGATGTCCTTTTTGTGGTCCAGGTTATTGTCGCTGGCGAAGCCCACGTGGTCGATGCCGATCCTGTCCACCGCGTAGCACACGTGGTCCAGGAAATCCTCCACCGTGGGGGGGACCTTCTCCCGGCGCTTCCAGCAGATGGGGGCCCAGGGGGTCAGGCCGATGACCCCGCCGTTGTCCCGCAGGGCCAGGAGCTGCTCGTCGGTCTTGTTGCGGGGGTTGTCGGCCACCGCCTTCACGTTGGCGTGGCAGAAGGTCACCGGCTTTTCGCTCACCGCCATGGCGTCGGCGGCGGTGCGGGGGCCGCAGTGGGAGAGATCCACCAGCATGCCCAGCTCGTTCATCATCCGCACCGCCCGCTTGCCCCAGTCGGTCAGGCCGTACCCGGCACCCTCCACGCAGCCCGCGCCCAGAAAGCCCCCCTTGTTGTAGGACATCTGGATCACCCGCACCCCCATCTCGTAAAAGGCCCGCAGCAGGTCGGGCTTGTTTTCGATGGGGGCGGGGTCCTGGAAGTACAGGATGGCGGAGAGCACCCCGTCGGCCTTGTTGCGCAGCAGGTCGTCATAGGTGCGGGCCACCCGGCATTTCTGGGCCGGGTCGTCGGTGATGTTGTAGGCCTTGCCCAGGGATTCCACCCCGGTGCGGAAGCTGTCCCCGTTCAGGGTGAGGAAAAAGGCGTCCAGCCCCGAGGCTTTGATGTCGTCCGCGATGCCGCAGAAGTCGGCCTCCTCGGGGTAGATGCAGGCGTCCAGGGAAAAGGCGTCGGTCAGGTTCAGCATTTTTATACCTCCCGGAATTATATTTCGCGCCTGATAAAAGCAAACGGGGGGCCAGATTGGGGGTGGGTATGGGCAAAGCCATGCGCGCGTAAGGAAAGCGCCTTTTTTGCCCGGCGGGCGGGGCATAAAAAATTCCCCTGTGGTAAAGATCTCTTTACGGTGGAGTAAAAAAATCTTTATCACAAGGGAATTGCTGGATAGAAAGCCGGGAGAGGCGTCCGCCGCCGGCTAATGCCTGCCCTGCATGTACACGCTGTACTCGTACTTGTCGGCCACCAGCTTGATGACGCTGTACTCAAAGGGCCCCTGCTCCACGTAGGAGATGCGCTTGCTGCACAGCAGCGGCGCGCCCACAGGGATTTTCAGAATCTGCGACTCGGTAAAGTCGGCGCTGACGGCGGAGAGCCGCTCCACGGCCTCCTTGAAGATGATGTTGTACGTCCGCTCTAGGAAGGAGTACAGGCCCACGAACTGGTTGACGTACTTGTCCAGGTCGGGCACGATGTTCTCCCGCAGGTAGTTGACCATCAGGGCGATGGGCTGCCCGTCGGCGCACTGGACCCGCTGCATCTTAAAAACGGAGGCGTCCTGGGGCAGATCCAGCACCTCGGACACGTACTCGGGGGCCTTGACCCGCTCAATAAACATGCCCTGGACGGTGACCTTGTAGCCCTTCTCGGTCAGGGTCTCCGTGATGGATGAGATGTGGTTGAGCTTCTGGGTGGTGGAGATGTCCAGCACCTCGGTGCCCCGGCCCTGGCGGACGCTGAGGTAGCCCTCCCCGGCCAGCAGGCTGACCGCCTTGCGCACCGTGGTGCGGCTGACCGAGAACTGCGCCTCCAGCTCCGATTCGGTGGGCAGCAGCGTGCCCGCGGCGTAGCCGCCGTCCTTGATTTGCCGCTTCAGCTCCGTGTAGACCTTTCGATATGCGGGAACCTCTCGCATGACAACTCCTCCATCCCAACAGGGTGATTGATCGAAATCAGTGAATGGTGTAACCGCCGTCCACCACCAGGTTGGCGCCGGTTACCATATTGGATGCGTCACAAGCGAGGAAGAGGGCCGCCGCCGCGATCTCCTGAGGCTTGCAGAACCGCCCGGCGGGCGTATTTGCAATGGCGTTGTCGTGGATCTCGCCCTCGGTCCAGTAGCCCACGATGATGGGCGTTTCGGTTGCGGTGGGGGAGATGGCGTTGACCTGTATGCCGTATTTCCCCCACTCGTAGGCCAGGGACTGGGTCATGGAGATGATTCCGGCCTTGCTGGCGCTGTAGGCCACGTGCTTGTCGATGGCCACCAGGCCGGCCTGGGAGGCCAGGCTGATGATCTTCCCGCCCCGGCCGGCGCGGATCATCTCCCGGCCGGTCCGCTGGGACATGAGGAAGGTGCCGGTCAGATTAATGTTAATGACCTTTCGCCAGGTGTCCTCACGCATCTGCTCGGCCCACTCGATGTCGCCCACCCCCGCGCTGTTTACTAGTATATCAACATTACCAAACCCTGTCAATATAGCGTCAATTGCGCTGTCTACGGAATTTTTATTGCAAATATCGACACAAAACGCGCGGGATCCCTCGATGCGCCCGGCAGCCTGCCGGACCTGCTCCGGGTTGACGTCCAGCAGGCAGACCGCCGCGCCCCGCTGGGCGAAGAGCTCGGCGGTGGCGTACCCGATGCCGGAGGCCGCCCCGGTGATGACGGCCACCTTGCCGTCCAGACGGAAGTCGTTGCAATAGGGCTTACTGATCATGATGATTTCATCCTTTCCGTGTTGTGGGTTCGCCGCAGGAGGCGGCGTACATCGCGTCGCCCAGATCGGCGGCCACCTCGCAGATGCGGCTGAACATGGGGAGCAGCGCCTCGTACCGGGCGGCGCGGGCGGGATCGGGGGCGCACCGCCGCTCGATCCGGTGCAGGCCGTCAATGCCGCCGTAGTCCCGCCACAGGCCCACCGCCCGGGCCGCAATGGCCGCCGCGCCGATGGAGGCCGCGTCCTGGTCGATATTGCTCTTGACAATCTCCCGGTTGAACACGTCGGCGAACATCTGCATCCAGAACGGGCTCCTGCTGCCGCCGCCGCAGATGAGCAGGGGGCCGGAGAGGGCCGTGTGGGCGCCCAGGGCCTCCAGGGACAGGCGCAGGTTGAGGGTAATCCCCTCCATCACCGCGCGGATCATGTCCTCCCGGGTGGTGCCCAGGTGGAGCCCCACGAAGGCGCCCCGGATGTGGATGCTCTTGTCCTGGGAGGTGCCGCCCGCCAGGCTGGGATTGAAAAAGATGCCGTTGGAGCCCAGCGGCGCCTGCCCGGCCCAGCCGTCCATGATCTGGTAGGCCCGCCCGTCGTCAGCAATATCCCGGCACAGGGTCTCCCGGGCCCAGCGCAGGGAGCTGCCCCCCGCGAAGATGGAGAAGGCGGAGGTGAACAGGCCCTCCTGGATGTGGGCGAATACATAGGGGCGCTTTTCCGCGTCCAGAACGGGCTGGGCGGAGTTGACGGGGATCCAGCTGGAGGAGCCCAGCGAGGTGTAAACCCGCCCGGGCACCGGGCCTACCGCCCCCAGGGCCATGCAGGCGTTGTCCACGCCGCCGCAGGCCACGGGGGTGCCCGCGCACAGGCCGGTTTCCCGGGCGGCCGACTCGGTAACCATCCCCACGATCCGGTGGGGGGCGTCCGGGGTGGGGAAGAGGTGGGCGGGCAGGCCGGCGGCCTCCAGGAAGTCGGGGCGCATACGCCCGGCCTTCAGGTCGTAGGCCCCCGTCCCGGAGGCGTAGGACCAGTCGGTGGCGATTTGGCCGGTGAGCCGGAAATTGATGTAGTCCTTGGAGCCCAGCACCCTGTGGACGCGGGCGAAGAGCTCCGGCTTATGCGCCTTGAGCCACATCAGCTTGAAGATGGAGTAGCAGGGGGCGGGAAAGCCGTTGCCCGTGGCCATGTACCAGTCCCGCTCCGGGATGCGGGTAAAGAACGCCGCCGCCTCGGCCTGGGCGCGGGTGTCCGACCAGATGGGCACCTGGGCCTGAAGCACCCGGTTCCGGGCGTCCACCGGCACGCTCACCAGGCTGTGCCCCGACAGGGCCACGCAGGCGATCTCCGAGGGCGCCGCGCCGGATTGCTCCAGCAGCACCCGGGTGCTGTGCACCACGCCCGTCCACCAGTCCTCCGGGCGCTGCTCATGCATATCGGGGCCGGGGTAAACCGTCTCGTACTCGATGAAGGACTTGGCCAGGGTGTGCAGCGCCTCGTCGTAGAGCGACGCCTTTACGCCGCCCGTTCCGAGATCGTAGGATATGAGCTTCAACGGCAGGACCTCCTTATGATGATCTGCTTTGTATTACCTCTATCTATATGATAAAAGATAATTATGTTTTGTCAAGATATAAAATGATGGAGTGAGCAAAAACGCCTAGAAAAAGCGTTATAATTTTAACAATAAACAGCTAATTGAACAAAAAACCATGACTGTTTTTATGCTACATTTCAAAAACGTCTCTGTTGACATTAAAAGATAACTATGTTATTCTTGATTTTACAAAGATAATGACTTATCGGTTTAGAAACGGGACGGCCACGTCTGTGAAAGGGGATAAAACGGTGGAGACAATGACAGCCGGCCAGGCTGCGGCGATGATCGACATCAGTGCGGTGCGTACCCCGCACAGCGTCCATGAGATCGAGGAAGCCGTTGCGTATGCAAGGAAGTACCGCTTTATCAACGTGCACGTGCTGCCCTGCTGGGTGTCCACCCTGGCGGATCTGCTGCGGGGCGTGGAGGGGGTCTACGTGGGCGCGCCGGTGGGCTTCCCGTCGGGGGCACACAAGACCGAGGCCAAGCTCCTGGAGGCCCATCAGCTGCTGGTGGACGGCGTCCAGGAGATGGACATCGTGATGAATGTGGGGAAATTTAAAAACGGCGAGTACGACTACGTGCTCAATGAGCTGCGGGAGATCGTGGGCATGGTGGATCACAGGGTGCTCACCAAGGTTATCATCGAGATCAACGCCCTGGACGACACCGAGATGCTCAAGGCCTGCGACCTGGTCATGAGGACCGGCGCCGACTTTGTCAAAACCGGCACGGGCTGGATTCCGGGCACGTCCAACCTGGAGCGCATCCGCCTGCTCAAGGAGCACTGCGGCGGGGCGATTAAGGTCAAGGCCGCGGGCGGCATACGCACCCGGGAGGACTTCCTCGCGCTGCGGGGCATGGGCGTGGAGCGCATGGGCATCAACCTCAAATCCGCCGTGGAAATTGTGGAATCCTTCCCCGCGGAGCCCCGGACGCTGGGGGCATAGGCAAGGATCGTTACCTTCACCCAGGTGGAGGGCGAAATAAATGGACTGGATTAAGGAAAGGAAGGTATTGAAATGGCAAAGAGAAAAAGATGGCTGGCAGGCGTCCTTTCGGGGCTGATGCTCCTCGGCTGCCTGGCGGGCTGCGGTGAGCCGAAACCCGCCGCAGGCACCGGCAGCCCCGCGCCCGAATCCCAGACCCCTGTCTCCAGCGCGCCCGGGAGCACGGTGAAGGACGTAACCATTGGAAAATACACGTTCCACATTGACACGGCCAAGGATCCAAAGACAATGGAATTCCCCGTGGTCTACATGAATGCGTCCGATATTTTCGCCACCTATTTGGATGAAGGGGTTCAGGGCTTCAACCAGGAAACCGGAGTAAACGGCTATGTGACCGGCGCCACCGATTGGACCGCCGAGTCCCAGTATAACGTCATTGAAAACCTGATTACCAAGCATCCCGACGGGATGGCCATCTGTGTCTCGGACGACCAGACGATTACTCCGCTCATCAACCGCGCGCTGGAAGCGGGGATTCCCGTCGTCTGCATCAACTCCGACGCTCCCAGCTCTGACCGCCTTGCCTATTACGGCCGCGACGACGTGGAGGCCGGGCGCACGGTGGCGCGGTACATCGTGGATAAGCTGACGGAGAAATATGGGGAGCCCAAGGGCCAGGTCCTGATGACGACCACCGGCGCCGGGACGAACTGGTCCGACTCCCGCCAGCGCGGCTCACAGGAGATTTTCGACCAGTACGAGAACATTGAGGTCGTCGATTTTATCAACGCCACTGGCGACGAGCAGGCGGCTTACGGCGCGCTGGAAAATGCGCTGCTTGCCAATCCCGACATCGACGCGATGTGCAATATGGGCGGCACCATGGACCTGTGGGGCAGGCTGATGAAGAATCTGGACCGCAAGGACATTATCGCGGTCGGCAACGATTTGTACGGCGATGTGCTCACCTATATCAAAAACGGCTACCTGACCTGCTCCTACGGCCAGCGTGTCTACGAGCAGGCCTACGGCGGGCTGGAGATGCTCTACGATTTCTGCACGACCGGCGATCCCGCTTCCTTTAAGGAAAACGACGTGCCTTACTATATCTTCCAGGTCGACGGCACAAACGTGGACGATGTGCTTGCTCAGCGCGAGGCTGGTACACCCATCGGCTAGAACCGGCGATAAACAGATAGAATTACTGACGGCGCGCCGGATCTCCCCCAGGAGATCCGGCGCGCCGGACAAAAACCGCCGGGTACGGCGGCAAAGAGAGGAACGGCAGCCGCTCCGCCTGCCGTTGAAGACGCATGGAGGTACATATGGGAACAAATCATAAGGAACAGCCGGTCGGACAGCTTCAACCGGCATCTCTGTTCAAAAGAGCGCTGAAAGCGAAAGAAATTGGGATCCTGGCCTGTCTGTGTCTGCTGTTCCTCTTTTTCTCTTTCGCTTCGCCCGTTTTTTTTACGTCCACCAACATTTTGAATATTGTCAGACAGGTCTCGCTGCTGGGAATTCAGGCGCTGGGCATGACCCTTGTGATAGCCATCGGCGGAATCGACATCTCAGTGGGAGCCGTCTACGCCGTCTGCGCCACCGTCTCCGCGCTTTTGATGACCCAAGAGGGCGTACCCGTCTGGATTGCCTGTGCGCTCGGACTGCTGCTGGGCGCCGTGTTCGGACTGGTCAATGGTTTCGTAATAGGGTATTTGAAGATTCCGCCCTTCATTGCAACGATGGGGACCATGAATATTGCGCGGGGTCTGGCGCTGCTCCTAAGCAAGGGGATGATTATTTCGCTGGACCGCGACCCCGTCCCGGATCCTGAAAGCCTCCCGGCCTTCTTCGGTATGGGCGGCGGCGTGGTGGGCGTGGTGCCGTCCCTGTCTATTTTCTTTCTGGTCCTGGCCGTGATAGGCTACTTTTTCTTTCACAAATCCATTCTGGGGTTCCGCATGAGAGCGGTGGGCGGCAGCCCGGACGCGGCGAAGGCCTCGGGGATCAACGAGAAAAAGGTCAACCTAATCGCCTACATGATTTTGGGGTTTCTCTGCGGCCTGACCGGCCTGCTCAATTTTTCCTTTATGCACACGGTGCAGGGGACGATGGGCAGCGGAATGGAGCTTGAGGTAATCGCCGCGGCGATTATCGGCGGCGCGATTCCAACCGGCGGCGCCGGCACCGTGATAGGAACCGTTATCGGTGTTTTAATCATGGGCATTTTGAAAAACGGACTGGTCCTGATGGGCGTGAATGCACACGCGCAGACGGTTGTGATTGGAATTCTGATTATCGTTGTGGTTGCATTCGACCTCAGGCGAAATAAGAAGCGGCAGTAAGCGTAAAGACGCTCATGAAAAAAGGTGATACGGGCATGGCGGATATCATAATCGAATTTAAAAATATTGATAAACACTTTTCTGGTATCCATGCAGTGAAAAATGTCTGCTTTTCCATTGAAAAGGGTGAGGTCCATACACTGATTGGGGAAAACGGCGCCGGCAAATCGACGTTGATGAACATGCTCTCCGGCATGTACGAGCCGGACGGCGGGGAGATTTTATACCATGGCGTTCCGACGCGCTTCCCAAGCCCGCTTATAGCAAAGAGCAAGGGGATTTCCACGGTTTATCAGGAGCTGAAGCTGTGCCCGAACCTCACCGTGGTGGAGAATATTTTCCTGGGCAGAGAGCTGCGCCGCGGCCTGAGCCTGGACTGGAAGCGCATGACACAGCAGGCGCAGGCAAAGCTGGATGAGCTGGGCCTGGAGATTGACGTACATAAAAAGATAAGCGAACTGAGCACCGCCCAGATGCAGCTTGTGGAAATATCGAAGGCAATCTCCACCCACGCCGAGGTGCTGATATTGGATGAGCCAACGTCTTCCCTGACGGCAAAGGAGACGGATAAGCTTTTTTCCATCGTAAATCAGCTCAAAAGTGAGGGGGTGGCGATCCTCTTTATCTCACACCGCATGGAAGAGGTTTTTCGGATCAGCGATCGGATCAGCGTGATGCGCAACGGAGAATATCTGGGGACGTTCCGGAAGGACGGCACCTCTCCGGATAAAATAATCTCGCTTATCGTCGGAAGGGCCCCCGACGAGCCCCTGGCCGGCGGGGCCTGCCGGAAGGAGCGGTTTAGGCCGGACGCCGAGGTTGCGCTTGAGGTTCGGGCGCTGAACCGCGGCAAGCAGGTACGCGACATCAATTTCCGGCTCTACAAAGGGGAAATCCTGGGCTTCTACGGTCTGGACGGATCGGGCCGGACGGAGGTAATGGAGACCATCTATGGCCTCCACCCGCAGCAGAGCGGACAGATCGAGCTGTTTGGCGCGCAGTACCATGGGAAAAATACCCGGGCCGCGATCCGGCAGGGCCTGGCGATGCTGCCGGAGGATAGAAAACACGTTGGGCTGTTTATGAACTTTAACATCTCGGATAATATTGCGTCCATCCACGCCGGGGATATTTGCAATTTCCTGGGACTGATCAAAGGCGGGCTGCTTCGGACGCTCAGCGCAACGTATGTGCAGAGGCTTCAAATCAAGTGCTCCGGTAGCCAGCAGATGGTTCGCGACCTCAGCGGAGGAAATCAGCAAAAGGTAGTCATATCGAAGTGCCTTTCCATCGAACCCCGTGTGCTGATTATGGATGAGCCGACAAAGGGCGTGGATGTGGGCGCAAAATCGGAAATATACAAGATTTTACAGACACTCAGGCGGGAAGAGGGCAAGAGCATCCTGATCGTCTCCTCGGAGCTGCAGGAAATTGTGGAACAGTGCGATCGTGTGCTGGTTATGAAAAACGGCACGATTGTGGGCGAACTGTCCGACGAGGCGATTACGGAAGACGCCGTGCTCCAGCTTGCGTTCAACGGATAGAAAAAACTGTTTTTGAGAAGGAGAGATACCGCCTATGAACTTACCTGAGCCCGCCACGCAGCGCACGCTGTATTTTATCGGCGTCACCACCGGGCAGTCCTCCATCATGAAGGTCTACCCCCGCTGGGCCAAGGAGGCCCTGGATTTGGCGGATACCGTCATCAAGGGCATCGATCTGCCCATCCACGCCCCGGCGGAGGATTACCGGCAGGTGGTGGAGTTTATCAAGCGCGACCCCCTCTCCATGGGGGCGCTGGTCACCACGCACAAAATAGACCTCTATAACGCCAGCAAGGACCTCTTTGAGTATTTGGACCCCTACGCGGCCATGTTTGGGGAGCTGTCCTCCATCTCCAAAAAGGACGGGCGGCTGGAGGGGTACGCCAAGGACCCCATCTCCAGCGGCCTGACCATGGACGCCTTCCTGCCCGCTGGCTTCTGGGCGGAGCACGGCGGGGAGCTGTTCATTATGGGGGCGGGGGGGAGCGCCATCTCCATCTGTTCCTACCTCATGAAAAAGGAGAACGGGGCCAACGTGCCCGCACGGGTGGTGGTGTGCAACCGCTCCCAGCCCCGGCTGGACGAAATCAGGCGCATCAACGCCCTCATTAACCCGGACGTGCCCGCCGAGTATATCCTCTCGCCCCAGCCGGAGATCAGCGACCGGGTGCTGGCCGGGCTGAAGCCCTATTCCCTGGTGGTCAACGCCACCGGCCTGGGCAAGGACCGCCCCGGCTCTCCGCTGACGGCGGGCTGTGTCTACCCGGAGCACTGCGTGGTTTGGGAGCTCAACTACCGGGGGGAGCGCCAATTTATGGCGGACGCCCTGCGCCAGGCGGAGGAAAAGCACCTGCAGGTGGAGGACGGCTGGACCTACTTCATCCACGGCTGGACCCAGGTCATCGCCGAGGTATTCCATATCGACATCACCGGGGAGCGCTTCGCGTGCTGCGAGCGCCTGGCCCGCGGGATGAAGGGGTGAGGGAAATGTTTGCATATGAGAATTTGCCCTTTACCCTGGGCTTCGATCTGAAAACGGGGCTTTCGGGGGAGTGCGAGAGCACCAAGCGGCACCTGTCCCGCATGGCGGGCATGTACCGGGACGACGAGGCCCTCCGGGCCATGGTGGAGGCCGGGGATCCGCTGGTCTACGAGTTCTACGAGCTCAAGCTCCCCCAGACCTCCGGGGATCTGCTCTTCGGCACCTCCATCTGCTACCCCGGCAGGGTGGGAGACGAGTACTTTATGACCAAGGGCCATTTCCACGAGATATTGGAGACGGCCGAGGTCTACTACACCCTGTCCGGCGAGGGTTATATGCTGATGGAGACCCCGGAGGGGGAGTGGCGGGCCGAGCCGCTGAGCCCCGGCCGGGCGCTGTACGTGCCGCCCCGCTGGGCCCACCGGAGCATCAACACGGGCCGGGAGCCGCTGGTAACCTTCTTTGTGTTCCGCAGCGACGCGGGGCACGACTACGGCACCATTGAGCAGAAGGGCTACCGCCGCCTCGTGGTGGAGGGGCCTGACGGCAGGCCGCAGATTGTGGAAAATCCAAAATGGAGGGCGGAGTAGACTGTGAATAAATGGACGGTATTGGATAAAATCACGGGCTGCGGCCTGGTGGCCGTGGTCCGCGCAGAGAACGAGGACCAGGGCACCCGCATTGCGGAGGCCTGCGCCGAGGGCGGCGTGGCGGGGCTGGAGATCACCTACACCGTGCCCGGCGCCAGCGCCATCATCGAGAGCCTGGCCAAGCGCTACCAGGGCACCGGCTTTATTGTGGGGGCGGGCACCGTCCTGGACCCGGAGACCGCCCGCACCGCCATCCTGGCGGGGGCCCAGTATGTCGTCTCCCCGGGCCTGAGCCTGGAGACCATCCGCCTGTGCAACCGCTACGCCGTGCCCGTCATGCCCGGGGTCATGACGGTGACCGAGGCCGTCGCGGCCCTGGAGGCGGGGGCGGACATCCTCAAGCTCTTCCCGGGCGACGCCTTCGGCCCCGGCATGATCAAGGCCCTGAAGGGCCCCCTGCCCCAGGTGGCGTTTATGCCCACCGGGGGCGTGGACGCGGACAACGTGGACCTGTGGATCAAGAGCGGCGCGGCGGCCGTGGGCGCGGGCTCCTCCCTCACCAAGGGCGCCCGGACGGGGGACTACGCCCAGATTACCGCCACCGCCCGGATTTTCCTGGAGAAGATCCGGGCCGCGCGGGCCTGACGGGGGGATGGCGGTGGAAAAGATTCTGGCCACCCCCCGCTCCTTTGGCAAGGCGGACCGCTCGCCCATAGCGCTGCTGGAGGAGGCGGGGTATGAGGTGGTGCTCAACCCGGTGGGGCGCATCCTCACCCAGGAGGAGATGAAGCTCCATATCGCCGACGCGGCGGGGATCATCGTGGGCGTGGACCCGCTGAACGCGGAGGTCCTGGCCTGCGCCGGGCGGCTGCGGGCCATCTCCAAGTACGGCGTGGGCACCGACAATATCGACCTGGCCCGGGCGCAGGCGCTGGGTATTCCGGTCTCCACCACCGTGGGGGCCAACGCCGACGCGGTGGCCGACTACGCGTTCGCGCTGATGACGGCCTGCGCCCGCCGCCTGGTGGAGATAGACGGGCGCTGCCGCCGCCGGGATTGGGGGAAAATCACCGCCCTGGACCTGTACGGCAAGACCTTGGGGATCCTGGGCCTGGGCGCCATCGGCAAGGGAGTGGCGCGGCGGGCCCAGGGGTTCGGCATGACGGTGCTGGCCTACGACGTGTACTGGGACGAGGCCTACGCGGCGGAAAACCATATCCGCCGTGCCGGGCCGGAGGAGATCCTCCGCGCCTGTGACTTTGTTTCCATCCATCTGCCGCTGACCGGCGAGACCCGAGGGATGATCGGCTGGGAACAGCTGCGCGCCATGAAGCCCACCGCCGTGCTGGTCAACACCGCCCGGGGCGGCATTGTGGACGAGCGAGCCCTGGTGCGCGCCCTGCGGGAGGGGGAGATCTACGCTGCGGGGGTGGACGCCTTCTCCCAGGAGCCGCCGGAGGACCCGGAGCTGTACGGGCTGGACAACCTGATCATGGGGTCCCACTGCGCCGCCTCCACGGTGGGCGCCGTGGAGCAGATGGGCCTTATGGCGGCCCAAAATCTGCTCAAGGCGCTGTCGGCGGGCCTGCCGTGTAGGGCACAAAAAAGAGCGGGGACGGTTTGAAAGGAACCGTCCCCGCTTTTTTTGCGGTTATCCGACTGTAAAAAAAGTGATATGCCGGGCGAGGAAGGCCCCCAGCTCGGGCTGGTCGGCGCGCCAGGTGAAACGGGCCGCCGGCTCCGCCCCCGGCAGGAGGTAGTACCACGCGTCCATGCCCTCCTCCGCGCGGTGGTAGAGGCCGTCCGCGCCAATCTCCAGGTCCGCGGGCAGCGAAGCCAGCTCCAGGGCGCCCGCCGCCCCGCCGCCGTAGGTGAACGCATACGCGGGCGCGCCCTCCGACGGGGTCCGGGGCCACTCGGGCAGGGCCAGTAACCCGTAGACCTGTACGTCCCCGTCCGTCAGAAAGAGCCCGCCTCCGCGCAGGGGGCCTTCCAGCAGGGGCTGGGGCGGGTTGGCCGCCGCGTCGAAGACGGGGCCTCCGTCCGTGTCCGCCATGGCGTACCAGGCGGTGCCGCTCTGGAGGGTGCCGTCGGCGTCCACCAGCTCGTAGGAGAACTGGAGGGCGGAGCCGTCCTCCGCCCAGGATAGAGGCACGCAGGCGCGGACGGTGCCCGAGGGCAGGGTGAAGGGCTTGCCCAGCGCCTCCACGACCAGATCCGCCACCCCGTTGTCCCCCCGGGAATGCCACTCGGGGTAGAAGGGCCCCAGATCGACGGGGAAGCAGAAGGTGGTAATCCCTCCGGCGGCGGCGGTGAGGGCGACCTTCTCCCCGTCGGGGGACCAGAGCGGGTCGGAGAGGGAGAGTGGGCCGTGGCCGCCCCGGATGCCGCCCGAGCTTGCCTGGTTTAACGTAAGCGCGGGGGTCTCCCCGGTCAGATCCCACAGGAAATACTGGGTCTGATAGAAGGAGACAGCCTTGGCGCCGTCGGGGCTGGGGGTGAACTGGGCGCCGAAGCGGAAGGTGTCGGCGCTCGCCTGGGCGGCCTCTCCGTCCACCTGCTCCAGATCGTACCACAGGTCGCAGAACAGGAGGGGGGAGGGGTGGTAGAGGTAGTGGAGCCGCCGCATGCCGTCCGCGTGCTCCATCGTGAGGGTCCAGGAATCCGCCCAGCCGGAATCCTCCGGGAAGATCTCGCATTCCAGCACGGCGCCCTCTCCCAGGACGGCGGAGAAGCGGGGGGTATCCAGCAGGTATTCGTCGCTGAGCTGCCTGCCGCCGCCCGGTTGGACGGGGATGCGGTCCAAATCGTAGTAGATCTCGAGCACGGACGAGTAGTCGTCCACCGGGATCAGGTCCACCCCGCCCAGCACCGCGTCCCCGGCGGTGAAGCGGGCCCCGCCGTCCCCGGAGTAGGAGACCTCCCGCGTGGCGGCGGGCGCGGTGAGGGTGTAGTAATCCGCGGCCACGGCCCCGGCGTCGGCGGGGGTGCGGCCCACGCCGCAGGCGGCGGCCACGGTGGAGACCAGCACCGCCAGCAGACAGAGCAGGGCGATCCCCCGGCGCTTGGGCAGGGTGGAGAGGATGGCTTTCAAACGCTCCAGCATGGTGTTCCGGCCTCCTTTAAAGTAGGTGGTGAGGGGGGCGCGCTCGTCCCCGGCGCATTCCACCGCGTCCAGCACGGCCCGGCCGTAGTCCCGGCGGAAGGCCCCGTCCCGCCCGGCAACCACGGCCTCGTCGCAGGCGATCTCCAGGTCCCGGCCCGCCCGGCGGGCCATGAGGTGCACCAGGGGGTTGAACCAGTGGACGCAGCGGGCCAGGAGGAGGAGCAGCTTGTACCAAATATCATGGCGCCTGGCGTGGACCAGCTCGTGGCGGAAAATTGCGTCCAGGGCCCGGGGGGAGAAGTGTGCCGCGGGCAGGAGCAGCACGGGGCGGAGGAAGCCCGTGACCATGGGGGAGGAAACCGCCGGGCAGCGGGCCAGCGCCAGACGGCGCACCCCCGCCCCGGCGCGCAGGGCCTCGAAGCGGGCCGACACTTCGCCGTCGGCCACGGGGCCAATCCAGCGGCGGATCCGTCTGCGGAAGCGGGCGTAGGCCATCAGGTGCCAGCCCAGGAAGCCCAGGCCACCCGCCGCCCAGAGCAGGGCGGCGGCGTGGTGGACGCGGAAAACGGTCGGCCTGGGCGCGCCGGGCGCCGGGGCGGCGCAGGAGAGCACCTCGGATTCCAGCAGTTGCGTTTCGCCCGTCACGGCGACGACCCGATCCATGGCAAGGCCGCGCTCCGGGCGGTAGACGACCGCCAGATCGGTGGGGGCCACGCGCACCGGGGGCTGGGGCAGGGACGGGTTAAACGGGATAACCAGCCGCAGGGCCAGCAGGAGCCAGGCCCAGTAGGCCCATTTGGCCCGGTAGCGCTTTTGCAGCAGGGGCCGGGCCAGGAGCAGCAGGGCGATGAGGGCGGACAGGGAGAGGGAAATCTCCAGTACATTGGAAAACAATGCTGCCATTTAAGCACCTCCTTCCTGTCCTGTGACGGAAAAGCTGTTGAAAATAGCCTTTGCGGTGGCTTCGGGCACGTAATCCAGGCGGAGCCAAACATGGTAGACCTGGTTCTCCCCGGCCAGACAGATGAGGTGGAGCGTCTTTTCGCTGGGCCGGGTGGCGACCGCCGTGCCCCGGATCAGCACCCGGTCGGGGGTGCCGCTGTCGCTGGAGCTGCCGGTGCCGGCATATCCCAGACGGCTGGCAAGAAGAAAGCCATAGCCCGTGTCGGAGTCGAAGGGCTCTGTTTCCCCCTCCTGCCACAGGATGCCGCCGGCCAGGTTGCCGTCGGACGGGTCGCCCAGCCAGATCTGCGCTTCGCCGTGAGGGCCGTAGGGAGCCCCGTCGAAGGTGAGCCACTCGGGCAGGGAGAGGGTATAATACTGGTTGAGGACGGCCCCGTACATGGGGGCGGGGTTGGATACCTGGGGATGCCTCTCCCCCAGACTGCTGGGGGAGAAGGCGCCCCACGCCAGGCTGTCCAGCCCGCCGGGGAGGGGGCCGCTTTCCAGAGCGGCCGCGGCGGCGGCGTCCACGGGGGCGGTGCGGGTCATGCCGTCCCGGCGGTCGAAGAGGGTGGCCCCGCCGCTGACCAGGAAGCCGCCCAGCAGCTCCGCGTCCCCATCTCCGTCGGCGTCCACCTGCCGCAGCTCACCGTAGGCGGCGGCCAGCAGGGTGGGGGTGCCGTCGCCGCGCAGGTAGTAGTAGTCCACGGCCTGCCGTCCGTCCCGGGTGAGGTAGGAAAAGACGACGCCCTCCTCGCCCAGCACGTCGGTGAAGGGCTCCAGCGTTACGGAGGTGGCGAAGGGGTGGGACGCGCCGTAGGGCAGGCTGAGAAAGACCCGGGGGATGCCGGAGGAGTCGAAGGGATTGAGAAGCTCCGGGATGGCCTCCGGGGCAAACTCGTCCAGCGCAAGGCAGAGGTAGCCGATCCAGTACTCACGCAGGGTGAAGGTGCGCCCGCCCGCCTGGGCGGAGGCGAGCACAGGGCCCGCATAGGCGGTGGGGTGCTCGGCGTAGCCGGTGATTTCGGTGGGGGTACCGGCCTCGTCCAGCTCACACCAGGCGGAGCCGGTGCTGCTGCTGTAGTCGGAGCCGTAGACATTGAAGGAGAACTGGAAGGCCCCGCCGTCCTCCCGCCACTGACGGGGCAGGAAGCGATCGTAGCTGGGGGAGGCGGCGCCAACGTAGGACGCTGCCAGTCCGGCCGCCAGCCCTTCCTGCAAATCCGTGGGGCCGTCCGTCCCGGCGGGGATGAGGAAGATGCCGCTGTCCCAGTATCCGGCCGCGGCCAGGAGGGCGCGGGTGCCGTCGGGGGACCAGAGCGGCGCGCCCAGCGCGGTCATACCCCCGCTTCTCCATGCCTCTCCGGGCTCCAGGCCGGCCCAAGCCTCCAGCGTGGGCCGTTGACCGTCCAGTGACCACAGATAATACCGTGCGTCCTCCTGCTGAATGTACACCGACAGCACCTTCGTACCGTCCGGCGAGGGGGTGCGGCTGCCGCCGAAGAGGAAGGTGGCGGCGCTCTCCCGGGCCTCGGCCTGGCTCACCGCGTCCAGGCGGAACCACAGGTCGTAGAACTGGAGGGGGGCGACCTGATAGATGAAGTGCAGCTCCCGGTGTCCCTCCCGCTCCACAAGCTGCTCCCAGGCCGACCCGGCCCAGCCGCCCTGCGCCACGGCGGAGGAGGACAGGACGGCGGCCTGGGGCAGGGGCTCGTCGTAGTCGCCGTAGTTGCCCCCGGCCAGCAGCCGGGAAAAGTCGGGCGTCTCGTGGTTGAACAGTCCCACCACCACCGTTTCGGACGGGTAGGTGGCCAGCCACACCCCGCCCGCCGGGGCCATGTTCTTGGAAAACTCGGCCGCGGAGCCCCCGGCGGCCAGCTCCATGGAGACGTAGCCCACGCCCTGGGGCAGGAGGAGGGAGAAGCTGGCGGTCTCCAGCGTGCGGCCCGGCCCCGGCGCCTTGCCGCCGAAGCTGACTGCGGCGGCCACCGTGGCGGCCACCAGCACCACGGCGGCCAGCAGGGCGAGCCCCCGGCGCTTGGGCAGGGTGGAGAGGATGGCTTTCAGGCGCTCCAGCATGGCCCCCCTGCCACCCTTGAAGTAGGTGGTGAGGGGGGCGCACTCGTCCCCGGCGCAGGCCACCGCGTCCAGCACCGCCCGGCCGTAATCCCGGCGGAAGGCCCCGTCCCGCCCGGCCACCACGGCCTCGTCGCAGGCGATCTCCAGGTCCCGGCCCGCCCGGCGGGCCATGAGGTGCACCAGGGGGTTGAACCAGTGGACACAGCGGGCCAGGAGGAGGAGCAGCTTGTACCAAATATCATGGCGCTTGGCGTGGACCAATTCGTGGCGGAAAATCGCGTCCAGGGCCCGGGGGGAGAAGTCCGCGGCGGGCAGGAGCAGCACGGGGCGGAGGAAGCCCGTGACCATAGGGGAGGAAACCGCCGGGCAGCGGGCCAGGGTCAGACGGCGCACCCCCGCCCCGGCGCGCAGGGCCTCGAAGCGGGCCGACACTTCGCCGTCGGCCTCGGGGCCGATCCAGCGGCGGATCCGCCTGCGGAAGCGGGCGTAGGCGATCAGGTGCCAGCCCAGGAAGCCCAGGTCCCCCGCCGCCCAGAGCAGGGCGGCCAGCTGGGGCAGGGTGAGGATGGGGCGGAGCGGGGCCGCCGCCTGCTCAGGCTGCTCAGGCTGTTCAGGCTGCCCCGCAGGCCGGTGGGTCTCGCCCGGATTGGGGGCGGATTCGGCATCCAGCACCTTGAGGGGCTGCCGCGTACCGGCCTGCCAGTAAAATGCGGTGGTGCTTTCCGGCACCTGCACCGGGGGCCGGGGCAGGGACGGGTTAAACGGGACGGCCAGCCGCAGGGCCAGCAGGAGCCAGGCCCAGTAGGCCCATTTGGCCCGGTAGCGCTTTTGCAGCAGGGGCCGGGCCAGGAGCAGCAGGGCGATGAGGGCGGACAGGGCCAGGGAGATCTCCAGCACCTGGCGGAACAGGGCGGTCAGCGCGCTCATGAGGGGGCCTCCTCTCCTGCGATGGCGCGGTCCAGGAAGGCGCGCAGCTCCTCCAGATCGTCCCTGCCGATGGCGTTTTCCTCGTACAGGGAGGCCACCAGGGAGGAGAGGGCGGCGCCCGGCCGCTTGCCTAGAAAGGGGCGGTTTTCAAAGGCCAGGTACTCCCGCTCGGCCACCAGGGGGGTCCAGGCCCGCTGCCGCCCGGCCATCTCCGAGGCCAGATAGCCCTTCTCGGCCAGCCGGGAGAGCAGGGTCTGCAGGGCGGACAGGTTCCAGGGGCGCTCCCGCTCCAGCTGGGCCCGCACGGCCCCGGTGGCGGCGGGGGCGGGCAGGGCCCACACCGCCCGCATGACGGTGAGCTCGGCCTCGGGCAGACGGGACAGGCGTTCCATGGTCATCAACTCCTACAAATGTATGTCTTTATCATAAGCATACAATTGTAGGTGTAATCTGTCAAGGGGAATTGTTGTAATTTTCCACCGGTTCGTCTATAATGTAACTATCTATCTGCATGCGGCGAACAGGAGGAGTAATAAAATGTCGAATATCTGGCATGACATCAGCCCCAAGCGCATCACCCCGGAGGACTTCGTGGCGGTCATCGAAATTCCCAAGGGCAGCAAGAAAAAGTACGAGCTGGACAAGGAGACCGGCCTTATCATCCTGGACCGGGTGCTCCACACCTCCACCCACTACCCCGCCAACTACGGCTTCATCCCCCGCACCTACGGCGACGACGGCGACCCCCTGGACGTGCTGGTGCTCTGCTCCGAGGCCATGGACCCCCTGACCCTGGTGCAGTGCTACCCCATCGGCTACATCTCCATGCTGGACGGGGGCAAGAACGACGAGAAGATCATCGCCATCCCCTTCGCCGACCCCACCTACAACACCTTCCACGACCTGATGGACCTGCCGGGGCACATCTTTGACGAGATGGCCCACTTCTTCACGGTGTACAAGGCCCTGGAGGGCAAGGAGGCCATGGCCGGGGACGTGAACGACCGCGCCGCCGCCGTCAAGGTCATCCAGCAGGCCATGGACCACTACGTGGAGTGCTTCCAGGGCAAAAAGACCGAGGAGGACGCGCCCCGGCAGTCCAGCCGCTGAGACGCGGCTTTTAAGGGAAACTTAATACTTTTTTCGTTTCCTTTCCAGAATTGCTGTGTTAAACTTAGTTAGGACATACGAAGTAACAATGCAAAGGTGTGAACCTATGAAGCAATACGACTGCCTGATCATCGGCGCGGGCTTTGCCGGGGCGGTGTGCGCCCGGGAGCTGGCCGAGCGGGGCGGCAAGCGGGTGCTGGTGCTGGAGCGCCGGGATCACGTGGCGGGCAACGCCTACGACCTGCCCGACGAACACGGCGTGGTAATCCACCAGTACGGCCCCCACATTTTCCACACGGGGGACAAGCGGGTGTTCGACTACCTCTCCCGCTTCACAAGCTGGCGGGACTACCAGCACCGGGTGGTGGCCGACGTGCACGGCACGCTGATGCCGGTGCCCTTCAACCTGACCTCCCTGGAGCTGGCCTTCGGCGCGGAGCGGGCGGCGGCGCTGGAGGAAAAGCTGCTGGCGGCCTACGGGGCCGGGCGCAAGGTGACGATTCTGGAGCTGCGGCAGAACGCCGACCCGGAGATCGCCGCCCTGGCCGACTATGTGTACGAGAACGTATTCCTCCACTACACCATGAAGCAGTGGGGCCAGACCCCGGAGGAGATCGACCCCAACACCACCGCCCGGGTGCCGGTGTTCCTCTCCAGGGACGACCGCTACTTCCAGGACCCCTACCAGGGTATGCCCCTGGAGGGCTACACCGCCCTGTTCCGGCGCCTGCTGGACCACCCCAATATCACGGTGGAGCTGGGAGTGGACGCGCTGGAGCGGATGGAGCTGGGCGAGGACGGGATCAAGCTGGACGGCGAGGACTTCGGCGGCGCGGTCGTTTATACCGGCGCGGCGGACGAGCTCTTCGGCTGCCGCTTCGGCCGCCTGCCCTACCGCACCCTGGACTTCCTGTTTGAGAGCTACGGGCGGGAGTGGTACCAGACCCACGGCACCGTGAACTACACCGTCAGCGAGCCCTGGACCCGCATCACCGAGTTCAAGCACCTGACGGGACAGGACCTGCCCCAATGGACCACCATCGCCAAGGAGATCTCCCGGGCCTATACCGGCGCGCCGGGGGAGACCCCCTACTACGCGGTTATCAGCCCGGAGAACAACGCCCTGTACGAGCGCTACCGGGACCTGGCGGGGCGCTGCCCCGGCCTGCACCTGCTGGGGCGGCTGGCGGAGTACCGCTACTACAATATGGACGCCATCGTGCACAGGGCCCTGGCGCTGTGCGACGAACTGGTATAGATCGGGAGAGAGACGAGAGATGCAGAAGATCATCACCTTCGCGGTACCCTGCTACAACTCCGCCGCCTATATGGACCACTGTGTGGAGACCCTGCTGGCCGGCGGCGAGGACATTGAAATCATCCTGGTGGACGACGGGTCCACAAAGGACGACACCCCCGCCATCTGCGACCGCTACGCGGCGCAGTACCCCGGCATCGTCCGGGCCATCCACCAGGAGAACGGGGGCCACGGCGAGGGGGTCAACCAGGGCCTGCGCAACGCCACGGGCCTGTACTACAAGGTGGTGGACTCCGACGACTGGCTGGACGTGCCCGCCCTGCACAAGGCGCTGGACAAGCTGCGGGAGTTCGCCCAAATGCCCAGGCCGGTGGATCTGCTGGTGTGCAACTACGTGTACGAGCACGTGGAGGATAACACCCAGAAGGTGATGCGCTACACCAACGTGTTCCCGGAAAACCGCATTTTTTCCTGGAATGAGATCGGCCGCTTCCGCCCCTCCCAGTACCTGCTGATGCACTCGGTGTTCTACCGCACCGCCCTGCTGCGGGACTGCGCCCTGGAGCTGCCCAAGCATACCTTCTATGTGGACAACATCTTCGTCTACCAGCCCCTGCCCGCGGTGGAGAGCATCTACTACATGGATCTGGACCTGTACCGCTACTTCATCGGCCGGGCGGACCAGAGCGTCAACGAGAAGGTGATGGTCACCCGGGTGGACCAGCAGGTGCGGGTGACCAAGCTGATGATCGGCGCCCACGACCTGAACGCCGTCCGGGACCGGCTGCCCAAGCTGGGGCGGTACATGACCAACTATCTGGCCATGATGATGACCATCTCCTCCATCTTCCTGCTCATCGACAACTCCCCCGCCGCCCTGGGCAAAAAGACCGAGCTGTGGGAGTACCTGCGCAGCGTGGACCCGGCCCTGTTCCACAAGCTGAAGTACCGGGCGGTGTCGGCGGTGTCCAACTTCCCGGGCTACCAGGGCCGCAGGCTCTCGGTAAAGCTCTACCGCTTCGCCCGCAGGATTTACAAGTTTAACTGAGACAAGACGCGCCCGCCGGAGCCTCCGGCGGGCGCGTTTTTGCGCTGCGGGGGGATTGCGTGGCGAAACATGTCGAAAAAGGTAAAATCATCGCAATGATAACTCTATTTTAAGTAACATATGTCTGTATATTTTTCAGTCCAGCCGATAAACTATAACCGGGTGAAGCGGATGAATGTGGACTATGCCGCCGTGGGGCAGCGTATCAAAGACGTCAGAAAAGCCCGGAGGCTGACGCAGGAGCAGCTGGCCGAGGCGCTCTCCGTGTCCGTGGGCTACGTGAGCCAGATTGAGCGCGGCGTGACCAAGGTGAGCCTGGATACGCTCTCGGCCATCGCGGCCCGGCTGGACTGCGATCTGGCGCAGCTGGTGTCCGGCATGGCCACCGGCCATGAGAGCTACCTGCACCGGGAGCTGGGGCAGGCGGTGGAGCGCATGGACGGCAGGCAGAAGCGCCTGCTGCTGGATATGGCCCGGCTGATACTGAAATATTGAGAAAAAGAGGCCCGCGGCGTAAGCCGCGGGCCTCTTTCAGCGCGCCGGGACCAGATCCACCAGCACCAGCTCGGGCCGGTTGAAGAGCCGGGGGATCCGGGTGGTCTCCCGGGCCAGGCCCCGGCTGACGACGTGGACGGTGTCCCCGTGGGTGTACAGCCCGCCCGCGTATTTGGGGAACAGCCCCGCGTTGGGGGCCCACAGGCCGTTGAGCAGCCCCGGTATGCGCCACTGGCCCCCGTGGGCGTGGCCGCTGAGCACCAGGTCGTACCCGTAGGGCAGGTAATCCCCGATCCGCTCGGGCCGGTGGGCCAGGAGTATGGAGAAGCCCTCCCCCGCCGGGGCGGCGGCCTCCAGCTGGCCGCCGTAGGCCGCCCCCGCGTCCGGGTCGTCGATACCGCTGAGGGAGATGGCCTGGCCGTTTACCTCCACCTCTGTGCGCCCGCCCTCCAGCACCGTCACGCCGCGCTCGCGCAGCGCATCCTTCATCTCCTCCGCCCGGCCGCTCCAGAACTCGTGGTTGCCGGAGACGTAAAAGCAGGGGTACTGCGCGCCCAGCAGGTCCAGCAACTCCAGGGTGTTGTCCCAGGGGAGCACGTCGTCGAAGATGTCCCCGCCCAGCAGCACCAGGTCGGGCTGGGCCTGCCGCAGGGGGTCCAGCAGCTCGGCCTGGCCCGCGCCGTAGTTACAGCCGTGGAAGTCGGTGATGAGGGCGATGCGCACCGGGGCGTCCAGCTTCCCGGTGGGCACCGTGTACAGCCGCACCGCCAGCCTCACGTCCAGGGCGAGGAGCGCCACCGCGGCGGCGGCCGCCAGCAGGGCGGCGAGCACGATTTTTTTGCGCCGCGGCAAGGCCTAGCCCCGGCGCTGGAGCAGCGCGTGCTTGATGTCCCAGAGCTTCTGGGACAGGTCCACGTAGTAGTTGTGGGGGTTTTCAAAGCGCTTGACCTCGTCCCACAGCAGGTCGATCTGCCCCGCGCAGTAGGAGCGCATCTCGGTGATGGAGGGGGATTTGTACACCGCCTTGCCACCCAGGAACACGGGCACGAGCAGCTCCCGGGCGGTGAAGTCCGTGACGGTGCTGCGCTTCCAGGTGGCGTCCGGGTCGAAGAGCTCCAGGGGCTTGCTCTCGTCCACCGTCTCGTCGTGGAGGGTGATGAGGTCGGCGAAGGCCTTGCCCGACTCGTTGTCGAACAGGCGGTAGACCTTTTTGAAGTGGGGGTTGGTAATCTTGTCCGGGTTGGCGCTGATCTTGATTTTGGGGAGGATGTTGCCCTCCCGGTCCTCCACGGCGGCCAGCTTGTACACGCCGCCGAACACGGGCTCGGACTTGGAGGTGATCAGCCGCTCGCCCACGCCGAAGGAGTCGATTTTGGCCCCCTGGAGCAGCAGGTCCCGGATGATGTACTCGTCCAGGGAGTTGGAGGCCACGATCTTGCACTCGGTGAGCCCGGCGGCGTCCAGCAGCTTGCGGGCCTTCTTGGACAGGTAGGTCAGATCCCCCGAGTCCAGCCGGATGGCGCAGCTGGTAATCCCCTGGGGCAGCAGGATTTCCTTAAAGGCCCGGATGGCGTTGGGCACGCCGGACTTGAGCACGTTGTAGGTGTCCACCAGCAGGGTGGCCGCGTGGGGGTAGAGCTGGCAGTAGGTCTTGAAGGCGGTGTACTCGTCGGGGAACATCTGCACCCAGGAGTGGGCCATGGTGCCCCCGGCGGGGGAGCCGTAGAGCTCGTCGGCCAGGGTGCAGGCGGTGCCGGCGCAGCCGGCGATATAGGAGGCCCGGGCGCCCATGATGGCGCCGTCCGCCCCCTGGGCCCGGCGGGAGCCGAACTCGGACACCGGGCGGCCGTCGGCGGCGCGGACGATGCGGTTGGACTTGGTGGCGATGAGGGACTGGTGGTTCAGGGTCAGCAGGAGGAAGGTCTCGATAAACTGGGCCTCGATGGCCGGGGCGCGGACGGTGAGGATGGGCTCCCGGGGGAAGATGGGGGTGCCCTCGGGCACCGCCCAGATGTCGCCCGTGAAGCGGAAGGTGCGTAGATAGGCGAGGAACTCCTCGCAGAAGACCCCCTTGCCCCGCAGGTACGCGATGTCCTCGTCGTCAAAGCGCAGGTGCTCGATGTAGTGGATCACCTGCTCCAGCCCCGCCGCGATGGCGAAGCCGCCGCCGTCGGGCACGTTGCGGAAGAACACGTCGAAGTAGCAGATCTGGTCGGTCAGGCCGGTCTGAAAATAGCCGTTGGCCATGGTGAGCTCGTAAAAATCGCAAAGCAGGGTGTAGTTCATATGTTCCTTCATGGTAATAACACAGCTTTCCTTCATAATTATGGGCGCGGGCCGCGGTTGAGCACCGTCACTTGGAGGCCCTCCAGTATATCCAGCGCCTTCTCGTGGAGGGCGGCGTCGTAGGAGGCGGTGAGGCGGGCGTCCACCACGATTTCGGCCTCCGGCAGGGCGGCCTTGGCAACCACCGCGTTGGAGAGCACGCAGATGTGGGACACCAGGCCGCACAGCTCCACCCGTCCGTAGCCCCGCTCCTTCAGCCAGCCGCCCAGCCGGAGGGAGGGGAAGGTGGGCTTTTCAAATGTTGTGTCCGCGCCGGGGTCGCGGGCGCGCGCGGTCTCGCCGTACAGGGCCCAGCCGGGGGTATTCAAAATGCAGTGGGGCACGGGCAGCCTGCGGCCCTCCTGGGTATGGGCGTAGTCCCCGCCGTGGGTGTCCAGGGTGAAGGCCACGTCGTCCCCGGCGGCCCGGTACGCCCGTATGCGCGCGGCGATGGGGCCGTCCAGCGCCTCCGCGCCCGGAAAGCCCAGCGCCCCGTCCACAAAGTCCTTTTGGTAATCCACCACCAGCAGCAGCTTTTTCACGGCCGGACACCGCCTTTCTCTTGTCGTTTGGTGGAATTATTATATGCCGTTTTCCGGGAAAAGGCAAGAAATCAGCCCAGTACCTTCTCGAAGCAGGGGTATTTCAGGGGGCGGCCGTGGAGGTTGATCTCCCCCGCGGGCGTAAAGCCGCAGCTGAGGATCAGCGCCTGCATCCGGTCGTTTTTGCCGTAGGTGTCGATATGCAGGGCGGGCACGCCCCGGCTGCGGGCCAGCTCCTCCGCGAAGCGGAAGAAGGCGCGGCCCACGCCCTGGCGCTGCTGCTCCGGGTCCACCGCCATGCGGTGGATGACCACGGCGGGGCCGGGGACGCGCCAGGCCACGGCGGAGTACTCGGGGGCCTGTTCGGTGTTAATGCAGGCCGCGCCCAGCAGGGCGCCCGCCGGGCTGTATGCGCCGTAGAGCTCGCCCCTGGCGAGGTCTTGGGCGTAGTGGCCGCGGGTGGGGTAGTCGTCCCCCCACTGGGGGTTTCCCGCGGCGTTCATGTGGATCACGGCGCGGCGGACCAGGGCGAAAATCTCGTCCAGCTCCTCCGGCCGGGCGGGGCGGATGATAGGCATAAGGGCGTCCTCCTCCAATGGTATCCCGGACAGTATACCCCAAAGCGGGGAAAAAGGAAAGCCCCGGTGTCTTGACACCGGGGCTGCTGCGCGCCTTATTGGGACAGCGGGCCCATGGCGGCGTGGAGCTGGGGGGTGACGGCGCCCTGGAAGAAGCGCACCGCGTACCGGTGCAGATCCTCCAGCTTGGCGGGCACGGAGTCGGCGGACAGGTTCCCGTTGGCGGAGAAATCCCCGTCCAGGATGAACTTGACCTCCTTGTCGGTCTTTCCGCCGTTGAGCAGGCCCGGCCCGGCGTGGATCTTGGCCCGGCAGCCCTCCGCAAGGCCCAACTCCACGTCCACCGCGCATTTGGAGACGCTCTGCTCGTCCACGTCCGGCTCCCCCAGCACGCCCAGATACTGGGACTGCACCAGATCGTCCCAGAGCAGATCCTCCAGGCCCAACGCCCTGCGGGACAGGGCGTTGACGTAGCGCAGGCCGATGCGCTCGAAAAAGGCGGGCTCGTAGATCTGGATGAACTGGGCCAGGGGCTTGTCCAGCTTGTTGGCGAAGTCCTCCCACCGGGTGTAGCGCAGGGTGGACAGGGCGATGAAGCCGGTGGTCAGGTTCAGCTTCCACGCGCCGTCCGCCGAGATGAAATTGTAGTTGGTGATGGGGCTCTGGGGCTCCACCTTGGGGTTGGGGCCGCCCAGGCCCGTGATCTTGGGGGCGGGCTGCTCCTGCCGGGCCATGTATTTGGGGAAATCCCGGCGGATGGCCTCCTGAAACTCCGCGGGCTCCTTGGCGCCGATGGAGAGGATGGCGGGGAAACGGAACTGACAGATGACCTCCACCAGCGGCGGGCGGGCGTATTGGCAGCGCTCGTATTCTGCAAACAGCATGGGGGTGCTCCTTCCTGCGGTACGGCTGAATTGTGTGGCTGTAACCCTATTGTAGGGCAGGATGCGGGCGTTGTCAAACGGGACGTGGAAGGGAGTGTGAAGGTGCGCTGTAGAGGATAATCCACGCCCGCCTGCGGCGGGCGACCTACCAGTTTTCGGCCCAGGTGCTTTATAAGTTCTGGTTTCAACTCACGCCCGCCTGCGACGGGCGACCGATCCCCATCGCAATGTACACGGCCACGCAGTCATTTCAACCCTCGCCCGCCTGTGGCGGGCGACGTCAGCGTACCGACCCAAGGCCCTACCTGCCATGAATTTCAACCCCCACCCGCCTGTGGCGGGCGACCGTAGGCGATGTGCTGGAGCTGGCCGTCCTCGGTATTTCAACCCACGCCCGCCTGCGGCGGGCGACGCCTCCAGCAAGTCCCGGCCAACCGGGTTCACCACGTTTCTATCCCCGCCCGCCTGCGGCGGGCGACGGGCTCTCCCGTTTTTTGTGCACTTGTGGGGCATAATTTCAACCCCCACCCGCCTGTGGCGGGCGACCCCTGGCCCTTCACCGCAAGGACGCCGAGACGGGGATTTCAACCCCCGCCCGCCTGCGGCGGGCGACTCCCCCGCCTGGGGGAACGCCGCCTCGAAGACCACATTTCAACCCCCGCCCGCCTGCGGCGGGCGACAGTAAATTTACACAAAGATCCATTTCTGCTTTGTACAGGTTAAACAAACTGTAGCGCGTTTTGCGGCCATGCAGGTCTGCACGGCTATAGATTGCACGGGAGGACGGAGCAGAATACCCGGATTTGTGGTGCGAACGCATGGGAAAACTCTGCCAGCTTCCGGTTCGCAGCCACCAGCCTGATGTCACCCCCGGCCTATCCCGGTGGAGGAAGCCTTCATCGGGGTCCAGCCCTAAGGACTCCAGGGCGGCGGCGCAGTTGTGGACCAGAAGGGTGTAGGCAAAGGAGAGCAGGGCATTCAGAAGGTCCACCGGGCGGGCGCAACCCAGCAGCGCCGGCCCCTCTCTTTTTTGGTTATCTTCATTATAGCCCATGGATTGTCCTATGGAAAGGACTTTCGCACCCTTTTGGGGCGTGGGAATAAGATGAACTAGCCACGATCAAGGGAGGAGAGTGCCATGAAAAACGAACTGAATATCTGGGTGGTGGGGGGCGACATGCGCCAGGCCAAGCTGGCCGAGCAGTTTGCCGACGACGGCCACACAGTCCACACCTTTGCGCTGGAGCGGGCCCCGGAGCCCATTCTGGGGGCCGAGCAGGCCGAGGATCTGGAGGGCGCGGCCCTGGCCGACTGCGTGGTGCTGCCGCTGCCGGTGACGGGGGAGGGGAGCCTTTTAAACGCGCCGCTGTCCGCCGGGCGGCACACCCTGGTCCAGGTGCTGGACGCCCTGCGGCCCGGACAGGTGGTCTGCGCCGGCAAGGTGGGGGACGAGGCCCGTTCCCTGGCGGCCAAGCGGGGGCTGACCTTACAGGACTACTTCGCCCGGGAGGAGCTGGCCGTGGCCAACGCGGTGCCCACGGCGGAGGGGGCCATCCAGATTGCGATGGAGGAGCTGCCCAGCACCCTCCACGGCGCCCGTGTGCTGGTCATCGGCTACGGGCGGCTGGGAAAGCTGCTGGCCCACCGTCTGTCCGCCCTGGGGGCCAAGGTGAGCGTGGCGGCCCGGAGCTGCGCCGACCTGGCGTGGATCGAGGCCTACGGCTACGGCGTGGAGCACAGCGGCCAGCTGGAGGGGTGGCTTTGCTGCTACGACCTGGTGGTCAACACCGTGCCCGCCCGGATGCTGGATGGGTCGGCCCTGAGCGACCTGCGCCCCGGCTGCCTGGTCATCGACCTGGCCTCCAAGCCAGGCGGGGTGGACTTCGACGCGGCGTCCCGGCTGGGCATCAAGGCCATCTGGGCGCTGTCCCTGCCCGGGAAGGTGGCCCCGGTGACGGCGGGGCGGAGTATCCGAACAACCATATATAACATATTAAACGAGTTGGGAGTGTGAGCATGGAACAAGTCAGAGCAGGCTTTGCCTTCTGCGGCTCCTTCTGTACATATGCCAAGGCCATGGAGGCCCTGGAGCAGGTGCACGCCAGATACGGGGACGTGACCCCCATCGTGTCCGAGATCGGTGTGGAAGTGGATACGCGCTTCGGCAACGCCCACGATTTTATGCGGGAGATGGAGCGCATCTGCGACAAGCGGGTCATCGACAGCATCCAGAAGGCGGAGCCCATCGGGCCCAAGAAGCTGCTGGACGTGCTGGTGGTGTGCCCGTGCACGGGGAACACCCTGGCCAAGCTGGCGTGCGGGATCACGGACAGCACGGTGACCATGGCGGTAAAGGCCCACCTGCGCAACAACCGGCCGGTGGTGCTGGCGATGGCCACCAACGACGCGCTGTCCGGCTCGGCCAAGAACATCGGGGCGCTGCTGGACAAAAAGAATATCTATTTCGTCCCATTCCGGCAGGATGATCCGAGCGGGAAGCCCACCTCGTTGGTAGCTGATTTCAGCCTGGTTCCCGAAACGATCGAAGCGGCCCTCAAAGGAAAACAACTTCAGCCGCTGCTGTTGGGGCCATAAAAAAAGCAGTGCGCGAACGGCGGATACCGTTCGCGCACTGTTATATGCGGCGGTAAAAATCTCGTTTTGAAACACACGGCTTGAAAGTGGGCGGTTCACCCTGGAGCCCTGTGATGCAAATCCGCCACAAAACGGCAGATGCGATTAGAGGTTGTACCAAATCTGCGGCCACCCCATTGAAACGCATACAAAACGCTGTTAAACTGTGGTTGTCAAAGGGCAGTTTGGACAAAAAGGAGAATAAAACTGCCATGATCCGTACCGGCTCCCGGGGGCTGGCAGACGGATTGTATTGACGCGGAAACCCCATCGGCGCGCCGGATCAAGTTCCTGGGGACAGGGAAAAATGACAAGAGGAGATGTGGAAAGGAGAAGTCGACGTGAAAAAATGGGTGCCTCTGTTTTTATGTGGAGCAATGCTGCTCGGCGCGCTGTCCGGCTGCGGACCGGCGGCTGCCAACGGTTCGCCCGCCACGCCCCCCGCCGCCACTGCCGCCGGTACGCCCGCGGGCTCCGGTACGCCCACGGCGGCCGGAGAACCCGTATACGGCGGAACACTGCGCATAGCCGTCAACCGTTCCATCAATGCCAAGGCGCTGGATCCCGTCTTTGCGGACGGCACGGCCTGCGACCAGGTCATAAACCAGTTTGGCGACAATCTGGTGGTGCTCAGCCCGGAAGGCGATACGTATCTGCCCAGCATAGCCACGTCCTGGGAGATCAGCGATGACGGCATGACCTATACCTTTCAAATCCGCGACGACGTGCATTTCCAGGTGGGAAAATACCAGGACGGCCGCCTTCTGACCGCCGAGGACGCCGCGTACTCCCTGAACCGCGCCCACGCGGAGGCCTGGTGGAACTATATCCCCTATTTTAAGTCCGCGGAGGCTGTGGACGACACAACCCTGGTCTGCCATCTGGAGTACGCCAATGCCCTGTTCCTCTACGATCTGACCAGTCCCTCGGGCATTATGATCCCCAGGGAAGAGGTCGAGGGCTGGGGCGAAGAGCAGTTTGGCAGCCACCCCATCGGCACCGGCCCCTTCCAGGTCGTGGAGCATGTCCCCGACCAGTATGTCAAATTGGAGAAGAACCCCAACTACTGGGGCGTCGAACCCTATCTGGATGGTCTTATTTATTATATTATCGTGGACGAGGCCCAGAATATGAACGCCCTCTCCACCGGCGAAATCGACGTGTCGGTCAATATTGCCGGAGACTATATCAAGCAGCTCAAGGACAATCCCAAGCTGGTGCTGGCACAGGGGCCCCAGAACCGGATCGCGTTCTGTGGCTACAACATGACGCATCCGATTTTGTCCGACAAGCGCGTGCGCGACGCCCTGTCTATGGCCGTCGACAGAGCGCAGATCGTCGGTGCCGTCTACGCCAATGGCGACGGCATTGCCAGCGCGCTGCCCATTCCGGTTACCTGCTGGGCCTATGACGCGTCTTTGGAATCCCTTGCGCTGCCCTATGATGTGGAGGGCGCGAAACAATTGCTGGCGCAGGCCGGGTATCCCAACGGCTTCGATATTGTCCTCTCCGTCGGCCAGTCCGACGCCTATGTGCGCGCCGCCACAATCATTCAGGCGATGCTCAGTCAAATTGGCGTCAACGTTGAGATACAGAGCATTACGCCCACGGAAATGACGGATCGGCTTTTAAACAACACTGTCGAGCTTTTTATGAGGGACGGCGGCCAGGGCGGCTCCACCGATCCCGCCAGCTTTGTGGGGAATTTCCTGGACTCCTCCAAGCTGCACACCAACTACAATTCCTGGTGCTACGACAACCCCGAAACGGACAAGCTGGTTCGCGCCGCCGCGGCCGAGACCGACCAGAGCGTCCGCGTGGGCCTCTACCAGGATCTGATCAGAGAGGCCATGGACGCCAATATCGGCCTTTTTTATGCCACGATTAACACCTCCTGGGGGATGCAGAGCAACGTAAACGGCTACGTGCTGGAAACCGGCGCCGTGATGCGCGTGAGCGGCCTGGAGGGAACCGGCATTAATATGTGGCTCTCCAAGTAGTCCCGGGCGTTGATGGTGCGTCCAAAATCATAGAAGTAGAAAGGTCGGATCAATATGGCCACGATTATCGGCGTTACCGCGCTGCCGCTCACCAAGGAGCAGCGGAAGCAACTCTGCGCCGGCGTTGCAAAGGGCGTATGCGACGCGTTTCACCTGGACATCAACGTCAGCTCCATGATGCTGCTGCCATCTCTTCCGGAGGAGTGCCACGGGCCCAGCGCGGCGGATCAGATTACCTATTTTATTTACACCGCGCCCAATAAGCCCGACGGGCAAAAACGGGAACTGGTAAAAAACGTTTTCGACGCCACCACCGCCGTGACGGGCTATAAAGGGAAGGCCAAGGTCGTTGTTATTATCAAGGAGCACCCGGACAACAACGTGGGAGTGGACGGCGTGCTGCGCTGCGACGCCTGAGACCGCTGTCATCAAAAAGCGCTGGTTCAAATCTTAATAAAGAGGTATATGGAAGAAAGCCCGGCCGGATTCGGCCGGGCTTTTTTACGGCTGTTTTACGCAAAGGGGCGGAGGATTGTAGGGCGGTGTTGCATCAGGAATGAGCAAAGTTTTTTCCTAGAAGAGGAAAGAATTTTCTATCGTCTTTTTTTACCAGGCCGTCTAGAATAAAGGCATACTCGGGCGGATCGCCCCCGAGAAGGATGGATACACGGTACCTACAACACTTTATTAGGAGGAAAAAAGATGAAAAAGAAGCTCGCTCTTGTCCTTGCGGCCATCTTTATGTTCGCCGCCTTCGCCGGCTGCTCCGGCACCGGCTCCAGCGCGACCCCCGCCCCCGGGACCCAGGGCCCCTCTGATCCCGCCCCCGCCCCCGGCGCTGCGGAGCTGAACGTTGGCGTGTTCTACTACAACTTCTCCGACGTGTACATCACCAGCGTGCGCACCGCCATGGACGCGCAGCTGAACGCCCTGGGCGTGAAGTTCCAGAACTACGACGCCAACACCACCCAGGCCACCCAGATTGACCAGATCAACACGGCCATCACCAACGGCGCCAACCTGCTGATCGTCAACATCGTGGAGACCTCCTCCCCCGACGCCGCCCAGAAGGCCGCCGACGCCGCCAAGGCCGCCGGCATCCCCATCATCTTCTTCAACCGCGAGGTTCAGGACTCCGTGGTCCAGAGCTATGACAACTGCGCCTTCGTCGGCACCGACGCCGCCGAGGCCGGCCACATGCAGGGCACCATGATCGCCGATTACCTGCTGGCCAACTACGACGCCGTGGACCTCAACGGCGACGGCGTCATCTCCTACGTCATGTTCAAGGGCCAGGAGGGCAACGCCGAGGCCGAGTACCGCACCCAGTACTCCGTGGAGGACTGTGACACCGCCCTGACCGAGGCCGGCAAGTCCCCGCTGGCCTTCTATGACTCCAAGAACTCCTCCAAGTACCTGGTTGACCAGACCGGCGCGTGGTCCTCCCAGGCCGCCACCGACTACATGACCACCATCCTGGCCGAGTACTCCGAGGCCAACGGCAACATGGTGGAGATGGTCATCGCCAACAACGACGGCATGGCCGAGGGCGCCATCGCCGCCCTCCAGAGCGCCGGCTACAACAAGGGCAACGACGAGAACGGCAATCCCACCTCCACCGTCATCCCCGTGTTCGGCGTGGACGCCGTGGACACCGCCGTGCAGAAGATCCAGAACGGCATGATGACCGGTACCGTCAAGCAGGACGCCGAGGGTATGGCCAAGACGATCTGCACCCTGGTGGCCAACATCCAGGGCGGCAGCGCGCTGATGAACAACATCGACGCGGCCAACGGCTACAACGTGGACCTGAACGACGACGGCAGCGTGAAGGTCAACAAGATCCGCGTGCCTTACGCCCTCTACACCGGCGAATAACTGAGAATACTGCCCGCGGCCCGGGGCCGAGGCAGGTATGGGAAGGCGGGGCCGCCGCATGGCGGCGGCCCCGCCCCCTCCATAGAGTACCCGCTTGAGTCGTGCGCCCGCGGGCCACGCCTGAAGCGGGAACTCCATGCGTAAAGGAGGAAAAGGCATATGGATCAACCGGCCCTGCTGGAGATGAGGAACATCAGCAAGGAATTCCCCGGCGTCAAGGCGCTGGACAACGTGTCGATCACGGTCCGGCCCGGCACCGTGCACGCCCTGATGGGCGAGAACGGAGCCGGCAAGTCCACGTTGATGAAATGTCTCTTCGGCATCTACAAAAAGGACAGCGGCACCATCACCCTGGAGGGGAAGAACGTCGATTTCAAAAGCTCCAAGGAGGCGCTGGAAAACGGCGTGGCCATGGTGCACCAGGAGCTGAACCAGGCCCTGACCCGCAGCGTGCAGGACAACCTTTGGCTGGGCCGCTACCCAAAGGTGGGCGGAGTCATGGTCAGCGAGCGCATCATGAAAAAGCGCACCCGGGAGATCTTCGAGGAGCTGGAGGTCAACGTGAACCCCAGCGCCATCATGTCCACCATGCCGGTGTCCCAGCGGCAGATGGTGGAGATCGCCAAGGCGGTGAGCTATGAGTCCAAGATCATCGTGTTTGACGAGCCCACCTCCTCACTGACCGAGGCCGAGGTGGAGCACCTGTTCCGCATCATCAATATGCTGCGGGACAAGGGCTGCGGCATCATCTACATCAGCCACAAGATGGAGGAGATCCTACGCATCTCCGACGAGGTGACCATCATGCGCGACGGCGCGTGGGTGGCCACCCGGCCGGCCAAGGAGCTGACCATGGAGGAGATCATCCGCCTGATGGTGGGCCGGGAGCTGACCAACCGCTTCCCCCCCAAGACCAACAGGCCGGGGGAGGTCATCCTGGACGTGCAAAACCTGTCGGGCAGGTACACCCGGCTCAAGGAGGCCTCCTTCCAGCTCCACAAGGGGGAGATCCTGGGCATCGCGGGCCTGGACGGCTCGGGCCGCACCGAGGTGCTGGAGAACCTCTTCGGCGCCATGACCAAGGCGGGGGGCGAGATCACCCTGCACGGGAAGAAGATCCAGAACCGCACCCCCAAGGAGGCCATCAAGAACGGCTTCGCCCTGCTGACCGAGGAGCGCCGGGCCACCGGCATTTTCAGCATCCGGGACATCCGGGACAACACGGTCATCTCCAGCCTGGGGGACTACCTGCTGGGCGGCGTCTGCCTAAGCGACAGGAAGATGAAGGAGAAGACCGACTGGTCCATCCAGGCCATGCGCATCAAGACCCCCAGCCAAAAGACCCAGATCCGCTCCCTGTCCGGCGGCAATCAGCAGAAGGTCATCATCGGCCGGTGGCTGCTGACCAAGCCCGAGGTGCTGCTGCTGGACGAGCCGACCCGCGGCATCGACGTGGGCGCCAAGTACGAGATCTACCAGCTGATTCTGGATCTGGCCAACGAGGAGAAGGGGGTCATCATGGTCTCCTCCGAGATGCCGGAGCTGCTGGGGATCTGCGACCGGATCCTGGTCATGTCCGGCGGCCGCCTGGCCGGCGAAGTGGACGCAAAGAGCACCAGCCAGGAGGAGATCCTCACCCTGGCCGCGAAATATGTGTAGGGGAGGAATACATATGACGAAAGAAACTACCAAAGCGGTGGCCAAGCAGCCCTGGACCTCCAAGCGGGTGCTTGACCTGGTGCTGAACAACGCGCTGCTCATCATCATGGTCATCGCCGTCATCGCCATCGCCATCATGAATCCCAATTTCATTACCCTGAACTCCATCATCAACATCCTGTCCCAGACGGCGGCCTACCTGCCCGTGGCCCTGGGCGTGGCCGGGTGCATCGTGCTCACCGGCACCGACCTGTCCGCCGGGCGCATCGTGGGCCTGACGGCCTGCGTGGCCGCCTCCCTGCTTCAGGCCCTGGACGCGGCCAACAAGATGTGGAACATCAACCCCCTGCCCATCCCCGTGGTCATCCTGATCGTGGTGGTCATCGGCGCCCTGATTGGCGCCTTCAACGGCTTCTTCGTGGCCAAGTTCAAGCTGCACCCCTTCATCGTCACCCTGGGCACCCAGCTCATCATTTACACCCTGCTGCTGCTCTACGTGAAGATGGGCAACAACAAGGGCATGGCCATCTCCGGCCTGGCCCAGTCCTACTCGGGCTTCATCACCGGCTCCTTCATCGCCAAGCTGGGCGGGCCCAACATCCCCAACTACGTGTGGATGGTCGTGGTGCTCACCGCCGTGATGTGGTTCATCTGGAACAAGACCACCTTCGGCAAGAACATGTTCGCCCTGGGCTCCAACGAGGAGGCCGCCCGCGTGTCCGGCGTCAACGTGTTTCTGACCACCATCCTGGTGTTCGCCCTGGCCGGCGCCATGTACTCCTTCACCGGCTTCATCGAGGGCGCCCGCATCGCCTCCAACACCGCCAACACAGGCTTTAACTACGAGCTGGACGGCATCGCCGCCTGCGTCATCGGCGGCGTCAGCTTCGTGGGCGGCATCGGCAAGATCAGCGGCATCCTCATCGGCGTGCTCATGCTGCGGCTCATTTTCGTGGGCCTGAACATGATCGGCATCAACCAGGACTTCTTCTACGTCATCAAGGGCGGCATCATCCTGTTCGCCTGCGCGCTGGATATGCGCAAATACCTGGTCAAGAAATAATCCCTCACGTGCAAAAGGGCGCGCCCGCGGGGGCGCGCCCTTTGCGCAGGGCCGCCGGGTATGGTATACTAACAATCAATGGAGGAGGGAGCTTCCATGGAGCCCTACCGCGTGCTGCTGGTGGACGACGAAGAGGACATCCGGGTGGGCATCAGCCGGAAAATGGACTGGGCCGGGCTGGGCTTCTCCCTGGTGGGGGAGGCCGAGAACGGCCAGGAGGCCCTTGAGCTGGCCGAGCAGCTCAAGCCCGACGTGGTGCTCACCGACATCAAAATGCCCTTTATGGACGGGCTGGAGCTCTGCCGCATCCTGACCCAGCGGCTGCCCGCGGCCAAATTTGTGGTGTTCTCCGGCTTTGACGAGTTCGCGTACGCCAAGCAGGCCATCCGCATGAACGTGTCGGAGTACATCCTCAAGCCCATTAACGCCCCGGAGCTGTGCGGGGTGCTGCGCAAGCTCAAGGACCAGCTGGACACGGAGCGGGCCCGGCGCCAGGACCTGGAGACCCTGCGCCGCCGCTACGCCGAGAGCCTGCCCGTGCTGCGGGAGCTGTTCTACACCGACCTGCTGGAGGGGCGGCTGCGCCCCGACCAGGTGGAGGAGCGCTCCGGGCGGTACGACGTGGACCTGGGCGGCGCGTCCTGGGTGGCCGCCCTGGCCCACATGGACGGCGCGGGGGAGGCGGGGGAGCTGCTCTCCCTGCCGGTGCGGCAGCTCTTCGCCGAGAACCTGGGGCCGGACCTGTGCTGCGCCAAGGTGTTCCACTACAACGACTCGGTGGCCGTGCTGGCCAGCTTCGACACCCCGCAGGCCCCGGTCTACGACCTGATCGAGGCCATCAACCGGGTGTGCAAGCTCGCCAGCAGCTACCTGAACGTGACCCTCACCGTGGGGGTGGGGGCTCCCTGCGCCTCGCCGGGCGAGGTGGCCCAGTCGGCGGCGGGGGCCCGCAGCGCCCTGGATTACCGGGTGCTGGTGGGCCGGGGCCGGGCCATCTACATCGGGGACCTGGAGCCCGACGGCGGGGCCCGGCTGTCCTTCGACGAGAACGACGAGCGGGAGCTGGCCGGGGCGGTGAAGCTGGGCAGCGAAGAGGAGATCCGCGCCGCGGTGGACCGGCTGGTGGACCGCATCCGGCTGGCCGGGCTGTCCCTGCCCCAGTGCCACCTCTTTTTCCTGGAGCTGCTCACCTGCCTGCTGAAGCTGGCCCGGGGGGCCGCGCTGGAGCCGGAGGAGGTGTTCGGCGTGGGCTTTACGGGGGCGGTGCAGATCACCGCCTTCAGCTCCCCGGACGAGCTGGGCGCCTGGTACCTGGAGCGCTGCCTGCGCATCCGGGAGCTCATCGGCCGCCAGCGCACCGACTCCGCCGGGCGCACCGTGGAGCGGGCCAAGGCGTTCATCACCGACCACTACGGGGACAGCGAGCTGTCGGTGGAGACCCTGTGCGGCCACCTGCACCTGAGCCCCGCCTATTTCTCCACCCTCTTCAAGCGGGAGACCGGCATGAGCTTCACCAATTACGTCACCCAAGTGCGCATGGAGCGGGCGGCCGAGCTGCTGCGCACCACCGAGGACAAGACCTACCTGATCGCCGGGCAGACCGGCTACCTGGACCCAAACTATTTCAGCTACGTGTTTAAAAAGCACTTCGGCGTCTCCCCCACCAAGTACCGGGCGGGGTGAGGCCGGGAGGGGGGGAGCGGCTGTGGGCAGATTCCTGGGATCCCTGGTGGGGCGCTGGCGGAGCTTCTACCGCCGCTCCAGCATCCAGATGATCCTCTCCATGTCCTTCACCGCCGTGGCCGTGGTGGGGATGATCTTCCTGGGCCTGACCCTCTTTCTGCGCTTTTCCGCGTCCAACAACGCCCAGGCGGCCGAGACCAGCCGGCGGGTGCTGGCCCAGGTGAACCTGAACCTGGACGCCTACCTGCGCAGCATGATGCGGGTGTCCGACGCCATGTACTACCGGGTGATTAAAAATACGGACCTGGCCGGGGGCAGCCTGGACGCGCAGATGGCGCTGCTCTACGAGAGCAACCGGGACATGCTGGTGTCCATCGCGGTCTTTGACCAGGGCGGGGGGCTGGTCTCCGCCACCCCGCTCTCCTCCCTGAAGCGCAGCGTCCTGCCCCAGCGGCAGGACTGGTTCGTCTCGGCGGTGGAGCGTATCGAGAACCTGCACTTCTCCACCCCCCACGTGCAGAACCTCTTCGAGGACCCGGACTACCGCTACCGCTGGGTGGTCTCCCTCAGCCGGCAGGTGGAGCTGACCCGGGCGGGCTCCATCGAGGGGGGCGTGCTGCTGGTGGACATGAGCTTCAGCGGCATCGAGCAGATCTGCAAGGACGTGGCCCTGTCCTCCGACCAGGGGTACCTCTATCTGGTGGACGGGGACGGGGAGATCATCTACCACCCCCGGCAGCAGCTCATCTACGCGGGGCTGCTGGAGGAGAACAACGTGGCCGCCGCCGGCTATAAGGACGGCAGCCGCGAGGAGGTCTTCGACGGCGCGCGGCGGCAGGTCACCGTAAAGACCGTGGGCTACACCGGCTGGAAGCTGGTGGGCGTGGTGCCCGCCGACAACATCTGGGACAATTACGGGCAGCTGCTGCTCTTTTTCCTCTTTGTGGTGCTCTTTTCGGTGTTTTTGCTGACCTTCGTCAACCTCCACCTGTCCGAGCGCATCTCGGTGCCCATCAAGAGCCTGGAGCGCTCCGTGAAGGCCCTGGAGGCGGGGCGGGAGGACGTGGACTTCGACGTGGGCGGCCCCTACGAGATCGAGCGCCTGGCCCACTCCGTGCGCTCCATGGTGTCCACCATGCGCCACCTGATGGACGACATCATCGAGCAGGAGGAGCAGAAGCGGCGCAGCGAGCTGGACGTGCTCCAGTCCCAGATCAACCCCCACTTCCTCTACAACACCCTGGACTCGGTGGTGTGGATGACCGAGAACGGCCGCACCGACGAGGCCATCCTCATGGTGACCTCCCTGGCCCGGCTCTTCCGCATCTCCCTGAGCCGGGGCAGCAACATCATCCCCATCGCGGACGAGCTGGAGCACGCCCGCTACTACCTCACCATCCAGAAGATGCGCTACAAGAACAAGTTTTCCGCGCTCGTCAGCGCGGAGGATGGTGTAGAGGGCCTCTACACCATCAAGCTCATTGTCCAGCCCATCCTGGAAAACGCCATCTACCACGGCATGGCCTACGCCGACGGGGACGGCGAGATCGCCGTGCGGGCCTTCCGGGAGGGGGAGGACGTGCTCATCGACGTGACCGACAACGGCCCCGGCATGCCCCCCGAGGTGGTGGGGCGCCTGCTGGACCCCCGCTACAGGGCCCAGCCGGGCTCCGACGGCTCCGGCATCGGCCTGCGCAACGTGCACCAGCGCATCAAGCTCACCTTCGGGGAGGCCTACGGCCTCACCATCCAGAGCGAGCCCGACGCGGGCACCGCCGTCCGGGTCCGCCTGCCCGCCCTGGACGGGGCCGGGGCGGCCCCCTACCGGAAGGAGGCGGGCGAATGAAACGCAGAAACGTGGCGCAGCTGGCCATCCTGCTGGTGCTGGGCCTGGGGGTGCTCTTCTCCCTCATGGCCTTCGACCAGCCCGGCGGGCGGGAGACGGAGCTGCTGGAGGTGTCGGTGATTATCCGGGAGGCGGACAGCACCGGCTGGTCGGCGGCCCGGCAGGGCATGGAGCAGGCCGCCGCCGACCTGGGGGCGGAGCTGCGCTTCCTCACCCTGAGCCGGGCCAACAGCGTGGAGGAGCAGCGCACGCTGCTGGAGCGGGAGGTTGAGGGGGGCGCGGACGCGGTGGTGCTGGTGCCCGCCGACCCGGAGGCCCTCTCCGGCGACGTGGCCCAGGCCGCCGGGAGCACCAAAATCGTCACCATGGAGTCGGATATGGCGCGCGACGGGGCCTCGGCGTGCATCACGGTGGATAACGCCGCCCTGGGCCGGGTGCTGGGCCAGGCCGCCCTGAACGGGGTGGAGGAG
This sequence comes from Oscillospiraceae bacterium, assembly GCA_022846095.1. Taxonomy (NCBI): domain Bacteria; kingdom Bacillati; phylum Bacillota; class Clostridia; order Eubacteriales; family Oscillospiraceae; species Oscillospiraceae bacterium. The sequence goes on along the minus strand of AP025583.1, from coordinate 3,318,347 downwards.
GGGGGCGAGGTGCTGCTCGTCAACAGCGCCCCCGGCAGCGCCGGGGTGGACCTGCGGCTGGACGAGGCCGCCCGGGTGCTGGAGGAGGCGGGGCGCTCGTCCAGCGTGTGTATGGCCTCCGAGGGCGTGGATCTGGCCCAGACGCTGGAGCGCACCCTCCGCGCCCGGAGGCCGGACGCGGTGCTGGCCTTCGAGCCGGCCGCCCTGGAGCAGGCCGCGCGGCTCTCCCAGGCGCTGGAGCGGCCCCCGCTGATCTACGGGGCCGGGGCCACGGGGGCGGTGGCCTCCTACCTGGAGCGGGGGAACATCACCCTCATCGCGGCCCAGAACGAGTTCACGGCGGGCTACCTGGCGGTGCAGGCGGCGGTCAGGGCCGCCCGGGGGGCGGTGCTGCCCCCCGTCGCGCCCCTGGCGTTCTCCGTCATCCGGCAGGAGGACATGTACGACACGGACAACCAGAAGCTCCTCTTCCCAATGACGCGGTGAGGAGGCTTTTCGAGGAAGGAGGCGGTGCTATGGGTACCGGCGCGCGGCGCCTGGGCGTTTTGCTCCTGTCCCTGCTGCTGCTCGGCCTGGCCGGGTGTACCCGCTCCGGCGGGGAGGGGCCGGTGACGGTGCGCATCGGGGTGGCCCTCTACCAGCAGGACGACACCTTTATCTCCACCGTGGTGCAGCACCTGGAGCAGCTGGCCAAGGAGGAGGAGCAGGCGCGGGACATCAAGCTCAACCTGAACATCGCCGACGGCCGGGGCAGCCAGTCCGCCCAGAACGAGCAGGTGGACCGCTTCCTGGCCCAGGGCTACGACATCATCTGCGTCAACATCGTGGACCGGACGGCGGCCGCCGTCATCATCGACAAGGCCCAGTCCGCGGGGGTGCCCGTGATTTTCTTCAACCGGGAGCCGGTGGAGGAGGACTTGGCGCGCTGGGAGGGGGCCTACTACGTGGGCTGCGACGGGGCCCAGTCCGGCCAGATGCAGGGGCAGATCGTCCTGGACGCCTGGCAAACCGACCCCGGGGCGCTGGACCGCAGCGGCGACGGCGTGCTGCAGTACGTCATGCTGGAGGGGGAGCCCGGCCACCAGGACGCCCTGCTGCGCACGGAGAACAGCCTCAAGGTGCTCGTACAGGCCGGGGTGCCCACGGAGAAGCTGGCCAGCGACACCGCCAACTGGCAGCGGGGCCAGGCCACCACGCGGATGCTCCAGTGGCTGGAGCGCTTCGGCGCTGAGATCGAGGTGGTCTTCGCCAACAACGACGACATGGCCCTGGGGGCCATCGACGCCTGCCTGGACGCCGGGCTGGCGGAGGACGCGCTGCCCTTCGTGGTGGGCGTGGACGCCACGCCCCCGGCCCTGGACGCCGTGGCGGAGGGGCTTTTGAAGGGCACCGTGCGCAACGACGCCGCCGGGCTGGCCCGATCCATGCTGGATCTGGGCTGCGCCCTGGCCGCCGGGGAGGACCCCGGAAAGGCGGTGGAGCTGACGGACGGCAAGTACGTCTGGCTGGACTACGCCACCGTCACCCGGGACAACCTGGAGGAGTTCCGGCCCGTGGCGTAGGGATGGGAGGGGGCGGGGATCCGCCCCCTTTTCAAGTTGACAAAGAAACCAAATTAGTATAATTTATGCGCAGGATGCAGCTTAGACGGATAAGGCGGGCGGTGGTAGACGGGCGATTCGTGAATCGCCCCTACGGGCCTGGAGCAGCGGGCCGATGTGGGCATCGGCCCCTACGAGTGCCAAGCGCTGTACGGGGCATGGCAGTACGTGCGGCTTTTATAGGCACCTGTTGGACCGCAACTACTTTCAAGTCTGGGCGGGTGATGTGCCGCAGGGGCGGCAGCCCTACTTACAAAGGGCACAGGCCGAACCGAGCCCTGCGCGCCATCAAGTCTTGCCAGCCGCCTGAACCGCACCGCCGCCGGGCCCCTGGGTCCAGGGCCGAAGCCCTGGTTGTTTCTTCCCGGGGTTCTTTGCAACCAAAGAATCCCGCCGCCGGAGGCCGGGCCTCCTCGCAATGGCAGGCCACCTTTTTTCGTAAATATGCCGAAATTCGTCGAGCGGTCGCGGGTGAGAAAGGGCAATCCTCCATTTCGGAACGGGCTGCTTTGTGCTATAATAGCTTTGTTTCTAGAATATTCCATGGAATGGAGGGGCTACGGTGGACAGAGAAGCGGTGTTCAACCAGATGATGGAGAAGGTATACGGCGTGGCTTCACTGGTGCAGAAGGCCAACCAGCCCAAGCAGTACGGCAGCGAGGATCTGCTCTATATGAACGAGGTGCACACCCTCAAGGCCATCTATGAGCGTCCGGGGCTGAGCCTGGGGGAGCTGGCGGAGCAGACCTTCCGCACCAAGGGCTCCACCTCGCTGATGGTGGACAAGCTGGTGGGCAAAGGCCTGGTGGAGAAGCGCCGCGCCAGCGAGGATTCAAGGCGCTACGAGCTGGTGACCACGGAGAAGGGGCGCCGGGTGGCGGAGTACCACAAGGAGTACGACCGGATCAACTACAAGGTCATCCTGGACCAGATGTCCGACCTGTCCGACGAGGCCATCGCCGACTGCGACGAGATTCTCAGCCGCCTGATCCGCTACCGTCTGGGGCACTGACGAAATGCACAAAAATAAAAACGGGCGCGGGAGATATTTTATGAAAAAGGCTTGACAAACGGGATCGCAGAGGGTATGATTATGGCGAAAATGTTTGACAGCAAAACTAAGTGGCGCATCATGCCGCCGGGCGGGGCGGCGGCTCTTTTTTACCTAATTAGTTTGGCACTAAAACAATTAGAAGGAGGAACCGGGGACATGCTCAAAAACAAGTACGACATCTACAAAAAGATCAGCCCCCAGATGCTGGAGGTGGTCAGGACCATCCAGGCCAGGCAGCAGCCGCCCACCGAGGACTGGCGGCAGGACTACGTGGACGAGCGGGCCTACTGGAACGAGGGCGGCCCCCAGCCCGTCAAGGTGGTGGAGGCGGTGGTGCCAGGCCCCCACGGGGACATCCCGGTGCGGCTGCACTACCCCAGGCTGGGGGAGGGGCTGCCCGCGATCGTCTTCCTGCACGGCGGGGGCTATTACCTGGGGAACAACGACACCCACAGCCGGATGATGCGCATCCTGGCCGACGCATCGGGCGCGGTGGTGATCGGCGTGGACTACCGCCTGGCCCCGGAGTTCATGTTCCCGGTCCAGGTAGACGAGACGGTGGCCGTCACCCGCTACTTCCACCTGCACGGCGGAGACTTCGGCCTGGACGGGGCGGATTTGTGCTTGGCGGGGGACTCGGGCGGGGCCACGCTGGCCCTGGCGGCCAACCTCTACCTGCGGGACGAGGACGGGGACAATTCCTATATCACCTCCCTGCTGCTCTACTACGGGGCCTACGGGATGCGGGACTCCATCTCCCTGCGGCTCTACGGCAACGAGATTGACGGCCTCATGCGGGAGTCCATGGGCTTCTACGACGAGGGCTACATCAAACCCGAGGATTTGAAAAGCCCCTACTACGACCTGATGGACAACGACCTCACCTTCGGCATCCCGCCCACGCTGCTGGTGTGCGGGGACGCCGACCCGCTCATCGACAACTCCACCGCCCTGTACGAGATCCTGAAGGACAAGGGCCTCACCGTGGAGTACAAGGTCTACCCGGGCGTGATGCACGCCTTCCTCCACTACTCCAGGCTGCTGCCCGACGCGTGGGACGCCCTGCGCCTGGGCGCGGACTTCCGAAATCAACACGGCAGGCAGAGAAAGGATTGAGTGTTATGGAGATTCATGCCAACGTCGCCATCGACCACGTCACCGTGTACTGCAAGCAGCTGGACATCCTGAACGGCGTATTCGGAGCCCTGGGCTTCTACAGCCGGGACGGCAAGCACTACATGTTCCGCAAGAACTACCTGGAGGGCTACGCCCCCAAGGAGGGGGAGCGCTACGGCTTCTTCCCGTCGGACGCGGGGCTGCACGCCTTCATCTTCTGGAGCGACGACCCCGACGGGAGCTACCGGCGCCTGGTGGAGGCGGGCTATGAGATGGCCATGCCGGTGATGGACTTCAGCCGCCCGGCCCTGGTGGACGGGGCGGAGTACACCGCCTCCTTCCGGGGGGCCTACCTGGCCACCCAGCTCTTCCCCCTGAGCGAGAGCGCCCTGGTGCGGCAGGTGACCCCGGAGCTCATCTACCTGGAGCGCCCCGACCCCCACCCCAACACGGTCTGGGCCATGGAGGAGTTCTACCTCTGCATCCCGGACGGGGAGGAGGCCGTGGCGGCGGCCGGACGGCTGGAGAAGACCTGCGATCTCATCCGGGGCGACTGCCCCGTCCACCCCTGCGTCAACGACGTGACCGTTGCCGGCCCGGAGGAGCTGGAGGCGCGCTTCGGCGTGAAGGTGGACCCGGAGCGCAGCTGCGTGACGGGGATCCGCTTCTCGGTGGAGGACATGGCAAAGCTGCGCGCCTGCGCCGCCGCCTCCGGCCTGGACTGCCATGAGGCGGGACAGGCGCTGGTGGTGGACGCCTCCGAGGCCCTCAACCTGTTTTTGGTGTTTGAAGCCCACGCCTGAGGAAACACGACATACGATAAGGAGGAACGAATATGAACCGAAGGAAACTGTTGGCCCTCGCTCTTGCCCTGGCGCTGTGCGCCGGGGTGCTCTCCGGCTGCGGCGGCAGCGGCGCGCAGGACCCCGCCCCCAACCCCGGCACCCAGGCCCCGGGCGATCCCTCCAAGACCACGCTCACCGTCGCCATCGGCAACGACATCTCCTCCATCGACCCCGCCGGACACAACGACACCTTCTCCGCCCTGGTGACCAACATGCTCACCAGCCGCCTGTTCACCTACGACGCGGCGGGCAACGTCATCGCCGACGCGGCGGATACCTGGAGCTACGAGACCGACACCGAGCTGGTCATCACCATTAAAAAGGGCATCACCTTCCAGGACGGCAGCGAGATGAAGGCCGAGGACGTGAAGGCCAGCCTGGACCGGGCTATGGAGTCCCCCAACGTGGCCTACGTGCTGGACAAGATCGACCACATCGAGGTGGTGGACGACTACACGGTGAAGATCGTCACCCAGGCCCCCTTCGCCCCCCTGATCAGCAACATGGTCCACTCGGGCTGCGCGATTTTGTCCAAGGCCCAGATCGACTCCGGGGACTTTACCGCCATCAACGGCTCCGGGCCCTACAAATTCGTGGAGCACCAGCCCGGCGACCACATCACCCTGGAGCGCTACGACGGCTACTTCGACCAGGAGAAGGCCTCCGCCTTCCAGACCCTGCTGATCCGCATCATCCCCGAGAGCACCAGCCGCACCATCGCCCTGGAGACCGGGGAGGTGGATCTGGTGACCACCCTGGACACCGTGGACTACAGCCGGGTGCAGGACAACCCCAACCTGACCCTCATCGAGACGGTGGCCAACAACATCAACTACGTGGCGCTGAACACCGTCTCCGGCCCCTTCGCCGACCGGACCCTGCGCCAGATGATGAACTACGCCCTGGACAAGCAGTCCATCCTGGTGGTGGCGGAGAACGGCCACGGCCAGATCCTGGACAGCTTCACCCCCAGCGGCGTGCTGGGCTACGTGCCCAACGACACCTACGGCTATAACCCCGAAAAGGCCAAGGAGCTGCTGGCCCAGGCGGGCTACGGCCCCGGTGAGCTCACCGTGACCATCTCCTCCTACGGCACCGACCGGGTGTCCCCCGTCATCCAGAGCAACCTGAACGACATCGGGGTCAACTGCATCGTCAACAACATGGACATCGGCGCGTTTATGGATCTGATGTACAGCGGCGGACACGACTGCTGCCTCATCGGCTTCACCACCTCCTCCGACCCCGACCGCTTCTTCTCCGCCCTGCTGGGCACCGGCTCCATGAACAACGTCTCCTACTTCTCCGACCCTGAGATCGACGCTCTAATCGCCCAGGGCGCCTCCACCATCGACGAGGCCGAGCGGGCGGGGTACTACGGGCAGATCCACCGCCTGGGCATGGAGGCGGCCCCCTGGGTGCCCCTGTACAGCCGGGTGCTCATCATGGGCGGCAGCAGCAAGCTCAGCTTCGACGGCGTGCTGGATCCCATGGGCGACGTGAACTTCAACCTCATCCGCATCAAATAGGGCCCGGATACCAACGACTGGAGGAGGTTTTTATGCTCAAATATACGCTGAAACGGCTCCTGGCGCTGATCCCGGTGATCATCGGCGTGACGTTCCTCATCTACTTCATCATGAGCTTCTCCCCCGGCGACCCGGCGCGGATGCAGCTGGGCAACGCCGCCACCGAGGAGTCGGTGGCCCAGCTCCGGCAGGAGATGGGCCTGGACAAGCCGGTGCTGGTGCAGTACGTCCGGTACATGGGCGGGCTGCTGCGGGGGGACTTCGGCACCAGCTACATCACGGGCCAGCCGGTGATGAGGGAGATCTCCGCCTGCTTTCCCTACACGGTGAAGCTGGCCCTGCTGGCCATGGCCCTGGCGGTGTTGATCTCGGTGCCCATCGGCATCCTGTCCGCCATGAAGCAGAACTCCCTGCTGGACGGGCTGAGCATGGTCTTCGCCCTGCTGGGCATCTCCATGCCCCCCTTCTGGCTGGGCCTGATGATGATCCTCCTGTTCTCCGTCACCCTGGGATGGCTGCCCTCCGGCGGATCGGTGGGCTGGACCAGCTACATCATGCCCGCCATCACCGTGGCGGTGGCCTCCATGGCGGTCATCGCCCGCACCACCCGGTCCTCCATGCTGGAGGTCATCCGCCAGGACTACATCCGCACGGCCCGGGCCAAGGGCGTGCCCCGCAAGGCGGTCATCCGCCGCCACGCCATGCGCAACGCCATGATCCCCACCGTCACCGCCATCGGCCTGGAGATCGGCACGGCCCTGGGCGGCGCGGTGCTCACCGAGACCGTCTTCTCCTGGCCGGGCATCGGGCGGCTGTGCTACACCGCCATCACCCAGAAGAACACCCCCATGGTGCTGGCCTGCACCCTGATTTTCTCAGTTTGCTTCTCCATCGTGAACCTGGCGGTGGACATCCTGTACGCCTACATCGACCCCAGGATCAAGTCCCAATTCAAGTAGAGAGGAGGCGCGGGGTATGGAAACGGCATCCACAGCGGATCTGCGGAAAAAGTACAAAAAGAAGAGCCAGGCGGCGGAGGCCTGGCGCAGGCTGACCAAGAACAAGATGGCCATGCTGGGCCTGGCCATCCTGGTGGTCTTCCTCCTCATCGCCATCTTTGCCGACGTGATCGCCGACTACGACACGGTGGTCATCAAGCAGGACATCGCCGGGCGGCTCCAGGGGCCCAGCGGCGCCCACTGGTTCGGCACCGACGAGTACGGGCGGGACATCTTCGCCCGCCTGGTCCACGGCACCCGCATCTCCCTCATCGTGGGCTTCGCCTCGGTGGTGGTGGGCGTGGTCATCGGCGGCCTGCTTGGCGCGGTGGCCGGGTATTACGGCGGCAAGGTGGACAACGTCATCATGCGCCTTTTGGACATCGTGCTGGCCGTGCCCGCCATCCTGCTGTGCATGGCGATTATCGCGGCCTTCGGCACCTCCACGGCCAACCTGATTTTCGCCATCGGCGTGTCCAACGTGGCCAAATTCGCCCGGGTGGTGCGGGCCTCGGTCATCACCCTGAAGGACCAGGAGTTCGTGGAGTCGGCCCGGGCGGCGGGGTGCACGGAGTTCGCCATCATCCTCCGGCACATCATCCCCAACTGCCTGGCCCCCATCATCGTGCAGTTCACCCTGCGGGTGGCCTACGCCATCCTGGCCACCTCCTCCCTCAGCTTCCTGGGCATCGGCGTGCTGCCGCCCGCCCCGGAGTGGGGGGCCATGCTCTCCGGCGGGCGCACCTTTATCCGGGACAGCAGCTATATCACCATCTTCCCGGGCATCGCCATCATGCTGACCATCCTGGCGCTCAACCTGCTGGGGGACGGCCTGCGCGACGCCCTGGACCCCAGGCTGAAGTAAGGGGGGAGCGACATGAAAACACTGGAAATCGAAGATCTGGCGGTCAGCTTCCGAAGCGACCAGGAGACGGTCCACGCCATCAACGGCCTGTCCCTGTCGGTGGACAAGGGCAAGACCCTGGGCCTGGTGGGGGAGACCGGCGCGGGCAAGACCACCACGGGCCTGGCCATATTAAACCTGGTGCCCAATCCCCCCGGCGTCATCGAGGGGGGGCGGATCCTGCTGGACGGGGTGGACGTGCTCACCCTGCCCGAGAAGGAGATGGAGCGCATACGGGGGGACAAGGTGTCCATGATCTTCCAGGACCCCATGACCTCCCTCAACCCGGTAATGACGGTGGAGGAGCAGATCGCCGAGGTGGTGGCCATCCACCGCGGCTGCTCCGAGAAGGAGGCCCTGGCCGCCGCCGGGGACATGCTGGAGAAGGTGGGCATCCCCCGGGACCGGGGCGGCGAGTACCCCCACCAGTTCTCCGGCGGCATGAAGCAGCGGGTGGTCATCGCCATCGCCCTGGCCTGCAACCCCAGCCTGCTCATCGCCGACGAGCCCACCACCGCCCTGGATGTGACCATCCAGGCCCAGGTGCTGGAGATGATGAAGGATTTGAAAGCCCAGTACGACACGGCCATCATCATGATCACCCACGACCTGGGCATCGTGGCGGAGATCTGCGACGAGGTGTCGGTGGTCTACGCCGGGCGCATCGTGGAGCACGGCGCCCTGGAGGACATCTTCGACCGCACCAAGCACCCCTACACCGAGGGGCTGTTCAACTCCCTGCCCAATATCGAGACGCGGCAGGCCAAATTGAAGCCCATCCGGGGCCTGATGCCCGACCCCAGCAACCTGCCCGCGGGCTGCGCCTTCTGCCCCCGCTGCGACTACGCCCTGCCCTGCTGCGGGGCCGAAAAGCCGCCCCGGATCGATCTCAGCCCCACCCACTACGTGGAGTGCCACCTCTACCGGGCGGAAAACCGGGGCAAATGCAGGGAGGTGGAGCGATGAACGCGGATACGCTGCTGGAGGTCAGGCACCTCAAAAAGTACTTCAAGACCAAGCGGGGCACCCTCCACGCCGTGGACGACGTGAACTTCTCCATCGGGCGCGGGCGCACCCTGGGCGTGGTGGGGGAGTCGGGCTGCGGCAAGTCCACCACAGGCCGGGTAGTGCTGCGGCTGCTGGAGGCCACCGAGGGGGAGATCCTCTTCGAGGGGAAGGACATCCGCGCCCTCAAGGGCCCGGCCCTGCGCCGCCAGCGCCGGGAGATGCAGATGATATTCCAGGACCCCTTCTCCTCCCTGGACCCCCGCAGGACGGTGAGCGAGTCCATCGCCGAGCCCATGCGCCTGGCCGGCATGTCGGGCGGGCGGGGGGAGGAGCTGGACAAGGTCTTCGCCCTGATGGAGACGGTGGGGCTGGCCGAGCGGCTGGTGAACGCCTACCCTCACGAGCTGGACGGCGGCCGCCGCCAGCGCATCGGCATCGCCCGGGCCCTGTCGGTGGACCCCAAGTTCATCGTCTGCGACGAGCCGGTGTCCGCCCTGGACGTGTCCATCCAGGCCCAGATCCTCAACCTGATGCAGGAGCTCCAGGCCCAGCGCAACCTGACCTACATTTTCATCACCCATAACCTGAGCGTGGTCAACCACTTTGCCGACGACATCGCGGTGATGTACCTGGGGCAGATCGTGGAGCGCTCCCCGGTGGAGGAGCTCTTTGCCCACCCCACCCACCCCTATACCCAGGCCCTGCTGGCCGCCATCCCCGTCCCCAGCATCCACCGCAGGCGGGAGCGGGTGGTGCTCAGGGGGGAGATCAGCTCCCCCGTGGACCCCAAGCCGGGCTGCCGGTTCGCCAACCGCTGCCCCCACGCCACCGCCGCCTGCCGGGAGGCCGACCCGGCGCTGCGTGAGGTGGGGCCGGGCCACTTCGTGGCCTGTACCCTGGTCTGAGAGGAGGAACAGCCATGAGCCTTTTGGAAGAGCTCTCCCCCTACCGCAGCGACGTGATCCGCTGGCGGCGGGATTTCCACATGTACCCCGAGCTGGGCTTTCAGGAGAAGCGCACCTCCGGCATCGTGCGCAGCCTGCTGGACAGCTTCGGGCTGGAGGTGCTCACCGGCTTCTGCCCGGCGGAGACGGCGGTCATCGGCGTGCTGAATACCGGCCTGCCCGGCCCCACGGTGGCCCTGCGGGCCGACATGGACGCGCTGCCCATGCAGGACGAAAAGGACGTGCCCTACCGCTCCCGGAACGACGGGGTGTGCCACGCCTGCGGGCACGACGGCCACACCGCCGCCCTGCTGGGGGTGGCCCGCTACCTGTCCCGGCACCGGGAGGGCCTGCGGGGGACGGTGAAATTCGTCTTCCAGCCCGCCGAGGAGGGCCCCGCCCCCGGCGGGGCCAAGCTCATCCTGGAGTCGGGCGCGTTGGACGGCGTGGACTATATGGTGGGGGCCCACCAGAGCACCTACACCTCAACCGGGCAGATTCTGGGCAAATACGGCCAGACCTGCGCCAGCGGAGACGTGTTCGACCTGATTGTGGAGGGCAGGGGGACCCACGGGTGCAGTCCCCACGAAGGCAGCGACGTGGTCCTCACCGCGGGCCAGATCGTCGCCGCCTGGCACACCGTGCTCTCCCGGCGCATCGACCCCATGCAGAGCGCGGTGCTCTCGGTGTGCTCGGTGCAGGCCGGGGAGCCGGGCACCAAGAACGTGCTGCCCGGCCGGGCGGTGGTGTCGGGCACCGTGCGCACCTTCGACGAGGGGGTGCGGGAGCGGGTGATCTCCTGCATGGACTCCGCCGCGGGGCATATCTGCGCCATGAACGGCTGCACCTGCCGCTTCGAGCGCACGGCCCTGTACCCCTCCTTCTCCAACGACAAATCCGTCACCGATACGGTGCTGGAGGCGGCCCGGGCGGTGGTGGGGGAGCGGGGCGTCTTCCTGGCGCCGGAGCCCTCCACCGGCTGCGAGGACTTCGCCTGGTACGCCAACGCCATCCCCTCCAGCTTCTTCATGTACGGCGTGAAAAACGAGGCCAAGGGCATCGTCTACGGGGGGCACCACCCCAAATTCGACCTGGACGAGGACGCGCTGCCCGTGTCCATGGCGGTGCTGATCGAGACCACAAAACGGCTGCTGGCGCGGCCGGAGAGGGTGAACGCATAGATGTACGATTTCGACCGTGTCCTGGAGCGCCGGGGCACCAACAGCGCCAAGTGGGACTTCTCCTTTTTCGTCCAGCCCGAGGCCGACGGGGACACCATCCCCATGTGGGTGGCCGACATGGACTTCGCCTGCGCCCCCGAGATCATCGGGGCCATCCGGGAGCGGCTGGACCGCAGCCCCGTCCTGGGCTACAGCAGCTACATCTGCCCCCGCTACTTCCGGGCGGTGTGCGGCTGGTACCAGCGCCGCTACGGCTGGTATATCCACTCGGACAGCGTGGTGGTCACCAAGGGCGTGGTGCCCGCCATCAAGAGCCTGATCCTGGCGCTGACCGGGCCGGGGGACGGCGTGGTCATCAACATGCCGGTGTACTACCCCTTCTTCAACACCATCCAGGCCACCGGCCGCACCGTGGTCAACAGCCCCCTGGCCGAGCGGGACGGGTACTACACCCTGGACTTCGCGGATCTGGAGGAGAAGCTGGCCCGGCCGGAAAACAAGCTGCTGCTCTTCTGCAACCCCCACAACCCCACCGGCCGGGTGTGGAGCCGGGAGGAGCTGGCCCGGGTGGGGGAGCTGTGCAGGCGCTGCGGCGTGGTCCTCGTCTCCGACGAGATCCACGGCGACCTCACCCGGACGGGGTGCGGCTACACCCCCGTGGCCGCCCTGTTCCCCGGTGAGGAGTTCATCATCACCTGCACCGCCCCCAGCAAGACCTTCAACCTGGCGGGCATGGGCCTGTCCAACATCGTCATCCCCAGCGCGGAACACCGGAAGGCGCTGGAGGGGATCGACGGCGTGCCCCAGCTGGCCAACCCCCTGTCCATCGCGGCCACCCAGGCCGCGTACGAATGCGGGGACGCCTGGGTGGACACGCTGCGGGCCTATCTGGACGGCAGCATGGAGCTGCTGGCGGACTTTCTGCGCCGGCGGCTGCCCCGCGCCCGCTTCCGCGTGCCCGAGGGGCTCTACCTGGCCTGGGTGGACGTGTCGGCCTACCGTTCCGACGGCCCGGCCCTGGAGCGGGAGCTGGTGGAGCGGGGTAAAATCCTGCTGGAGTGCGGCGAGCGCTTCGGCGCGGGGGGCGGGGGGTTCATCCGCATCAACTGCGCCTGCCCCCGCAGCATGCTGCTGGAGGGGCTGGGGCGCATCGCCGGGTGCCTGGAGGGCGGGGCGGAGATCCACCCGCTGCCCCGGAGCGCGGCGGACGAGCGTATGCGCCCCGTGCGCCCTCCCGCCGTGGGGGAGGGGTGCGTAGCCTGCGGCGCCTGCGCCGCCGCCTGCCCGGAGCACGCCATCTCCCCCGCCGACCCCCATGTGACCGACCCCCAGCGCTGCACCCTGTGCCTGCGCTGTGTTTCCGCCTGCCCCACCCTGGCGCGGCGGGCCGACGCCTAATCCTGAGAAAAAGCGGGGCGGATGCTGGTGCATCCGCCCCGCTTTTATGCTATACTACAGGAAAAGGGGGGAGCGCCCGGTGAAGGCCCTGAAAAAAATCCACTACAACGCCCCGGTAATCCTCACGCTGTTCCTGCTCTCGCTGGCGGCCCTGGTGCTGGGGAAGCTGACCGGGGGCTGGACCACGGGGGCCCTGTTCTCGGTCTACCGGACCTCGCCGGCCGATCCGCTGGGCTACGTGCGGCTCTTCGGCCACATCCTGGGCCACAGCGGGTACGAGCACTTCACGGGCAATATGGTGCTGATGCTGGTGGTGGGTCCGCCCATGGAGGAGAAGTACGGCAGCAAAATCCTGCTGGCGGGGGTGCTGCTCACGGCACTCATCTCCGGCCTGCTCCAGTGCCTGCTCTTCCCCGGAACGGCTCTGCTGGGGGCCAGCGGCATCGTGTTCATGCTCATTATGCTCTCCTCACTGTCGGGGATGCGCGAGGGCTCCATCCCCCTGACCCTCATCCTGGTGGCCGTGCTCTACCTGGGCCAGGAGGTCTACGCCGCCCTGTTCGTGCGGGACAACGTGGCCCACTTCATGCACCTGGTGGGCGGCGTGGCCGGCACGGCCTTCGGGTTCCTGGCGGCGCGGGGGCGGAAATAACAGACGGAATATACAATTTAATATAAGGAGAGGTCGCTATGAAACGCAGCGAGATCAACGCGGTGATCCGGCGGGCGGAGGAGTTCATCGCATCCTTCCGCTTCGCTCTGCCCCCCTTCGCGCGCTGGACGCCGGAGGACTGGGCGGACAGGGGACGGGAATGCGATGAAATCCGGGACAACATGCTGGGCTGGGACATCACGGACTACGGCCTGGACGACTTCGACCGGGTGGGGCTGGTGCTGGTGACCCTGCGCAACGGCAACCAGAACGATCCCCGCTACGAAAAGCCCTACGCGGAAAAGCTGCTGATCAGCGAGGAGGATCAGGTCTGTCCCATGCACTTCCACTGGAAGAAGATGGAGGACATCATCAACCGGGGAGGCGGCGTGCTGTGTATGCAGCTCTACAACGCCGCGCCCGACGGCGGGCTGGACCGCGTGAACGCCGTGCAGGTGGTCTGCGACGGGGTGGCGCGCACCGTCCCCGCCGGGACGGTGCTGGAGCTGGCGCCGGGACAGAGCGCCACCCTGACTCACGGCATGTACCACGCCTTCTGGGCCAAGGAGGGCACGGGGCGGGTGCTCATCGGCGAGGTGAGCCAGTGCAACGACGACAACACGGACAACCGCTTCCTGGAGGAGATGGGCCGCTTCCCGGACATCGAGGAGGACGAGCCCCCCTACCGCCTGCTGTGCAACGAGTACCCGGCGGCGGTGGAAGGGGAGGGATAATCATGCCGGACGTGGTGGCGCTGGGCGAGCTGCTGATCGACTTTGCCGCCGAGGGGGCGGGGGAGGACGGGTATCCCGTCCTCCGGGCCCAGCCCGGCGGCGCGCCCGCCAATTTCCTGGCCGCCCTGGCCAAATACGGGGCGAAAACCGCCCTGATCGGCAAGGTGGGGGCGGACGCCTTCGGCGCGCTGCTGCTGGACACCCTGCGCCGGGCGGGGATTGAGACGCGGGGAGTGGTGGAGGACCCGGAGGCCTTCACCACCCTGGCCTTCGTCACCCTGGACGGGCGGGGCGAGCGGACCTTCTCCTTCGCCCGCAAGCCGGGGGCGGACACCCTGCTGCGGGCCGGGGAGGTGGACTTCGGGCTCATCGGAGAGGCGCACTGCTTTCACTTCGGCTCCCTCTCCCTCACCGACGAGCCCGCCCGGGCCGCCACCCGGGCGGCGGCGGCCTGCGCCCGGGCGGCGGCGGCCTGCGCCCGGGCGGGCGGAAAGCTGGTCACCTTCGACCCCAACCTGCGCCGCCCCCTCTGGCGGGATCTGGCCGAGGCCAGGCGCCAGATGCTGTGGGGCATGGGGCAGGCCGACGTGGTAAAGCTGAGCGGGGAGGAGGGGGAGTTCCTCTTCTCCGCCGGGCCGGAGCGCACCGCCCGCATCCTGCTGGAGGAGTACGGCGTGGCGCTGGCCTTCGTCACCCTGGGGCCGGGGGGCTGTTACTGCGCCACCCGGCGGCATTCCTGCACGGTCCCGGCCCCGGCCGGCATCCGGCCGGTGGACACCACCGGCGCGGGGGACATCTTCGGCGGCGCGGCGGTGTGCCGCCTGCTGGAGCTGGGCAAGGCCCCGGAGGCGCTGGAGCGGGAGGAGCTTGCGGACGTCGCCCGCTTCGCCTGCGCGGCGGCCGGGCTGTCCACCCAGCGGCGGGGCGGCATCCCCAGCGTGCCCGGACGGGACGAGGTGGAGGCCCTGCTGGCAGGGGCGCGGCCGTCATTTGTATCCTCTTTGTAAAGACTGTTCCCGGCCCGCTGTGGTATGATCGCGGTATCCAAGAGGAAAGGAACAGACATATCATGAAACGAAACAGAATCACCGCCGCCGCCCTGGCGGCTTGTCTCGCGCTGTCCCTGGCGGCCTGCGGGGAGACCACCACCCAGGACCCGGTCCAGGCCGCCCAGGAGAGGCTGCAGGACGTCAAGAGCATGGAGTCCGACGTGGTGATGGACATGGCCTTCCAGGTGCCCAGCGGCACCGACGCGGCGGCCATCACCCTGGCCGAGCGCATGCGCATGGAGATCGTCACCTTCACCGACCCGCTGAAGCTCAAGGCGGAGGTGGCGGTGAGCCTGGATTTCACCGGCGCGGGGCTGGACAACCAGGAGCCCATGATGTCCATGACCATGTACGCCGCCCAGGAGGGGGACGCCTACAACATGTACATCACCGACGGCGCCAGCTGGCAGAGCCAGTCGGTGGCGCTGGAGGATCTGGGCCAGTACGACGCCCAGGAGAACCTGGAATTTTACCTGGACAGCAGCGAGAGCTTCACCCAGGCGGGCAGCGGGGACGTGAACGGCGCCCCGGCCGACCGCTACGACGGGGTCATCAAGGGCAAGGACATGGAGCAGGTGCTGCGCGCCTCCGGCGCGCTGGACGCGCTGGACTCCCTGAACCTGTCCAGTGAGATGGACGCGGAGAAGCTCAAGGAGATCTATAGCGACCTGCCCGATCTGCCCTGCTCCCTGTGGATTGACCAGAAGAGCGGCTACCCGGTGCAGTACGAGATGGACATGACCGCGCTGATGAACCAGGTGCTGACCCGGCTGGTGGGCGCCGTGGACGGGTCCGCCGGGGACGCCGACGGCCTGGCGGTGGAGCAGATGCGCATGACCATGACCTGCTCCGGCTTCAACGCCGCTGAGGACTTTGAGATCCCGGCCGAGGCGAGGGCGGCATAGGAAAAAACCAGGGCCGCGGCGCGGGAAAGCTCCCGCGCCGCGGCCTTAAATATTTGGTAGCTGTTGCAATTTGACCGCCGAGCCGCTATAATTTGTGGTAGCTATGAAGACGCAAGCACGTAATATGGAGGTGCGCAATGAAATTCAGACGTTTGACCGCTACGGCGCTGGCGCTGGTTATGGTCCTGACACTATGGGCGGCGCCCGCCTCGGCCGTCTCGTTCAGCGACCTGACCGGCCACTGGGCCAAGGCCGACATCGAGTACCTGGCCACCCAGGGCATCATCAAGGGCTACTCGGACAACACCTTTAAGCCCGACGCCAAGATGAGCGCCGCCGAGGCGCTGCTCTTCTGCGCCCGGGCCACCAACCTGGACCTGACCACCAAGACCGCCCTGGCCAAGGACTACGCGGCCGCGCTCAAGAAGATCCTGCCCGAGAGCATGGTCTCCTGGGCCAGCGAGGAGATGGCCATCTGCCTGGCCACCGGCATTATCTCGGAGACCGAGCTTTCCGCCATGTGCAACTCGGGCGCCATCAACAAGGAGATCAGCCGCGAGAACCTGTGCCTGTACCTGGTGCGGGCCATGCAGCTGGAGCCCCTGGCCCAGAGCCAAGCCTCCTACAGCCTGAGCTTCAACGACACGGCGCTGATCTCCGCCTCCCTCCAGCCCTACGTCTACCTGCTGAACATGTACGGCGTCATCAAGGGCAACGACAAGAACCAGTTCGACCCCAAGGGCTCCGTCACCCGCGCGGCCATGGCCACCATGCTGCGCCGGGCCCTGGACGTGATGAAGGAGCAGGGCGTGTCCGTGGAGCTGCCCGCCTACACCAGCTACAAGTGGGTGGCGGGCAACATCGCCGCCGTCACCGCCGGGGACAAGGGGGTCACCGTGCTCACCCTCACCAGCCCCCTGGACGCGGAGCCCGCCTCGGTCTCCCTGTCCGCCGACGTGAAGGTGTACGAGAACAACCTGCTCTCCTCCACCACCGCCCTCAAGGCGGGCAAGTACGCCCGCGTGAACCTCAACGGCAAGGGCATCCCCGAGTCGGTGCGCCTGGGCGGCAGCCTGACCACCTACACCGGCAGCGTCTCCACCCTGACCGAGGAGGGCATCACCCTCATCAGCGGCGGCGCCAGCCGCGTGCTGAGCATCGACCGCTTCACCCAGGTCCAGGTGGGCAACGACGTGGGCGACCGCTCCCTCATCGACCTGGAGGCCGGCTACACCGACGCCACCTGCATGGTGGACGAGCTGGGCCACCTGTCCGCCCTGCGCCTGTCCGGCGGCACCCGCGAGGTGGCGGGCATCATCGACGCGGTGAACGTGAGCGTGGGCACCATGAACACCATCAGCGTCACCGGCTTCAACGGCGTCACCGAGGTCTACAACGTGCCCACCGGGGCCAGCATTATGGTCAACGGCATCCTGGGCAAGCTGAACACCGCCTACGCCGGGGACTACGTAAACCTGCGCATCTCCAACGAGGACAACGCCGTGGTCTCCGCCGCGGTGGACACCGTCACCGAGTACATCCAGGGCTCCATCCGGGGCACCAGCTACGCCAAGTACCCCAATACCGTCACGGTGAACAACTTCTCCACCGGCAAATCGGTCACCTACAACATGGCCGACGGGGCCGTGGTGCAGTACGAGGGCGAGACGGTGGACTTCAACAAGGTCACCAACGGCTGGTTCGTCACCCTGCGCCTGTCCGGCGGCGAGGTGGCCCTGCTGGACGCCTACCCCGGCTCCACCACCGTGGAGGGCGTGCTCTCCAACATCACCTACGGCACCCCCTACACCACACTGGAGGTCAAGCAGTCCAACGGCACCGTCATCAGCTACAAGGTGGATATGAGCGACCTGCCCGAGATCACCCGCAACGACCGCAACAGCTCCATCGACAAGCTGCGCAGCGGCGACACCGTGAAGCTCACCATCCGCTACAACCGGGTGTCCGCCGTGAACGCCACGGCCCAGGAGGCCAACATGAGCGGCACCATCGACCGCATCACCCTGGAGAGCGGCGGCGTGACCCTGGATCTGACCCTCAGCGACGGCAGCGAGGTCACCTACACCGTCAGCGAGGGCATCAGCGTCACCCAGGACGGCAGCCCCATCTCCCTGTACGCCCTCAAGCCCAACTACAAGGTCTCCCTTGTGGTGGACGGCAACCAGGTGATCGCCATCGAGGTGGACAAGAGCGCCGACACCAGCAACCAGATCACCGGCAAGGTGCTCTACGTCAACACCAGGGAGGGCACCATCCTCCTCCAGACCAGCAACAACAGCACCATCACCATCTACGCCGACGACGCGGAGATCCGCGAGTCCAGCGGCGGCTCCCTCTCCCTGCGCACGCTGGAGACGGGGGACACCCTGCAGATTTTCGGCGGCTACACCGGCGCCAACTTCAGCGCCACCATCATCATCCGCACCTAGGAAAACAAAAGCAGAGCGGGGCGCCCCGGCCGGGGCGCCCCGCTCTGTCTTTGGCTACGGATCCCAGCGCTCCATGACCCGCTCCGGGCTCATGCCCAGCAGCAGCAGCACCCCCGCCGCGCACAGGAAGGGCAGGGGGGAGAGCCCCGGCGGGAAGGGGAGCACCAGCTCCTGCTGCTCGCACACCCCGCCGGTGAGGCACACCAGCTCCCGCTGGAGGGACAGGCAGATCTTGTCCCCCTCCAGGCTGGAGAAGGTCAGGGTGTCCCTGGGGGAGGTGCCGTAGCTGACGGCGCAGGGGGTGCGCAGCGTCCTGGCCAGGGGCCCGGCGGCGCCGGGCAGCAGCACCGTGCGGGCGTTCACCGCCCCGGCCCCCGCCCAGCCTGTGGCCCCCGGCGACACGGCCAGCAGATCCAGATCGGGGGCGGCCAGATCCGCCGGGTGCCGCCCACGGAGGAAGTCCACCTCCAGCCCGGCGCAGCGGGGGGCCACCGCCTCGTAAATCCCCTCGTCCCGTTCCCAAATGCCCACACAAAGCAAACCGATCATCACCTCCCGTTCAGTTTGCCGTTTTTTTCACCTTCTATACGGTTGACATTTCCCCCGGGAATGCATAAAATGGTCTCCGACACCCCAACGATTATCGGATAAAGGATTGAGAATAGATATGGCACAGGACAAAAAGCAGGTGGAGCAGATCACCGACATGGAGGTGGACTTCGCCAAGTGGTTCACCGACGTGTGTAAGAAGGCCGAGCTCATCGACTACTCCAGCATCAAGGGCATGTTCATCTACCGCCCCTACGGCTACGCCATCTGGGAGAACATCCAGCACATCCTGGACGGGGAATTTAAAAAGACCGGGCACGAGAACGTATACCTGCCCATGCTGATCCCCGAGTCCCTGCTCCAGCGGGAGAAGGACCACGTGGAGGGCTTCGCGCCCGAGTGCGCCTGGGTGACCTACGGCGGCGGGGACAAGCTGGAGGAGCGCTACTGCATCCGCCCCACCTCCGAGACCCTGTTCTGTGAGCACTACGCCAATATCATCCACTCCCACCGGGACCTGCCCAAGCTGTACAACCAGTGGTGCAGCGTGCTGCGCTGGGAGAAGACCTCCCGCCCCTTCCTGCGCCACCGGGAGTTCCTCTGGCAGGAGGGCCACACCATGCACGCCACCGCCGAGGAGGCCGTGGCCGAGACCGAGCGCATGTTCAATATCTACGCCGACTTCTTCCGCGACGTGCTGGCCATCCCCGTGGTGAAGGGCCGCAAGACCGATAAGGAGAAGTTCTCCGGCGCCGAGGCCACCTACACCGTGGAGTGCATGATGCACGACCGCAAGGCCCTCCAGGGCGGCACCTCCCACTACTTTGGGGACGGCTTCGCCAAGGCCTTCGACATCACCTTCACCGGCAAGGACAACCAGCTCCACCACCCCTTCCAGACCTCCTGGGGCGTGTCCACCCGCATGATCGCCGGCATCATCATGGTCCACGGCGACAATAACGGCCTGGTGCTGCCCCCCCGCATCGCCCCCGTCCAGGTGGTGGTCATCCCCGTGGCCCAGCACAAGCCGGGCGTGCTGGAGGCAAACGCGGCCGTGGTGGAGCGCCTGCGTAAGGCGGGCATCCGGGTGAAGATGGACGACTCCGACAACTCTCCCGGCTGGAAGTTCGCGGAGTACGAGATGAAGGGCGTGCCCCTGCGCCTGGAGCTGGGCCCCAAGGACATGGAGAAGAACCAGTGCGTGCTGGTGCGCCGGGACTCCGGCGAGAAGGCCTTCGTCTGCCTGGACAACATCGAGCAGACCGTGGCCGAGATGATGGACGCCATCCACGAGGGCCTGTACGCCAAGGCCAAGCGGAACCTGGAGGAGAACACCTACGCCTGCGCCTCCCTGGAGGAGGTCAAGCAGAAGATGGCCGAGCGGGGCGGCTTCGCCAAGACCATGTGGTGCGGCGACCAGGCGTGCGAGCTCAAGATGAAGGAGGAGGCCGGGGTTTCCTCCCGCTGCATCCCCCTGGAGCAGGAGCACCTGGGCGACACCTGCGCCATCTGCGGAAAACCCGCCAAGCACATGGTATACTGGGGCGTGGCGTACTAAAACCGATACGGAAAGGGCCGGGAACAGGATGGTTCCCGGCCCTTTTTGCGATTCGGTTTGGGGGATAAGGCGATCGACGGTGGACGGGCGATTCGTGAATCGCCCCTACGGATGGGTGTGACGGGGCAGCGCCGGGCCATACAAGTGCCAGGGAAACGAACGGGGTGTGGCAGTACGTGCGGCTTTTCAGGCAGAACTTGAATTGCAACTACTTTTGGTTTGGGCAGGTGATGTGCCGCAGGATCCAGGTGTCCGGGGGACACCTGGATGATTTCGGGCGAAGCCACCTTAAACCAGGCAGCCCTATTTACAGAAAACACAGGCCGAACCGAGCCCTGAGCGCTGCCAAGTCTTGCAGGTTACCTGAACCCCACCGCCGCCGGAGGCCGGGCCTTTTTGCGCTGCCACACAAATCTGACCAAGGACAAGGCGGCCGGGCGGTGAAATTTCGTGGGGCCGCGGGCTTGCATTTTGGAGAACTCTAGCGTATAATATCTCCAATCCAACTTGAATGAGGTAACGGCATGAACCGATCCGCCCTCACAACCGCATCCTTCTACTTTACCTTCGGCTGGGCTCGATTTATGAGCGCCGGCTTTTTTGGCATGGTAAAATAGAAGGGTGAAATTGGATGAGTGGGCCGGTGCGGCCCATCCTGTCTCCGTATCTTTTAAGGGGGACTCATTGATTTCATCAATGAGTCCCCCTTTTATTTTGAAAGGAAGTTTTGTATCATGGTAGTGGTCATGAAGCCCGGCACGAAACACGAGGATATTGAAAGACTGGTTGCGGCGTTCAAGGACATGCACCTGGAGGTGGGGGTCACCAACGGCGTGGGCTGCACCATCCTGGGCCTGGTGGGGGACACCACGGCGGTGGACATGGACAAGATCTCCATCAACCCCCACGTGGAGCGGGTCATGCGGGTGCAGGAGCCCTACAAAAAGGCCAACCGCAAGTTCCACCCCGAGGACACGGTGGTGCAGATCGGAAAGGCCAGGATCGGCGGCGGGAACTTCTCGGTCATCGCCGGGCCCTGCTCGGTGGAGAGCGAGGCGCAGATCATCGAGGTGGCCGGGGACGTGAAGGCCTCCGGCGCGGTGCTGCTGCGGGGCGGCGCGTTCAAGCCCCGCACCTCCCCCTACTCCTTCCAGGGCATGGGAGTGGACGGCCTGGAGCTGCTGGTGGAGGCCAGGGGGGCCACCGGGCTGCCCATCGTCTCCGAGATCATGGCCCCCCGTATGGTGGAGGTGTTCGAGGAGAAGGTGGACCTGGTCCAGATCGGCGCCCGGAACATGCAGAACTTCGACCTATTGAAGGAGGTCGGCAAAATGAGCAAGCCGGTGCTGCTCAAGCGGGGCCTTTCCAACAGCTACGAGGAGTGGATCATGAGCGCCGAGTACATCATGAGCGAGGGCAACGAGAACGTGATCCTCTGCGAGCGTGGCATCCGCACCTTCGAGACCTACACCCGCAACACCCTGGACGTGTCTGCCATCCCGGCGGTGAAAAAGATGAGCCACCTGCCCGTCATCGTGGACCCCTCCCACGCCGCGGGCATGAGCTGGATGGTGGAGCCCCTGGCCATGGCGGCCATCGCCGCCGGGGCAGACGGCCTGATTATCGAGGTCCACAACGATCCCCCCCACGCCAAATGCGACGGCCAGCAGTCCCTGACCCCCGGGCAGTTCGACGCGCTGATGCGCAAGGTGGAGGCCATGACGGCCCTGACGGGAAAGAATCTGATGAAATAGGAGGTGCGCCATGCGCCATCTCGGAACGGTTACACTGGACACCGGCCGCCTGCGCCTGCGGCGGCTGGGGCAGGCGGACGCCCCGGCCGTGCTGCGCAACTGGGCGGGCGATCCGCTGGTCACCCGCTACCTCACCTGGCCCGCCCACGCGGATGTGTCGGTGACGCGGGAGTATCTCGCCGGGCTGGAGCAGCGGTACGCCGAGGCCTCCACCTATGAGTGGGGCATCGAGCTCAAGAGCCTGGGGGAGCCGGTGGGCAGCATCAGCGTGGTGCGGCACAGCGAGGAGGCGCAAAGCGCCCAGATCGGCTACTGCATCGGCCGCAAGTGGTGGCGGCAGGGGATCGCCACCGAGGCCTTCCGGGCGGTGATCCGCTTCCTGCTGGAGGAGGTGGGCTTCAACCGGGTGGAGGCCCGCCACGACCCCCGCAACCCCCACTCCGGCATGGTGATGAAAAAATGCGGCCTCACCTACGAGGGCACCCTGCGCCAGTGCGACCGGAACAACCGGGGGCTGTGCGACGCGGCCTACTACGGCCTGCTGCGCGGGGAGTATGAACAGCGGAAGGGGGAAGGGGCATGAGGCTGCTAAAAGTAGATCTGCCGGGCAGGGAGTACGGCATCCACATCGAACGGGGCGCACTGGACGCCGCGGGGGCCCTGCTGCGCGCCGCGCTGCCCCGGGCGGGCAAGGTGGCCGTGGTCACCGACAGCACCGTGGGCCCCCTGTACGGGGAACGGGTGCTCGCCTCCCTGCGCACGGCGGGGCTGGAGGCGGAGCTGATCACCGTGCCCGCCGGGGAGAGCTCCAAGTCCGTGTCCATGCTGGAGTACCTCTACGACGGCTTTACGGACCTGGGCCTCACCCGTACCGACGCGGTGGCCGCCCTGGGGGGCGGCGTGGTGGGGGATCTGGCGGGCTTCGCCGCCGCCACCATCCTGCGGGGGGTGGACTTTGTGCAGATCCCCACCACCCTGCTGGCCCAGGTGGACTCCTCCGTGGGGGGCAAGGTGGCGGTGGACCTGAAGGCGGGCAAGAACCTGGCCGGGGCCTTCTGGCAGCCGCGGCTGGTGGTCATGGACCCGGCCGTGCTGGGCACCCTGGACGACAAGACCTTTGCCGACGGCATGGCCGAGGTGATCAAATACGGCTGCATTCTGGACGCCGGGTTCTACGCCTTCCTGGCCCAGCGGCCCTCCCGGACCGAAATTATGGCGGAGATTGAATCCGTTTTGTATACCTGCTGCGATTTAAAACGAACCGTTGTGCTTGAGGACGAGCGGGACACCGGGCGGCGGATGCTGCTCAACTTCGGCCACACCCTGGGCCACGCCTACGAGCTGGCGGGCGGGTACACCGAATGGACCCACGGGCAGGCGGTGGCGGCGGGCATGGTGAAGGCGGCGGAGCTGGGCGTGGCGCTGGGGGTGACCCCGCCGGGCACGGCGGAGCGTATCGCGGTGCTCATCGGCTGCTTCGGGCTGCCCCTGTCCATCCCCTGCACCCCGGCGGAGTACGCCGCCGCCGTGGGCCTGGACAAGAAGGGGGCGGGGGAGGACATCTCCCTCATCCTGCTGGAGGAGCTGGGCCGGGCGGTGATCCACAGGATGAAAAAGACGCAGCTGCTGGCGCTTTTGGAGGAGTAAGCATGAACGTAACCATAACCCCCGCGGCCCTGAGGGGGGCGATTACACCGCCCCCCTCCAAGTCCCAGGCCCACCGGGTGATTATCGCGGCGGCCCTGTCCGACGGGGTGTGCCGTCTGTCCAACGTGGCCCTGTCCCAGGACATCCAGGCTACCCTGCGCTGTATGCGCACCCTGGACGCCGACGCCTCGGCGGACGGCAGCGTGATCCGGGGGGCCATGCTCACCGACGGCCACGAGGATCCCGCGCCCGAGCTGATGGACTGCGGCGAGTCGGGCTCCACCCTGCGCTTTCTTATCCCGGTGGCCCTGGCCCTCAAGGGGGCGGGGCGGTTCACCGGCCACGGGCGGCTGATGGAGCGGCCCCAGGAGCCCTACTTCGAGATCTTTCGGGAGAAGGGGATCTCCTATGACTGCCGGGACGGCGTGCTCTCGGTGGCGGGGCGGCTCACCCCCGGCGAATATGCCCTGCGGGGGGACGTGTCCTCCCAGTTCGTCACCGGCCTGCTCTACGCCCTGCCCCTGCTGGAGGGGGACTCCTTTATCCGCCTGACCACCCCTCTGGAGAGCCGCGGCTACGTGGACATGACCCTGGAGGCCCTGGCCCTGTTCGGGGTGCGGGCGCAGGCGCGGGAGGACGGCTACTTTGTCCCCGGCAACCAGACCTACCGCCACCGGGACGGGTCGGTGGAGGCCGACTACTCCCAGGCCGCCTTCTGGTACGCCGCCAACGGCCTGGGGGGCGCGGTGGACATACGGGGCCTCAACCCCCGCTCCGTCCAGGGCGACAAGCGGATCGTTGCCTATTATGAGCGGCTTTGCGCGCCGGGGCCGGTGGAGCTGGACGTGTCCCAGTGCCCCGACCTGGTGCCCGCCCTGGCGGCCCAGGCCGCCCTGCGGGCGGGGGAGACCACCCGCATCGTGGGGGCGGCGCGGCTGCGCATCAAGGAGAGCGACCGGCTGGACACGGTGTGTACCGAGCTGGGCCGCCTGGGGGCCGAGATCCGGCAGGGGCCGGACTTTTTGGAGCTGCGGGGCGTGGAGGCCCTGGGCGGCGGCGCCGCGGACAGCCACAACGACCACCGCATCGCCATGATGCTGGCGGTGGCGGCCTGCCGGGCCACCGGCCCGGTGACCGTGACGGGGGCCGGGTGCGTGGCCAAGTCCTACCCCAACTTCTGGGAGGACTACGAGCGCTTGGGCGGACAGATCCGCCGGGAGGGTTAACGTATGCGGCACATCATATTCGGCGAGAGCCACGGCCCTGCCATCGGCGTGACCCTGGAGGGGGCGCCCTCCGGCGTGGCGCTGGACATGGACTTTATCGCCGCCGAGCTGGCGCGGCGGGCCCCGGGCAAAAGCCCCCTGGCCACCGCCCGGCGGGAGGCCGACGAGGTAAAAATCCTCTCCGGCGTGTTCGGAGGCAAGACCACCGGCACACCCCTGTGCGCCGTCATTGAGAACACGGACACCCGCTCCGGGGACTACGCCAGGCTCAAATCCCACCCCCGGCCCGGCCACGCCGACTACAGCGGATCGGTGCGCTACGGCGGCTTCGCCGACTACCGGGGGGGCGGGCACTTCTCCGGGCGGCTCACCGCGCCCCTGGTTTTCGCCGGGGCGGTGGCCAAGCTGATCCTCAAGGAGCGGGGGATCGCGGTGTCGGCACGGATCTCCAACGTGGCGGGCGTCCCCGACCCCACCCCGGAGCAGGTGGAGGCGGCGGTGCTGGCGGCCAAGCGGGATCGGGACTCGGTGGGGGGCTGCATCCGCTGCGCGGTGGCGGGCCTGCCCGCCGGGCGGGGCAGCCCGGACTTCGGCTGTAATGTGGAGGGGATCTTCTCCCAGCACCTCTTCGCCGTGCCCGCCGTGAAGGCGGTGGCCTTCGGCGCGGGCTTCGGCTTCGCGGATATGCGGGGCAGCGCGGCCAACGACCCCTTCTATATGGACGGCGGGGCGGTCAGGACCCGCACCAACCACGCCGGAGGCGTGAACGGGGGCATCACCAACGGTATGCCCGTGGAGTTCGAGGTCTGCATCCGGCCCACCCCCTCTATTTCCCAGGAACAGGAGACGGTGGACCTGGAGGCCGGGGCGGACGACACCCTGGTCATCGAGGGGCGGCACGACCCCTGCATCGTGCCCCGGGCCGTGCCGGTTATCGAGGCGGCCGCGGCCCTGGCGGCCTGCGAGGTGCTGGGGATCTAGGGCTGCCTTGGGGGCAGGGTGGTTTGGGCCGATGTGGGCATCGGCCCCTACGAGGGCAAGCGCTGCCAAGTCGTGCGGGCCGCCTGAACCGCACCGCCGCCGGAGGCCGGGCCTCCAAGAGGAGACGGATTGCCGCGTCGGCCCCGCGGGGCCTCCTCGCAATGACAAGGCACGCCTCAGATACCATGAAGAACATTTGCCGGATGCGGGCAAGGAGTGGGACAAAGTGAGTGAATTAGAGGAATACCGCCGCCAAATTGACGAGATCGACGCCCAGCTGGTGGACCTGTTTTTAAAGCGCATGGACGTGACCGGCAGAGTGGGGGCCTACAAGCAGGCCCACGGCGTACCAGTGCTGGACGCCGAGCGGGAGAAGCAGGTGGTCGCGGCCAAGACCGCGCTGACGGACGACCCCGCCCGCCGGGCGGACGTGGCCGGGCTGTACGAGAGCATCCTGGCCATCTCCCGCCGCCAGCAGCGGCAGCTGGTACGGGAGGGGGCGGAGGACCCCGGCTACGCCGCCTACCTAGCCGCCCTGGGCGCCGCCCGCGCCCCGGTGGAGCACCCCCGGGTGGTCTACCAGGGGGAGCCGGGGGCCTACAGCGAGGAGGCCGCGGCGGGCTTTTTCGGCCCCGGCGTGGCGGCCAAGGGCCTGCCCTGGTTTGGGGACGCCTTCCTGGCGCTGAAAAACGGGGAGGCCGACTACGCGGTGCTGCCCATCGAGAACAGCTCCACCGGCTCCATCCGGCAGGTGTACGACCTGCTGGCCCAGTACGCCTACCACATCGTGGGGGAGTGGCAGGTGCGGGTGGAGCACTGCCTCATGGCGCTGCCCGGCGTGCGTTTGGAGGAGCTGCGCACGGTGTACTCCCACGAGCAGGGGCTGATGCAGTGCGAAAAGTTCCTGGACGCCCACCCGGATTGGCGGCGCATCCCCACCCTGGACACGGCGGGATCGGCCAAGCAGGTGGCCGGGGCGGGGGAGCGCACGGCGGCCGCCATCTGTTCCCGGCGCTCCGCGGAGATCTACGGCCTGGAGATTCTGGCCGAGAAGGTCAACTACAACGACAAGAACCAGACCCGTTTCGTGGTGGTCTCCCCCTGCATGGAGCACAGGCCGGGGGCCAACAAGGTCAGCGCAATTTTCCGCCTGCCCCACCAGAGCGGCTCCCTCCACGAGATCCTCACCATTTTTTCCGTCCAGGGGCTCAACCTGCTCAAGCTGGAGTCCCGGCCCATCCCCGGCCGGGGGTGGGAGTACCTCTTCTTCCTGGAGTTCTCCGGCGATCTCAGCGCCCCCGGCATGGACGGGGTGCTCCACGAGCTGTCCCAGCTGGCGGGGGACATGCGGGTGTTGGGCAATTTCAGGGCCTACGAGGAGTAGGGCATGGAAAATCTGGTTTTAATCGGCATGATGGGCTGTGGCAAAAGTACGGTGGGCGGCATCCTGGCCCGCAGGCTGGGGCTGGAGCTGGCGGACACCGACGCGCTGGTCGAGGCGCGGGTGGGGCGCGCCATCCCGGAGATCTTCGCCGGGGAGGGGGAGGCCTACTTCCGTGAACAGGAGCGCCTGACCGCCCGGGCGCTGGCCGCCCGGACCGGGCTGGTAATCGCCTGCGGCGGCGGCCTGCCCCTGTACCCCGCCGCCATGGAGCCTCTGGCCGCCGGGGGCAGGGTAATCTTCCTCAACCGGGACCCGGGCGACATCTACGACGCGGTGTCCATGGCGGGGCGCCCCCTGGGCCAGGGGGGAAAAGCGGCGTTCCTGGAGCGCTTCGCCCTGCGGGAGCCGGTCTACCGGCAGTGGGCCGACCATATTATCACGCAGTTCTCGTCCCCCGAGGCCACGGCGGACGCCATCCTGGAGGTTATGAAATGAAATTCCTCATCCTCAACGGCCCCAACCTGAACCTGCTGGGCAAGCGGGAGCCCGGCATCTACGGCGAAAACAGCTACGAGGCCCTCTGCGCCCGCCTGCGGGCCTTCGCGGCGGAGCACGGCGGCACCGCCGAGTGCTTCCAGTCCAACCACGAGGGGGCGCTCATCGACGCCATCCACGCCGCGGACGGGGTGTACGACGCCATTGTGATGAACCCCGGCGCCTTCACCCACTACAGCTACGCCCTGCTGGACGCCCTCAAGGCCGTGGACGTGCCCTGCGTGGAGGTGCACATCTCCAACGTCCACCAGCGGGAGGCGTTCCGCCACACTTCGGTCACCGCCCCCGCCTGTGTGGGGCAGATCTGCGGCCTGGGCCTGTACGGCTACGAGGCCGCCATGGCCTACTTTCTCTCCCGGGAGAAAGCGGGCAAAGAGAGCTCCCGTTGAGCTTGACGGCACTTGAGGCGCGCACCCTGGCCCGGCCGGGCTGCGGCGTGGCCTACGGGCTGAAGCGGGGGCGGCCCGGGGCCCCGGCGGTGGTGCTGCTCCACGCCTACGGGGTGGACCGCACCATGTGGGAGCCTCTGCCCCCGGCCCTGGAGGACTGCACGGTAATTTGCCCCGACGTGCGGGGTCACGGGGACTCCCGGCCCTGCGACGGGTTCACGCTGCCCGCGGCGGCGGAGGATCTCCGCTGCGTGCTGGAGGCCGAGGGGATCTCACGCCCGGTGCTGGTGGGCCTGTCCATGGGGGGCTACCTCGCGCAGGAGTACGCCTGGCGCTGGGGCGGGGCGGCGGGCTACTGGGTCGTGGGGGCCACCCCGGTGCTGCTGGACTGCTACGCCCCCTGGGAGCGCTGGAGCCTGGAGCGCTCCACCGCCCTGTTCCGCCCCATCCCCTGGGGGACGCTGATGGCCTGGATGGCCTCGGCCAGCGCCCGCACGCCTGAGGCGCGCGGGCGGGTGCGGGACCTGTTCGGCAGGCTCACCAAGGAGGAGTTCCTGCGCGGCTGGGACGGCATCGCCAGGTGCCTGCACCCGGAGCCCGGCTTCCGGTTCGACGCGCCGCTGATGGTGAGCCGGGGGGAGTACGACCGGCTGGGCGCCATCGCCAAGTACATGGGGGCGTGGGAAGAGGCCTACCCCGGCGCTGTGGTGAACACCATCCCCGGGGCCTCTCACGTGGCCAACCTGGACGCGCCCGGCCGCTTCGACGCCCTGCTGCGGACCTTCCTGGCCCGCTGCGCCCAACCGGAAAGGAGGAGCCCATGAAAAACGCGCTGCCCAAGGTGGGGATGCGGATGGTAAAAACCGCCGTGGCGGTGATGCTGTGCTACGGGATTTTCGCCCCCTTCGGCTTGGTCTACCGCTCCGAGCTGGGGGGCATCTGGGGCCAGCTGGGCCCGCTCTACGCCTGCATCGCCTCCATCGTCTGCACCCAGAGCTCGCTGGGCCAGACCATGCGCCAGGGGGTGTCCCGCTTCATCGGCGTGGCGGTGGGCGGCGTGCTGGGCGCGGCCACCCTGCTGCTGGGGGAGACGCTGGAGCACCCCGTGGTGTTCATCCCCCTGCTGGGCGTCATCTGCGTGGCGGGGATCTGGATCTGCCTGCTGCTCAAGCGGCCCGCCGCCTGCCCCATGGCCTGCATCGTGCCCTGCGTGATCCTGATCACCGGGGTCACCGGGGAGGCGCGCTACTACTACGCCGCCGCGCGGATTATTGAGACGGTGGTGGGCGTGGCGGCCGCCTTCCTGGTCAACGCCGCCCTGCCCGACCACAGGCGGGAGGAGCCCAAACGGGAGGAGGCCCGCGGGATGCAGGTTGCGCTGGAGAACACGACGAGGAAGCTGTGCGTCATCGGGGACCCGGTGGCCCACTCCAAGTCCCCCCTGATCCAGAACACCATGCTCCGGGCCCTTGGCCTGGACTACGTGTACCTCTGCCAGGCCGTGCCCCGGGGGGCGTGCGCCCGGTGGCTGGAGTGCGCCCGGTTTGCCGGGTACGCGGGCTTCAACGCCACCATGCCCCACAAGGAGGAGCTGGTGCCCCTGATGGACGAGCTGGACGCCGACGCGGCGGCTTTCGGGGCGGTGAATACGGTTTGTATTCGCGGGGGAAAATATTACGGATACAACACCGACGGCAAGGGATTTATCCGCGCCCTGGCCGGGGCGGGGATCTCCGTGCCCGGCTGCCGGGCGGTGCTGCTGGGGGCGGGGGGCGCCGCCAAGGCGGTGGCGCTCCGGCTGGCCATGGAGGGGGCCGCGTTGGTGACGGTGTGCAACCGCACCGTGGAGAAGGCCCGCGCCCTCTGCGCTTTGGACCCCTCGGGGGTGCTGCGCCCGGCGGGCTTCGACGGCGCCGCCTTATATCAGGAGGCGGGCGCGTGCGATCTGCTGGTCAACTGCACCAGCCTGGGCATGGAGGGGGCCGGGGGGCAGTTTGAGGACTTCTCCTTCCTGGAGGCCCTGCCGGCCCACGCGTGGGTGTGCGACCTCATCTACGCCCCGGAGGAGACCGAGCTGCTGCGCCGCGCCCGCGCCCGGGGCCTGCGCGGCATGAACGGCCTGGGGCTGCTGATCCACCAGGCGATTTTGTCCCTGGAGCATTTTACAGGCGCGGAGATCGACCCGGCGGCCGTGTATCCGCTGGTGGAGCAGGCATTGCACACAAAATAGGCCCCCGGGGCTCCGCCAAAACTGGCGGAGCCTCCATTTCAAGAAAAAACCTGAAAAAAGAGCGAAAAAGCGCTTGACTTTGCCCCTGCCTTGTAATATTATTATCAAGCGCCTGTTTAGGGCGCAATCTGCGATGATGTGGGAGATTGCGGCGAAAGCCGGTAACTTCCGCGGAGTATGTCCGAGCTAGAATCGGGCGGCTGAGAGATCCTGTGCACAGCGTATATCGCTGCGCCTGGATGAAACCGGCCTGCTATGCGCCGGTTTTCTTCTTGTCACAGAGTGATACGCACGAAGCCGTGTACAGAAGATTTCTCACCGTACGAAGAAAGAAGCGCGTAGGCGCGCGGAGCAGGCGGATAAGACCCGGAGCGGAGAAGGCAAACCAAGGAGCGCCAACGGCGCGGATGTTTGTCTTCGCAGTCGCAGGGGCTTATACGCCGTCGCGCAGCCGCCGAAGCGTGACAGGGCAGGACAAACCAGCGAATACCCGTCAACTTCGTATGTTTTTAAGGAGGAAATACCATGGCAGCTCAGAAAGAAATGATCCGCATCCGCCTCAAGGCCTATGACCACCAGCTTATCGACCAGAGCGCCGAGAAGATTGTGGAGACCGCCAAGCGCACCGGCGCTTCCGTGTCCGGCCCCATCCCCCTGCCCACCAAGAAAGAGGTCGTGACCATCCTGCGCGCCGTCCATAAGTACAAGGACAGCCGCGAGCAGTTCGAGCGCCGCACCCACAAGCGCCTGATCGACATCCTCAAGCCCTCCCCCAAGACCGTGGAGGCCCTGATGAGCCTGGAGCTCCCCGCCGGCGTGGAGATTGAGATCAAGCTGTAAGCCCCCAATTACCTCGTTTGAACCGCAGTCCATCGCGTTTTGAGATGGACGGGTCAAGTTGGAAAACCAATGGGAGCCAATGCCCAAGTTTTTCAACCAATAACCTTTATAAGGAGGAAAAAACATGGAAAAGGCCATTATCGGCAAGAAGGTCGGCATGACGCAGATCTTTGACGCCGACGGCAAGGTCATCCCGGTCACCGTCATCGAGGCGGGCCCCTGCACCGTGGTGCAGAAGAAGACCGTGGAGAAGGACGGCTACAACGCCGTGCAGCTGGGCTACGGCGACGTGGCTGAGAAGAAGCTGTCCAAGCCCGAGGCGGGCCACCTGAAGAAGGCCGGCGACGCCCTGAAGAAGGACCTCAAGGAGTTCAAGCTCAACGACTGCGACGCCCTCAGCGTGGGCGACGAGGTCAAGGTCGACGTGTTCGCCGAGGGCGACCGCGTGGACGTGACCGGCACCAGCAAGGGCAAGGGCTACGCCGGCGTCATCAAGCGCTGGGGCGCCGGGCGCACCCCCATGAGCCACGGCGGCGGCCCCGTGCATCGTCACGCGGGCTCCATGGGCTCCAGCACCGACCCCTCCCGGATCTTCAAGGGCAAGATCGGCGCCGGCCACATGGGCGACGAGCAGGTCACCGTGCTGAACCTGGACGTGGTGAAGGTGGACGCCGAGCTGGGCATCCTGGCCGTGCGCGGCGCCATCCCCGGCGCCAAGGGCAGCCTGGTCTACCTGCGCAACAGCGTCATCAACGTCAAGGAGAAGGGCGCCGCGGCCGGCATCAGCGCCAACCCGCAGAAGGCCTCCGCCCGCGTCAATCCCCAGAAGGCTTCCGCCCGTAACAAGTAAGAAAGGAGAGATACCAAATGCCTAAGGCAACTGTTGTAAACATGGCCGGCACGAAGGTCGGCGAAGTGGAGCTCTCCGAAGCTGTGTTCGGGATCGAGCCCAACGAGGCCGTTGTCCACGCCGTGGTCAAGAACCACCTGGCCAACTGCCGTCAGGGTACCCAGAGTGCCCTCACCCGCGCCGAGGTCTCCGGCGGCGGCATCAAGCCCTGGCGCCAGAAGGGCA
Source organism: Oscillospiraceae bacterium (assembly GCA_022846095.1). Lineage (NCBI taxonomy): Bacteria > Bacillati > Bacillota > Clostridia > Eubacteriales > Oscillospiraceae > Oscillospiraceae bacterium. Next base: position 3,285,791 of record AP025583.1, on the reverse strand, counting down.
CCGGACGCGCCCGCCAGGGCAGCACCCGCGCCCCCCAGTGGACCCACGGCGGCATCGTGTTCGCCCCCAAGCCCCGCGATTACAGCTACACCCTCAACAAGAAGGTGAAGCGCCTGGCCCTGAAGTCCGTCCTCTCCGCCAAAGCCCAGGAGGGCAGCGTCATCGTGGTGGACGGCCTGAATCTCGACGAGATTAAGACGAAGGCCATGAAGGGCTTCCTGGACGCCGTCGGCGCCGGCAAGTCCGTCGTGGTAACCAACGAGGTCAACGAGAACGTGGTCAAGTCCGCCCGGAACATCCCCGGCGTGCTGACCACCACCGCGAAGCTCCTGAGCGTGTACGACATCGTAAACGCCAAGCAGCTGATTGTGGATAAGGCGGCCCTGGCCGTCATCGAGGAGGTGTTTGCGTAATGGCTACCACCGCTTATGACATTATTAAGCGCCCCATCATCACCGAGCAGTCCATGGCCGCGACCGAGATGAAGAAATACACCTTCGAGGTGGCCAAGCGCGCGAACAAGATTGAAATTGCCAAGGCCGTCGAGGAGATCTTCGGCGTCAAGGTCGCCAAGGTCAACACCCTGAACATGCAGGGCAAGGAGAAGCGCAACGGCCGTTACCCCGCCGGCCGCCGTCCCTCCTGGAAGAAGGCCATGGTCACCCTCACCGAGGACTCCAAGACCATCGAGTTCTTCGAAGGCATGGTGTAAGGAGGAGAATGAACAATGGCTATTAGAACTTATAAGCCCACGACGCCCTCCCGCCGCCACATGACGGTGAGCGCCTTCGAGGGCATCGACAAGAAGGCCAAGCCCGAGCGCAGCCTGACCGAGAGCCTGAAAAAGAACGCCGGGCGCAACAGCTACGGCCGCATCACCGTCCGCCACCGCGGCGGCGGCAACAAGAAGAAGTACCGCATCATCGACTTCAAGCGCCAGCGTGACGGCGACGTGGCCACCGTGCTGCGCCTGGAGTACGACCCCAACCGCTCCGCCAACATCGCCCTCATCCAGTATGAGGACGGCGAGAAGGCCTATATCCTGGCTCCCGTGGGCCTGAAGGCCGGCCACAAGATTGTCTCCGGCCCCCAGGCCGACATCCTGCCCGGCAACTGCCTGCCCATCGCCAACATCCCCACCGGCGAGCTCATCCACAACATCGAGCTCTACCCCGGCAAGGGCGCCCAGCTGGTGCGCAGCGCCGGCGTCTCCGCCCAGCTGATGGCCAAGGAGAACGGCATGGCCCAGGTGCGCCTGCCCTCCGGCGAGGTGCGCTATGTGCGCGAGGAGTGCAAGGCCTGCATCGGCCAGGTCGGCAACACCGACCACGGCAACATCCAGCTCGGCAAGGCCGGCCGGAAGCGCCACATGGGCTGGCGGCCCACCGTCCGCGGCAGCGTCATGAACCCCTGTGACCACCCCCACGGCGGCGGCGAGGGCAAGAGCCCCGTGGGCCGTCCCGGACCTGTCACTCCCTGGGGCAAGCCTGCGATGGGTTACAAGACCCGTAAGAAGAAGAACCCCACCGAGCAGTTCATCGTCAAGCACCGCGGTGCGAAGTAAGGGAGGCAGTAAAAGATGAGCAGAAGTATCAAGAAAGGCCCCTTTTGCGCTCCCGAGCTGCTGAAGCGGGTCGACGACATGAACAAGACCGGCGAGAAGAAGGTGCTCAAGACCTGGAGCCGCGCCTCCACCATCTTCCCCTCCTTCGTCGGACACACCTTTGCCGTGCATGACGGGCGCAAGCACGTGCCCGTGTACGTGACCGAGGACATGGTGGGCCACAAGCTGGGCGAGTTCGCCCCCACCCGTACCTTCCGGGGTCACGCCGGCGCCAAATCCGGCAAGTAAGGAGGAGAGAGTAGAATGGAAGCTAAAGCACATCTGAGATATGCCCGCATCTCTCCCCGCAAGGTCCAGATTGTCTGCGACCTGATCCGCGGCAAGAGCGTGGCACAGGCCAACGCCATCCTCATGGCCACCCCCAAGGCGGCCAGCGAGCTTATGCTCAAGCTCCTCAAGAGCGCCGCGTCCAACGCGGAGAACAACCACTCGATGGATCCTGAGAAGCTGTACGTGTCCGAGGTCTTTGCCTGCCCCGGCCCCATCATCAAGCGGATGATGCCCCGGGCCCAGGGCCGGGCCTACCGGATCAACAAGCGCACTTCCCACATCACCATCGCCGTGGCTGAGCGCTAAGGGAGGAGGAACAGTATGGGACAAAAAGTAAATCCCCACGGCCTGCGCGTGGGCGTCATTAAGGATTGGGACTCCCGCTGGTATGCCCGTAACGAGAAGGTCGGCGACCTGCTGGTCGAGGACAAGAAGATCCGGGACTACCTGAAGAAGACCCTGTATTCCGCCGGTATCCCCAAGATTGAGATCGAGCGCGACAACGCCAAGGTGCGCATCTACCTGCACTGCGCCCGCCCCGGCGTGGTCATCGGCAAGGGCGGCGCCGACATCGAGCGCCTGCGCCTGACCCTGGAGAAGATGATCGGCAAGAGCGTGGCCCTGAACATTGTGGAGGTCAAGAGCGCCGATATGAACGCGCAGCTGGTGGCCGAGAACATCGCCGCCCAGCTGGAGAAGCGCATCGGCTTCCGCCGCGCCATGAAGAACGCCATGGGCCGCGCCATGCGCATGGGCGCCCGCGGCATCAAGACCTGCGTGTCCGGCCGCCTGGGCGGCGCGGAGATCGCCCGCGTGGAGCACTACCACGACGGCACCATCCCCCTGCAGACCCTGCGCGCCGACATCGACTACGGCTTCGCGGAGGCCGCCACCACCTACGGCCGCATCGGCGTGAAGGTGTGGATCTACAAGGGCGAGGTGCTCTCCCAGAGCCTGCGCACCACCCCCCGCACCATGGACACCAAGAACTTTAAAGAGCGGCCCGAGCGCCGCCGCAACGACCGGCGCGACGGCGACCGCCGTCCCGGCGGCTTCGGCGGCCAGCGCCAGGGCGGCTACGGCCAGCGTCCCGCCGGCCAGGGCGGCTACAACCAGGGCCGTCCCCAGGGCCAGGGCGGCTACGGCCAGCGCCCCGCCGGCCAGGGTGGCTACAACCAGGGCCGTCCCCAGGGCGGCTACAACAATAATCGTCCTCAGGGCGGTCCCCGGCCTGCCGGCCAGGCGCCCGCCGCTCCTAAGGAAGGAGGCTCCAACTAATGCTGCTGCCTAAGAGAGTGAAATACCGCCGCGTGCACCGCGGGCGCATGAAGGGCAAGGCCATGCGCGGCAACACCGTCACCTACGGTGAGTGGGGTCTGCAGGCCACCGAGCCCTGCTGGATCACCTCCAACCAGATCGAGGCCGCCCGTATCGCCATGACCCGCCACACCAAGCGCGGCGGCAAGGTCTGGATCAAGATTTTCCCCGACAAGCCGGTTACCGAGAAGCCCGCCGAGACCCGCATGGGCTCCGGCAAGGGCTCCCCCGAGTACTGGGTGGCCGTGGTCAAGCCCGGCCGCGTCATGTTCGAGATCGCCGGCGTCTCCGAGGAGACCGCCCGCGAGGCACTGCGTCTCGCCTCCCACAAGCTGCCCGTCAAGTGCAAGATTGTGAAGAAAGAGACCGCCGAGACCGAGAATGGTGGTGAATAATGATGAAGGCAAATGAAGTCCGCAAGATGAGCGCCGCCGAGCTTGAGGCCAAGCTGGGCGACCTGAAGAAGGACCTGTTCCAGCTCCGTCTTCAGCATGCCACCAACCAGCTCGACAACCCCATCAAGATCGCCGAGGTCAAGAAGGATATTGCCCGAGTCAAGACCATTATCCGTGAGCAGCAGCTCGCAGGCCGATAAGAAGGAGGAATAGAAGATGGAAAACAGAACTTCTTCCCGTAAGACCAGAGTCGGCCTGGTGGTCTCCGATAAGATGGACAAAACCGTCGTGGTGGCCGTGGCTGACCGTGTGGCCCATCCCCTGTACAAGAAGATTGTCAAGAGAACCTATAAGCTCAAAGCCCACGACGAGAACAACGAGTGCGGTGTGGGTGACCGCGTGAAGGTCATGGAGACCCGCCCGCTGTCCAAGGACAAGCGTTGGCGCGTGGTCGAAATCATCGAAAAAGCGAAGTAAGGAGGTGCCGGAATGATTCAGCAGGAAACTTACCTGAAGGTTGCCGATAACACCGGCGCCAAGGAAATTAAGACCATCCGCGTGCTGGGCGGCTCCAAGCGCAAGTACGGCAACATCGGCGACGTCGTTGTGGCCAGCGTGCGCAAGGCCCAGCCCGGCGGCACGGTGAAGAAGGGCGAGGTCGTCAAGGCCGTTATCGTCCGCTCCGCCAAGGGCATCCGCCGCGCCGACGGCAGCTACGTGCGTTTCGACGACAATGCCGCCGTCCTCATCAAGGACGACAAGAATCCCCGCGGGACCCGCATCTTTGGGCCCGTGGCCCGCGAGCTGCGTGACAAGGATTACATGAAGATCCTGTCTCTGGCTCCCGAAGTGCTGTAAGGGGGTAGGAGTAGACATGAACAAAATGAGCATCAAGAAGGACGATACCGTCATCGTCCTGTCCGGTAAGGACAAGGGCAAGAAGGGCAAGGTCCTGGAGGTATTCCCCAAGGACGCCAAGGTCGTCGTGGAGAAGGTCAACATCGTCTCCCGCCACACCAAGCCCCGCAAGCAGGGCGAGCAGGGCGGCATCATCAAGAAGGAAGCCCCCGTGTACGCCTGCAAGGTGCAGCGCGTGTGCCCCAAGTGCGACAAGCCCACCCGGCCCGCCCACAAGGTGCTGGCCGACGGCAAGAAGGTCCGCGTCTGCAAGAAGTGCGGCGCCGAAATCTAAGAGAGGAGGAGTGAATTCCATGGCTGACAAGAAAATGCCCAACCTGAAAGCGAAGTACCAGGCCGAGGTCGCTCCTGCTCTGATGCAGAAGTTCGGCTACAAGAGCCCCATGCAGATTCCCCGCCTGGACAAGATCGTCGTCAACTGCGGCTGCGGCGAGGCCCGGGACAACGCCAAGGTGCTGGAGGCCGTCGTGGGCGATCTGACCAAGATCACCGGCCAGAAGGCCATCATCACCAAGGCCAAGAAGTCCGTGGCCAACTTCAAGCTGCGCGAGGGCATGCCCATCGGCGCGAAGGTCACCCTCCGGGGCGACCGCATGTGGGAGTTTTTGGACCGCCTGTTTAACGTGGCCCTGCCCCGCGTGCGCGACTTCCGCGGCATCAACCCCAACGCCTTCGACGGCCGCGGCAACTATGCCCTGGGCGTGAAGGAGCAGCTCATCTTCCCCGAGATCGAGTACGACAAAATCGACAAGATCCGCGGCATGGACATTGTGCTGTGCACCACCGCGCATTCTGACGAAGAGGCCAAGGAGCTGCTCTCGCTCATCGGCGCTCCCTTCGCCCGCTAAGGAGGCAAAACGTATGGCGAAAAAGTCTATGATTCTCAAGCAGCAGCGCACGCCCAAGTTCTCCAGCCGCGGCTACAACCGCTGCAAGATCTGCGGCCGGCCCCACGCCTACCTGCGCGACTACGGCATCTGCCGTATCTGCTTCCGCGAGCTGGCTTACAAAGGTCAGATCCCCGGCGTGAAGAAGGCGAGCTGGTAAAACCAGCCCGCCTCTTCCCCGGTCGTTTGAAATCCCCCGGCAAGGCGGTTAACAGGTCGGAACCGCAAATTCCGATACCTTACCGTCTATACGGGCGAAGCCCGTAACTCTAATAGGAGGTAACACTCATGCATATTACCGATCCTGTTGCGGATATGCTCACCCGCATCCGCAACGCGAACAATGCCAAGCATGACACCGTGGACGTGCCTGCGTCCAACATGAAGAAGTCCATCGCGCAGATCCTGCTGGATGAGGGCTATATCAAGAACTTCCAGCTCATCGACGATGGCACCCAGGGCGTGATCCGCGTCACGCTGAAGTACAACGCCGGCAAGGAAAAGGTCATCACCGGCCTGCGCCGCGTTTCCAAGCCCGGCCTGCGCGTCTATGCGGGCGCCGAGGAGCTGCCCCGCGTGCTGCGCGGCCTGGGTATCGCAATCGTGTCCACGTCCAAGGGCGTCATGACCGACAAGGCGGCCCGCGCTGCCCATGTCGGCGGCGAGGTCCTTGCGTTTGTGTGGTAAGGAGGGAGATTAGAAATGTCTAGAATCGGAAGAATGCCGATCTCCATCCCCGCCGGCGTGGAAGTGAAGATCGAAGGGAGCAACCTGGTTACCGTGAAGGGCCCCAAGGGCACCCTCACCCAGCAGCTCCACCCCAATATGACCATCGCCCAGGAGGGCGGCGAGCTGCACGTCACCCGTCCCAACGACGCCAAGGAGAACCGCTCCCTGCACGGCCTGACCCGCACCCTGCTCAGCAACATGATTACGGGCGTCACCGAGGGCTTCAAGAAGGAGCTGGATGTGAACGGCGTGGGCTACCGTGTGGCGAAGGACGGCAAGAAGCTGGTCATGAACCTGGGCTTCTCCCATCAGGTCATCATGGAGGAGATCGAGGGCATCACCATCGACGTGCCCGGCCCCAACAAGATTATCATCAGCGGCGCCGACAAGCAGAAGGTCGGCCAGTTCGCCGCCGAAGTGAGAGAGAAACGTCCGCCCGAGCCTTACAAGGGCAAGGGGATCAAATACACTGACGAGGTCATCCGCCGCAAGGAAGGCAAGACCGGCGTCAAGAAGAAATAAGGAGGTGTGCCACTATGATCAACAGACCCGATACCAACGCCCAGCGGCTTAAGCGTCATAAGCGCGTGCGCGGAAAAATCTCCGGCACGCCCGAGAGGCCCCGTCTCAACGTGTTCCGCAGCGGCACCAACATCTACGCCCAGATCATCGACGATGTGGCGGGCAAGACCCTGGTCGCCGCTTCCTCCCTGGAGAAGGATTTCGAGGGCAAGGGCTCCGGCTGCGAGGCCGCCAAGAAGGTCGGCCAGACCGTGGCTGAGCGCGCCAAGGCCGCCGGCATCACCGCCGTCGTCTTTGACCGCGGCGGCTATGTCTACCACGGCCGCGTGCAGGCCCTGGCCGAGGGCGCCCGCGAGGGCGGCCTGGAATTTTAACGGGAGGAGAACGAAATGGCTAGATTTGAAAGAGAACCCAGCGAGTTCACCGAGAAGCTCGTTTCTCTGAACCGCGTTTCCAAGACCGTCAAGGGCGGCCGTATCTTCAAGTTCGCCGCGCTCATGGTCGTGGGCGACGAGAAGGGCCGCGTGGGCTTCGGCCTGGGCAAGGCCGCCGAGGTGCCCGAGGCCATCCGCAAGGGCATCGAGGACGCCAAGAAGAACATGGTGACCATCAGCCTGTCCGGCACCACCATCCCCCACGAGGTCATCGGCGAGTTCGGCGCCGGCCGCGTGCTCCTCAAGCCCGCTCCCGCCGGTACCGGCGTGATCGCCGGCGGCCCCGTGCGCGCCGTGCTGGAGACCGCGGGCGTCCGCGATATTTACACCAAGTGCCTGCGCTCCAACAATCCTCAGAACGTGGTCGCCGCCACCATGGTGGGCCTCAAGTCCCTCCGGGGGCCCGAGGAAGTGGCCCGTATCCGCGGCAAGAGCGTGGAAGAGATCTTAGGTTAAGGAGGGCTATGCGAAATGGCTAACCTGAATATTACGCTGGTCAAGAGCCTGAACGGCCGCATCGCCAAGCATAAGGCGACCGCCGAGGCCCTGGGGCTCCGCAAGATCGGTGATAAGACCGTACAGCCCGACAACCAGGCCACCCGGGGCAAGATTGCCCACATCGGCTACCTGCTCCAGGTCACCGAGGAAAAGTAAGGAGGTGCGCGTCAATGAATCTGCATGAACTTTCTCCCGCCCCCGGCTCCAACCCCAAGGCATACCGCAAGGGGCGCGGCTCCGGCTCCGGCAACGGCAAGACTGCCGGCCGCGGCCATAAGGGCCAGAAGGCCCGCTCCGGCGGCGGCGTCCGCGTCGGCTTCGAGGGCGGCCAGATGCCTCTGGCCCGCCGCCTGCCCAAGCGCGGCTTCAACAACATCTTCGCCGAGCGCGTGGAGGCCATCAACGTCTCCGCCCTCAACAAATTTGAGGACGGCGCTACCGTGAACGTCTGCGACCTGCTGGAAAAGGGTATCCTCTCCAAGTGTGAGTACGGCGTCAAAATCCTGGGCAACGGCACTCTGACTAAAAAGCTCACCGTCCGTGCCTCCGCTTTCTCCGCCAGTGCGAAGGAGAAGATCGAAGCGGCAGGCGGGAAGGCTGAGGTGGTCTAAGTGATAGAGACCATCCGCAACGCCTGGAAGCTGCCCGAGCTGCGCCGCAAGCTCCTGTTTGTGGTGTTCGCGCTGCTTATCTTCCGCTTGGGCTCCGCGGTGCCCGTCCCCTTCATCAACGGCCAGCTGCTCTCCAACCAGCTCAACACCATGAGCGGCACCATCTTCGGCCTGCTGGGCGCCATGAACGGCACGGCCTTCTCCCACGCCACGGTCTTTGCCCTGGGCGTGCAGCCCTATATCAACAGCTCCATCATCGTGCAGCTGCTGACCGTCGCCATCCCCGCTCTGGAGCGTCTCCAGAAAGAGGGCGGCGAGGAGGGCCGCAAGAAGATCGCCGCCATCACCCGCTATGTCACCGTGGGCATCGGCCTGCTGCAGGGCTTCGGCTACTACACCCTGGTCAAGAGCTACGGCGTCATCGACAGCACCGGTGTGAACGGCATCTGGGCCGCCATCGTCATCGTCTTTACCTTCACCGCCGGCTCCGCCTTCGTCATGTGGCTGGGTGAGCAGATCACCGAGTTCGGCATCGGCAACGGCATCTCCATCATCCTGTTCGCGGGCATCGTGTCCCGCGGCCCGTCCATGATCAGCTCCATGGTCGTGGGCGTGCAGGACTGGGCGGCGGGTAAGGACCCCACCGAGGCATTCGTGCTGGCCCCCTGGGCCATCCCCCTCATCATCATCGGCATGCTGGCCCTGGTGGTCTTTATCGTGTTCATCCAGAACGCGGAGCGCCGCATCCCCGTCCAGTACGCCAAGCGCGTGGTGGGCCGGAAGATGTACGGCGGCCAGTCCAGCCACATCCCCATGAAGGTGAGCATGTCCGGCGTCATGCCCATCATCTTCGCCCAGGCCATCGCCTCCCTGCCCGCCACCATCGGCGCCTTCGTGCCGGCGGCCCGGGTGGAGGGCACCGGCTGGCACACCTTCCTCAAGATTTTCGACACCACCAGCGTCATCTATATCGTGGTGTACTTCCTGCTCATCCTGGGCTTCAGCTATTTCTACGCCACCATGCAGTTTAACCCCGTGGAGATCGCCAACAACCTGAAGAAGAACGGCGGCTTCGTGCCCGGCTTCCGGCCCGGCAAGCCCACCGCCGACTTCATCCACAAGGTGCTCAACAAGATCACCCTGTTCGGCGCGCTCTACCTGTCCGTTATCGCCATCGCCCCCATCATCACCGGCGGCGTGCTCAATAACGGCAGCCTGGCCATCGGCGGCACCTCCATCATCATCGTGGTGGGCGTCGCACTGGAGACCGTGAAGGCACTGGAGGCCCAGATGCTCATGCGGCACTACAAGGGCTTCCTCGAGTAATTGAGAGGGGTTTAAGAGTATGAAGCTGATTCTGTTGGGCGCCCCCGGCGCCGGAAAAGGCACGCAGGCAGAGCTCATCAGCAAAAAACTCGGCATTCCCACCATCTCCACCGGAAACATCCTGCGCGCCGCCGTGAAAAACGGCACGCCCGTGGGACTCCAGGCCAAATCCTTCATGGACGCCGGCAAGCTCGTTCCCGACGAGGTCATCATCGGCATCGTCGCGGAGCGGCTGGCCGAGCCCGACTGTGAGAAGGGCTACATCCTGGACGGGGTGCCTCGCACCATCGCCCAGGCCGAGGCCCTGGAAAAGGCCGGAATCCGGTTCGACGCGGCGATCTCGCTGGAGATTGCCGACGAGGCCATCGAGGTCCGTATGGAGGGCAGGCGCGCCTGCCCCCAGTGCGGGGCCACCTACCACGTGGTCAACGTCCCCCCCAAGCAGGAGGGGATCTGCGACACGTGCGGCCACGCGCTCATCCAGCGGGACGACGACAAGCCCGAGACCGTCAAGCACCGCCTGGAGGTCTACCACCAGGAGACCGAGCCGCTGCTCGGCTTTTACACCGAGCGCGGCGTCATCAAGCATGTGCCCGATATGGGCAGCATCGAGGCCACCAACAGGGCGGTCCTGGATGTACTGGGGTTGAACTGATTTGGATATGATTTCCCTGAAATCTCCGCGTGAGATTGAAAAAATGCGCCGTGCCGGCAGGCTGACCGCCCAGGCGCGCGCTCTGGCGGGCAGTATGGTCGCGCCGGGCGTGTCCACCCTGGAGATTGACGCGGCCGTGCGCAAGTTTATCGAGAGCCACGGGGCCAAGCCGTCCTTCCTGAACTACAACGGCTTCCCTGCCTCGGCCTGCATCTCGGTGAACGAGGTCGTCATCCACGGCATCCCGGACCACCGGAAGCTGAAAGAGGGCGACATCGTCAGCGTGGACGTGGGGGCCTGTCTGGACGGCTTCCACGGCGACTGCTGCGCCACCTTCCCCTGCGGGGAGATCTCCGCAGAGGCCCGGCACCTGATTCAGGTCACCGAACAAAGCTTCTGGGAGGGGATCAGGATGGCGCGCGCGGGCAACCGCGTGTACGACATCTCCCACGCCGTGCAGCAGTATGTGGAAGCAAACGGCTGCTCGGTGGTGCGGGACTTTGTGGGCCACGGCGTGGGCGCCAAGCTCCATGAATCCCCCGAGGTCCCCAACTTTGGCCCGGCGGGCCACGGCCCCCGGCTCCAGAGCGGCATGACCCTCGCGGTTGAGCCCATGGTGAACCTGGGGGACTGGCGGGTCAAGGTGCTGGGGGACGGCTGGACCACGGTCACCGTGGACGGCAGTCTGGCGGCCCACTATGAGAACTCCATCCTTATCACCGACGGGGAGCCCGAGGTGCTCACCGTGACGGGAGACTGAGCATGGAGATCTCGAAAGCACAGATTGTCCGCTCCCTGGCGGGCCGCGACAAGGGCGAGGTCTTCTGTGTCCTGGACACGGACGGGGCCTACCTGCTGCTGGCCGACGGCAAGGGCAGGCGGGTAGCGGCCCCCAAGCGCAAAAAGCGGATGCACGCCGCGCACGCGGGGCAGTTTGGGCACCCGGCCCTGGATAAAATCGAACAGGGGCTGCCGGTGTCCGACAACGAGATACGGAGGGCGCTGGCCGCTTTCCGAGCAGAGTTAAGGAGGGTATGACGCTTTGGCAAAGGACGACATGATCGAAGTGGAGGGCGTCGTGGTTGAGTCCCTTCCCAACACCACATTCCATGTGGACATCGGAAACGGCCACATCATTCTGGCGCACATCTCCGGCAAGCTGCGGATGAACTTCATCCGCATCCTCCCCGGCGACAAGGTGACGATCCAGATGTCCCCCTATGATGTGACCCGGGGACGCATCACCTGGCGCAGTAAGTAGGACAGAAGCGCGGAGGCGTGCGGAGCAGCGGGCTTAGAACCGCGTCTCGCCGCCGCCGCAGCGTGACAGCAACCACGGGACGCGCAATTCCGCGCGCCCAAACGACCGACGGAAGCGGGGCCTTGCCCCTACCGCCGCCGGGGCCATCAGGCTACAGGAGGTTACAAACATGAAAGTTAGACCGTCCGTGAAGCCCATGTGCGAGAAGTGCAAGATCATCAAGCGCAAGGGCAAAGTCATGGTAATTTGCGAGAACCCCAAGCATAAACAGAGACAAGGTTAAAGGAGGCGCTGAGATATATGGCACGTATTGCCGGCATTGACCTGCCGAAGGAGAAAAGAATCGAGATCGGCCTGACCTATATTTACGGCATCGGGCGCACCAGCGCCAACAAGATCCTGACCGAGACCGGGATTAGCCCCGACACCCGCGTGAAGGACCTGACCGACGCCGACGAGGCCGCCCTGCGCGAGTGCATCGCCAAGAACTTCACCGTGGAGGGTGACCTGCGCCGCGACGTGGCGATGGACATCAAGCGGCTGACCGAGATCGGCTGCTACCGCGGCATCCGCCACCGCCGCGGCCTGCCCGTGCGCGGGCAGCGCAGCAAGACCAACGCCCGCACCCGCAAGGGCCCGAAGCGCACGGTCGCCAACAAGAAGAAGTAAGGGAGGGAATTACACTATGGCTAATGCCACGAAAGGCAAGAAAGTGGTGCGTAAGCGCCGCGAGAAAAAGAACATCGAGAAGGGCCAGGTGCATATCCGCTCCTCCTTCAACAACACCATGGTCACCGTGACCGACGCGCAGGGCAACGCCCTGTCCTGGGCCTCCTCCGGCGGCCTGGGCTTCCGCGGTTCCCGCAAGTCCACCCCCTTCGCCGCGCAGACCGCCGCCGAGACCGCCGCCAAGGCCGCCATGGAGCACGGGCTGAAGATCGTCGAGGTCTTTGTGAAGGGCCCCGGCGCCGGCCGTGAGGCCGCCATCCGCGCGCTGCAGGCCGTGGGCCTGGAGGTCACCATGATCAAGGACGTGACCCCCGTCCCCCACAACGGCTGCCGTCCGCCCAAGCGCCGCCGCGTGTAATAGAAGGAGGAACTAATTTATGGCTAGATATACCGACGCGGTGTGCCGCCAGTGCCGCAGAGAGGGCCAGAAGCTCTTCCTGAAGGGCGACCGCTGCTACACCGACAAGTGCGCCATCGAGCGCCGTCCCTTTGCCCCCGGCATGCACGGCCAGGGCCGCAACAAGAAGCAGTCCGAGTACGGCATGCAGCTGCGTGAGAAGCAGAAGGCCCGCCGCTACTACGGCGTGCTGGAGAGCCAGTTCCACAAGTACTACGAGATGGCCGCCTCCCGCAAGGGCGTGACCGGCGAGAACCTGCTGTCCATCCTGGAGTCCCGCCTGGACAACGTGGTGTACCGCCTGGGCTTCGCCATGAGCCGCCCCGAGGCCCGCCAGCTCGTCCGCCACGGCCACTTCACCGTGGACGGCCACCGTGTGGACATCCCCTCTTACCTGGTGAAGCCCGGCGAGATCATCACTCTGAAAGAGAAAAGCCGCAGCCTGGACAAGTTCAAGGCCTCCCTGGAGGCCAACGGCTCCCGTCCCGCGCCCAAGTGGCTGGATTTCGACCGGACCAACCTCGTGGCCAAGGTTGTCGCCGCGCCCGCGCGCGAGGACATCGACCTGCCCATCGAGGAGCACCTGATCGTCGAGCTGTACTCCAAGTAATACAGAACGTACCCTCGATTATTGGTGAGCTGCATAACCAGGCGCCGGACCTGCCCGGTCCGGCGTCGCGAAAAGGAGGGTAACACATGGTAGAAATCGAGAAGCCGCGCATCGAATGTGTAGAGAATCCGGGCGACGGCTCCTACGGCAAATACGTGGTCGAGCCGCTGGAGCGCGGATACGGCACCACGCTGGGCAACTCCCTGCGCCGCATCCTGCTCTCGTCCCTGCCCGGAACGGCGGTCACGTCCATCAAGATCGCCGGGGTGCAGCATGAGTTCAGCACCATTCCCGGTGTCAAGGAGGATGTGACGGAGATTGTTCTCAATGTGAAGAGCATCATCGCGAAGCTCCACTGCGAGGGCGTGAAAACCGTCTATATCGAGGCCAACGGGGAGTGCGAGGTCACGGCGGGCGACATCAAGGCCGACGGCGAGGTGGACATCCTCAACCCCGACCTGCACATCGCCACGCTGGGCCCCGACGCCAGCCTGAATATGGAGCTGACCCTCTCCCACGGCCGCGGTTACGTCACCGCCGACCGGAACAAGCCCGCGCAGACCATCATCGGGCTCATTCCGGTGGATTCCGTCTACACCCCGGTGCGGAAGGTCAACTATACGGTGGAGAATACCCGCGTACGCGACCTCACCGACTTCGACAAGCTGACTCTGGAGGTCTGGACCAACGGGACCATCACCGCCAGGGACGCTGTCAGCCTGGGTGCCCGCATCCTCTGCGACCACTTCGTCCTCTTCACCGATCTCTCCGAGACCATGGGCAACAAGTCCACGGTGGTGGAGAAGGCCGAGGCGCAGCGGGATAAGGTGCTGGAGCTGACCATCGAGGAGCTGGACCTCTCCGTTCGCTCCTTCAACTGCCTCAAGCGCGCCAATATCAACACCGTCGAGGACTTGATCTCCAAGACCGAGGACGAGATGATGAAGGTGCGCAACCTGGGCCGCAAGTCCCTGGAAGAGGTCATCAACAAGCTGGCTATGATGGGCCTGTCCCTGGCCAGCGACGAGAACTAAACAGAGATATAAGATACCGGAGGGCGGCCGGGCGGCACGTAACGCCCCCGTCCGGCCGCGGGCTTTCCGTAAGGCCCGCGCCCAGGCGCTCTCCGGGGAGGCCGGTACGGCCTTTGGGACGAATTTATCACGGGATTTCCAGGGTTGAAATCCTGATAGGAGTGTATCACATGCCCAGTCACCGTAAGCTCGGCAAGCCGACCGACCAGCGCATGGCCATGCTGCGCGCCATGACCACCTACCTGCTGGAGAACGGCCAGATTAAGACCACCGTCACCCGCGCCAAGGAGGTTGCCCCCCTGGCCGAGAAGATGATCACCCTGGCGAAGAAGTCCAACCTGGCCGCTTACCGCCAGGCCCTGAGCTTCCTCACCAAGGAGGACGTGGCCAAGAAGCTCTTTGACGAGATTGGCCCCAAGTACTCCACCCGTGACGGCGGCTACACCCGTGTGGTCCGCATCGGGCCCCGCCGCGGCGACGCCGCTGAGATGGCCATCGTCCAGCTGGTGTAAAGACCGTAAAAAAGCCCCTGCCGCAGGCAGGGGCTTTTTTGATGCCCGGAATCAGGGATTGGAGCCGCAGAAGTCCAGCGCGCACTGGAGGAACACGGCGCTCCCCATCCAAAAGACCGACTCGTCCAGCAGAAATTTGGAGTTGTGGTGGGGATAGCACACCCCGTCGGAGTGGGCCTTCCAGGAGCCCAGCACACCGAAGGAGCCGGGGACGGCCTCCAGGTAGTAGGCCACGTCCTCCGTGCCGGTGGAGGGCTCCGGGATCTCCACCACCCGGCCGGGGCCCAGCACCTTGGCCGCGCAGGCGGCCAGGAAGTCGGTGGCCGCGCCGTCGTTCACCGTGGGCGGGTAGTAGCTGAGCACCTCGACCTCCGCCGTGGCCCGGTTGGCCTGGGCGATCCGGGGGATCAGCTCCTTCATGCGGCTTGTGATGTGGGCCCGGTCCGCCGGGTCCAGGGTGCGGATGGTGCCGGCGAACTCGCCCTCGCTGGGGATGACGTTGACGATGGTGCCCGCCTTAATAAGGCCCACGGTCACCACCGCGCCGTGGACGGGGTTTATTTCCCGGCTCACCAGCGTCTGGAGGGCGGTTATCATCTCCGCCATGACGACGATGGGGTCCACGCACTCGTGGGGCCGGGCGCCGTGGCCGCCCACGCCGTGGACCTTCACGTAGTAGGAGTCGACGGAGGCCATCATGGGCCCCTTGCGCACCCCGAACTGCCCGGTCTCCACGCCGGGGAAGAGGGAGCCGATGTGCAGGCTGAAGAAGCGGTCCACGTGGGGGTCCTCCAGACAGCCCTCCGCGATGATGTCCCTGGCCCCGCCGGTGGTCTCCTCCGCGCTCTGGAAAAGGCAGACCACGCTGCCGCGGAAGGCATCCCGGTGCTGGGAGAGGACCTTGACCACCCCCAGGAGCATGGCGGCGTGGGCGTCGTGCCCGCAGGCGTGCATGCTGCCGTTCTCCGAGGCGAAGGGGAGGCCGGTCTCCTCCGCCACGGGCAGGCCGTCCATGTCGGCCCGCAGGCCCAGCACGGGGCCGTCCCCGGCGCCGCGCAGGACCGTCTTGACGCTGAGATTGGAAAAGACCCGGTATTCCAGGCCCAGCTCCTCCAGCACGCCGCAGATATAGGCGCTGGTCTGCTTCAAATCGGTGTGCACCTCCGGGATGCGGTGCAGCTCTCGCCTCCAGCGGACCAGCTCCGGCTGGAGGGCCATGGCCTCCTGTTTTACGTCCAGCATAGGCGCTCCTTTCCCGCTATTGGTAGCCGATGGCCACGCTGACCATGACCAGCGCGGTGACGGCCACGTACATCAGCAGCATCAGCTTCCAGACCCACTTGAACCACTTGTCGTAGGGGATGCCGGGGATGCTCAGCCCGGCCATCAGGATGCCGGAGGTGGGCCACAGGCAGTTGGACAGGCCGTCGCCGTACTGGTAGGCCAGCACCGCCGTCTGGCGGGAGACGCCCAGCAGGTCGGCCAGGGGGGCCATGATGGGCATGGTGGCGGCGGCCTGGCCGCTGCCGGAGTTGACGAAGAAGTTGATGATGAGCTGCACGGGCACCATCAGGCCGGCGGCCAGGATGCTGGGCAGGCCCTGGAGGGAGGAGGCCATGGCGTGGAGGATGGTGTCGATGATCTGGCCGTTGGTGAGGATGACCACCATGGCCCGGCACAGGCCCACCAGCAGCGCGCCGAAGCACAGGCCCTTGGCCCCGTTGACAAAGGCCTCGGCGATTTTGGTGGAGTTGAGCCCGCCCACAAAGCCGCAAATTACGCCCATCACCAGGAAGAGGGAGCTGATCTGGGTGCCGGTGCTCCAGCCGTGGGTGATGCCGTAGACCAGGGTGATGAAGCCGATGAGCACCACGACCAGCACCAGCTTGCGGCGCAGGGTGAATTCGGGAATTTCGCCGCCCTCGGTCTCGGCCGCCTGGGCGGCGGCTTGGCGCTCCAGCTCGATGACCACGCTGGAGGAGGGGTCGCGGCGCAGCTTGGCGGTATAGCGCAGCACATAGGCGCAGGCGATGATCAGCACCACCACGTGGGCGAAGATGCGGTAGCCCATGCCGGAGAAGAGGGGCAGGCCCGCGATGCCCTGGGCCACGCCCACCGTAAAGACGTTCATCCAGCCGCCCGCGAAGCCGCAGACCGCGCCGATGGAGACGATGGACATGCCCACGATGGCGTCGTAGCCCAGCGCCCGGGCCAGCATGACGCCGATGGGGATGAAGATCAGCGTCGATTCCGCCAGCCCGAAGGTGGCGCCGCCCAGGGAGAAGATGGCCATCAGGCCCACGATGAGGATCTTGTCCTTGCCCTTCATGAACTTGATGGAGGCGCCCAGGCCCGCGTCGATGGCGCCGGTGGCGTTGATGATGCCGAAGGAGCCGCCGATGATGAAGACCAGGAAAATGATCCAGCCCACCTCGGTCATGCCGGTGGGGATGGCCTGGACCATGCCGAAGGGGGAGACGGGGGTCTGGTCCACGTAGTGGAAGGTGTCCGGGTCGATGAGGGTCTGGCCGGTGGCCTCGTCCACATAGCGGTCGTAGGTGCCGGCGGGTACCACGTAGGTCAGGATCGTGCACAGGACAATGAGCAGGAAAATCAAAACGTAGGGGTGGGGCAGCTTGAGGCGTTTTTTCTTCTCTTCCATGTTCGTACTTCTCCTTTCGTTCCCTCTGAGTTGAGGAGGCGCCCTCTCTCTCGGCGCCCATTTCATGAAAGTAAAATGCAAGCGGCATACCAAAGTCGAAAAGCGTCGATTTTCAAGGAATTGTACGAACTGTACAGACGAAAGGCGAATAGTCGCCTAAAATCTAGGCATTACTGCGACAAAATACTGTCGAAAAAGACAAAAAATTGTCGTATCTGGATAGCCTTCAATAAAGCATAAAAAGCGAGCCCACGCCGATTGGCGGGGGCTCGCTTTTCGCCGCTTGGGGACGGCATGGGAAGGGGGGAGGGAGGGTTCTTGCGAAACCTTAAAACGCTTTGACGATCTCGTCGGGGGAGGTGAAGGGCAGGCCGTGCTTCTGGGCGGTCTCCTCCAGGGTGAGCTTGCCCTCGTAGGTGGTCAGGCCGCGGCGGAGATAGGCGTCGTCCTTCAGGGCCTGCTTCACGCCCTTGCCTGCAATGGCCAGCACGAAGGGCAGGGTGGCGTTGCACAGGGTGGTGGAGGCGGTGTTGGAGAAGCCGGAGGGGATGTTGTCCACGCAGTAGTGGGTGATCCCCTCCTCCTGGTAGATGGGGTCGTCGTGGGTGGTGGAGCGGCAGGTCTCGATGGCGCCCGCGTCGTCGCAGGCCACATCCACGATCATGGCGCCCGGCTTCATCAGCTTGAGATCCTCGCGGCCCACCAGGTGGTCCTTGCGGGTCTTGGGCCAGAGGATGCAGTTGATCAGCACGTCGCTCTCCTTGAGGCACTTCACCAGGTTGGCCCGGTTGGAGAACAGGAAGGACACGTTGCCGGGCAGCTTGGCCTTGGCGGCCTCCATGGACTCGATGGACACGTCCAGCATCCGCACCTCGTTGCCGAAGGCGGCGGCCAGCTCGGCCGCGCCCATGCCGCTGTTGCCGCAGCCGATGATGGTGACCACGGGCGCCTGGGCGCCGCAGACATTGGCCAGCAGCAGGCCCTTGCCGCCGTGGACGGCCTGGCAGAAGTGCAGGGCCGCCAGGAAGCCGCCCTTGCCGGCCAGCTCGCTCATGGGCTTGAGGAGGGGGAATTTGCCGTCCTTATCGGTCACGTCCTCATAGGCGATGGAGGTGATGCCGCTCTTGAGCAGGGCCTCGGTCTGGTCCAGGTGGGCGTTGGAGTGGATGTAGGTGAAGAGGATTTTGTCCGCCTTCATATACTTGTACTCCTCGGGGAAAACCTCCTTGACCTTGTAGATCAGGTCGGCCTTGCCGTAGACGGTGTCCACGTCGGCGATGACCGCCCCGGAGCGCTCGTACTCCGCGTCGGAAAAGCCGGAGCCCTTGCCGGCGTCGTGCTCCACGTACACCTGATGGCCGCGGCGGGTCAGCTCCTGCACGGCGGTGGGGACCGCCGCGACCCGGTATTCGTTGGGCTTGATTTCCTTGGGGACGCCAATAACCATGACAGATTCCTCCTAAAAAATGAGAGTGTTCAGCGGTCGGTAAAAGCATGGCCCGGGGGCCCGGAGGACCCCCGGGCCATGAGGGACGGTTATTCGAGCACGAGGCCCACGATGAGGAAGCAGATTGCGGAGAGAATTGCCGCAGTCATCGCGTAGAACAGCTGGGTCTTGACGTGATCCACGTGGTCCGAGCCGGAGGCCAGGGAGGAGAGAATGGTGGTGTCGGACAGGGGGGAGCAGTGGTCGCCGAAGCAGCCGCCGCCCATGATCGCCGCGATGGTGGCGTAGACCACGGGGGTGATGGCGCCGCCGGTGACGTTGAAGGCCAGGGGCACGCAGATGGGGGTCATGATGGCGTAGGTGCCCCAGGAGGAGCCGGTGAAGAAGGAGATGAAGGCGCACAGCAGGAAGGTCATGACCATGAGGATGGTGGGGGTCATCCAGCTGCTGGTGGCGGAGATGACGAAGTTGGCGGTGCCCAGCTGGCCGCTGATGGAGTTGATGCAGTAGGCCAGAGCCAGGATCAGGATGGCGCTCATGACGCTCTTGATGCCCTCGACGGCCACGTCGATGAGCTCATGCAGCTTGCCCATGCGCTGGATCAGCATGACGATAAACTGGTAGAACACGGCCCACACAAAGGCCTCCAGGGTCTGGGCGCTGCCGGTGAAGATGTAGGTGCCCAGGGTCACGCCGATGATGATGAGGGCGGGCATAAAGAAGTTCAGGAACAGGTTGGGCTTCACACCCTCGTTGGGCTTGATCTTCTCCAGCTCGTCGCTCAGCAGGGGGCGGGCGTTGTCGCTGATGGGCTTGCCCTCCTCGCGGGCGCGGCGCTCGGCCTTGCGCATGGGGCCGAAATCGGGGATGATGCCGAAGGAGATAAGGCCCACCATCAGGATGGAGAAGATGCCGTAGAAGTTAAAGGGCACCATGCGGATGACGGCGTCGGAGGCCATCTGCTCCGTGGTGAAGGCGCCCAGGCCGATCAGCAGGCCGGCCATGTAGATGCCCCAGGAGGAGAAGGGGATCATCGTGCAGATGGGGGCGGAGGTGCAGTCGCAGATGTAGGCCAGCTTCTCGCGGGAGACCTTGGCCTTGTCGGTGATGCCGCGCATGACGGTGCCGACGTACAGGGGGCTGAAGTAGTCGCTGAAGAAGATGAACACGCCCAGAAGGAAGGAGACGGCCTGGGCGCCGCGTGCTTTCAGATGGAACCGCCCTATCCAGCCGGCGAACGCCTGTATGGCGCCCGACTTCTGGAACAGGGCCACAAGGATGCCGATAAAGACCTCAATGCCCAGCACCCAGATAAAGTCCGCGTTGCCCAGGGCGGTTTTCATAATGCCGGTCAAGCCGTTGACGGGGTTCTGCCCGGTGATGACCACGCCGACCAGCACGCCCATCAGGATGGAGAACAGGGCATTCCTTGTGGCAAAGGCCAGGACCAGCGCGATGACGGCGGGGGCCAACGATAAAATACCATAATTTACTTCCATGATTTCCCCTCTTTCTATAATTTCCCTCATTAAATGTGGGTCGCCGCGCGGGGCGGCTTAAGAAATGGTGGCCACCACTCCTCTCTCATTGTGTGCCGGCGGGGCGTCCCTCCCTCCTCGTTGGGGCGCGGCGACGGCTGTGCGATACACCCGCTTATTATAGCAACGGGCGTGCCAAAAAGCAAAATTGCCTAAAAGCCTTGAAATCAAAGGGTTTCGCTTTGTGAATTTCATCTCCGGGGCAGGGAATGGCGGATTCTCACCGCCTCCCCGGGTGGTTTTGCGACAATTAGCTGTCGTTCACTGCCCGGGAAGGTCTCAAAACGACGAGAATCCGCCGCGATAAAAATTCTCAAATTGTGCGCGGACTCAGTCCAGGCCCAACTTTTCCAGCTTATATTTCAGGGTCTGCCGGGGCAGGCCCAGCAGCTCGCTGGTGCGGGTCTTGTTGCGGCCGCAGCGCTCCAGGGCGTCGGAGATGATAGAGCGGCTGACCCGCTCCATAATCTGCTCATAGGGGATGCCGCCCTCGCCGCTCTCCAGGCGCTCGGAGAGCTCCAGGGCCTGCGCCGTCTGCCGCAGCAGCTCGGCGGCCCGGGCCTCGGCCTGGGCCCGCCGGGCGCGGCCCGTGTCGGGCATCCGGCCCCGCAGGTACACGGGCAGCTGCTCCAGATCCAGCAGATCGTCCTTCCCGGCGATTTCGATCATGTACTCCATGGCGTTGCGCAGCTCCCGGACGTTGCCCTCCCAGGGGTAGTCCAGCATGGCCTGCCGCAGGGCGGGGGAGAGCCCCCGCACCCGCTTGCCGTAGAGGGCGCCGAAGTGGCGCACGTAGTAGTCGATGAACAGCTCGATGTCCTCGGGCCGCTCCCGCAGGGGGATGAGGCGGATCATGCTGCTGGACAGGCGGTAGAAGAGGTCCTTGCGCAGCGTGCCCTCCTCCATGGCGGCCACGGGGTCCACGTTCATGGCGCAGATGACCTTGACGGACACCCGCTTGTCCTGCCGCCCGCCCAGGGTGCGGAAGGTGCCGTCCTGGAGGACGCGCAGCAGCTTGGCCTGCACCTCGTAGGGCATGGAGGACAGCTCGTCCAGGAAGAGAATGCCGCCGTCGGCCTCCTGAAACAGGCCGGTGCGGCGCTCCGCCCCGGTGTAGGCCCCCTTCTCCGTGCCGAAGAGGATGGACTCGATGAGGTTCTCGGGCACGGCGGCGCAGTTCTGCACCACCACCTTGTCCCTGGGCACCCCGCTGTGGGTGATCATGGCCTGGGCGAACATCTCCTTGCCCGTGCCCGTCTCCCCGTAGATCAGGGTGGGGTTGGGCAGGGTGGAGAGCACCTTGGCCGCCTGGATGCTGCGCAGCATCTCGGGGTTGCGCGTCATAATGGTCTCGAAGCTGATCAGCCCGGATTCCCGCTGCAAGTGCTCCACCAACTCGTCGAAGCGGGTATCTCCGCGGCCCTCCTCCATGGGGGCGGCGTCCTGGGCCAGCTCCGCCACCGCCACCACCTGCCCTAAACGGCGGATGGGGACGGTGATGGAGTTGGTCTTGTAGTGGTTGCCCCACCTGTCGGTGTAGACCTGGTTTTTGCAGGCCACCACCTCGCCGGTGGCCATACAGCGGGCCACCGAGCTCTCCTGGCGGGGGATGTCGGGGTAGATGTCGAAGTAGCGCTTGTCAAAGACCTCGTTCTGGCTCTGGCGCTCGGAGGCGGTGTTGGTGCGGGGGTCGTAGCGCGTGTTGAATATGATGTTGAAGTCGGAGTCCACGATGAGGATATAGTCCAGGCTGTTCAGAATGAGGTCGCCGATGCTGAGCATATTGGCCTCCCTTTCCCTTCCCTGCGCCGCTCCCTTACTTGAGCAGCAGCTCCAGGGCGTTCATGACGATTTCGCGCTTGCGCGCCTCCTCCTTCTCGGGGGGCAGGGCGGGGGCGCCGGTGGGGTAGGGGATGGCCTGGGCGCCGGAGATGCGCACCGCGCCCACGGTCTTGGAGATGGGGGTCACCGTACAGATGTGGACGGCGGGGATGCCGGCCTTCTCAATCTGCTTCACAATCGTTGCACCGCAACGCGTGCAGGTGCCTCACGTCGAGGTCAGGATGACGCCGTTTACCCCGGCGCTCACCAGCCTTTCTCCAATTTCCTGCCCCATGCGGGTGGCGTCGGACACAGAGGTGGAGTTGCCCGTGGTGGACATGAGGAAGGGGTAGACGCTGCCGATCACGCCCTCCTTCTCCAGGGTCTTGAGCACGTCCAGGGGGGCGACGCGGTTGGGGTCGTGGTTGGCGTACACCGGGTCGAAGCCCGCGTGGACGGACTCCCACTTGCCCTCCTCCAGCTTGTCCAGGCCCTCGATGTCGTAGGCCTTGTAGAACTTGGCGGAGGCGGCGGGCATGTGGTCGGGGTTGCCCATGGGCACCATGCCGCCGGAGGTGCAAAGGGCGATCTTGGCGCCCGCCAGGGTCTTGAGGGCGGGGGCGGGGGCGACCTTCTCGTAGACGGAGATCTCCAGCTCGGTCTCGTACTGCTCGCCGGAGAGCTTCTTCATCAGCATGTCCACGGCCCGGTCGGCGCCGTTCTTGTCGCGGAAGATGTTCACGCGCTTGCCCTTGGCGAAGTACTGGTCCTGGCTGGGGCTGTCCAGCGCCACGCCGTTCAGCAGCTTGTTGGCGAGGTTGATCATCAGGGGCACGGCCTTGCGGATGCCGGCGGCGGACTTGGCGGTCTGGACAATGTAGATGTCCTTCTTGTACATCTCCACGGCCGGGTTCTCCCAGTAGAGGCCCGTGACGGTCTCAATGCCCAGCTCCTTTTTCAGATAGGAGCAGATGTCGCCGCAGGCGATGCCGAAGCGCCCGGCGTTGAAGGCGGGCCCGGCGATGACCAGGTCGGGCTGGAGGGCCTTGGCCTTCTCCAGGATGAAGGCCCGGGCGGCCTCCATGTTCTCCGCGTAGTAGTTGTCGCCGCAGATGACGGTGGCGGCGATCTCGGCGCCGTCCAGCTTGCCCTGGAAGGCCTGGGCGTTGCCCACCGCGCCCTCGTTGTACAGGGGCTCCTGGTAGGCCTTGTCCTCGCCGCCGATCTGGCCGAAGAACTGGTTGGTGTAAAATAAGACTTTTTTCATCTTCGTCCCTCCTTAAATGGTCGTGGCGCTCAGGAACGTGTTGCCCTGCAGGTTGTGGCCGCCCATGATGCCGTGGATTTCCACCAGCAGCCGGCCGTCCTCCTGGATGGAGTCCACGTTGCCGCCGGTAACGCGCTCAATCTCCTTCAGCTCGCCCAGAATGCGGTCCATCTTGGGCAGCATGATGGTGGCGTTGCTGTTGCCGGTGGACACGATGGCGTCCGCCTCGGTGACGCTGTCGGGCAGGGACTCGCTCATGCCGTCGATGCCGGCGTCCTCGTTGGTGATGATGACGGTCTTGATTCCCTTGTGCTCCAGGCCCTGGCAGGTGATCATCAGGTCCGTGGTGGGGTTGCCGAAGCCCTCCTGGGAGATGATGACGCCATCGGCGCCCAAGGTCTGGGCCAGCTTCACGGTGAGCATGGTGTCGCGGAACTTCTCCTTCAGGGTGACCATCAGGGGGTTCAGGATGACGCCCATGAAGTTCAGGTCCTTGCCGTGGCGCTCAAACAGGGAGTTGATGACCGCGTTGTTCAGGTGGTGGTAGGTGGTGGTTTTGGACCCGGGGGAGACGCAGTTGCCGCTCACCACCGCCCCGTCGAAGAACTCCAGGGGGGAGAGGATGGTGGGCACCAGCTGCTTGGCGTCCCGGCCGTAGAAATAGGTGTCGTGCAGCAGGCCCTGGGCCATGCAGTTGCACACGTAGACCACCTTGGGCAGGCCGGGGTACTGGGCGAACTTCTCGCCGATGGAGGGCCACTCGTAGGTGCGCGCGGCGTAATCGCCGCAGTCCAGGCCCAGCTTGCCCACGTGGTGGGCCACCTTGATGCCCGCCAGGCGGACGACCTCCTCGTGCTCGTGCTGGTCCACGCCCTCGGCCTTGACGATGTGCATGACGATGTTGTTGAGCTTGGAGAAGAGGGTGTACTCCGCCGCGGGGCCGCTCATGTCGATGAGGCCCTCCTGGAAGCCCACGATGGGCCCGGTGGTCACCACCGCGCAGCCCTCCAGCACGCAGGTCACGCCCTCGCCCACCGCGTCCATGGTCTCCTTGAAGAGGCCGGGGAAGGCATCCCCGCCCAGCTTGGCGCGGGGTTCGATTACGTCCTTGACAGGGAGGATCCGGCAGGACTCGCCGGGCTTGGCCAGGTCGAAGCGGACCGAGGCCACCCGGCCGTCCTCCAGCACCAGGTCCTCCAGCTCCTTCGCGTTGAGGGTGAGCACGCCGCCCTCGATTTTGCTCTCATTGCCGAAGGCCACGTCTTTGATTTTAATGCGTCTTAATTCCAGCCCCATAGCACCCATCCTTTCTCAATTTGCATCGATAATCTCGATATACGGACTTGCTTGTGTTGTCGGCCCTGAATAAAAGCAATGCGTGTGCCAAATCGGAGAAAAAACAGGAAGCCTTGCGCCCCAATGGGTCTGGCGGCTGCGGCTAAAAACAGGCGCGGCGGAACGACAAATTTATGTCGTCCGCCGCGCCGAATAGACAAAATATTGTCGCGCCTTAGCTCCAGTCCTCGTCGGTGATACCGTACTTGTTCATCTTGTACCACAGCGTCTGGCGGGGGATGGCCAGCAGCTCCCCGGCCCTGGTCTTGTTGCCCCGGGTCATGCGCAGCACCTTGACGATGAGGCTGCGTTCGGTGCGCTCCACCGCCCGGGGCAGCTCCAGATCGGGGGAGGGGTCGGCCTCCTCGCCGGTAAAGCTGCGGGGGGCCGTGGGCTGCCAATGGTCGGTGGAGGGCGCGTCCCCGCCGTGGATGCGGCCGTACATATAGGCGGGCAGATCCTGCACGTCCAGCAGGGGGCCGTCGGCGACGCTGATCATGGACTCCAGCGCGTGCTTGAACTCCCGCACGTTGCCCTCCCAGCGGTAGGAGAGGAAGACCTCCCGCAGCGCGTCGGTGATCCCACGCACCTGCTTGGAGTAGAGCATGTTGCACTCGTCGATGTAGTATTTGGTGTAGTAATCGATGTCGTCGGGCCGCTCCCGCAGGGGGGGCAGGTAGAGCATGCCGCTGCTCAGGCGGTAGAACAGGTCGCTGCGCAGCTGCTTTTTCTCGATGGCCACCATGGGGTCCACGTTCATGGCGGCGATGATCTTCACCGACACCTTTTTTTCCGCGTTGGAGCCCACCGGGCGGAAGGTGCCGTCCTGGAGCACCCGCAGCAGCTTGCCCTGCACCGCGTAGGACAGGGAGTTGAGCTCGTCCAGGAAGAAGATGCCCCCGTCGGCCTCCTCAAACAGGCCCCGGCGGTTCTCCGCCCCGGTGTAGGCCCCCCGGGAGGTGCCGAAGAGGATGGACTCAATGAGGTTGTCCGGCACGGCGGCGCAGTTCTGCACCACCACCCGGGAGCGGGGGATGCCGCTGTGGGTGATCATGGCCTGGGCGAAGAGCTCCTTGCCCGTGCCGGTCTCCCCGTAGATCAGGGTGGGGCTGTGCATTTTGGCGAAGAGCTTGGCCGACTGGATGCTCTGCTCCATGGCCGGGTTGCGGGTGAGGATCTGCTCGAAGGTGATCTCCCCCGCCTTGCCGCGCACCAGCTCGGTGACCTCGTCGAACTCCCGGTCCGCCGTGTCCATGGCCCGGTGGTCCACGTTCTCGATGGTGGTCACGTCCTTGATGAGCTCGATGGCCCCCACGATGCGCCCCTTGCGGATCAGGGGGACGGTGATGTTGTGGGTGCAGAAGAACTTGCCGGTGTAGTCCTCGAACTTCTGGAATTTCTTGACGATGATCTCGCCGGTGGCCAGGCATTTGACGATAGAGCTGGTCTCCTTCTTCACCGAGGGGTATACCTCAAAGAAGTTGCGGTTCATATACTCGGCGGGGTCGTACTTCCCCTTGGGCGCGTCCACCCGGTCGTCGTAGCGGGAGCCGTAGATAATAAGGAATTCCCGGTTGACCACCAGGATATAGTCGAGGCTGCTGAGCTTGAGACTGCCGACCTGGATCATACAAAACCCCCCGTTTCTTCATGTTGATTACGGTCTAATATTGTAGCATCAAACCTCAGAGCGCGCAAGAGAGAAGCCCGCGGGGGAAGAAACTGGCGGCGCGGGGCGGGTAAAAATCCTGTGGACGTCGGGGGGATAAGATGCTAGACTGAAGAAAAAACAGGGGAGGACATGTTATGGGCTATGTGGCGATTACCAATAACCCCCAGGTGGCGGAGCGCTACGGGGCGCAAATTGAGGTGCGGTGCTACCCGGAGGAGGCCCCCGTGGAGCTGCTGCTCCGTGCGCGGGACAAGATCCACCTGGGCTGGCGCCTGGTGTCCCACCCGCTGGCGGGGAGCGTGAAGCCCCACCAGACCCCCTACCGCTCCCTGCTGCTGGCCGAGCCGGAGGGGGAGCAGGGCACCGACGCGCTGGGCCTGCTGGCCCTGGAGGACAGCATGGCCGCCATGCGGAAATTCGGGGACTTCCAGCGCCCCGGCGTGCGGGCGGAGGAGATTCTGGCGGATCTGCGCCTGGTGGATTTGGACCTGTTCGGCAGCGCCATGGCGGCGCTTGGCCGGTAAGAACCTGCAAAAGACGAAGAAGTGGCGGCTCCCCCGCGGGGGAGCCGCCACTTTATTTGTGCGCAGCTTAGGCGGATAAGGCGCACCCTGTCATTGCGAGGAGGCCCCGCGGGGCCGACGCGGCAATCCGTCCCATCTCCGTACCGTAGGGGCCGATGCCCTCATCGGCCCGCTGCTCCAGACCCGTAGGGGCGATTCACGAATCGCCCGCCCGCTATCGACCGCCTTACCGCCTAGGTTGAGACAGCGATGATTGCATCTTGCGCACCAAAATTCGTTTCTCTCGTTTTCCGCCTGTGCGCGTTTGGAGGAATGACTATAGATGTCTTTCGGAACCCAAAATTTTTGAACAGACTGACGAAAAATTTTCCCCTTTCTGCCGGGAACCCCTTGACAACACATTATACAAGAAGTAGAATACAGACAAACACCAAGTAACATACGAAATAGAGCATAATTTTAGAAGCAGACGAAAAGCAACGCAGTTTTTTTCACCAAAAATTTGTTGCGCTCACCTCTTTCGTGCTGCTTCTTTTTTACACATTTTGACGAATACGTTCCAAAAAAGCAAAAAACATTGACAAAAATCTTGGGTAATACGCACAAGAAATAGCTGGGCGCACCGCGGGTTTCCAAAGGAGAGCGGGCCGTGGGTGGTGCTGCGCAGCGGTTTGTTCTAATAATAATATAAACACTTGGGCAAACCGCCCGCCGGGATGCCGCCCGGGACGCGGGCGCAAAATTTGATTGATCGTATCCTGTATCGGATGAATGGGCGGCGGGAGCCGTCCGCGGAGTAACTATGGGAGGTGTGGGCTGGATGTTCTCTATCTCGGTTCGCCAGGGGTGGCTGGCCATCGTGGCGGCGCTCTATGCGACCTATCACAGCGTAGGGGTAACACCACGGGACGACTGGGTGGCGGAAGGCCGCAGCCAAGCGGAATAGCGCAGCGGCGGCCCGGCCGCCGCAGACAAAAATAGAACCAACATAAAGGAGGAGCATGATGAAGCACAAAATCAGAGTAGGTGTGGACATCGGCGGCACGTTTACCGACTGCGTGGTCATCGACGAGAGCGGAAAAATCAACACCTTTAAGGAATCCTCCACCCCGGAGGACCAGTCCATCGGCCTGTACAACGTCATCAACAAGGCCGCGCAGTTCTTTGACCTGAGCCTGGAGGACTTCCTGGGCTCGGCCGAGATCTTCGCCCACGGCACCACGGTGGCCACCAACACCCTGCTCACCGGCACCGGCGCCAAGACGGGCCTCATCCTCACCAAGGGCTTCCGGGACACGCTGGAGATGCGCCGGGCCCACAAGGACAACATCTGGGACCTGTTCCTGCAGGTTCCCCCTCCGCTGGTGCCCCGCTTCCTGCGCGTGGGCGTGGAGGAGCGCCTGGACTACAAGGGCGACGTGGTCACCCCCCTGGACGAGGCCGAGGTGGAGCGCATCTGCGACGAGTTCGAGCGTGAGGGCGTCACCGCCGTCGCCATCTGCACCCTGTTCTCCTTCCTCAACGACGACCACGAAAAGCGCATCAAGGAGATCGTGGAGCGCCGCCTGCCCGGTGTGTTCGTCTCCCGCTCCTCCGAGGTGCTGCCCCAGATCCGCGAGTACGAGCGGCAGTCCACCACCGTGGCAAACGCCTACGTGGGGCCCAAGCTGACTGTGTACCTGACCAACCTGGAGTCCAAGCTCAAGCGGGACGGGCTGAAAAAGGCATTCTACGTCACCGCCTCCAACGGCGGCATGATGACCTGCGACACCGCCATCCGCCACGCCTCGGCCACCCTGCTCTCCGGCCCGGCGGCGGGCGCGGCCGGCGCCATGTTCTTTGCGGACCTGCTCAAGCGCCCCAACATGATCCTCATGGACATGGGCGGCACCTCCTTCGACGTGACGCTGATCAGCGACGGCAAGGTCTCCCTGAGCACCGAGGGCGAGATCGCCGGCTACCGCGTGGCCAAGCCCATGATCGACATCCACACCATCGGCGCCGGCGGCGGCTCCGTGGCCTGGATCGATCAGGGCGGCATGCTCCGCGTGGGCCCCGAGTCGGCCTACTCCTGGCCCGGCCCCATCTGCTACAACCGCGGCGGCGTCAAGACCGCCGTCACCGACGCCAACCTGCTGCTGGGCTACCTGAACAAGGACTACTTCCTGGGCGGCGAGATGGAGGTCAACTACGACAAGTGCCACGATTTGACCATCAAGAACGTGGCCGAGCCCCTCCACCTGTCCCTGGACGAGGCCGTCATCGGCGTGTTCCGCCTGGTCAACCAGAACATGGCCGACGCCGTGAAGGTGGTCTCCGTGCAGAAGGGCTACGACCCCCGCGAATTCACCCTGGTCAGCGCCGGCGGCGCCTGCTCCATCCACGCCTGCAAGATCGCCGAGGAGGTGGGCTCCACCTCCGTGCTGGTGCCCATGGCGGCCTCCGTGTTCTGCGCGCTGGGTATGCTGGAGTCCGACATCCGCCTGGACCACGTGCGCAGCTTCAACGACTTCATCCCCAACACCGACCTGGCGGCCTTCAACGACCTGATTGAAAAGACCGAGGCCACCGCCATGGAGGAGCTGCTGTGCGAGGGCGTGGAGCGTGAGCGGGCCGGCCTGCTGCGCTTCCTGGACATCCGCTACGTGGGCCAGCACCACGAGGTCACCGTGGCCATCCCCAACGACTGCGTCATCAACGAGGCCCACATGGCCGAGATCGCCAAGACCTTCCACGAGGCCCACGAGCGCCTGTACAGCTACTGCACGCCCGACACCCCGCTGGAGATCATCAACCTGCGCGTGACCGCCGTGGGCCGCGTGGACAAGACCGGCCTGGACCCCATGGCCCTGGAGGGCGAGGCGTGCGAGAGCGCCATCAAGAACAGCCGCCCCATCTACTTCGAGGAGTACAACGAGTGGAGGGATACCCCCGTCTACGACCGGAACAAGCTGCGCCCCGGCAACAAGATCGCGGGCCCCGCCGTCATCGAGGAGCGGATTACCACCATCATCGTCCACCCCAAGTGGGACGCCAGAGTTGACGAGTTCGGCAACGTCATCATGGAGGTGAAGAAATGAGCATTGCGAGAAAGAAAGAGTTTGAAGGCGCCCGCGACCCGATTACCTTCGCCGTCGTGTACAACCGCCTACTGACCATCAACCGGGAAATGGGCATCACCATGATCAACACCTCCATTTCCCCCATCTTCGCCGAGGTGCACGACTTCTCCTGCGCCATCTGCGACTGGAACAACCGCATCGTCTCCCAGGTGGACGGCGTGCCCTCCCACACCGCCTCGGCCATGGAGTCGGTCCGCGCCGTGAGCAAGTACTTCGGCGAGGACATCCACCCCGGCGACGTGTTCGTCATGAACGACCCCTACCTGGGCGGCACCCACCTGCAGGACGTGACCATCATGAAGCCCATCTTCTACGAGGGTCGGCTCCAGTTCATGGCCATCAACCGCGCCCACCACGGCGACGTGGGCGGCATGGAGGCGGGCTCCTACTGCCCCGCCGCCACCGAGCTCTTCCACGAGGGCGTGCGCATCCCCCCGGTGCGCATCTACAAGGACGACAAGCCCATCCAGGACGTCATCGACATGATCCGCATCAACACCCGTATGCCCGAGGACCTGTGGGTGGACATGAAGGCCCAGGTGGCCTCCTGCCGCGTGGGTGAGAAGCGCATCATTGAAATGATGGAGAAGTACGGCGAGGCCAAGACCCGCGAGACCATCGAGGACATCCACATGTACGCCGAAAGCCGCATGCGCGCCGAGATCGAGAAGCTGCCCGACGGCGTGTACCACGGCGAGGCCACCCTGGACTCCGACGGCTTCACCGACGACCCCATCGACATCAAGGTGGCCATCACCATCGACGGGGACGAGGCCCTGGTGGACTTCGCGGGCTCCAGCCCCCAGGTCACCGGCCCCTCCAACTCCCCCATCGCCAACACCGCCACCTGCGTGTACGTGGCCTTCCTGACCACCGTCACCACCCCCGACATCCCCCACAACGAGGGCGTGTACCGCCCCATCAAGATCACCGCCCCTGAGCACAGCGTGGTCAACTCCGACTTCCCCGCCCCCGTGGCCTACTGCACGCTGGACACCGCCTGCGCCATCCTGGAGGCCTGCTGGATGGCCCTGGCCCCCATCCTGCCCGACCGGGTGCCCGGCGGCTGGAACCGCTGGAACGGCCCCTCCATCACCGGCGTGGACCCCAGAAACGACAGCTTCTACGTCATGTTCGGCTTTAACGGCTTCGGCGGCGCGGGCGCGGCCAAGGGGGCCGACGGCCGCCACTACATCGGCGACGGCATCGACCTGGGCGGCCTCATCGCCCCCAACATCGAGACCAACGAGGTGGACTACCCCCACATCACCGAGTTCAACGAGTTCACCACCGACTCCTGCGGCGCGGGCGAGTACATCGGCGGCTGCGGCGCGCGCTACCGCGTGAAGTTCTACGACAAGAGCCCCAGCCTGGTCATGTTCGGCGACGGCCGCATCCACCCGCCCTACGGCCTGTTCGGCGGCAAGCCCGGCTCCTGCAACATGGCCTACGTCAACGAGGGCCTGCCCGGCGAGCGGCTGCTCCCGGCCAAGGGGGCCAACGACCTGAAGGAGGGCGACACCTTCACCTCCTACCCCTCCGGCGGCGGCGGCTGGGGCGATCCCCACAAGCGCCCGGCCGAGCAGGTGCGCATGGACGTGAAGAACGGCTACATCTCCCTCAAGAACGCCAGGGAGACCTTCGGCGTGGTGCTGGAGGGCAACGACCTGACCATCAACGAAGCGGAGACCAAAAAATTACGGGGGTGCTGAGTGATGTTTGAAATCAAGAAAATAGCGGTGCTGGGCGCCGGCAACGGCGGCTTTATGAGCGCGGCGGACATGTCCGCCAACCTGGGCTACGAGGTGGCCATCTTCGACGCCGTGCCCGGCAAGCTGGACGGGCTGATGCAGGACGGGAAGATCGAGGTCATGGACATCGACTCCAAGCCCACCGGCGTGGTGGGGCACGTGGCCCTGGCCAGCGAGGACATCGCCCCCGTCATCAAGGGGGCCCAGGTCATCCTGAACCCGGTGCCCTACCTGGCCACCGAGACCTACGCCCGGCTGGCGGCCCCCCACCTGGAGGACGGCCAGATGGTCATCTCCCTGGGCAAGGGCGGCGCGTCCCTCACCTGGGCCAAGATCCTCAAGGAGCTGGGCGTGGAGAAGCAGGTCTACCTGGTGGACGTGAACACCCTGCCCTACGGCGCGTCCCGCCTGAACGACCACCAGGTCCGCCTGGAGGCCCGCACCCAGAGCCTGATGTTCGCCACCTTCCCCTCCAAGAACATGGACCTGGTCATGGAGGTCGCCGACCAGCTCTATCCGGAAAAGCACGGCTACAACCTGCGCCGGGGCCAGAACCCGGTGGACAGCCTGCTGGTGGACTACAACGCCATCACCCACACCCCGCCCATGATCTGCAACGCCGCCACCGTGGCCGCGGGCGACCCCGACTTCCACCTCTTCGGCGTGAAGGAGAACCCCGCCCCCGTGTGCAACGTCATGAAGCGCCTGGACCGTGAGCGCATGGCCATCGGCGAGAAGCTGGGCATGAAGCAGTACACCCTGGAGGAAGAGATCCGCATGGTCAAGTGGAACCGCGGCGGCGTGGACACCGTGCTGCCCTTCTACGAGGCCATCCACACCCCCTTCCTGGAGGTCTGCGAGGGCCCCTTCACCCTGGAGGCCCGCCACCTGACCGAGGACATCCCCTACGGCCTGGTCACCTACGAGTCCCTGGGCAAGATGCTGGGCGTGGACACCCCCGTCATCTCCGCCATCATCACCATGGCCGAGGGCCTGCTGGACCGGGACTTCCGCGCCATGGGCCGCACCGTCGAGGCCCTGGGCTTCGACCCGTCCTGGAGCGTTGACCAGCTCAAGCAGTACCTGTACGAGGGCAAGGTGGGCTAATCAGCCCGCCAGAAATAAGACCCGCCAACCCACCTAAAAATAAGGAGGACAATGATATGCGTCAGTTAAAGGGCCGCGATTTTATCGACATCAAGGACTTCACCGGTGAGGAGATCGAGTTCATCCTGGAAGTGGCCGCCGAGCTCAAGCGCGACTTTAAGACCGGCCGCCCCCACGACCTGCTGCGCGGCAAGTCCCTGGCCGGCATCTTCGCCACCCAGTCCACCCGCACCAGCTGCTCCTTCGAGACGGCGATGACCGCCCTGGGCGGCCACATGCTGTGGCTGGACAAGAACCGCATCTGGTCCGGCTCCGCCGGCGCCGAGAACTGGCACGACACCATCAAGACCATCACCCGCTACGTGCAGGGCATCGCCTACCGCCCCGTCAGCCGCGAGCTGCTGGAGCAGACCGTGGAGCTGGCCAGCGTGCCCGTCATCAACGCCTCCTGCCCCGTGGAGCATCCCACCCAGGCCCTGGCCGACATCCTGACCATGAAGGAGCACGGCGGCGGCAGCGTGAAGGGCGCCAAGGTGGCCTTCTGCTGGGGCTACGGCGAGCTCAACCCGCCCTGCGGCCTGCCCAACTCCACCATGGAGATGGCGGCCAAGCTGGGCTTCGACGTGACCATCGCCTGCCCCGAGGGCATGGATCCCGACCCCAGCTACATCGCCCGCTGCACCGCCAACGCCCCCCTCAACGGCGGCAAGGTGTCCATCGTGCGCTCCTATGAGGAGGCCACCAAGGACGCCGACTTCATCAACGTGTACTCCTGGGTGTCCCCCGACGTGTTCGCCATCGGGCCCGAGACCGGCTACCGCGGCACCGACGAGTTCGCCGCCTACAAGGCCACCCTGAAGGACTGGTGCGTGACCCAGAAGGTGGTCGAGACCGCCCCCAAGAGCGTCAAGGTCATGCACTGCCTGCCCGCCGCCCGCAACGAGGAGGTCACCGACGAGGTGCTGGACGGCCCCAACTCCATCATCTTCGACGAGGCGGAGAACCGCATGCACACCATCAAGGCCCTGCTGGCTCTGCTGCTGGGCTAACCGAAGCATAAGCAAGGAGCGGCAGTATCCGCCTTAACACGCGGCGCTGCCGCTCCTTCCACTATCACGGCGGAACAGAGAAACTCCGCCTGCTTACAAGCGAAAGGAGATTCCATACATGGATCTGAGCGTAAAAATCGGCAACGTCACCCTGGACTCCCCCATCATCTCCTCCTCCTGCGTGGACGGGATGGACGGCGAGCGCATCTGCGAGGTGGCCGAGTTCCACCTGGGCGCCGCCACCACCAAGACCATCGTGGCCAACATGCAGCCCGACGTGCTGCCCAACATGAAGATGGTGCGCGGGGGCAGCATGATCAACTGCGTGTTCGGCGCCAACCTCACCGCCGAGCAGTGGTTTGAGAAGGAGATGCCCATCGCCCTGAAGGCGGGGGTGCCCATCATCGCCAACCTGGCCGGCACCCATCCCGCCGAGAGCGTGGATCTGGCCAAGAAGGCCCAGGACGCGGGCGCCACCTTCATCGAGCTGCCCACCGCCTGCCCCCACATGGCCAACGTGCTGGAGGTCATGTACCCCGGCGTGAAGATGGTGCTGCCCGAGGTCCACGACCCCTCCGACTACGCCCGCACCGTGGAGGCCGTGAAGAAGGCGGTCAGTATCCCCGTCATTTCCAAGTTCAGCGCCATCTACCACTACAACGTGAAGGACTGGGCCAAGGCCTGCGTGGAGGCCGGCGCCGACGCCATCTCCGCGGCCGACAGCATCGGCCCCGCCATCGGCATCGACATCGAGACCGGCGAGCCCCTGCTGGGCGGCCCCCGGGGCTACGGCGGACTGACCGGCGCGGCCATCAAGCCCATCGTGCTCAAGATGGTGCTGGAGATCGCCGAGACGGTGGACGTGCCCATCATCGGCATCGGCGGCGTGGCCTCCGGCAACGACGCGGTGGAGTACATCATGGCGGGCGCCTCGGCGGTGGCCCTGGCCACCTCCAGCACCGTGAAGGGCTATGAGATCTACGGCGACGTGTACGACGAGATCAAGAAGTTCATGAAGCGCAAGGGCTACGAGAGCCTGAGCGACTTCCGCGGCCTCACCCTGCAGCGCATCCGCGAGCGGGAGGAGAAGAAGCGCCAGATCATCTTCGACGTGAAGCTGCCCGTGCGCACCAACGCCCGCTGCACCGTCTGCGGCGCCTGCCTGGACGCCTGCACCTACGGGGCCATTGAGATGGGCGAGACCAACCCCATCTTCATCCCCGACAAGTGCCACGGCTGCGGCCTGTGCGCCTCGGTCTGCTCCCAGAAGGCCATCGCCCAGAACTACTACGAATAACCCCCTGGTTCAAACGCTGTTTCGCCTCCCGTCTGGGGGGCCGTCGTGAAAGGAGAGCCGGTTATGGATCTATTCATTAAAAACGGTCTGGTACTTACGTTTGAGAACGGCACCCTGGGCGGCAGGGTTATCGACCACGGCGCGGTGGCGGTCTCCGGCAGCGAGATCGTGGCCATCGGCACCACCGAGGAGCTGGAGCCCAAGTACGGCAAGGCCGAAAAGGTCATCGACGCCGCGGGGCGCATCGTGATGCCCGGCTTCATCGTCACCCACACCCATATGCCCTACGTGCTGGGGCACAACATGCCCGTGGACTTCTCCCAGCTCAACGACTTTTGGGATATGCTCCAGAAGATGGGCTGGGAGTGGCTGGAGGACATCACCACCAAGGAGGGCGTCTACGCCGCCACCCGCTACGCGGCCATGAAGATGCTCAAGCACGGCACCACCACCGTCTGTGAGCTGGTGGAGGCCCCCACGGACATGGACGGGGTGCTGGACTACAGCGCCAAGGCCGTGGACGAGGTGGGCATCCGCGCCCAGATCGGCTACGAGGTCACCGAGCGTGTGGTGGGCAAGTCCATCCGCACCGACCAGCTGGTGGAAAACGCCGAGGCGGGCTTCGCCGAGAACGTGCGCTTCATCAAGAAGTACCCCAAGGGCAACGGCGGGCGTATCGAGGGCCGCCTGGGCGTGCACACCGCCTTCACCAACTCTCTGGAGACCCTGAAGAAGGCCCGCGCCATCGCCGACGAGTACGGCTGCGGCGTGGAGATCCACATCGCCGAGATCCCCCGGGCCTTCCTGGTGGAGAAGTACGGCATGTCCGCCCCCGCCTTCCTGGAGAAGGCCGGGCTGCTGGGCAGCGACGTGGTGGCGGCCCACTGCATCGACCTCAACGACGAGGACATGGAGATTCTGCGCCGCAACGGCGTCAACATCGCCCACACCCCCATGACCAACGGCCTGGGCGGCAACGGCGTGGCCCGCGTGCCCGAGATGCTGGAGAAGGGCATGAACGTGACCCTGGGCCACGACTGCTTCTTCACCCTGGACGCGGCGGAGTACCTGCGCTTCGCCTACCTGGTGCACAAGGCCCACAACGCCAACCCCAACGTCATGTTCCCCTTCCAGGTGCTGGATATGCTGCTGGGCAACGCGGCCAAGGCCCTGGGCAAGGAGAAGGAGATCGGCAGCCTGGAGGTGGGCAAGAAGGCGGACATCCTGATCGTCAAGCCCGACAGCCCCGTGCCCACCGCCCCCTGCTCCGCCGTGAGCTACCTGGTCAACACCTTCCAGGGCGAGCACGTGGAGTCCGTGGTGGTGGACGGCAGCCTGGTGGTGGAGAATAAGAAGATGACCACCGTGGACGAGGACGAGGTGGAGGCCGCCTGCGTGGAGCAGGCCAAAATCCTCTGGCGGAAAAACGGCGTATCCGTGTAAACGGCGAATTCCTGCGGAAAGGAATGGTCTAAGAAATGATCGATGTAAAAGGGATGTTCAACGCCCGCTCCGTCGCGGTGGTGGGCGCCTCCGCCAAGGAGGGCAAGACCGGACACACCATCCTGAAAAACATCATTGACGGCGGCTATACCGGGAAAATTTACCCCATCAACCCCAAGGCCGACGAGATCCTGGGCGTGAAGTGCTGCGCCGACCTGTCGGAGATCCCCGGCACGCTGGATCTGGCGGTCATGGTGGTGCCCGCCGCCGCCGTGCCCGGCGCCATGCGCAAGGCGGGGGAGAAGGGGGCCAAGGGGGCCATCATCATCTCCGGCGGCTTCCGGGAGATCGGCGAGGTGGAGCTGGAGGCCGAGGTGATGGGCATCGCCGCGCAGTACGATATGTGCGTGGTGGGCCCCAACTGCCAGGGCGTCAACTACACCCCCAACAAGCTGTGCGCCTCCTGGCCCCTCATCGACCGGGCGGGCTCCATGGCGGTGGTGGCCCAGAGCGGCACCATCGGCGCGGCCATGGCGGGCTGGGCGGCGGAGGAGCAGATCGGCATTTCCGCCGCCGTGGCCCTGGGCAACAAGAGCGGCATCGGCGAGGTGGAGCTGCTGCGCTACTTCGCCGACGACCCGGCCACCTCGGTCATCGCCCTGAACGTGGAGGGCGTCAAGGACGGGCGCGCCTTTATGGACGCGGCCCGCTACGCGGTGGAGAAAAAGCCGGTGGTGGTCCTCAAGCCGGGCCGCACGGCCCGGGGCCGCCAGGCCGCCGAGTCCCACACCAAGTCCATCGCGGGCAGCGACGCCGTGTTCGACGCGGTGTGCCGCCAGGTGGGGGTTATCCGGGCCGAGGGCATCACCGAGTTCTACGACTACTGCAAGCTGATGGCGCTGCTGAAGAAGCCCGCCGGGAACAGGGCGCTGGTCATCACCTCCAGCGGCGGCAGCGGCATTCTGGCCACCGATACCGCCGAGGGCTGCGGCGTGGACATCCACCCCCTGGGGGAGGAGACGAAGGCCGCGGTAAAGGCCCTCATCCCCAGCCACTGCGT
This sequence comes from Oscillospiraceae bacterium, assembly GCA_022846095.1. Lineage (NCBI taxonomy): Bacteria > Bacillati > Bacillota > Clostridia > Eubacteriales > Oscillospiraceae > Oscillospiraceae bacterium. The sequence continues at coordinate 3,247,967 of AP025583.1, read as the reverse complement.
GGTCTCCAACCCCCTGGACCTCACCGGCGACACCGGCGCGGACCGGTACGAGACCGCCCTGGGCGTGGCGCTGGCGGACCCGGAGGTGGATATGGCCATCCTGATCTTCGGCGACCCCATCCCCGGGGCCTACGAGGCGGTGGAGCGCCTGCGCGCCTCCACCGGCAAGCCCCTGGTGGTGGTCTACCTGGGGGGCGGGGACGTGGAGAAAGAGGAGAGCGCCAAGATGCTCACCGCCGGGATCCCGGTCTTCCCCACCCCCGAGCGGGCGGTGCGCGCCATCGGGGCGCTGCTGCGCGTGAAATAGGTTACATATAAGGAGTGAACCGATTTGAGTTTGATTCTTGAGGAGCCTGGCAAACAGGTTCTGCTGATGGGCAACGAGGCCATCGCCCGCGGCGCGGTGGAGGCGGGCATCCAGCTGATGGCCGCCTACCCCGGCACCCCCTCCTCCGAGATCGGCGAGGTGCTGCTGGAGGCCTCCGGCGAGAGCGATTTCTACACCGAGTGGTCCACCAACGAGAAGGTGGCCTTCGAGGTGGCCGCCGGCGCGTCCTTCGTGGGGGCGCGGACCATGGTGGCCATGAAGAACGCCGGCCTCAACGTGGCCATGGACACCTTCATGACGGTGCCCTACGGCGGCGTGAAGGGCGGCATGGTGGTGGTGGTGGCCGACGACCCGGACGCCCACTACTCCTCCAACGAGCAGGACACCCGCGCCCTGGCCGCCTACGCCGAGATCCCCTGTCTGGAGCCCTGCTGCCAGCAGGAGGCCAAGGACATGGCCCGCGCCGCCTTCGACATCTCCGAGGCCGTGGAGCTGCCCGTATTCCTGCGCTCGGTCAGCCGCATCTCCCACGCCTCCGGCGACGTGACGCTGGGCGTGCCCGAGGAAAAGCGCAACAACATCGCCTTCAACAAGCACTACGGCATGCCTTACCGCTGGAACGTCTACGGCCCTCCCGGAGCCGTGCACAAGCACGAGTGGCTCCACGAACAGCTCCCCAAGGCCAAGGCGCTGGCCAACGAGAGCCCCTTCAACCACCTGGAGCTGGCGGAGGGCGCCAAGGTGGGCGTGCTGGCCACGGGCCTGGCCGCCTCCTACACCCGGGAGGCCATGGGCCGCCTGGACCTGAACGGCAAGGCCAGCCTTCTGAAGCTGGGCTTCATCTACCCTCTGCCCGACGCGCTGGTGGAGCAGCTGCTCCGCTCCGGCATCGAGGAGCTGGTGATCGTGGAGGAGGGCGACACGGTGGTGGAGACCGCCGTGCGCAGCCTGGCCAAGGAGATCGCCCCCAACGTGAAGATCTGCGGCAAGACCTACAACCCCGTTTTGAGCTGCTGCGGCGAGATTAACACCGACCTTGTCACCGCCGCCCTGGCGGGCGTGTTCGGCCTGAGCGTGACCGCCGACCCCAAGGCCGCGGAGCGGGAGGAGGGCCAGGCCCTGGTGGCCCCCCGCTCCTCCACCCTGTGCGCCGGCTGCTCCCACCTGGGTACCTACTCCGCCGTGCGGGAGTGCCTGGCCAAGATCGAGGGCGTGCACATCGTCAACGGCGACATCGGCTGCTACGAGCAGGGCGGCTACGGCATCTTCTCCGCCGGGATCAAGGGCACCCGGGAGGACAGTAAGGCCTACATCCCCGACTCCCCCTACGACGTGCTGGACACCATCTACGTCATGGGCTCGGGCATCAGCATGGCCCACGGCCAGTCCAAGGTGGGCTACAAGGACGGCAAGCTGCTCAGCGTGGCCGGCGACTCCACCTTCATCCACGCCACCCTGCCCGCGCTGGTGAACGCGGTGTACAACAACTCCGACATCACCTTCCTGATCCTGGACAACCGCTGGACCTGCATGACGGGCCACCAGCCCAACCCCAACACCTACCTCCACGGACCGGCCGCCGAGCCCCAGGAGGAGGCCTTCGACATCCAGGGCGTGGTCACGGCCATGGGCGTGAAGAGCCTGTCCACCGTGGACGCCTACGACCGCGAGGCCATGGTGGACGCCATCGACGCGGCGCTGGCCTTCGAGGGGCCCTCCGTGGTGGTGGTCACCGGCGAGTGCCAGCTTCAGAAGCAGCGCCGGGTGAAGAAGACCATGGCAAAGACCCACGTGCGCACCGACGACTGCGACGGCTGCCGCAGCTGCGTGCAGCTGGGCTGCCCCGCCATCCGCTTCGACGTGCACGCCAAAAAGTCGGGCATCGACCCGGTGCTCTGCGTGGACTGCGGCCTGTGCGCACAGGTGTGCCCCAGCAAAGCCATCAGGATGAGGAGGAGGTAAACCATGGAGACGAACTTGATTGTGGCCGGCGTGGGCGGCCAGGGCAGCATCCTGGCCTCGCACATCATCGCGGAGGCGGCCATTCTGTCCAAGAAGGACGGCGAGCGCCTCAACGTCCGGGTGGGCGAGACCTTCGGCGCGGCCCAGCGGGGCGGCGCGGTGGCCTCCCACGTGCGCATCGGCGCGGACGTGGAGGGCCCCCTGGTGGGCCAGGGCCGGGCCGACGTGATCCTGGCGCTGGAGCCCCTGGAGGGCCTGCGCGTGGGCGTGCCCTATCTGGCCCCCGGCGGTGTGGCGATCCTCAACACCGTGCCCCAGCAGCCGGTGGACGTGAAGATCGGCGCGGTGGAGTACCCGGAGATGGAGGCCATCACCGGGGCCCTGGGCAAAATCGGCCGGGCCGTGGTGGCCTTCGACGGCAGCCAGCTTGCGGCCGAGGCCGGCAGCGCCAAGGCGCTGAGCGTGGTCATGCTGGGGGCCCTCACCGCCTCCGGCGCGCTGCCCTACGGCGAGGATACCATGCTGGAGGCCATCAAAAACCGCGTGCCCGCCAAGCTGCTGGAGGTCAACCTCAACGCCTTTGCGCTGGGGAAGAAGGCCTACCAGGAGGCTTGCCAATCATAACGGCAGGGGGGTAAGGCAATGAATCAGCTTATTTCCAGGGCCAGGGAGGAGCACCGCAGCCTCCTGGAGTACGAGGCCATGGAGCTTTTTGCACAGTACGGCATCCCGGTCCCCCGCTTCGCCCTGGCCAAAAGCCGGGCGGAGGCGGAGGCCGCGGCGGGGGAGATCGACTTCCCCGTGGTGCTCAAGGTAGTCTCCCCGGACATTATCCACAAGTCCGACGTGGGCGGCGTGGTGGTGGGCGTGAAAAGCGCCGGAGAGGCCGGGGCGGCCTACGACCGCATCCGCGAGAGTGTGGCGGAGCGCGCCCCCGGGGCCGACATCCACGGCGTCCTGGTGGCCGCCCAGGCCGAGAGCGGCCTGGAGTGCATTGTGGGCATGACCCAGGACGCCTCCTTCGGCCCGGCGTTTATGTTCGGCCTGGGCGGCATCTTCGTGGAGCTTTTAAAGGACGTGGCCTTCCGGGTGCTTCCGCTGGACAAGGCGGAGGTGCTGCGCATGCTGCGGGAGACGAAGGGCTACGCGCTGCTCAGCGGCGCCCGGGGCCGGGCGCCCATGGACGTGGACGCCCTGGCCCAGCTCATTCTGGACGTGGCCAGGATGGTGGAGGAGAACCCTGAAATCAAGGAACTGGACATCAATCCCCTGTTCGTGTACAGCAAGGGCGTGTTGACGGTGGACGCCAGGGTCCTGCTGTAAGTCCAAGCGCGGGGAGCGCAGAACACAGTCCGCCCCGTCCCAGGCCGGGGCGGGGCGGGCTGGATTGGGTCCTCTATGAGCATTTCTGAAAATAGTCAAACTATGCTCAGAAACGCTCCAGAAAAGAGGTGTGGTCATGCCTATAATGGGCCAAAAAGAGTTCAAATACCTCAACAAGTCCATCAACCGGGTGGACGCCTACGATAAGGTGACCGGACGGGCGCGCTACAGCGGGGATTTGGAGTTTGCCAATATGCTCTTCGGCGGGACGCTCTACAGCCCCTACGCCAGCGCCAAGGTCACGCGGATCGACGTGGCCCGCGCCCGCGCGGTGCCGGGGGTGAAGGCCGTCATTACCTTCGCGGACCTGCCCAACCAGATCAGCTGGGGCACCTACCCCTACCTCACCGGCACCATCCGCTTCCAGGGGGACGCGGTGGCCGTGGTGGCCGCCGAGACCCGCGAGGCGGTGGACGACGCCCTGGCGGCCATCGAGGTGGAGTATGAGCCCCAGGCCGCCGTGTTCACCATCGAGGAGGCCATGGCCCCCGGGGCCCACGCGGTGCGGGACGAGTACCCGGACAACATCCACACCCCCGGCAGCTTCAAGGTGCGCAAGGGGGACGTGGAGGCCGCCTTCGCCCGGTGCGACCTGGTGCTGGAGCGGGAGTACCGCACCCCGCCGGTGGAGCACGCCTACATGGAGCCCGAGGCGGTGGTGGCCGTGCCCGACACCGGGGCCACCGAGATGACGGTGTACGCCTCCTGCGTCAACCCCTTCTTCACCCGCCACTGGATCGCCGACTGCCTGGGCCTCCAGCGGGGCAAGGTGCGGGTGGTGCAGCAGGTGCTGGGGGGCAGCTTCGGCGGCAAGGAGGAGCTGCTGGGCCAGGTGGCCTGCCGGGCCGCCCTGCTGGCCCGCAAGACCTTCCGCCCGGTAAAGATGGTGGTCACCCGGGAGGAGTCCATCATCGGCTCCACCAAGCGCCACCCCATGCGCCTGCGCTACAAGGTGGGCGTCAACCGGGACGGGACGCTCCAGGCGCTCAAGTGCGAGATCGCGGAGAACTGCGGCGCCTACAGCATGCACCAGTTCATGAACTTCCGCGCCTCGGTCCACGCGGCCGGGGTGTACGAGATCCCCAACGTCCACGTGGACGTGTTCGGCGTGCTCACCAACACGGTCACCGCCGGGGCCATGCGGGGGTACAGCTCCCCCCAGATCATCTTTGCCCAGGAGCAGCTTATGGAAGAGGTGGCCGAGGCGCTGGGCATGGACGAGGTGGAGTTCAAAAAGCGCAATATGCTCCGGCAGGGGGGCACCACCCCCACCGGCCAGGTGCTGGACGCGGAGGTCATCCTGGACGAGGTGGTGGACGCCGTCCTGCGGGAGAGTGATTACTACGCCAAGCGGGCGGCCTGGGCCGGGCAGGACGGGGAGATCCGGAAGGGCATCGGCCTGGCCATCTGCTACCGGGGCTGCGGCCTGGGGGCGGAGTCCGCCGACGCGTCGGGCTGCATCGTGGAGAGCCACGACGACGGCTCCGTGACCATCAACTCGGGCCTGGTGGAGAACGGCCAGGGCCTCAAGACCACCTTTACCCAGATCGTGGCCGAGGTGCTGACCATCCCGCCCGAGAAGATCACCTTTATCGGCGTGGACACCAACACCATCTCCGACGGCGGCATCACCGCCGCCTCCCGGGCCACCGCCATCGGCTCCATCTCCCTGAAGCGGGCGGCGGAGGAGCTCAAGGGCCATATGATCGACACCGCGGCCGAGCTGATGTTCCACTGCCCGGCGGAGCAGATCGACCTGGTGGACGGCTTCTTCGTGATAAAGGGCGTGCCCGACGCCAAAATCCCCTTCGACGCGGTGTGCGCCGCCCACTACTGGACGGGCCACCAGTCCACCGTCTACTGCTGGAACCGCCCGGCCGATTTGGGCTACAGCTTCGAGCAGGGCGGCGGGGGTAAGGCCTTCCCGTCTTACACCTACACCGCCGTGGCGGCCGAGGTGGCCGTGGACACCGGCACCGGCCAGGTCACCGTGGAGAAGGTCTGGTCCGGGCACGACGTGGGCACCGTGGTCAACCCCAAAATGGCCGTGGGCCAGATCAACGGCGGCGTGGCCATGGGCGTGGGCTTCGCGGTGCTGGAGGAGCTGGACATCCGCAAGGGCATCCTGAGAAACAAGAACCTGAACACCTACCTCATCCCCACCGCCCTGGACGTACCCCAGGTCATGCCCCTGCTCTTCGAGTGCGACGACCCGGCGGGCACCTTCGGAGCCAAGAGCCTGGGCGAGCCCGCCACCGAGGCGGTGGCCGCCGCCGTGGCCAACGCGATCTACAACGCCACCGGGGACCGCGTGCGCTCGCTGCCCGCGGATCTGGAGCGGATGGCGCTGCATAAGCATCTCTTGCGGGAGGGTGAACGGGTATGATGCGCTTTGAGTATGTGAAGCCCGCCTCGCTGGACGGGGCCGCGGCCTTCCTGGCCGGGCACCCCGGGACGGCCCGGGTGCTGGCGGGGGGCACCGACCTGATGGTGCAGATCCGCGCCGGAAGCCGCCGGGTGGGCGGCCTGGAGTATGTGGTGGACATCGGCGGCCTGGACGAGCTGCGGGGCATCCGGGCGGAGGGCGGCGAGGTCATTGTGGGCGCGCTGACCACCCACGCCGAGGCGGCGGCCTCCCCGCTGCTGCGCGCCGCCGCGCCGCTGCTGGCCTGCGCCTGCGGCAAGGTGGGCGGGCCCCAGACCAGGAACCTGGGCACCGTGGGGGGCAACCTGTGCAACGCCTCCCTCTCCGCCGACCCGGTCACCGCCCTGGTGGCTCTGGACGCCGCGGCCCATATCACGGGGCCGGAGGGCACGCGCGAGGCGGCCGTGGCCGATCTCCTGGCCGGGAACGAGCGGACGAACCTGGGGGCGGGGGAGATCCTCACCCACCTGAGCTTCCGCGCCCTGGACCCCAGCACCGCCTGCGCCTTCGTGAAGCTGGGCCGGAGGAAGGCCATGTCCATCGCCCGGCTCAACGTGGCGGTGGTGCTGGAGCGGGAGGGGGAGGCCGTAAAGGCCGCCCGTATCGCCGTGGGCGCCGCTTTCCCCACCACCCGCCGGGTGGACAGCGCCGAGGCGCTGCTCACAGGCGCCGTGCCCACCCCGGAGCTGTTTGCGGCGGCCGGGGCAGAGGCGGGCCGGGCCATGGTGGAGGCCACGGGCGTGCGCTGGTCCACCGAGTACAAGCAGCCGGTGCTGGAGACCCTGGTAAGCCGCGCCCTGGCGCAGGCGCTGGAGGGATAGGATATGGAGAAGATTACGGTACATATGACGGTGAACGGCGAGGCCGTGGCCGTGCAGGTCAACCCCTACGACACCCTGCTCAAGGTGCTGCGGGAGGATTTGAAGTACACCAGCGTGAAGGAGGGCTGCGGCGTGGGCGAGTGCGGCGCGTGCACGGTCATCGTGGACGGAGCCTCGGTCAACAGCTGCCTGATGCTGGCCCCCGCCCTGGAGGGCCGGGAGATCCTCACCGTTGAGGGGCTGATGCGGGACGAGAAGCTCCACCCGCTCCAGCAGGCCTTCATCGACCACGGCGCGGTCCAGTGCGGCTACTGCACGCCGGGGCTGCTGCTGAGCGCCAAATCCCTGCTGGACCACAACCCCCATCCCACCGAGGCGGAGATCCGCGTCGGAATCTCTGGAAATCTGTGCCGCTGCACGGGCTACCACCAGGTGGTGGAGGCCATTCAGGCCGTGGCGGACGGGTCGTAGGCCCGCCCCCATCCGGCGCAGCGCAGGAAAGGTGATACAACATTATGGGTAAACGCATTGTCATCGCTCTGGGCGGCAACGCCCTGGGCAGCAACCTGCCCGAGCAGGCCATCGCGGTCCGCCAGACCGCCGCCGCCATTGTGGACCTGATCCAGGAGGGCCACGAGGTGGTCGTCGCCCACGGAAACGGCCCCCAGGTGGGCATGATCCAAAACGCCATGACCGAGCTCACCCGCTCCGACCCCGAGAAGTACATCCCCTGCCCCCTCTCGGTCTGCGTGGCCATGAGCCAGGGCTATATCGGCTACGACCTCCAAAACGCCCTGCGGGAGGAGCTTTTGAACCGGGGCATCGAAAAGGGCGTGGCCACCGTGCTCACCCAGGTGCAGGTGGACCCCGCCGACCCCGCCTTCCAGAAGCCCACCAAGCCCATCGGCGCGTTTATGGACAAAGAGGAGGCCGAGACCCTGGCCTCCGAGCGGGGCTACACCGTGGTGGAGGACGCGGGCCGGGGCTACCGGCGCGTGGTGGCCTCCCCCAGGCCCCAGTCCATCGTGGAGATCTCCTCCATCCGCACCATGGTGGACGCGGGGCTGGTGGTGGTGGCCTGCGGCGGCGGCGGCATCCCCGTGGTCTCCACCGGGGGCCACGGCCTGAAGGGGGCGGCCGCCGTCATCGACAAGGACTTCGCCTCCGCCGTGCTGGCCCAGCAGCTGAACGCCGACTCCCTCATCATCCTCACCGCCGTGGAGAAGGTGGCAATCAACTTCGGCAAGCCCGACGAGCAGTGGCTGGACTCCCTCACCCCCGACGAGGCCCGCAAGTACATGGGCGAGGGGCATTTCGCCCCCGGCTCCATGCTGCCCAAGGTCCAGGCCGCGGTGCAATTCGCCGAGTCCGGCCCCGGCCGCACCTCCCTCATCACCCTGCTGGAGAAGGCCAAGGCCGGCATCAACGGCGAGACTGGCACCCGGATAGAGGGCTAGTCCCGCCCGGCCCGGCAGCGGTGCGCGCCGGGCGCGCAGAGGCCCTGCTCCAGCAACTCCAGATTCCGCGCCGCGTTATGGGCGTCGCAGCGGGCCACGGCCTCGGCCAGCTCCTCCACCGCAAACAGATCCGCCGCGCGCAGCGCGGACATGGCGCCCCCCAGAAGGAAAGGTGCTGCCGCCCCGCAGGGGGCCGGAGGCAGCACCTTTCCTTTGTGTCCGGAGGCCTCCAGCGCCTGCTGCGCGTCCAGCAGAAGGGGCAGCTCCGCCTGGGTGGCCACGCAGAGCAGGTAGGCGCCCTCCGGGCCCAGGCGGGCGGGGCAGGCCCGGGCCGCCACCGGGCCCACCGCCACCGCCAGCCTGGCCGCGCCGGCGGGGCGGCAAATGTCCCCCGGCTCGTGGAGCAGCAGGGTGCGGCCCTGGGCCTCTCCCGGCCCGGCCAGGGCCTCCAGCCCCCGCAGAGCGGCGGCGCGCGCCACGGCCTCCAGGAAAAATGCGGCGGTCTCCGCCGCCGCGCCCAAAATCACAATCTCATAGGTAAAGCCCATCCGTCCAGCCCTCCGCAGTACGATATAGCATATCATACCACACAGGGGCGCGGGGGGCCAGCGAAATGGTAAGCGCGATTTGTGTTGACGAATTTCCACCACTGGTATAAAATATCATACATATCGCGACGGGGCAGTATATAGACGGAGGAATCAACGTGGCAGAGCAAGCCGGAAAAAACAAGGTCAGTATCGGGATAAAGCTGCGCCAGCTGAGGAAGATGCGGGACATATCGCTGCAGCAGCTGGCCGAGGAGACGGGGATGAGCTACTCCTATCTCTCCGGCCTGGAAAACGACAAGCACTCCATCTCCATCAGCACGCTGCAGCGGCTGGCGGATTTCTTCGACGTAGAGCTGATCCACTTCCTGGACACCAGCGAGGATCCCCCGGTATTCCTGCTGGAGGAGAGCGGAAAGCAGGAGGTGACGCAGGACGGGATCCTGGTCAACCTCATTACGGCGGAGTCGGCCAAGAACATGAAGGTGAGCTTCGTCACCATGCCGCCCAACACGCCCAACGAGCGGCAGGTCATCCGCGGCGAGAAGGGGGAGGAGTTCGTCTCGGTACTGGAGGGCACGCTGATCTTCCTGATTGAGGGGAAGCGGTACGTGCTGCACCAGGGGGACTCGGTGTTCTTCGCCTCGGAGCGGGAGCACGCCCTCTTCACCGAGGCCCAGCCGGCCCGGATCATCCAGGTCTCCACCCCGCCCAACGGCAGGAAGGGCCTCTACAGCTAGCAAAACAAAACAGCCCCCTGTAACCGCAAGGTTACAGGGGGCTGTTTGCCGTCCCGTCACTCGGGGCGGGCCGGCTGAAGCAGGCCCTGCCGCAGGCAGGTGGGCAGATCCACCTTCCTGACGCCCCCCTCCCGGAAGGAAATTGTGGCGATGCTCCCGGTGCGGCTCTGGAGCAGCCCGCGTCCGAAGCGCCTGTGGAGCACCTCCACGCCGGGGATGTAGTCTTTCTCCCAGGCGGAGACCTGGTCCGCCGAGGGCCCGGCGGGCCCGCCTGCTTTGGCGGGGGCCGGGGCGGCGGGCGCGGGGGACTTGGACGGCTCCCCCAAAAACTGGGAGAGGAAGGAGGAGCCGGAGCCCGACGGCTCGCCGAAGCGGTTCTCGCAGTACAGCAGATCCAGCTGGTACCGCGCCCGGGTGGCCCCCACGTAGAAGAGCCGCCGCTCCTCCTCCAGCGCGGCCCGCTCCGCCTCGTCCCCCGGCTCGGCCACCGAGGGGAACAGGCCGTCCACCACGTCGATGAGGATGACCCGGTCGTACTCCAGGCCCTTGCTGGCGTGGATGGTGGACAGGGTCAGGGGGCAGTCCGCCCTGGGGGGCTCCTCCAGGAGGGCGCGCAGTTCCCGCAGGCGCAGCAGGAAGGACTCCAGCCCGGGGGTCTGGTTGGCCAGGGAGAGCAGCACGTCCAGCTTGGAGGTATCCGCGCGCTGCTCCTTCAGGTAGTCGCCGTAGCCCATGTACTTCACCAGCCGCTGGAGGGCGGCGAAGCTGGTGAGCCGGGGCAGCTTGGAGAAGTGGGTCTGGAGGGCCTTCACCTTGCCCGCCTGCCAGGGCTCCAGCCCGCCGCTGTCCAGCAGGACCCCGAACACCGTCTCGTCCTCCCGCATCCCCCGCAGCAGCCCGGCCAGCGCCGCCTTCTTTACTTTCAAATCCAGCTTGTAGTAGAAGCGCAGGAACAGCTCCCGGTTGCCGTCGTCAAAGGCGAATTCCAGCATGTCGGTGAGATCCCGCACCAGGGGGCTGGTGAAAAAGAAGCCCTCCCGCTGGCGGCAGGCGTAGGGCACGCCGTTTTGCTCCAGCAGGTCAATGAGGGGCAGGGCGCTGTCGTTGTTGCGGTAGAGGATGGCGGTGGGCTCCATGCAGGCCCGGGCCTCCCTGAGCAGATAGCGGTACTGGCGGTTGTAGTCGGGCAGCACGATTTTGCGCACGGGCGCGCCCTGGGGGTTGTCCGTGCGCATGTGCTTGGGGTGGCGGTCCCGGTTGCAATGGATGAAGGCGTCCGCCTTCTCCACGATGGCCCGGGTGGAGCGGTAGTTCACGTCCATCACCAGCACCCGGGCCCCCGGATAGGTGCGCTCGAACTCCAGCAGGGCCTGGGGCCAGGCGGCTCGGAAGCCGTAGATGCTCTGGTCCTCGTCCCCCACCATGAAGATATTGCCGCTCCCCGCCGCGAGCAGGCGGAGAATGGCGTGCTGGATTTTGGAGGTGTCCTGGGCCTCGTCCACGCAGAGGTAGGGGTAGCGCTGCCGGAAGTGGGCGAGTATGTCGGGGTACTGGCGGAAGATGCGGTAGGTAAAGACCATCTGGTCGTCGTAGTCCATGAGGCGGCTGCGGTTCAGAAAGTCCTGGTAGCCGGTCCAGACCGCCGGGAAATCCATGCCGTCCACCTTGTGCTCCCGGATTTCAGCCTCGGTGAGCATCCTGTTCTTGCAGAAGGTGATGTGGGTGCGGGCGTCCTTGACCTGGAGCTCGCTGGGGTAGGAGGAGCCGCTCTTGGCCAGCAGCTCCCGCACCACGGCGTTCAGCTGCCCCTCGTCGTCCGCCAGGGCGAAGGCCCGGGCGCCCTTCCGGGCCGCGTAGTGCCGGATGACCACGGCGCAGATGCCGTTGATGGTGCGGAAGGTCAGCCGCCCGGCGTACTCCTCCCCAAAGGCGGCGGAGAAGCGCCGCCGCATGTCCCTGGTGGCCGCCACCGTGTAGGTGACGGTGAGGATCTGCTCCGGGCGGACCCCCTCGCAGTAGAGCATATAGCCCAGCCGGGCCACCAGCACGGTGGTCTTGCCGCTGCCCGGCACGGCCAGCAGCAGCACGGGGCCCCCGGTCTGCCGGACGGCCTCCTCCTGCCGGGGGTTGAGGGTGAGGTGAAAGTGCCGTCTGAATTCGGAAAAGGTCATGGATGCGCCTCGCTTCGTGTAGGTGGCGGAGAGGGCCCGCCCCGGGGTTCCCCTCCATTATAGCAGGCCCGCCGCCCCCCCGGCGATAAAATTTTTGGTGGGTCAGGCCGGCAAATGATGTGCAATAAAAGTTTTTCGAGAAAATGCATTTTTACAAAAAATAATACGGTACTATTTGATTTGACTTTACTTTTTTTGCCGTTATGGCATAATGTAGATAAATAATAGTGGGGAAAGGAGCGCCGCGATGGATAGTATCGACATACAAATTCTGGAGTGTCTGAAAAAGAACGCGCGGGAAAACGCATCGTCTATCAGCGCAAAGATCAACCTCTCCGTCTCCGCCGTCATTGAGCGCATCAAGAAGCTGGAGAGCGGCGGGATGATCCGGCAGTACTCCATTCTGCTGGACTACGGCAAGATCGATATGGGGATTCTGGCGTTCATCTCGGTGGGCATTGAGCACCCCAAGTATAACGAGGCCTTTCGCGCCACGGTGCTGAACATGCGCCAAATTGCGGAGTGCCACTACGTGACGGGCGATCTGGACTACCTCCTGAAGGTCGTGGCCAGCTCCACCCAGGATCTCGAGCACGTGCTGGACGCGATCAAGGCGATCAAGGGCGTCTCCGCAACAAAGACAATGGTGGTATTCTCTACTGTGAAAAATGATCTGTGTGTCCTGCCCGAAAAAACATCATAATTTGGAGGCATTATAATGGTTATCGGAATTCCTGCGGAGATCATGCACGGGGAGCGGCGCGTTTCCGCCATCCCTGAGACCGTGGAAAAGTACGTCAAGGCCGGGTTCGACGTTCTGGTGGAAAAGGGCGCGGGCGCGGGGGCCTTCTACCAGGACGGGCAGTACGAGGCCGCGGGGGCGCGCATCCTTGACGATGCGGCGGAGCTGTACGCCCAGGCGGATCTGATTTTGAAGGTGAAGGAGCCCCAGTACAACGGGGCGAAGCAGCTGCACGAGGTCGATATGATGCACGCCGGCCAGTATCTGATCACGTTTATCCACCCGGCGGCGCCGGCCAACCACGAGATGGTGCGCGCCCTGGCGGCCAAGGGCGTCGTCAGCCTGACGCTGGACGGGATCCCGCGGATCTCCCGGGCGCAGAACATGGACGCGCTCACCTCCATGAGCACCTGCGCGGGCTACAAGGGCATGATCATGGCGGCCGACGCCCTGGCCAAGTTCGCCCCCCAGATTTTCTGCGCCGTGGGCATGATCAAGCCCATCAACGCGCTGGTCATCGGCTGCGGCGTGGCGGGGCTCCAGGCCCTGGCCACCGCCAAGCGGCTGGGCGCGGTGACCTACGCCGCCGACATCCGGCCCGACGCCGTGGAGCAGGCGAAGAGCCTGGGCGCGAAGAGCGTGGAGCTGGGTGTGCCCGCCGAGGTTGCGGTGGGGAAGGGCGGCTACGCCAACGCGCTGAGCGGGGAGTGGCTGGAGAAGGAGCGCGCCGTCCTGCGGGACGTGGTGAAGGACATGGACGTGGTGTTCTGCAGCGCCCTGGTGCCGAGCCGTGTGGCGCCCGTGCTGCTGGACGAAGAGATGGTGGAGCGCATGCGGCCCGGGTCTGTGATTGTGGACATCTCCATCGACCAGGGCGGCAACTGCGCCCTGACCGACCCCGGGGAGGTGTGCAGAAAGCACGGCGTGACCATCAACGGCATCAAGAATATCCCCGGCCTGCTGCCCACCAGCTCCACCTGGATGTTTGCGCACAACATCTGCAACCTGGTGCTGTACCTGGCGAAGGACGGCGGGCTGCACCTGAACGAGCAGGACGAGATCGTCGCCTCCGCCCTGACCACCGTCCGCGGGGAGCTGGTCCACGCCGGGGCCAGGGAGGCCATGGGGCTGTAGCGGCCGGCGGACACAAAATAAAGACTGGAGGGTCTGTATGCATCCTGTCGTGCTGATCGTACTGTTCGCGGCGGCGGCGCTGATTGGGTACAAAATCATTAAAAATGTGCCCAGCCTGCTGCACACGCCGCTGATGTCCGGCATGAACGCGCTGTCCGGTATCACGGTGCTGGGCGCTTTGACGGCGACCGCCGCCGCGGCGGCCACCGGAAACCGTATCCTGGGCTTCCTGGCCATTTTTCTGGCGATGCTCAACGTGGCGGGCGGCTTCGGCGTGACCCACCGCATGCTGAAGATGTTTCGGCACAAGGAGGACGGGAAATGAGCGCCGTGGCGTATTACATAACCTGCGCTCTGCTGACCCTGGGCGTGCTCGCCGGCATCTCCATGATGAGCAGGGTGCGCACCGCCGTGGCCGGCAACCTGCTCAGCGCGGCCTGTACGGCGGGCGCGGTGCTGCTGACGATGTACCGCTACGCCATCTTTACGCTGCCGGAGCTGTGGATTTGCCTGGGGGCCGGGCTGGTGTGCGGGCTTGTGTGGGCCCGGCGCATCAAGATGATCGAGATGCCCCAGGTGGTGGCGCTGCTCAACGGCTTCGGCGGCGCGGCGTCCGCGCTGGTGGCGGCGGTGTCCCTGCTGGGGGGCGGCGGGCCCGGCGTGTTCGGCCTTGCCACGGCCGGGCTTGCCCTCGCGGTGGGCATGGTGACGCTGACCGGGAGCCTGATCGCCGCGGGCAAGCTCCATAAGGTGCTGGGCCAGCGCCCCGTCGTCTGGCCCGCGCACCAGGCCATTACCACGGCGGCCCTGCTGGCGGCGACCGCCGCGGTGGTGCTGGTGGCCGCGCAGGTCATTTCAACCGGCCTGTCCGTGGCGCTGTGCGCCCTGATCAGCGGGTTTTTCGGCGTCGCCTTCGCCATCCGGGTGGGCGGCGCGGATATGCCCATCACAATTTCGCTGCTCAACTCCCTCTCGGGCGTGGCGGGCGCCATCGCGGGCATGGCCATCGGCGATCCGCTCCTGGTGGCCGTGGGCGGCGTGGTGGGCGCGTCCGGCCTGTTGCTTACGCAGATTATGTGCCGCTCCATGAACCGCCGGCTGGTGGACATCCTGCTGGGGCGGACTTCTGCGGCGCCCGCCCAGGCGGCGCGCCCGGCGCCCACGGACGCCCAGGCGCCCGCGCGGCAGGAGGCGGAGGAGACGCCGGACCGGCTGCTGCGGTCCGCCCGGCGGGTCATCCTGATCCCCGGCTACGGTATGGCCATCGCCCAGGCGCAGCGGCAGGTACAGCAGCTGGCCCAGTGGCTGGAGCGCAACGGCGCGCAGGTGGATTTCGCGATCCACCCTGTGGCGGGGCGGATGCCGGGGCACATGAACGTGCTGCTGGCCGAGGCCGACGTGCCCTATGAGAAGCTGCGGGAGATGGACGACATCAACCCGGAGTTCGCGGACTGCGACGTGGCGGTGATCATCGGCGCCAACGACGTGGTCAATCCCGCGGCCAACGAGGCGGAGGGCACGCCCATCTACGGCATGCCGGTGCTGGACGCGGGGCGGGCCAAGCACGTCGTCGTCTGCAATTTCGACCGCAGCCCGGGCTACGCCGGGGTGCCGAACCCCCTCTACGACCGGAAAAATACCGTGTTCCTGCCGGGAAACGCCGCGGATACGGTGCAGGCACTGCTGGACGCGCTGGACGGGGAGGCGCAGGCCGGCCGGGATGTGCGCCCGGAGGGCGGGACGGATCTGCACGCCATCCTGGACGGGGCGAAACGGGTCATCCTGATCCCCGGCTACGGCATGGCCATCGCCCAGGCGCAGCGGCAGGTGTGGCAGCTGGCGGAAAAGCTGGAGCGCCGCGGCGCGCGGGTGGATTTCGCGATCCACCCTGTGGCGGGGCGGATGCCGGGGCACATGAACGTGCTGCTGGCCGAGGCCGACGTGCCCTACGAGAAGCTGCGGGAGATGGACGACATCAACCCGGAGTTCGCGGACTGCGACGTGGCGATTGTAATCGGCGCCAACGACGTGGTCAACCCCGCGGCCAACGAGGCGGAGGGCACGCCCATCTACGGCATGCCGGTGCTGGACGCGGGGCGGGCCAGGCACGTCATCGTCTGCAACTTCGACCGCAGCCCGGGCTACGCCGGGGTGCCGAACCCGCTCTACGACCGGGAGCATACCGTGCTCCTTCTGGGGGACGCCGCGGACACGGTGAAACAGCTGATCGAGGCGGTATAGGCCGCCCACCCCCCAAGGGGCCGCCGATCTGACGATCGGCGGCCCCTTTTTGAACGGTTTTGCCCGCCTTTGATAGATATTATCGATAAATGAACGAACAACAATTGATTTTTGCTATAAATGCATATTTTTGTTGAAAAAAGTTGCGAAATATGGTATGTTAAATCGGCTTGACAGCCGGCGTGCCCTGCGTTTTGCGGCCTTTCGCCGGTTGGATTGAAAGGAAAGGATAGATACCATACCATGAAAAAGAAGCTGCTCTCTCTGCTCCTGGCCCTGTCCATGGTCGCCGCCCTGGCGGCCTGCTCCGCGGGCGGCGCCGGGACCCCCACCCCCACGCCCGCGGCCGAGCCCACTCCCGCCGTGGAGCCCACCCCCGTGCCCGAGACCGCCCCGGCGGCGCCCGAGCTGTCCGGCACCCTGAAGGTGGTGGCCACCAACGAGACCTATATGACCCTGTTCGAGAAGTTCGCCGCGGAGACCGGCGTCAAGGTGGAGCTGCTGTCCATGTCCTCCGGCGACGTGCTCTCCAAGCTGCGGGCCGAGGGCGGCACCCCCTCCGCCGACCTGTGGTTTGGCGGCGGCATCGACGCGTTCATGAGCGCCAAGGACGACGGCCTGCTGGAGCAGGTGAGCTTCGCCGCCTCCTCCGACCTGGCCGACGCCTTCAAGGACGCCGACGGCTACTGGTTCTCCAAGGGCCTGACCATTGTGGGCTTCCTGGTGAACAACACCCTGATGGGGGAGCTGAACATTACCGCCCCCGCCACCTGGACCGACCTGCTCAACAGCGAGTACAAGGGCGAGATCGTCATGTCCAACCCCGCCGTGTCCGGCACCAACTACGCCGTGGTCAACGCCATGCTGCAAAAGCTGGGCGAGGAGGCGGGCTGGGACTACTTCAACAGCCTTAACGAGAATATCGCCTTCTACGGCAAGCGCGGCTCCGACCCCAAGAACAAGGTCATCGCCGACGAGTACGCCATCGGGATCACCTACATCGACGGCACCATCGAGGACCTGCTGGACGAGTACGACGTGAGCATCGTCTACCCCACCGACGGGATTCCCTGGATGCCCGACGGCGTCGCCGCGTTCAAGAACGCCGACAATGTGGAGGCCGCCAAGTACTTTATCGAGTGGCTGTTCAGCAGCGACGAGAATCTCAAGCTGCTGGCCGAGATCGACCAGAAGACCAGCGTCAAGCTCATCAAGCCCAACCTGGAGGGCATTGAGCTGGACTACGACACCGCCAT
Source organism: Oscillospiraceae bacterium (assembly GCA_022846095.1). Lineage (NCBI taxonomy): Bacteria > Bacillati > Bacillota > Clostridia > Eubacteriales > Oscillospiraceae > Oscillospiraceae bacterium. The sequence goes on along the minus strand of AP025583.1, from coordinate 3,230,759 downwards.
CCTGCTGGACGAGGACCTGTCCCTGTTCGGCGCCCAGCGCACCGCCGTGCTGGAGCAGTTCGAGGCGCTGATGGGGGACAAGGCGGTCAATGACTGATCGCGGCAGCGCCAAAGCGGGGAAAAGGGCATCTGAGGATGCCCTTTTTCGCGTTGGGGGCTGGGCGGCGGACAAGCTGCTGCTGGCCGTCCTGCTGGGCGCGATCTGCCTGTTTGTGCTCTACCCCATCCTGTGCATTTTCCTGCGCAGCTTCCAGGGCGGGGCGGGCCTGAACCTGGACAGCTACCGCGCGGTGTGGAGCCAGTACCGCACCAACCTCTGGAACAGCCTGTTCGTGGGTGTGCTGACCGCCCTGTTCTGCACTATTTTTTCCGTGGCCACCGCCCTGTTCCTGTCCACCAAGCGGGGCTGGGTTAAGCTCTTATGCATGGGGCTGCTGCTGATCACCATGGTCTCGCCCCCCTTCGTCTCCTCCCTGGCCTATATCCAGCTCTACGGGCGCAGGGGCTGGATCACCCACCGGCTGCTGGGCCTGTCCTGGGACCCCTACAACTGCTGGGGGGTCATCTGGATGCAGAGCATCTCCTTTGTCCCCCTCAACGCCCTGTTTCTCAGCGGGATCCTCTCCAAGCTGGACGGCGCCAGCCTCCAGGCCGCCCGGGATCTGGGGGCCCGCCCCGGCGCCATTCTCCGGGACATCGTGCTGCCCCTGATGCGGCCGGGCATCCTGGTGTCGCTGCTGCTGTCCTTCGTGCGCTCCCTGGCCGACTTCGGCACCCCGGTGATCATCGGCGGGCGGTTCAGCACCATCGCCTCGGAGATCTACCTCCAGCTGGTGGGGTACTCCAACCTGGAAAAGGCGTCGGCCATGAATATGTTCCTGCTGCTGCCCTCCATCGCCGCCTTTTTCCTCTACCGGCGCCTGATGCGCCGCTCGGACCTGCTGGTGGAGGCCTCCCGCGCCAAGCAGGAGCAGCTCAGCCTCAAGCTGCTGCGCTGCGGCCCGGCGGGCGTGCTGGCCGTGGGGGTGAGCGTGCTGTTCTTCGGCATGATGCTCCTGCAGTACGGGTGCATCTTCCTCTCCGGCTTCCTCAAGCCCGTCAAGGGGGTCTACAGCTTCACCACCGAGTATCTGGAGCAGCTGCTGCGCTACGACGCGGGCACCATGCTGCGCAGCGTGCAGTACGCCCTGATCGTCTCCCTGGCGGGCACGGCCTTCGCCATGCTCTTCGCCTACTATATGGAGCGGCGGAAGGTGCCGGGGCGCGGCCTCTTCGACTGCCTGGCCACCCTGCCCTACATGCTGCCCGGCACCTGCTTCGGCATCGGGTACATCCTGGCCTTCAACCATCCGCCCCTGAAGCTGACGGGCACGGCCCTCATCGTCCTGGCCAACATGCTCTTCAAGCAGCTGCCCACCACCACCAAGATCTGCTCCGCCGCCCTGACCCAGGTGCCGGTCTCCCTGGAGCGGGCGGCCCGGGATCTGGGGGGCGGGCAGTTCGCCGTGCTGCGGGACGTGATCCTGCCCGGCCTGCGCCCCGCCTTCCTGAGCTGCTTTGTGTACAACTTCTCCAGCAGCATGACCACCGCGGGGGCCATATTGTTCCTCATCAACCCGGGCCAGCAGCTGGCGGTGTTCCGCCTGTTCGACGCGGTCTATACCGGCAAATACGCCCTGGCCTCCCTGATCTCCGCGCTGATCATCCTCATTGTCCTGGCCGTGGAGGCCCTGGTCTATTTTCTCACATGGAAGGTGGCGAAGCCCCGTGTATCTTGAGCTGTCACATCTCACCAAGCGCTTTGGCGGCAGGGAGGTGGTGCAGGATCTGTCCCTCTCCCTGGAGCGGGGGCGGCTTTTGTGCATCCTGGGCTCCTCCGGCTGCGGGAAAACCACCACACTGAACATGATCGGCGGCTTCCTGGCCCCCGACGGGGGGCGCATCCTGCTGGACGGGCAGGAGATCACCCATCTCCCGCCCGAGCGCAGGCCGGTGACCACCGTGTTCCAGTCCTACGGCCTGTTTCCCCACATGACGGTGCTGCAAAACGTGATCTACGGCCTGAAATTCAGGCGCCTGGGCCGCGGCGAGGCCCGGGAGAAGGGGATGCGGTATCTGGAGCTGGTGGATCTGGCCGGCTACGCGGGCGCGTACATCCACGAGATCAGCGGCGGCCAGCAGCAGCGGGTGGCCCTGGCCCGGGCGCTGATTGTGGAGCCCAAGCTCTGCCTGCTGGACGAGCCCTTCTGCAACCTGGACGCCGCCCTGCGGGTGAAGATGCGCGCCGAGCTGAAGCGGATCCAGCGGGAGCTGGACATGACCATGGTCTTCGTCACCCACGACCAGGAGGAGGCCCTCATTCTGGCCGACTCCATGGCGATTATGGAGCAGGGCCGGCTGGTTCAAAACGACACACCCCTGAACATCTACCACAACCCCGCCACCCCCTTCGTAGCCGAGTTCCTCAACCTGGAGGAGCTGATCTGGTCGGAGGACGGGGGGCTGATGAAGCGGATTATCTGACACAGCGGAAGGAGCCATTTTCATGCTTGTAGACATGCACCTGCATGAGCGCACCCATTCCTCCGACAGCTTTCTCGCGCTGGAGGAGATCGTCTCCATCGCCCGGGCCAAGGGCCTCGACGCGGTCTGCATCACCGACCACGACAGCATGGGCCTGCGGGACTACGCCGCGGAGTTTGCGAAAAAGGCGGATTTCCCCATCTTCGTGGGCATCGAGTTTTTCTCCCTCCAGGGGGACATCACCGCCTGGGGGATCGATACCTACCCGGAACGCCGCATCGACGCCCAGCCCTTTATCGACCGGGTGAACGCGGCGGGGGGCTTCTGCGTGTCCTGCCACCCCTTCCGCAGCAACATGCGGGGGCTGGAGGACAATCTGCGCCGGGTGCGGGGGCTGCACGGGGTGGAGGTGCTCAACGGCAGCACCGACGCGCAGGCCAACCGCACCGCCCTGCGCTATTGCCGGGAGCTGGGCCTGAAGCCCATCGGCGCCAGCGACGCCCACGTGACGGGGCAGGTGGGAAAATACGCCACCTGGCTGCCCGAGATGGTGTTTACCCTGGAGGACTTCGTGGCGCAGCTGCGCAGCCGCCCCACACGGCCCGCGGTTTGGAACGGCTCGGGCTACGACGTGGTGGATGAGTTTTAGAAAAAGAGGAGGACGGCCCGCGGGCCGTCCTCCTCTTTTGCAATCAGCCCCGGCGGGGCCGCCTAAACCAGGAACGGCGGGTCTCCGGCGGCGCTTTCAACGCTCCGGAGGCAGGGGGCGGCGCTGCCGTCCTCCCGGGTGATCCGGTCCAGCACGGCCAGGATGTCGGCGGGGGCGAGGACGTAGTCCTCGTCCCTGCAGCGCCCCGTGTAGCTGGCCAGCACGCCGTTTGCGATGTCCCTGGCGGCTCCGCCGACGGCCGCAGCGGCCCGGCAGAGCATGTCCAGGGCGTCGCCGCTGGTGATATAGCCCTCCGGGTCGAAGGGCGCGCCGTCCGCGGCGGAGATCACCCCCGCCTGCTCGGCCCAGGCCAGCGCATCGGCGTAGTCGGCGTCCTCCTCCACGTCGGGGAAGGTGGGCCGTCCGCTGACCTCGGGGGCCCCGGCGGCGTTGTAGATGATGGTGACGTACTGCGCCCGGGTGGTGCCGTCCAGGGGCCGCCCCGCGTCCGTGGCGCGGAACACCCGCGCGAGAAATTCTCCCGGCCCCACCTGGACGGCGGTATAGACGGCCCCCTCCGGGGCGTCCGCCCCCGGCTCCTCCGCCAGGGCGGAGAGCGGGAGGCTCACCGTTATGCACAGGGCCATGACCAGCAGCGAGGCCCGCTTCCATTTGCTTCCCGGCCTGTTCACATTGCTCAGCTCCTTTCCACAGGGACAGGCCGTCCCTGTATCGGAAGAGTTTACCATGGCTTTCTAAAAACAACCTGAAAGCCGTGTGAACAAATGGAAAACATTGAGCGGGGGCCGCGCTACTGTCCGCCCCCCGCCAGGATGGACCTGACCGCCGCGCGGATCTCCGCGTAGCCGGTGCAGCGGCAGAGGTTGGACTGGAGCCACGTCTCGGTGAGGGCGTCGTCCGCGTCGGGGTGGCGCTGGGCCAGCGCGTGGCACACCATCAGAAAGCCGGAGGTGCAGTAGCCGCACTGGAAGCCCCACTGCTCCACAAAGGCCTTCTGAATCGGGGCGTCCTTCAGCCCCTCCACGGTGGTGATGCTGCGGCCCACGGCCTCCACCGCCAGCATCAGGCAGGACTTGACGGGCATACCGTCCACCAGCACCGTGCACGCGCCGCAGTCCCCGTTTTCGCAGCCCGGCTTGGCGCCGGTTAGGCCCAGCTGGGCCCGCAGGACGTGGAGCAGGGTGTCCGACGGCTTGACGCACACGGCTGCGGTGCGGCCGTTGACGTTGAGATCCAAAAAGACCTTTCCCTTGTAGGACTGCATCACGCCACCCCCAATTCGGCCAGCGCCCGGGCCACCATGGCTTTGAGCACGAAGTCCTTGTAGGCGCGGCTGCCGGACAGGCTGTCCCGCCCCAGGGCGGAGACCTGCTCCACGGCCTGCGGCTCCGCGGCGGCGCGCAGGAACGCCCCGGGCAGCAGCATGGGGGCGTCGCCGTAGCCTGAGACGGCGGCGCGGACGCACGCCCCGTCCCGGACGGCGCAGAGGGTGACCAGCGGGTAGTCGATCTTGTCCAGCTTGGTGCGCTTGGCGTGACAGTGGGGGAGGGCGGCCTCCCGCTCCGGCACGTCGACGCCGAGCAGGAACTCGCCTCCGCCCAGCGCCATGCGCCCGTCGAAAATCCCCGCGAAGGGGCGCTCCTCCGGGCCTGCCGCCGTCATCACCCGGGCCTTTGCGCCGCAGAGCAGCAGGGGGAGGGCGGCCTCCCGGTACTTGATGGTGCCGGCCAGGTTGCCGCCCAGTGTGATTTTGCCCTGGATGGTGTGGTCGGCGATGCGCGCCGCGGTCCGGCCCAGCAGGGGAAAGAGGCCGGACTCGGCGATCTGGGTCAGGGTCAGGGCCGCGCCCAGGCGCAGCCGCCCCCGCTCCGGCCCCAGGCGGGTGCAGTCCGGCACGCCCTTGAGATCCACCACCGCGCCGAAGCTGCGGCTGCCCACCCGGGCCATGCTGATAAGCTCCGTGCCCCCGGCGTACCAGACCGGGCGCTTGCCCGCCTTCGCCAGGCGGGCGTAGCAGTCGAAGGCCTCCGCGGGGGTGTCGGGGCGGTAATATTCAAATTCAAAGGGGATCATGCTCCGCCCTTCTTTCTCCAAATCAGCTCCGGGGTCACGGGCAGCTCGGCGACGTCCACCCCCGCGGCGCGGGAGATGGCGTTGGCCAGGGCGGCGGGCATACCGATGACGCCGTGCTCCGCGATGCCCCGCGCCCCGAAGGGGGCGTCCAGCTGGGGCGTCTCCACAAAGTCCACCAGGTACTCCGGCTCCTCGCCGATGCGCAGCATCTTGTAGGTGCGGAAGCTGGTGGTGCCCACCACGCCGTCGGGGGCCTGGACGTACTCCTCCCGGGTGGCCAGGCCCAGGCCCATGCTCATGCCGCCCATGACCACGCCCCGGGCGGTCATGGGGTTGAGCACCCGGCCCGCGTCCAGCACGGTGGCGGCCTTCAGCAGCCGGTAGGTGTGCAGCGCCGGGTCGTACTCCACCTCCACGGCCTGGGCCCCCAGGGTCCAGCTCCGCCCCGCCTTGCCCAGCCCCGTCTCCCGGTCCAGCAGGGTCAGATGGTTCATCACGTAGCTGCCCCGGCCCACCACGGGCCCGCCCACGGCGTTGCCGTTTTCATAGGAGTAGCCCGTGGCCAGGTCCTTGACGGCGACGTACATCATGGGGTCGGCTTTGAGGCAGACACGCTCGTTCTCCACGTCCAGATCCTCGGCCGGGCAGCGCAGCACCGTGGCCCCCAGATCCAAAAGCTGTCGCTTGGCGTCCCGCCCGGCGGCGCGGACGGCCCGGCCCATCATATAGGTGGTCATGCTGGCCACGGTTTTCCAGTAGTAGGGGGCGGTCTGGGTGTCCACCTCCATGTTGACGAATACCCGGTTTACGTCCATGCGCAGGGTCTCGGCCAGGATCTGGGCCATGGCCGTGCGGATGCCCGGCCCTATCTCCACGGCGGCGCAGTTGAGGCTCACCGTGCCGTCGGGCAGGAAGGACGCCGTGGCGGCCGCGGAGGCGGTGGTGGGGGTGTCGGAGGTCTTGCACAGGCAGGCCATACCCTTGGCGCGGATCAGGCCCCCCGGCTCCTCCGTGCGGGTGCCCTCCTCCCAGTGGATCAGGGGCCCCAGCTTGTCCAGGCAGGGCCTGAGCCGGCCCATGCTGCTCACGGTGGCCTTGACCTGGGTGGCGGTGAGATCCCCGTCCTCCAGGGCGTTGACGGCGCGCAGCGCGATGGGGTCCATGCCCAGCGCGTCGGAGAGCTTGTCCATCATCCGCTCCAGGCAGAAGGTCAGCTCGGCGTGGCCGAAGCCGCGGTAGGAGGTGGCGTAGGGGGCGTTGGTGTACACGGCGTAGCAGTCGCAGCAAATGTTTGGAAAATCGTAGGGCCCCGCGCAGTCCACCGCCACCGCCTTGGCCAGCTTTGGGGAGATGTCCGCGTAGGCCCCCGCGTTGAGGTGGAACACCATCTGCGCGGCGGTGACCTCGCCGGTGCGGGCGGCGGCCAGCTTCAGCTCGGCCCGCAGCCCCAGCTTGCAGGGGGAGGAGGCCATATCCTGCTCCCGGGTGTTCACCAGGCTCACGCAGGCCCCGCCCGCCGCCCTGGAGGCCAGCACGGCCAGCACCTCCAGCTGCACCGCGGCCTTCCCGCCGAACGCGCCCCCCACCAGGGGGGTGTGGACGGCGATCAGCCCCTGGGGCACGTCGAAGTAGTCGCTGAGCAGCTCCCGCACCTCGAAGGGGGACTGGGAGGCGGTGGTGACGTCGATAAGCCCGCCGGGTGTGATGAAGCAGCGCACCGCCCGGGTCTCCATGGCGGCGTGGCTGGACTGGGGCAGGTGGAACGTCCCCTCCACGGCCACCTCCCCCCGGGCCCAGCCGTTGTCCATGTCGCCCTTGCGGATCTTGACCGCGTGGAAGAGGTTGGACTTGGGCACGGGGTAAATGTCCGCCTCCATGCGCTGGTAGGAGGCCGGGTCGTCGTGGACCAGCACCGGGTCGGGCGCGGTGGCCTGCTCCAGGGTGGTCACCGGGGCGAGGGGGCTGTACTGCACGGCGATGGCGGCGGCGGCGGCCATGGCCTGCTCCGGCTCCTCCGCCACCACGATGGCCACCGGCTCCCCGAAATAGCGCACCTTGCCCCGGGCCAGGGGGGGCATGTCCCGCAGGAGGGGGCCGCAGAACAGGTTGCCAGCGTCCGCCCCGGTGACCACGGCCCGCACGCCGGGCATGGCCGCGGCCTGGGCCGTGTCCACCGCCACCAGCAGGGCGTGGGCCTGGGTGCTGGTGTGCAGGGCGGCGTGGAGCATGGCGGGCTGGGCCAGGTCCGCGGTGTATTTGGCGGCGCCGGTCACCTTGTCCCAGGCCTCCTTGCGGGGCACGCTGGCCCCGATCTGTGCGTCCATACCCAATCCCCCCTTAACCGCTGACGAGGATATAGTCCCCGTTTTTGAGCTGGATCGCGTCGGCCTTCAGCGCCCGGACCAGGTCGATCAGGGTCTGCTGCACCTCGGCCGGGTCGGTGATATACAGGGTCAGCGGGTCGCCTGAGAGCACCCGCTCCTTGTTTGCGGTGATATAGACCAGAATCTCCGCGCTCTTAGCCATTTGCTTGCCCTCCCACCACAGGCTCCTGCATCAGCGTGTGGATTTTTCTGCTGTTCTCCAGGACGGGGGTCTTGCCCAGCACGTCCATGATCGCCTCCGGCTGGCGCAGGATGGGGACGAAGGCCAGCACGATTTTGCCCTCCTTGAAGCTCTTGCGGGTAAAGGCGAAGCGCTTCATGCCAAAGGTCCTGGTGGCCTCGAAGAGCAGGGCCTGGCGCTGGCCGTAGTTGTTGAGGGTGATCTCGAACTTCTTCTTTTTGGGCGTGATGACGAAGCCCACGCCCTCCTTCAAAAAGAGCGCCCGGCTGCGGTCGGTGCCCAGCTGGCTGGTGACGAACATGCCGTCCACGTAGAGGTCGGAGCCCTCCAGGGTGAGCTTGCCCTCCTTCAGCGTGCAGATGTCGCCCACGCACTTGCCCTTCGTCAACGCCCGCAGCAGGGCGATGACGGCCAGACCCACCGCCAGGGCCAGCGCCAGGTTAATAGCCGGCTCCGCCCGCCCCAGCAGCTCCAGGGCGAGCACCACGGCCAGCGCGGTGACCAGGGAGATATAGTACCGGGACTCGTAGGTCTTGGCGATGCCGTCGATATAGGCCGGGCCGCGCTTGGTGAACTCCACGCTCTCCAGCTTCTCCAGGCTCTCCTTCTCGGTGGTCCTGACCTCCCTGAAATGCTGCACCCCCAGGGTGAGGAAGGTCACGGCGGTCAGATCCCGGGCCAGGAGGGCCGGGATGGCCACCGCGCCCAAAAAGGAGGCCACCACCCCCATAAAGACGCTGATAAACATGCCGTTGGGAAAGCTGGGGGTCTGCCTGGTGTCGATTTTCAGCGTGACCAGCCGCGCGGCTGTGCCCATGCCGATGCCGCACAGAATGATCAGCAGCGTGTGCGGGTCGATATACTCCTGCATAGGAAGCTCCTCCCGTATGAAATTGGATAGGTTATTATCGGCGTCTGGAAGAAAAATATTCCTGCTCCGGCGGGGAATCCGCCGGGCGGCATAAAAAGGCGCGGCGGGACGAATAATAGGCCAAACGGCTGGGAGGATGAGGGTATGAAGAAGGACAGGCTGCATTTTGCGTGGTTTGTTTTGCTGGGGGTCATTCTGATCCGCGGCTTTGCGGGGGGTGGCCTCAATACGGTCTCCGCGCTGTTCCTGCCGCCCGTGGCGGCGGAGCTGGGCGTGGGCATCGGCAGCCTGGCGATCTACCTGAGCATCACCTCCGTCGTCATGGTGTTCTGGCTCCCCATCGCGGGCAGGATCATCAACAAGTACGACATCCGCGCCGTGGTGCTGGCGGGCGCGCTGCTCCAGGCAGTCTCCTTCGCCGCCTTCGGCCGGATGAACAGCGTGTACGGCTGGTACCTGCTGGCGGTGCCCTACTCCATGGGGGCCACCATCCTGGCAAACCTGCTGGGGCCCATCCTGATCAACCGCTGGTTCGCCAAGAACACGGGGCTGATGCTGGGCATCCAGATGGCCTTCGTGGGGCTGTTCGGCGCGGTGTTCCAGCCCGTCACCTCGGGCCTGATCGCGCGGCGCGGGTGGCGCGCGTCTTATTTCATTCTGGGTATCGCCGTCCTGGCGGCGGTGCTGATTCCGGGCCTGCTGCTGCTCAGGGACAGGCCGGGGGACAAGGGGCTTGCGCCCTACGGGCAGGAGGAGGGCCCCCGCGCCGCCCAGGCCCGCCCGGGCGGCCAGCTCAACGTGGGCCAGGCCGCGGCCCTGCGCTCCCTGTCCTTTTACCTGCTGCTGCTGTTCATGATCGCCATCACCGGCGTGGCGGTGTTCTCCCAGCACATCCCCTCCTACGGGGGCCTTTTGGGCTACTCCCTGGAGCGGACCGGCACGGCCCTGGCCCTGGCGTCGGTGGGCAGCGCCATCGGCTCCATCGCCATCGGGATGGTCAGCGACCGGATCGGCGCGCTCAAAACCTGCTACGGCGTGCTGGGCGTGGGCCTTGTGGCGATACTGGGCTTCCTGCTGGCTGGGCGGGGCTTTGCGCTGTTTGCGCTGTCCACGTTCCTGCACGGGCTCACCAGCTCCGGGATCATGGTGCTGGCCCCCATCCTCACCCTGAAATTCTACGGGCAGCAGGATTATGAGAAGATCTATGCCAAGGTGTCCATGGGGGCGCCGCTGGCCTCCATCCTGCTAATCCCGGCCTACGGCTTTATCTACGACCATATGGGCAGCTACGTCCCGGTCCTGCTGGGGATGCTCCTGCTGCTCCTGCTGGCGCTGTTCAGCATCGCGGTGGGCTGGAAAAAGCGCTGCACCATCGACGGCTGCCCCGGCTGGCGGGGATAGGGCGGAAAAACGGGCCTGGCCGTAATTCCGCGGCATACTAAATAGGGAGGTGAAGAAAATGACCAAGGGAAAAAAGACGGGTAAGAACGCCAACGCGCAGCTCCGGCAGGAAAAGACCGGGGCGGAGACGCCCAGCGGCGATCCGGCGTTTAACGGCGAGCTGCCCCACGCGTCGAAGAAGGTGGCCCTGGGGCCCAATACGAACCGATGACAGGCCCGGACGCGGGCCAAACGGCGTTCCGGGAGCTGGAGCACATTTTGCAGCGGGAGCCGCAGCCTGGGGCGGCTTTGGAGCGGCTGTTCGCACATCCTCTGCCCCCGGCCTTTGCGCCGCTGCGGCGTATGAAGTCCACCCAGCAGTCGCCCGTCCACCATCCGGAGGGGAGCGTGTGGAACCACACCCTGCTGGTGGTGGACGAGGCGGCGAAGCGCAGGACGGAGAGCAAGTGTCCCCAGGCCCTGATGTGGGCCGCCCTGCTCCACGATGTGGGCAAGCCGGACACCACGCGTGTCCGGCGGGGGAAGATCACCTCCTATGGACACGAAAAGGTGGGGGCGGCGCTGGCCCGGCGGTTCCTGTCCGGGTTTATGGCGGACAGCGGCCTGATCGACCGGGTGTGCGCACTGGTCCGGTATCACATGCAGATCCTCTTTGTGGTCAAGGGCCTGCCCTTTGCGGATTTGGCGGGGATGAAGGCCGGGGCCGACGTGGAGGAGGTGGCCCTGCTGGGCCTGTGCGACAGGCTGGGGCGGCTGGGCGCGGACCCCGCGGAGGAGACGGCCAATATCCAGGTATTTCTGCAAAAATGCGGACGCTGAAGGGAAAAGAAGTGGGAGGGGACGCCTGTCCTCTCCCACTTCTGAACTTAAGAAAAAGAAAAAGTCCGAACGCATTGCGTTCGGACTTTTTATGGTACCGGTGGTGGATCTTGAAGCCACACGTCCAGAGGAGAAAGCATTTTGAGTTCACCTTGTCGTGTCTCAATGCGTCTCTTAGCCTCGCGTTCCGTATCGTTTCGCCACCCGTAAACCACTGAGGTTTTAACACACACACCAAGAATCGAAGAAAAACCTATTGGGGCGCTCTTTCCTTTATCAGCCCGCTATGACCGCTCTAAGGGCCTTGCCGGGCTTGAACACGGGTGCCTTTCTGGCAGGGACAATCATTTTCTCATTGGTCTTGGGGTTGTGGCCAATCCGCTCAGGCCGGCTCTTAATCTCGAAAGCGCCGAAACCGACCAGCTGAACTTTTTCACCAGCGGCCAGCGCCGCCTCAATTACTGCCATTGCGGCGTTGAGCGCTGTTTCATTGTCAGCCTTAGTCAGGCCGGATTTCTCCGCCATTGCGGAAACCAATTCCTTCTTGTTCATCCTTACCTCCAAAAAGTTTTTTATAGATTTTGCGGGGCAGTATACTTAATACAAGCCTTTAGCAGTACAACCCGTACTTCCGGCTAACAACTTTCCTTGAAGCATAGGGCCTCATACATCAGCCCCAGCAACTCCAGGGCACTGCGAAAGTAGATTGTCTGAGAACGACCCCATACAGGGATCCAAATAATCCTTCCTTGCCAGCTGGCGCCTTGGCGCGTCAGGACGCTGATACAGAAAGAGGCAATGCGGCCCCTGCGGGCATTTATAACGCTTGGATCTGGCAATCCGCGCTTGTGTTCCACGGGCTTGGTCCACTCCCGCAACTTATTAAAGTCAGGCGTTTGGGGGGCCTTGTACACGTTCCAGCTTCTCTGGCGCATGAATGCCTGAGGGCACTTAATTTTATCCATATAGGTGTTAATTTTTAATAATAACTCATCAAGACCGCAAAACACCATATTCTTCCGCTCAAAGACATTTTGGAAAACCCCGCAGAACACTCCGTTTTCTACGCGGTCTACATAGACTAATATGGAAGACGGGAAGGTACCTATGTCCGTCGGATGAAGGTTTTCGTTCTCACCCTCGGCTATATCTGATTCAGCAATAAGCAGTTCGTGTATGTTATTTTTCATTTCCACACATCTCATATAATTAATTTGCAGTCTTATGCACGAAAGGACACTGTAAGACGCTTGTTATCTCACAATTACTGAAACACCTTATAGCTGCCTAACTTTATTCTGGGTACGATAAAGTCTCAAATGCTCAAAAAAGCTTTCCTTGTCCATAGGCCTGCCATAGAGGTAGCCCTGAAGATATTGACAGCCCAGTGAAGTGAGAATTTGGGCTTGTCCCTCTGTCTCAACGCCCTCAGCTACGACGGAGAGCTGATTACGTTGGGCAAAATGGATTATCTCCTCCAGCAGTGAGGAGGCCAGAGGTTTACCGTCTAAACTCCATACCAAGCTCTTATCCAGCTTGATGCTGTGGAAGGGGATATTAAGCATCCGGCCTATACCGGAATAACCAACGCCAAAGTCATCAATTGCAATTTTTATCCCCAGGCTATAAAGATTACGCACAGAAGCATAGAAAGACTCCATGTCGGCCACATTGGACAGTTCCGTGAGTTCTATGCACAGCCGCGCAGGATTTGCTTGGGTTTCAAACAAAATGCGCTTTGCTTCCGAAAGCAGATGAGGATCATGGCTGGCTGCGGGAGAGAGGTTAACAGCTAATTCAGTGATGCCATGGCCGTAGAACTCCGCTTGCACTAGACAGGCATGCAGGAAAGCCGCCTTGTCCAGCTGATGGATAAAGCCAAGGGTTTCAGCTTCGGCTACAATAGATTCCGTGTCAAGGTAGCCCCCGTCCCCGTCCTGTACCCGCAGCAGAATCTCTGCTTTGGTAATTTGACCAGTTGATACCTCATAAATAGGCTGGTAAAAGTACTCTGTTCCTTGCCGTTCTAAACCGTCCAGCATCCACTCCTGAAAAATAAGTGTCATTCATATGCTCCAATCCGCAGGCGTACTCAACCTGCACCGATACAATTGCTGCGGCTTTTTTCCAGAGAAACTGCGATCGCCATATTGTCGGTTAATGAAACCGTTAACTTTTTAGGCTTTCGGGCAGAGCGGAAAAGTACATTCTTCTTAGCCGAGTACCACAATTAAGATCCTATTTTCCAATGTGGAATCATCATAATCTGATAGAATACAACTCCACCAAAGCAAACGGCACACAGGAACAGGCCAAACACGGCAATTGGTTTTTTCCTGCTGTAATAAAGATAACCGAGTGCCACGGGAATCACGGCAAACTTATATAAGATAAGTAATGCCGGGTACCGAAAGAGAAACTCTATAAATGGATTTCCTTCACTTGCATTGCTTACGTATTTAAGTACAAAAGAGGTATACCAAAGGTCGAATAAATTGCAGATGTATGTGAAAACGATTAGAAGAATAAGGCTTGGATAATGATTTTTTTTAACCATATGGCCTCCTTTCATAGCAGGAGTGTGCATCCATGGTAAGCCAGGAGGGGGAGGAACGCCTGTTAGTTTCTTTTGTCTCCAAAAAAGACAATAGCATCCCCTTCAGGTCCGAGGTGTGTTGCCAGGGAACAGCCAATGTCAAAGACCATCTGGGGGGCGTATCCAAAGGTGCGTGTACACTCGTCAATAAGGAGCTTACTATGAGAATCCATTGTTGTGCCCACCAGGTAGGGCTGGCTGCGGTCAATGCGTCTTCCGGCGTATTCGCACATGGCGGGAATGACCCCTTTGTTACCCTGGATGCTGGCCTCGGCGTTTGAAATGCCATCAATGTAAGACATCATAGGCCGGAGGCGGAAAAGATCTCCTATAAAGGCCGCAAAGCCTTTGGTGCGGCCTGACATCTTTAAGTATTTGCAGGTATAGGCGGCAAATACTAATTCGATTCGCGAAAAACAGTCCTCCAGATAGCTAATCACTGCATTTACATCTATTCCCTGCTGGAGCATCGCCGCGGCAATACAGAGGGGGTAGCCGTATCCCATGGAGAATAGCTTGCTGTCGATGATGTGAAGTCTCAAGGTGCTCTCAGGATATTGCGCATAGAAGCGGGTGAGGGCGAGATGCGCGTTATTATTCGTCTGTGAAACATTTGAGGCGATAGTTACAATAAGTAAGTCCGTATAGTCCGCTTCGGAATAGCGCTGGTAGGCGGACAGGTATTCCCCGGCCGATATAATTTCCGTGGTAGGGGTGGACTGTACCTTCGCCAACATGGAATAAAACTGCTTGGGCATAAAGTCTTTACGTTCTTCGTAATCTTTACCGTTTATTCTGATATGGAAATTTAAAATATCAATTTGATAACGCCGTTGAAGTTCCGGCGGCAAATCGCAAGCAGAATCGGTCAAAATGCCCACTTTTTGCATCAGCAACACCCTCTTCAAGTTTGTTCTGCATCGGACAGCTTACGCAGGCTGTTGGGCTATTACTGCACACCCCGCTGCTTCTCATAATTGCCCATTTGCACAATCTTCGGCGATGCGGCATGGGCCTGGTTAAAATCCGGCATTTGTTTGTCTTTTCCCTCCTCCAACTGACACAGCAGTCCCTGAAGGCGGCTGATTTCATCCGCTGCTCGCTGGACGCTCTCCAGTGTGCCCTGCTTTACGTGCTCATAGTTGCGCTGTACACCCAGGAGCCAGGTGTCGGCTTCAGCGCGCAGCCTTGCCGCATCTGCTTCGGCATCGCTCAGGAGCTCCTTCACGCGGCGCTGAGCCGCTTCTTCCAGCGTGCGGGACTGGGCCTCCGCCTGCTGAAGATTAAGTCCGGCGGCCTCATATTGGCTGATCGTGGTCCGCGCGGCGTCCAGCTCATGCTGAAGCGATTCCAGCTTTTCCATGCCTGCGCTCTCCAGCATAGCCACCTTGGCCTTCAGTGCCAGATTCTCTTGATTGAGGACGGGCAGGATCATCTCCTGTTCACTCAGCTTGTTCCTCAGCAGCTCCAGTTCCTCGGAGGAGCCCTGCTCCTCCTGCAGCCGTGTAATTTTATCTTTGAGTGCAGCAATCTCCAGGCGTGCTGAAGCCAACTCGGCCGCTGCGGCGGAACCATCTCCGGTGGCCAGCGCCTGCTCCAATTCACTTAGGGCGGCGCGCAGCTCTGTATCCTTTGCCACCAACTGTACCTGGAGCTCGTTCACTTTAGCCTCGAGCTCCGATGCGCGTGCCCGAAGCGCCTGAACCTCATCGCTGTTCTGCGTTTGAGAGAACTGATGGCTTGAAAGTTTCATCTCAGCCTCGCTTCTGGCCCGCTGGGCCGCAGCGAGTATCTTTTCCATGCTCTCCCTGCGCTCCTGATAGTCACGCTCCATATTTTCGATGTACCTTTGGACGTCTTCCTTTGCATAACCACCCATAGCAACGGTACGTAATTGCATTTCAACAGCTTTCATTTTTTCCGCTCCTTTCAACTTATAAGCTTGGATTGACTGCTAAAGCAGAGTGTAGACCTTGAAATTTGTAGTTCTAATCTGCCCGCCGGGCAGAATAATCCGGAGCTCTACCTCAAAGGTCGATTGGGCTTCGTTGTATGTGACAGAGACATTCGCCTGTAGATTGGTATAAGCGCCTTCGCTCAAGAGGTCAAAGTAGCCGGCGTCGGACGCCACATATATTCTTGCATTGCCTTCCGTATTGGGGTTGTCCACTATCGTCGCTGTAGTCCCGTAGCGCTGGCTGGTATAAACGGCAGTACCGCCGCCGGATACAATATCCCGGGCATATCGCAATTCTCCCCGGATCGCTTTCACCAGGGTATCTGACAGCAGCCCGGCCTCCGAGACAGTTACGGAGCTCCCCATTGTCTGGGCTGCGGCAGAAACACCGACGCCAATACCCATTGTAAAAATACCGAGAAGTGCAACGGAAATCAGTGCCTCAATCAGTGTAAAACCGCCCCGGTCTTTTAGCTTCATTATTCTCACGGTTCAATCGCCTCCATCATGGCCTGATTTCATAGGCAATAAGTGAATCCGGGCCGGAGGTGTACAAATACACGTTGATTTCCCGGTAAGGCGCCCCAGGCCCAGAGGCAGTTACCCGAATGCGGCCCGGCACGCCGTGGGACCCGGAGGCAGTGCTGCTTTCAGTAATGGTGAGCTCCTGCTCCAATTCCCGTGTTACTTTATCGGCGGCAATATTGATTGTGTTTGCCGTTCCAATCAGCTTCGAGAAAAGAAGCGAGGTCATCGCCACCAGCAATAGGGCGCAGAGGATTTCCAGTATCGTTGCCCCGCACTGATCCCGTAAGCGCTGGCTCCACTTCCTTTTTTTCAAGCTTCGCATATCATTCCACCGCCTCCCAATTTGTCCAGGTGAACGTGTCCGTTACGGTAGTATTCTGCTGGAACCAGGTGCGATCCATTTCACTGGACATAATTCGCTCCGGATCGGTACGCGGGCTGCGGAAGCGGCTTACACGGGAGCGGAAAACCATTTGATAGCTGCCGTCCCGGCTTTTCAGCGTAAGTTCGGCCTCCATCTGCTTTCCGCTCGCCGTTCCGAAGGTGAGCGTTACCAAGACTGGTGGGATAGAGGGGTAGCCGTTGACTTCCATCTCAAAGGAAACAGATATTGGCGTTCTATAAGTAAAGGCCATGGGAGATCCGTCCCAGTCGGAGTCGCTGCTGGAGACTTTTTGACGAACATAGGAGCTCGTGCCGCCGGAAGCGTATTCCACGGTGCTGAGATAGAGATTTTTTAAATCCTCCTCCGGCAACAAATCAGCAAGCCTTCCGTTTACAAAGACGCCGTTTAGCTGGCTATAGGGGAAGCAGGTGTGGAATTCGTTTCCGACTACGCCGCCGTGCCAATTGATTCTGTTGCTGCGCACCTGGAACGTGCCCTGCAGCGATGTAGTCTCCAAATCGGCAATTAATGTGCGTGCTGCCGAACGGACCGCAAGATAAGTCTGCTGGTCAAGTTTTGCCCGCGACATTCTAACTGCGTTGGTCGAGGCTGCCGTGACGGTAATGCCACCGACCACACAGCACAAGAGAAAGTAGAAAAGGGCCAGAAGCAGTGCCGCTCCTGTACGGGCCGAAACCTTACGCCGAATTTGACACATAGCGATCATCCCCCCAACTGTGGCCAGTCCCCGTACACGGTATTGCCTCCGCCCGCGCCTTTTGAGACGGGATAGGGATATGCTAGGCCGCGAAGCGCATTGGAATATGGGAATGTGCCTGTGGCCGATACCATTCCCCAATTTCCGTCATCAAAGAAGTGCCTGGAAAATTCATCCTTATTGGCAAAGGTAGCGCCCTGGGGCTCAAACCCCGCGTCGCCGGGGACGGCGCTCACATCCCTTGTGAGGCAAAGCAGTATGCTGCCGAGATTTGCGCCATAAGCGACCCCATGAAAGGAATTGTTTATCCCCGGAGATGCCAGAGAAGCGCCCGCGAACGTTGTTAAGGCGTAACAGTTTGACAGTTTGCTGGACAGCCCGTTTCCAATCAGTCCGGACGGATAGACCCACCGGCCGCTTATATTCCCAATTCCGTAGCTATTCCGGACCTGCATCTCCACACTGGAAGGGATAACTGATCCAACCAGTGCGCCCGCCGCATAGGAACTGGCGGAGGAAGCCAGATTCCCTGTGTTGCCGTAGGAATTGATGAGTGACGAACACGCCACAGCTGTTCCGACTAACCCTCCTGCGGTACCTGAATTGGTTCGGACAACAATATTAGGCATAGATGCACTGCAATGATTAAAGGAGGCGCCTGT
This sequence comes from Oscillospiraceae bacterium, assembly GCA_022846095.1. NCBI lineage: Bacteria > Bacillati > Bacillota > Clostridia > Eubacteriales > Oscillospiraceae > Oscillospiraceae bacterium. The sequence continues at coordinate 3,212,991 of AP025583.1, read as the reverse complement.
TGCCATGCCGATCAAGCCGCCGGCTATGTCGCCGCTCCAAACGCCATAGTTGTTCAGATTGGCTGTGTCCGTAACAAATACGTGGCAGTCGGTAAATCTGGTCTTGCTGGTTATCCCGGCCAAGGCGCCTGCGGCAGTGCTGCTCCCGCCGGCCCGGATGACGGGATCGACTATGTTGACACTGGTAAATACGCACTCCGGCCCGCCGTCTGCGGCCCGGCCCGCCCCCAGCCGCCCAAAAATCCCTGCCCCGCCTGCCCCGTCCGAGGTTAGAACGCGCAGCCCGCTTATCTCCAGGCCGTTGCCGTTGAATGACTTTAAATAATCAATGTCCTCCAGTGGGTAAAAACTGATTCCTTTTCTGCCGTAATAGCTTGTCCAGTCGATACGGTTGCTCTGCTCCACCGTAAAATAAGGCCTCATGCCGGAAGTAAGCGTGGGAAGCATTTCAGGTGTAAAAATATCCCGGCCCCACCCGGAGAACCACCGCAGGTTTTGCAGATGCCGCCCGGTTGCAATACGGATCCTGACGGTATCGCCTTCGAGCTCCATTGAGTCAAACAGGCTGTTTGTCTCCTGAGAAACGCTGATTGACGGCCGGAAATCCGCACTGGCGGAGGGAACGGGAACCAGCGAAGCTGTGATGCGTATATTCGCGCCGGCTGCAATTGAGCTGCATACAGCATCAAAACTCTTTGCGCCGCTTTCAGATACCGTACCGCTCAATTCGTCGAGCACTTTGATATAGGTTTTGTTTCGAATGTCGCTGGTGTCCACCTCATCGAAGCCATTGCCCGCGGCAACCCTGCAGTCCAAATTCCAGGTCACGTTCTGCCCGGACAACTCCTGATGTTCCACGGTCAACTTGACCTGCACCTGCGTGGGATCGGTTATCGTGACAGGCAGCTGTATTTTTACCAATAAGCGCTCCCCATTTTCAACCGTTAAAATGGGGGCTGGCAGCTCCGCCACGTCCGGCGTGACGACGCCCCCGCCATCATAGAACCCAACCAGCTGCTCTCTGCGAAGAGTGAAATTATCCATCAGATCCCTGATGCGCCCGCTGTCCAACCAGTGCTCAGAGTAAAGCACGCCCCGCATAAGGCCTGTTTGGGTATCGAAAATAAGAATGTAGTGCCCGGAGTATATCTCATTGGACACGGCCCCCACGGGGAGTATATGACCCAATATTTTTTTCACGGCAGCATCTGATCCGGCCGCTGCAGTATCGACATATGAGTAATCCTTAATAATGCCGGCAGCCGCATCATCGGCAAGGCTGACGGTGCCCAGGCTGACAGGCTGGTCGATACTGCTCAATACCCCGGCAGTCCGCATGGAAATCATTCGGTTTTGCGCCGCCAGAAAAATCTGCTTAGCACCGTGATCCAGTTCCGCCATCTTTGAGTCCTTAAGGAAGCTGGAAAAGGCCGGCATTGCAAAGCTGGCTATAACCGCCAAAACGGCAACGGTTATCAGGACTTCCACCAGTGTAAACCCGCTGGTTCGACGTAATTTTCTCACCTCACCCACCGCAGGGACCTCCTTTTTACCAAACGCGCGCTACAGTGCCTCGAAGAATGTAATCACTACGCTGCCGGCGATCTCATCCGTTAAAATATTCCCATCTCCCCGGTCGCCCTGCTCAGCTCCGGCGGCAATGGTAAGCGCGCTGACCTGGCACCGGAAGGGCAGTCCGTGAAGCCCGGCGACCATCTGGCGTGCCTGCGCATAGCCGGAGCAGCGAAACGTGAGATATAGCTCACGGCGATACAGCGTTGCGTCCTCACTGGGCGCGCCTTCCCACGACAGCTCATAACCCAGCATGGGCGCCAAAACGGGCTCCAGCGCGGTCATCAATGCTTTTTGGTTGTTATATTCAACCACAGGCTGCTCATTATCCTGCGCCGTTTGCAGTTCGTCTTTCATTTGCAAACACTTTGTTGCGCGCAATCGCAGCACTTCCAGGCTGTCCTGCTCAGTCAGTATTTGATTTTCTGTGCTGGAGATACTTCCCAGGAGAGGCTGGAGGAAGAGTACGTAATAGAGGGCGCCTATCCCGGCCAGGAGTAATATGAGCACAAAAACGGCGGCTTGCTTACCGAGCGGCTTTTTAAGCTGTTCCATTTATGCTGCCTCCTTCTTCCTCGCCCGCCTCTTCGGGTGCTCCGGGCAATGCAAGTTTTATCTGGAATTGATAAGCCGTCGATTTAGTGGGTGCGGAGTAGGCAGGATCCAACGGAATGGCAGGTGTTTCGCCAGTATTCAGTGTTACCAGCTGGAGCGAAACACTCCTTACAAGGGGGAGGTCCTCCAGCTGCTGCGTCAGGGAAGCCGCCTTGATCAGATTGATGCCAGACACGGTCATGTCCACTAAATTGTTGTTCATGGATATTTCAGTGATTCTGGCGTTGGGTAATATGGTGTCGTCACAGATGGCGAGCACATCCATGACATCCACCTGCGCCAGTTCCGCTTCGCTCATCCACGTGGTGCCGTACAGCAAATATTTCTGGAACACGCTGTCATAGTCCGCCGTTGCTGCAATAAGACGCTGACTCTCTTCCTGAAGCTGGGTAAGCTGGCGCTGAAGCGCGCGCTCACGCTCCATTTGGTCGATTACACCGAATTTTGAAAACGCCAATATCATGACACAGGCTAAGAGGAAGAGCGGGATGGCCCTGGATGGGCTGGCCAGCGTTTTGACCTTCACCGCCATGTTCAGGGCGGTCTTGTCGGTATCCAGGCTGCCCCGCATCCCTTTCGCCTTAAAGCCCTTGGCGATCCTGAGCTTTGGGGGCTTACGGCGTCCCCGGACGCCGCGATAAGGCGCCCTGTCCCGCGATTGCTGGCGTGTTTTCTCCCGTTTCCTCTTGGGCGGCGTGGACGGCTCTGACACGGGGGGACGGGAGGCCGCATCCGGCTCCTCCTGAACCCTGGCCCTGGCCGAAGCCTCTGCCGGTCCATCATCCGCAGGGACATCCCGGGCGGAGGCACCTGCGGCAGGCTGATCGCGTGACTCCGCGACCTGGTAGGCATCCGCTTCAATGACCTCCGACGCTGCCTGCTGATCTTCCGGGGGCCCGGCAGGGGCATTGCGCTGTGCTTCTTTGAATATGGCGGAGAATACCTCGTTAATGTCCAGAGGGTCGCGGGGCCCGGCACTCTGGCCGGGCGTCTCCTGCCCGGTGGCAAAACGTGTCCCGCTCAGGCTTGTAAACACGTTTGCCATTGCGGCGGCTACAGCTGCTGCCGTAGCCGGATCAAACTCCTGGCGCGGTGCGGCCTCCGGTGGCTCCTCACCATGCACTGTGCTGTGCACGTCAGCAATCGCCAGCCCCACGGCAGCTTTGATATGCTCCACGCCGGCAGTCGGCGTGCCGGCGGGCAGCGGCTCCGGGCTGGAGGGGCCGCCCGTCCAGTATGCATATCCTCCAGGCCCATCCTGCTGTTCCGCCTGCGCTTCATCGTCGGAATGCCAGCGGCTGGTGTCCACGCCGTGCTCGATTACCTCTACAACTTCCTTAAGTACCGCATCCACCTCCGCCTGCGAGGAAATGCTTCCCGTGGCCGATGCTCCTGCCAATGGATCCACAACCGGAGGATCCACTTTGTCTCCGGCGGCCGGCGGCGTCCACCTGAACTTATCCCAGTCTCCCATTTTTCATCCCCCTTATTGCAGCGTAATTCCAACCGCTACCGCCCCGATCAGGTTGAGCCCCCCCTCTGCATCGTTCCGATTGGGTGGCAGAAGCTCGGTAATCGGACGGATCTCCAGACCGGCACCCTCCCGAATCGTGTCGAGCAGCGGGGTCATCCAGCCGCCTCCGCCGCAGCAATAGATAGTCTCGATTTTGCGCAGCTCCTTTTCATTGCTGCTGTAAAAGTTGACGGCCTTGCGTATTTCCAGGGCAATGCTGGTATAGGCCGTGGAGGTTTCCTTGAGGTATCGCGTGGCCTCCTGGCTGTTTTCCTTATAGGCTCTTGCGGCGCTCAGGTCGATGTTCAAATCCCGGGCGATGGCCGATTCCACCATTGCGCCGCCATACTCGATGACGCGGGTGGCCTGGAACAGGGGGCCGGAGTACAGGTGGATGCGGGTCGCACTATGGCCGATGTCCAGAAAACAATAATCCCTGCCCTCGGGCACGTCCAAGTGATTGGCCTCATAAGTACGGATAATGTTGGAGAAGGCGCTCTCCAGAGGGGCGGCGACCCGAAGCTTAATGCCGAGTTTATTGAAAAAGCGGATATAGGACTCCATATTTTTTCTCTGAACAGCGCTTATCATTAAGTTTAGCCCCGTCACTTCACCGTCCGCGTTTTTCTGGTAACTGCCAATGGCATAGTCGAAAAAGTAGTCTTCCTTCTTCCCGGAGATAAGGTCCCGGAACTCAAACGGAAGGTTTTTTCTGATCTGGTGGGCGTCCATCACCGGCGTACTCAGCTGACGAAACAGGACCTTTCCCGGCGGTAGGATAAAGGCGCACTCCTTCGCCTTGACGCGGTGCTTTTTTAAAACCTCCCGCAGAAGCACCAGCGCGGAATTGGGGGCGGTGATGTCGCCATCCTTGAATATTCCCTCCGGGAACTCCTCCACGATGATACGGGATATGCCTTTCTTGTCCGTCAGCGCCAGTTTCATGTACACACCGCCGAAGTCAAATCCCAAGCAAGGCTTTGTCGTGTTCGATGCCATTATAGTGGCTCCTTTCCAGTCGGCTGCGGCGCCGAAGTTTTATACAAATGCCGAGTAGTACAGATCAAGGAGCGGTTTTCCCCACAGGGCGCATATCCACGCGGCCAGGATCAGCGCCGGGCCAAAGGGTATTCTGCCTGGGCGGGGTTGGGAAGCTCCCTCCTCTCCGGGGACAGGGGGCACGATGGGTTTCCAGAGCAGAGCCATCAGGATGCCGATTATGCACGCGATTATCAGGGTCAGCAGGGTCCTGCCGGCGCCCAGATGGAGGCCGAGCATCGCGACAAGTTTAATATCGCCCCCGCCCATGGTCTCCTTTCCGAGCAGCTTGTCCATCAGCAAAACCAGCAGCAGCAGGGGGACGGCTATGACGGCGCTGCCGGCGAGCCCCATCCACAGTGAGGGAAGCCCGGAAAAAGGGACAAGGATAAAAAACCAGAGGACTCCGGCCAGGATCAGTCCATTCGGAAGCTCCCAGCTCTCCAAATCCACCAGGCCGAGGGTAAGGGTCAGTCCCGCCAGGACCGACCAGCGCACCAGCTCCAAATCGTTTGCGGGGAAAAAGAGAACAAAGGCGGCTAAATAGAAGACGGCTGTGGCGGCTTCCGTGAGCGGATAGCGGATGGAGATACCCCTGCCGCAGTAGCGGCAGCGGCCCTTGAGCAGGAGGCAGCTGACCAAGGGGATCAAATCCCTGCCCGCCAACACATGCTTACAGGCGGGGCATCTGGAGCGTCCCAGTATCACCGACTGCTTCCGGCAGGCGCGGTAGGCCCAGTTGTTGCAAAAGGAGCCGATACAGGCGCCCAGCACGGCGGCAGCGGCGGCCAGCAGCAGGTAGAGCAGAACCTCGGGGGAACTTATCAATCATTTCAACTCCAATCAGCGATTTTGCTTAACTTAATATCCGGCAGTGCGGGGCGGAAAAGCAGGTGTTTTTCCGCCCCGCACTGCCGGACATAGGTTCCTATGTCCGGCAGGTGCGTTTTAATATCCAGCCACAACCCGGCTGGTGAGGCTTAAATTATTAGGTCAAATAATCAATCCAGTTATTGCTTACCACGCCGTCATTTACGCTGACTGTCAGAGCCGGGGTTGCACCGTTGAGAACCTTTTGCGAGAGGGCCTTCACAGGGTTGCCAGTAAGGGTTGGTGCGCCAGCAACCGTGGGGCTCGAGATGCCGAGGTTACCATCGGCAGTAATAACGAAGGTGTAGGCTACAGCACCAGTCCTGCCTTGCAGCATATAGTCGGAGGTGGCCAGGGAGCTGGCCGCGCGGGCGTTGGCCAAATCAGTGTTTTCACGGGCTTTCTCCATAGAGGCGCTGTACGCCGGAATGGCGATGGCGGCCAGGATACCCACGATAGCGACCACGATCAAAAGCTCCACCAAGGTGAAGCCGGCCGCGCTTTTGAGCTTCTGCTTCAGACCGGGTGCGTTGGTTTTCAGTTTCTGCATCATTTGTGTCAACTTCCTTTCTATCTATACTAAGTATTTATATAAAACGGCAGGGGTTGTCTGCCCGTTTTATCCGTTAGTTGTTAAGTACCGAGAGCCAGCTGTTTTTTACCGTGCCGTTATTTACGATGACGATAAGGAATGGGGCGCCGCCGGCGGTGCCCCCAAGGAGCTTTTGCGAGAGGGCTGTAACCGCCGCGCCGGTGGGGACCGGTACGCCGGCGGGCAGGGGGTTCGAGATGGCAATGTTCCCACTTTCGGTTACTACAAAGGTATAAGCAACGTTACCGGCTCTGCCCTCCAGCGTATAATCGGAGGTGGCCAGGGAGTTGGCCGCGCGGGCGTTGGCTAAATCCGTATTCACACGGGCCTTCTCCACGGAGGAGCTGTACGCGGGAATGGCAATGGCGGCCAGGATGCCAACGATGGCGACGGCGATCAATAGCTCCACCAGGGTGAAGGCGGCCGCGCTTTTGAGCTTCTGCTTCAGACCGGGCGCGCTCGTTTTCAGTTTCCGCATCAGGTTTGTCAGCTCCTTTCACGCTTGATTCAAGCGCTACCGTAACGGCAGGGGCTTTCCGCCCGTTTTATCCGTCAGGTAATGCCGCCCACCATATCGAACATGGGCATATAGAGTGCGATCATGATAAAAGCCACAACCATTCCCATTACGATAGTAATAATGGGTTCAAGCTTGGAGAGCGCGCTGGTGGTGGCGGCGTCCGCCTCCTCGTCGTAGAAGGCGCCGATGGTAAACAGCGTCTCCTCCAAGGCGCCCGACTCCTCGCCCACCGCCGTCATCTCGATTAGAAGCGGGGGCAGAAATTGGTTCTCCCGCATGGCCTCCCCCAGGCGCTTCCCCTCCGTGACTCCTTTTGTCGCCTCCTGGATGGAGCGGCCCACGGCCAGGTTGCTGAGCACCTTTCCCGTGATTTTCAGAGCGTGCACCATGGGCAAGCCGGAGGACAGGAGGGCCGCCATGGTGTTGGAGAACTGGGCGGCGGCGTTCATGGTGCCGACCTTGCCTATGATGGGCAGCTTAAGTACCGTGCGGGCCAGATTCAGTTTTCCAAGCTCGCTCTTCCGGTAGTTTATAAAGAGCATGGCCGATAAAATGACCGCCGCGAGTGGGATGTACCAGTAGCTTGCAAAAAAGCCATAGATGCTGAGGAGAACCTGCGTCGGGATGGGCAGCTCCCGGCCCGCGAACATGGGGAGAAACGCCGGAAGCACCATCTGCACGACAATGGCAACCACTACGACTGCGACCACGATCAGGAAAATGGGATAGGTCATGGCGCTCTTGACCTTTTTCTTCAGCTTGGACGCTTTGCTGAAGTACTGTTCCATCTTGGCAAAGGAGGACTCCAGGGTGCCGGATGCCTCGCCCGCACGCACTGTTTCCGTAAAGACAAGGGGCAGCACATCACCGTGCTTCTCCAGGCTGTTTGCAAGGCCATAACCCTCCCTGACGTCCTTCAGGACCTCCTGGAGAATTTTTCTTAGCACTTTGTCCACCGATTGCTCCGCCACGACCTCTACCGTGCGCGCCAAAGGCAGACCTGCCTTCAGTAGAATTGAGAACTGGGAACAGCACATGGAGAGTGATTTCTCACGGAGCCTCGGCTTGGTAAGCTCGATGTCAATATTAAAGCCGACCCGTGATATGGTCTGGATGAACCCACCGACGGACGTCTTAATTTTTCGGGCCGCGTCAAACTCGTCAGACGCTTCTAAAACGCCACTGAGCCTTTCGCCGGAATCGGAGATTACGTTATACCTGTACGTAGGCACCCGATCACGTCCTTTCTCTAGCTAAACGAAGCTCTTGGAGAGCAGCTCCGGATCGCGGGCGGCGCGCAGCGCCGTCTCTGGTGTAATAACTCTGGAGGCCAGCAGGCGCAGAATCGCGTTGTCCATTGTGATGCCGCCCTCGTCCGCGGAGGTCGCCAAAGCGTTGGCGATCTGGGGCGTTTTCCCCTCGCGGATAAGGTTGCGGATTGCGTGGTTGACCACCATTACCTCACACGCGCAGACACGTCCGATTCCGCCCGCCCTGGGAAGGAGCTGCTGGGAGAGCACGGCCTGTAAGGTCTGCGACAGCTGCATGCGGATCTGCTTCTGCATGCCGGTGGGGAACACCTCCACTATACGGTCGACAGAGTCCGGCGCGGAGGCTGTATGGAGCGTTGCAAAGACCAGATGTCCCGTTTCCGCCGCGGTTAGGGCAATCTGGATGGTCTCCAAATCGCGCATTTCTCCGATCAGAATGACGTCCGGGTCCTCACGGAGCACAGCCTTCAGGCCGCTTGCGTAGCTATCGGTATCGCGGTTGATCTCCCGCTGATTGATGACGCAGCGTTGGGGGTGGTAGATATATTCGATGGGGTCCTCCAGCGTAACGATATGGTCATAGCGCGTTTCATTGATCCGCTGAAGTATGGAGGCCAGCGTTGTCGACTTGCCTGAGCCGGTTACGCCTGTCACGAGGACGACACCGCGTTTGAAGTCCGGAAACGTCGAGACGACGGAGGGAAGCCCCAGCGCCTCCAGCGCCGGTATGTTATCGCTCAGAAGACGGATTGCGCTGGAAATGTGCCCCTGCTGCCAAAATAGGTTGCCGCGGATACGCACCTGCCCATAGGTGCGGGCCAAATCCAATTCACCCCCGTTTTCAACTTCCCCCCACTGATCCCCCGCCAGCTCTTTTGCAAATTTGATGCACTGCGCGTCATCCAGCGCGGGTGCTCCTTCAAGGGCGTCCAACTTACCGTCCCGCCGCATCTTGGGAGGAAGTCCATAGACCAGGTGGATGTCGGAGGCACTGGAAACATTCTTGCTCCCCAGTGCATTTTGAATGATTTCAACAAGCTCCATACAAGCTCAGCTCCATCTTCTCAAGATTTATCACGCCTCGGATACGGTAGAGTAGATTGTGCGTACCGCCTCCTGGGCAGTTGTGACCCCGTCGAGAATCATGTTCCTGCTATAATCGGAAAGGGACAGGAAGGTCGATCCGGTCAGAGTGTGCATGTACTCCTCACGATCCGCCTTTAACGTAATCAGCTTGCGGATTGCGTTGTCCACGAGCAGAATCTCAAACACCGCCGCCCGTCCGCGGTAGCCGCTGTCGAAGCACTCACGGCAGCCCCTGCCACGATAAAACAGAAGGTCGGGCCGGTAAGGGATCCCCACCAGCTCACATTCCTCCTTGGTGGGGGAGTAGTGCTCCTTGCAGCGCGGGCAAATGCGCCGAACAAGCCGCTGGGCGATTACGCCTTTGAGCGCCGTGGAAATCAGGAAGGGCTCTACCCCCATGTCCAGCAGCCTGTCCACCGTTGCAATCGTATCGTTCGTATGGATGGTGGAGAGGACCAAGTGGCCGGTAATAGCGGCGCGCATTGCAATGGAGGCAGTTTCACCATCCCGTATCTCTCCGACGACGATAATGTCCGGGTCCTGCCGCAAGATTGCACGCAGTCCGTTTGCGAAGGTCATGCCTGTCTTCTCATTAATTTGGCACTGGTTAATACCCTCCGTATTGAACTCCACGGGGTCCTCCAGGGTGACAAGGTTGACATCCTCAGTGTTCAGATCCTGAATCATGGTGTACATGGTGGAGGATTTGCCGGAGCCTGTAGGGCCGGAAATCAAGAGGACGCCGCTGGAATTGCGCAGCAGGGCCTCATAGCGCTCCAGGCTGGTGCCTGTCAGCCCAATTCCCTGCCTGCCCAGGTTTGCCGCGGCTTTGTCGAGAAGCCGGATAACCATCTTCTCACCATATACCGTGGGGAGCGTGGAAATACGAAGGTCCACGCTGCGTTCCCGCAACTGGATATTAGCGCGGCCGTCCTGGGGGATCTTTCGCTCCGCAATGTCCATATTGCCCATAATTTTTAACCTGGAAATCACCGAATTCATTGCCTGCATGGGGATGTGGAACAAGGTGTGCAGCGCCCCGTCAACTCTCAGCCGCACAACCATCTCCGACTCGCGGGGCTCAAAATGAACGTCTGAGGCCCGCTCCGTTATAGCGCGCTCAAGGATGGAATTGACCAGACGGACGGTCGGCGCAGCCGATGGGTCGTCCGTAATCCTGTTTACCCCGGCCACCACGTTGGAATCCATTTGTACGGGCCCTTCACCGGCGCGTTGGCTAATCTCTTGCAGCGCCTGGTCTGCATCGGCGTTCCCGTACAGCTTTGCAAGCGTCTGGTCGATGCTTCTATGAGAGCCCAGCATGGTAACGACTTTTAAACCCGTCTGCCGCTTAATATCTTCCACAGCAAAAAAGTTCAGAGGGTCTGTCATGGCCACATACAGGGTGTCTTCTTGGGTTCCCAGCGGAACCACCCCGTATTTTTTCGCCAGCGTCTGGTCAATAAGCTGCATCGCACCGGGCGCAGGCGGGTATGCCGCCAAATCAACCACCTGTACCCCCAACTGATCGCCCAGCACCACTAGAAACGCATCTTCCCCGACGGCACCCTGGGCAATCAGGATTTCACCAATACGCTTTGTGGAGCGCTCCTTTTCTTTTAACGCGCGGGCCAATTCAGCCTCCGTTATCAGTCCCCTCGCCAGCAGCATCTCACCTATGCGCTGGTACGCCATATCAATGCCTTCTTTCTGTAGTAGCGATAAAATTCCCGATCATATTTTAGGGGCGGCACCCTCTGAACGGCCTGTTATTCCGTGGCCCGCGTTACCGCTGCCAGCGCAGTACAAAAATCACCTCGCCCAATACCTCTTTCAGAGGGATGGGGCCGATGGCCCGGTGCCGGCTGTCAAGAGAGAGGGGGCGGTTGTCCCCCAAGCAGAAGACGGTTCCCTCTGGCACCACCAGCGGAAAAGTCTCCCACTGGCTGGAGTCCTGGCCACCGTACCAGGCGGCATCCTCCTTGAGGAGCTGGCCGTTGCGTATGACATGCCCCTCCGGGGTGATTTCCAAGGTGTCCCCAGCCAGGCCCACCACCCGCTTGACCATCTCCATGCCTGTGGGCTCATGAATAATTACCAGGTCTCCACGTTCTGGTTCGACACAGGGCATCCAACAGATGATGACGTCGCCGGGCAAGAGGGAGGGTGCCATTGAGGCGCCGGAGACGATGTGGATACGCACAACGAAGTGCAGCAGCAGGATACAGATTGCCGCCCCACACAACACAGGGCCCCAATAGCGACGCAGGCGGCGTGTGCGTTGCAAGCGCTTTAGCTCCCGCTCCACCGCGGTAGAATTACGTGCGCTTGCTGTCTTCCACATGGCGCGCGTACCACTCCTCCAGCTGTTGCTTTCTCAGGTGCAGCGCCTCATTTTCCGCCGACAGCTCGTGGACGAGGGCCTCCATTGCCTCCAGGTCCCCATTCAGCCTGTCACGCTCTGATTGCTGCTCCCTTAACAACTTTTTTATAAAAATCAGAACATCGTCCCTGCGGTAGCCCAACAGGAATGTTCGCCTCAATTCTAGAAAACACATGGACTTACTCGTTATTCTGCCTGTATTGCGCATCTAAGTAGAGTTTCTCCTGCTCCTTCAGCCTTCGCTCGGCTCGCAGCAACAAAATGGCTGCCGTCAGCAGCTCAACAATCCAAAAGCAAAGCAGGAGAATACCGATCGGACCTCTGCCGCTCCATCGGAAGAAGAAAAGCCCGGTTAAGCAAATTAGAAGTATTGCGCCCGCAATGATATAAAATTTCCTGATGCCATGCATGTTTCTCACTTCTTGGCCATCTCCTTTCTTGCGTTTAGCGCCAATAATTCCCGATCCAGGCGTTTAACCCCACGGTATACCACCCATAGCCGCCCGACGCCCAGCAGGGTCGTGAGGGCAATGCACACAACAATCCACCAGTTCTGGCCCCATAGCATAACGGCTTGAAGAAAACCGCCCTTCTCCCCGCCGGGGGTTCCCGGATCTGAACCGGGTGGGGTGGGCTCCTGCCCGCCTGGGCCGTGGGTCGGCCCGGGCGGCGGTATCGGCCCGGGTGTGGGCGTCGGCCCTGGTGTGGACGTCGGCCCTGGCGTGGGCGTCGGGCCTGGTGTGGGCGTCGGCCCTGGTGTGGGCGTCGACCCTGGCGTGGGCGTGGGCCCTGGCGTGGGCGTGGGCCCCGGTGTGGGCGTCGGCCCTGGCGTGGGCGTCGGCCCCGGTGTGGGCGTCGGCCTTGGTGTGGGCGTGGACCCCGGCGTGGGCGTGGGCCCGGGTGTGGGCGTGGGCCCCGGCGAGGGCGTGGGCCCCTGCGTGGGCGTCGGCCCTGGCGTGGGCGTCGGCCCTGGCGTGGGCGTCGGCGACACTCCACCGCCGCCGCCTCCACCACCGCCTCCGCCGCCGCCCGACCGCTCAAGTTCGACAAGCTTGTAGGTATCATTCGTTACGGTAAAGATGTCACCAGCATAGGAGGTGTACCCTGAACGCTCCACCTTGATTTGATAGCGCTTGTCCGGGTCCGGGAAGAGCAGAATTTCAATTTTGCCGTTTGCATCTGTCATATGGACCCCGTGAGGTGAGCCGGTGATGGGCGGTGCATCCGGATGATCCGGGTCGGTTAATTTCACACTCACTCCGGCCAGATGTACGCCGCTCTGCTTGTCGTTTACCTGAACGGTCAGAGTAATCTGCTTTTCAATAATTTCAATCCTGATGGTGCTGTCCGCCCCCGTCCCGCCGGCGGTGGCGGCGGCCTGGGCCGGAAATCCAAAGGCCAGCGTCAGGAAGAGGGCCAACAGCCCCGTCTGTATCTGTCTCAGCGCCTTCACCTCCTTACCGTTCCACGGTTATGAGCACCTGCATCCCAGTTTCGCCGATGTAGTCCAGCGTGTCGGGATCATACGCGGCGAAACTTGCGACGCACAGATACTCCCCTGCCGGAAGCGGTTTGTCCAGCTTCATCTCCGCAACGTAGTACCCCGGATCAATCAGCTGCGTGGTCAATATGGCCTGCTCCGTATCGCTGCGCACAATGGTCACCGCCACGGAGTAATGGTTGCCCTCGATGTTTTGGATGCGCACGTTTCCGGGGCTCGTCCCGTCCGGGAAGGAGGGCTTGGGATTCATGGAAACATTGAGCATCCCCTCCGCGACCTTGCGGTTTAGGGCATCCTGAATCTCGTCGTCGGTCATGCCGGGCAGGAGGCCCAGCTCGGCGCTCAGCTCCCGCTCCAGAGAGCCCACGCGCTCCGGGGGGACGAATACAAACCGGTACAGCAGCAGCGCCGCAATAGCGGCCAGCAGCAGGAGCACCACGGCCTTGAAGAGGGTGCCGCTCCGCCCTTTTTTCGTACTCGGGGCGGCGGTTTCCTTGGTTTCCGGCACGGCTTATTCCTCCCCCAGCACGTTGATCAGCATGGTGGCGGCGGTCTGGCCGATGTTCTCCTGGGTATCCGGCATCAATGCCGTAAAGTCCGCTCTGCCGTTATACTGCCCGGGCGCGGGCAGCTTGCCGGCCGCCTCCGCCTCGTTAATGTAATATCCCTGCTTGATGATACCCGATGCGTAGAGCAGGGTTTCTCCGCCGTCCTCGCCGATGATGTACACGTTGACCTGCATCCAATAGTTGTTGCCCGGCACGTTTTCGATATTCAGGTTCACCGTGCCGTCGGGCGCTACGTTCGGGGTGGGGTTAATGGATACGTTAAAGTAGCCCTTCTCAATGATCCGGTTGAGCTCGGCCTGAATTTCCTCCTCCGTCTTTCCGGGTAAAAAGCCCGCCAGGGCGTTGGCGTCCAGCTCATATTGGCTCTGGGGCTGAGGAGCGAGCCATTTCCAGGCCAGCGCGGCGCCGCACAGAAGCAGCGCCAGCACCAACAGCGCCAGCCCCCCTTTTTTCCACCCCCGGCCTGGCCGGGCGGGGGCGCCCGCCCGCGCCTGTTCCATTCCACTCTCCACGTTTTCTTCCTCCTCCTGCGATATTGGTCAGTTCTGTCCAGAGTCCGGAAGAGAAGGCCCGGGCTCTGGACAGAACCGGCAAAAACCGGTTCTGTGTATTTACGGCCCAGCCGTGGGAGCGGGGGTGGGCGCGGGAGCCGCAGCCTCAGCGCCGGTGGGGCCGCCGTAGTAGGCGCCCACGGGCATGCCCGCCCCGTCAAGCAGGCTTACCGTATAGGTAACGCGGAACTGGGCTGCCGCCCGGGCCGGGTCCGCTGAAAAGGCCGAAGAGAGTACGCCGGAGACCGGCAGCGGCAAGGACTCGGCGTCGGGGCCGCCGGGGACGGAGCGAAAGCTCCCTTTCCCCGTAGGGTCGTAAAAACTGTTATCTCCAGCCATCAGATCCGCGGCGGCGGGCGTTTGACTGGCGGCGGAAACCTCGGGCAGCGTCACCCCGCCGATGGTCAGCGAGACCTCTTTCGCTTGCGTGGGTGTGGCCGACAGGCTCCATGTGCCCCCGGCCACCCCGCTTACCTCCAGGCCGGTGACGGCGATGTCCGGATAGCTTCCGTCCGGCAGCTTGGCCGTGGTATTGCGCAGGGCATAGCCGTCAGGGGCGATAATCTGCCCGCCGCCGGGGGCGGGGATGGCCGCCACCGTCAGATAGAGGGGCACGGTAAAAGACAGGTTGTCCGGCGGGAGGTCCGCAGTCTGCACTCCCACGGTGGTCTTTCCGGGCTGCGTGGGGGGGAAGCCCGGGGGTGGAGACACCCCCAGGGCCATCCCTCCGGCGGTGAGCGCCGAGCAGGCCGCCAGCGCCGCCAACAGGCGCCGCAAACACTTTTTCAGATTCATCCTTTTGTCCTCCTGTCGCGCTGGTCGGCGGCGCCGGTTTCGTCCGGCAGGTTAGGGCGCGTAGTTGGGGCCGAGGCCGGCGGCGTTGGAATCGTTGCCCACGTAGACAAGGCCCAGCGGGGTAGTGCCGCCGCTCAGCAGGGATATGGTGTACCTGACCCGGAACTGCGCCGCAGTGGTCGCACCGGTTCGGTTAGAGCCTGCCACCAGCCCGGTGATGGGCAGATCCAACGCCTGGTTAACGGCGATGGCCGTGGGGGCGTTGGGCGCGCCAAACACGCTGGCAGCCGTCGTCGTGACAGCCTGGCTTCCCGCAGCGGCGAGCACCGGCATATCGAGCCCGCCGATGGTCAGGTATATATTGTCGTCCCCTGTCACCGGGCTGCCGGCACCCGGGTTAGCAACGGTATTAAAGCTGCCGCCGGCCAGCTTTTCAAACGTCACGCCGGTCACGCCGATTTTGTAGTCGGCTGAGGGCGTTCCCCCGTTGGAGGTGTTGGTAATTGTGTACACATTGGGGTCGGGTACCTTGACGTTCGGATCGTCCGACACCACGGCCAGGGTGACGTACAGGGGGACCGTGAAGGAGACGTTTTTGGGGTCCACCGCCGCGGTCATGATGGAAATGGTGCTGTTGCCCTCCGTCTTGAACACCCCTGCGGTGTCATCCGCCGCCAGGACCGGAACGGCCGCGGAAAGGGCGAGAGCCAGGGAAAGGCCTGCGCCAATCAGTCTTTTGTACTTCATTGTGTTTTGCTCCTCTCAATATTTATGTATCTATACAGAGCCTCACGGCTCTTGTATACCGGGTGGGGCTTCCGCCGTCAGGATCAATTCCACGCCTCCCGGCGTGCTCACCGCCTCGCCCGTCCCGGGGTCTAGCGCGGTAAACTGGGCGGTGGCGGGGTGCTCCCCGGGCGGGAGCTTTACCGTCAGTTCGCCCTGCAGGACCTGGGCGCCCGGAACCAGGTCGGGGCTCACATAGACGACTTGGCCGTCCGCGTCCAGGGTGATGGTGACCCGCAGGTCCATTCCGTTCTCCACCGGGTTTTCCAGCAGAAGATCCGCCTGCCCGTCCACCACCGTGGGGCGGGTGTTAATCCGCAGCCGGAAGGCGCTCTCGTCCGCCTGGGACTGAAGCTGGTCCTGCATCTCAGCCAGGCTCATGTCCTGCCGCCCGGAGGCGGGAGCTGCGTTGGGGTCGGGCCGGTAGAGATCCCCCGGGGGCCGCCGCAGGGCCAGGACGGCCGCCGCCGCCGCCAGCACCGCGCATAGGGCAAGCACCGTCCGGCGGGCGGTCCGGCCCCGCCGGGAAGCTGTATCCCGCTCAGCCATTGGCGACGCCCCCCTCCGGTGTGGATTCCCGCGCGGAAGGCGCGGGCGGCACTATGGTGAAGCGGTAGGAAAGCACACATTGGCTCCAGCCGCTGGTCTTAATGATATGCCCGGCGTCGTACAGCCCGTAAAAGGTGAAGCTGGCTCCGTGGTCCGGCTCGGTGACTGCGGGCATAACCGCCAGATTCACCGGCGCGTCCCCGAGGTTCAACACCGACTCGCTGTGGAAATTGTTCCCCAGCCCGTCGTCCACGCTCACCACCTGCAGGTTCATCTCATTGTCCGCGAAGCCGTCGCCCTTTGCGGTGAACACCAGCTTGCCGTCTCCGGAGCTGCCCTGCGCCGCGGGGATCTCCGCGCCCACCAGCTCGGCTTTTACCGGCTGGGCGCTCCAGTTGACCAGATAGCAGTTCGGCGCAAGCAGCTTGGCGCCGTCTCCTGTGCCCCGAAGGGCGACGACTCCCGCCGCCATGGGGACCTCCACGTCAATGAGGTTTATATCCAGTGGGATGGGGTACACGCCCGTATTACCCATGGCGTCCTTTGCGTAGACATAGACCACCTGGCGATCGGGATTTTCCCCCAGCACACCGGACGGCACGGTGAAGGTCCACTCGTGGGGATCGACGGCGGGCACGTCCAGGGTTGTGACGCCATGCAGCGCGCCGCTGGTATCGTCAGCCATATTCTCACCCAGTGCCGCCGCCTGGCCCGCGGGGTCGGTATCGTGCGCGGGCCCCACCGCCCAGGCCAGCTGGTGCAGGCCGGAGGCGGTATAGATGATGTCGGGGTCCACCTCGTCGGGCTTTTCCGGCTTCGGGTCCTGCAGCGTCACCGTAAAGGTGTAGTCCCCGGCGCTGTTTTTCTCGACCTTGGCGCTGGCGGTCTTTAGAGCGCTATGAACGTCCAGCACAATGGTGCGTGTGCGCCCGGTGTCATCCCGCACATGGGCAAAATAGTATTCAGGCGCCGTTCCGGCGGGCGGGGAGATGGGCATGGTCGCGGTCCCTGTCCAGTGCACGCTGCTCTCATCCGGGTGGGTGACTGTAATTTCAGTCACCCCGGCGGGGATCGTCCCATCGCCTGCCCAGGTCTCGTCGGCCTTCCAGCTCGTGTCGATATATGCGCTTTCAATGGGGTTGCCCACGGCGGAGGGGTCCAGATCTGTAAAACTCGCAATATCAAAGGTCAAGGTCTTGACCGCGGCCCTGTCCGGCCGGTCCGCCTGGGTCGTGCCGCCGACGTCGGTGTGCCGGACCCCTATCAGTGCAAGCTGGGGGGAGCCGGCCAGGCCCAGTTCGATCGTGTTGTGCGCATCCTTGTTCTCCACAATGTCCAGGCCCTGCACGTCGCTAACGTACTGTCCGGATTTGGCGTTATCCGCAAGGGCAAACACCAGCAGATCATCTCCGTCCGCGCCCGACTGCAGGGCGGTCAATGAGTCGACGCCGTATACCCCCAGAACCAGCTTGCAGTCCGGGGCGCTTGTATTCTCACCCGTGACATGCAGGGGCCGCGTGGCAATATCCCCGCCGGCGGTGGGCGCCTTATAGACGTGAAGATGGCTGCGGTTGAATGTGGCGTCGGTATGCAGATTGCGAACGGTCAGATCGCCGGGTACCTCGCTGGTTCCCTGCAGCGTCAGGACGCTGCCGCTCCAGAAATTGAGGTCGCCGCCCTGGAGCCTCCCCGTCAAAATAAGCGTAATTCGGCTGGCGGGCACGGACACGCCGGGATCCGCCGGGATGCCCAGGTTCAGCGTGTCGAAGTCGGTGATGTCCTGCATGGTCAGCGCAGCGCTTCCCAAGGTGATGGACGCGCCGCCCGCGGCCTCGCCCGCGCCGCCGCGGATCGCCCCGTAGTTCCTGCCGTTTAAGATATGTATGTCAATCTTGCCGCCCACCGCGTCGGACGCGCCGGCGCCTGCCAGGGTCGCGCCGTAGATATTTGCCAGCACGGCAGTCTGCTCGTCAATTCCGGGGTCTGTCTCCCGGATCTCGATGGTCACGTCCCCAGTGGTCTTGCCCCGGTCCAGGCCGGCGACCTCGATGGTCCCGTTTGCCTTGCCCCCGGCGGAGATGATGTGAACGGCGCCTGTGTCTCCGGTCTCGCCGCCGCCCACTATGGTGTTTTTATCTCCCGCGGGCGCCAGGGCGAGGCCGCCCGTAATGGTCACCGTGGCCGTTCCGCCCACATCCCCGGCCTTTCCCCCGCCGTATACGGGACCGGTGAGCACGGCGTCCCCGCCCATGGTGACCCGGCTGTCCCCGGTGACCCGGGCGGATGCCTGCCGGCCGCCGCCGTACACGCCCCCGTAGTTTCCGCTCAGGAGCGTCATGCTGGTGCTTGCCACCGTGCCGGTTTCCGATCCGCCGTAGAACACGGGGTAGTGGTCGCCGGCGCTCAGAATATCCACCGCCGGGCCCACGGTCAGGGGGTGGCCGTTGGCATAGAGGGCGCAGTCGGCTTGCAGGTACTGCAGCCGCATTTCCTTGATAATGGTGGGGCCGTTCAGGCTGATGTCCGCCTTTGGGGCGCCGGAATCCGCACTGCCCAGGATTACCGTCCGGGTGGCTTCCGCTCCGGGGACATCCCCCGGCGCCAGCGGATACTCCCCGGTAATGCGCACTCTGCTGGTGTAGGTGATCTCGGCGTTGCCGCCGTTGTCCATCAGCGCCAGGCCGTCGGCGGCCGTCACGTGGTAGCCCTCCATATGGATTGCCACGGTGTACTCGCCCGCGCTGTCGCCGATGGCCTCCATGGCCTGCGCCAGGCTGCCGTAACGCGTCTCGCCGCCCGTGCCGTCGGCCACAGAAACCGCAACGCCAAGGTAAACGCTGCCTGTTGTCTTATCCGCCAGGAGCGCCAGGTTGCCCGTAAAGCCGTTGACGTAGTCCGCCGTATCGGCGCTCATTGGCACGCCGGTAAATTCCAGCAGCTTGTCCCCGCTGGACGGCGTCCCGCCGGCCAGCGCGAGGGTCAGGGGGTGGGTATGCGTATTCACGGGATTGCTCCCCGCGCTTACGATCAGCGCGGGTTCTGTGCCCGTGCTGGAGAAGACCAGCCTGGCGTTATCGCCCGTGGTGGCCAGGCTGCCCGCCTGATTACCCGTTCCGGTGAGCGTGAGGACACTGTTCGCGCCTAGGGTCACCGCGCCGCCGGCACTGCCGTTCCCCCAAAGGGCGTCCATGGAGGGGGAGGCGGCCGTGCCGCCGGGGCCGAGGGTCAGCCGGACGCCGTCGCTCAGGGTTAGCGCGTCAAAGCCGTTGAGGTATGTCAGGCTCTGGTCGGCGTTTACATTCAGGATAACGGCGGGCAAGGCGGCCGGATCAATGGTGCTGTGGGCCCGCTGAATGCCAGCGTTTACCGTGCCGCCGTTGATATTGACCGTGGCTGTGCCGTTCTGCCGGAAATATGAGGCATATACCGTCCCGTTCACCGTGCCGCCCGCTATGGTCACCACACTGTCGCCGCTGTGCGCCTGGCCCGCGCCGTATACTTCTCCGTCCACAACAGCCGCCGTGCCGATGGTGACGGCGCTGCCGCCAACCTGGCTGCCGCGGCTGCCGCCGATCAGCCGGTCGGTGACTGTGCCGCCGGCTACCGTTACCTTGCTGCCGCCGGTCATCGTGCCTAAGCCCATGCTGCCGCCGTACACGCTGGAGAAGATACCGCTCCGGACCGTCACATCCGTGTGGGCGGTGATCGCGGTATCCCCCGTGGTGCCTCCGCACAGGGACCACCCGCCGGCCGAGGTCTCCACGCCGGGGCCTATGGTCAGCTTACTGCCCATGGCGGCGAGGGTCCGTCCTCCTGTGCCCACCAGCTTCAGGTGCTCGAAGACGAACGCCGCCGACTGCCCCGCGTTCTCTGCCGCCGGAAAGAGTATATCCCGTGAGCCCGCGTCCAGGGTCCGGTTGGCCCCGCCGGGATTCAGGCCGGTCAGCGTGAGGGTGGCGTTTGGGTTCAGCCCCGTGAGGGCGGAGAGGGCCGCTTGATCCGCCTGCGTAAAGCTGTAATCCGCCAGCATGGTGATGATATAGTTGCCCGGGGCCAGTCCGCTTTCAGCGCTTTTCAGCAGCGCGTCGTATACCTCTTTCAGCGTGTGGTAGGTGTTGACCGAGGTGCTGCCCGGCGCCGTCAGCTCGAAATTCTGGCCCAAGAACGAGACCAGGCCCGTGGTGGGGTCCGCGTACAGGTCAATGCGGCCATCACCCTGGCCGTATACTCCGCTGAGGAAGTCCCGCGCATAGGAGCCGTCCACCTTGCCCCCGTCGGGATAGACCACCGCGTTGGCGGGCTGGGCAAACTGCAGGAGCTGGTCTCCGCTCGCGGCGGTTTCGCCGTCGGCACAGCGCAGGGTCAGCTTTCCGGCCTGAGTGTCGGGCACCTCCCCCAGGAGGTACAGGTTCGGGTAATCGGAGCCCGTCCGCGCCAGAATGAGCGCGGCATTGGCGCCCGCCGCGCTGACCCTCACCGCCCGGTTGAGCTGGGTGGCCGCATCTCCTCCCGTGGGCCTGGGGAGGGCCAGCGACGCCCCGGCGCCGATTTGAATCACTCCGCCGTATCCGGCTCCGCCGCTGTCATGGCTCATGCGCCCGGTGACAGTCAGCTTGGCGTTCTCCGATACGTTGAGCAGGTCAAAGTTGGAAAGGAGCCCGGCGGAGCTCGTGCCGCCGACGGTCAGCTTGGCAATTGCTTCGCCGTTTCCGCCGGTATTGCCCCCGAGAATCCGGGTCCAGCTTCCGCTGTTGACGGTCAGGTCCGTGGCCCGTGGTTTTGAATCCGCGCCGCCGCCCGCCAGGCTCCAACCGCCCTCGGCCACCACACCCGGGCCCACCGTCAGCTTGCTGCCACACGCGGCCAGCAGGCGCGCCGCATCAGACTTGAGGGTCACGCGCCGGATGACGTACTCCGGGCCGGACTCCGGCAGAAGCAGGTCGCCCGCTGCCGCCAGGGCGAAGGTTTTTACACCCTGTGGCGTCAGGCTGTCGTCCATACACTGTCCGTCCAGCGTGAGCTTGGTGACCCCGGGGATGGTCTTGCCCAGCGCCGTCAGGTCGCTATCCGTCAGGGTATAGTCCCCCAGCAGGGACAGCGTGTATTCCCCCTGCGGGTTTTGCGCGGCAATGCCGTCCAGGGCCCGGTCCAGGCCGGGATAATAGGAGAAGGAGCCGTCGGGGGAGTTGACGCGAATGCGCGACACCCGCTCCACAGTTTCCACGCTCTTGAGGGTCACCGCGTCCTGCCCCGTGACGGTGCGCACGCAGACCCATTCCGCGTCGGCCGCAGCCCCTCCAAGGTCGAAGGAATAACGTCCCGTGACCGGGTCAGGCGTGAGATTGCCGATTGAAACGAGGGTTTCGGTGGGTGCTGCCGTACCGTCGGGTTCCGCCGTGTAGTAGCTGATGATATAACCCGTTACGGCCGCGCCGTCCGGAAGGGCGTAGCCGTCGATCCCCTCCTGCGGGGCCTGCCAGGAGACGTGCAGGGCCTTGGCTTCATCCTGACTCCAGGGCGTCAGGACTGCCTCAACCTCTACGGGCATGGCGGGGCTGCGCGATGTGTTGTAGGAGTTTTCCTCCAGGCGGGAATGAACAATATCCACATTCTGGGTCACAACCGCCGCTGTGTTAAGCCCCGCAGCTTCCGCCCCGTCGGGCCTGCCCAGGCCGATCCCCACGCCCCTGAAGGGGCTGGACCGGTCGATCCCGGTAAAGTCCGCCCAGTCCGTCCGCCGTCCGATAACGCTGGCGCTGCCGTACGCGGCGGTGGGCTTTGCGGGATCTGCGCCGTTAAACATCAGGGCGACGCCCCCGAAGGGGCTGAACGCGCCCGCGCCCTCGGAGCCGCTGAGGAAGCCCTGTCCGCCCGCACCGCTTGTACCGCCGCCGCCGCCGGAGAACCCGCCCGCGCCGTCCGTACCGCTTGCGCCGCCGCCGGACGCGCCGCCGCCGCCGATGCCAGCACCGGGGAAGCCGCCGCCCCCGCCGCCCAGGACGTTTGCCTGGGCGGCGGAGCCGGGCTGCCCGTCTTCGCCGCTGTATCCGGCGGTGCCGTCCGTGCCGTTGCCGCCCAGGCCGCCCAGGCCGCCGTAGCTTGACACTGTGCCGGTATACAGGTAGACCGAGCCCGCCGCCTCACCGCCGCTGCCGCCGATGCCCGCGCCCGCGCCGCCGCCGCCCGCCCCAGGGGCGGCGGCGGCGTTCGCGCCGGCCTTTGCGTCGCCGCCCAGGGCGTACAGCACGCCGGAACCCACGACGTGTAAAGACGCGCCCGCGGGGACGGCGATGGCCGCCGTCCCCGGCTTGTCCACGCCGGCGGCGCGGCCCAGGGCCGTCACCACCGCTCCGTCCGCCAGCACCAGGGTCACCTGGCTGTTGGGGGCGATACGGATGCCGCTGCCGCTTTCGGTGTCGCGGTTGAGCGCGCCGCGGCCGCTGAGGTACAGCGTGGCTTTGGGCGCCGTGATGTTCAGGGGGGCCTTGCCCGCGGCCGTACTCACGTCAATATGGTACTGGCCGCTCACGCTGATCTCCCGCGCGGCGCTCTCTTTGACAGAGGGGATTGCGGGTGGGTTGATTGTAATACCGGCGGGCAGGCTGCGGAGCACGTCCCCACTCGCATTTGCGGCCTCCAGACAGACCACCGCATAGAGCTGGCGGGGCATGTACTCGGTGTAGCTGCAAAGGCCGCCAGGGCCCGCGCTGATCTCGTCTGCGGGTACGCGCACCACCGCGGTGGGCTTGCCCAGCGGCTTGGTCACTGTGGGAGCGGCGTCGTAATAGCTGATGACATACTCGGTGTAGCTGTAGCCCGCAGGCAGGGAGTAGGCCGTATCGCCGTCCATGCCCAAGGGCGGCAGCCATTTGAGGGTGATCTCCGTGTTCAGTGGTCCGCCCCGGCTGGCGGTGAGCGCCCCCAGCGGAGGCGGATTCCTGCCGGTATAGTAGGTGTTGTCCGCGAGGCTGCCGCCGAGGTCCGGGAGGACGTCCACTTCTGCCTTTGCCGCCATGGCAGCGGAGGACTCCGGCCCGCCGATGCCGATGCCCATACCGTAAAAGGGGAAACCGGGGTCATTGACAGCGTCATATCCGAGAAGCTTTCCCTGAATCGTGCCCACCGAGCCGTATTCCGCCGTAACCGCGCCGGCAGCGCCGCCGTTTTCCATCAGGGCTATGCCTTTGAACGCCGTGGAAGGGCCGCCGTTGCCGCCGGTGCCGCCGCCGCCGTACGAATTTCCGTACCATCCCTTGCCGCCGTTGCCCGGAGCGTCGTTGCCGTTCTGGCCGGGAACGCCGGGGTTGACAGTGGTGCCCGGGGCGCTGCCGCCGCTGAAGCCGCCGCCGCCGCCGCCCCTGCCGCCGCCGCCGCCGCCCGCGCCGCCGCTGCCGATCCCCGCCCCGGGGAATCCGCTGCCGCCCGCGCCGAAGGTTGTCGCAGTTGCGGTTCCGCCGACGTTGCCGCCGGTCCCGCCATAGGCCGCTACACTCCCTGGTGCGGTGTAGAAATAGATTTCGCCCGCCGCTCTGCCGACGCTGCCCGCGCCGCCGCTGCCATAGCCGATGCCGCCCCAGCCGCCATCGCCGCCGATACCGCCGATGCCGGCCCCAGCACCACCGCCGCCCGAGCCGCCGTTGCTCGAGACCATTATCACGCCGCCTTTGGCCGCAGCCCCGCCCCTGGCGGTGAGCTTGCCGCTGCCCAGCACGTACAGGCGGCCGCCCAACAGGCGGGGAGAAGTGAACTGCCCCATGTCAGGCTCAACATTGATGCCCGCCCCGGCGGGCGCGTTGCTGGCCGCCTCCTGGCCGGGAACATCAAAATTGCCCGCGTTTCTGCCGATCAGCGTTACATCCGCGTCCGGCTCCAGAATCAGAACCAGAGCGGCGCCCGGCGCGACCCTTATGGCATTGGGGACCCTAGTATTGGGAACTGTGGCATTGTTAGCGTCAATTGTGCCCGTGCCGCTGAGCCTGAGCACGACGTTTCCTTGAATGACGAGGGCGTTTTTTTCGGTCTCTACATTAATATTGTAAATTCCGCTTGTCAGCGTCCTCTGGCCGACGCTGTCGCCCGCCAGCACCACCACCGACCGCTGGGCGGTGAAGACCGCCCCCGTAACCGGGTGTTTGGCGGCCAGGGTGACAGTATATTCGCCGGGGAGCAGGTCCGGGGGCAGCTGTGTGCGCTCCGGCAGACCTTCCGCGTCCCCGGGCGCGGCGTCCGGCGCCGGGAGGCCGGTATCCTGGGCGGACCTCCAGGCAGAGGCCCGGTCCAGCTCCGTGCGGTCCTCCACCTGGGGGGCTACCGGCGCGCCGGTCTCGTCCTTCGCCGTCACGCCCTCCAGCAGATCGTGGCGGTCAGCGGTTCCCACCGTGTACACCAGCGCGGGCGCGTCAATTACCACCACCGGCCCCACCCCCACGTGTACATCGCGGCCGAAAACGGCCTTGACTGGCTCCTGCGTATGCTGCGCGTCAGCGGTTTCGGTCAGGCGGAACATAACCCGCTGCGTCTCCGCCGCAGCGATGTCAAAGGCGTCCGGGTCCAAAAGGCCCAGGTCGTAGCGGGTGGCATCGTAAGTAATCCCCTGGAGCAGATCGTAGCTTTGCTGGTTTAGGGCGAGGGACAGTTCGGGCGCGTCAAAGGTCACGCCGGGTGCCGTGACCCACAGATACCGCGCTATCTCCGCTACGAAAAGGCCGGTCTGGATATTTGTCACCTGATAAGCCGCCCGGTATTCGCCGATTTTGCCGACGTCAAAGCCGCCGTCATCCAAAATGCTGACACTGTACTGCCCTTCATCGTAGACCATCCCGTCCATCAGGCCTGCGTCCGTATTTATATCAAACCGTATATTCTGATACTGTACAGCAGCTCTCACGACGACCGTGCGGGTAAAGAAGATCGTCTCCGGGGCGTAGGCGGCCTCTGTTGTGTATGTACCGGAGGTGAGGTTTTCTTCAAGCTGCATTGGCAGGCCGCTTTTGGGCACCGGCGCATCCGGGATGCTGACTGTAGGTTCGTCCGCGCTGTCCTGGGGTAAGGTTACCTCTGGCGCGGGGGATGCCTCGGGTGCGGGCGCGGGGGTTGACTCAGGTGTGGGCGTGGAGGTTGCCTCCGGTGCGGGCACGGGGGTTGCCTCAGGTATGGGCGCGGGGGTTGCCTCAGGTGCCGGCCCGGAGGTTGCCTCGGGTGCCGGCGTGGGGGTTGCCTCCGGCGCGGGCGCGGGGGTTGCCTCGGGTGCCGGCGTGGGGGTTGCCTCGGGTGCCGGCGTGGGGGTTGCCTCGGGTGCCGGCGTGGGGGTTGCCTCGGGTGCGGGCGTGGAGGTTGCCTCGGGTGCGGGCGTGGAGGTTGCCTCGGGTGCCGGCGTGGAGGGGTTTGCAGGGGTCAGCATATATTCCACGGTATAGCTCCCTGGAACGTTAATATCAAAGCCTCCCTCGTCGTAGACGGTCAGCTCATATTTGTTGGTATCATAGCGAATGCTCTCCCGCAGGTCATAGACATCCTGCCCTTGAGTCAGCAGCAGCTCAGGAGCATCATAGGCGCGCTCTGTCTCCCGGCCAAGCGCCAAGCCCACGCTGCTTACTGTCAACACCGCCGTCAACGCCACCGCCACAAGGCGGTTACTTCTCGCTCTTCTCATAAACATCCTCCATTGCATGCTTCTCTGCGTCGGTTCCCCTCCGACACGCGCCTGCTGTGATTTAAACCAGCTCACTGAGACGCACGGCCTTAAGCCGGGCTTCCATATCTCCCTGGAACTCTATAAAGCATTGGTGCACCTTGCAGTACGGTGCAGCTCCTCGGTCGCAGAATTTTTCGTCCTGTAGGCACCGGTTAAGCGCCATCGTATCCTCTGCTGCCATCATGACGTCGTATAGCGTGATCTCCTCTGCCGAACGAGTCAGATAGAACCCTCCCTGAAATCCCGGCTCAGATTCCACCAGCCCGGCGCTGCACAGCGTGTGTGTTACCCGCCGGATATAGCCCGCTCCGATTCCCATTTGCTGCGCTATTTCTCCGCCGGGGACCGTTGTATTTCCCTCCTGACGGGCAAGGTATAGCAGAAAGCGGATGGAATATTCCGTCAACCTTTTAATCTGCAATAGCGTTTGTCCTTTCTTGACATGAGTGAAAAATAGCACCCGTAAGCACGGCGCGCTTATGCCGTGTCTATAGGTGCAGCTGGCTGCCACACGCCTTCGGCGTAAGGCCCTGTAGTTTTGCGTCGCCGACTTTCATCGGCTTTGCTAAATATTCAATTTTTGTAATCCTAAGTCCAAATCCAATTACAACCGAATCACTATTATGTGGTAGCAAAAATCGTCGGCTTAATTTTTTGACTGATACCCAGCGCTATAAAAATAGCAAAAGCCCTTCCGCCGGTATGGCGGAAGGGCATGTCAGCTTGTTTTAATTTACAATATATTCCATCGACAGGATATAAAAACAGCATCCAGGAAAAAACATATGCCATTCCTAGAGTTTTTTTGAGTAATCCTATTGCCAATAATGTCGCATTGTGCTACTATCTGTATGTACACAGGGGATTATTGACAGTCAACTGAGTAACAAAAGACGGTCATACCACATAATAGTGATTCTGTGGTGTACCCGTTTCTATACCTGACGCGTTGACCGTCTGGCTTTGCCGGGCGGTTTTGTTATGCTCCCCCGAACTGGAGTACCAGCCCCATTCGATCAATCTTCTGCATATGCTCACTTCCGGTAGAGATCATATAGATACGGGTAGTTTCAATGCTGCTGTGGCCCAAAAGATCGGCCAGCTGGATAATATCCTTTTCTACACCGTAGAAAGTCCGGGCGAAAAGGTGGCGCAGATTATGAGGAAATACTTTGCTTTCCGCCACGCCTGCCTCCCTGCACAGCCGTTTCATCTCTGCCCAAATATTGCTGCGGTCCAAGGGCCGCCCACCCTTTGTAACGAATACCGGGCCCGCCACGATCCCCTGTTCCTTTTTGTATTGTGCAAGCTGGCGGCAGAGTTGATGCGGCAGGAACACCGTGCGCTGCTTGCCCTTGCAGCGCACTTCAGCCCGGCCCGTCTGCACTGCGTCCGCTGTAATGAATTCCAACTCGCTTACCCGGATACCCGTGGAACAGATAGCCTGCATGACCATGCTCAGCCGCATGTTCCCTTGGCGTTTGGATGCTTCCACCAGCCGCAGGTACTCCGCCTTGGTCAGCTCACGCTCTTTAGCGCAGAACAGCCGGCGCTGAGTTTTTAGGCTCTTCACCGTACACTCCGGCCGGCCGATGAACTTGAGATAGCCGTTCACCGCAGCCAACATGGAGTTCACGCTGACGGCAGCGTATTTCTCCATAAGTGTTTCCTTATAGCCCAGCATGGCCATCTTGTCCAGTGGACGATCCCCAAGCCAGATTAGAAAGACCTTCGCATCCCGCAGGTATTTCTCAATCGTAGCGCAGCTGCGCTCCTCCTGCACCAAGTACTGCGCATATGCCTCAATTTTGCTTAAAGTATTGGTCTCCATCATTGCCGTGTTTCCTCCAGCATTCTCAGTTGGTAATTTTTATACCTTCTTACTATGTGCATTTAGCTGCCGTTTATAAAAATGTTTTACGACCAACCTTTAATTGTGAGGCCTGCATACAATGCGGGAAAAAAGACGGGCATATCGCCGTGTGGTGATATGCCCGTCTTTTTTTCCGCGCTGAGAGTTTAGGTACATACTGTGCTTTATTTCAGTAGGTCCACGGCAGTATGCAACATGAAGGATAATTGATGGCCGATGCCGCAGTAGTTAGTATATATAGTGAATTGTAGCACATAAGATCTGCATCTGTAAAGTAAGTGTTAGCCAACAATCTTACCTTTATATGGTAAAATATTTTCATTTGACTCAGTAACGGCTATTGTGTATTAGATTCCAGCCTTATCAGCAAAAAAACGTCAAAGCTAAGTACCTCTTTCCGGAGGGGCTTAGCTTTGGCGTTTTTTCGGTAAGCAATTTACGAGTGATACGATCATTTGGCTGTATGTTAATAAACATAAACCGGTATTTGCTGCGTGGCCTCCCAGTAAATCGTTTGCTTAATATTGCACATAAGCCGGTTATAGCACGCCTCGTAGAAGGACTGGAAGCGGGCGGCAGCAGAATCATAATCCTGGGTTTCAAGATATTTGAGAACACTCCAGCAGTCGTCCTCCAAGGCATTTAACACGGCCCTGTCATAATTCAGGAGCCCCGGCATACCAATGCGCGTTGGGATTTCCTCCTCCAGCACCTCAAAGATTGTACGTAGTGCTGATGGCTGGATATGCCGGGTAAAAAATTTGTGTAACTCCAGTGCAAGATGGATGACCTGCGGCCCAGGAAACGTGTGTTGCTCCATCCTATCTCTGAGTTGACCGAGTTCCCCTTTGGAGACCGATGCCATAGCATGACTGGCTACAACCCCTGTAGTAAGGGCCAGAAATTGAAATTGCTCAAGGAGCCGCCGTACGCGCAGTATCGCCTCGTTCGTGCTGACACGCAAAAGCCGTACGTCGTCAGTATCCATTTGCAAAAAGGTTCCCTTGCCGCGGATAGACTTCAGGACACCAAGCTCCTGTAACATGCCGAGTGCCGGGACGGTAGAGTTGTGGCTTACCCCATACATAGCGGCAAGCTCTTCGTGGGGTGGGAGCAGCTCACCACGCGAGCTTCCGCGTAGTGCAAGCCAACTTATAATATCCAGATAAATCGTCTGATAGCGCTTTTCTGTATCCCGCAGGCGCTGCCGCACTGCACCGGCGCCCTGCACCAAGGGGGATTGTTTCGGCACATGAATGTCCTCAAAGTGTTGGTTTCCAATCGCCTGATACCAATCTGCATAATCATTGGGACCTACCAACTCTTGAAACACGGAACTGTCCCTGTTATGAATTGCCTTGTGCATTAACCTTAACCAGAGTATTTGCTTCTCCCGGATTTCATTTGTCGGTAGCCGGAAATCAAAAAGGCCAAGCGCATAACGTACTTGCATATAAAAATAGTTATCCGCCTGCGCCTCCAGGGTCTGCCAAAAACGTTGCTTAGTGCGCCAAAAACGGATTGGGGCATCCAGCAATTCATTTAACTCCTTTAGGATCTCATCTAACTGTAAAAGTAGTTCTCTGCTGTACTTTCTCACCGCCAATGTAACAAAAGGGGGAACGATTAGGCAGGCCGTATACAGTATATCCCGCGTATGCGCTAGGTTCATGGGGACATAGGTAAGCTGAGCATTATAGGTCCAGCAGTCTGGGTCATGAATTACGCGTGCGGCTCTGCCACGGCAGCGTTCTACCATGCCTGTCCCCTCCAGCATTTGAAGCACGATTCGCGCAGTCTGATCCGAGACTTTATAGGAATTACAGATTTCTGCCTGTGAAAGCATCTTTTCACCTGTCCTGAATATTCCTGTAACAATCTTATAGGTTAGAAGATGAAAAATCCTCCATTGAGTCTTCGTGATTTCGTCCATACTGCTGTTGGCCCCCTTTGACGCTGATAAATATATTATAGCATATGTTTACCCCCGGATTGGAGAAAATGTGCTGTTCTTACCTTACATTTTGCCGCTCCCGCAGAACTTGCAACTAGGTATTTCTCCTTCTGAAGTGGACCATATCTTAAAAGGCCGCAACTGCCTCTTCGTGGGTGGATGCGGCCTTTTTTGTTTTTGAATCAAAAAATTAGAAGGAGACCTAAACATGAGTGACAACCCCTTTGGCGCTGGCTTTGTTCCTAATCAAATGCTACAATTACTTCAGCAAATGCAGGCCAGCGGCGGAGAGCCCGGTGCTACCTTGGGTGGGGGGGGGCCGCCGCAACAGCAAACCCTGCCGCGCCGCCTCCGGCTGCGAATCCTCCGGAGCCTGAACCTGCGCCGACGCCCGCACCCACGGTTTTGACACCCCCAGCGGCATCATCCGTGGTAGCCGAGACCCCTGCGCCATCCGTGCACGATACGTCCTCCTCCGCTCTGGTTGCAGCGAGGAATCATTTGCGGGCCTTTTGTTGCAAATACCGAAAAGAAATGATATAATAGACCAAAATTTACCGACATTATAAGGTAAATGGGCAGCGTAGCATGGAAAGGCGGGATGAAATGGATGAC
This sequence comes from Oscillospiraceae bacterium, assembly GCA_022846095.1. NCBI lineage: Bacteria > Bacillati > Bacillota > Clostridia > Eubacteriales > Oscillospiraceae > Oscillospiraceae bacterium. Next base: position 3,182,644 of record AP025583.1, on the reverse strand, counting down.
AAATACCTACTTGGCTCAGTATCAAACGCCTTGAAAATCATGGACCTGCTTAATAAGGAGAACGAGCTAAGCCTCACGGAGATATGCAGAGAACTGGACATCGGCAAGGCAAGCGCGTTCCGCCTGCTGTATACACTGGAATACTGTGGTTATGTCCATAAAACGAATCAAGCGCGGTACAAACTGGGTATGAAATTCGCCCATTACGGGGCCAATCTCCTGGGACGTCAGAGCGTGGTGGAGACCGCAAAACCCTTCCTCCAGGTTCTTCGGGATGAATTCAATGAGACCACCCACATCGCCATCCTGGACAAGACTTACCGGGACATCATTGTCATGGATAAGGAAATGGGAAACAGCTCCATCCAAATGTCCTCCCAGATCGGAGAGCAACTCCCCTCATACTGTACCGGAAACGGGAAGGTCCTGCTGGCCTACCTCAGCTCGGAGGAGCTTGAAAAGGCACTGAGCAGCATCGAGTTTATCAAGTATACCGAGACAACCATCACCAGCAAAGAATCCCTGCGGTCCACACTGAGCAAAATCCGTGAGAACGGCTATGGTGAGGACATTGAGGAAAGCGAGATCGGACTGGTATGTTATTCTGGCCCAATCCGGGACTTTAAGGGCAAGGTAGTCGCTGCAATCAGCATATCAGGCCCCTCTGTCCGGATGCGGCAGAACCGGCAGGCGCTGGTGACATCCGTGAAAAAAACCGCCGCCGACATCTCGCGTGCTATGGGATATTTGGAAAAGCCCTAAAGCTTAAGAACACTCCTCCGGCTTTATGCTGGGGGAGTATTTTATTTCTTTCTGTGGAAGAATCTGTATTTTAAAGACAATATTCGGTATTTTTCTTGTTACAATTCGACAAAAATCGTCGTGCATTTTCGGCCTGTAGCGAGCAAAAAGCTGTTCCCTTTTTATTCTGATGGGTGTATTATTTAAGTATAAGAAACTCATTTTCGCATAGCGAACCCTAACAACGCTTTTCTGCTCCGCAAATCCTCTCTCGATGAGTGAGGATTTCTTTTCCCTCTTTATGTGAAACTTAGTTTCGTATAAAGGAACAAAACCTACTGATAGGAGGTCGATATCATATATGTTAGTGTAGCACAGCCACAGCAAGTATACCAGCGCGGGAGAGATTGGTTAGTCTCATCATTCTAAGGAGGTCTTTATGAACATGAAAAAAGCGATCAGCCTCGTTCTTGCTCTGACCATGTGCGTTTCTCTGCTGTCAGCCTGTGACTCGGGCTCCGGCGGCAAACAAACCGGCAGCGTGCAGCCTACCCAGGCGGCGGGTGACACCTCCAATTATCCCACTGCGGATAAGCCCATTACCCTCTCCTTCGGCCACATTTCCCCTGACACCTCCGATATGCACGCCAACGCTGTGAAGTTTAAGGAGGCTGTGGAGGAGCTGACCGGCGGCGCCGTCCTCATTGAGATTTATCCAAATGGACAGCTGGGAAGTGAGGAGACCATGCTGGACTCCATCTTCTCTGGGACCATGGACATGGGCATCATCTCCGCCAATGTGGCTGCGACGGCGATCCCGGAGTTTAACTCCATTGTGCTCCCGTTCTTCTTCAATAGCTTTGAGCAGGTGGGCTCCGTGATCACCAATGAGGACTATTACCTGCGCACCCGCGAAATTGTGGAGGGCAAGGGTATCCACTTCCTGGGCGTTCCCCTGATGGCCGCCCGCGGTATTCTGAACACCAAGCATTCCGTACGCACACCAGAGGACTTGCGTGACTTGAAGATTCGTGTGAACACCGGTTCCATCCTGGCGGACACATTTGAGGCAATGGGCGTGACCACCTCCCAGCTTGCCTTTGGTGAGGTATACACTGCGCTCCAGCAGAATGTTATTGACGGCTTGGACAACGGTATCTTCGCCTCCAACATGATGAAGTTTACAGAGGTCGCCAAGTACTTTACGAATACCATGCACTATTTCCAGCTCAGCCCCCTGTTGGTCTCCGACCAGACTTGGCAGAAGCTGTCCCCTGAGCAGCAGGAGCAGCTGCGCCAGGCCTGCAAGGAAGTGGAGGCCATTCTGGTGGACGAGGCCAACAGCTCTGACAACGGCGCTTACCAGAAGGCGGAGGAGGAACTAGGAGTAGAGGTGATCATGCTGACCGACGACGAGTTCCAGGCCTTCCGTGACCTGGTGCAGCCCGTGTATGACAAGTACATCCCCATCATCGGCGAGGACTACTATAATTTTGTGGCCGATTTGAAACAATAGCCCCCCACTTCCCTCTCAGCGAGAATGCCGCGGCCGGCATCGGCCGGCCGCGGCATTCTCCAAACTGCATTTGAGGAGGCGACATGATGAAAAAAATCGCATGTCTGATTGACTCCATCGAGAAGTATCTGTTGGTCTGCCCCTTTTTATTATTGGGCCTGTGCATCGTGTTTGAGGTGTTCTCCCGCAAGTTCTTCCACTTTGGTCTGTCGTGGCTCCAGGAGCTGGGGCGCTACATTATGGTCTATGGCACCTTCCTGGGCGCCAGCATCGCCGTCAAAGGTCACAACCACCCCAGTATGACCGCCATCAAAGACTCCGTCCCCCTGCGGCTCAAGCAGGCCATGGGTATACTCAGCAACCTGATCTGCTGTGTGGGCATGGGCGTTGTAGCCTACTACTCCTGGATCCAATTGAGCAACTACATTCGGATCGGCACCCTGACCTCCTCTCTGTGGGGAATGCCGGTATTTGTGCCCTTCGCCATCATGCCTATCTGCTCCACGGTTATGTGTGTGCGGTTTCTGATGGAGATATATTTGGAACCCCGAACTGTTGGCCGCAAGGCAGCTGAAAAGAAGGAGGCGGAAGCTTCATGATTGTTGTCGTCGCATTTGTTGTGTTGCTTTTGATTGGCGTACCTATCTCCTTGGTGGTCCTCATAGCCTCCGCTGCCGGCGTGGTAGCCTACTCCAATGTCCCTGCCCTAATTGTGGTACAGCAGATGTTCAACGGCCTCAACAACTTTGTGTTGCTGGCCATCCCCTTCTTTATTATGGCCGGCAATGTAGCGGCCAAGGGGAATATCGCCAAAAACCTCATCAACGTCATGCGTCTGGCCTTTGGGCGTATCAAAGGCGGCAGCATTATTGCTTCCATCGTGGCCTGTACGTTCTTCGCCGCCATTTCAGGCTCCAGTATGGCCACCGTGGTGGCCATCGGCACCATCATGATTCCGGCCCTCATCGACATGGGCTACTCTGAGGAGCTGGCGGAGGGGGCAATTACCTCAGCGGGTTCCATCGGAATGCTTATCCCGCCCAGCGCCCCCATGATTATGATTTGTGTGGCTATGGGCACCTCGGTCGGCAAGCAGTTTATGGCGGGCTTCCTGCCCGGAATCCTGCTGGCTATCGTTTGGAGCGTCTACGTCTACTTCAAGTGTAAAAAAGGAAATATTCAGGATACCAAGACCTACACCAAGGAAGAGAAGAAGGAGATTTGGAAGCAGAGCGTCCTGGCCCTGATCTACCCCCTGATCGTGCTGGGCGGCATCTATCTGGGATTTGCGACCCCCACCGAGGCGGCCGCCATCGCCTTGATCTACGTCATTTTGGTTGAATTGCTGGTCTACCGCACCATGAGCGTGAAGGACATCGTCAACGAGTGCTTCAGCGCTCTGGTCACCTCCGGCGCCATCATCTTTATCATCTCCTGTGCAGCCGTACTCAACTGGTTCATCACCACACAGCAGATTCCCACTCTTATTTCCACCTGGATCACCACCTACGTGTCCAGCAAGGTCGCATTTATCCTGATTTTGACCGCTCTTTTCTTCATTTGCGGCTGCTTTATGGACCTGATTGCTATGATCGTCATCCTAGGCCCCATTCTGGCGCCCACCCTGGGCTTTTATGGGATTGACCCCATCCACTTCGGCATCATCGCTGTCATGAACTCCCAGATTTCTTATCTGAGCCCGCCCTTCGGTCTCAATCTCTATGTAACCATGGGCATGCGGAAGAAAAGTATGGGGCAAATCGTCAAGGGCGTGTTGCCCTTCCTGCTAATCCTAGTTGCGGTCACTTTGGTGATCAGTTTCGTACCTCAGATCACTATGCTGCTGCCAAATATGATGAAATGACCAAGATTTGAAAGGAGTAGACCACTATGTACGATATGAGTAAGGTACATCACGACGAGAGCGAGGGCATCCGCTTCGGCAAACTGATGGCGGAGTGCTACTACTACATGGGCAAACATATTTTCGCGGCGCTGGGCGAGGAAAAGGGCGCCGAGCTTATCAGGGCGGCGCTGAAGGAGTTTGGTGAATACCGGGTGGCCTGCATCAAGGAGGAGGCCGCCGAGAAGGGCGTTGCGGTCACCGACTTTGAGCAGTTCTTTAAGGTGCGCGACATGCCCGATTGCGGCTGGATCAACGGCGACGAACGGGGCGTGGTCAAGCAGTGCCTGTTCGACGAGGTATGGAAAAAGTACGGAGAGCTGGGCCGTAAGCTGGAGTGCCTGTACTGTGAGATCGACTACACCCTATACGGCGGCTTCGGCTTCCATCTGGATCGTCCTAAGTGCAAAGGCCGCGGCGACGACGAGTGTGTGATGCACTTCACCTACGGGGACGAGGCGTAAAAGGAAGGAGCTCCGCCAGTGGAACGCTTTGAGGTTAAACAGCTCTCCTGTGACGTGCTGTGTGTCGGCGGGTCAGGGGCTGCGGTGTCCGCGGCCTGGACTGCGGCGCGGCAGGGAAAACAGGTCATTCTGGTTTCCAAGGGCCGCACCGGCCGCAGCGGCAACGCTCTCATGGTGGGCGGCGGTTTTGGTATCGACGGCTACCAGTCCCGCTGCATTCTGGGCGAGGCCCAGGCGGACGAGAGCTTCGGCCCTGACCAATTAGTAGAGAAGATCGTGAAGTCATCCTTTTACTTGGGGGACCAGAGGCTGGCCCGCCAGTTCGTAGAGGATGCTCCGGTGATGATGAAGGAATTTCTCACCTGGGCCAAGGAGGCAAGGCAGAACTTTACCTTTGTGAAGAGCGGTCTGTACGCGGTGTCGGGCAGCGGCGTGGGCAAGGCCATCCAGCAGGGTGTACGGGAGATCCCCAGCCTGACGGTGTTGGACGACACGGCGGCCGTGGATCTGCTTACCCAGGACGGGTGTGTGCACGGCGCTTTGTGCTACGAGCTGTATACCGGGAACTATGTAGCCATTACGGCAAAGAGCACCGTACTGGCTACCGGGGGCTACCAGCCCCACAGCCTGAAGAACTCCATCAGCGATATGACCGGGGACGGCATGGCCATGGCGCTGCGCGCCGGAGCCCGCATCTCGGATATGGAATTCCTGCTCTATATCCCCACGGCGGTGTCGCCGCCCTACTTAAAAGGGTCCATTCTCCCGTATCTGTTTACCATCCCGATCTTTATGCCTCTATCCTTCAAGGTGCGTGACGCAAGCGGCCGGGAGCTCTCCCTCCCCGACACGTTTTCCAAGGTTCCGGGAAGCAACAAGATGCTCAAACTTATTTACAGCTATTGTTGGACTGGCCAAGGGACCTCCAATGAAGGAATCCGCGGCGGGCTGTATTACGACTACTCGGAGCACAGCGATGAAGAGATCTGCGCCGCCTTCGAGCATTTCATCGACCACTATGGGCGCTGGCACAGGCGGGGCACGTACAACGGTGTGGACCTGTACCGGCTGCGGGATGACATCCTGCGCACCCGTAGATTGGAGTTTGCCCTGGGGAATGAGTATAGCAACGGGGGTGTGGTCATTGACGAGCACATGGCCACCGACCTGCCCGGCTTGTTTGCCGCAGGCGAGGTGACCAGCGGACTATTCGGTGCGTTCCGCGCAGGGGACGGCCTCACCGAGATGCTGGCCCACGGGTACCGTGCCGGCCTGAGCGCAGCGGAATACGCCGGACAGGTCGGCCTCATCCCCGACCTGTCCCAGCAGGCGGAATCCCTCGTTGAGGAATTGGAGCAGGTACGCGCCCGAAAAGGCGGTCCACGCAGCGTGACCCTCCTGCGCCGCTTGGAGCAGACCGCCGACGAGGGTATGGGCGTCGTGCGAGACGCCCGCCGTATGGAGCGTGCCTTGGCCGCTCTGGACGAGCTTGAGGCGGAACTGGCCCGGGTCGCCATCCCCGGCGGAAGCCGGGCATACGACCTGGACTTCTTTGACTACCTCACCTTGCGCAATTTGCTGCCATGCACCAGGGCGGGCCTCACCGCCGCCCTCATGCGGCGGGAGAGCCGGGGCACCCATATACGCAGCGACATCCCTCAAGTCTATAACTCGCTTTACTTTTACCGTATCACCCACCGGCTGGCGGAAGGAAGGCTGTTCCAGGGCAAGATCGTCCCCGCCCCCGGGCCGCTGGCGCCGCCAACGGAAGACTACGACACTGTGGCCGCCTATTTGGCGCAGCTGCTGTAAGGAGCTTGGAACATGGAGGTAAAAATCCTGCGCTATACCCCGGAGACAGGGGAACGGCGGTATGACCGCTATGATGTGCCTTACACCCCGGAGGATGGCTATACCGTCATGGATGTGTTGGACTACATCCGGGAGAGGCTGGACGGCACGCTGTCCTATTACCGCCACAGCGTCTGCAACCAAGGGGTATGCGGCCGGTGTGCCGTTAAGGTCAACGGCGCGGTAACGCTGGCCTGTACCTGCCGGGCGGAGAGCGACTGTCTCGTCCTGGAACCGAAAAACAGCCACGTAGTGAAAGACCTGGTGACGCTATGAAAGATTATAAAGACGAGATCATCGCGGGTGTGGAGCGGCACGCCAGTGAACTCAAATCTCTGAGTGAGGAGATATGGGGCTATGCAGAGCTGCCCCTGGAGGAGACCCGTTCCGCCGATGCGCTGAAACGCTATCTGGAGGAGCACGGCTTCTCCATCCGCTCCGGTCTGGCTGAAATGGGCACCGCCTTCGAGGCGGTATGGGGGACCGGAGCGCCACACCTGGGCTTCTTGGGGGAATACGACGCCCTGCCCGAGATGAGCCAGAAGGCCCAGGCCGAGCGAGCGCCTGTGAGTCAGGGTGCGCCCGGCCATGCCTGCGGCCACAACCTGCTGGGCGTTGGCCTGGCGGGCTCGGCTGTAGTACTCAAGGAACTGATGGAGCGGGACGGATTATCCGGTACCCTCCACTTCTACGGCTGCCCCGCCGAGGAAATCATGGTGGGCAAAATCCGGATGGATGACGCCGGTGTGTTTTCCGGCCTGGACGCCTGCCTGGCCTGGCACCCCATGGCCAGCAACACGGTGTGCGACTACGCCTATTCCGCTATGACCTCCCTGCAATTCAATTTCACCGGCAAGAGCGCCCACGCCGCGGCTGCGCCGGAGCAGGGGCGCAGCGCCCTGGATGCGGTGGAATTGATGAACGTGGGCGCCAACTATCTGCGTGAGCACGTGGTCTCCCAGGCCCGCATCCACTATGTCATCACCAACGGCGGAGGGCGGCCCAACGTGGTGCCCGCCACCGCCCAGTCCTGGTACTATGTGCGCGCTCCCCTCCGCAGCCAGGTGGACGAGATCGTGGACCGCCTGCTGGACGTAGGCAGGGGCGCGGCCCTGATGACCGGTACTCAGTTCGGTTATGAGATCCTCAGCGGCTGCCAGAATACCAAGCTGAACAAGACCCTCAACGAGCTGGCCTACGATAGCATGGAGCGTATACCCCGCCCGGCATGGAGCGGGGACGAATTGGACCTGGCCAAGCGCATTCAGGAGAGCTTTTCCCAAGAGGTGCGCAGGAATGCCTTGACAGAGTTCTCGGTACCCGAGCTGGACGGCCAAGTCATGCACACGGGGGTGACCCCCCTCAAGCCTTATCCGGCCTATCTGGCGGGTTCCACCGACGTGTCGAATGTGAGCCAGCGGGTGCCTACGGTGCAGGTCTTCACCGCATGTATGCCGGTGGGCACGCCCGGTCACACCTGGCAAATTACCGCCTGTTCCGGGGGGAGCATTGGTCAGAAGGGGATGTATTACGCGGCCCAGGTCATTGCGGATGTGGCGCTGCGCCTGGTGCAGGACGAGCAGCTTTTGCGACGCGCCCAAGCAGAGTTCGCTCAGAACCAGAGTTAAAGGAGAGCCGCCATGAAGTTAGCTATAATTGGAGGCGCCGGTCTGCTGGGCAGTACAGCCGCCTTCTGCCTGGGTATCAGAAATTCTTTTGAAGAGATCAAACTCATTGATATTAAGGAAAACGTACTCCAAAGCCATGTGATGGATATGGATCAGGGCATCTCCATTCTGTCCGATACCCGCGTGGTCCGGGCCGGGTACGAGGATTTGGAGGACTGTGACGTCATCATGATCACCGCCAGTGTGCCTGAAACTGGCAGCGCCAGCCGGGACGCCTATCTTGACGCGAACCGGAGCATATTGGTGGGGATCTGTAAGCGGCTGCGGGGCCTGTCCTCCAACAAGGTCATCATCAACGCAGTCAATCCGGTGGATGTGCTCAACAGCGTCATCCAGGAGCACACCGGCATCGACCGGCGGCGTATTTTAGGATTTTGCATCAACGATACCACCCGCCTGCGCTGGTCGGTAGCCAAGCTTTTGGGCATCGCCGCCCACAGGGTAGAGGCATGGTGCCTGGGTGAGCACGGCGGCATGATGGTCCCTCTGCTGGACCAAGTGAAGGCGGACGGTATGCCGGTACAGCTGAGCGATGCGCAAAAAGAGCAAGTGCTGGAGGAGATCGACGGCTGGTTTACCGCCTACCAGGGCCTGAAAAGCGGGCGCACCAGTGGTTGGACCTCCGGTATCGGGCTGGCCGCCCTGGCCAGCGCCGTGGCGGAAAACAAGGGCGAGGTCCTTCCTTGTTCTATCATTCTGGACGGTGAGTACCACAACTCCGCGGTCAGCCTGGGTGTTCTGGTGCGCATTGGCGCCAACGGTGTGTCGGAGTTCCTGGAGCCGGCTCTATCGGACCAGGAGCAGGCGACGCTGGATGCGGCGGCGGTCAAAATCAAGCGCATGTACCAGACGATTGGCCCTTAAACATGCTCTCGTTCCATTAAGTTCCCGGGGAAAGGAAGACAACAATATGCTGAACTTGAAATTCTATGGTTTGGGGGGACAGGGCGTGGTCACGGCGGCCAAGGTCCTCTCGACCGCGGTATCCATCCATGAGGATAAATACGCCATCACCATACCCGCATACGGTCATGAGCGCCGTGGCGCGCCGGTGTATACCGACATCGTAGTCGACGACGTACCCATCCTCCAGAATTGCTTTGTGTACGAGCCGGACATCGTCCTGGTGATGGACCAGACCATCCGGGACAAAGGGATCGACATCGGAAAGGGAAAGCGGACGGAGACCATTTTGGTCCTAAACACCGAGAGCGAGACCACTGCAAGGGAGTATCAGGAGCAATATGGCTTCTGTAAGGTCTACTACGTGGACGCCACCCACGTTGCTACCCGTCAGATTGGCCGGGGAATCCCTAACGGGGCCATGCTGGGGGCGCTGGCTAAAACGGGGGCGGTGAGTTTGGCCTCGGTAGAAACCGCCTTGCGGGATACTTTTGGAGGAAAGGCAGGAGAGCGTAATGCAAACGCCGCGAAAGACGCCTATGAAAACACCATTGAGATGTAACGTGTGGGGCCCCGTGGCCCATCAATTCGATTCCGCGAATACCGGAAGCTGGCGGCTGGAGCGGCCCGCTGTGGATTTTGAAGACTGCGTCAAGTGTGGCACCTGCGCCATGTACTGCCCGGCCAACGTGATCGCTATTCACAAGGACAAGGCGGAATGCGTTGAGATCATGTGGGACTACTGCAAGGGATGCGGCATCTGCGCCAACGAGTGCCCCAAGCAGTGTATTCAGATGGTGGACGAGCAGGAGGAACGGTAAATGGCTCATTATAAAATGCTGGATGGAAACGCCGCCGCCATGGAAGCCATAAAAATGGCGAAGGTAAAGGTGATCTCTGCCTACCCGATCACCCCCCAGAGCCCCATTGCGGAGAAGCTGGCGGACATGGTGCAGTGCGGCGAGATTGACGCGAAGTATGTGCGGGTGGAATCGGAACATACCGCCCTGTCCGTGGCTCTGGGGGCACAGCTCACCGGTGTGCGCACCGCTACCGCTACCGCCTCCGTGGGACTGGCTCTGATGCACGAGATCGTCAACGTAGTCTCCGGGCTGCGTATGCCCATCGTCATGCCCGTGGTCAACCGGGCCCTGGCCGCCCCCTGGAGCCTGTGGTGCGACCACCAGGACTCCATGGAGGAGCGGGACAGCGGCTGGCTGCAGCTCTACTGCGAAAACGTACAGGATGTGTTTGATCTGGTCTCCTGCGCCTACCGGGTAGCGGAGCATGAGAAGGTGCTGCTGCCCTGCATGGTCTGTCTGGATGGCTTTTTCCTATCCCACTCCATGCAGAAGGTGAGCGTGCCCGAGACCTCGGAAATGGATTCCTTCATCGGCCCCTACGTGCGCAGAAACCTATACGTGGACCCCGTCGACCCCATGCTGGTGGGCAATCTGACCCCGTCCGACGAGTTCGGTGAAATGCGCTATCAGCAGGAGCGCGGTTTCGCCGAGGCCGAGGGCGTGATGGACGAGGTGTTTCGGGAGTTCCAAAGCCGTTTCGGCCGCTGTCATGAGCGGGCGGAGGGATATTGTCTGGAGGACGCGGACACGGTTCTGGTCACCTTAGGGTCTATGTCGGGCACAGCCAAATGCGTGGTCAACGAGCTGCGCCAGTCGGGGCAAAAGGTCGGCCTGTTGAAGATCGTCTCCTTCCGTCCCTTCCCCTATGAGCTGGTTCGCCGGTACCTGGAGGATAAAAAGCAGGTGCTGGTTCTGGACCGCAGCGCCGGCTTGGGCGCCCGGTTCGCTCCCCTGTGTACCGAAATATCCGCCGCCCTATATGGCAGCGGTTTGCCGGTGCGAGGCTATGTGGCCGGCCTGGGCGGCCGGGACATCAGTCTCCAGACCATCCGCGACGTGTTTGCCGATGGCGGCGCTCACCCCGAGGGGGCGGACAGCTCCATTTGGATCGACGTTAAGGAAAACGCTATGGAGCTGCGCCAGGTCCTCAAGGCGCAATAAGCAAAGGAGCGAAAAAGTATGTATGACATCATCAAGGATTGCGACGGCCTGGTCGCGCATGGCGTCAGCGCCTGTGCTGGCTGCGGTCTGGAGCTCGTGATCCGCAATGTGCTTGACGTGCTGGGCCAGGACACCGTTATCCTGATCCCCCCCGGTTGTTCCGCCCTGTTCTGCGGGTTCGGAGCTGAGGCCGGTATGAAGATCGCCGGTTTCCAGGGGAATCTGGAGAATACCGCGGCAGTGGCCGCAGGTGTGCGGGCCGGGCTGGAGATGCAGGGCAACCACCACACCACCGTGCTGGCCTTTGCCGGCGACGGGGCGACCGTGGACATCGGTATCCAGGCCTTCTCCGGCATGGTGGAGCGGGGCGACCGCGTGCTCTACGTGTGCTATGACAACGAGGCCTATATGAACACCGGCATCCAGTCCTCCAGCTCCACGCCGCTGGGCGCGAGCACTACCACCACTCCCGGCGGCAAGCCGGTCCCCCGGAAAGACTTACTCCAGATCGCCATTGCCCATAAGATCCCCTATGCCGCCACCGCCTCGGTAGCCTACATCCCCGACCTGCGCAAGAAGGTAAAGAAGGCCCAGGAGACGAACGGCCCCTCTCTCCTGCATATCCACGCCTCCTGTCCCACAGGCTGGGGGTATCCGCCCGCCAAGTCTATCGAGGTATGCCGCCAAGCGGTCAAGACCGGGGCATGGGTGCTGTACGAATATGAGGCGGGCGGCGTCCGCGTCAACGTAAAGCCCAAGGCGCTGGAGCCGGTGGAGACCTACTTATCCATGCAGGGCCGTTTCAAGGGCGCCAGCCAGGAGGACCGCGCGCTGATCCAGGAGACCGTGTCGCGGCATTACGAAGCCCTGGCCGCGGCCTCCGTCTAAGGAGGGGGCGCGTGAAGGAATATCAGATTGTAGCCATCAACCTGGGGTCCACCTCCACCAAGATCGCCTATTACCGCAACGATACCAAGGTGCTTCAGGAGGACCTTGAGCACGACCCGGCCCAGCTCAAGGCCTTCTCAACCATCTGGGATCAGGAGGCGTTCCGCACCCAGGCTATCCGGGATTTCCTCGCCCGTCACGGCCTGGAGATGTCCGGGCTGGACGCCATCGTCACCCGGGGCGGGCATACCAAGCCCATACCCGGCGGGGTCTACCGGGTGAATGAAGAGATGCTGCGCCAGTCGGGCTCCGGCAGGTACGGACAGCATCCCACTGATCTGGGCCTGCGGCTGGTGTGGCGCTTTGCCCAGGAGGGGCCGCTCCCCCTGACCGTTGACCCGCCCACCACCGATGAGTTCGAGCCTCTGGCCCGGTACAGCGGTCATCCCCTATTCATCCGCAAGAGCTCCTTCCACGCGTTGAATCACAGGGCGGTTGGCCGGCAGTATGCTAAGGACCTTGGGCGCGCCTATGAAGCTCTGAACCTGGTAGTGGTCCATATGGGCGGCGGCATCACCGTAGCCGCCCACAAGCAGGGCAAAATGGTAGACGCAAATAACGGCCTCATGGGTGACGGCCCCTTCTCCACCAACCGTACCGGCGGCGTACCCGTGGGCGCGCTGATGGAGCTGTGCTTCTCCGGCCAGTACACCAAGGATGACGTAAAGCGCATCCTGGGCAAGGAGGGCGGACTAACGGCTTACCTAGGCACCAGCGACGTGCGCCAAGCCGAACGCATGGCCCAGGAGGACCCGAGAGCCCTGGAGGTACTTCTGGCCATGTGCTACCAAATCTCCAAGGAGGTGGCGGGCTGTGCGGCGGTGCTCTGCGGCAAGGTGGATGCCATTCTGCTCACTGGCGGTATCGCCCATTCGGATCTGGTGACCGGAGAGATCAAGCGCCGTGTAGGCTTCCTCGCCCCCGTGGTACGGTATCCAGGCGAGTATGAGATGCAGTCCTTGGCTCTGGGCGCCTATGATGTGCTGCGCGGGGCGCGTCAGGCTCTGAATTTTCCCAATGAGACAGGACCGGAATTGTGAGGGATTAAACCATGTTTCACAGCTTTCAAGAGATAGAGCGCAGCTTGCTGGACAGCAGCCGAAGGGTTCGCATCGCCTTGGCCGGTGCCCATGACGCAGACGCGCTGTCCGCCCTGGTGGCGGCACAGCGGAAGGGCGTCGCCCAGGGCGTTCTCATCGGCAGGACGGCGGATACCGCCGGTCTGCTGCGGGAGATGGGTGAGGACCCGGCCCAGTGGCAGTTGACGGAGGAGGCGGACGACGCCCGTGCCGCCTCCCTGGCCTGCGGTATGGTGAAAGAGGGTATGGCGGACATCCCTATGAAGGGCATCCTGCCCACTGCCGTGTTTATGCGCGCCATTCTGGACAAGGCCTGCGGCTTCGTGCCTGATAAAGGGATGCTCAGCCAGGCCACAGTGCTGGAGGTCCCCGGCGAGAACCGGCTGATGATCGTCAGCGACTGCGCGGTGAACATTACCCCGTCCTATGAGGAAAAACTGAAGATCCTGAAAAACGCCGTGGCACTGGCACACAGTCTGGGGATTGAGTGTCCCCGGGCCGCCGTGGTGACCCCGGTAGAGGTGATCAATCCCGCTATGCCCTCCACAGTGGATGCCGCCATGCTCAGCAAAGCCCAGCAGCGGGGGCAGATTACAGGTTGCATCGTGGACGGCCCCCTTGCATTGGACAATGCCGTGTCTGCCGCGGCTGCCGCCCACAAGGGGATCGTCAGCGATGTGGCCGGCCGGGCAGATATTCTGCTGATGCCCGACCTGTGTGCCGGCAATATCTTTACCAAGTCCTTGACCTACCTGGCCCACCTCCCCACCGCCGGCACACTCTGCGGCACCACCTCCCCCGTGGTTATGACTTCCCGCACCGACAGCCCGGAGGATAAGTATCACGCCATTCTGGTGGCGGCAGCCAGAGTCGACTGACCGGATATATCCGCTATTTCTTTAGGAAAGGGTGTGCGACGTGCAGCAAGAAGCATATGTGTCCATTCTCAGAAAGCAGGTGGTCCCGGCGCTGGGCTGTACCGAGCCCGTGGCGGTGGCGCTGTCTGTGTCGAAAGCGGCGGCGCTGGTAAGCGGCACTGTCAGCGAGGTCAAGGTATTGGTGAGCCCCAACATCTATAAAAACGGGATGCACGTAGGCGTTCCGGGCACCACGGAAAAGGGGCTGCCCATCTCTGTGGCTCTGGCGGTGGTGTGCGGCGACCCGGAGGCCAACCTGGAGGTCTTCCGCCACGTGGACGATCAGGCGGTGCGGGAGGCCAGGACATTCCTCTCCGAGCGGCCCCTGTCCATCCAGGTGGAAGAGAAAGAGGGCAGCTTCTACATCCGCGCCGAGGTGTGGAGTGGGGATGGGAGCACGGGTGTGTGCGTCATCCGGGACAGCCACACCAATGTGACCTATCTGGAGCGAAGCGGCGTGCCCATTTATACCGCCGCCAGGCGGGAGGCCCACGCTTCCGCCAATGAGCCAAGCCTTCTGGATGGTTTGAAAAGCGGACGGCTGTCCGACATCCGCGCGTTTGCAGAGCAGGTACCGTCAGAGGACATCGCATTTCTGATGGACGGCGTGGATATGAATATGGAGATGGCGGAGATCGGGCTCCGGGAACGCTCCGGCATTGGCATCGGTTACGGCATCGGGCAGTTGGTCCGGGACCGGATCCTCCTGGACGATATGGTCAACCGGGCCAAGAAGATGACCGCCGCCGCCTGCGACGCCCGTATGGCAGGCGTGAACCACCCGGTTATGAGCAGCGCGGGCAGCGGCAACCACGGCCTGACCGCCATTATCCCGGTGGCCGTGGTGTGCCGGGAGATGGGCTACGACCGGGACAAGCTGCTGCGCGCCCTGGCCATCAGCCACCTCACCACCGCCTACATCAAAGAGTATACCGGGCGGCTCTCGCCGGTGTGCGGCTGCGCCGTAGCCGCGGGGATCGGGGCGGCGGTGGCGATCACCTGGCTCTTCGGCGGTTCCGATGACCAGATGGCGGGCGCGGTCCAAAACATGGTGGGCTCCATCGCCGGTATGCTCTGCGACGGCGCTAAGGGCGGCTGCGCCCTCAAATTGGCCACCGCCGCGTCGGAGGCGGTGCTTCAGGCCAGCTTGGCCGTGCGGGACCACATTATCGATAACAGCGACGGCCTGGTTGACCGCTGCGCAGAGGAGACCATCCATAACCTGGGCCGCGTGTGCATCGACGGCATGAAGGAAATGGACGTCGTCATCATCGACGTGATGCAGAATTGAGTAAAGGATAAAGCAGCGGCCCGTCATCCGACGGGCCGCTGCTTATGTCGGTTTTTATATTGTTTGAAGGAGCTGCTCTAATAAGGTATCGGCGGCGGCCACCACAGTGGCGATATTCTCTCGGGAGAGCCCGTCGTAGTGGATGCCGCAGGTGACTGCGGTCCGGCGCCTCAGTCGTTCCGCCAGTGTCTTGGCCCACCGCTCCCCCACGATCTGATCCTTGTGGCCGGGAAAGGTCAGGGAGCGCACGCTCCCGTCTGGCTCTGCGGCTGTGACGCTGCCCACGTGGCTGCGGCAGCCCCCGGTGATGGTGACCTGGACGCCGTCGTCCAGGATAAGCGCCTCGGCCTCGATGGGAAAGTCTAACACGGAGCGCTCCACACATAACCGCTTCCTCATAGGCCCTCCCATTCCCTCAGGCCGCCGGGCAGGCCGAATTGCTGGAGTATCTTGGCGGCGAGGTGCCGGTCTATGTCTTGGATGGTCTCCGGGTGCTCATAGTAGGCCGGGACTGGCGGGAGTATCGTGGCTCCCAGCTCACTGGCGGTACATAAGTTGCGCAGATGCAGGGTGCTGAGGGGACACTCCCGTGGCACCAGTACCAGCCGCCGCCGCTCTTTGAGCGTCACATCGGCGGCCCGCAGTAGGAGAGAGTCGGAGTAGCCGGTGACGATACCTGCAAGGGTCTTCATGCTGCACGGCACCACCGCCATGCCCAGCGTCTGAAAGCTGCCGCTGGCCGGTGGCGAGCCGCAGTCCTCGTTGGAATAAAGCTTATAGCACAGCTCTTCCAGCTCGGCGGCGGTGAGGCCGGTCTCATGCTGCACGGTGGCCAGGCCCCAGCGGGAGCAGACCAGATGGACCTCCAGCCCCTCCACGCACCGCAGCTGCCGCAGCAGTTCTACCGCCAAAGGGGCACCGGACGCGCCGCTGATTCCTACGACCAGGCGTTGCGTGTCCATAACCTCACCTCTGCTCCGGAAAGAGCTGGGGCGCCCAGCGGGCGGGGTCTACGGTCTGGAACCTGGCCCGCCGGAAGTGGTCCTTCAGCTCGAAGGGCACCGTGCAGTCAAAGATGGTCTTGCAGGCCATACCGTGATCCCGGCAGGAGGGGGAACAGGCCGGGTCATTGGACGGGTCCAAGGGATGGCAGCGCACGCCTGGGATGGTGACGATGTCCGCGTCCCCTTGAAAGCGGGTGTTCATGGCCCACAGCACGTCGCTCATGTCGAAGGGGTCCACATCCTCGTCTACCAGGAACACATGTTTGAGTTCGCTGAAGGCGGAAAAAGCGAGTAAGGCGGCCTGCCGCTGGCGGCCCTCGTCGGAAGGGACCGACTTCTTGAATTGGAGCACCGCCATATACTTACCGCCTCCCGCCGAGGCACAGTATACGTTTTGCAGTCGGCCGGGCATCGCCTTGTCCACCATGCCCAGGATGCTGGCTTCAGTGGGGATGCCCGCCATGGATACGTGCTCTTCGCTGGGGCCAATGCAGGTCTGCATAATGGGGTCCCTCCGGTGTGTGACCGCGGTGACCTTGATGAGCCAGCATTGGCCGCTGGCCGGGCCGGTGTAGCCGGGGAACTCGGGCATGGCGTAGCCTGTGTGGCTGTTTTGGTCCTCCTGCACCCGCACACCGGGGACCACCTCTCCCTCGATGACATACTCCGCGTTTGCGATGCACCGCTCCTTTACCGTAAGGCAGTGGGCCAGCTCCACCGGCACACCGCGCAGCGCACCGGCGATGGAGAGCTCATCGTAGCCAAGCGGGGTCGTAGGCGGTTCAAAGCAGGAGGCGACCTCAATCGCCGGGTCCACCCCGATGCTGATGGAGATGGGGAGCCTCCGCCCCAGCGCCTCCGCCCGCTCGGCCATGGCACCGATATGCCGGGCCCCGGGGGTGAAGAAGATGGATAGTTCATCCTTGCCCTGGATGCAGAGCCGATGGATGGTCACATCAGACAGGCCGGTGTCCGGGTGGGTGGCGTAGCACATACCCAAGGTGATGTAAGGGCCCGCGTCGTCCGGTGTGTTGGTGGGCGCGGGTACCAGCTTATACAGGTCGAAGTCCGGCTCAGCCGCCCGGTGGACCACCTGCTGACAGGGAGCGGGCGCGTCGGTGACCGTGGGCTGTATGGGGGCACCGACACAATCCCTCAGCGCCTTGCCCAAGTCCTCCGGCCTGCGCCCCAGCAGAGCAGCCACCCGCTTGCGGCTGGCCAGCACGCCGATGGCTACCTTCGCTCCAGGGTGGCCTTTGATTTGATGAAAGATCATAGCGGGGCCCTCGCGGGTAGGTCGCATCACCGTGCCCCCGGCCCCCACGTAGCGGTATACGCCCGCCAGCTCGGCCATGGGGTCCACCTCTACATCTGTTTCCATCAGCTGGCCGGGCAGGACGCGCAGCAGCTCCAGCGCGGAGCGCAAGTCGATGACGCCATTGGTTTCCATACTGCTCCCTCCTTGTTCATCATGCGTTTGTTTGCCTCTACTGCTTTTATCTTACCGCCCGTAACCTTGACAAACAAATCGGATTTTTATAGAATTATTCCAGACTGGAATAGGAGAATGCTTATGGATCTGCAAAAGCTGCGCGCCCTTGTCATGTTGGCGGACACAGGGAGCTATTCCGAAGCAGCGGAGCGCCTGTATATGACGCAGTCCAATGTATCCAAGCAAGTGCAGGCGCTGGAAAAGGAGTGGAATGTCCAACTGGTGGACCGCTCCCGGCGGGCCATCCAACTCACACCACAGGGAGAGGTCGCCGTACGCCATGCCCGCCGTATTGTGGGCGACTGCGACGCCCTGTTGCGCGATCTGGCTGGCATGCGGCCAAAGCTACGCCTGGCTGCCCTGCCGGTGATGGCCCATTACGGGATCACGGGGTTGCTTGCCGCGTTCCAGGAGGCCTATCCCGAGGTAGACCTTGAGGTGCAAGAGGTGGAAGGCGCCAATCTCATGGCCGAGGAACTGAGGGATGGCAAGCACGAACTGGCCATCCTGCGCACTTTTCCGGGTGAACAGAAGGGACTGGATAAGCTGGTGTTTTGTACTGACCGACTGGCGGCCGCCCTACCCCGGCAGCACCCCTTGGCGGGTCGGGTCAGCCTGAGCCTGCGGGAGCTGGCCGGTGAGCGGCTGGCCCTGCTGGATCATAACTCCGTCCTTCATGGGATGATTCAAGATGCCTGTGCGGCAGCCGGCTTCACGCCCAATATGTGCTATGCAGGCCGGCGGATAGAGAACATTCTGGAGTTAGTGGCCGACGGGTTTGGCGTTTCTCTGCTCATGGAAAAGGCGGCGGCCTATCTGGACAACGAGAAGGTACTCCTCATCCCCTTAGAGGAGGAGCTGGTGAGCGAAATATCCCTTATGCGGCCCAAGGGACGGCACACGCCTTTGTGTGACCTATTCTGGCAATTTGCTGCTGATACACGCAGAAAAATGACAGTGGCGAGGTAACCGCTATTGAGTTGGCTGTCGATGCGAAAACTGCATTTCACAGTCTGATAAGAGATGAAAATTAAGCTATTCACGCAAGAAAAGCAACTTTGCCTTGGCCTTGATGAGTCGCCTTGAGAATTTGTCACCCAAAGGCTATAGTGAGCTATAAAACGATATAGTTTTCTTACAAACCCCTCAACGAAAAAACACAACCGCTCAGCGACGTGTCAGCCGTGCAGATTTTGATAGGTTTTTACACGGTTTGACAGGTACGTTACAGCGGTTACATCAGAATTTAAGGATATTCCAAAATAAGGGAATAAAAAAGCAATAAAAACCGGCCACTTTCCGAAGAAAATGGCCGGTTTTATGGTTGCGGGAGTAGGATTTGAACCTACGACCTCCGGGTTATGAGCCCGACGAGCTACCAAGCTGCTCTATCCCGCGATGTGGTGCTGGAGACCGGGGTCGAACCGGCACGGGATCGCTCCCACAGGATTTTAAGTCCCGGGCGTCTGCCAATTCCGCCACTCCAGCATGTGGCTCCAGTCTCGTGTTCCCCTTGTGGGGTGCTCAAATAGAATAGCACATCAAACTGCCTGTGTCAACCCCAAAGTGAAAAAACAATTCCCCGGCGTTCGACGGCAGGCGCGGCAAAAAGAAAAAATTCCCGGACGGCGTTCGGCACATCTCTCAGGCGCGGGCGCATATACTGGTATACAGTTGACTTACAGAGAGGGGGCAGGGCTCATGCCGGAGCACGAGGCAAGCGGCGGCGCCGTCCAGACGGGGCAGAAGGAGGACGTGGACGACCTCATCTTCCGCACCGACGGGGAATGGCTGACCAGCGACCGATGAAAACCGCCCGCCTGCGGGCGGTTTTTTGCTGCCCGGGCGGGGCAAAAGATAGTTTTTCTTTACATTGCAGGGAGGATTGGATATAATATCACAGTGAATAAATGGGAATGCGAGTGTGAACCAATGCTGCAATTCGACGAATATAAGATAAAGCTCAACAATCTGCTGCCCGATCTGGAGGAGCTGGGCCAGTCCCTGGGCCTGGCCGCCGCCGAGCGGGAGCTGGACATGCTCCAGGCCGAGAGCGCGGCCGACGGCTTCTGGGACAACCTGGAGAAGGCCCAGAAGGTGCAGCAGCGCATCAAGCAGCTGCTGGACAAGGTGGAGGGGCAGAAGAAGCGCACCGGCGCGTGGGAAGACCTGATGACCCTGTGTGAGATGGGCAACGAGGAGGAGGACGCCTCCCTGATCCCCGAGCTGGAGGAGGGCTACGCGGCCCTGGAGCGGGAGATGGAGGAGGCGCGGCTTTCCACCCTCTTCACCGGCGAGTACGACAACTCCAACGCCATCCTCAACATCCACCCCGGCGCGGGCGGCACCGAGGCCCAGGACTGGGCGGAGATGCTCCTGCGCATGTACACCCGCTGGGCCGAGCGCCACGGCTTCGCCTGCAAAATCATGGACTACCAGGGCTGTGAGGAGGGCGGCATCAAGAGCGCCACCATCACCATTACCGGTGAGAACGCCTACGGCTACCTGCGCAGCGAGCACGGGGTGCACCGGCTGGTGCGGGTGTCCCCCTTCGACGCCCAGGCCCGCCGCCAGACCTCCTTCTCCGCCGTGGAGATTATGCCCGAGATCCCCGACGACGTGGAGGTGGACATCCGCCCCGAGGACATCGAGATGCAGGTCTACCGCTCCTCCGGCGCGGGCGGGCAGCACGTCAACAAGACCTCCTCCGCCGTGCGCCTGATCCACAAGCCCACGGGGGTGGTGGTCTCCTGCCAGACCGAGCGCAGCCAGTTCCAGAACCGGGACAACTGTATGCGTATGCTCCGCTCCCGGCTGGTGCAGCTCAAGATGGAGGCCCATCTGGAGAAAATCTCCGACATCAAGGGCGTGCAGCTGAAAATCGAGTGGGGCAGCCAGATCCGCTCCTACGTCTTTATGCCCTACCAGCTGGTGAAGGACAACCGCACCGGCTTCGAGACCAGTAACATCAACGCCGTCATGGACGGCGATCTGGACGGCTTCATCAACGCATACCTGAAAGCCGAGGCTACCGGAAACTGGGCGGCAAAATAGGCCCCGGCCCGGGAAAACTGAATCTGTCGTCAAAGGCGGCGCGGGCGGAAGCCCCGCCGCCCTTCTTTGTATAAAGCGGCGAAAAATGACCGGGGAGGGCGGGGGCCCGCGGGTACATTTTCCTAAGTTTTTTGCCCGGGGCACTTGTAATCTTGTTTCCGTTTTGTTACTATTAGTTTGTCCAAACTATAGGGGAAACCCCTATCTGGAATGAAAGGTGGAATGTCTCAATGAAACGCGCAAGCAAGTTCCTGTCCCTGCTCCTGGTGCTTGCCATGGTGTGCTCCCTGTTCGTACCCGCCATGGCCGCCGAGGAGGAGGCGGACCTGACCGGGTCCGTCGTCATCCTGCACACCAACGACGTCCACGGCGCGATCGACAGCTATGCCAAAGTGGCGGCGCTGAAGGCCACGTACGAGAAGATGGGCGCCTACGTCCTGCTGGTGGACGCGGGCGACTTCATCCAGGGCGACCCCACGGTCAGCGTGTCCGAGGGCGCCACGGCCGTGGAGCTCATGAACATGGCCGGGTACGACCTGGCCGCCCCCGGCAACCATGAGTTCGACTACGGCTACGAGAATCTCAAGGCCCTGTCCGAAAAGGCCGACTTCCCCATCCTGGCCGCCAACGTGCTCTACGAGGGCAAGCCCGCCTTCGGCACCAACAAGGTGTTTGAGGCCCCCGACGGCACCAAGATCGGCTTCTTCGGCCTGGACACCCCCGAGACCGCCACGAAGGCCCACCCCGCTAAAATCAAGGGCGTGAGCTTCCTGGCCGGCGACGAGATGTTCGCCTGCGCCCAGGCGCAGGTCGATGAGCTCAAGGCCGCCGGCTGTGAGCTCATCATCTGCATTGGCCACCTGGGCATTGACGCCGAGTCCACCGGCAACCGCTCCATCGACCTGCTGGAGAAGGTGAACGGCATCGACGTGTTCATCGACGGCCACTCCCACTCCGACCTGGCCGCCGTCAAGGAGGCCACCAACGGCACCGGCATGGTGGGGGATACCCTGCTGACCTCCACCGGCACCAAGCTGGCCAACGTGGGCGCCGTGGTCATCGCCAAGGACGGCATCGCCACGCTGAACCTGCCCACCGAGGATATGACCGCATCCGATCAGGCCATCGCCGACCGCGCCGCGGCCATCGCGGCTGAGATCGAGGCCGACTACGGCACCGTGTTCGCCACCAGCGCCGTGGAGCTCAACGGCGCCAAGGCCCCCGGCAACCGCACGGAGGAGACCAACCTGGGCGATCTGATCACCGACGCCCTGGTCTGGGGCGCCACCCAGGCCGGCGAGCAGGTGGACGCGGCCGTCACCAACGGCGGCGGCATCCGCGCCACCATCAACGCGGGCGAGGTCACCAAGAAGGACATCAACACCGTCCTGCCCTTCGGCAACACCCTGAACATCGTCAAGGTCACCGGCGCCGAGCTGCTGGAGGCCCTGGAGGCGTCCACCTACTGCACCCCCGAGGCCATCGGCGGCTTCCCCCAGGTCTCCGGGATTGACTTCACCGTCAACACCACCGTGGCCTTTGACCAGGGTGAGCTCTACCCCGCCTCCACCTACTACGCCCCCGCCAGCATCGGCCGCGTGACCATCGCGTCCGTGGGCGGTAAGGCCTTTGACCCCGCTGCTACCTACACCATCGCCACCAACGACTTTATGGCCTCCGGCGGCGATACCTACTACGCCTTTGCCGCCGCCAGCGTGAACTATGACCTGGGCGTCCCCATGGACGAGGTGGTCATGAACTACATCACCAACGAGCTGGGCGGCGTCATCTCCGCCGACAAGTACGGCAAGAGCGCCGGCCGCATCACCGTGAACTATGCCGACGTGAGCGCCGCCGACTGGTACGCCGCCGCCGCCGGCTACGTGACCGACGCGGGCATCATGTCCGGCATCGGCAACGGCAAGTTCGCCGCGACCAACACCGTCACCCGCGCCACCATCTACCAGATCCTCTACAATCTGGAGGGCAAGCCCACCGCCGCTGCCACCGTGGCCGACGTGGCCGGCAAGTGGTATGCCGACAGCGTCAACTGGGCCGCCTCCGTCAAGCTGTTCAAAGACGCGGCCTTCGGCGCCGACGGCGTGATCACCCGCGCCGAGCTGGCCCAGATCATCGCCGACTACGCCGCCTACAAGGGCATCACCGTGGATACCGCCGGCATGGCCATGCGGGAGGCCCCCGACTACGAGAGCATCCCCGAGAACTTCCTGAGCGGCATGACCTTCTGCTACTACGGCGGCCTGATGAAGGGCGACCAGAAGGGCAACCTGAACCCCACGGGCAGCCTGACCCGCGCCGAGCTGGCCCAGGTCATGCTCAACTTCTCCAAGCTCACCCCCGCCGTGGTGGTTGAGCCCAAGGAGGTCTCCGCCAAGATCATCGAGGTCGGCAAGTACGGCAACGCCGACCTGGACATCACCCAGGCCGACTTCCGCGCCGCCGGCTACGCCACCGGCGATCTGGTCAACGTCACCGTGGGCGGCAAGACCGTGATCGTCCCCGTGGGCACCGCGTTCAGCGACGTGGATCAGAACACCGACATCTGCATGATGATGGAGGGCCACGACCCCCTGATGCTGGCCGTCAACCGCGGCAGCTTCGCCGAGGTCTACGGCGTCAAGGTGGGCGACACCGTTACCATCACCATGAACGAGCGCGGCGGCTACCTGGACGAGTATGAGCTGCACAACATCGACGCCAAGCGCACCAACGTCCGCGCCGACTACGCCAGCGACGAGGTGTTCGCCAACTTCCGCCCCATCACCATCGGCGACATCGCCGAGGGCGTCCTGTACCGCTCCAGCAGCCCCATCAACCCCGAGCTGGGCCGCGCCTCCACCGCCGACAAGCTGGCTGAGGCCGCCGGCGTCAACACCTTCATCAACCTGGCCGACTCCGAAGAGGTGCTGAAGGGCTATATCGCCGACACCGAGAACTTCGCCTCCCCCTACTACGCCGCGGCCTTCAAGGACGGCGACGTCATCGCCCTGGACATGGGCGTGGACGTGTACGCCGACGAATTCAAGGCCAAGATGCAGGACGGCATCGAGTTCATGCTCAGCCACGAGGGCCCCTACCTGTTCCACTGCACCGAGGGCAAGGACCGCGCCGGCTTTATGGCCATCCTGCTGGAGAGCCTGATGGGCGGCACCGTCCAGGAGATCAAGGACGACTACATGACCTCCTTCGTCAACTACTACCATGTGGAGAAGGGCAGCGAGCAGTACGAGAAGATCGCCGCCTCCAACGTCCTCACCGACCTGGCCAAGCTGGCCGGCCTGGAGAAGGGCGCCGACCTGTCCAAGGTGGACCTGGAGAAGGCCGCCACCGACTACCTGATCTCCTGCGGCCTGACCCAGAAGCAGGTGGACTCCCTCCAGACCCTGCTCTCCACCCCCATCGCCGCCGAGAAGGCCGCGTAAGCAGCTGAAGTCACGAAAAACTGCAGAATTTTTTACCCGCCCGCGGCTCATGCCGCGGGCGGGTGACTTTTTGTGAAAGTGCACAGGAAAATGGTTGATTTTACCGGGGCGCTGTTGTATCATTTGTATAGGAGCCCGAGGAAGTGCGGCTCTAATTTGATTGGAGGTAGATAGGGAATGCAAGGCAAACGCAATCGGATCCTCGCACTGGTCCTGGCGCTGGTTATGGCGCTGGGGCTGGCGGTGCCCGGCTTCGCCGCCACCGGGGAGACCAGGACCATCACCGTACTCCAGACCAGCGACCTGCACGGCATGGTATATCCCTTCGACTACGCATCCAACAAGGAAAACGCCACCAGCATGGCCCACGTGGCCGCCGTCATCGCGCAGGAGCGCGCCGCCGACCCGGATCTGCTGCTGGTGGACACCGGCGACACGACCCAGGCCAACTACATCCAGGAGTTCAGGGACGACGTGCCCAACCCCATCATCCACGCCCTCAACTACCTGGACTACGACACCTGGACCCTGGGCAACCACGAGTTCAATTTCGGCTTTAACTATGTGGAGAAGGAGATCTCGGAGTTTGAGGGCACCACCCTGGCCGGCAACATCTACAAGGCCGACGGTACCCGCTGGCTGGACGCCTACGAGATCTTCGACGTGGACGGCGTGAAGGTGGCCATCTTCGGCATCGACGCCCCCCACATCCCCCA
Source organism: Oscillospiraceae bacterium (assembly GCA_022846095.1). NCBI lineage: Bacteria > Bacillati > Bacillota > Clostridia > Eubacteriales > Oscillospiraceae > Oscillospiraceae bacterium. The sequence goes on along the minus strand of AP025583.1, from coordinate 3,157,610 downwards.
GTGGGAGAAGTCCGACCCCACCCACTACGACAACATGACCTTCACCACGCCCATGGAGGAGACCGGCAAGATCCTGGACGAGCTGGAGGGCAAGGCCGACGTGATCATCGGCAGCGTGCACTACGGCCTGGACGGCGAGTACGGCACCGAGGGGATGCGCCAGGTGGCGGAGACCTACGGCGACCGGATGGACGCCCTGCTCATCGGCCACGCCCACTCCAAGATTGAGGAGACCATCGGCGGCATCCCCGTGCTGGAGCCCGGCAGCAACGGCCAGTACGTGGGCAAGCTGAGCATCACCCTGTCCCAGGAGGACGGCAAGTGGGTGGTGGACCGGGATCAGACCACCGGCAAGCTCATCGACTGCTCCACCGTGGAGCCCGACGCGGCCTTCCTGGCCGAGTTCAAGGACCTGCACGACAAGAGCCTGACCCTGGCCGCCAAGCAGGTGGGCGAGGTGGGGGAGACCTTTATGGACCCCGTGTACCTCCTGCCCGGCATTCCCCGGGCCATCATCGAGGATAACCCCATCACCGACCTTGTGAACCTGGTGCAGATGGAGCAGGCCGGCGCCGACGTGTCCCTGGCCGCCCTGTTCACCGAGGACGCCAACCTGGAGAAGGGCCCCTTCCTGAACCGGGACAGCGTGAAGATCTACAAGTACGACAACACCCTCTTTGGCGTGACGGTCACGGGCGCGCAGCTCAAGGCCATCATGGAGGAGCACGCGGGCAATTTCTTCAACCAGTACCAGCCCGGCGACGTGACCATCAGCTTCAACCCGGACATCCGCATGTACAACTACGACATGTTCGCCGGGGTGAACTACGAGATCGACATCTCCAAGCCCGCCGGGTCGCGCATCGTCAACGTCACCTACAAGGGCGAGCCCCTGAAGGACGACGAGGTGCTCAAGCTGGCCCTCAACAACTACCGCTACGGCGGCCTGGTGGGGGCGGGGCTTATTAACGAGTCCGACGTGTACTACGAGGGCGGCGCGGTCCGCGATATGATCACCGACTACGTGGCTGCCCTGGACGGCCCCCTGATGCCCGTATGCGACCACAACTGGAAGATCGTCGGCGCGCCCCTGGACGACCCCCAGAAGGACCAGATCTACGAGATGGTCCGCTCCGGCGTGCTGACCGTGCCCACCTCCGAGGACGGCCGCACCCCCAACGTGGCGTCCCTGAACGGCCCGGCCCTGCGGGCGGCGGGCAAGCTGCCCGCCCTGGAGGGGGAGACCCCGGCCCCCACGCCTGAACCCACCCCGGCCCCCGTTCCCACGCCTGAGCCGTCCCCGGCGCCCGCTCCCGCCCCGGCGCCCGCGGGGGATACCTACACCGTCAAGGCAGGCGACAGCCTGTGGAGCATCGCCCAGGGCCTCTACGGCACCGGCACCAAGTGGACGGTGCTCTACGACGCCAACAAGGATCAGATCAAGGACCCCAGCTGGATTCAGATTGGCCAGGTGCTCACCGTACCCGCGGCGTAACACACTAAGCGCAGAAGGACGCCAAAATTAGGGTCGGGCCCTTCCCGTCCCAGCTGCGGCAGCATACACAGGGAGGCAGGTACCAAAGGTACCTGCCTCCCTGTTTCTTTGCGGGGCGTTATTCGGCCTGGGGCTCCTCGGCCGCCTGGGGCTGCGCCTCGGGGGCGGGGATGACCTGGGGGACCTCCCCGGCCTTCTCCTTGCCCAGGAAGTTGGGCAGCTCCATACCGGCCATGTCGAAGAGCTCGTTCATGGGGGGGATGGACTTCATCAGCCCGGAGACGAAGCCGGCGGTGGCGGTCTTGCCGTCCTTGCCCTCGCCGCCGTCCCAGACGGTGACCTTGTCGATCTTGATGTTCTTCACCGCGTCCACCTGGATGCGCATGAGCTGCTCCATCTTGTCGGCCAGCATGAGGCGCACGGCCTCGTCGGCCTGTCCGCCCGCGGCGGCCACGATCTCCCGCAGGCCCTCGGCCTGCTTGACCAGCAGCGCCTGGGCGCCGTCGGCCTCGGCCTGCATCTTGGACAGGATGGCGTCGGCCTCGCCCTTGGCGCGGCGGCGGATCTGCTCGGCCTCGGCCTCGGCCTCCAGCTCCTTGCGGCGCTTCTCGATCTCAGCCTTGACGATGACGTCGGCCTCCTGGGACGCCTTCTCACGGGCGAAACGGGCGGCCTCGGCCTTCTGCTCGGCGGCGTAGGCCTCCTCCAGGGCCTGGGCGGCGGCGATCTTCTCGGCGGCGGTGGCGATACGGGTGGCCTCGGCCTCCTTCTCACGGCGCTGGGCGTTGGACATGGCGACCTCCACCTTGGAGGAGTTCTCGCCCTGGATGGCCGTGGCGTCGGCCTGGGCCACCTGGATGCGCTGGTCGCGGCGGGCGTTGGCCTCGCCGATGGAGCCGTCGCGGTCCTTCTCAGCCACGTTCTTCTTGGCGTCGTTGATGGCCTTGGCGGCGGCCTCCTTGCCCAGGGCGTCAATGTAGCCGCTCTCGTCGGAGATGTCGGTGACGTTCACGTTGATCAGGCGCAGGCCGATCTTCTTCAGCTCGCCCTCCACGTTGCGGGAGACGGCCTCCAGGAACTTGTCGCGGTCGGTGTTGATCTCCTCGATGTCCATGGTGGCGATGACCAGGCGCAGCTGGCCGAAGATGATGTCCTTGGCCAGCTCCTGGATCTCCTGCAGGCGCAGGCCCAGCAGGCGCTCGGCGGCGTTCTGCATGATGCCGGGCTCGGTGGACACGCCCACAGTGAAGCGGGAGGGCACGTTGATGCGGATATTCTGGCGGGACAGGGCGCTCTCCAGGTCCACGGAGATGGACAGGGGGGTCAGATCCAGGAACTCGTAGGCCTGGATGACGGGCCAGATAAAGGCGGCGCCGCCGTGGATGCAGCGGGCGGACTTGGTGGAGCCGTCCTTGTTGCTGCCCACCTTACCGTAGATGACCATCACCTTGTCGGAGGGGCACTTCTTGTAGCGCTTGAGCAGGAACAGCAGCAGGGAGAAGACGATAACCACGATTACGCAGGTCAGAATCATTCCGAACAGACCGGTTGGCATAGAGTAACCTCACTTTCTTCCTTGGGGGCCGCGGCCCCTATTTCTTCTCTTCCACGAGCAGGGTGTCTTCGCCGATCAGGGCGGTGACCAGGATCTCCGCCCCGGTGGGGATGGGGGTTTCGCTGTCGGTCAGGGCCTCGAACTCCCTGAGCTGGGACTGGACCAATACGTTCACCTTGCCGGGGGCGGCGCGCCGGGCCGGGACGGTGAGGTACACGCTGCCCTCCAGACCCACGGCGTTGCGCAGGTCCAGGGTGCCGTCGTACTGGAGCTTGAGGGCCTCCCGCAGCAGCAGGGCGATGGCCACCATGCCCGCCAGGCCCACGGGGACGGCCAGGAACACCGCCAGCAGGGCGGGCATCCCGGTCTGGCAGAAGGCCAGGCCGCTCCAGCCGAAGAGGGTCAGGAAGGCGATGACGCCGCGCACGGTCAGCACGTGCAGCCCGGAGGCCGCGTGGGCCGCGTCGCCGTGGGGGTCGCCGCCGTCGCCGGGCGTGTCGCCGCCGGCGTCCGGGGCGTCGGCGTCCAGATCGGCGTCCAGCTCCAGGTCGGGGATTCCGTCGCCGTCCAGGTCAAGGCCGTCCCCCACGTCCATGACGCCGGAATCCAGCACCTCGCCGTCGCAGGACGCGTCTGCGTCCGCGTCGCCCCCGGCCACGCCGCCCACAAAGAGCAGTATGGTCTGAATGAGCAGGATCAGGGTGGCGGGCACGGCGATGTAGAGCAGAATCTGCTCCAACAGGCTCAGCGATTGCCACCAGAGCACCAGCATAACAACACTCCCTCCCTTTCAGGTTTCTAATAGGATAACGTTTTTCCGCAGGGTTTTATGACATGGTTTCCTGTAAATTATCTAAAAGCTGTTCGGCCTCCCGTTTGAGGCGCCCGGCCAGCCAGGCCGTCAGGATGATATGGAGCACCCGCTCCACCCGCGCCCGGGCGCCCGGGACGGGTTCTGGGTATTCGGCCAGCGCCGCAGCGCACCAGGCGCGCAGCTCCTCCGCGTCGGTGATGCGGGCCTCTCCCACCTGGGAGACCACGTGGACGATGCCGTCGTAGAGCATGGAGTCGTCGATGAGATCGTCGCTCTCGTCGTCCAGCTGCCCGTTGATGTAGGACAGCAGCGCGCAGATTTTCTCCAGCTGCAGGGAATCCTTGAGCATGTTGATGACTGCGATGCGGCAGAACTGGCGGCGGCTGTACCGCCGTTTCACCGGCGGGGCCACGTACCCCCGCCGCACCCAGTTCTGGATGACGTAGGGCTCCAGCCCCGTGAGCCGCGCCACCTGTGACAGCATCAGCCCGCCCGCGAGAAAGAGGGGGGAGAGTAGGGCTTCGGCCGCGTCCGGCCTGCTCAAATCCACCTCAATGGTGGTTCCCGGCAGCCTATCCTTCATAGTCCTTCCTCCTTCTCTTAGGGTAACTAGATTATACAAAACAATCACGTGATTGTCAAAGCGCGTAAAACGACCGTTTCAGGCCCCGGGGGTTCAACCGGGATGCTGCGCAGGCCGTAGCTTTTGTTTTCTCAAAAATGCTCGTTTTATCTCCGCCGCACGCGGGAATGCTTGCATTGTATCCGCCCGGTGGATATAATATAGAAAAAAAGCAAACGAGGTAGGACATGTACGAAAAAATCACACTTCCCAACGGCGTGCGTATTCTGACCGAGGCGGTGCCCGGCGTTCGCTCGGCGGCGCTGGGCATCTGGGTGGGCAGCGGCTCCCGCCACGAAAAGGCGGCGGAGAACGGCGCCGCCCATTTCATCGAGCACATGGTGTTCAAGGGCACCGCCCGCCGCACCGCGGCGGAGCTGGCCGAGGAGATGGACGCGGTGGGCGGGCAGGTCAACGCCTTCACCACCAAGGAGTGCACCTGCTTCCACGCCCGGGTGCTGGACGTGCACCTGCCCCGGGCGGCCGACATCCTGTGCGATATGTTCTTCTCCTCCCGCTTCGACGAGGCGGACGTGGCCACTGAGCGGGGGGTCATCCTGGAGGAGATCGGCATGTACGAGGACAATCCGGAGGACCTGTGCGCCGAGCGGCTGCTCTCCGCGGTCTACAAGGGCACCCCTCTGGCCCGGCCCATCCTGGGCAGGGCCGCCACCCTGGAGAAGATGACGGGGGCGTGGCTGAAGGAGTATATGGCCGCCCGCTATCTGCCCGGGGACGTGGTGGTGTCCCTGGCGGGCAGCTTCACCCCGGCGGACGTGGAGGGGCTGAAGGAGCGCTTCTCGGCCATGGCGGGGGGCGCGCTGCCCCCGGTGAAGCCGGTGGCCTACGCCCCGGCGGTGGTGGTGAAGAAGAAGGCCATCGAGCAAAACCACATCACCCTGGCCTTCCCGGGCCTGGCCTATGGGGACGAACGGCGCTTCACGCTCCAGCTGCTGTCCTCCCTGCTGGGGGGCGGCATGTCCTCCCGGCTGTGGCAGCAGGTGCGGGAGCAGCGCGGGCTGTGCTACTCCATCTACTCCTACGGCGCGGGCCACGCGGAGACGGGGCTTTTCGCCATCTACACCGCCCTGGGGAAGGAGACCGAGCGGGAGGCGCTGGAGACCATCTGCGCCGCGGTGCGGGACTTCACGCAGCACGGGGTCACCCCGGCGGAGCTGGACCGGGCGCGGGAGCAGTCCAAGGCCAACGTGCTCATGGGGCTGGAGTCCACCCAGGCCCACATGAGCAACCTGGGCCGGGGCGAGCTGATGCAGGGCCGGGTGCTGGAGCCGGAGCAGATCATCGCACACTACGACGCGGTGACGGCCCAGGGCGTCCGGGCGCTGGCGGAGGAGCTGTTTGACTTCAAGCGCGCCTCCCTCTCGGCGGTGGGCCGGGTGCGCGCAGCGGACGAGTACCGGGCGTTCCTGCAATAGAAAAGGGAAAATGAAAGCGGGAGGGCGCGTCCAATTGGACGCGCCCTCCCGCTTTCATGAAGGGGGATATGGCGGCTCAAGACCTCCCCTATGAGGGGAGGTGCCCGCAGAGCGGGCGGAGGGGTCAGATCCCCCAGCCGCTGCGGCGGCAGCCCCCTTCATAAGGGGGCCAGAGTGGGGATGGTTTGAGTGATGCCCGCCCTTACTCCACTTCCTCGTAGAGCGCGTCGTCGGGGGTGCGGGCGCCGTCCTTCTCGTAGTCGCCCGCGCCGCCGCAGTCCGGGCAGCGCCCGAAGTCCGGCCCGAACACGGGGATGAGGTCGGTGGCGTACTTGAAGCGCTTCCCGCAGGCGGGGCAGCGGTAGTACATGTAGCAGGCGCCCCAGCTCATGCTAGTTGCCCAGGCCCAGGATCGCGCGGGCCTCGTCAGGGGTGGCGATGGGGCGGCCGTACTCCTCGCTGACGCGGCGGGCCCGCTCCACGAACTGCACGTTGCTCTGGGCCAGCTGGCCCTTGGCGTACATGACGTTGTCCTCCATGCCCACGCGGATGTGCCCGCCCAGGGCCACGGCGCCGTAGAGCATCTCCATGGCGGAGTGGCCCACGCCGAAGCAGCTCCAGGTGGAGCCGGGGCAGAGGGTGTCCATGGTCTCCTTCATGAACAGCAGGTTCTTCATGGAGCCGGGGATGCCGTTGGCGCAGCCCATGCAGAACTGGAAGTGCAGGGGGGCCTTGAGCACGCCCTTTTTCAGGTAGTAGGCGGCGTTGGCGATCATGCCGGGGTCGAAGGCCTCGATCTCGGGCTTCACGTTCCACGCCTGCATGTTCCGGCCCAGCTCCTCCAGGAATTTGGGGGGGTTGAGGAAGAGGCTGGAGTTGAGCCAGTTCATGCTGCCGCAGTCGTAGGAGCCCATCTCGGGGCGCAGCTCCTGCAGGTGGGCCTGCCGGGTCTCGTCGGTGGCGTTCAAATCGCCCGAGGTGGTCATGTTCAGAATGATGTCGCACTCCGGGTGGTTTTTGCGCAGCAGCGCCACGGTCTCCCGGAACTTGGCCGCGTCCATGGTGCCGTTGCCCGCGTCGTCCCGCATGTGCAGGTGGGCCACGGCGGCGCCCGCCTTCCAGCAGGCGAACACGTCCTCGGCGATCTCCGCTGGGGTCATGGGCACGTTGGGGTTATTTTCCTTCTTGGGCCACGCGCCGGTGGTGGCCACGGTGATAATCAGCTTGTTCGTCATGGCAATACCCTCTTAAAACGTAGTGTTAGTGCTTCTGGGCCGCGGCCTTCCAGTCGCGGTTGTACTTGTGCTCGTCCACCGTCAGCACCAGCAGCACGTTGACCAGGGCCACGCCCGCGAACACCAGGTAGGCCATGCGGATCTGGCCGCCGGTGAGCAGCTGCACGATGCCGTTGACGGCGAAGCACAGGGCGGTGATAGCGCCCTGGATGGGGAAGATGACGGAATTGACCTTGTCAAAGCCGTGGCGGCCGAAGATGGAGGTGGGCAGGGAGGTGGTGAAGTTGGCGGAGCCGCCGATGCCCATGGCGATCATGAACAGGGAGACATAGACCAGGGGGGTCATGTGGTCCACGGCGGTGAAGTTGAGCAGCAGGGCGATGCAGTACCACACGCCGAAGCCGATCATGGTCTTCTTGGTACCCAGCTTCTCGTCGATGACGCCCACCAGCCAGGAGCCGACCACGCCGCCCAGGGCCAGCACGGTCATCACGTTCAGGGCGGACTGCTGGTCCAGGCCCAGCTCCACGTTGCGCAGCACCAGCTGGCTCATGACGCCCACGGAGCAGATCTGGAAGAAACCGGTGGTAATTGCGGCCAGCCAGAGTTCACGGGTTTTCAGCAGCTTGCCGGTGGTCCAGCCGCCGTCGCTCACGTCGTCCACGGTGTCGTACTCGTTCTGATAGATGTCGTCGGACACGTTGTCGGGGTTGAGGCCGCGCTCCTGGGGGGTGTTGCGGATGAAGATCATGCCCAGCACGCCCAGCACCACGGCGGCGATGCCGATGGGCACCACGCCCGCGCCGATGTTCTTGAGCACGGTGGGCCCGATGAGGATGGAGACGAGCTGCACGTAGAAGGCGGAGGCGAAGTTATGGCCCATGGTGGTGTAGCCCATGACGATGCCCTTCTTCTTGGGGAACCAGGAGGCCACCAGGGTGCCGCCGGCCACGTAGCCCGCAGACATGATGCCGCCGTACACGAAGCACATGGCGGCGCAGTACAGGGGCACGCTGGGGGCGTTGCAGGCGATGATGTAGGCGATGCCGGCCACGATGGTGCAGATGCCGGAGGTGAGGCGGGGGCCGATCTTGCGGTTAATCTGCCCGGCGATGATGAAGAACACCACGCCCACCAGGCCGGCGACGGAGTTCATGTTCATGATGAGCCCGTTTTCCACGCCCAGGGCGGCGGCCACGTTGGGGGCGGAGATGTTGGAGCCGTCGTTGCACATGCCCACGTAGAGGAAGAACATCAGCAGGCAGTAGATGATGGTGAGCCATCCCCAGCCGCCGAAGCGGAAAATGGAGTTCTTGTTGCCGTCAGGCAGACTGTTTACCTTCTTCATAAAATAGGTTTCTCTCCTTGAGTCAAAATTTAGCCCCGCTCACCGTTAACAGAGAAACAGAGGACCGGGCCGGCGGGGTTGCACCCACAAAGGGCGGGGAAGCCGGAGGCGTTCCCCGCCCGTGACGGGCATTGAATTCTTACTTGTTGCGGGAGAAGAGCTTGCGCATGTACTCCAGGCCGCTGCCGCCGTTGCCGGACTCCTCGGCGTAGCCGGTGCCGCCGTACTTGTAGGTACGGTCGGGCACGGACTTGTCGATCTCGTCCTCGTCGATCTCGGCCACGCAGCGGGCCATGGCGCCGTCGCCCATGTACCAGCGCAGGGGGAAGCAGTAGAAGTGGAAGGGTTTGCCGGCGGGGATCTTGTCCAGGTCGCCGCCCAGGTTCTCCACGCCCACGATGCCGTGGCCCAGCATCTCCTTGTGGCAGGGCTCCCAGGTGCCCCAGATGCCCAGGTCCTCCAGCTCGCCGAACTTCTCGTCGTAGGCGGCCTGGCCGTGGATGCGGATGTACTCGAACTTGTCGAACTCGGCGTAGGCCTCCTCGCCGAAGAGCTCCTTGTACTCCTCGGTGATGGGCTTGCCGGTGGAGCCCAGCAGGTTCATGCGGGTCATGCCGTTGTTGCCCATGGCGGTGTGCAGGGGGTGGTCCAGGGCCTGGCTGTCCATGGCCACGCACTTCACCCCGTGCTTGACGAACCACTTGCCGGCATCCACGCCGGTGCCGATGGAGTAGTGGTAGTAGGCCTTGGAGTCGTCGAACAGGCGGTGCATGCCGGTGTTCAGGCACAGCACCTTGCCCTTCAGGCTGTCGGGGTCCACGCCGCACTTGGCGCAGGCCTCGTCCAGGTGCTTGTCGTTGATGAGGGTCCAGGGCTCCACGTCCAGCTTGATCACCACGGCCTCGCCGGCGTAGGCGTCCACGGGCATCTCGTGGGTGTAGCGGGCCCGGCGGCCGTCGAACTCGTACTCCATCACGTGGCGGGGGGCGTCGCAGTGGGTGCCGGTGTGCATGGTGCAGGTGATCTTGGAGGTCAGTACGCCGCCCTTGGCCATGGTGTGGGCGTTGTCGATGGTGGGCTTGTCAAAGTAGGGCCAGCGGGGGATTTCGGCGCTGAAGGGGTGGGTCAGGTCGACGAAAACTTTCTTACCCATAATATAGGTTCCTCCTTATTTAGTAAAGGGTTGGCTTCTGGTGAGGGGTAGTTCCAGGGGGGAGGGATGGTGAAGGGGTTATTTTCCGTAGAGCATACGGATAAGGTAGTCGTTGAGCTCCGCGTTGGACTGGGCCACCTGGTCGGGCGTCCAGCTCTGGAAGCCCTCGCCGGACTTGAAGCCCAGCTTCCCCTCGTCCCGCAGCTGCCTGAGCAGGGGGGAGGGCTCGGGGGAGGACTCCAGGTCGCGCAGGATGTAGTCGTGGATGTTGTAGGTCAGATCGGTGCCCACCATGTCGGCGTTCTCCATGGGCCCAAGCTGGGGCAGGCGCAGGCCGAAGGAGCAGCGCACCGCCTCGTCCACGGTGGCGGCGTCGGCGATGCCGTGCTCCACGATGGAGATGGCCTCCCGCCACAGGGCGTGCTGCATCCGGTTGGCGATGAAGCCGGGCACGTCCTTTTTGCACAGCACCGGGCGCTTGCCCACCGAGCGCAGCACCTCCATGACGGTCTGGGCGGTCTCCTCGCTGGAGGCGTCCGACTTGACCACCTCCACCAGGGGGATGAGGTGGCCGGGGTTCCAGAAGTGGGTGCCCACGAAGCGCTCCCGGTGCTTGAGCTGCGCGGAGATCTCCGAGGGGCTCATCACCGAGGAGTTGGTGCAGAAGATGGTATCCGGGCGGCAGCGCGCCTCCAGCTTGGCGAAGGTCTCCCGCTTGATGCCCATGTCCTCGAACACGGCCTCGATGACGAGGTCGGCGTCCTTTACCAGCGCGCTGTCGATGTCGCTGGTGAAGGAGATGCGGGACAGGCGCGCGGCGAGCTCCTGCTCGGTCAGTACGCCCTTTTCCACCAGCTGCCTCGTGTTGGCGCGGATGCCCGCCTCAACATCGGTGGGGTACAGGTCGTACAGGCCGACTTTGAAGTCCGGGTTGGACGCAAAGACGAAGCCGATGTTTTTGCCCATCATACCCGCGCCGCAGATGAGAATGTTTTTGATGTTTTTCAAGTCGTTTTCCTCCTTGTCAGTAAAAAGCCCGCGGGCTTTTTACTAGCAGGCCCAGTAGCCGCCGGTGGCGTCGTAGTTGCCGCCGGTGAGGAAGTCGGAGGCGGGGGCGGCCAGGAAGATGGCCAGGCCCAGGAAGTCGTCGGGCTCGCCCAGCCGGCCGATGGGCAGGCGCTTGAGGAAGTTCTGGTACACGGCGGACTCGGGGTCGAACATCCACTCGGTCAGGTCGGAGCGGAAGACGGTGGGGTTGATGGTGTTGACGTTGATCTTGTACTTGGCGGACAGGTCGCAGGCCATGGACTGGATCATCAGGTCGCAGGCGCCCTTGCTGGCGCAGTATCCGGTGTAGCCGGCCATGCCCATCTTGGAGCGGGCGGAGGAGACCACCACCAGCTTGCCGCCCTTGCCCTGGTCGGCCATCTGCTGGGCGGCGTACTTGGAGACCACGTACACGCTCTTCAGGTCGGCGTCCATGATGTACTGCCAGTCGGCCACGGACTGCTCCAGCATGTTCTGGGGCTTGTTGAAGCCGTGGGCGACGGCCAGGATGTTCAGCTCGCCGTAGGTGTCCACCGCGCATTTGATGAGGTTCTGCACGTCGGCCTCGCTGCCGGGGTCGGCCACAAAGCCGGTGATCTCGCAGCCGGCGGCCTTGACCTGCTCCACCACGGCCTGGAGCTTCTTCTCGTTGCGGGCGGTGGCCACCACCTTGGCGCCGGCCAGGCCGTAGCCCATGGCGATGGCGCCGCCCAGGGCGCCGGTGGCGCCGGTGACGATGGCGACCTTGCCCTCAATGGAAAACAGGTTGTCAACCAGATTCTTGGTCACGTTAATAGCCATTTTGTAGTTCCTCCTTCTTTACTGCGCGTCGGGGTAGTTGATGATGACCAGCATACGCGCGGGGCGGTTGGTCTCGTTCTTCAGGTAGCGGCCCTCGTTGGGGGGGAAGGAGATGGCCTCGTCCTTGTGGATGACGTACTTCTTGCCCGCCTTGTCGGTGACGGTCATTTCGCCCTCCAGCACGTAGTACACCTTCTCCAGCGGGTTGTCCTCGTAGGCGTACTCGGCGCCGCCGCCGGGCAGGAACACGGACTGGCCGATCCAGAACTTCTGGGCGCCGGTCTCCTCCTTGCCGTGAATCCGCATGCAGGACACGCCGAAGTGGCCGGGGGCCTCATAGGTGCTGAGCTCTTCCAGAGTGCGCTTGATCATTTGACGATCATCCTTTCACTGTCTGATTGGGGGCTCTCGCCGCCCCCTTCGCTTCTGGCGTTAGTATAAAGTGTACAAATAAAACGTGCAATACGCACAAGAATGTAATCAAATTACCAAAAAGTAAGCAGATACCAAATGGTAAGTAGCTGATTTTTGTACAAGGCGACGATAAGCCGGGCTTATAATTTGGGAGACATGACGAAAAATGGTGATTTATACTGTACAGTCTGTACAAATAGCAGGCGAAAGATTTGGCGGCCGCCGTCACGCGCCTCTTGTCCCCGGGGATAAAACACGGTATACTATGGTTAAAGTTTTAACAGGAAGGGTGGGAGAGCGATGGCAACCCGTACGGAGATGGAAGAGCCGGTGAACCCCTACCACTATATCCGCCACTGTATCGGCGGGAAATGGAAGATGACCATTCTCCACGAGATCTACATCTGGGGCAGCATCCGCTTCAACCAGACGCTGAAGGAGCTGCCCATCTCGGAGAAGGTGTTCAGCCAGCAGCTTAAGGAGCTGGCGGAGGACGGGCTGGTGCGCCGGATCTCCTACGACACGGTGCCCCCCAAGGTGGAGTACGTGCTCACCCCGGCGGGGGAGAAGGTCATCCCCGCGCTGGACATGCTCTATATCTGGAGCATCCGGCGCATGGACGAGCTGGACATCCCCATCGACGCCAACAATTTCGCCGTCCACAAGGCGGAGAAGTACGTGGACGCGCTGGGGGACATCCTGGAGGCCAACAAGATTACCCCCGACTTCACCCGCAGCCCGGTGCGGGGCAGGCCGGAGGAGTAGAACGGACAAAAACCGGGGGCCGCTTGTAAGCGGCCCCCGGTTTTCAGGTTTTTTTGCTATCGCAGCGCGAAATGCGGGCTGTCGAAGAGCGGCCCCATCCCGCACAGGCAGAAGGGGTGCCCGGCGGGGTCGAGCATGACCGTCCAGCCGTCGGAGCACTGCCCGTCCGCCACCCGGGCCCCGCAGCCCACGGCGGCCAGCACCGCCGCCTCCAAATCGTTGACGGCGAAATCCAGGTGCGCCATCGTCTGCTGGGCCCCGGGCTGCTCCGGCCACACGGGCGGGACGTACGCGGGATTGCGCTGGAACGTGATGCCGGGGTAGGCCCCCTGCTCCGTCCCCGGGGGGCCCACGCAGGCCCAGTCCTCGTCGTGGAACGGGATGACCCATTGGAGCAGATCCGCGTAGAATTTTGCCAGCGCGTAGGGGTCCTTGCAGTCCATCGTGACCATGTACAGCTTGATGTTTGTGTCCGCCATGCCTCAAGTCTCCTCCTTGTGGGCCGTGATGACCGTGTAGCTGGAGGCGTTCACGGTGATCCGGCAGCCGTCTGTGGCGATATACCAGTTCTTGCCCGCGCGCGTAATCCGCGCGTCCGGGCGCAGGATGCGATCCCTGCACCAGGCCACGGCGTCGGGCGCCGTAAGCGCCAGGTTCCGCTTGATCCTGGCGGCCCCCATATCCGTTGTGTGCAGCCGATCCAGGTGCTCGAGCAATTCTCTTTCGTCCATTCCGTCCCCGCCTTCAACTTTTGTTGAGTCGTTACTACGTCTGATACCACAATGGCGCGGATAAATACAACCGGTAAATTGGAAAATGTGCGTTACAGAAATTCAGTTGTTTTCCCTCACCACCCGGCAAGGAATTCCGTATGCTATGGAATTGCTGGGAATATCTTTTGTGACGACACTCCCTGCCCCAATTACGACGTTATCCCCAATCGTAACGCCCGGCATGATGATGGCCCCTCCCCCAATCCATACACGATCCCCAATGATAACCGGCGCGGTTTGTGTTTTACAAAACGCGAAGGAACCATCTTGTCCTGGCTGCCCGAAGCGGGCGATAGCGTTTGTTGGATGATATGCGGTATAAATTTGCACATTGGGCGCAATGAGCGCATTATTTCCAATTTGGATGATATTATCATCTAAAAAAGTACAATTCATATTGACTTCACAGTTATTCCCAAAGTAAATATTGTTGCCATAGTCAACATAGAACGGGGCTGTAATCCAAAGGCTATCTCCGCTTCCACCCAACAGCTGCTTTAAAATATTTTTCTTCTTCTCTATATCCGCCGAGTCGGTATTGTTATAATCTCTCATTAAATCTTTCGCTTTGTGCCATTGCTTCAATAATTCCGCATCGCCGCAATCATAAAGCTGTCCGGCCAACATCTTTTCCCGCTCAGTCATGCATTTACTCCTCAAATTTGAAATCGCCGCCGTGTTTTTATGGAATATGGATTACCGCTCGATTGAAATAAACGGGGGAAAGGCATCAGCGCTGTCTCGTCGCCGCATGGTTTTTGTGTCAACGTCAAAAGACGTTCCATCATATTCGTAATGCAGCTTTTCGTCCTTTACATAAAAACGATGCTCCGATTGAAATGAAACTGGCTTGAACCGCCCGCCCTGTACCGGCTGATCCCGGTACAAAACCTGATCTTCCGATAATTTCAGCACACCGTTATCAAGCCGAACATCATAAATACCGCTTACGACAGCCTCTGCCGCCACATTTTTTCCTGAAGCGGAAATGAACCGAAAACAGCCGGTCACATCATTTGTGCTTTTTCTCTGCGCCAATTCAAAACGGAACAGGGATACGCCGCTGAAGTCTTTTCGCAGCTCCTCCCGCTGTCCACCCGCGCCCAGGAGCCAGATCTTTTCGTTGGATACAATAAACATATCCAGCTGAAAACCACTTTGCGAATACTTCAGATTGGAAAAGGATATTTGATCAGAGTAAACGCCCTGCAACGCGCCATGCTCCAGTTCGTATACCAATTCCTTTGTATACAGCGTTTTGCCATTCACGTTCGCCTCAAAAAAGCGAATAATCTCTTTCATCTCCACCCGCCCATTCTCTCTCATTTGAGATTCGCCAGCTTTATCGTGATTATAGCATATTGCCCGATGCTTACCAAGCCCCTCGCCGGAAATGGGCCAAATCGCGATTGTCCTTGACATTTTTCCCGCCTTTGCATATACTAATGAAAGTTATACTGCAAAAGGCGAGGATGGGAAGCAGTACGCGCGTGGCAAGGTACAGAGAGGGGCCGGTTTGGTGCAAGGCCTCCCGGAAGCGCGCGGAAGGTCGTCCCTGAGCCCCGGAGCCCAGCTGCGGCAAGCCCCGGCGCCACGTCCGCGTTACGGACGCTTACGAGTGCGGGCGAATGCCCGAATTCAGGTGGTACCACGGATTGATTTCGCCCTGAGCCGACGGCTCAGGGCGTTTTTTTCAACAAAACTTTTCGGAGGTGCAAAATGAGATTTGAAGTCAAAACCCGCACGGACGGCCGGGCGATCAGCGCGTTCCAGCACGCGGCGGCCGCCACGGTGGCCAGGCGGAAGAACCTGTTCACCCGCCTGACCTTCGTCATCATCGGCGCGGTGTTCCTGGTCACCACGGGCGTGGCCATGGCGGGCGGGGACCCCCCCACGGCCTTCCGGGTGCTGGGCGTGGTGCTGGGCGTGCTCTTCGTGGCGCTGGGAATATGCTACACCCGCTTCGCGGCCTGGCAGGCCGGGCGGGGCAGGAAGGGGGAGGCCCCCGAGATCACCTACACCTTCGTGGACGAGGGCTTCGCCCTCACCGACGGCAAGGCCAGCGAGAAGCACGGCTACAACCAGATCTACGCCCTGTGCGAGAGCGGGGCGTACTTCTTCCTCTTCATGGACGCGCGCACCGGCTTTATCCTGGACAAGCAGGGCTTTACCCAGGGCACGGCGGAGGAATTCCGCGCCTTTCTGGCCGGGCGCACGGACAAGGAAATGACCGCCTGCCGTTAGCGCAGGGCGAGACGATTTAGGAGTGAATGAACATGGCAAAGGAACTGCCGAAGGCATACGAACCCCAGGAGGTTGAGGGCCGTATTTACGAGATGTGGGAGAAGAGCGGCTGCTTTGAGGGCCGCCGCGACCCGGACAAGAAGCCGTTTACCATCGTGATGCCGCCCCCCAACGTGACGGGGCAGCTGCACATGGGCCACGCCATGGACTGCACCGTGCAGGACATCCTGACCCGCTTCAAACGCATGCAGGGGTACGCCGCGCTGTGGGTGCCCGGCACCGACCACGCGGGCATCGCCACCCAGATCAAGGTGGAGGAGGCATTGCGCCAGGAGGAGGGCCTCACCCGCTACGACCTGGGCCGGGAGAAATTCCTGGAGCGGGTGTGGGACTGGAAGGCCAAGTACGGCGGGCGCATCGTGCAGCAGCAGAAGAAGCTGGGCGCGTCCTGCGACTGGTCCCGGGCCCGCTTCACCATGGACGACGGCCTGTCCGACGCGGTGCGGCACGTGTTCGTGTCCCTGTACGAGAAGGGCCTTATCTACAAGGGCAGCCGGATCATCAACTGGTGCCCCCACTGCACCACCGCCCTGAGCGACGCGGAGGTGGAGTACCAGGAGAAGCCCGGCCACCTGTGGCACCTGAAATACCCCGTGAAGGGGGAGCCGGGGCGGTACGTGGTGGTGGCCACCACCCGGCCCGAGACCATGCTGGGCGACTCCGGCGTGGCGGTCAACCCCAACGACGCGCGCTACACGGACCTGGTGGGCAAGACCTGCATCCTGCCCCTGATGGACCGGGAGATCCCCATCGTGGCCGACGAGTACGTGGACATGGCATTCGGCACCGGCTGCGTGAAGATGACCCCCGCCCACGACCCCAACGACTTCGAGGTGGGCCTCAGGCACAACCTGGAGTCCATCCGGGTGCTGGACGACGACGGGAAGATCAACGCCCTGGGCGGCAAGTACCAGGGCCTGGACCGCTACGAGGCCCGCAAGGTGATTCTGGCCGACCTGGAGGCGCTGGGCCTGCTGGAAAAGACCGAGGAGCACGTGCACAACGTGGGCACCTGCTACCGCTGCGGCACCGACGTGGAGCCGCTGATCTCCGCCCAGTGGTTCGTGAAGATGGAGCCCCTGGCCCAGGAGGCCCTGCGGGTGGTGAACGACGGGGAGCTGAAATTCGTCCCCGACCGCTTCTCCAAGATTTACACCAACTGGATGGAGAACGTCCACGACTGGTGCATCTCCCGCCAGCTCTGGTGGGGCCACCGCATCCCGGCCTGGACCTGCGACGACTGCGGGAAAATGACCGTGTCCGAGACCGACCCCACCGAGTGCGCCCACTGCCACTCCCACAACATCCACCAGGAGGAGGACGTGCTGGACACCTGGTTCTCCTCCGCCCTGTGGCCCTTCTCCACCCTGGGCTGGCCGGATGAAAACGCCGAGGATTTTAAGTACTTCTACCCCACCGACGTGCTGGTCACCGCCTACGACATCATCTTCTTCTGGGTGGCCCGGATGATCTTCTCCGGCTGCGAGCACACCGGCAAGCCCCCCTTCCACACCGTGTTCATCCACGGGCTGGTGCGGGACGACAAGGGCCGCAAGATGTCCAAATCCCTGGGCAACGGCATCGACCCGCTGGAGATGGCGGAGCAGTACGGCGCGGACGCGCTGCGCTTCAACCTCATTACCGGCAACTCCCCCGGCAACGACATGCGCTTCCTCCCCGGCCGGTGCGAGGCCATGCGCAATTTCGCCAACAAGATCTGGAACGCCAGCCGCTTTTTGATGATGAACCTGACCATCGACAAGTGCGAGCTGCCCGACCGGCTGGAGCTGGAGGACAAGTGGATCCTCTCCAAGCTCAACGCGGCCATCCCCGCCATCACCGAGAACATGGACCGCTACGAGCTGGGCGTGGCCGCCCAGAAGATCTACGACTTCATCTGGGACGACTACTGCGACTGGTATATCGAGCTGACCAAGTCCCGCCTCCAGGGGGAGGACGCGGGGGCCAAGGAGCGGGCGCAGCAGGTGCTGTGCTACGTGCTCACCCAGACCCTCAAGCTGCTGCACCCCTTCATGCCCTTCATCACCGAGGAGATCTGGCAGGCCCTGCCGCACGAGGGCGACTTCCTCATGCTCCAGCAGTGGCCGGAGTATTGCGCCGGATTGGACTTCCCCGAGGAGGAGAAGGCCATGGAGCTGATTATGGACGCCATCCGGGCCATCCGGACCCGCAGGGCCGAGATGAACGTGCCCCCCTCCCGGAAGGCGGCCCTCACAATCTCCACGGTGGAGGAGGGGATCTTCCGGCAGGGCGTGCCCTTCCTCAAGCGCCTGGCCTACGCCGGCGAGGTGGAGGTGACCGGGGCGTCCGACGCGGCGGCGGACGAGGCGGGCACCGTCTCCATCGTGACCCACGCCGCGCGGATCTCCATGCCCCTGGCCGACCTGGTGGACCTGGAGAAGGAGCGCGCCCGGATCGAAAAGGAGCTGGGCAAGAACCGGGCGGAGCTGGCCAAGCTCAGCGCCAAGCTGGGCAACCCCGGCTTCGTGAACAAGGCCCCCGCCAGCGTGGTGGAGGCCGAGCGGGAGCGGGAGGCCAAGCTGTCCGCCCTCATCGCCAAGCTGGAGGGCCAGCTGGCGGGTATGTAAAGACAAGGAGCGCGGCACGGCGGAAGCCGTGCCGCGCTCCTCTTTTAAGGAAGGGGACCGGGGCATGAAAATCGACAGGCTGATCGGCATCATCACGGTGCTGTTACAGCGGGAAAAAGTGACCGCCGCCTATCTGGCCCAGCGCTTTGAGGTGTCCAAGCGCACCATCAGCCGGGACGTGGAGGATATTTGCCGGGCGGGCGTCCCGGTGGTCACCCTCCAGGGGGCCAACGGCGGGATCACCCTGGCCGACGGGTACAGGATCGACAAGACCGTCTTTACCCAGGAGGAGCTGCGGGATATTTTCACCGGGCTGGCCGGGCTGGACAGCGTGGCGCAGGACAGGAACTACCGCGGCATCGCCGAAAAGTTCGGGAAAAGCGGGCTGGACGCGGGGGGCCACATCCTGATCGACCTCTCCTCCCACTATAAGGACACCCTGGCCCCCAAGATTGAGGCCATCCGGCGGGCCATCGACGGCGGGACGAAGATCGGCTTTTCCTACTGCAGCGCGGGCGGCGAGCGGGAGGTGGTTTTGGAGCCCTGCCTCATCGTGTTCCAGTGGTCGAACTGGTACGTGCTGGGGTACGACGGGGCGCGGGCGGCCTTCCGGCTGTTCAAGCTCAACCGGCTCTGGGGCCTGCGCAGCACGCAGGAGCCCTTTGAGGCGCGAGAAATCCCAGAAGAGGCGCTGGACTTTCACGGGCGCTTCTCCGAGAAAATCCGGGCGGTGATCCTGTTCGACGGGCGGGTAAAATACCGCCTCGTCGAGGAGTACGGCCCGGACTGCTATGAGACCCTGCCGGACGGGCGGCTGCGCGTCGCTCTCCCCTTTACGGACCGGGAGTACCTCATAACGTGGGTGCTGGGCTTCGGGGACCGGGCCGAGCTTCTGGAGCCGCGGGCGCTGCGGGGGGAGCTGCGGGCGCGGCTGGAAAAGAGTTTGAACTTTTACGCCGAATGATGACATACAGCTGTCCTGTTGCCCGTGCTATCCTTATTCAAAAAAGGAGGCGTGCAATATGGTGGAATCCAGATGCGGGATCCTGTGCGGCGAATGTGGGTACAGGGAGCAGACGGGCTGCAAGGGCTGCGTGAACATCGACAGGCCGTTCTGGGGGGAGAGCTGCCCGGTGAAGGCCTGCTGCGAGGGCAGGGGTCTGGAGCACTGCGGGCTGTGCCCGGACTTCCCCTGCGCCCTGCTGCACCAGTTCAGCTACGACGCGGAGCAGGGCGACGGCGGGAAGCGGATTGAGCAGTGCAGGGCGTGGCGTGAGCGTTAAAGGGCGGGGGGGAGAAGACGGATTGCCGCGGGCCTGCGGCCCTCGCAATGACGGGAACGGGGCATGGCAGTCCGTGCGGCTTTTTAGGCACCCATTGAACCGCAACTATTACCAAGTCTGGGTGGGTCATGTGCCGCAGGGGCGGCAGCCCTACTACCAACGGGCACAGGCCGAACCGAGCCCTGAGCGCTTTCAGGTTTTACGGGTTACCTGAACCCCACCGCCGCGGGGCCCCGGGTCCAGGGCCCGCAGGCCCTGGTTGTTTCTTCCCGGGGTTCTTTGCAAGCAAAGAATCCCGCCGCCGGAGGCCGGGCCTCCAGAAAACGGGATGCATAACAGCAGGCATCAATTCGTTCAATCTATCGCCCCTGGCTGATAAAACGCGGCGCCGGCATTAAGCCGGCGCCGCGTTTTTTGGAGGCTATGTTCGGGTGGTTCGGCCGGCGTTACCGGATGGGGGAGCCGATCTCCTTCTCCTGGCGCCACCAGGGCGCGGGGCCGTCGTCCCCCCAGTATTCGTCCATGGTCTTGATTCTGCCGTCCTCCAGGGTCATAAACGAGATGCAGTGGAAGGCGACGGCGCCGTTCTCGCTCTGGACCCGGGCCACCGATATGATACAGCGCCCCGCGTCCTCCAGCCGCTCGATCTCGCCCACCCACTCGCCGGGATATTCGCAGTTTGCGCGGATATACTCCTCCAGGGTAAACTGCTCGTTGGTGTTGTGCCATTTAATGCAGGCGTCCGGGGTGAAGAACGCCCGGAGGGCAGCCGCGTCCTTTGCGACGACAGCCTTCCAATACTGCTCCATATTGATATTCAACGCCATGCCGTCTCCTTTCCGTTTTGAACTGTATACGGGCCTGTTGGGCCTGTATTTAGAATAGCATGACAAACGCCCCTTGTCCATTCATTTGCTCAATAAAAGGGGGAAAAGCGGCTTTACTCCTGTGCGGCGGGGGGCGCGCCGGGGACGTAGAGGCGGTTGATCTGCGTGCACTGGTTTTTCCAAAAGGATAGGCTGAAGCACCACCCGCCCGCGGAGAAGCTCCCGTCCTGCCGCAGTACGCTCTCCGAGGTGTAATTGATGCAGTAGGCGTACACCACACCGTCCTGACAGCTGAGGATCACGAAGGGGGAGAGGCCGCCGTCCCCCTCCTCCCGGAGTCGGAGGACGCACTCCTCCTGCCCGTCCCCGTTCAGATCCAGCCAGTATTTTTCCTCCAGCCGCAGGGGCAGCTTGGCGTAGCGGCTGGCAACCCCCGGCCGGCAGTACTCCTCAAGGGTGAGCCAGCCCGTGTCCCCATCGAAGCCGTCCCCGCTCACGCCGTACAGGGGCCGCCGCCCGGCCAGCACCGCCCCGATGGCGGCGCGGGTATCCCCGGCGCAGGCGGTGGGGAGGGGCTGCTCCAGCCCGTACCGGTAGATGGGCAGGGCCAGGGGGGCGCAGCCGGGCAGCGTGACGAAGGTGCGGTCCGGATCGATGTACTCTGAGCCGGGCACCACCTGGCACGGCTCGGTGTAATCCTCCACGGCCTCGGAGCCCGCCGCGTACCCCTCCGTAAATATATTTGCCTGGGTCACCAGCACCCCGTCCACCAGGCTGATTTTGTTCATAAACGCCCCGCCCATGCGGCCCCAGCGGAAGAGCACCCCGTTCTCCCCCGGCCAGGTGTACAGGCTGGCGCTCTTTAAATACAGCTCCTCCCCCGGACAGAGCACCGCCGCCCCGTCCCGCATGGTGTATACCTCGGTGGCGGTGGAGCCGTATTCCAGGAACAGCTCGGGCACCCCGTCCTTGTCGATGTCGTAGAGGGCGTAGCTGCTGCTCAGCTGGGGGTCCCCGTCAAAAAAGAGCGCTCCCCCGTTGGCCCGCCGGATGGGGGCCTCCCGGGCGCAGAGCTCCCGCAGAAAGGCCAAATAGGCCTTCTGCCACTGCGCCAGGTCCGTCTCGTCGCAGGCCACGTCCGGGTCGGACAGGGGGGTGGGCTCCGGCGCGGGGGTGGGTGCGGCCATTGTGGGGCTTGGAGTCTGAACCGGGGGCCGCCTTACAGCCGCCGAGCAGGAAAAGGATGGACAAAATCCATAAAAGTTGTTTTTTCATCGGGCGCAGCACCTCCCGTAAAGCATAGCACCGCGGCGGGGTGCTGTCTATTTCCCGGCCTCTTTTGTCATCATTTGTAATTCATCTGTAGTTGTGAAGCGGCATAGGAATGGATACAATAGATACTTAGGAGGGCAACGCCTATGAAATGGAACCGAATCGCCGCCTTTGCGCTGGCTTTTTGCCTGATTTTAACGGGGTGTTCCCTGAACGGACGGGAAGAGGTCTCCGCCACGCCCAGCCAGCCCCCGGTGCGCACCCCCGCGCCCGCGCCCACGCCGGAGCCCGGGCCGGTGGAGACGCCGCTCAGCTCGCCCACGCCCGCCCCGGAGCCGGAGCCCGCGCCCACGCCGGAGCCCAGCGAGCCGGTGGCGGTGCGCCCCGCGCCCATGCCCACCCCGGAGCCTGTCCCCACGCCGGAGCCCACGCCCGTCCCCCAGCCCGAACCCGTCCCCACGCCCGTGCCCACCGCCGCGCCCAGCCCCACCCCGGAGCCGGAACCCGCCCTGCCTACGGACGAGCAGGTGCTGGAGGCCTACCGGCAGGCCCGCGAGGCCTACGGCTGGTTCTACCGGGAGACCCTGCCCTACCTGGACGAGCCCCTGGACGTGGACGGCACGGTGTACTACCCCGTAAATTATCCCGGCCTGTCCGCCATGGCGGATCTGCGGGGCTACCTGAAAAACCTATTCTCCGACGAGATTGTGGACGCGCTGCTCCCCGCCGGCGGGCAGCAGTACGTGGAGGTGGACGGGCGGCTCTTCGTGCACCCGGGCGTGCAGGCGCCCGACCCCACCCGGGGCCCGGCGGCGCTCCAGGTGCTGCGGCAGGACGGCGGTATCGTGGTCCGGGCCACCGTGCCGGTGCTGGACCCGGAGCAGGACTACGCCCCCGTGGGCAGCGAAACCCACGATTTTCCCTACGTCCAGGTGGGGGACAAGTGGTTATTTACCGAATTTTACCTCTGCAATTAACCGGTTCGACAAAAAAGCCGGGATCAATGCGCTATAATCGCCATATACCATATTTTGGTATATGGCGATTTTTTGTGTCAAAACAGGAGGGACAAGCTATGGCAGTGACCTGTACGGGGGAGGACCGGGCGCTGACGCTGCACCTGTCCGGCGAGGTGGACCACCACGGGGCCAGGGAGATGATGGCGGAGCTGGAGCGCTGCGTGGACGCGGCGCTGCCCCGCTCACTGACGCTGGATCTGGGGGGCGTGAGCTTTATGGACAGCTCGGGCATCGCGGTGCTGCTGCGGGCCTATAAGCGGCTGGGCGAGCTGGGCGGTTCGGTGCGCGTGACCAACGTGCCCGCCCAGGCGGCGCGGGTGCTGAAGGCCGCGGGGCTCAACCGGCTGATGAAGTTTGAATAGGGGGAACGTACATATGAAAAAAGAAGTGCTCAACGAGGCGGCGATCACCTTTGTCAGCCGCTCGGCCAACGAGGGCTTTGCCCGCACGGCGGCGGCCTGCTTCGCGGCCCAGCTGGACCCCACCCTGGACGAGGTGAACGACATCAAGACGGCGGTCAGCGAGGCGGTGACCAACTGCATCGTCCACGCCTACCCGGACAGGCTGGGCAAGGTGAGCCTGAAAATGAGGCTGCTGGCGGACAACAGCCTGGAGATTACCGTCCGGGACTGGGGCGTGGGCATCGGAGACGTGGAACAGGCCCGCACCCCCCTCTTCACCACCGGCAGCGAGGAGCGCTCCGGCATGGGCTTCACCATCATGGAGAGCTTTATGGACAACCTGAAAATCCGCTCCATTCCCGGAAAGGGGACCACCGTGGTGCTCTGCAAGCGCATCTCCCGCCGCCTGGGAGGGCTGGCGTGAGTGTAGCGGACACCCCCGAAGTGCTGGACGCGGCCCGCCGCGGGGACAACGACGCCTGCGCCCGGCTGATGGAGGAGAACGCGGGGCTCATCTGGAGCATCGTGCGCCGGTATTACGGCCGGGGCGTGGATCCGGAGGACCTCTACCAGCTGGGCTGCCTGGGCTTTCTCAAGGCGGTGCGGGGCTTCGACCCCGCCTTCGGCTGCCAGTTCTCCACCTACGCCGTGCCCAAGATCGCCGGGGAAATCCGCCGCTTCCTGCGGGACGACGGGGCGGTGAAGGTGAGCCGGGGGCTGAAGGAGCGGGCGGGATCCATCCGCTCGGCCCGGGAGCGGCTGGCCCTGGATCTGGGGCGGGAGCCCACCCTCTCGGAGCTGGCGGAGGAGACCGGGCTGGAGGCGGAGGAGATCGCCGCCGCCGAGGACGCCAACCGCCCGGTGGCCTCCCTCCAGATGGAGACGGGGGACGGCCTGACCCTGGAGAGCGTGCTGGGCACCGACGGCATGGAGGAGCGGGTGGTGGAGCAGGTGGCGCTGCGCGCCGCCATCGACACCCTGCCCGAGCGGGAGCGGGCGGTGGTGCTGCTGCGCTTTTTCAAGAACCTGACCCAGGACCGCACGGCCCGCGTGCTGGGGGTGAGCCAGGTGCAGGTCTCCCGCATCGAGCGCAAGGCCATGGAGCACCTGCGGCGAAAGCTGGAGGAATAGGAGCGTATCAAAGCAGAGGGGCCGGGGGCCGCCCTCCACGGAGGCGGATTCCCCGGCCTCCCTGCTTGGGAAGCCTGCGCGCCGCGCCGGGAACTCAAGTGTTCCCTTTTTCGTCTGAAGGGGGTATAATAATTCCCAACGACTGCAAAGAGGATGTGAAGCCCTTGAAGGACGTTTTATATATCGTGGTGCCCTGCTACAACGAGGAGGCCGTGCTGCCCGAGACGGCCCGGCGCCTGCGGGACAAGCTGGAGGGCCTGGCGGCGGCGGGGAAGATCTCGGACGCAAGCCGGGTGCTCTTTGTAAACGACGGCTCCAGGGACCGCACCTGGGAGCTGATTGAGGGGCTGCACCGGCAGTGCCCAATTTTCTCCGGCGTGGACCTCTCCCGCAACCGGGGCCACCAGAACGCCCTGCTGGCGGGGCTGATGACCGCCGCGGAGCGCTGCGACATGGCCATCTCCATGGACGCCGACCTCCAGGACGACGTGGACGCGGTGGACGCCATGGTGGACAAGTTCCACGAGGGCTGCGACATCGTCTACGGCGTGCGCTCCAGCCGGGAGAAGGACACCTTCTTCAAGCGCTTCACCGCCGAGGGCTTCTACCGTGTGATGAGCTTCATGGGGGCGGACACGGTGTTCAACCACGCCGACTACCGCCTCATGTCCCGCCGGGCGCTGGAGGGGCTGGCCCAATTTAAGGAGGTCAATCTCTTCCTCCGGGGCATCGTGCCCATGATCGGCTACAACACCGGCACGGTGGAGTACGAGCGGGGGGAGCGCTTCGCCGGGGAGAGCAAGTACCCCCTGAAAAAGATGCTCTCCTTCGCCATGGAGGGCATCACCAGCCTGTCCACCAAGCCCATCCGGTACATCACCGGACTGGGCGTGCTGATCTTCCTGGTGTCCATCGCCATGCTCATCTACTCCGTGGTGCGCTGGGCCCACGGGGCCACGGTGGTGGGCTGGGCCAGCGTGATCTGCTCGGTGTGGGCCATCGGGGGGCTGATCCTGCTCTCCCTGGGCATCATCGGGGAGTATATCGGAAAGATCTACCTGGAGAGCAAGGGCAGGCCCCGGTTCCTGATCCGGGAGGTGCTGGAGGCGGACGATGGCCAGGCTGTTTGACAAGTCCATCCCCAAATTCCTGCTGGTGGGGGTGCTGAACACCCTGGTGGGCGCGGGGATTATGTTCCTGCTCTACAACTGGGCGGGGTGCTCCTACTGGGTGTCCTCCGCGTGCAACTACGTGGCGGGGAGCATTTTGAGCTTCTTCCTCAACAAGTACTTCACCTTTCAGAACCGGGACTGGTCCTGGTCCCAGGTGGGGAGGTTCGCCCTCAACGTGGCGGTGTGTTATATCATTGCCTACGCGGTGGCCAAGCCCGCGGTGCTCTGGGCGCTCTCGGGGCAGAGCCTGAAGGTGCAGGAGAACGTGGCCATGCTGGCGGGCATGTGCCTGTACACCGGGCTGAACTACTTCGGCCAGCGGTTCTTTGCGTTTAAGAAGTGAGAAAAAGTCCCGGACGGCCTGTCCGGGACTTTTTCTGCCGGGATGCGCGAAAACGGGCCGCTGAACTGTTTTACAGGTGAAAGGGGGCGGGGGCATTGGAGACGTTGAAGGCGGACCGGGCGCTGGCGGCGCGGGCCATGGAGGACTACGGCGACATGGTGCTGCGCCTGGCCTGCCAGCGGCTGGGGAGCGTGGCGGACGCGGAGGACACGGCCCAGGAGGTCTTTTTGAGCCTGATGGGCCAGCGGGAGTTCCAGGGCGAGGAGCACCTGCGGCGCTGGCTGGTGCGGGTGACGCTGAACAAGTGCAGCAATTTGGCGGCCTCGGCCTGGTGGCGGCGCACCGCGCCGCTGTGCGAGGGCCTGCCCGCCCTGGCGCCGGAGGAGCGGGAGGCCCTGGAGGAGGTGCGCGCCCTGCCGCCGAAGGACCGGGACGTGATTTACCTGCACTACTACGAGGGATACACCATCGCGGAGATCGCGGATCTGGTGGGGGAGAAGCCCAACACGGTGGGGGCCCGGCTGACCCGGGCGCGGAAAAAGCTGAAAATCCTGCTGGAGGAGGCGCAGAGCCATGGGTAAGCCCTATTACGACGCGATGGACAAGATCCGCGCCGGCGAGGATTGGAAGCGCCGGACGCTGGAAAAGCTGGACGCGGGGGAGATCCCGGCGGCGCAGGCCCGGCCCCGGCGGCGGCGCGTGCGCACGCTGGTGCTGGCCGCGGCGGCCTGCGCCCTGCTGGCGGGCACGGCCCTGGCCCTGTCGCCTGGCCTGCGGGAGGTTCTGGGCCTCTTCACCCCCTACGCCGCCCCGGTGGAGGGGGTGGCGGCGGCCGACCAGGGGATCGAGGTGCGGGCGGTGTCCGCCCTGTCCGACGGCAACCTGGCCCGGGTGGTGCTGGAGGTGCGGGATCTGGAGGGGAAACGGCTGGACGCCTTAACCCACATCCACAGCCTGTATCTGGACCGCCCCGAGGCGGACTATGGCGGGGGGAGCTGGAGCTACGGCGGCAACGCGGGCTTCGACCCGGAGACCGGGGTGGTGACCTACGTCCTGGACTTCAACGGGGACGGCCATCCGGCCAGCGGCGGGACGCTGGAGGTGGAGATCGGCGGCTTTGAGCCTGGGGTGTACCGGGTGGAGGACGCCGCCTTCCCCGTGGCGCTGACCGCCGGGGTGCTGGCGGCCGAGACCCTGGACACGGGGGAGACCGTGCTCACGCCGGAGCAGACCCCGGCGGCGCTGGAGGGCACCGACTGGGCGGCGCTGTCCTCCCTGGGCTTCGGCGGCGACGGCAGGGTCCACGTGCAGTTCCGCCTTGCCGACGGGGCCGACCCGGAGCGGTCCTACCTGGTAGCCTTTGTGGAGCACATCACCTACCAGGAGCACTACGAGGAGTACTATGACGAGAATATGGCGTACAACATGACCTACCAGGAGAGCATCTTTCAGCGGGACGGGCACTGGTACTGTGACAACTCCTGGATCGCCGGGCCGGAGGAGCTGGCGGATCTGGAGGTGGGTACGGCCCAGGGCCGGATTTACACCGCCCCCGCCGTCAAGGGGGCGTGGGCCCTCTCGGTGCCCCTGGAGGACGTACCCCAGCGGGTGATAACGCTGGACGAGACCATCGGCAGCGTCACCGCGACGCAGGCGGCGGTGACCACCCTGGGCGTGTCCATCGAGAGCGACCCCAACGGCGGGGCGGGGGTGCTCTCCTACCCGCTGGCGGTGCGCCTGGCCGACGGGAGCTGGGTGAGCGCCGGGGACAGCGACAGCGCCTACCACCCCAACGGCGGCTACGCCTTCAACCACTGGTCCTTCGACGCGCCCGTCGACCCGGCGCAGGTCACCGGCATCGCCGTGGGCTACTGGATGATTCCCCTGGACGGGGAGGCGAGCGGGCCGGGGTACTGGCTCACCGAGCTGCCGGGGTAGGGCGCACCTTCGGGGGAGAAGGCGCACCTTGTCATTGCGAGGAGGCCCCGCGGGGCCGACGCGGCAATCCGCTCCTTTTTTCGGAGGCCCGGCCTCCGGCGGCGGGATTCTTTGCTTGCAAAGAACCCCGGGAAGAAACAACCAGGGCTTCGGCCCTGGACCCGGGGGCCCCGCGGCGGTGCGGTTCAGGTAACCTGCAAAACCTGTAAGCGCTCAGGGCTCGGTTCGGCCTGTGCCCTCTGTAAGTAGGGCTGCCGCCCCTGCGGCACATGACCCGCCCAGACTTGAAAGTAGTTGCGGTTCAACAGGTGCCTGAAAAGCCGCCCGTACTGCCATGCCCCAGAGGCTTGCTTGGCACTCGTAGGGGCCGATGCCCTCATCGGCCCGCCGCTCCAGGCCCGTAGGGGCGATTCACGAATCGCCCGTCCACCATGGGCCGCCTTATTCGCCCGAGCCGCGAAAACAATACATACATCCGGCTTTTCGACGAGCCGCAACGGCCCCGGCGGGCTTCCCGCCGGGGCCGTTTTATGGTACACTGGGTGGGACAGGAGGGGGCGCTATGGAGTATATCCCGGCCAAGCACCTGGTGATCCGCAACAAGAGCACGGCGTGGTTCGGCACCGACCACACCGTAAATATCTACCGGGGCTGCTGCCACGGCTGCCTGTACTGCGACTCCCGCAGCGACTGCTACCGCATCGAGGGCTTCGACACGGTGCGCGCCAAGGAAAACGCCCTGGAGATTATCCGGGACGACCTGCGGCGCAAGACGCGCCCGGGCATCGTGGGCATGGGCTCCATGTCCGACCCCTACAACCCCTTCGAGGAGGAGCTCCGGCTCACCCGCCACGCCCTGGAGCTGCTGGACGCCTTCCAGTTCGGGGTGGGCATCGCCACCAAGAGCGACCTCATTGCCCGGGACATCGACGTGCTGGGCCTGATGCAAGAGCACGTGCCGGTGATCTGCAAGCTGACCGTGACCACCACCGACGAGGCCCTGGCCGCCAAGGTGGAGCCCCGCGCGCCCTCCCCCGCCCGGCGGCTGGAGGCGGTGCGCAAGCTGTCCCGGGCGGGGATCTTCACCGGCGTGCTGTTGATGCCGGTGCTCCCCTTTCTGGAGGACAGCACGGCTAACGTGCTGAGCGTGGCGGAGGCCGCGGCGCAGGCGGGGGCGAAGTTCGTCTACCCCGCCTTCGGCATGACCATGCGGGACGGCCAGCGCGCCCACTACCTGGCGGGGCTGGAGGCCGCCTTCCCCGGCCAGGGCCTGTCCGAACGCTACCTGCGGCAGTACGGGGCGCGGTACGAGTGCCCCAGCCCCCGGGCGAAGCAGCTATGGGGCGCGTTTACCCGGCGGTGCGGGGAGCTGGGCCTCCTCTACCGCATGGAGCAAATCGTGGGGGCCTACCAGCGGGGCTACGGGGACAGGCAGCTGAGCTTTTTCGACCTGTGATCCCCCGGCGCGGCGCAATTGCCCTTGTCTTATGCGCCCCGGCGCGGTACAATGTTGCTATTATGTTGAGAAGCGGGTGAGAATGATGGAACACGAGCACGAGGATATGAACGAGATGCGGGAGCAGTCCAACCCGCAGGACATCGTATTTATGGATACCGCCCTGATCCTGAAGGCCATGGAGGGGATGCAGAAATCCCAGTCGGATTTCCGCGCCCTGCTGGAGCAGGCCGAGCTGGGGGATTCCTCGGTCTACCACGACCTGGCCGTGCGCTACGCCAAGGGCGACGGCGTGGAGGAGAATATGGAGCGGGCCGCCCACTGGTTTGCCCAGTCCGCCGAGCTGGGGGATCTGCGCTCGGTGGAGGCGCTGGGCCGCTGCTACCAGACCGGCGGCGGCGTGGAGCGGGACGAGGCCCGGGCGTTTGAGCTCTTCCAGCAGGGGGCCGACGAGGGCTACGCCCCGGCCATCTGCGATCTGGGCCTGTGCTACGAAAACGCGGTGGGGGTGGAGAAGGACGACGGCAAGGCGTCCGACTGCTACCTCCAGGCGGCCGAGCTGGACTACGCCCCCGCCCAGTGCAACCTGGGCGTGTGCTACCTCAACGGCATCGGCGTGGAGGAGGACCCGGAGAAGGCGGTGCACTGGCTGGAGAAGGCCGTGGAGCAGAACTTCCCCCGGGCCCAGAGCATCCTGGGCGTGTGCTACGAGGGCGGCACCGGCGTGGAGGAGGACCAGGACAAGGCCGTTTCCCTCTACCGCCGGGCGGCGGAGCAGGACTTCGCCCCCGCCATGACCAATCTGGCGGTGTGCTACCTCAACGGCATCGGCGTGGAGAAGGACCCGGAGCTGGCGGTGCCCCTGCTGGAGAAGGGGGCGGCCCAGGAGTTCCCCCGGGCGCAGTACATACTGGGCACCTGCTGCCGGGACGCGGTGGGCATCGAACGGGATTTGGAGCGGGCGGTGGAGCTCTTCCGCGCCGCCGCCGGGAGCGAGCACGCCCCCGCCCTGTGCGAGCTGGGCCTGGCCTACGAGCTGGGCGAGGGGGTGGAGGAGGACAAGGCCGAGGCGGTGCGGCTGTACACCCAGTCCGCCGAGCTGGACTACGCCCCGGCCCAGTGCAACCTGGGCTACTGCTTCCTCACCGGCATCGGGACGCAGACCGACCCGGAGCGGGCGGCGCAGTGGTTCCGCAAGTCCGCCGAGCAGGGCTACCCCAGGGCCCAGCGCCTGCTGGGCTGCTGCCTGCGGGACGGGGAGGGCGTGCAGGCTGACGAGGCCGCCGGGGCGGAGTGGCTGCGCCGCGCCGCCGAGCAGGGCTACCCCGCCGCCATGTGCGATCTGGGCCTGTGCTACGAGATGGGCACCGGCCTGGAGCAGGATCTCCCCACCGCGGTGGAGTGGTACCGCAAGTCCGCCGACCTGGGCTACGCGCCGGGCCAGTGCAATCTGGCGGTCTGCCTGCTGTACGGCGGGGAGGGGCTGGAGAAGGATCTGGAGCAGGCCCTGGTCTGGCTGGAGAAGGCGGCGGAGCAGGACTTCCCCCGGGCGCAGAGCATCCTGGGCGACTGCTGCCGGGACGGGGAGGGCGTGGAGGCCGACGCGGCCCGGGCGCTGGAGCTCTACCGCAAATCGGGCGAGGCGGGCTATCCCCCCGCCCTGTGCTCCCTGGGCCTGTGCTACGAGATGGGCACAGGGGTGGAGATCGACAAGGTCATGGCGGCGGAGTACTACACCCGCGCCGCCGAGGGGGGCAATACGGCGGCCCAGTGCAATCTGGGGTACTGCTACCTGGTGGGCATCGGGGTGGAGCAGGACGCGGCCAAGGCCGTGCCCTGGTTGGAGAAGTCCGCCGAACAGGGCTCGGCCCGGGCGCTGAGCCTGCTGGGCGACTGCTACCGGGACGGGGACGGCGTGGAGCGGGACGCGGAGAAGGCCGTGGAGCTCTACCACAGGGCGGCGGACATGAACTATCCCCCGGCCTGGTGCTCCCTGGGGCTGAGCTACGAGCGGGGCGACGGCGTGGCGCAGGACGCCCACAAGGCCGTGGAGTGCTATACCGCCGGGGCCCAGGGCGGCAACGTGGCGGCCCAGTGCAACCTGGGGTACTGCTACCTTGTCGGCATCGGGACGGAGAAGGACCCGGAGCAGGCGGTGTTCTGGCTGGAGAAGGCGGCGGAGCAGGGCTTCCCCCGGGCGCTGGATCTGCTGGGGGACTGCTGCCAGCGGGGCGACGGCGTGGAAAAGGACCTGGAGCGGGCGGCGGAGTACTACCGCCGGTCCGCCGACGCGGGCTACCCCCCCGCCCAGTGCGACCTGGGCCTGTGCTACGAGCTGGGCACCGGCGTGGAGCGGGACACGGCCAAGGCCGTGCACTACTACACCCTGGCCGCCGAGCGCGGGGACCGGGTGGGCCAGTGCAACCTGGGGTACTGCCTGCTCAGCGGCATCGGCACCCCGGTGGACAAGGAGAAGGCGGCGGCCTGGTTCCGCCGGGCCGCCGAGAACGGCTCTCTCCGGGCGGTGGACCTGCTGGGCAACTGCTACGAGTTCGGCGACGGGGTGGAGATGGACAAAAAGCGGGCCACCGAGCTCTATCTCCAGGCGGCGGAGCAGGACTACGCCCACGCCCAGTGCGATCTGGGCTACTGCTTCCTGATGGGCATCGGCGTGGAGAAGGACGAAAAGCAGGCGGCCTTCTGGCTGGCCAAGGCGGCCAATAACGGCCTGCCCCGGGCCATGAGCCTGCTCTCCCGCTGCTACCGGGACGGCAGGGGCGTGAAGAAGGACGAGGCTGCGGCGCTGGAGCTGCTGCGCCGCGCCGCCGACCGGGGGTACGCCCCGGCCCAGTGCAACCTGGGCCTGTGCTACGAGCGGGGGGATCTGGGCCTTGAAAAGGACCTTGAGGAGGCCGCGCGGCTGTACACCCTGTCCGCCCGGCAGGGGGACGCCGCCGCCCAGAGCAATCTGGGCCACTTCTACTACAACGGCTACGGCGTGGCCCTGGACTACGACGCGGCCTTCGCTTGGTTCCAGAAGTCGGCCGCCCAGCGCTTCCCCTCGGGCCTGTACAACCTGGCCCTGTGCTACGAGGAGGGCCGCGGCGTGAAGCGGGACAAAAAGAAGGCCATCGAGTACTACTCCCAGGCCGCCGAGCTGGGGGACGAGGACGCGGCGGAAAAGGTGAAGAAGCTGAAAAAGAAATTCTGGCAGTCCTGAGAAAAGGAGAGAGGCGGGCGGTAATTTTACCGCCCGCCTCTTTTCCGTGTGGAAAGGGAGCGTAGGGCCGCCGTCAGAGCGTGATGATCTCGGCCTTGCAGGGGGAGACGAAGGTGGGGTCGCTGTCGTTCGCCCCGACGAGCACCAGCATGCCGTACTCGTTGCGCAGGACGGTGCCCCTGCCCACGGTCTGGCCGCCGGCGTTGATGCTGACGCCCGGGGTGCCGACGGGCAGGTAGTCCCGCACCGCCGCCTGGCAGTCCGCGTCGCACCCCTCGGGGGCGGGCACCGGCGCGGGCAGGTAGGTGATGTTGTTGTTATACGTGTCGCTGGTGACCCGGATAGAAGCGATCCGGCAGATGGACACGGCCTCCTGCACCACGCCCTGGGCGTTGGTCAGCTGGAACAGGCCCGCGTTTGGGTTGGTGTCCGGCGCGGGCAGAAGCGCGCCGGGCCGCCCGCTGGCGTTGTTGCCGCTCTCCATAGACACGACAACGGTGTCGGTGGGGTAGTACTGAATGATCTGCGCCAGGATATTGCGCATCTGCGCCACACAGGCGCAGCCGGCGGTTTGGGCGCTGCCGCCCGTGGCGCCTGTGGCGCCCGTGGCTCCGGTCGGGCCGGTCGGCCCGGTCGCCCCGGCTCCGGTCGGCCCCGTGGGGCCGGTGACGCCCGTGGCGCCCGTGGCTCCGGTCGGGCCGGTGGGGCCTGTCGCGCCCGTCGCGCCTGTGGCGCCGGTACCGGCGGGGCCCTGGGATCCCGTGGCGCCCGTCGCGCCCGTGGGGCCTATAACGCCTGTGGCGCCCGTCGTGCCGGTTGCACCGGTGGCTCCTACCCTGTGCGCGCGGAAAATGCGAAATAATTCCTGCATTAGACCTTGAAATCTCCGAAAGGCTCTGCTATAATGGCCTTAAAGATGAAGGAATTGCATCATAAATAGATATTTAACAGGGGGAGCGGGTAAATATGACGGAGCTGCAGCATAGGGCGGCGCACGGGGGGCCCTACCGTTCGGAGCACGATTCCATCGGCGAGCGGTCGGTGCCCAAGGACGTGTACTACGGCGTACAGTCCCTGCGGGCCACGGAGAATTTCCACATCACGGGTCTGACCATGCACCCGGAGATCATCAACTCCATCGCGGAGATCAAGAAGGCCTCGGCCATCACCAACTATGAAATCGGCCTGCTGGATAAGAAGGTGGCGGACGCCATCGTCCGGGCCTGCGACGAGATCGTGGACGGCAAGCTCCACGACGAGTTCATCGTGGACCCCATCCAGGGCGGCGCGGGCACCAGCCTGAACATGAACGCCAACGAGGTCATCGCCAACCGGGCCATCGAGCTGCTGGGGGGCGAGAAGGGGGACTACTCCCTGGTCAACCCCAACGACCACGTGAACTACGGCCAGTCCACCAACGACGTGTTCCCCTCCGCGGGCAAGATGGCGGTGCTCAAGCTGCTGGTACGGGCGCAGATCCAGCTGGAGCGGCTGTACGACGCGCTGGTGGCCAAGTCCGAGGAGTTCGACGACGTGATCAAGATGGGCCGCACCCAGATGCAGGACGCGGTGCCCATCCGCCTGGGGCAGGAGTTCCGCGCGTACAGCGAGGCCATCCGCCGGGACATCACCCGCTTCGAGAACGCCAAGGACGAGATGCGCCGCCTGAACATGGGCGGCACGGCCATCGGCACGGGCATCAACGCGGACGAGCAGTACTTAAAGCGCATCGTGCCCAATTTGTCCAAGGTCTCCGGCCTGAGCCTGATCCAGGCCTTCAACCTCATCGACGCCACCCAGAACCTGGACGAGTTCGTGGCCGTGTCCGGCGCGGTCAAGACCTGCGCCGTCAACCTGTCCAAGATGTCCAACGATCTGCGGCTGCTCTCCTCCGGCCCCCGCTGCGGCTTTAATGAGATCAACCTCCCGCCCCGGCAGAACGGCTCCTCCATCATGCCGGGCAAGGTCAACCCGGTCATCCCCGAGGTGGTCAACCAGGTGGCCTTCAACATCATGGGCAACGACTTCACCATCACCATGGCCGCCGAGGCCGGGCAGCTGGAGCTCAACGCCTTCGAGCCCATCATCTTCTGGAACCTGACCCACGCGGTGGAGTTTTTGACCTACGCCGTGAACACCCTGGTGGACAACTGCGTGCTGGGCATCACGGCCAACCGGGAGCGGTGCAAGTCCATGGTGGATTCCAGCGTGGGCACCATCACCGCCCTGTGCCCCCACATCGGGTACGAGGCGGCGGCCGTCATCGCCAAAAAGGCCATCGACACCGGGGCCCCGGTGCGGGAGCTGATTCTGGAGGCGGGATTGCTGGACGAGGCCGCCCTGGACAAGATCCTGGACCCCTTCTCCATGACAGAGCCGGGCATTTCGGCCAAGGAGCTGCTGGATTAAGCAATACGGTCAAAGGCGCGGTATGGCTCTGCCATACCGCGCCTTTTATTGGTGTAAACCCGGATCAGGGCGCTCGCACGGGAAATGCGGCTACGGCGGATAAGGCGAACAAGGGACGGCGGGGGCAAACGGGGTAAGGAAGAAGGGAATTTTATCAGGGTGTCCCCCGGACACCCTGACCCCCGCCCTACGTCATTGCGAGGGCCGCAGGCCCGCGGCAATCCGTCCCATCTCCGTACCGTAGGGGCCGATGCCACATCGGCCCGCTGCTCCAGGCCCGTAGGGGCGATTCACGAATCGCCCGTCCACCATCGCCGCCTTATCCGCCTAAGTTGCAGCGACGATGGCTGCATCTTGCGCACTAAGTTTCGTTCATCTGGTTTTTCGACAGGCTGAGGCGCGGTATGGCAGAGCCATACCGCGCCTTTTGTGCTATAATGCAGGCAGAAAAGGAGGCGGGGGAATGGACTTGGACGTGGCGGTGATCGGCGGGGGGCTGCTGGGCTGCTTCGCCGCCCGGGAGCTGGGGCGCTACCGGCTGCGCACGGCGGTGCTGGAGGCCCGGGAGGACGTGTGCACCGGGATCAGCCGGGCCAACACCGCCGTGGTGTACGCCGGGTACGACCAGCGCCCCGGCACCCTGAAGGCGGCCATGTGCGTCCGGGCGGCGGCGGGCTTCGGCGCGCTGTGCGGGGAGCTGGGGGTGCGCTGGAAGGGCTGCGGCTCCCTGATGGTCTGCTTCGGCCCCAAGGGGCGGCGGTCGCTGGAGCGCAAGCTGGCGCAGGGCCTGCAAAACGGGGTGGAGGGCCTGCGCCTGCTGGGGCGGGAGGAGGCGCTGGCCCTGGAGCCCAACCTGTCCCCGGCGGTGGAGGCCGGGCTTTGGGCGCCCAGCGCCGGGACGGTGCTGCCCTGGGAACTGTGCTACGCCGCCGCCGAGAACGCGGCGGCCAACGGGGCGCGCTTCTGCTTCAACGCCCCGGTCACCGGCCTGGAGCGGGCCGGGGAGGGCTGGCGGCTCACCGCCGGGGACAGCGTGCACACCGCGCGCTCGGTGGTCAACTGCGCCGGGCTGTCCGCCGCCGAAGTGCGGGATCTGGCCTGCCCGCCCGCCTGGCGCATCGCGCCCACGCGGGGGGAGTACTTCGTGCTGGATCCGGCGGAGGAGGGCCTGGTGGGCCGGGTGGTGTTCTGCGAGCCGGAGGAGGGCAAGGGTTTCACGCTGGTGCCCACGGTGGGGGGCGCCCTGCTGGCCGGGCCCACCGAGGCGGAGGCCGGGGGGCCCGGGGACGCGCGCACCACCCGGTCCGGGCAGCGGGCCCTGCTGGAGTGGGCGGCGCTGGCCCTGCCCGGCCTGCCCGCCGGGCGGATCATCCGCTCCTTCGGCGCGGTGCGGCCCAACCCCCGTTCGGTGGGGGACGCGGGGGCCGACCTGCGGGGCTTCGTCATCGACGAGGGCGCGCCGGGGCTGCTGAGCTTCGTGGGGATTAAGACCCCGGGCCTCACCTGCGCCCGGGAGCTGGGGGAGTACGCCGCCCGCTGGGCGGCGGGGCGGCTGGGGGCGGCGGAGAACCCGGACTTCAACCCCCGCCGCACACCGCCCCTGCGTATGGCGGATCTCTCCCCCGGGGCGCGGGCGCAGGCGGTGGCGCGCAACCCGGCCTACGGGGCGATTCTCTGCCCCTGCTGCACCGTGTCCGAGGGGGAGGTGCTGGACGCGCTGGCGGCCGATCCCCCGGCGGTGACCCTGGACGGCGTAAAGCGCCGCACGGGGGCTGGCCTGGGCCGCTGCCAGGGGGCGCGCTGCGGCTGCGCCGGGCTGGAGCTGCTCTCCCGCAGGCTGGGCGTCCCCCCGGACCGGGTGACTGCCGCGGGGCCGGGCACCCGGCTGTTGGCGCCGTAGCATACCGGCGGGCGGGGCGGCGTATACTGCCCCGAGGTGAGGCCATATGGCGCAAAAGGGGGACAAAACCCTCCAGTGCGGGGGAATTACGGTGGAGATCCGCTACGCGGCGCGGGGCGGGACGCTGGAGGAGTGCGTGCGCGCGTACCTGGAGGGGGTGCGCGGGCAATGAGGGTGTGGCGGGCGGCGGCCTACATCCGCCTGAGCCGGGAGGACGGCGGCGACGTGAGCCGCAGCGTGGTCAACCAGGAGAAGATCATCCGGGAGTACCTGGCGCGGCGGCTGGCCGGGTGCGCGCAGCTGGCGGAGGTCTTTGTGGACGACGGGCGCAGCGGCACCGACGACGGCCGCCCCGCCTTCCGGGCCCTGCTGGAGTGCCTGGCGCGGGGCGGGGCGGACTGCGTGATCTGCAAGAGCCTCTCCCGCATGTTCCGCAACTACGCCGACCAGGGGCGCTACCTGGAGGAGGTGTTCCCCCGGCTGGGGGTGCGGTTCATCTCGGTGTCCGGCCCCCACGTGGACACCTACGACGACCCCGCCGCCGTCACCGGGCTGGAGGTGCCCATCAACGGCATCCTCAACGACCGCTACGCCGCCAAGACCTCGGAGGACGTGCGCCGCACCTTTGAGACGAAGCGGCGGCGGGGGGAGTTCATCGGCGCCTTCGCCCCCTACGGCTACGCCAAGGACCCGGCGGACAAAAACCGCCTGGTGCCCGACCCGGGGGCGGCGGAGGTGGTGCGCCTCATGGGGCGCTGGGCCCTGGCGGGGGAGGGGGCGGCGGCCATTGCCCGGCGGCTCAACGCCATGGGGATGCCCAACCCGGCCCGGTACAAGCGGGAGCAGGGCTTGCGCTACCAGGGGCCCCACACGGCGGAGAACGGGGGCCTGTGGTGGCCCAAGACGGTGCGGGAGATCCTGCGCAGCCCGGTGTACGCCGGGGACATGGTCCAGGGGCGGGAGCGCACGGTGAGCTACAAGATCCACGACCGGGTGCGCCAGCCGGAGGAGGCCTGGTGCGTGGTGCGTGACACCCACGAGCCCCTCTTTTCGCGGGCGGACTGGGCGCGCATACAGGCCCTGCTGGGGCGGCGGGCCCAGGCCCCAGCGGGGGGAGGGCCGCCCGCCCTCCTGGCGGGGCTGGTGAGGTGCGGGGGCTGCGGGCGGGCCATGCGGCGCAGCAGCTCCCGGGGCACGGTGTACTACGCCTGCCGGGCCTACCGGGAGCAGGCCGCCTGTACCGGGCACCGCATCCAGGGGGACGCGCTGGAGGCGGCGGTGTGCGCCGCCGTGCGCGCCGAGCTGGAGCTGCTGGACGGCGGGACGCTGCGGGCGTCCCCGCGGGAGGCGCAAACGCCCTCCGCCCTGCTGGCGGGGCGCCGGGCGGAGCTGGCCAGGCTGCTGCGGCTCAGCGACGGGCTGTACGCCGACTGGAAGGAGGGGACCCTCACCCGGGAGGAGTACGGCAGGCTCAAGGCGGACTTCGCCGCCCGCCGCGCCGCCGTGGAGGCGGGGATCGCCCTGCTGGAGCGGGCCGGGGAGGAGCAGGCCGTCGGTCCCAGCCTGCCGCCCGGGCCGGACCGGGGCCTGCTCGCCGCCCTGGTGGAGGGCGTGCGCGTGTTCGAGGGGGGCAGAATCGAGGTGGCGTTCCGCTTCCGGGATCCCCGGCGCGGCGCGCCGGGGGTTGGAGCGGTGGCTCCGGTTGCCCCGGCCGGTCCCTGAGCGCCCACGGGGCCCTGGGAGCCTGTGGCGCCCGTGGCGCCGGTGGGACCCTGCGGGCCGATGGGGCCGGCGGGCCCCTGGGGGCCGGTTGGTCCGGTGGGGCCGGGAATAGGTACGACGGACACTGTGCAGGGCCCCGGGCAGGGCTGCGGGGGACAGGGGGGCGGGCAGGGCGGCGGACAGGGGGGAACCGGGGGACAAGGGGGCGGGCAGGGACAGCCCGGGCCGGGCTGCGGTATGCCGCAGCTCTGGGCGGGACGGCCCTGGTCCGGCCGCTCAGGATAACAGGGAGTGAACTCCCTGCCCTGGAAAATATTCATATGGCATGACCTCCACCCCATGGTATGCGGGGAAAGAAGATTTGCGCCCCTTACCGCACGGTAAGGGGCTTACTTTTTAGTGGGGATTGCATCCGCCCGCCCGATTCATTACACTGGGGTATATCAAAGGAAGCCGGGAGGGGGGCGGGCCTATGGCCGCGCTGCAGCAGGATCTGACCCAAGGGAGCGTCGCCGGGCGGCTGGTGCGCTACTCGGTGCCGCTGGTGTGCTCCAGCCTTTTGCAATCTGTGTACAGCATTGCGGACATCATCATCGCCGGGCGTTTTATCGGCAACGCCGGCATCTCCGCCATCAACAACGCCAGCCTGATTATGAACCTGCTCACCCAGATCGCCATCGGCCTGACCGTGGGGGGCAACATCCTCATCGGCCAGTACTTCGGCAGCGGGGACGAGGAGAACCGCAAGCGGGCCTCCGGCACCCTGTTCACCCTGTGCGGCGTGGTGGGGGTGGCCGGGGCGGCGGTGTTCTCCGCCTCCGCCCGGGGTCTGCTGGTGCTGCTGGGCGCCCCGGCCCTGGAGGAGGCCGCGGCCTACCTGGGCATCTGCGCCTGGGGGCTCTTCTTCATCTTCGGCTACAACGCCCTGTCCGCCATCCTGCGGGCCGTGGGCAACTCCAGGACGCCGCTGTATTTCGTGCTGCTGTCCACCGCGCTCAACGTGGCGCTGGACCTGCTGTTCGTGGCGGGACTGGGCCGGGGGGTGGAGGGCGCGGCCCTGGCCACCCTCATCGCCCAGGGGGCCGCCTTCGCCGCCGCATTGGGCTTCGTCCTGCGCCACCGGGTCCGGCTGGGCTTTACGGCGGCCTATCTGCGCCCCACCGCGCAGCTGGCGGGAAAAATCCTCCGCCTGGGCCTGCCCACCGCGTTGCAGTGGACCATCGCCAGCGTATCCTGGCTGGCCGTGGCCTTCCTCATCAACCGCTACGGCGTGGACGTGTCGGCGGGCAACGGCGTGAGCAACAAGATCAAGGACTTCTGCCAGCTCTTCATCAGCGCCATGACCAGCGGCGCGGCCACCATGATCGCCCAGTGCCTGGGGGCCGGGCGCTACGACAGGGCGAGGGAGGTCATGCGCACCTGCATGAAAATTACCCTGCTTTTGGGGGCCTGCCTGATCCTCGTCTCCGAGCTTTTCGCCCCCCAGCTGGCCGCCGTCTTTTCGGCCGAGCCGGAGGTGCGGCGCTGGGCGGCGCTGAACCTGCGCATTGAGATCGTGGCCCAGCTCTTCTACGCGGGCTTCCTCACCTACAACACCCTGGCCACCGGCGCGGGGCACACCGTCTTCGTAATGCTCAACTCCTTCCTCAACTGCATCGTGGTGCGCCTGGTGCTGGCCGTCCTGTTCGAGCGGATCTGGGGCGCGCCCGGCGTGTTCCTGGCCTGCGCCCTGGCCCCGGCCAGCTCGGTGCCCGTGGGCTGGTGGTACTGCCGCTCCGGCCGGTGGCGCCGCAGCCTGGCCGGGGATCCGGACGCCGGGAAGGCAATCACCTTAAGCGGGGGTTAAAAAAGGATTAAATCGGGCCTCAATGGCTTGCGCTCCAAGGAAAAGGGGTATAGAATAAGGCCAGATTCCAGAAAGCGTACGTTTTAAGGAGGACTTAGATATGGCATTTTTTGACGAGTTGAGGGATAAAACCATGGATCTGGCCCAGGCAGGCGTGGCCAAGTCCAAGCAGCTGATGGAGATCGCCAAGCTCAACCTGGCCAACACCAGCGAGGAGGACGCCATTAAAAAGGCGTATATTGAGATTGGCAAGCTGTACTACGCCGAGCGCGGCATGGCTCCCGATGCCGCCTATGTGGCCCTGTGCGAGAAGATCACCTCCTCCAAGATCAACATCGAGGAGAACCGGGCGAAGATTAACGAGCTCAAGGCGGAGAGCGACATCAAGGACGCCGACATCCCCCCCGTGGACACTGAGGTCCCCCCTGAGGAGGACAACGTCACCCACATCCACGACTGCGGCTGCGGCTGCTCGGACGGCGACAAGCCCCAGGAGTAAGCGTAAAAAAGAGGCGTGACCCGCGGGTCACGTCTCTTTTTGTATCCGTTTTGCCCGTTTACGCCCGTTTCTCCGCAGTCAGCAGGTAGGAGAGGGGGAAGCCCATGCCGTCGTATACGTCGGACAGGCCCACGTCGTAGTCGAACTCGTCCAGCCGGGTGAGGGCCAGGCCGGCGCCGCACACGGCGTTGACGATGGCGGAGAGGGTGTGGGAGAAGCTGGTGAAGGTCTTGGAGGCGTACTGCTCCGACATGTACCCCATGCCCTCGTTCTCAATCCAGGGCTCCTTGCGGAAATAGGAGTAGGCGATCCGGTCCGGGTGCGCGGCGTCAAACGCGGGCTCGCCGGGCATGGGCAGCATGTTCATGACCGGGTGGAAGTCGTGGATCAGCAGCAGGCCGCCGGGGCGCAGGCAGCGGGAGACGGTCTGGAAAAGGGGCGCTAAATCCTCAAACCAGGTGATGGCCCCAATGGTGAAGAAGATAAAGTCAAAGCAGCCGAAGTACTGCCCGGGCATGTCCAGGATGTTGCAGGCGACGAACCGGCAGTTGCCGATCCCCGCCTTTTCGGCGGTGTCCGCCGCCTGGGCGACGATGTTCTCCGCGATGTCGAAGCCGGTCCCGCTCCTGGGGCCCAGCTGCATGAGGGAGAGCAGCTCGCGCCCATTGTTGCAGCAGAACTGGGCCACGTCCTTGCCGGCAAGGTCCATGGAGCGCAGCACCTGCGCCACGTCGGGGCAGAAGAAGGGGAGCTCCTCCTGCAGCAGGCGCTCGTGGTTCGCCTCCCCCCAGCCGGGGTGCCTGTGATCGAAGGCCTCTTCCCAGGCGGCCTTGTTCTCCTGAAAATAGCTCATGAAATGTCCTCCAATTCTTTTTTGTGTTTCCCCCGGAAAGCCCGGAGGAGCTGCTTGCGCGCCCGGCGCGCCCGCAGCGCGGCCAGCAGGGCGGGGCCGCCCCGCCACTGGGACAGCCACAGACCCGCCAGGATAAGGGCGATGGCCCCCACGGCCCGGGCGGTAATGGGCTCCCCCAGGAAGATGGCCGAGGCGATGAGGGTGATGACCGGGCTCAGGTACACGTATACGTTGGCGGTGACGCTGCCGATGCTCTTGAGGGCGGCGTTCCAGGTCATGTAGCACACGGCAGAGGCCAGCACGGCCAGGAACAGGAGGTTGCCCAGCATCAGCGGGTCGGCGAAGCGGGCCGGCGAGAGATCCACGCGGAGGAAGGGCAGCGCGGGCAGGGCGCATACCAGCCCCCAGAAAAAGACCTTGCGGGTGGCCTGCACGTTGGTGTAGGGCAAATCGTGCAGCTTGGCCATAAACACCGAGTAGGCCGCCCAGGCCAGGGCCGCGCCCAGGGAGAACAGGTCGCCCAGGGGGTTAAACTCCATCGCCCCGCCGCCGGAGAAGGTGATCAGCACGATGCCGCACATGGCCACGCCGAAGCCCACGAAGAAGGCGGGCCGGGGCCGGGGCGCCATGCGCAGGGCCCAGAAGGACAGGGCGGTGAACATGGGGGCCGCCGAGAGGATGATCCCCACGTTGGAGGCCAGCGTGTGGGTCAGGGCCAGGTTCTGGAGCAGGAAATAGAGGGTCAGGCCGGAGAAGCCGGCCCCCACGAAGCACAGCTCCTCCCGCGGGGCGCGGGGCTTCAAGGGCCTGGGGGAGCACAGGAACAGCACAAGCCAGGCCAGCGCGAAGCGGAAGACCAGCAGCTCCATGGGCTGGAACCGCCGCTGGAGCACCTTTGTGGAGATAAAGATGGTGCCCCAGACCGTGACGGTGAACAGGGCCAGCAGATGGCCGGAAAGCTGCCTGCGGCGGTCGCTCATGGCGGACGGCTCCCCTCTCTCGTGAAAGTAGGCGCGGCCTTCCTCCCGGAGAAAAAAGGCGCGCGGAGCGAGTTCCCGCTCCGCGCACCATGATAGCATATTCCAAATAAATAATCCAGATTAAAAATCGGATCTCGGTTAAATTTTACAGGACGTGGCGGCCGTACACGTAGACGCGGCTGTAGTAGCCGGAGTCCAGGTTGTCGATCTTCACGGTGTATGTATTGGTGGAGGCGTGGATGAACTGCCCGCCGCCGATGTAGATGCCCACGTGGGACACGGGCTTGGAGGTGTTGGCCTTGAAGAACACCAGGTCGCCCACCTGCAGCTCGCCCTTGGACACCGAGGTGCCGTTGGAGAGCTGGTCGGTGGCGGTGCGGTTGAGGGTGTACCCGAAATGGGCGTACACGTACTTGGTAAAGCCCGAGCAGTCGAAGGAGTTGGGGCCGTTGCCGCCCCAGGAGTAGGGTGTGCCCAAAAACTGCTTGGCGTAGTCCACAATCTGCTGGCCCATGCTGGTGTCGGCGGCGGCCACGGTGCCGTCTCCGCGGGAGCCGGCGGAGTCCTTGACGGTGATCATGAACTCGCTGCTGACGTACCCGGTGGAGCCCTTGTAGGAGACCTTGTACCAGCCGCTGTCGATGCCCACGATGTCCACCACGGCGCCGTTGCTGAGCACGGCCACCTTGTCGTAGCTGGTGCCCGGGCCGGAGCGCATGTTCAGGGTGGCGCCGTCGGTCTGGACCAGGCCGTAGCCGATGGCCACGTCGGCCTTCTCGGACACGGTGAGGTACTCGCCGGACATGTAGCCCTCCACGGACTTGTAGTCCACCTTGTACCAGTTGTTGCCGGCATCCTCCAGGATGATGACGGCGTCGCCCTTGGCGGCGGTGGCGAGAATGGCGCCGTCGGCGGCGGCGGCATCGCGCAGGCGGAGCGCGTCGGCCTCCACGGTTCCCACGCCCAGGCTGGCGGCGGACGCCCCCACAATGCAAAGGCAGGTGAGGGCGGCGGTGAGCACGGCGGTGCGCAGGAGCTTAGCGGGCTGTATCATCGGCTTTTTCCTCCGTTCAAAGTGGGGCGCGCCGCGAGGCGCGCCGTGTTCTCTTTCGTGCGGAGCGTTCCGCTTACTTGCCCGACAGGGCGCGGTCCAGCCAGATGGCGCCCACGTCCATGGCGCTGTACAGGCTGTCCTTCTCGCTCTTTTTGACCACCCGGTCCCGGCTCTTCAGGTCGGGGTCGGTGAGCTGGAGCTGAACGGATACCTTGGTGGCCACGTCCAGATCCTGCACCTTTTTGCTGTCCAGCACCTGGAGCATGATGATATACT
The DNA here is from genome assembly GCA_022846095.1 of Oscillospiraceae bacterium. Taxonomy (NCBI): domain Bacteria; kingdom Bacillati; phylum Bacillota; class Clostridia; order Eubacteriales; family Oscillospiraceae; species Oscillospiraceae bacterium. The sequence goes on along the minus strand of AP025583.1, from coordinate 3,113,638 downwards.
TATCGGCCATGCTGCCGTAGTAAATTAAATTGTCCTTCCGGCGAAGGGGGTGACCCTTGTAGGTCAGGGGGATCTTTTCGCTTGCCATAAACGGCCTCCTCAAATGCGTCTTCTCAATAGAATCTTAAAAACTGTAACCAAATTGTAACACATTGTTTCCGCCTTGTCAACGCGATCCGGGGAGGAAAATCCGGGATTCTCTGACATCGGGGCGGGACGGGCTCTTTCCTGGGGTGAACGGGGGAAATGATTGCAATTTTCCGGCGGATAGGGTAATCTAGAGGTAGATTTCGTCGTCAAAAAGAGGCGCGGCCGCGGGGCGCGGCGCGCGTTTACGGGAGTGGTTTGCTATGAGAGAAACGGAAATCCTGATCGCCGTGGTGGACGGGCAGGGGGGCGGCATCGGCAAGAGCCTGGTGGAGAAGCTGAAAAAGAGCTTCCCCAAGCTCCACGTCCGGGCCCTGGGCACCAACGCGGAGGCCACCGGGCGGATGCTCCGGGCCGGGGCGGACGACGGGGCCACCGGGGAGAACGCCGTCGTGGTCAACTGCGCCAGGGCCCACATCATCATGGGGGTGCTGCCCATCCTGGCCTCGGGCGGCCTGCTGGGGGAGCTCACCCCCGCCATGGCCCGGGCGGTGGGGGAGAGCGGGGCGCTTAAAATCCTCATCCCCATGGACCGGTGCGGCATCCGCCTGCCGGTGGAGCCCTGCCCCGTGTCCAAATACCTGGAGCGGGCCATGGAGCTGGTGGCGGACGAGGTGGAGCGGCTGACGCAGGCGTAGACGATCGTATTGAAACTCTAAAATGAGATTCAGAACAAATGCGCCTTAGGCTTAGAAGGCGAACGACGGAGTATATGTCTTGAGGAGGTGAGTAGTTGGCGTTTGTTGAATTATCCAAAATAGAGGGTGCAAAGAAAATTATGATTTTTGTTGAAGGGACAATTTTAAAGCCAAAATCATATTTATCTTTGTATAATCATAAATCCTACGAACCGATCGGAAACGCAGTGGAAATCATAAAAGAGTGGCAACAGCAAGGTGCCAACCTCATTTATTGCACTTCACGCAAAGGCAAACAAGCGGAAGAAATTGTGGCATTGCTAAAGAAACATGGGTTTGTTGGTTCGCGACTGTGTTACCGGAGCAAAGGGCAGCGGTATGAGCAGCTTGTTGAAATCATCAAGCCAGACATATTAATTGAAGATGATTGTAAAAGCATCGGTGGTAGCTGGCAGATGTGTATTACGCATGTCGAGCCGAAACTGAAAAGTACCATTAAATCTATTACAGTAAAAGAATTTAAAGGAATTGACCATTTGCCAGTTATAATCGAATGCTTATAAGCATTTTGCTTAATACGCCTTCTTGGTAATAAAACGCAAATATAGGTTTAGACGGCTCAACAGCTCCGCCGAAACAAAAAACCCCCGCCCTGGGAGACCGTTAAGGTCTCCCAGGGCGGGGGTTTTGGCGGGCCGATGTGGGCATCGGCCCCTACGGGTGCCGTCCTGCCCCGGCCTGTCCTCCGCGGGGCAGCTCCGCCAGCTGCCGCCACAGCACCCCGGCGGACAGGAGCAGCGCGCACAGCACCAGGGCGGAGCCCCAGGCCAGGGGGTAGGCGTAGCGCTGAATCAGGTACGCGTAGTAGGACCCCAGGGAGGCTATCTGGACCGCCGCGGCCTGGAGGTACCGCCGCCAGTTGACGCAGGCCCAGGCCAGGGTGAGCGCGTCGGCCAGGAAGAAGTAGCGGTCGTGCATATGGGGCAGGAAAAAGGGCACGCCCACGGCCAGGATCATGGCGGCCGTCATAAGGATCCGGTCGTCCACCCTGTCCCGGAAGAGGAAGAGCACCGCCAGCAGCCCCAGCACCAGGGCGAAGGCGGCCAGGATGCCCAGGCGGGCCCACAGTGCGGTGTCCACCTCCATGCCGTAGGGGAGGAAGGCGTAGACGGAGGGGGCGTTGAGGTTGAGGTAGGCGCTGTACTGCTCCGCCTGGCCGAAATAGACCCCCAAAATGTCCCCGAGGGGTTTGCCCAGCAGCAGAGCGGGCAGAATGGTGGCCAGATAGGTCACGGGGAAGAGGCACAGGTGGGAGAACTTCACCCGGCGGGTGAACCACAGGGCGCACCACAGGGGGATGAGAAAGACGGCCTGGAGCTTGAAGGAGAAGGCCACCGCCAGCAGCACCACGGAGGAGCCCGGCTTTTTGTCCAGGGCGCAGGCCAGGGCGTGGACCACCAGCGCGCCGTACAGGCTGTCGCACTGGGCCCAGAGCGCGCCGTTGAGCACGGCGGTGGGCATCAGCAGCGCCAGGCAGAAGGCCACGTAGGGGGCGGGGCTGCCCGGGCGGGAGAGCTTGCGCACCAGGCGCAGGGCCCCCCAGGCCAGCAGCACGTCGAAAAAAATGGAGAAGAGCTTGATGAGGTACAGGTCGGGCACGGGCAGGTAGGAGATGGCGGCCAGGAAGTAAAGATAGGGCACGTTGTAGTTGCCCACCGGGTCCTTCACCGCCGCCCAGCCCCCGTTGTCCCGGAAGTAGGCCGCCCAGTGGGCCAGAAAGTCCCGGTAGTCGTAGGAGACATAGTCCAGCGGCAGGGCCCGCAGCAAAAAGGCCAGGGCCACGGGCAGCAGGGCGCACAGCAGTAGCCGCGGGGTGCAGGCGTGATCCAGGGAGAGCAGGAACAGGGACAGGGCGGCCAGCACCAGCAGCAGCAGGAGCACCAGCACCCGGGCCCCGTCCGAGCCCTGCTCCAGGCTCAGCACCCGCAGCGCGGCCAGGGCCAGGAGGACCGCCCCCGCCGCGGCGCAGGGCAGGGCCAGCCAGAAGGGGGGCTGGCGGTGGGAGGAAAGCGTCATGATTACCACCTCAAAATAAAAGAAAAAATCTGGATTTCTCCAGATTCAGCGCATAATTCTTGTTGACTTCGATGGAAACGCATGGTATACTTAAACGCTACTATGTCCTGGGGATCCGGGATTGGATACCTCCCCAGCCTGGACTGAGTTTACCACGCAGCGGGTAAAAGTGCAAGAGGGGATAGGGACAACTTATCAACGCGGCCGGGCGTGCGCGATCCGGCGGCAGCACGGTATTTGTGAGATCTGACGGAAACGGACAAGGCAGGGACGGGAAAGCCGCGGCCCGCAGCGCTTTTCCCCCGTCGCAAGTTTAGAAAACGAGGTGTTTTTTCTACGATGGTCAAGGTCAAGGACGTCTACTACGGCAAGACCCTCCGCAAGAGCTTCGCCCGCCACGAGGAGATCCTGGACATGCCCAACCTGCTGGAGGTGCAGAAGAACTCCTACCGCTGGTTCCTGGAAAAGGGCCTGCGGGAGGTCTTCAAGGACGTGGCCTCCATCACCGACTACGCGGGCAACCTGGAGCTGTCCTTCATCGACTACTCCATGGACGAGCCGCCCAAGTACGACGTGGAGGAGTGCAAGGCGCGGGACGCCACCTACGCCGCCCCCATCAAGGTCCGGGTGCGCCTGCGCAACAAGGAGACCGAGGAGATCAAGGAGCAGGAGATCTTCATGGGGGACTTCCCCCTGATGACCGAGGCCGGCACCTTCGTCATCAACGGCGCCGAGCGCGTCATCGTCTCCCAGATCGTCCGCTCCCCCGGCATCTACTACTCCCGCAACGAGGACAAGACGGGCTCCGTCAGCTACGCCACCACCGTGATCCCCTACCGGGGCGCCTGGCTGGAGTATGAGACCGACCTGTCCGACATCTTCTACGTGCGCATCGACAAGAACCGGAAGCTGCCCATCACCTGCCTCATCCGGGCCGTCGGCCCCCGGACCGACGCGGAGATCCTGGAGCTGTTCGGCGAGGACCCCCGCATCGTGGCCACCCTGGAGAAGGACGCCTGCAAGACCTACGAGGAGGCGCTGCTGGAGATCTACCGCAAGCTGCGCCCCGGCGAGCCCCCCACCGTGGACTCCGCCGAGAGCCTCCTGAACGCCCTGTTCTTCGACCCCCGGCGCTACGACCTGTCCAACGTGGGCCGGTATAAATTCAATAAAAAGCTCTCCATCTGGAACCGCCTGGTGAACCAGACCCTGGCCATGCCGGTGGTGGACCCCATGACGGGCGAGATCCTGGCCGAGCCCGGCGAGCTGCTCACCCGCGAGCGGGCCCACGAGCTGGACGACAAGGGCGTCAACGAGGCCGTGCTGGACGTGGACGGCGCCCTGGTTAGAGTATTCTCCAATAACATGGTGGATATGTCCAAGTTCGTGGATTTTGATCCCGAGGAGTGCGGCATCAGCGAGAAGGTGCGCTTCACCGTGCTGCGGGAGCTGCTGGAGCAGTTCTCCGGCGAGGAGCTGAAGGAGGCCGCCCGGGACAAGGTGGACGACCTGGTGCCCAAGCACATCATCGTGGACGACATCATGGCCTCCATCAACTACCTCAACTGCCTGGCCCACGGCGTGGGCAACGCCGACGACATCGACCACCTGGGCAACCGCCGCCTGCGCTGCGTGGGCGAGCTGCTGCAAAACCAGTTCCGCATCGGCTTCTCCCGCATGGAGCGCGTGATCCGCGAGCGTATGACCATCCAGGATCTGGACATCGTCACCCCCCAGAGCCTGATCAACATCCGCCCCGTCACCGCCGCCATCAAGGAGTTCTTCGGCTCCTCCCCCCTGAGCCAGTTCATGGACCAGACCAACCCCCTGGCCGAGCTGACCCACAAGCGCCGCATGTCCGCCCTGGGCCCCGGCGGCCTGTCCCGCGACCGCGCCTCCTTCGACGTGCGCGACGTGCACTACAGCCACTACGGCCGCCTGTGCCCCATCGAGACGCCGGAAGGTCCCAACATCGGCCTCATTTCCTACCTGGCCTCCTACGCCCGCATCAACCGCTACGGCTTCATCGAGGCCCCCTACCGCAAGGTGGAGCGCCCCATGGGCCGCATGACGGAGCAGGTGGACTATATGACCGCCGACGTGGAGGACCAGTATATCATCGCCCAGGCCACCGAGCCCCTGGACGAAAACGGCTGCCTGGTCAACGAGCGTATCACCTGCCGCCACCGCAACGAGATCATTGAGGTGGACCGGGACCAGGTGGACTATATCGACGTGTCCCCCAAGATGATGTTCTCCATCGCCACCGCCATGATCCCCTTCCTGGAGAACGACGACGCCAACCGCGCCCTGATGGGCGCCAACATGCAGCGCCAGGCCGTGCCCCTGCTGCGGGCCGAGGCCCCCATCGTGGCCACCGGCCAGGAGCACAAGAACTGCATCGACTCCGAGATCGCCATCCTGGCCGAGGAGGACGGCGAGGTCACCCGCGTGTCCGCCGACTACGTCACCGTGCGCTATCCCGGCCTGGGCGTGAAGGACTACAAGCTGACCAAGTTCCTGCGCTCCAACCACGGCACCTGCATCAACCAGCGCTCCATCGTCAGCGTGGGCCAGCACGTGGAGAAGGGCGAGGTCATCGTGGACGGCCCCTCCACCGCCGACGGCGAAATCGCCCTGGGCAAGAACATCCTCATGGGCTTTATGACCTGGGAGGGCTACAACTACGAGGACGCCATCCTGCTCAACGAGCGCATGGTGAAGGACGACGTGTTCACCTCCATCCACATCGAGGAGTACGAGACCGAGTCCCGCGACACCAAGCTGGGGCCCGAGGAGATCACCCGGGACATCCCCAACGTGGGCGAGGACGCGCTCAAGGACCTGGACGAGCGCGGCATCATCCGCGTGGGCGCCGAGGTCCGCTCCGGCGACATCCTGGTGGGCAAGGTCACCCCCAAGGGCGAGACCGACCTCACCGCCGAGGAGCGCCTGCTGCGCGCCATTTTTGGCGAGAAGGCCCGCGAGGTCCGCGACACCTCCCTAAAAGTGCCCCACGGCGAGAGCGGCATCATCGTGGACGTGAAGGTCTTCACCCGCGAGAACGGCGACGAGCTCTCCCCCGGCGTGAACATGGTGGTGCGCGTCTATATCGCCCAGAAGCGCAAGATCTCCGTGGGCGACAAGATGGCCGGCCGCCACGGCAACAAGGGCGTCGTCTCCCGCATCCTGCCCCAGGAGGATATGCCCTTCCTGCCCGACGGCACCCCGCTGGACATCGTGCTCAACCCCCTGGGCGTGCCCTCGCGTATGAACATCGGGCAGGTGCTGGAGGTCCATCTGGGCTACGCCGCCAAGGCCCTGGGCTGGAAGGTGGCCACCCCCATCTTCAACGGCGCCGACGAGCAGGACATCGCCGACACCCTGGAGCTGGCCGGCCTGGAGCCGGACGGCAAGAGCTGGCTCTACGACGGGCGCACCGGCGACCGGTTCGACAACCGCGTCACCGTGGGCTACGTCTACTTCCTCAAGCTCCACCACCTGGTGGACGACAAGATCCACGCCCGCTCCACCGGCCCCTACTCCCTGGTCACCCAGCAGCCGCTGGGCGGCAAGGCCCAGTTCGGCGGCCAGCGCTTCGGCGAGATGGAGGTGTGGGCCCTGGAGGCCTACGGCGCGGCCTACACCCTGCAGGAGATCCTGACGGTGAAGTCCGACGACGTGACCGGCCGCGTGCGCACCTACGAGTCCATCGTCAAGGGCCACAACGTGCCCAAGCCCGGCGTGCCCGAGTCCTTCAAGGTGCTGGTGAAGGAGCTGCAGTCCCTGTGCCTGGATATGCGGGTGCTGGACGAGAACGGCGCGGAGATCGAGCTTAAGGACGACGACGAGGACGTCTACCAGCCCGGCAAGTTCCGCGACGACGACGACGATTTCTACGGCTATAACGCCGACAAGGAGTCCGAGTTCGCCGCCGCCGGCTTCACCCTCAAGGCCAGCAGCGACGACGACGACCTCATTGCGGAGGACGCCGACGACGAGGACGAGGAGCTGCTGGAGCCCGACGCGGAGCCGGGCGACGGCGGGGATATGGAATAAAAGGGAGGACGATTAGAATATGAGTTACGCTGAATTCGACGCCATCCGCATCGGCATCGCCTCCCCGGAGCAGATCAAGGAGTGGTCCTACGGCGAGGTCAAGAAGCCCGAGACCATCAACTACCGCACCCTGAAGCCCGAGCGGGACGGCCTGTTCTGCGAGAAGATCTTCGGGCCCACCAAGGACTGGGAGTGCCACTGCGGCAAGTACAAGAAGATCCGCTACAAGGGCAAGATCTGCGACCGCTGCGGCGTGGAGGTCACCCGGGCCAAGGTGCGCCGGGAGCGCATGGGCCACATCGAGCTGGCCGCCCCCGTGTCCCACATCTGGTATTTCAAGGGCATTCCCTCCCGGATGGGCCTGCTGCTGGACATCAGCCCCCGCATCCTGGAAAAGGTGCTCTACTTCGCCAGCTATATCGTCACCGACCCCGGCTTCTCCCCCCTGGCCAAAAACCAGATCCTCTCCGAGAAGGAGTACCGCGACATGCGGGAGAAGTACGAGGACGACTTCGAGGCCGGCATGGGCGCCGAGGCCGTGAAGAAGCTCTTGCAGGCCATCGACCTGGAGGAGCTCTCCGCCTCCCTGCGCGCCGAGCTCAAGGACGCCTCCGGCCAGAAGAAGGCCCGCATCGTCAAGCGCCTGGAGGTGGTGGACGCCTTCCGCATCTCCGGCAACAAGCCCGAGTGGATGATCATCGACGTGCTGCCCGTCATCCCCCCCGAGCTGCGCCCCATGGTGCAGCTGGACGGCGGCCGCTTCGCCACCTCCGACCTCAACGACCTCTACCGCCGGGTCATCAACCGCAACAACCGCCTGAAAAGGCTCATCCAGCTCAACGCCCCCGACATCATCGTGCGCAACGAAAAGCGCATGCTCCAGGAGGCGGTGGACGCCCTCATCGACAACGGCCGCCGCGGCCGCGCTGTCACCGGCGCCAACAACCGCGCCTTAAAGTCCCTGTCCGACATGCTAAAGGGCAAGCAGGGCCGCTTCCGCCAGAACCTGCTGGGCAAGCGCGTGGACTACTCCGGCCGTTCCGTCATCGTGGTGGGCCCGGAGCTGAAGATCTTCCAGTGCGGCCTGCCCAAGGAGATGGCCATCGAGCTCTTCCGCCCCTTCGTCATGAAGAAGCTGGTGGAGGACGGGCTGGCCAACAACATCAAGTCCGCCAAGAAGATGGTGGACAAGGGCCGCGCCGAGGTGTGGGACGCGCTGGAGTTCGTCATCAAGGAGCACCCCGTCATGCTCAACCGCGCGCCCACCCTGCACCGCCTGGGCATCCAGGCCTTCGAGCCCGTGCTGGTGGAGGGCCGCGCCATCAAGCTGCACCCCCTGGTGTGCACCGCCTTCAACGCCGACTTCGACGGCGACCAGATGGCCGTCCACGTGCCCCTGTCCGCCGAGGCCCAGACCGAGGCCCGGGTGCTCATGCTCTCGGCCAACAACCTGCTGCGGCCCCAGGACGGCGGCCCCGTCACCGTGCCCACCCAGGACATGGTGCTGGGCTCCTACTACCTGACCTACGAGAAGTACCCCGAGCACACCCCGGAGGAGACCTACGCCGACTGCGACGCGGTGCGCGCCGCCCTGGCCGACGGGGAGCTGGAGAGCGACGACTATATCTGGATTAAAAACCCCGGCGCGCCGGACGACATCCCCACCTACGCCGGCATGGCCGCCGAGACCCCCGCGGGCGAGCTGCCCCGGGAGATCCTCCACGCCTTCTCCGACGACGTGGAGGCCCGCCTGGCCTACGACGAGGGGGAGCTGGAGCTGCACGTGCCCATCATGGTCCGCCGCAGCGCGGAGGTGGACGGCGAGGTGCGCCACAAGCTGGTGCGCACCACCGTGGGCCGCCTCATCTTCAACGAGGGCATCCCCCAGGACCTGGGCTTCGTGGACCGCAGCGACCCCGACGGCATGTTCGAGCCGGAGATCAACTTCGTCACCGGCAAGAAGCAGCTGGGCAAGATCATCGACAAGTGCATCGTCAAGCACGGCTTCACCGTCTCCGCCGGCGTGCTGGACACCATTAAGGCCAAGGGCTACAAGTTCTCCACCCGGGGCGCCCTGACCGTCTCCATCTACGACATGACCCTGCCCGAGCAGAAGCACGCGCTCATTGAGAGCACCGAGAAGGAGATCGTGAAGATCGAGCGGCAGTACAAGCGCGGCTTCCTGACCAACGACGAGCGCTACCGCCTGGTGGTGGAGGCCTGGGAGAAGACCACCAAGGAGGTCTCCGACGCCCTGATGGCCACCCTGGACCGCTACAACCCCATCTGGATGATGGCCGACTCCGGCGCCCGCGGCTCGTCCGCCCAGATCCGCCAGCTGGCCGGTATGCGCGGCCTGATGGCCGACACCGCCGGCCGCACCATCGAGATCCCCATCAAGTCCAACTTCCGCGAGGGCCTGAGCGTGCTGGAGTACTTCATCTCCTCCAGAGGCGCCCGAAAGGGCATGGCCGACACCGCCCTGCGTACCGCCGACTCGGGCTACCTGACCCGCCGCCTGGTGGACGTGTCCCAGGAGGTCATTATCCGCGAGGAGGACTGCGGCACCGACGACGGCATCTTCGTCTCCCAGATCGAGGAGAACGGCCAGATCATCGAGACCTTCGGCGAGCGGCTCAAGGGCCGCTACCCGGTGGAGGACGTGTGCGACCCCGTCACCGGCGAGGTGCTGGTGGACCACCACACCATGCTGACCGCGGACCACGCGGCGCTGCTGGAGGCTCACGGCATCTTCCAGGTCAAGATCCGCTCCGTGCTCACCTGCCGGGCCCGCAGCGGCGTGTGCTCCAAGTGCTACGGCATGAACCTGGCCATCGGCGGCCCCGTGGGCGCCGGCGAGGCGGTGGGCATCATCGCCGCCCAGTCCATCGGCGAGCCGGGCACCCAGCTGACCATGCGTACCTTCCACACCGGCGGCGTGGCCGGCGGCGACATCACCCAGGGCCTTCCCCGCGTCGAGGAGCTCTTCGAGTCCCGCAAGCCCAAGAAGATGGCCCAGCTGGCCGAGATCTCCGGCCGCGTGGCCATGGAGGAGGCCAAGCGCAGCGCCATGTGCAACATGACCATCACCGCCGACGACGGCGAGGTGGTCTCCTACGCCCTGCCCTACAGCGGCGGCATCCGTGTGCAGAACGGCGACCGGGTGGAGAAGGGCTTCGCCCTCACCGACGGCGCCCTCTACCCCCAGGACGTCATCCGCATCCGGGGCGTGCACGCGGTGTACGACTACCTGATCCAGGAGGTCCAGAAGCCCTACCGCCAGCAGGGCGTCGACATCAACGACAAGCACATCGAGGTCATCTGCCGCCAGATGATGCGCAAGGTGCGCATCGAGGAGGCGGGCGACTCCGAGCTGCTGTCCGGCTCCACCGTGGAGCTCACCGAGTTTGAGGACGCCAGGGCCGCCGTCCAGGCCCGCATCGACGCGGGCGAGACCAACGACGGGATCGAGCTGAAATTGCCCACCGCCACCCGGCTGCTCATGGGCATCACCAAGGCATCCCTGGCCACCGAGAGCTTCCTGTCCGCCGCCTCCTTCCAGGAGACCACCAAGGTCCTCACCGAGGCCGCCATCAAGGGCAAGGTGGACCACCTGCTGGGCCTGAAGGAGAACGTCATCATCGGCAAGCTGATCCCCGCCGGGTCGGGCCTTGCCGCCTACCGCAAGTACGACAAGATGGACGACGACGGCGTGGCCGAGTCCTCCTCCGCCGCGCCGGAAGCGGAGGAGGAGATCCTCACGGTCGAGGCCGTGGAGGAGTCCCCCGCGTTTTAATCCGCGCTTGGGCAAGGGCCCGGGGTGTTCCCCGGGCCCTTCCTTTTTCGTATACTGGGGGTGGCGGCAGCGGCGGAATTGCAGGCGGACCGTCCGAAACTTGCAAAAATACCGCTTAGTTTACCGCAAACCAGTTGACAAGCCGGCGGGTTTGCTGTTAAAGTATAGATTACACGCCGATTGATATTCATGGAAAGCGAGGGACCCCCATTGAACGTTTTATTCGAGCGCTTTTCCTTCCCGGATGAGCTGGCGTCGATTGTTTCCAACAGCCCCAGTGTCATCGTGCCCGAGAGCAAGGAGATCCTCTACGAGCTGATCTTCGGCAACGAGCACACCAACAAAATTGAAGTCCTCTACGATGTAAACGGCGCGCCTGTGAAGGAAGCGGACGTGGTCCGCTGCAAAAACGGCGCGGCGGTGAACTATGTGGAGGACTATATGCGCCGCCGGGACCCGGACTGCATGCGCATCGCCGACGGCGAACCCACCGACAAGCCCCGGTTTGAGGACGTGTACGGCTACCAGTTCGACGACCTGCGGCGGGAGACCTTCGAGTGGCTCACCCGGCAGGAGCTGATCCTCGTCCCCTTCAAGGCGGGCGGCTACCAGTACGGGTACGAGAGCGTGCTGGTCTGCCCCCGCAACGCCGCCTTCTTCGCCTTCGCCCTGTCCCAGCTCCAGGCCTTCGTGAACATCCGGGAGGTGGACCACTTCACCCCCCGCTCCGTGATCTACGTGGCCCCGCCCTTCCGCCACACCCACTTCGACGGCAAGCAGGTGGTGGTCCACGCCCGCCATCCCGAGCTGCACGAGATCTTCTCCTACAACCTCTACCCCGGCCCCTCCGCCAAGAAGGGGATCTACAGCGTGCTGCTGGACATCGGGGAGCAGGAGGGGTGGATCACCGCACACGCCTCGGCCTGCCGGGTCATCACCCCCTACGAGAACGAGATGGTCATGATGCACGAGGGGGCCTCCGGCGGCGGCAAGAGCGAGCTTCTGCAGGACGTGCAGCGCCGCGGGGACGGCCGGGTGCTGCTGGGCACCAACACGCTGAACGACGAGCAGACCTACATAAGCATGAGCGACACCTGTACCCTGGAGCCCGTGACCGACGACATGGCCATCTGCCACCCCTCCTTCCAGGTCACCAACGGCAAGCTGGCGGTGGCCGACGGCGAGGACGGCTGGTTTGTGCGGGTGGACGGCATCACCGAGTACGGCAGCGACCCGCTGTACGAGCGGATCTCCATCCACACCAAGGAGCCGCTGATCTTCTTCAACATCCAGGGCGTGCCCCGGGCCACCTGCCTGCTGTGGGACCATACCCCCGACTCGGACGGCAGGCCCTGCCCCAACCCCCGGGTCATCATCCCCCGCCGGATGATCAACCACATCGTCTGGCGGCCCGTGGAGGTGGACGTGCGCTCCTTCGGCGTGCGTATGCCCCCCTCCAGCGCCGAGCACCCCAACTACGGCATCATGGGCCTGATGCACATCATCCCGCCCGCCCTGGCCTGGCTGTGGCGGCTGGTGGCCCCCCGCGGCTTCAACAACCCCAGCATCAGCGGCTCGTCCCAGCTGGCCAGCGAGGGCGTGGGCTCCTACTGGCCCTTCGCCACCGGGGAGCGGGTGCGGCAGGCCAACCTGCTGCTGGAGCAGATTATGAACTGCTCCGCCACCCGCTACGTGCTCATCCCCAACCAGCACATCGGCATCTACAAGGTGGGCTTCGCCGCCGAGTGGATTTCCCGGGAATACCTGGCCCGGCGCGGCGGCGTGAACATGCGCATGGACCGCCTGGCCCCCGCCCGCTGCCCCCTGCTGGGCTACGCCCTCAAGGAGATGAAGGTGGACGGGCAGCAGATCCCCGCCGGCTTCCTCCGGCCCGAGACCCAGGAGACCATGGGCGCCAAGGGTTACGACAAGGGGGCCAAAATCCTCACCGACTTCTTCGCCAGGGAGCTGGCGGTCTACGACGTGGACGGCCTGCACCCGGTGGGCCGGGAGATCCTGGACTGCTTCCGCAAGGGCGGCTCCATCCGGGACTACTGCAATATCCTCCCCTTGGGCCTGGAATAGGCCGGGGCGTAAAAAACACTTTTCCGGCGGTTGCGCTGGAAAAGTGTTTTTTTGCGCTTTGAGGCTTGAACTATGTGGAAGGAACGGTTAAAATGGGGAATGGTCACAAATCACATTTTTGGTATCCTGCGAATATAGATAAATATTACCAAAAGCGGATACACCGGGAGGAGTTAGAGGATGAAGCGGACAGCGGGAAGACTGTCGGCGGCCCTGCTGGCGGCGGTGATGCTGGTTTCCCTGAGCACGGTTCCGGCCGCCGCGGAGGGCGCGGCCGGAATTACGGTGGAGGGCAATACGGTATACGCCAACGGCGTGTCCATCGTCGTCAAGAAGGACGCGGACGGAAAGACCTATATCTACGACGGGGCGGGGGAGGAGAAGCTCCACGAAACCGGCTTTACAAGCAGCCTTACCGTCTACGGCGGCGGGAAGAACACCGATGTGGTGGGGGATACGCATATAGTTATTAAAAGCGTTTCCGTGGGCAGAGTTTTTGGCGGCGGGTTTAACGGCAATGTGCAGGGCAACACCAATATTGAGGTCGAAAACGATTACCCCCATACCATTACGGTTTATGGGGGCGGTTATTCGGACGGCAGCCGCAGCGCCAACGTGAGCGGTAATACACGTGTTTTTGCGGAGGGTTCACTCCTGGTAACGGCCTATGGCGGCGGATATGCTCTTGGCAGCAAGGGGAATGCGCAGGCCGATGTCGTCGGAACGGCAACGTTGGATATTCCGGCGCTGGTGCCTATCAATATGGACGGATACCAGGAAAAGGGCCATAATCTCTATGGTGGCGGATACGCGCAAGGGGCCACTTATTCGGCGCAGGCCAACACAAAAGATGTGACTATTAGGAGCGCGGGCCCCATCCATAACGTGCACGGTGGCGGAAGTGCGGTGGTTTCCGGTACGCCGGCGGATGGGCTTGCGGTTGAGGCCAACTGCGGTGCGGTTGATATACGCATCGAAAACGGGGATATACGTAATATTTACGGCGGTGGCTATGCCTCCAAAGCCTGCTGCACGGCGAATGCCGCCTCGGTAAAAATTGAGACGGTATTTACAGAGACAATGAGCCTGGTCGGAGGGGGTTCTGCTAGCGGCGGGAATGCGGACGTGGCCGGATCGATCGATATTATGATTAAGGACTCCCCTAACCTGTATGCATATGTCTACGGAGGCGGCGATGCCTCCGGCGGGGGCAGCGCGAATGTGGGAGACGTTCAGCTTGCATTAGAAAATTGCAGGATTCCAATGGATAAGGATATATTTGATAGAATGGTATCTGCACTGATCTATGGTGGAGGAGAAGCTTCCGGCGTAGGCTCAGAAGCAAAAGCCGGGAAGATTAACGTCGTTGTTTCCGGAGGGGAGAATGCAGGCCAGTTTGTCGCTGGAGGGGATGCGGGCAGCGGTGGAAGTGCCGCGACTATGGCCAGTGTGATTACCATTAGCGGTGCAAAAGGAAGTACCTACGACGGAAGCACATACTATCCCGATATTTATGGGCGGGTAGAAGATAATACGCCGGTTGCTTTTGAGCGCGAAACTAGCTCGCTTAGAGTCGGAGATGACGGCACGAAACTCAACATGATATATGGGATAGATATAGTCGATCTGGCGGGGAATCGTCTTTACTTGGTCGAAGGGCTTGGCCAAGTAGGGAGAATTGCGGATAGCGCTGAGGACAAAACCGGCCAGCTCTATATAGAGGACATCTTAATCCCATTTAAGGCCCGGATTGGGGACATATGCTACGCCTCTGTCTCCGACGCGGTAGAGGACGCCGGGGTGGGCGCTACGATTCTGATGCTGGATAACGTTACAGAGAACATCTCAGTCCCCGCGGGCGCGGATATTACGCTGGAGGGCGGCGGACACACGCTGTACGGCCAGATCACCGCCGAAACGGCGGGCGGGGCCGAGGCCGTGACCAATTTGAGCATCCAAAACCTGACCCTGGACGGCCGAAACGCCTTAGACACGGCGATTATATCCCGGGCCGCGGACGGTGCGGACCCCGTGGAGTTGAACTTGGCGGTGCGGGGCTGCACCGTGCAGAACTACACGGATAAGGGTATCTCGGCCACCAACGCCAAGCGCCTGACGGCGGATAACAGCGTGTTCGGCGGTGCGGCGCTGGATTTGAATGTGCGCGGGGTAACGGACGCGGTTTACGAGATAAAGGGCTGTACCTTTGCGGGAGATTTCGGCGCAGACGGCCCGGTCAGCGTTGCCCAGCGGGGCGGCGCGGGCGACGCGGACGGCTCCGCCCCCGGCACCGTCGCCGGACTTGCCATCAAGGACTGTGATTTTTCAGGGGTGACCGGCGGGAAGAGCGACGTCATGCTGGGCGCGGCCCCGAACGCGGACGGCACGGCCCGGGCGGACAGCCACGCGTTTCCTGCGGTGCTCCAGGGCAACCGTTCCGCCGTGCGGGTGTGGACCCGCGGCAGCTCGGCGGAGGAGGCCGCGCCAAATATCCTGCCTGTCCCGGCGGGACAGGAGGCGGCCAAGGCGGCTAACACCGCCTTGGCCCTGGTGAAGTCGGCGCTTCCTGAGGTGGGGAGTGAGGATACCACAATCGCCATTGTTCTGCCATATCAGGGAGAGGGCTGTGCGCTGACCGCCGCCGAAGAGGGCGCGCGCTACTCCTACCAGTGGCAGACCAGCACGGACGGGGGCGCGAACTGGAGCCCCCTGGAGGGGTCTACCGAGCGGATCTACACCATATCCCCGGCGCTTATCAAGGTGACCAACAGCGGCTGGCTGTACCGGTGTAATGTGGGCAACCAGGAGCCGGGCAGAGAGCCGGTCTACCGGCTCAGCGGCACGGTCACGCTGTCCGTCGCCAGGGGGACCCGGAACGCGCCCACGTCCCCCGTGGGCGGGAAGGAGAGCATCACCGGCGTGGACGCCTCGATGCAGTACTCCGCCGACCAGGGCAGCTGGCTGGACTGTACGGGCGCTGAGGTGACCGGCCTGACGGCGGGCACCTACTATGTGCGCTATGCGGGCACGGAGGATTACGAGGCCTCCGCCGCCAAGGCCGTGACGGTGACCGCCGCCAGCGGCGGCGATCAAGGCGGCGGCGGTGGGGGCGGAGGCAGCACTCCCACGCTTCCCCCCACCGTCGAGACCAACCCGGATGGCTCCACGACAAAGACCGAGACGGCCAAGGACGGCACAGTGACCGAGACCACCGAGCACAAGGACGGCACGGTGCAGGTGGTGGAGACCAAGCCGGACGGCACCGTGACCGAGAGCGTCAAGACCCCGGACGGCCTCGAGGCCAAGGCGGTCACCAGTCCCGAGGGCAAGGTGGAGGCCGAGGTGACCATACCCGCCGCGAAGGCGGAGGCTGGCACCGTGGAGCTGCCCATCAGTGCGCTGCCCGTGACGAAGGACGCTGAAAAGGCCCCCGTCGTCACAGTGAAGAGCGGCAAGCCCGTGACCGTGGCGGTGCCGGTGGCGCAGGCCGCCCCCGGCATGGTGGCCGTCATCGTAAACGCGGACGGCACCGAGGAGATCGTGACCAAGTCCGTCCTGGTGGACGGGGCGCTGGTGGTGCCCCTGGAGGCCGGAGCCACGGTGAAGCTGGTGGACAAGAGCGTGGACTTTGCCGACGCGGCGCAGGCCGCGTGGGCGGGGGACGCCATCGCGTTCGTCAGCTCCCACGAGCTGTTCCAGGGCACGGGGGAGGGGAGCTTCTCCCCCAACCAGCCCATGAACCGAGCCATGCTGGTGACGGTGCTGCACCGCCTGGAGCGCAAGCCCCAGGCCGGGGTGGCGGCGCAGTTCGCCGACGTGTCTCAGGGCGCGTACTACACCGACGCGGTGGCGTGGGCCAGCGAGAGCGGCATCGTGACGGGGACGGGCGCCGGGTTCGACCCGGAGGCCCCCATCAGCCGGGAGCAGCTGGCGACCATCCTGTACCGCTACATGGCCAAGCAGGGCGTGCAGGCGGAGCAGGGTAACCTGAATGCCTTCACCGACGGCGGGGCCGTGTCCCCCTGGGCGCAGGAGGCCATGGGCTACGCGGTGGGCGCGGGCCTGATGACCGGCAAGGAGGGCGGCGCGCTGGATCCCCAGGGCACCGCCACCCGGGCCGAGGTGGCCGTGGTGCTCCGGCGCCTGGTGGAGGCCATGGCGCAGTAAAGGGCCGAAGCAACGCACGAAAACCGCCGTCCGGGGCCGCCGCCCCGGACGGCGGCTTTTGTCTGGGACAATTCCTCCTTTTTGTATCTTGACAGAAAAGCGGAAACCCGGTAGAATACTCTCACAATCGAATATACCTTATCAAGAGTGGTGGAGGGAACGGCCCGATGAAGCCCGGCAACCTGCGTAAGCAAGGTGCCAAATCCGGCGGTGTAAATCGAAAGATGAGGATGGAACAAACTCCATGCGCTCCGCCAGTCCGGCGGAGCGCTTCTTTTTGCTCCTCCAACAACAGAAAGGAAGAAAAACAATGGCACACAGACTCTTTACCTCCGAATCGGTCACCGAGGGGCACCCCGACAAGGTGTGCGACCAGATCTCCGACGCCGTGCTGGACGACATCCTGGCCCACGACCCCGAGGCCCACGTGGCCTGCGAGAGCTTCACCACCACGGGCATGATCGTGGTGATGGGGGAGATCACCACCAAGCACTACACCGACATACCCGCCATCGCCCGCCGCACGGTGGAGCGCATCGGCTACACCGACCCCAGCTACGGCTTCGACTACCGCTCCTGCGCGGTGATGACCGCCATCGACGAGCAGTCCCCCGACATCGCCATGGGCGTGAACCAGTCCTTCGAGGCGCAGAACGGGGACGCGGACGCGGCGGATCTGGTGGGCGCCGGCGACCAGGGCATGATGTTCGGCTACGCCTGCGACGAGACGCAGGAGCTGATGCCCGCCCCCATCTCCATGGCCCATAGGCTGGCCCGTAAACTGGCCGAGGCCCGCAAGAGCGGGGAGCTGGGCTGGCTGCGGCCCGACGGCAAGAGCCAGGTCACCGTGGAGTACGACGAGGAGGGCCGGGTGGTCCGCTGCCCCGCCATCGTGGTGTCCACCCAGCACGACCCGGACATCGCGCTGAAGGACCTGCGGGAGGCGGTGGTGGAGACCATCATCAAGCCCGTAATCCCCGCCAAATACATCGACGGGGACACCAAGTTCTACGTCAACCCCACCGGCCGCTTCGTGGTGGGCGGCCCCGTGGGCGACACCGGCCTCACCGGCCGGAAGATCATCGTGGATACCTACGGCGGCATGGCCGGCCACGGCGGCGGCTGCTTCTCCGGCAAGGATCCCACCAAGGTGGACCGCTCCGCCGCCTACATGGCCCGCTATGTGGCCAAGAACGTGGTGGCGGCTGGCCTGGCCCGCAGGTGCCAGATCGAGGTGGCCTACGCCATCGGCGTGGCCCACCCCGTCTCGGTGATGGTGGATACCCACGGCACCGGCAGGATCAGCGACGAGAAGATCGCCGCCATCGTGAACGAGTGCTTCGACCTGCGCCCGGCCAGCATCATCTCCTACCTGGACCTGCGCCGCCCCATCTACGAGCAGACCGCGGCCTACGGCCACTTCGGCCGCACCGACGTGGATCTGACCTGGGAGCGCACGGATATGGTGGAGAAGCTGAAAAGCTACCTGTAAAAGGAAAGGGCCTGAGGGGCAGAGGCGTCCCCGCGCGACCGGGCGCAAAGCGCCCACGCGCCGCATGGCGCGTGCAAGTGTTTTGACCCGCAGGGCAAAACCTTGCTGTACGGGGCAATTCAGTTGCCCCGTACAGATGGAAATGAAGGGGCCCCCGCGGGATGGAATCCCGTGGGGGAGCGTACGGATATGGCGGAAAAGCTGAAAAGCTACCTGTAGAAAAGGTGGACAAGCGGAGAAGTTTACGGTAAAATGTAGGGACGGGTTTTGACCCGTCCCTACATTGCTTTTGGGAGGGCGCGAAGATGCTCAAGGTCCTCTATCTGTTGAATTACGCCGGAAAGGCGGGCACCGAGCGGTACGTGGAGACCCTGGTGAAGTACCTGAACGGCGAGAAAATCCAGGCCTATTTCGCCTACAACGAGGGCGGGCTGCTGGTGGAGCGGATGCAGGAGGCGGGGGTGAGCGTCCGGCAGATTGCCATGCGCCGCCGCTTCGACCTCAAGGCGGCCAAGGTCCTGGCCGCGCTGTGTACGGAGTGGGACATCGACGTGGTCCACTGCCACTACCTGCGCGAGCACTACACGGCGCTGCTGGCCAAGCGCTTCAACAAAAAAATCCGGGTGGTGTACACCAACCACTTCGTCATGGCCAACGACGCGGTGACCCGGATCTCCAACCGCTGGATGGACAAGCGGCAGGATCAGATGATCGCCGTGTGCAACCGAGGCAAGGAGCAGCTCGTCGCCAACGGCTGGAGCGGGGACCGGATCACGGTGATCTTCAACGCCGTGGATCCCGCAGCCTGGGCGGGGGAGCGCGCCTCGTCCACCCTGCGCGCCGAGCTGGGGCTTGCGCAGGAGGACTTCGTGATGCTCTGCGCCTCCCGCTTTGCCGACGACAAGGGGCACAAGTACCTGATCGACTCGGTGAAGCGCCTGACGGAGATTTCCAGCGTGCCCTTCACCCTGGTGCTGGCGGGGGACGGCCCCCTGCTGGAGCCGGCGCGGGAGCAGGTGAAGCGCCTGGGCCTGGAGGAGCGGGTGAAGTTCATCGGCTTCCGCAAGGACATCAAGAACCTCTACAAGGGCGCGGACCTGTACGTGAATTCCTCCCGGCACGAGGCCCTGTCCTTCCTCATCATCGAGGCCATGGCCGCCGGGCTGCCCGTCATTGCCACCGACATGGGGGGCAACCGGGACATCGTCAACGACGAGGCGGGCTGCGGCGCGCTGGTGGAGTACGACAACCCCGAGTCCATGGCCCAGGCCATGAAGCGCCTGATGGAGGACCCGGAGCTCCTGGCGCGCTGCCGGGAGAACGCCCTCAAAACCATCCGGGAGAAGTTCGAGATCCACAAGCTGGCCCAGGCCACGTTTGCGGTCTACCAGAAGGCGCTGCGGTAAGCGCCGAATCGGAAATCATTTACGGGAAAGGTGCCGTTGCCTATGTCAATCGCGCAAAACAGCGCCCTTGTGCGCTTTGTCCTGGCCATCTGGGCCGTGCTGACGGACAGCTGGACGGGGAGCGTCCCCGGCCGGGTGTTCGCCCGGATCGGCCTGGCTATCCGCCGCGGCGTGGCGGGCAGCGGGATCTGCCAGCTGGTCTGGCGGGAGGGCACGCTGCCGGAGGCCTGGCCCCACAGCCTGGCCTGCCGCCTGTTCACGGCCGTCGTCAACCTGCCCTGCGCCCTGGTCAAATGGATCTACAAGGCGGGCAGGCGGGTGTGGGACGGCAGCCTGGCCTTCCGCCTCCTCTCCGCCATGGGCGGGGCCAGCTTCGTCTTTTTGGGGCTGCTGATGCTGGTGATGCTCATGGCCCCCCACTCCCTGTGGAAAAACCCCTTCGGACTGCTGGGCGCGGTGGGGGTGACCGCCCTCTTTATTCTGGGCAGCGCCGCACGGCCCAAGCACCGGCTGGAGCTGGACCGGCTGGGGCCCTATATGACGCTCTACATGGGCTTCATCTGCTACGCCCTGGTCACCTCCCTGTCCACCAGGGACTCCATGCGTTTCTTCGCGTTCCATATCACCGGGTTCCTGCTGGTGCTGGTGCTGGTGAGCGCGGTGCGCAAGTACGAACAGCTCCAGATCGTGGCGGTGCTGGCGGTGCTGGGCATCACGGTGGCCGCCCTGTACGGCTGTTACCAGGGCTATATTGGGGTGGATGTGGTGCCCTCCCAGCAGGATATGACGCTTAACGCCAATATGCCCGGGCGCGTCTATTCCTTCTTCGACAACCCCAACAACTTTGCCGAGCTGCTGGCCATGCTTATCCCCCTGGATCTCGCGCTGTTCCTCAACGCCAAGGGCTGGCGGGGGAAGCTGCTGGCGGTTATCGCCCTGTGCCCCTGCCTGCTGGCAATGGGGTACACCCTCTCCCGCTCCAGCTGGATTGGCCTGGCGCTGGCGGTGGTGGTCTTTGTGGCCCTGCAGAACTGGCGCTTTATCCCCCTGATGATCGTGGTAGGGATATGCGCCATCCCCTTCCTGCCCGAGAGCATCTACAACCGCATCCTCACCATTGGCAACATGAAGGACAGCTCCACCCGCTACCGCTTCGCCATCTACGAGGCCACCGGCAACCTGATGCGGGACTACTGGTGGCGGGGCGTGGGCCTGGGCAGCGACGTGATGAAGCAGGTCTTTTACAACTACCCCACCATGTTCGACGGCAACTACCCCATCCACACCCACAACAACTACCTCCAGATGTGGGGCGAGACGGGCATTCTGGGCCTGCTGTCCTACCTGGCGCTGCTGCTCTACCAGCTCAAGAGCGGCGTGAAGGCCTTCTACGCCTCCACCGACCGGCGGGTGAAGAACCTGCTCGCCGCCGCCCTGGCGGGCTTCTGCGGCATCCTGGTCATCGGCGTGGCTGAGTACACCTGGTTCTACCCCCGCAACATGTTCACCTACTGGTTCCTGTTCGGCGTCATCGGGGCCTGCGTCAAGCTGGCCAAGACCCACGGCGAGCAGAAGGCGGCGTAATTTAAACGGAAAAGCGGCAATTCCCGGATGGGAATTGCCGCTTTTGGTGCGTATTGGGGGCCTCCCCGCCTATGACGGGGGGACTAAGTGGGAGCCGTTATTTCCCCGCCGCCGGGCCGCTGGCCGGGCATATCCCCCTCGGGGCGCTCCATGCCCTCGGGAAGCTCCAGCCCCTCCGGCGGCTCCATGCCGTCGGGCCGCTGCCCGCCGCCCATGCCGCCCGGGCCGCCGCCCATACCGCCGCCGAAGCCGGAGTTCTCCTGGGCCTCGCCGTCCACGGCCACCGTATACGTGCCGTCCGCCGAGAGGCCGGGGGCGGAGTAGATCAGGCTCTGGTACTCCTTTTCGGCGGTGTAGCTCAGCAGCGTCCCGCCGTCCTCGCCGGAGACGGTGAGCAGGCTCCCCGCGGCCTGGGTCCGGGCGAAGGAGAACGCCAGATACCCCTGGGCGGAGGCGGAATCCACGCTGTCGTTCCGGCTGCCCAGGGCCAGCACGTTGCCGCCGTTGAGCAGGATGGGGTACTCCGCGTCCAGCCCGCCGTCCCCGGTGCGGCCGTTGCCCAGAGTGACGATGTCACCGCCGTTGATCACCAGGTAGCCGTTGGAGTCGATACCGTCCCCCTCGTCCCCCAGCCCGGCGTTGATATACAGGCTGCCGCCGTTGACGGTGGTCACGGACACGTTGTCCTCGTTGGTGTTGATGCCGTCGTTCTGGGCGGTGATGGAGATATTGCCGCCGTTGATGGTGAGGTGCAGCTCGCTGTCCAGCCCCTCGTTGGCGGCGGTGATGAAGAGCTTGCCTGTGCCGCCGCTCTCCCCGTCCACGTTCATGCTCATTTTGGAGTAAAAGGCCCCGTCGTACTTGTGGAGCTTCTTTTCGGTGCCCTCCCTGTAGATTTTCGCCACGTAGGAGCCGTCCACGTGGTTCTCCGAGCCGTCGGCCAGAATGACGTTGGCCCCCGCGGCGGAGGTGTCCACGATGGCGGCGGCGGTCTCCGTGTCGGCGCTGCCACACTCGTAGACGCTGTAGAAGATAATGGCCGGGGCCACGGTGCAGGTAATGTCCACCCCGTCCAAAATCAGGGTGACCACCGCCCCGGGGTCGGACGCCGCGTCCCCGCCGAGATCGACGGCGAGCTGCCCGGCGGAGAGCATACCGGACACCCGGTAGGTCCCGGGTTGGGTGATGGTGACCACCGTGTGGGCCGCCGCCTCCCCGGCGGAGTGGGAATCGGCCTCGGTGCCCGCCCCGTAGGTCTCGTCGTGCCCGTCCTCGTAGTAGACGATGTCCGCCCCGGCGTAGACCCGGTCGGCGGGGTCGGCGGAGATCGCCGCGCCGTCCACGGTGCAGCCCTCGTCCGAGAGGAACAGGGCGGTTTCGCCCGCCGTGTCCGCGGTCTGCGCGGGGGTGGGTGCGGCGGACGCGGCCGTGCTGCCCTGGGCGCCGCAGGCGGCGCAGCCCAGGGCCAGCACAGCCAAGAGCAGCAGGGCGGAAATCTGCTTTATGGTCATAAAAGAACACTCCTTCCGTACAATGGGTACGGAAGGAGTGTAACACACAAGTCTGAAATTAGCCTGAACCCGGGGCCTAGTTCTGGGGCGCGGCGTCCAGGGGCTTGACCACCTTCTTGTAGGTGTGGCGCAGGAAGCACACGCACAGGACGAGGGAGAAGATCTCCGCGATGGGGAAGGCCAGCCACACCAGGTCCAGAATCCCGGTCAGGGAGAGCAGCCACGCGGCGGGCAGCAGCACCACCAGCTGGCGCACGATGGACACGACCATGCTCAGCAGCCCGTTGCCCAGGGCCTGGAAGGTGGAGGAGGAGATGACGCAGAAGCCCGCGAAGACGAAGCTGAGGCTGATGATCCTCAGGGCGGGCACGCCGATGCGCAGCATGTCCTCCGAGGCGGAGAAGAGCATGAGGATCTGGGGGGTGAAGAGCTGGATGACCACCAGGCCCACCAGCATGATGGCCACGGCGGAGAAGATGGCGTACTTCACCGTGTCGGTGAGGCGCTTGCGCTTGCGGGCCCCCAGGTTGTAGGCCACGATGGGCACCATGCCGTTGTTGAGGCCGAACACCGGCATGAACACGAAGCTCTGGAACTTGAAGTAGATGCCCAGCACGGCGGTGGCGGTGGGGGTGAAGGCGATGAGGATCTTGTTCATGGTGAAGGTCATCACCGAGCTGATGGAGTTCATCACGATGCTGGGCAGGCCCACGGCGTAGATCCGGCCAATGGTGTGCCCCTCGGGCCGGAAGCCCCGGAAGGAGAGCTGTACCTCGTGGTTGCGCGTCAGGTTGAAGATCACCGCCAGCACGGCGGCCACAATCTGGCCGGTGACGGTGGCGATTGCGGCCCCGGCCACCCCCAGCCTGGGGAAGCCCAGCAGGCCGAAGATGAGGATGGGGTCCAGCACGATGTTGATGACCGCGCCCACGCCCTGGGTGATCATGGTGTAAAAGGTGCGCCCCACGGATTGCAAAAGCCGCTCGAACATCATCTCCACAAACAGGCCGAAGCACAGCCCGGAGCAAATCGTGAGGTAGGTGGTGCCGTACTCCACGATCTCGGTGATGTCGGTCTGGAGCTGAAAGAAGGTGCGGGAGAACAGCAGACCCGCCGCCATAAAGGCCAGGGCGCTGATGACGGCCAGGAACACGCCGTTGTTGGCGGCCTTGTTGGCCTGGTCGAAGTTCTTCTCCCCCAGGCTGCGGGAGAGCAGGGCGTTCACGCCCACGCCGGTGCCCACGCCCACGGCGATCATCAGGTTCTGAAAGGGGAAGGCCAGGGAGACGGCAGTGAGGGCGTTTTCACTGATTCTGGCCACGAAGATGCTGTCCACCACGTTGTAGAGCGCCTGGATCAGCATGGAGACGATCATGGGCAGGGACATGGAAAAGAGCAGCTTCCCCACCGGCATGACGCCCATCTTGTTTTCCTGCATACGTTCACTACCTCCGAAACTTCCAGCCGCGCTTACCGAAGCCGCGGCTGTCGAAAAGATGTTTGATTATAGTGTAACGCATGGATTTTTTATCGTCAATATCTATAAAAAATCTGGGATACATTTTGTAGAAAAAGCGCATGGGAAAGCGCCGCACCCGGCCGGGTGCGGCGCTTTTGACGGAAGGGGCGCGCCGAAGAGGGCGGGCCGCCCGGCCAGGGTGAAGCCGGTCTCCTGCGCGTCGTGGGACAAAACCACCCCGCCCAGGCTTCGGGAGGAGTGGACGGCCAGCAGCGCCCCGTCCGCGCCCTCGCCCACCACGATGCCCACGTGGGACAGGTCGGGGAAAAACAGCAGGTCGCCGGGCTGGGCGTCCTCCCAGCAAATGGGGGCGCACAGGGCGTACTGCTCCCGCACACCGTCCCCCACGGCGGCGTAGGCGTCCATGTCCCCGGCGGCGGTCACCGCCGCCCAGGACACCAGGCCGGAGCAGTCCAGGCCGTAGGGCATGCGCCTGCCGGTGTCCTCGCAGCCGGGGGAGGTGACGAGCGCCGCGCGGCCCCAGCGCCGGTCCCAGCCGGGATGCTCCGGCTTGCCGCCCCAGAAGTAGTCCACCCGGCCCACCAGATCCACGCTCTGGGTGACGAAGGCGCGGCGCAGGGGGGAGAGATCCTCCGGCAGGGCGGCCAGTATGGCCTTGAGCTCGTCCGGGTCCCGCCGGGGGTTGGGCCCCGGCCGGGCCAGCAGGCACACCAGCAGCAGCAGCGCCAGCCCCGCGCAGACCAGGGGGAAGGGCGCGCCCCGCCGCGCCCGGCGGCGGCGCCTGCGCGCGCTAGGCCCGCGCCGTACCATTCAGCCGCCCCAGCAGCGCCTCCAGGTTGCGCACCGTCTCCTCATTTAAATAGTGCTCCACCTGCTCCACCTGCTCCAGCTCGTCGGTGGAGCCGTTGACCAGGCAGAAGAAGCGGTGGAGCACGTCGTGGCGGTAGAGCAGGTAGCGCCCCAGGGTCCAGCCCTCCCGGGTGGGCTGGATCAGGCCGTACTTCTCAAAGGACACCAGCCCCAGGTCCCGGAGCTGGTAGACCATCTTGGAGGCCGAGGAGGGGCGCACGTTCAGCTTCCCGGCCAGGAAGTTGATGCGCACGTAGCCCTCCGCCGCCGCCTGGCGGCAGATCATCTCCAGATAATCCTCCATTGCCGCCGTAATCGTCTGGTGGTGCCTCATTTCATAGCCCTTTTGCGTGTAAAAATCCGGATTGCCCTGCTGCTCCACGCCGCGCGCCTCCCTCTGAGTGTCACCCTTCGCCCCAATGCGCAATATGATAGGGTGCGGAAACAAAGTTTCCCTCCTCTAAAACTATGACAGGGAGATTCGAGATATGAACGTACAGCTTGCAATGAACGCGCTCAAGGTGGGCCAGAGCGCATACGTCACGGAAATCCAGGCTCAGCCAGAGATGCGCCGCCGCCTGCTGGACATCGGCCTCATCCCCGGCACCAAGGTCACCTGTACCCTGCGCAGCCCGGCCGGGGACCCGGCGGCCTACGCCATCCGGGGGGCGGTTATCGCCCTGCGGGGCGTGGACGCGGCGGGCGTGCGGCTGGAGGCTCCCGCCCTGGAGCGGGCGCTGGGGCGGCGCATGGCGCTGGCATAATCGAAACGACAGGAGGAAGAACTACATGGGTTTGACAAGCGCATCCACAGGGACGGGGGCGGTGGACGGAGGGCTGGTGATCGTCAAAAACAGCCCGGAGGATAAGGTGGTGGCCCTGGCGGGCAACCCCAACGTGGGCAAGTCCACCGTCTTTAACAGCCTTACCGGCATGCGGCAGCACACGGGCAACTGGCCCGGCAAGACGGTGACCAACGCCCAGGGCCAGTGCGCCCACGCAGGCCGGGGCTACGTGCTGGTGGATCTGCCGGGCACCTACTCCCTCATGGCCCACTCCGCCGAGGAGGAGGTGGCCCGGGATTTCCTCTGCTTCGGCGGCGCAGACGGCGCGGTGGTGGTGTGCGACGCCACGTGCCTAGAGCGCAACCTCAATCTGGTGCTCCAGACGCTGGAGATCATGCCCCGCACGGCGGTGTGCGTGAACCTGCTGGACGAGGCGGAGAAGAAGGGCATTTCCGTGGATTTGGACGCCCTCTCCCGTCGGCTGGGGGTGCCCGTGGCGGGCACCGCGGCGGGCAGGGGGGAGGGCCTGGACGGCCTGATGGACGCGGTGGAGCGCACCGTGTGCGCGCCCGAGCCCCCCAGCCCGGCCCCGGTGCGCTACCTGGCGCCCATCGAGCGGGCGGTACAGGCGCTGGAGCCGGTGCTGGCCCCCCGGCTGGCCGGGCTGCTGCCCGCTCGCTGGGTGGCCCTGCGGCTGCTGGACGACGACCCCTCCCTCATGGCCGCGCTGGCCCAGCGGCTGGGGGCGGACCTGCGGGAGGACCCGGCGGTGGCCGCCGCGCTGGAGGAGGCCCGCGCGGGGCTGGAGGAGGCGGGGATCGGCCGGGAGGCGCTGAAGGACCGCGTCGTGTCCTGCCTGGTGCTGGCGGCGGAGGACATCTGCAATGAGGTGGTCTCCTGCGCCCGGCAGGACTACGGCAGGCGCGACCGCCGCCTGGACCGCCTGCTCACCAGCCGGGCCACCGGCATCCCGGTCATGCTGCTGCTGCTGGCGGCGGTGTTCTGGATCACCATCAGCGGGGCCAACGTGCCCTCCCAGATGCTGGCCGACGGCCTGTTCTGGGTGCAGGACCGGCTGACCGACCTGTTTACATACCTCCACGCCCCCGCCTGGCTCCACGGCGCCCTGGTGCTGGGCGTGTACCGGGTGCTGGCCTGGGTGGTCAGCGTTATGCTGCCCCCCATGGCCATCTTCTTCCCCATCTTTACGCTGCTGGAGGACTTTGGGTACCTGCCCCGGGTGGCCTTCGTGCTGGACCACTCCTTTCAGAAGGCCAGGGCCTGCGGCAAGCAGGCGCTGACCATGTGCTCGGGTGAAAAAGCGTATGCCGTTTTGTGGGACAGGCCCGCGCGCCGTCAGTGCTCGTTTTTTACGAAGCCCAGCCGCGTGTCCACCCGGTTTTCCATACAGCGGCAGATGCTGCAGCTGAGGTGGAGCTGCGTGGATTTGCGGAAATCGGCGTACTTGCAGTACCAGCACTCCCGCAGGGCCGTCCGGCCCCCGGCCGCGCCCACCCAGTGGGCGCAGCCGTAGTCCTCCGTCACGATGGGGTAGCCCTCGTCGGTCACGCCCACCACCGCGCCGCAGGCCGCTTGTTCCGCCATGGTATCCCCTCCCCTCTTGCGAACGGTGGTCAATCTACCGCGCCTGCGCGCGGCAGCGCTGGAGGGCGGCCGCGGCCTCGGCGCGGGTGGCGGTGCCCTCGGGGCCGCCACCGGCGGGGAAGAGGCCCAGATCCCCGGCCCAGGCCCAGGCGTCCTGCGCGCCGGGGGAGCCCGCCAGGCGGAAGAGCACTACGGCCAGCTCGCCGCGGGTGACGGGGGCCTCGGGGGCGGAGCCGTCGGTAAGCCCGGCCCCGGCCGCCCAGGCCGCGCCCGCGGCGTACCAGGTGCCGCCGGAGGCGGTGTCCACGCCGTCCATGCGGGCCAGGACGGTCCAGAGCATGGCGCGGGTCATGGGGGCGTCGGGGCTGAAGGTGTGCCCGGAGGTGCCGTTGAACAGGCCCCCGGCGACCCCGGCATAGACCGCGCCGTAGTACCACGCGTCACCCTCCAGATCGGAGAAGGGGCTATGCCAGGCCGCCGCCGGGTCGTAGGAGATGACGTATTTGGAGAAGTGGCCGGTCTGGAAGGTGGCCAGGCCGGTTTCGGCGTCGTAGCCGCCGGGGACCCGGGTCAGGGCGCCGCCGCCGTCCAGGTACCGGATCACGACGCTCCCGGCCTCCTCGCCCTCCCGGAGGGCGTAGGGCACGGCCACGGTGGCCGCGCCGCCCTCAAAGCTGGAGATCGCCGCGCGCCCCGCCGTGACGGACAGGTCGACCACCAGACCGCCGCCCACGGCGGCCTGCTGCGCCGGAGTGAGGCCGGCGCCGTCTACCGCCGCAATGGAGAGGGTCACTTGCTCCGCACCCGCCTTCGCCGCGAGGGAGGCGAGGGCGGCGGGGTCCAGCCTGACGCTGCCCAGGCCGGTGGAAACCGTGAGGGACGCGCCGCGCTCCGCCAGCGCTCCGACGCAGGCCGCCGGGACGGCGGTCCTGACCTGGGCGACGCCGGCGGGGGTCTCCACCCGCAGCTCCACGTTGGCGGAGGTGCCGTTTTCCCGGGCGGCCCTGACCGCGCTGCCGATGGCGTCCGCCATCACCTGTTCGCTGACCGAGGCGGTGGCGGAGGCGCCGTCGGTGACGGGCTTGACCGGGGTGGTGACGGTGGTGGTATCCCCCGCGGTGGAGGGCTTCTCCGGCACGGCGGGCGCGGGGGCCTCGTCCCGGCCGGACGAGCTTCCGCCGCCGTAGGCGCGCACGGTGACGGAGCAGCTGGCCGCGTGTCCGCCGTCGTTGGTGGTGGCGGTGATCACCGCCTCACCGGTGGAGACCGCGCTCACGTTGCCCCGGCCGTCCACGGCGGCCACGGCGGGGTCGCTGCTCTGCCAGCGCACCGAGGGGTCGGCGGCGTCGGCGGGGGAGACCACGGCGGTGAGCCTGGCGGCGGAGGGGCTTGCGTTGTGGTACAGAGTGAGGCTGTCCGGCTCCAAGCGCACGCCGGTCACCCGGATTTCGCCCCCGGGCGCCGGCTCGAAGCTGGCCAGGAGGGTCACGTCGTGGCCGGGCATGACAAAGCTGGTGCAGTCCGCCAGCGGATCGGCAAAGACGACCCCCCCGCTGTCCGAGGTCCACGCCTTAAAGCGGTAGCCGGGCTTGGGATCGGCCAGGACGGTGACAAAGGCCCCCTCCGCCGCCGTGCGGGTCAGCGCCTTGGCGGAGCCGCCCTCGGTGTTCATGACCCTGATGCCGTACTCCACCTCCGGATCGGGGTCCTCCGGCTGCAGGGGCACGGCGAAGCCGTACCACAGAGCCCGCGCTATGTCGCTGCCCGGCGTGTTCAGGTAGCTGGACACCGCCCCGGCGTAGTCCAGGCTGCTGTAGAGCACGGTGCTGCCGTCGGGGTATACGAATTCCAGCCTTCGCCCGGGCGCCGTCACGTTGGAGAAGGCGCCGTCCTCTACGGCGGGGGGCGTAATCCCCAGCGTCAGCCAGCCTAGGCTGACGCAATCCTTGAAGGCCGCCTGCCCCAGGGTCCGGACGGCGGGCAGGTACGCCTGGAACAGGTTTCCGCACCCGTCGAAGGCGTGGCTGCCCACGCATGTGACATGCATCAGCCGCGCGTAGGTCAGGCGCTCCGGAAAGACGCGCCCCGCCCCGTCGGGTATGTCCGTAATGTCCGCGCTGGCGGCGGTGAAATACGCCAGGGCGGGGAGGGCCGCCAGGGTGGCCCAGTCGTCCGCCGTCATGGCTCCGGCGGTCACGGTGAGGGCGGTGAGCGTGTCCCTGTCGGCCCCGTTCAGCGCGTCGGCCAGGTCGGCGCCGCTCAGGGTCTTATTCCCGCCGGCGTCGTCGGCGCTCAGGGTGATGGAGGGGCGCGCGCTCTGCCAGGACAGGGCTGGGAAGCCGCCCGCGAAACCGGCTTTGAAGGCCGTGCCGCCCGCGTTCAGGGCGGTGAGGAACTCCGCCGCGCGCAGCTCGGCGGCGGTTTTGCCGGTGAGGCCCGCCGTCTCCGCGCCCGCGCCCGCGGCCGTGGCGTCGGTATTCCAGCAGCAGTTGGTCAGCTTGCCCGCCGCGCTGCTTATAAAGCCATAGTTTTTCTCACCGGCCGCGCCCGCCGCGTAGCAGTTCTCAATCGTGGAGCCCGCCTGGGCGCTGTAGACGAAGCCGCCGCTGCCGGAGGAGGTGAGGCCGAGCTTCACGTCGGTGTAGCAGTGCTCCACCCTGCCGCCCGCCTTGAGCGTGCCGATCAGTCCGCCCACCTGGCCCTTGGAGCCGCTGATGGAGCCCGCGGCATAGCAGCCGCGCACGGTGCCGGAGAGCTGCCACACCAGGAGGCTGGGGTACTGGGAGCTGCCGCTCAGCACGCACGCGCCCTCCACGCCCAGGTTTTCGATGACGGCCCCGGGGCCCGCCATGCCGAAGAGGCTCTGGGTCAGGCCGGAGACGGTATGGCCGCCGCCGTCGAAAAACCCGGAGAAGCCGGGGTTGTCGTCGTCATATTCCGCCGCCCTGCGCAGTACGCCGATGGTGTCCAGGCCCCCGGTGAGGGCGACGTCGTTCTCCAGGCGGAAGTATGTGCCCGGGAAGAGCATCTCCAGGTTGCCCGCCCCCAGGTAGCCGGAGTCCTCGCTGCCGCTGACCTCCCTGGCCAGGGCCTGCAGGTCGGCCTGCGTGCGGATGCGGTAGGGGTCCGCTGCGGTGCCCGCCCCGTCCCAGGGGGCCGTGTGCACGTTGACCGTGTAGGTTTTGCCCGCCGTGCCGTACTGCGTGGTGAGCTGATAGGTCACCGGCCTGGAGAAGTCGTTGACCGTCACGCCGCTGTCCTGCACGGCGCCGTCCACCTTGACGATGGCGTTCGCGCTGGTCCCGCTCAGGGTGAAGGAAGCGGCCAGGGCCGTCAGATCCGTGCCCTTGGGCACGGTCACGTTGACGTTGATCCTGCCGTCCTTTTTGCGCTGAATGATGCCGCCCTGCTGCCCGGCGAGGGAGAAGGAGGCAAACGCCCCGGTGGCGTCGTTCCGGTGCTCCACGAGCCGGTTATGCTCCGTGTCGAGCATGAGCACCCAGCCATTGTTGTAGGACTGGAGCTGGAACAGGTCGTCCCTTGTAATGGTGTAATCATCCGTGCCCTTTGCCGCGACGATTCCCTCCCCGGTGACCTTGTTGCGCCAGGGCAGCTTTTGGGCGATCGATTTGCCGTCGGTGATGGGGCCGCCGATGTAGATTTGATCCTCACCCCCGGTGGTCTCAATGCTGCAATAGGAATCCCCCGTAAACTGAGGGTTCCCGCTGAGCACCAGCCGGACGTCCGCGCTCTCAGGGTTGGACATGTCGTACTTGTTGAGGTTGATTCCCCCCGGCTGCATGGCCGTACCGCAGATGGCGCCGCCGGAGAGGTGGATGGCGGTGCCCAGGGCGGTGCCGGGGGCGTTCGCCCTGTCCGAGCTGCCGCCCCAGTAGACCCAGCCGTTGACGGTGGCGCCGCCCGAGAGGTTGATCTCCGCCCGGTTTACGCTGCCCTTGCCGCCGCCGTAAATCGCGCTGGTCGTGCCGCCGGAGCAGTCGATGACGGCGGTGCCGGTCACGGTGCCGCTGCTGCCGCCGCCCAGCAGGGACTTCACGCTGCCGCCGGTCATGGTGATATGGGTGTTCTCCGTTTCCGCCGCGCCGCCGCCGTAGATGGAGTATGCGCTTAGATGATAGCCCCGCTCCATATCGCCGGTAATAGACGGATAAGCGTTTTTCAAATTGATTGGCGTGGTCAGGTCGTCGGAGTAGTAGACCTTGGTGTAGGGCACGCCGTTTACCGTCCCACCTGCCGCCAGGGTGATTGCCCTGCCGTTGGCAAAGAGGCTTGCGTTGGAGAGTGTAATGGCCTTATCGGGTACCCCGGGCAGCGTCCAGGCGCTCCAAGCGCCAGTTTTCCGGTAGGCCGCAACGGCGTTTTCCAGCCGCGTACCCGTCAATACGGTTCCGCCCTCATCCGCCAGGCTGACGGTGCGCGTCCCCCCGGCGGGGGGATCGGCAAAGACGCCGCTGCCCAGCCTGGGCGGCGTCCCGCCCAGGGTCAGGGAGGCCAGTCCGGTGCAGGCTTGGAACACCCCGTCACCGATGGCCGAGATCTGGGGCAGGCTCACAAATGTCACGGACGCGGGGAAGCCGGCGCCCTGCGCGCAGGCGGGCAGATCCGCCACGCTGTCCATACCCGCCGCCGTGAAGGCTTTTAGGCTGGTGAAGCTCCCGTTCTCTAAAAACCAGCTCCAGTCGGCGTCCGTCAGGGCGCCCGCGCTGATTTCAAGCTGCGTAATATTGGACAATGTAATGCCCTCCAGGGCGTCCGCCATGCCGCTTTTCCCCTTTTTCTCGCAGGCCGTCCCGTCCACCGTCACGGTCATCTCGATGCTGTATACCTCGTTATTGCCGCTCTCTCCGCCGCCGTCGGGGAGCTCCCCGGCCAGCGCCCCCGCGGGGAGCAGGGACAGCAGCAGGCAGGCGCACAGCGCCGCCGCCAGGCCTCGCTTCAATTTTTCCAGCAACATCAAATATCCTCCTCTTGCAGCTTGTACGGATTTTTTCTCTGAGCCTACCATACCACCCCGCCGCCCCGCCGGGGGGCGGGAGGACAAACGACGGCTTTCACGGGAGAAACGATAAAGCGCCGCCGCGCATAGCCTGCGCGGCGGCGCTTATCCCTCCGGGGCCAAGACCACCCGCAGGGTGAATTCCCGATCCGTGCGGGACACGCTGCAATAGCCGTGGTACCGCGCCGCCACCCGGCGGATGCTGTCCAGGCCCAGGCCGTGGCCGGGCTCCCCCTTGCGGCTGAGCAGCCGCCCGTCTTGCTCCACGGCCACGCCGTCGTAGCTGTTGGTGATCTCCAGGGTCAGGCTGGGCCCCACCACCCGGGAAAACAGGGCGATATGCCGCGCCGCCCCCGCCCCCTGGCGCCCGCAGGCGTCCAGGGCGTTTTGCAGGGCGTTGCCCAGCACCGCGCACAGGTCCATGGGGGCGCAGGGCAGATCCGCCGGGATCTGCGCGTCGCAGCGGAAGTCCACGCCCTGCTCCCTGGCCTGCTCGGCGTAGAAGCCCAGCAGGATATTGGCCGTATAGTTGGCGCAGTAGGAAAAGACGCTGGTGTCCGGGGCGTGTTCAATGAGGGCGTCCAGGTACTCCCGCAGGCGGTCGTAGGCCCCGTCCCTGGCGTAGCCGCTGAGCACCCGCATGTGGTGGCGGCTGTCGTGCTGCATCCGGCGCACCTCCTGGATGTGGCCGGTCAGGGCGGCGTAGTACTGCTCCGACTGCCGGGCCTGGGCGGTGAGCTCCCGCACCTGGGCCTGGGCCAGGGCGCTGTCCCGCACCGCGCCCATGGTGTGGAAGGACAACAGGTACCCGCAGCCCAGCAGCGCCGCGTAGAGCAGCATCAGCAGGTATTCGCCGGGGGGCAGCCCGTCCCGGATTTGCCACGCGTCGAAGAGCAGCAGCAGCAACACGTAGCCGATGCAGGCGAAGGCGGTGAGGGTGCCCAGGTGGTCCCCGAACTGGGCCAGCCGCGCCACGATCCCGGCCCGCAGCCGCAGGGAGAAAAAGACCGCCACCGCGCCCGTCAGCAGGAAGTAGAGCGCCACGAAGGCGAGGCGGGGGTTGAAGCCCGGCCAGAAGCCGTACACCAGCAGCACCGTGTACCGGGAGATCAGGGCGGTGAGGTACATGGCGGTGTCCACCAGGAAGTAGGTGAAAAAACGCTGCTTCACCGGCACGTCGAAGAGGTAGCAGTAGACGAACACGGCCAGAAAGCCGGTGAACTGCCCCGAGCGGTTGCCCAGGGCGGGGCGCAGCGCCTCCCCCAGCGCCACGCAGACCGGCACGCACAGGCCCCAGGCCAGGGCGGTCTGCCAGCGCTTGCGCCGGGAGCGGTAGAAGACATGGGCCATGCAGATGGAAAAGCACAGCATGGCCAGCCCCACCACGGAAGCGGCGGCGGCACCGAGCATAGGAAAGCCCCCTTTTTTAGATGCGCGTCAGCTCGGCCTGGGCCAGCAGGTACTCGAAGTAGGCCTCCCGGATGGCCCTGGCCCCCCGCTGGCGGATGGGGATCCGGGCCCCGGAGGCCATGAGGAAGTCGTCCTGGGCCGTGCGCACCCGGTCCATATTGACGATGAAGCTCTGGTGGCAGCGCAGGAAGCCGTGCCCCTCCAGCTCCCGTTCCACATCGTCCAGCTTGGCGTACACGCGGTGCTCCTCGCCGTTGTCCAGCCGCACCAGCAGCACGTTGCGGCGGCTCTCCACGGACTCGATCTCCCGGTAGGCGATGCGGCGGCCCTTTCCGCCCTCCCGGAGCAGCAGCGTCTTGGCCCGCCCGCCGTACTCCTGCTTCAAAAAGCGCTCCAGCAGCGCCTCCGCCCTGCCGGCGTCCAGGGGCTTGACCAGGTAGCCGTAAGCCCGCACGTCGTAGCTCTCCAGGGCGTAGTCCGGCGTGGTGGTGAGAAAGACGATGGGCACCTCCGGCGCGAAGCGCCGCACCCCCCGGGCCGCCTCGATGCCCAGTATGCCGTCCATGAAGATGTCCAGGAAGATCATATCGTAGGCCGCCGAGCCGTCCTCGTAGTCGTCCACCAGGGTCTCGCCCAGGGCGTATTCCGTCAGGGCGTATGCGTAGGGGTGGGCGGCAAAGTAGGCCCGGAGGAAGCGGCCCAGGCACGCCCGATCCTCCGGGCGGTCGTCGCAGATGGCAATGCGCAGCATATCCGGCCCTCCTCGTGGTTTTGAGGCCATCATAGCAGAAAGCGGGGCCGGATGGGCGCCTTGCGCACCAACGCCGCAAATGCGGTACGAATGCAGCGGGGCGAGGTTGACGGGGCGCGCCCTTCCGTGATACGGTATAGGCAGGCAAAAAGCGCCCCCTCTCCCGGGGGAGAGGGGGCGCTCTATGAAGCGTCAGCGCCGGTTTCCGCGCCGCCGGAGCCAGGCCGCGGCGGCCAGGATCACGGCGGCGGTGGCCGCCGTGGCCAGGGCGAAGCCGGGGATGTGCACCGGAACGGGCTTGGCCGCCCCGGAGGCCGGGGGTTCGACGGCGGGGGCGGGCGGGAGGGCCGGCGCCGGCTCCGCCGCCGGGGAGGTTGCGGGGGCGGGGGTCCTGGTCCCGGCGGCGGCCAGGGCTTGTTCGACCTGGGTCTCCTCCCCAATACGGTCCGCGCCCGGCCCGGCGTCCTGCTGCGGGGCCCGCTGAGGGGCTTGGGGCGTGGGCGTGGGGAGGGGGTTCCCCTCCCCGTCGGCCACCACTTCCGCGGTGGCCTGAATAGATTCTGTGGGTACGTTCTCCGCCTCCGGCGCGGGCACGGGCTCCTCCTCCTTGCCGGGCCGGGCGTGCTCCCCCTGGCCCCCGCCGCCCCGCTCGTCGATGTCTCCGCCGCCGTCGTCCCCGCTGCCGCCGTCTGTACTGCCGTCGGGCAGGACGGCGTCCGGCGGGGCGTTGAGCACCAGTATGGAGGTCTCCCCCGCGTAGGCCGAGCCCTCCACCCGCATCCTGTAGTAGGAGGGCGCGTCCGCGCTGAGCTGGATCAGCCCGCCTTCCCCGTCGTAGGCGAGCAGGTAGAACGCCGCCGGGCCCACCAGGCTGTCGTACTCATAGGGCTCCACCTCCGCCTCGTACCAGCTTTCCCCGTCCGGGGAGCAGGCGCACACCACCCTGCCGGCGCCGTTGGGGGCGGGGAACTCGAACTTGGGCACCAGTCCCCCGTAGCGGGCGACCAGGCTGACGCGGAAGGGGAGGGCCTCCCCCGGCTCCACCACCCGGACGTTGAGCAGGGGGGCGGGGGTGGAGGGGGCCACCCGTATAAGCCCCTGATCCCACCAGCGCAGCTCGTAGGGCTTCCAGCCGTAGGGCAGTGCGCCGCCGCAGGCCGTGTCGGGGACGTAGGTCCCGTGGACCGTGAAGGTGGGGGCGCCCCCCGCCATCCCGGCGGCATACTCCGCCTCGTCCCATTGGACGGCGAAGCGCTTGTACGCCCCGTCCCCCTCGAGGCCCAGCTCGGTGAAGTAGAATTCCAGGCCGGAGGTGTCCAGCGCCCGGAAGGGCGCGCCCCGGGCCAGGTTGGCCAGGTAGGCGTTGGGCGAGGGGCCGCCGTCCGGGTCCGCGTAGTCCTCGTAATAGATGGTCTCGGCAGGGGGAAGCTGCTCCGCCACGTGGACCGTGACGCTGGGGGGCCCCTCCGTCACCAGAAGCCCCTGCTCCCAGAGGGGGGCGTAGGCCTCCCGCAGGCAGCCGGTGTAGCTGCCGGTGAGGGTGAAGGATCCGCCCGCCTCCATGCCCGCCGCGTACACCTCGGGGTTCCAGGACACCGAAAAGTCGCACCAGCCGTACTCGTAGGGGCTGTTCTGCTGGCAGAGGGTGATCTCCTCCGGCAGGCCCGCCTGCGCGAAGGGGGTGCCCGGCTCCACGGTGCAGGCGGGCGGTTCGCCGTCCGGCCTGTAGATGGTCCGCATGTCGTCGGGGCGGATGAAAATCCGGGCGGAAACCAGGCTGTCGGGGTCGATCTGGATAAGCCCCGCCTCCCAGCGGGCCAAGTCCGCCTCCGGCCAGCCGCCGCCGGGCCTGTAGCCTGCGGTCAGGGTAAGCGCCGTCTCGCCGGCGGCCGCAGCGCGCTCGTAGTCCTCCAGGCAGACCGACCAGTCCGTCTCAAAGTACAGCGCCTCCCCGCCGTCCTCCGGGTAGAGCTCCTCTCCGCCGAAGGACAGCTCGTAGCGCAGATCCTCGAAGGAGACGCTGGGCAGCAGATAGACATCCCAGTGGCTGGGGGTCTCTTCCGCGTGGTACCGGACCGCCCCGTCCGGCCCCTCTTCGGCCAGGGCGGGGGCCGCCAGCCCGGCCAGCAGCGCCAGACACAGAAA
The DNA here is from genome assembly GCA_022846095.1 of Oscillospiraceae bacterium. Lineage (NCBI taxonomy): Bacteria > Bacillati > Bacillota > Clostridia > Eubacteriales > Oscillospiraceae > Oscillospiraceae bacterium. Next base: position 3,076,635 of record AP025583.1, on the reverse strand, counting down.
AAGGGGGGCGGTTTTAAGATGAATGTGCATAAAAAGGGGCTCCTTCCCGTGGTGTTCGCGCTTCTGGTGCTGTCGGCCTTTTTCCTGCTGCTGGCGGCGCTCTACCGCTTTGACAACAAGTACACCGCCGGGCCCCCCTACGGGGAGGCGGGGGTGTTCTCTTTTGAGCAGAGCGATCTGGACCGTCCGCTCTTCCTCATTGACGGCTGGCTGCTGGACGGGCGGGAGGTCTTTGCGGGGCAGTACTCCAACTTCTCCTACCTGCCGGGGGGCGCTTCCCCCTTCAGCGCGGGGACCTACCGGCTCACCCTGCGCTACGTGGGGCCGCCCACGGTGCTCACGCTGGAGCTGCCGGAGATTTTCAGCGACTATACGCTCTATGTTAACGGGGAAATCGCCGCCCAACGGGGCAGCGGCACCGCGGTCCCCGTCCCCGTAGGAGGGGACACCGCGCTGGTGCTGGAGACCGAAAACCACACCCACTACTACAGCGGCCTGGCCTATCCCCCCACCCTGGGCACGGCGGGGGTCATGCGGCGGCTCTTTTTCCTGCGCACGCTGTTCTACGCCGTGCTGTGCGCCGCGTCCCTGACCCTGGCGGCCTTCTCCCTGGCGCTCTGGTTCTCCCGCACCCGGGACCCGCTCTTCCGCCACTTCGGGCTGCTCTGCCTGGCCTTCGTCGTCTCCTGCGCCCACCCCTTCGTGTGGCAGCTGGGCCTCTCCGGCCCCCTGTGGTACGCGCTGGAGGACGCCGCCCGGCTGCTGGTGCAGGCCCAGGCGGCGGCCCTGGCCACCCTGGCGGCGGGCCTGGAGGGGCGGGCCTGGTACCGGCGGCTGGTCCGCCCCGCCCTGCTGGGGGCCTGCGTGCTGTGCTTCGCGGCGGTCGCCTTTATCATACCAAACGCGGCGGGCTTCGTCAATTTCTACGGCGGGCTGGTGGACGTGTGGCGGGTGCTCGTGTGGGCATACCTGGCCCTCTGCGCGGGCGTGGGGCTGGCGCGGGGCGGGGGGTGGACCTCCTTCTTTGTGCTGAGCGCCTGCGGTCTGCTGGGAGTGAGCCTGCTGGCGGGGGTGGGGGACGCCTGCCAGTTCGACCCCATCTATACCGGCTGGCAGGGCGAGTGGGCCGGGTTCCTGCTGGTGCTGCTCTTCGGCGGACTGATGGCCCGGCGCAATGCGGAGCTGCTGCGCCAGAGCGCGCAGCTCCAGTCCATCCGGCTGCAGAACCGCTTCGCTGAGGAGAGCGCCGCCCAGCTGCGGGCCTCCATGGCCCAGGTGCGGGGCCTCAAGCATGAGCTGCGCCACCACGTGGAGAGCCTGGAGGCGCTGTACGCCGCCGGGGACTATCCCCGCCTGGGGGCCTATCTGGAGGCGCTGGGCGGGGAGAAGGACGCCCTGCCGCAGCTCTACTACGCGGAAAACTTCCTGGTGAACGCCATTCTGGCCGGGCGGCTGGGCCCGGCGCGGGAGCGGGGCGTCCGGGTGGCGTGCAGCGCCTCGGTGCCCGAGCGCCTGCCCATGGCCGACGGGGATCTGTGCACGCTGCTGGCCAATTTGGCGGACAACGCGGTGGAGGCCTGCGGGCGGCTCCCGGAGGGGGCGGAGCGGTTCATCCAGCTTTCGCTGGAGGTGCGGGGAGATTTGTTCCTGATCTCCTGCGCCAACTCAGCGCCGCCCCGGACGGAGGAGGGCGGGGCCTTTGCCACCGCCAAGCCCGACCGGGCGGCCCACGGGCTGGGCCTGCCCGCCATGGAGCGGGTGGCGGAGAAGTACGACGGCGTGCTGGAGGCCCAGCAGACCGGCGGCGTGTTTACGCTGCGGGCGGCGCTGCACCTTCCGCCGCGAGACGGCGGTGCAGGTCCAGGGCCATGAGGGCGGCGACGGCGGCGGAGAGCACGTCGGATACGGGCTGGGCACAGAGGATGCCGCCCAGCCCCCACACCCTGGAGAGGATCAGCAGGGCGGGCACAAAGCAGATGCCCTGCCTGCACGCCCCCAGGAGGCAGCCCGCCCCGGCCTTGCCCATGGCGAGGAAGAGGAAGGAGTACACCGTGTAGAAGCCGAAGAGCACGAAGGTGAGCGCGTTGGCCCGCAGGGCCGCCTGCCCTATGCGGATCAGCTCCCCGTCGCCCCTGGTGAACTGCGCCAGGATGGCCGGGGCGCCCAGGGCGGCAATCAGGGCGAAGAGGGCGCAGAAGGCGGTGGACCAGAGGACGGCGGTTTTCACCGTCTCCCGCAGGCGGGCATAGTTTCGCGACCCGTAGCTGAACCCGGCGATGGGCTGGAGGCCCTTTAAAAAGCCGAACACCATCAGGCTTCCCACCGACATGATCTTGGTCACCGGCCCCATGGCCGCCAGGGCGGAGGGGCCGTAGGCCCGCGCCCCGTCGTTGATCATGGACATGGACAGGCTGGTCAGCAGCTGGAAGGCCAGGGTGGGCACGCCGATTTTCAGGATCTCCGGCAAAACCTCCCGGGAGCAGCTCACCTGCCGTATGCGGAAGTGGAAGAGGCTCTTTTTGCGCAGGATGTAGCCCAGGTAAATCAGGGTGGACACGGCCTGGGAGAGGCCCGTGGCGATGGCCGCCCCGGCCACGCCCAGATCCAGGGCGTAGATAAACACCGGGTCCAGCGCCACGTTCAGCGCGGCCCCCGCCAGCAGCACGCACATGGTGGTCCCGGCGGCGCCCTCGCTGGAGACGATGTTGTTCATGGTGACGTTGAACACGTTGAAGATGGAACAGGTGAGGTAGATGCCCGTGTAGGACAGCGCGTAGGGCATCACGCTCCCGTCGGCGCCGATGCGCCGCAGCAGGGGTTCCAAAAAAGCCATGCAGCAGGCGATTACGGCCGCCCCCACCAGGATGCTGCCGTACAGGGCCGTGCTGGCCACCTTGTCCGCGGTCTCCCGCTCCCCGTTGCCCAGCAGCCGGGAGAGGCAGGACGCGGCGCCGTTGCCGAACAGCAGCCCCAGGCCCACCACCACCTGGCCCAGGGGGTAGGCCACCGTAATCGCGCCCATCTGGGCGGTGCCCAGCCCGCCGACGAAGTAGGCGTCCGCCAGGTTGTACAGGGCGTTGATTAGCATACCCAGCATGGTGGGCATACCCAGCGCCAGCAGCGCGCGGGGGACCGGCGCGCTGCCCAAAAGCTCCATTTTATTGGTTTGTCGGTGCATGAAAAAAGCTCCTCTCTCTTGACAGGTGTTGTAGGATATAGTACTATAAATTATAGCAATGCAGCTGCGGAGGCTATAGTACTATAATTTATAGTATCCGTCAAGAGGGAAAGAGGGGGCGCCTATGTCGGCCATCGATCTGATCGTGCTGGGGATCCTGAAAAAGGAGGCCCTGGGGGCCTACGAGATTCAAAAGCTGGTGGAGTACCGCAACCTGTCCCGCTGGGTAAAGATCAGCACGCCCTCCATCTACAAAAAGGTAATCCAGCTGGAGGAAAAGGGCCTGATCCGGGGTGCGCCGGTCCGGGAGGGGAACATGGCCGAAAAGACGGTCTATACCCTGACCGCGGCCGGGGAGCGGGAGTTTGAGCGCCTGATGCTGGGCATCTCCTCCGAGCCCATCCGCATTTTTCTGGACTTCAACGCCGTCATCGTCAATCTGGACAGCCTGACGCCCGGGGAGCAGGGGGCCTGCCTTGCGGGGATAGAAAAAAACGTGCGCGAGCTCAGGGCGTATCTGGAGGAGAACCTCCGGGAGAAGGAGCACGCGCCGGGGGTCCCGGAGACGGGCATGGCGGTTTTGCGGCAGCAGCTCATCCTGGCTCAGGCCATCGAGGCGTGGGTAGCCTCTCTGCGGGAGGGCCTGGAGTGCCCGTAGCGGGACGAACAGGAACGCCGCCCCGTTTGGGGCGGCGTTCCTCAGCCGCAGTTTGGGTGCGGGACTGTGCAAAGATGCCTGCACTGGAGAGACAACTGAGGGGGATAAGGTGACCGATGGAGGACGGGCGATTCGTGAATCGCCCCTACAAATGCCAAGCGCTGTATGGGGCATGGCAGTACGAGCGGCTTTTTAGGCACCCATTGAACCGCAACTAGTATCAAGTCTGGGCGGGTGATGTGCCGCAGGGGCGGCAGCCCTACTACCAACAGGCACAGGCCGAACCGAGCCCTGAGCGCTTACAGGTTTTGCAGGTTGCCTGAACCGCACCGCCGCGGGGCCCCTGGGTCCAGGGCCGAGGCCCTGGTTGTTTCTTCCCGGGGTTCTTTGCAAGCAAAGAATCCCGCCGCCGGAGGCCGGGCCTCCAAAAAAGGAAACGGATTGCCGCGTCGGCCCCGCGGGGCCTCCTCGCAATGACAGGGTCCGCCTTATCCGCCTAAGCCGCAGCAGCGATGAGTGCATCCTACTTGAGAAAATCCAGCCAGCGGGCCCGGGCCTCCTGATAGGGCCGCATGGCGATGGGCACCTCGCCGCCGCCCCGGAGCAGGAAGCGGTACTTCTGTACCCCGGCCACGTGGGCCAGATTCACCACGTAGCTGCGGTGGCAGCGGTAGAAGCAGTCGGCGGGCAGGGCGTCCAGGGTGGCGCTCAGGCTGCCGGTGCAGGAGAAGGTGCGCGCGCGGCAGTGCACCACCAGCTCCCGCCGAAAAATCTCCACGTACAGGATGTCCGCCGGGGACACGGTGAGCTTCCCGCCGTCCGGGGCGTCCAGCACCAGGCAGGGCGCCTTCCGCCGCCGCTCCAGGCAGCGGGAGAGCACGGGGGAGAGCGTTTCCCGGGTGATGGGCTTGAGCAGGTAGCTCACCGGATAGGCCCGGTAGCCCGCCAGGGCGAATTCGGGGCTGCTGGTGACGAACACCAGGTCGGTGTCGTCCCCGGCGCGGCGCAGCTCCTCGGCCAGGCCGATGCCGTCCTGCCCGTCCATCATGATGTCCAGCACAATGAGATCCCAGGCCGCGCCCCGCGCCCGGGCGGAGAGCAGCCCCGCGGCGGAGCGGAAGCGCTCCACGGCGGGCTGCGCGCCGGCCTCCCGGAGCACCGCGGCCGCGCAGGCGGCCGTGTCCTCCAAATCCCGTTCCACATCGTCACACACCGCAACCCGGTACACGCGCCCCGCCCCCCCGCCGTTTTTTATCCCGTCTATTTTACCACAGGAAGTGGGGATTCTCCAACCCATAAAAAGTGGGCGCCCGCCGGGCGCCCACTTTTTCGTGCGGCTTATCCCTCTTTTTTTTGGTCAAGGTCACCATGATAGGCTCGGCGTCCACACAGATTGTGCCGTCTCCGGCATAGGGCGCGCGGTAGACGTATACGCTGCCCGGCGTGCCCTCCGGATCCACCGCAACGGTGGCGCTGAGGGTGTAGACGCCGTTCCCGGAATCGGTCACGCCGGCCGCGTAGTATGAATCCCCAAACTGCACGTAGGCCGCGTTTTCGCCTGTTTGGTACGGCCCGTCGGAAGTCAGCTCCACCGTCAGGGTTTGACCCTCCAGCGTGGCCGCCGTCTGGGAGACGGGGGCGAACCAGTCCAGGTTCTCCGTGTCAAAACGGGTAACCGGGTGTACAAACATCTGGTTGAAGCAGGGCAGGGAGTACAGCTCATCTTTCAGCGCGGCGTAACCGCCGTAGGGGATGGTGACGGTGCCGGTGCCGCTGGAATCCCGTTCCACACCGTAGACCACACCGTTGAACAGCACGCCGGTGGTCATGCGCCGCTCCCCCAGCGCGGCCAGCGTCAGTACGTATTCCAGCGCGCCGTCCTCCGAACACTGGAGCCGGATGTCCTTGATGGAATCCTGGACGGGCGTGTCCGGGGAGAATTGCAGGGGATCGCACACCGTCCGGTAGATGGTCCAGCCCACGCCCTCGACATATTCAGGCTGGCGCAGCAGGTAGGTGGCGTAATATTCGCTCCCGGAGCTGTTCAAATCGTAGGGCACCTGGATGGCGGTTCCGCTGGTCAGCGTTTGGTAGTCCTTCCCGCCGCGCAGTCCCCAGCAGGCGGTGACGGTCTCGTCCGTCCACTTGGGCGTCACCGTGACGGATACCACCTTCTGCGGGTCGTTCTCGTCGATGGTGATCCCGGTCACGGTGCGGCTGAATTTGTTCTCCACGGCTGTGTCCTTTTCCTCTACGGGGGAGAGGTTGAGCTTCGTCCGCCCGCTGAGCGTTATGGTGCGGGTATTGTTGTCCACCGTGCACTGCCCGCTCTGGATATAGGCCGTATCCGTGGCGCACCGCGAAGGCGTAACGTACAGGTGGCCCAGGGAGGAGCGCTCGATGACCTTCCCGTTGTCGTCATAGAGGGTATAGTCCACCTCTGTGTCCCGCATGGCGATGTCGTAGGCCTCGCCGGGCGCGCGGCCGTCCCCGGAATCCAGCGCGGTTATGGATGCAATGGCGGGCTCGCCCGCGGTGACGGTGTAGCACACAACGGCGGTGTTGTTCTCGCCGTTCGTATCGTTAATGCACACGCCCCCGCGGTCCGAGCCGCTGAGGTAGGGCAGGGAGGAGAAGCGGAAGTTCAGCGTGCCCTCCGTGCTGCCGGGATTCAGATCGGCCAGGGAGATGAAGAACTTGCCGCCCGAGAGGGTGGAGAGCTCCTGGTTGCCCATGTAGCAGGTGATGGTGCGGTAGAAGGCGTCCCCGGGTGTGAAGAACAGGCCGCTTTCGCCCTCGCTGCTGCGGCCGGACTGGACGTCGAACGTGTAGTCCGCGTAGGATTTCGCGGGCAAAATGCTGAGGATCTGCGTTTGCGTGGGTGTGGGCGTCTCGGAGGCGCTGCCCGCGAAGGTGTACCAGCCGGAGTTTTTGTCATACGCCTCATCCTGGCTCCTGGCCACCAGATAGATCTGCTGGCCGGCATTGAAGCCGTTCTCCTGGGAACACTCCACGTAGTAGTTCCCGGACTGGGAGTAGGCGGGCTTTAGATTGCTCTGGTGGAGCGCCCACTCTTTCTGGGAATCCGCCCTGGCGTAGACGTCCACGGTGGAGTCGGCGGTGAGGGCGGAGGAGGTGATGCAGAGATTCGAGTTGCTGAAATTGGGTATCATCCCGTGCCCGAACAGGGCGATTTCCGGCGCGGCCACCCGGGCGCCGCCGGGCTGGGTGGAGACGGTGAGGGGGTTGCCGCTGATGGTGACGGCGCGGTCGCCGTCAACCGGTGTAACGGCGGTGTACTTCATCCTGTAAATCAGGTTGATGGCGCCGGGCGCGGCCTGCTCGGTGTCGATGGCGGCGCCTGTGCCGCCGTCGCCCTTGAGCACGGCCTCCCACGTGCCGCTCATATTAAATTTGCTGGTGTCCAGGCTGTAAGCGTTGCCCTCTGCGTCCAGGGCGGTCATAAAGCTGATGTACTTGCCGTTGGCCTTGGGCATGTTGAGCAGGAAACAGCCGCCGTCGTCGCTGCGGTAGCCGATGCCGTCGATCTCCACCCTGGGGGTGGGCGTTAAGATGATTTTGCTGCTCCCGCCGCCCTTGATGTAGATGGTGTCGCCGGAGGTGCTGTAGACGGCGGAGAGGCCGAACTCATAGACCGCCTCCCCGTCGGGGGAGACCAGCCCCACAAAATTGATCTTGTTCTTTTCCGTGGCGTCCAGCTTGAAGGGCGTTTTGGGCATATTGGGATCCGTGCTCTCCAGCGGCACGTAGTAGTCGGCGCCCGGCAGCTTAACCTTCAGGCCGGACAGGTCCATCCCGTTCCAGGCGCTGACCAGGAAATAGCCGTCGCTGACCGTCTTGTAGCTGTGTTCGTATGGACTGGCGGATACGTCCTGAATCGAAATACTGCTGTAAAAGTAATGGCTGAGATTCAGGCTGGGCGCGGCATAGGGGCTGACCTTGTAGGCTATGCCGTCGCTCTGGGACACAAAGGCCCTGCCGCTGTCCCCGATGAGCTGGCCGGAGGCGGCCAGCGGGAGGGTGCTGCCGTCTTTCACCGTAAGGGTGCTGTCCTCCAGAGGGACGTCCTTCCAGTAGCCCATTTCCGGGATGTACACGCTGGCCGCGGTCTGATTCTCGTAAATGCCCTGGGGGACGGCCATGGGGATGGTGGTTGTGCCGTCGCCGTTGCGGATGGGGTCCTTCTCCTGATCGACGGTGGGCACCAGGGCGTGGCCGTTGTACCGCAGGTAGGAGGGGGACTGCTCGGCGTAGAGGGTGAAGGCGCTGCCGTCCCGGGTGGCCGTGCCCGCGGCGGGGGTGACGACCAGCTGGAGGTAGTTTTCGCCGCTGATCCCCTCCGCCGCCAGCAGGCCGCTGGCGTTGATGCGGCTGCCCGAGCAGGGGAGGGTGGACGCGCCGTCCGGGAGGGTGTAGGGCTGGCCGTCCCTGTCGGTCAGCTCAATTTTGCTGCCCTCGGGCAGCTCCTGGTTCAGAATCAGCCCCAGGCTGGTATTGTAGGCGTAGCTGCCGTCCACGGAGCTGATTTTGCAGCTGTTCGCCGCGCCGTCCGGGGCCTTCCGCGCGCAGGTGACGGAGAAGGCCTCCACCCTGGCGGTGTAGGTAAATAGGTTGCTGGAGGCGGGGGTGTCCGGCAGGGCGTAGACGGTCCGCGCGCCCGTGTCGCCGCTGCCGTTCAGCGGGACGGTGAGCACGGCCTCGCCGCCCGAGACGGCCAGCGCCTCCTCTCCGCTGGGGCTGGTGTAGTAGGTGTAGCCCGTGGGCAGGCCGGAGACCGCCACGGTCATGTTTTTCTGCGCCCCGTCCAGCTTGCCGGACATGGTGACGGAGTCGGGCTTGAAGCTGTCGGCGGTATCCGCGAACTTGAACACGCTGTGCAGGGCGGTGCTGCTGGAGTTGCCTGTGATGGTGCGCAGCGCGGTGGCGCCCGCCTCCTGGAGCATGACGATGTGGGTGACCGTGTAGGTGTTGACCCCGTCGATGCGGGAGAAGGCCACCTGCGCGCCGGGGGCGAAGTAGTTTTCGTAGGTGCCGAGCTGGCCGCTGGTCTGGGCGGTGCCCACCAGGGTGCGGACCACCTTTTCGCCGTCCTGGGTGTAGGAGATCTGGTAAAAATCCCGGGCCACGGCCTCCTGCTTGAGGGCGCCGTTGAGCACGTCCGCCGTTTTGAAGCGGAAGGAGGTTTCATCCATAACGTTCTCCGCTGTCACGGCCGCGCCCTGGTCGTTCAGCGTCAGCGCGCCCGTGTAGCTCCAGGTGACCCTGTGGGTGGGCAGTGCGGTGACGGTGAGCACGCCCCCGGAAATTGTGTAGGGCGCGGCCTTGGGGTCGTTGACGCGGAACCGCAGCTCGCTGCCCTGGGCCAGGGGCTTGTCGTACCGGAAGAGGACGGCGGAGCCGCCCGCGAGCAGCTGCTTCTGGGTCTCGGCGGAAAAGCAGTCCGCCCAGGCCTGCCCGTCCGCGCTGTACTGGAGGTAGGCGATGTCTCCGCTCCACTTGCCGGTGGTGAAGTAGAAATCCGTCTGGGCGCCCTGGACGGTGCGGAAGCGTGTGCCCTCCAGATTGTCCTGGGACAGCTTTGTGGAGTCGCCCAGGCAGATGTACTCGAAGAGGTTATCCAGGGTGGGCTGCTCCGACCGGATGGCGTCCGTCACGGTCCTGCTCTCAGCGTAGAGGCCGCCCTCCAGCGTCGCCCCGGCGGGCTTGGCGGTCACCTCCAGCAGGTATTTGCCCGCGCCGTCCAGCGCGGAGAGCTGATCCCCGAGGCAGAGGGTCAGCGTGGTGCGCTCAGGGCTCAGGCTGTACCAGGGCAGGCCGCTGCCGGAATCCGCGGAGAAGGTAAAGCGCAGCTGCGTCTGGTACTCGTAATACAGCTCCCCCCTGAGGGTGAACTGCGCCCCCTGCGGCACGGGCCGCTCCAGCGCAATTTGGACGCAGGGCTTCCCGTCCTGGAGCGAGAGGACGGGTGTGCCGGAGAAGGCGAAGAGATCCTGGGTGGCAGCCACGGAGAAGGTGCCGCCCAGGGTGGGGGCGGGCAGGGTGTAGTAGGCGCTGGCGCTGGCCGCCCGGATCAGCTCCAGCCGCGCGGCCTGCGCCGGGGCGGCGCCGGTCACGTCGGCGGTGACGGCCACGGTGTCCGCCCCGCTCTGGACCGCGCGCACGTTGGCCACGGTCACGTTGGCGGGGGAGGCCGCCTGGACGGTAATATCCCCGGCGGTGAGGCCGGGCGCGGACAGGACGTAGCGCACGCTGACCGCCTTGCCCACGCTGAACTGCCGGGGCAGGTCCGGCGCGGAGACGGTCACGGCGCGCACGGGCATATCCACCGTGACCCGCAGGGTGATTTTGCAGCTTGCGGCCACCGCCATGTCCGGGTGCTGCGAGAGATCCAGCGCGCCGGTAAGGGTGAAGGTGCTCAGCACGTCCGGATTGGGGTTGTAGTCCCCCGGGGCCCAGGCCACGGGCAGCACGGCGCTGCCGCCGTCCAGGAGCAGCACCTCCAGGGCTTCAGGCAGCGCCAGCGCGGCAAACTGCGTGCCCCCGGGCACGGACAGGTCTTGCGGCTGGGCCGCAAGACCCACCGCCACGGCGGTGCCCACGGCGATTTCTTCCACGCCGGTGATGTTGTCCCTGGCCGCCTCGGTGGCGGCAAAGGTCTCTGTGGGCTTCTGAGCGCCGGTTACCGCCGCGCCCGCGGCGCTCTTGACCACCAGGGTGGCGGGGGGCATGTCAGAGTCACAGGCCAGGCTGGGCTGGGCGGTCACCGCCTCCTCCACCACCAGCAGGCCCACCTGGGCCTCCCCGGTGAGCGCCACGCCGGCGGGGGCGGTCCCCCCGGTTACCGAGAGGGTCTCCACCGCCGCGTCCTTCACGGTGAGGCTGCCCGCCGTCACCGCCTGGGAGACGGCCACGTGCTCCAGCCGCGCCGCGCGGCCCTCCGCTACGGCCACGAAGTCCACCGCGGGCGCGCCGTCCGTGCCCAGCACCGAGCCGTCCGACCGGAAGGCCAGGGCCTCCACGCTGGAGGCCCCGTCCAGCTTGAGGGCTGGGGGTTCCCCGCCCTCCTTGTCCACGGTGACGGCCTGGACGGACGTGTTTTGCAGCACCACGGAGTGGGCGCCGCCGCCCGTCACCAACAGCTGGCCCACGGTCAGGTTGACGAGGGTCACCTCGCCGTCGCCCACGCCGGGGCCGACGAGCACCTGGTCGTAGTGCTTCCCCTGCACGCCGCCGTCGAGCACGGCGCCGCTGTAGTTGAGGGAGATCCACACCGGGCCGGGGGTCTCCTCGTGGCCGCCGCCGCTGTCCCGGTCGCCGGAGGGCCGCCGGATCTGCCCCTCCAGCGCGCCGGGCCGCAGCTCGGTGGCGGCGACGGCGGCGTTCCGAGACGCGGCTACGTTGGACAGGGAGGCCCCCGCCCCCACGACGATCCGATCCACGCACGCGTCCCCCTCCAGGGTCAGCCTGGCCCCGCCCAGCAGCACCACGCACGCCGCGCGCCCGCCGGACAGGACGGCGCTGCCGCCCCCGCCGATGAGCAGGGCGTCCTCCAGCTGCGCGCCGGACAGGGTCAGCGTACCGCCTTTCACCACGCAGATCCCCTCCGGGGCTGCCTCCGGCCGGGCGTCCCGGGTGAGGAACAGGCCGACGCAGCGGTCCAGCACCTGGGCCAGCTCGGCGCGGGTGAGGGGGTCGTTGGGGCGGAAGTTCCCCTGGTTGCCCAGGAACCAGCCGCGCGCGCTCACCGCCGCCACCGCGTCCCGCGCCCAGGGGGCGATGGAGCCGCCGTCCGCGTATTCGGGCTGGCCCGCGCCCTCCAGCGCGAAGAGCCGCGCGAGCAGCACGGCCAGCTCCTGCCGGGTCACGACGCCGCCGGGGCGCATCCCGGCCCCGTCGCCCTGCATCAGCCCGGCCGCGCTCAGACGCAGCATGGGCGCGGTGTAGTAGGCGCCGGCGGGCAGGTCGGCGTAGTCGTTTTCCGCCTGGAGCTCCGGCCCGGCCAGCCGGTCCAGCACCACCGCGGCCTCCCCACGGGTCACGTTGTCCCCCGGACGGAAGCCGTGCCCGTCGCCCTGCATCACGCCGCAGCTCTGCCAGCGCTCAACGGCGGCGGCCGCCCAGTGGGCGGCGGGCACGTCCTCAAAGGCGGCCAGCGCCCCGCCCGTGGTGACCGAGAGCAGCATGACCGCCGCTATCAGCGCGGAAAGCGCGCGCCTTCCCATCCTTCTGACACCATATGTCCACATATCAGTTCCTCCTCATAACGTCGCTTGCCCAGGATAATCGCACTTATTTTATCATCGGGCCGGGACGCCCGCCGTTGGAAAGGACATTCGACGGTCTGGGCGGGACATTTGACGGGGCGCGAAAAGGCGCACGGGGCGTTCAGCAGTTTAGGAATCGCGCCGCCTGTAGACGAGGTCCGTGATCCCATTGTAGCTCCGGGTTTCAATGAGGCGCAGCCTGTGCTCGCCCCCCAGGTCCCCGAAGAGGCGCAGGCCGCCGCCCAGGAGGGTGGGGATCACCGAGATGTGGAAGCGGTCGATGAGATCCGCCCGGACGAGGGGGCGGATCACCGCCGGCCCGCCGCAGATCCAGATCTCCCTGCCCGTCCCGGCCCTCAGGCGGCGGATCAGCGCGCAGGCGTCCTCGCTTGTAAAACGGATCTCCGGCGTGGACGGGAGCCTGCGGCGGGTGAGCACGTAGCTGGTCAGGCCCTTGTAGAACCAGGTGCCGGGGGAGAGCTGGGCGGCGATCTGGTGGTAGGTGTTCCAGCCCATGACCACCGTGTCCACGCCCTTGATGAAGCCGTGGTAGCTGGACATGTCGTCCCGCCCGGGCTCCTGCCCCCGGAGCCAGTCCACGCCGCCCTCCGCGTCCGCGGCGTATCCGTCCAGGCTCATGGCGATAAACAGGGTTACGTCTCTCATAGGAACCTCCTTCGGAATGATATGGGCCAAAAGCGTGTATCCTGAAAGCCGGGGACAAATCATCCGGTGGAACCGAAGAACAACGGCCTTACCGGCGAGGGGGATGGGCGAGACGGATACGCGCGATGGATTTCAAACGGTGCTGGGCATGGTGCTGCGCAACTGGAGCGCGCTGCTGTGCTTTGAGGTGATCTACAGGGGGGCCGGGTACGCCTTCGTGTTCCCCTTTTTGGGGGAGCTGCTGCACCGCCTGCCGGCGCTGGCCGGGCAGCGCTGGCTGGGGCAGGAGAACGCGGGGCTTCTGCTGCGCAGCCCCGGGGCCCTTCTGGCGCTGGCGGCGGCGCTGCTGCTGGCGGGGCTGTTCGTCTGCCTGGAGATCGCGGCGCTCACCCTGTGCGGCGAGGCGGGCTGGCGGCGGGAGCGGGTGGGCGTGCTGCGGCTCTGGGGCCGGGCGCTTGTCAAGACCGCCGGGCTGCTGCACCCCCGCCGCCTGCCGGTGCTGCTCCTCCTGCCGGTGGCGGCGCTCTCCGGCTTCGCGCTGGTCAGCGGCTACCTGCGCACGGTGCGCCTGCCCGATTTTATCCTGGAGGCCGTGGGGGGCAGCCCGCGGCTGCTGGCCCTGCTTGCCGCGGCGGTCCTCCTGTTCCACGCGCTGCTGTTTTTTTACCTCTTCGGGTTTCCCGCGCTGATCCTGGAGGGGGCCTCCTTCTCCGGCTCCTGGCGGGAGAGCCTGCGCCTGCTGCGGGGGCGGAAGGCCCGCACGCTGGGTGCGCTGCTGGCCTATGGGCTGGGCTTCTGCGCCGTGCTGCTGGCGGCCGGGGCGCTGGGCGTGTGCCTGCTGGCGGGCGCGGCGCGCCTGCGCTACGGCCCGGCGGTGGGCGCGGGGCAGTTCAGGATGTCCTTCCTGGCCTGGGAGGGGGTGTGGCGGACCGCCTCCGGCGCGCTGCTGTCCGTCTTTCTGTGTGCCGCCGCCGTGCTGCTGTACCACCGCAGCCGGGGCGATGCCCGGCCCACGGCGCGGCCCGGGCCCCGGACGGCCGGGGCGTTTCTGATGCGGGGCGCGGCGGTGCTGGGCACGCTGGCGGTCCTGCTGGTGTTCGGTGAGACGGAGGCGGGGGGCCGCGTGCTGCAGGCCGCCGGCCCGTCCACCCAGGTGGTGGCCCACCGGGCGGGGGCGGCCCTCGCCCCGGAAAACACCCTGGCGGCCCTGGAGCAGGCCGTCCGGGACGGCGCGGACATGGCGGAGATCGACGTACAGCAGCTCAGGGACGGCACCCTGATCGTGATGCACGACCCCAACTTCAAGCGCTCCACCGGCGTGGATCTGCCGGTGGACGAGGCGGAGTACGCCCAGGTCCGGGGCCTGGACGCGGGCAGCGGCTTCTCCCACGCCTACGCGGGGGAGCCGGTGCCCACGCTGGAGCAGATGCTCCTGGCGGCAAAGGGGCGCATCGGGCTGATGATCGAGCTGAAGGTGGCCGGGGACGGGCGGGGCATCGAGCGGGAGACGCTGGCGCAGATTGAGGCGTGCGGAATGCGGGGACGGTGCGTGGTGGCCTCCATGAGCCTGGACGTGCTCCGGCGCGTCAAGGAGCTGGACCCCGGCATGCCCACGGTCTATATCACCGCGCTGCTGCTGGGCCGGGACCTGGATTTGGACTATCTGGACGCCTACAGCGTGGAGACCTCCTCCCTCAGCAGGGAGCTGGTGTTCCGGGTCCACGGGCAGGGCAGGCAAATCTACGCCTGGACCGCCAACTCGGACCGGGCGATCCAAAGGGTGCTGCGCTGCCACCCGGACGGCGTCATCACCGACAACCCGCTGCTGGCGCAGTACTATCTGGAGGCGGGCGGCGAAAACCTGCTGCTGGAGTCCGCCTGCGAGCTGTTTTTCCCGCAGGCGAAGCCGCCGGGCAGATCCTCCAGGCGCTCCACCGGGGCGTGGCAGGTGTTGCCCTGGCACAGGTAGTAGCGCGTGCCCGCCCCGGGCAGGGCGTAGCTGCGGGAGAAGGGGGCGGCCGCGTCCAGCAGGGGGGCGTTCGCCGCCGTCTTGACCAGGATGGACAGCCCCGCGTCCGCGTTGGCCCGGGCATAGCGCAGCAGTTCCTGCGGCGGTTCCTCCCCGGCGGTGACGCACACCAGCTCGGCGGAGGGGGAGAGGGCCTCCAGCATGGCCAGCAGGGCGAAGCCGTACCCGGCGGGGTACTCCCGCACGGCCCAGGTCAGATAGCCCAATTGCAGCTCCATGGCCCGGCGCCACTGCGCCTCCCCGGTCAGCCGGAAGAGGCGGATCAGCACCAGGGCGGCCACCGAGTTGCCCGAGGGCATGGCCCCGTCGTAGGCCTCCTTGCTGCGGGCGATGAGCTGCTCGCCCCCGGCGGCGTAGGGGTAAAACCCGCCCCGCTCCGTGTCGAAGAACTCCTCCAGCATGACCTGGGCGGTCTGCACCGCCCGGGCGAGCAGGGCGGCGTCGAAGCTGGCGGCGTAGAGCTCCAGCAGGCCCCAGAGGAAGAAGGCGTAGTCGTCCAGCTTGCCGGGGTGGGCTGCCTCGCCCTCCCGCCAGCGGGCCAGCAGGCGGCCCGGAGCGGCGGTGAGGCGGGTGGAGACGAACGCACAGGCCCGGCGGGCCGCCGAGAGGAAGCGCGGCTCCCCCAGCACCGCCCCGGCCCGGGCCAGGGCCGCGATCATCAGGCCGTTCCAGGCGGTGAGCACCTTGTCGTCCCGGTGGAGGGGGTTGCGGGCGCCCCGGTAGCGGTACACGCGGCGGCGCAGCCCGTCCAGCCCCTCTGGCGCGCCGCCCCCGCCGCCGATGCGGTTGGGGATGCTCCCGCCCTCGAAGTTGCCCCCGGGGGTGATGCCGTACCAGCGGCAGAACCGCCCCGCGTCCTCCCGGCCCAGCAGCGCCTCCAGCTCCGCGGGCGTGAAGAGGTAGTATTTCCCCTCCACGCCGCCGCTGTCCGCGTCCTGCCCGCAGTAGAAGCCGCCCTCGGGGGCGGTGAGCTCCCGCAGCACGTAGTCCGCCGTCTCCCGGGCCGTGCGGGCGAAGCTGGGGCGGCCCAGCCGCCGGTACCCCTCCGTATAGGCCCAGAGCAGCAGGGCGTTGTCGTAGAGCATCTTTTCAAAGTGGGGGGCCAGCCACGCCCGGTCGGTGGAGTAGCGGGAGAAGCCGCCCCCCACGTGGTCGAAGATCCCGCCCCTGGACATGGCCTCCAGGGTGCGCTCCGCCATCCGCACGCAGGAGCGCCGCCCCTCCTGGGCGCCGTAGCGCAGCAGAAAGACCAGGTTGTGGGGCGAGGGGAACTTGGGGGCCTCCCCGAAGCCGCCCCAGGTGCGGTCGTAGCTGCGCTCGTAGAGCTCCGCCCCCAGGCGCAGCAGATCCCAGGAGGGCTTTCCGGGGTGGACCTCGCCGGAATCGCGCAGGCGGGCGGTCAGGCGCTCCCCCGTCTCCAGCAGGGCGGCGCGGTCCTCCCGCCACAGCCGGGCGGCCTGCTCCAGCAGGCGCAGCAGGCCGTCCCGGGGCAGGTAGGTGCCCGCCCAGAAGGGCTTTTGATCCGGGGTCAGCAGCAGGGTCAGGGGCCAGCCCCCCGCCCCGGTCATGGCGGTGCAGGCCGCCATATACACGCCGTCCACATCGGGCCGCTCCTCCCGGTCCACCTTGACGGGGATATAGTCCCGGTTGAGGGCCCGGGCCACCTCGCCGTCCTCAAAGGACTCGTGGGCCATGACGTGGCACCAGTGGCAGGTGGAGTAGCCGATGCTGAGAAAGACGGGCCTGTCCCCGGCCCGGGCCAGGGCGAAGGCCTCCGGCCCCCAGGGGCGCCAGTCCACCGGGTTGTCCCGGTGCTGCTGCAGGTAGGGGGATTTTTCGTCCGCTAGATGATTGGCCATAAAACGCTCCTTGTCGGCAGTTTTGCTCAGTATGCCCAGTTTGCGCCCTGCAATGACCGCCGCCTGAATTTGCCGGGCTTTTTCGCCAAAAGGCCGGGGGACAGGCCGTGGGCGCATATACATGGGGCAGGAGGTGAGTGGTTTGTCAGAACAGCAGGAGGCGAGGGCGCCCGCCGCCCCGCGGGAGTTGTACCGGGTGGCGTGCCGCCCGGCCGGAGAGAAAAGCAAAAGCGACGTCTGGAGGGAGGCCATACTGGGGGCCTTTCGGGCGGGGGAGGGCGAGGTCCTGTGAGCGGGCCGGAAGCCTACCGGGCGGCCCTCTATATGCGCCTGTCCAAGGACGACGAGGGCGCGGGGGAGAGCTCCAGCATCACGAACCAGCGCGACATGCTCACGGCGTACGCCGGGGAGCACGGCTACCGCATCTGCTGCGAGTACGTGGACGACGGCTACCCGGGCACCAGCTTCGACCGCCCCGCGTTCCAGCGGATGCTGCGCGACATTGAGGCCAGGCGCGTCAATCTCGTCCTGACGAAGGACCTCTCCCGGCTGGGCCGCGACTACATACAGACCGGGCAGTACACCGAGGTCTACTTTCCCGCGAAAAAGGTGCGCTATATCGCCGTCAACGACGGCTTCGACTCGGAGAGCCAGTACACCGACATCGCGCCCTTCAAGCACGTGGTCAACGAGATGTACGCCCGGGACGCCAGTAAAAAAATCCGCAGCGCCTTTGCCGCCAAGATGCGCGGCGGGAGCTACATCGGCAATTTCGCGCCCTACGGCTACCAAAAGGACCCCGGCGACAAAAACCACCTGGTGCCGGACGGGGCCGCCGCCGCGGTGGTGCAGAATATCTTCGCCCTGGCCGCCGCCGGGGCGCGGCCCGCCGAGATCGCCCGCTATCTCAACGGCAGGGGGGTCCTCTCCCCGGCGCTCTACCGCTGCGCCCGGCACCCCCAGCTGCGGGAGGAGGACTATACGCAGCGGCGGGCGTGGACGGCGGCGGGCGTGGCCAAGCTGCTGGACAATATCGTCTACCTGGGGCATATGGCCCAGGGCAAGACCACCAAGGTGTCCTTCAAGTCGAAGCTGACCCTGCGCAACCCACCCCAGGACTGGATTATCGTCGAGAACACCCACGAGCCGATCGTGGCTCCGGAGCTGTACGAGCTGGCGCAGCGGCGGAGGAAGAGCCGCACCTGCGGGAAAAAGGGGCAGTTCAGCAACATCTTCTCCGGCGTGGCCAGGTGCGCGGACTGCGGGCGGGGCATGTCCACCGTGGGCACGCGGAAAAAGGGCTCGCCCGCCAGCCTGGCCTGCGGCGGCTATAAGCTCTACGGCAGCAAGGCCTGCACCAACCACTTCATCGACTACAATTCGCTCTACCGCGTTGTGCTGGAGGCGGTGCGGGAGCAGGCGGCGCTGACGAGCGGGGAGCGGGAGGCGCTGTACCGCACGCTCAGCGCCCAGCTGGGGGCGGAGCTGGACGCCGGGGACGGCGCGAGGGAGGCGGAGCGGCTGCGCGGGGAGCGCGGCAGGCTGGAGCGCCTGATCGAACAGCTCTACGACGACAGGCTGGACGGCAAGCTCTCGGAGGCGCGCTTTTACAGTCTGCTGGAGAAGTACGAGGGGCAGAGCCGGGCGCTGGAGGAGCGGCTGGGCACCCTGCCCGGCCCGGCGGACGGGGCGGGCAGGGCGGAGGCCCTGGGCCGCCTGGCCGGGCTGGTGGAGCAGTGCGGCGCCCCCACACAGCTGACCGCCGGGCTGCTCTTCGCGCTGGTGGACCATATTGAGGTGGGCCAGGGCCGGTACGAGCAGACGGAGCACGGGCGGGTGAAGCGCCAGGAGATCACGATTTACTTCCGCTTCGCACACCAGCCCCGGGTAAAGGAGGTTGCCCTCTGAGGGCCGGCGCGGGGCGGCGCATACGCAGGAGCGCCCATGCATGTGCATGGGCTTCGGATGCAACGCCGCGGGCATCGTGGGCTGCCGCATCATCGACTCCCCGCGGGAGCGCCTGATCGCCATCATCACCAACAACTTTGTCCCCTGCAATGGGCGGTTCCCCACCCTGATCGCCATCATCACCATGTTTTTTGTGGGCACCCAGGCGGGGCCGGGGAAGAGCCTGCTCTCCGCGCTGCTGCTGACGGGGGTAATCCTGCTGGGGGTGTGCATGACCTTCTGGGTGTCCCGCCTGCTGTCGGGGACCATCCTGAAGGGGGTGCCCTCCTCCTTTACCCTGGAGCTGCCCCCCTACCGCCGCCCCCGCATCGGGCAGGTCATCGTGCGCTCGGTGCTGGACCGCACCCTCTTCGTGCTGGGCCGTGCGGTGGCGGTGGCCGCCCCGGCGGGCCTTATCATCTGGCTGTGCGCCAACGTGCAGGTGGGCGGAATGAGCGTGCTGGCCCACTGCACCGGTTTCCTGGACCCCTTCGCCCACCTGCTGGGCATGGACGGGGTGATCCTGATGGCCTTCATCCTGGGCTTCCCGGCCAACGAGATCGTCATACCCATCATCATCATGGCCTATTTGTCCACGGGCAGCCTGCTGGAGTTCGACAGCCTGGACGCCCTGCGCGCGCTGCTGGTGGATAACGGCTGGACCTGGCTGACGGCGGTGTGCACCATGCTCTTCTCGCTGATGCACTGGCCCTGCTCCACCACCTGCATGACCATCGGCAAGGAGACCAAGAGCGTCAATTGGACGCTGATCTCCTTCGCCGTGCCCACAATCATCGGCATGGTGGTGTGCTTCCTGGTGGCCACCGCGGCCCGCCTGCTGGGGGCGGCATAACAAAAAAGGCCGGGCCGCATTGCGGCCCGGCCTCTTCTCTGCAATTTTTCCGGCGTCAGAATCGTTTTATCAATAGATTCAGGTATGGCGGAGAAAAAATGGAGGGGGAGTGTGGGCTTTGTTCAGCGTTGCAATTTGTGATGACAAGCCGGAAGTTTGCAGGGCCCTTTACAGGATGGTGATGCGCTTTCAGGTAATTCCGCTGGAGGCCGAATGTTACTACTCCAGCAAAAAGCTGTACCATGCCCTGAAATCCGGGAGAGAATTCGACTTTTACATTCTGGACGTTGCGCTGCGCGGAATAACCGGGCTTGAGCTCGCCGAAAGGCTGCGCGGCGAGTTTGACAAACCGGATACGCCCATCCTGTTTATCTCCGAAAAGCGGGAATTCGCGATGGAGCTGTACAGGGTATTTCCGCTGTGCTTTTTGTTAAAGCCGCTGCAGGAGGCGCAGGTCGCCGCCTGCCTGGAACGGGCCGCGCGGTTTTTTTACCCGCCCGGCCCGGCGTTTGAATTCAAGGTGCGCAAGGTGCTGAACCGTGTGCCCTATGGGGACATCCGGTGGTTTGAGAGCAGGAATAAAGAGGTGATTCTTCATATGCGGCACGCGGAGCGCTCCGCCAACATGCGCCTTGACGAGGTTATGGATTCGCAGCCGCCTCCGCCGGGCAACTTTATCCGCATCCATCAATCGTACATTGCCAATTATTATTATGTAAGATTTCTGCGGCACGACAGGCTGATCCTGGATAACGGCGTGGAGCTCCCCATCAGCTATTCTTACCGTAAATCGGTCAAGAAAAAGATCCTGGCGCTGGAAATGCCGAAGAGGACGGAACCGTAGATACCGCAAGTGCCGCATATACCGTGATAAAAAAGAGAAAGCGTCCCGCTCCGGGACGCTTTCTTGGTTTAACCTGTTTATATGTGCTGCGTTAAGGGCTGTGGTACAGGCAGCTCTTTAACATATCGTCCATGCCGTCCGAAAAGCTGCGGTAACAGGTCAAAAGTGCATCCAAATAGGCGGGGGCCGTCTGCGTCGGCTCGTAGAACTCCCTGCGCCGCTGGCCGGGCGCGCGATACCTTATGAAGGCACGGACATATCCGGCCTTCTCCAGCCGCATCACAGCGCTGTAGGCAGACGCGACCTTCAGCCTACCGCCGCTGCGCGCGCAGATTTCCTCGCTAAGCTCACCAATGTACATAGGGCGGTCGTGCAGGAGGAGCAAAACCAGCATTTCGGTAACGGCCTTTTTCAGGTTCTTCTCCATACCAGCAGACGCCTCACACGTATGTGTTACACTCATATCCACCTCACCCTTTTCCAAGCCGCACGATTCAGAATTTCCAGTCCGCAGGTACGCCGCCGGTATAGGTTTTGACCGCCTCTAAAACAAGCTTACCGTCTGTATATGTGACACTGTATAATGTTACTCACGGCACATTATTTGCTTGTTATCGACCCGCCAGCCTCTACCAGCATTCCTATAATCTTACTAACTCGAACTTCTTGACGGTCTTCTTCACCACGGGGGAAGGGGTCGGTGTCCATGACCTTGAGCAGGTTGCCCTCCGGGTCGTAGGTGTTCTCCTCAATCCAGCCGTTGGGGTAGATCTGCTCCACCGCGCGGTTTGCCGCGTCGTAGATGTAGGTGTAGACGCCCTGATCGGGGTCCTTCACCTTGGTCAGGTTGTAGACCTCGTCGTAGGTGTTCTGCACCACCCCGCCGTCCGGGTACTTCACGCTGGTCTGGTTGCCCACCTCGTCGTAGGTGTACTCGGTGACGTTGCCCTTGTGGTCGGTGGCCTTTTTGAGCTACCCCAGGAGGTCCAGCTCGAAGGTGTTGACCCCCGTCCAGTCCTCCATGCGCACCAGCTCGCCCGCCTTGTTGTACTGGAAGGCCGCCTGCTTGGCTCCATTATAGTTGATGGCGCTCACCAAGTCCAGGGGGAGAGAAGAAGGGGGGCCTGCTGGTTACAGGCCCCCCTTAAAGAATTACACCATGAAATAAAAACTTTTCCGTTGCAGCTAGACATCCTGTCCCTAATTGTTCTTAGATGTTAATGGAAACCGTTTTAAGGCATAGTTAATAACCTCGGGACCAAAGTTCCATGCGTGAATTACCCGTAGTAACGGATCATAACTCTGAGCCTTGACAACATAGCGGGAATACCCCTCGGATAGTTCACGCCAATACCATTGATCCGGCAATCCGTTTGAAATCGACAGCAGCTTTCCAAAGTATGCTGCTAAATCAATTATTTTATCTTCGTTCTTAAAAAAGTCCTCCCTTCTAAGCTGTATATCAGTTCGCATACTATCCATAACTTTATCAAGGACCTCAATATTTTTCCTTTCCGGTGTAAGTGTTAGGTTCCAATTCTCTGCGAATCTGACCGCGCGCAGCTCAGTATGTTCGGATAACATTTTACTCATTTGAAACGTACTGGTCACAACATTATTTTCCATGATGTCCAGGTAAGGAAATAGAATTTCAATAGACTCCTTAACGAGTTCTTTTAAAAAAACCGATATGTCCATTTCTTGTAAGATCATTTTGCTTGCAGGAAAAAAATCTGGATCAAGATACTTGAGCTGAAGGTTGAATCTATGTTCCCCCAATACCAAGTAATCGACGGCAATTGGTGTGGGAAGGCCCTTTTCCTTGCTAATAATGACAGTACGCAGACCATCATTTCTATAAAAAACATAATTAGGTTTAGTAGATGCTTGCAACTCATAACCAAGCGGTCTTAAGGCTGGGACAACTATCTTCTTTATTAGCCTACGTATTTTTAATCATCTCCTTTAATGTGTCATGGGTATATCTGTAATAATTATTAAAATAGTTTGCTATCCAGCTACGCGGGGACAGCTATCCCGGGACCCCCTGGAACTGAAATTGGTGGCATATTAGGAACCTGTACAGGATTGGGATTCGGTATAAAGGGGACTAATGTATCTACAGCATCATCTGATGTAGACAGTGTCCACCCCTCTACTGTTCCGTCATAAATTTCTAAAAGTTTTTTATTTCCGAGAATTGGTACAGTGCCGGTTACCCTGTTATAATCGTAAATAGGTATAGCTTTGAGGAACCTCTTTCCGTCAGGAAATACTACTTGATACATACCATCTTGATTATATACTTGCACGTCTGACAGCCAAGCAAGAATGTCATTGTTCAGTTCTAAATCTCCATAGGAGTCTACATTAACAAGATTTAGGTCACCCTCTGGCGCATATTCGCATCCGACTTTAGCAAAGTACCCCACCTTTGCTTGAAGGCTTTCATTGACAAATGATTCTTCCTCAACATCATCGGTATCCTTTTTTTGCCTAATCTTATAGAAGATCATTCCGTCAATTGATGGTTCAGTCCATGCTTCAATTATTTTATTAGCATCGTAAATGGCAGGTAGGAGAATATGGGAAGTCCAATCAAGTATGGTACCCCTTCGTGCTGTTATGGCATTAGGGAACGTATCCTTATTTTCCTCGGGATTCCTGTACAATGCGATTATGTATGATCCTAACTGGTTCCAAGCGGAATAACCATACTTTTTTGTGTTCCATCTCGACAAGTACTCTTCGGACTTTATTTCATAGACGTGATAAAAATCATTTACATCTCTAATAACTATATCAGGCCTACCTGTTTGAGACTTATTTCGTTCTACACCGTAAACGACTTTGTCATTTATAGAGCTGGGATACAAAAACGCTATATATGCAGTTATCACTGCATGAGCGATCGATCCCTCTGCGAGAGAATACTTATGGCCGAGAAAATCAACGTAAATCAGCGGATTATTGACCACGTAGATATACTGCACGAGGCTGAGGGGGTCCGTAATATTGCCCTTCACGGGGTCCACAGCGGTGAAGCGGCGGTTGTCGGCGTCGTACATGCGGGCCTTGGCATAGTACTGGTTCAGAATGTCGTCGTACTGGTGCCCTGCGTAGGTGATCTCGGGCAGCAGGATGCGGAAGCCGCCGTCCACGGTGATGCTGTCGTACGCCGTCACGCTGCCCCAGGCGTCGTAATCGATCCGGGCGGGGACGCGGCCGTACTGGTCGCTCAGGTTCACCACGCTGCCCAGCCGGTCGGTGTGCACGTAGTCGGAGAAGATGCACTGCTTGATGTTCTGCCCCCACCAGTCGCTGCCCTCGCCGGTCACCTTTACGTTGACCAGATCCAGGCCGTACACGTAGCGGAAGTCGTAGCCGTCCACCTCGTGCTCCATCAGCACCCGCTGGTCGATGTTCAACCGCGTGTAGTCGATGACGTAGTCGCTGAGCACCACCTCGGGGCCATGCGGGCCCTCCAGGCCGGTTTCCACGCTGGGCGTCCGGCAGTGGAAGTCCGTGTACCCGTGGGTATTGTCGTTGAGGATCAGCTCCGTGCCCACGCGCACGCCCAGGCCGTTGTAGGTGTAGTTGCTGTACTCCCCGTCCGCATTGGTGCCCGAGACCATCTTGTTCGTCTCGTCGTACCTGTAGGCGGCGATGGTGATGTTCCTCGGCCCCTGGGTGGTGGGCGCGCAGATCTCCTCCTCCTTCACCAGGTTGCCCCGCTTGTCGTAGGTATAGCCGTAGTCGTACAGGCGGGTGATGCTGCTGATGTAGCTGCAGTCCTGCTTGTGCACCATCTGGTTCAGATTGTTGTACTGGTAGGTCAGCGTGGTCTTCTGCCTTTTTCAGATTCTCTTCCATAACTGTAGATGTCCCGTGCGAATGCTTCACACTTATAACTACTACGCTCTTTCTAAGCAGTACAAATCAAAATTTCCAGTCCGAAGGCACGCCGTCTACATAGGTCTTGACCGCCTCTAAAACAAGCTTCCCGTCTGTATATGTGACACTGTATAAAGCGGCGGTACCGTCCTCGTTTTCTTTACAAAGCTCTAGATTGCCAACCGCCTTGTCCTTCGTGGTCAACTCCAGATGCTCCGCGTCAAAATGGCGGCGGATATGCCCGGTAAACACGTCCGCAGAATCGCCGCCGGGGAGTACAAACTGACTCTGGGTCCAACCATTTTCCGCTTGAATATACACGGTCACATTGTTTTCTGCCACTCCATCCAGTCCGGGCGTGGATATGAAAATTGCATACCCTTCCAGGCCGGCGATGCTGATAGGATTGTAGAAACATTCGCCGTCAGGAAGGGCGCATACGGCGGCCTTTTTCGCAAACGGCCACACTTTATAGGGATGCTTTAAGATGATGTTTTTCCCATCATCAATCAAATTGTACTCTGTTTTATCGAGCTCAAATGAGACGAGCGGCTTTTTATCGTTTAGTCCGAACTTATAGGTTATTCCATCAAAATAGAATTCGAGAGTTGAAACCCCGCACATCCCATTAACATGGGCGTACCTCAAAAACGAATATGTCTGACCTGTCTTATAATCCTGGATATAAGCCTCGGTCGGCGTGCCTTCCGTGGATCCTATGTAAGATATTGTCATCGAGGGCAGAGCCAAATTAGCACCCGGCCTAGCGTTTAGAGCTACAGCCCATATTATGAGAAGAATAGGCATACAAATCAAAACGATAGTAGCTACTCTAAATATCCGCTTCAACACTATCCTCCTCAGCATTTTTTATAGGAGCGAGTGTGGTGCGGCGGGCACCTCCGTACCACACTCACTCTACGCTAAATTGAAGTGACAGTTTTACTCAGCGTTCTGTATTGTTGCCCAATGCTTGTTTCTTAAAACCTCTCTGATCCTTTCCACGATGGGGTCGTCTACCTTGTAAACGGTGCTGGTATCGTTCATTGCATTTGCATCGTGCCCATTTGTATATGCTTCCGCAGGTAAGGGCAGCAACTGCCCCCCCAAACCCAACACTGTGTCTACCCTAAACATAAACTCATTGTAGTCGCCAGCATATTTCTTCCTACGTGCAAGTAATTCGCCAGTCTGCGAAGCGTACAAGTAGAAGAAGAAATGATCGTCTTTCCGTGCTTCATCAATATGGAACTCTAAATTCATCCTTTCACCAGGATGCCCTAACGTTCTACTCATGGCTTGCTCCGTAGCGACATATCCCCAGAAATCATCGCCGCATTCAATTGCCATAAAAGTACCACCGGCATGGTCAATAACTCGATCACATGGGAATCCCAACTCAATGACTACCCTTTGCTCATCTCCCTTTTCCATAATCGTAGCTTGGAACTCAAACATTATAGTTGAGTTTAAAAGTGCGTGAGTAAACTCCAACGCAAGCCCCATTAAACTGATATTTGCGTTGTCTTTCGCAGTTACATCCCTATTATTCCAATCACCGCCCGTAACACTCATTTCTGACATTATCGCGCCGGTAAGGACAATATAAATAGGCTCATATATTACTTGGACAGGTTGAAATCCACCCGCAAGAATATCTGCATTTGCCTCACCAACCAGGTTCGGAATATATATAGAGTACGCAGCATGGAAATTAGGATACGCTAATACAAGGTAACCAAGTTTTCCTTCATCAGCATGCCCTTGAGCCTCTTCGGTGATAGTTTCAGGTGAGTTCCCTTGTGTCACCTGATTAACATCATGTTGCACCTCACCACTGCTGGCCGTACCACCACCGACTTCGAGCATCAAGCCCAGGGGATCAATATATCGAAGCGGACTGTTGATTACATAGATGTATTGCGCCAAACTCAATGGCATTTCTGCATCGCCCTTCACGGGGTCCACAGCGGTGAAGCGGCGGCTGTCGGCGTCGTACATGCGGGCCTTGGCGTAGTACTGGTTCAGAATGTCGTCGTACTGGTGCCCGGCGTAGGTGATCTCGGGCAGCAGGATGCGGAAGCCGCCGTCCACGGTGATGCTGTCGTACGCCGTCACGCTGCCCCAGGCGTCGTAATCGATCCGGGCGGGGACGCGGCCGTACTGGTCGCTCAGGTTCACCACGCTGCCCAGCCGGTCGGTGTGCACGTAGTCGGAGAAGATGCACTGCTTGATGTTCTGCCCCCACCAGTCGCTGCCCTCGCCGGTCACCTTTACGTTGACCAGATCCAGGCCGTACACGTAGCGGAAGTCGTAGCCGTCCACCTCGTGCTCCATCAGCACCCGCTGGTCGATGTTCAACCGCGTGTAGTCGATGACGTAGTCGCTGAGCACCACCTCGGGGCCATGCGGGCCCTCCAGGCCGGTTTCCACACTGGGCGTCCGGCAGTGGAAGTCCGTGTACCCGTGGGTATTGTCGTTGAGGATCAGCTCCGTGCCCACGCGCACGCCCAGGCCGTTGTAGGTGTAGTTGCTGTACTCCCCGTCCGCATTGGTGCCCGAGACCATCTTGTTCGTCTCGTCGTACCTGTAGGTGGCGATGGTGATGTTCCTCGGCCCCTGGGTGGTGGGCGCGCAGATCTCCTCCTCCTTCACCAGGTTGCCCCGCTTGTCATAGGTATAGCCGTAGTCGTACAGGCGTGTGATGCTGCTGATGTAGCTGCAGTCCTGCTTGTGCACCATCTGGTTCAGATTGTTGTACTGGTAGGTCAGCGTGGTATTCTGCCCGTTCTCCGGCCGCGTCTCCCGCACCAGGTTGCCCAGGCTGTCGTACTCATAGGCGCGCTTCTGGTCGCTGTTGGGGTAGCCCTGGGTGGCCCGGGCGGAGCCGGTGAGCTGGTTGAGCGCGTCGTAGGTGTAGTCCGTGCAGGAGACCAGCCCGTCTATGCCGTCGCTGTCGCGCTTGTACTCCCAGATGAGGTTGCCCTCGGCGTCGTACTTGTACTCGAACTTCTTGACGGTCTTCTTTACCACGGGGAAGGGGTCGGTGTCCATGACCTTGAGCAGATTGCCCTCCGGGTCGTAGGTGTTCTCTTCGATCCAGCCGTTGGGGTAGATCTGCTCCACCGCGCGGTTGGCCGCGTCGTAGATGTAGGTGTAGACGCCCTGGTCGGGATCCTTCACCTTGGTCAGGTTGTAGACCTCGTCGTAGGTGTTCTGCACCACCCCGCCGTCCGGGTACTTCACGCTGGTCTGGTTGCCCACCTCGTCGTAGGTGTACTCGGTGACGTTGCCCTTGTGGTCGGTGGCCTTTTTGAGCTGCCCCAGGAGGTCCAGCTCGAAGGTGTTGACCCCCGTCCAGTCATCCATGCGCACCAGCTCACCCGCCTTGTTGTACTGGAAGGCCGCCTGCTTGGCTCCATTATAGTTGATGGCGCTCACCAAGTCCAGGGGGGAGTAGGAATAGTCCGTCACGTAGCCGTCCGCGTCCGCCCGGGAGACCAGGTTCCCGTTGCCGTCGTAGGTGTAGAGGGTGCCGTCGCCCAGGGCGTTGATCTCCCGGGTGACCAGGCTGCGGCCGTCGTACTCGTAGAGGGTAATCTCGTGCTCGTCCACGCTGTTCACGCCTGTAGATGATTTTAATATAGCAAGGTGCGGGCCTACAATTTGTAGGCCCGCACCTTGCTATAACTGCGTATTAGCTACTGCACGAGATCTCGGTGTTTTTCAATCATCCCATGACCTGAATTCTTTAATGGAAATTTTGAGATCTCATATCCGTTTAATTCCGCAAAATTCCATGCAAGAACTAGTCGCCCAAGCGGATCGACTGCTAATGCGGTGTCTTTGTTACTTAAAATTAGCCCGTACTGTTGGTAATCATTGATTATATGCATAACGCGAAACGAAACGTCTTTCAATTGCCGCCAGCCCCAATGACATTTAGGATCCGCCAATAGTAAAATTTCTCCCAAATACGCCGCAATATTGAGTAAAATCTCTTTGTTGGCCATAAAAACGGCTCTCTGCAGTATTAAGTCCTTGGGACGTAGTTCTTTTATGATTTTATCTATTTCATAAAAGTTTGTTTTTTGGAGACAGATAGGTAAATGATATTTTAAGGAAAAAATTTCTGCGCGTTTACGTGTATTATATGATAAATCCTTATAGAGATCCTCGCTAGGTTCAAAATAAACTTCTTCCATAATGTTTAGATATGGAAGAACTATTTGTGTTGTTACTTTGATTGCCTGCTTTACAAGTAGCATTAATTCTGCCTGAGAGTTGTAAAATCCGTTGTACTCGCTTGAAAATTGATTCAGTTCTAATGAGAAGCGGCTCTTTCCGCGGACGAAGTATCTTACTATTAATTGTTTAGGCATATGAGGTGCTAAGCAAAAAGAAATCGTTCTAGTATTGTTAATATCTGAAAATGTATAATCTCTTGGCGCCATGTTACGGCAGTAATACCCTTTTGCAGATAATACTGGTTCCACTTCTTTTAGAATAATTGATTTCATATTCATATACTAACTCTCCAAACTGGTCCAGACCGACTGGCATAAACCAGTCGGTCTGGACGCAGAACACAATTATGCAAGCACTGGAACATCAACAGGTCCAGGTAGTCCGGGAATAAAGCCAGGTTCCAAAGAAATCTTTGTTGGTGTTGTAGCCCAAACACTTACACCACCTGTGCCAGCCGAAGTAACAAACCCATTAGAGTCATAAATAAGAAGTAGCTCTAGGTTTGTCGGGAAGTGCTTAGGGTAAATAATTGTTGGGCCCATGCCCTCATAACGGTAATATGTTGACCCATCTGGATAAACTACTCGTGTATATGTGTAAATGCCATCTTGATAGAGATCCATATCTATCTCATTTAGCCACTGCTCAACGTCTGCATTCATCTGCAAATCACCATATGTATCAACATTTACATAGTTTTCATTATACGCAGGGGGCAATTCACATTCAACCATTGCATAATAACCAATTCTTTTTCTCAGCCCATCATCCACAAATTCCTCTGCAGAAACTAAATCGGCCTCAGGCTCAATCCTTGTTGTTATGGTATAAAAGATCATACCAGGATTAATATCATATTTAGTATAAACGATTATATACTTGTTGGGGTCTGGTAGATATGGAAGAATAATTGGTGTGGGAATTATGCTCATACCAACTGCTGCAGGATAGATGTCTGCGTTTTCCGAAGGATTATTATTTATAGCGAACACATAAGAATTTAATTGGTCGAGGCCAGATACATTGTAGCGTCCAAAGATATTATCATACTGATCTGACTTAATTTCATAAATATCATAGACTGCGCCATTGGGAATGATTATATCGGCATACCCTCTTCCGGACTTTGTACGTGTTAGACCACGCACAGTTGCACCGAGTATTGCGTTAGGATATGTTGCCTTAATATAGGCCGAAATTTCTAGATGGGCGATAGTTCCCTCTACTAATGAGTAATAGTTGCCAAGGCAATCGATATAGATAAGCGGGTTATTGACCACGTAGATATACTGCACGAGGCTGAGGGGATCCGTAATATTGCCCTTCACGGGGTCCACAGCAGTGAAGCGGCGGTTGTCGGCGTCGTACATGCGGGCCTTGGCATAGTACTGGTTCAATATGTCGTCGTACTGGTGCCCGGCGTAGGTGATCTCGGGCAGCAGGATGCGGAAGCCGCCGTCCACGGTGATGCTGTCGTACGCCGTCACGCTACCCCAGGCGTCGTAATCGATCCGGGCGGGGACGCGACCGTACTGGTCGCTCAGGTTCACCACGCTGCCCAGCCGGTCGGTGTGCACGTAGTCGGAGAAGATGCACTGCTTGATGTTCTGCCCCCACCAGTCGCTGCCCTCGCCGGTCACCTTTACGTTGACCAGATCCAGGCCGTACACGTAGCGGAAGTCGTAGCCGTCCACCTCGTGCTCCATCAGCACCCGCTGGTCGATATTCAGCCGCGTGTAGTCGATGACGTAGTCGCTGAGCACCACCTCGGGGCCATGCGGGCCCTCCAGGCCGGTTTCCACGCTGGGCGTCCGGCAGTGGAAGTCCGTGTACCCGTGGGTATTGTCGTTGAGGATCAGCTCCGTGCCCACGCGCACGCCCAGGCCGTTGTAGGTGTAGTTGCTGTACTCCCCGTCCGCATTGGTGCCCGAGACCATCTTGTTCGTCTCGTCGTACCTGTAGGCGGCGATGGTGATGTTCCTCGGCCCCTGGGTGGTGGGCGCGCAGATCTCCTCCTCCTTCACCAGGTTGCCCCGCTTGTCGTAGGTATAGCCGTAGTCGTACAGGCGGGTGATGCTGCTGATGTAGCTGCAGTCCTGCTTGTGCACCATCTGGTTCAGATTGTTGTACTGGTAGGTCAGCGTGGTCTTCTGCCCGTTCTCCGGCCGCGTCTCCCGCACCAGGTTGCCCAGGCTGTCGTACTCATAGGCGCGCTTCTGGTCGCTGTGGGGGTAGCCCTGGGTGGCCCGGGCGGAGCCGGTGAGCTGGTTGAGCGCGTCGTAGGTGTAGTCCGTGCAGGAGACCAGCCCGTCAATTCCGTCGCTGTCCCGCTTGTACTCCCAGATGAGGTTGCCCTCGGCGTCGTACTTGTACTCGAACTTCTTGACGGTCTTCTTCACCACGGGGAAGGGGTCGGTATCCATGACCTTGAGCAGATTGCCCTCCGGGTCGTAGGTGTTCTCCTCGATCCAGCCGTTGGGGTAGATCTGCTCCACCGCGCGGTTGGCCGCGTCGTAGATGTAGGTGTAGACGCCCTGGTCGGGATCCTTCACCTTGGTCAGGTTGTAAACCTCGTCGTAGGTGTTCTGCACCACCCCGCCGTCCGGGTACTTCACGCTGGTCTGGTTGCCCACCTCGTCGTAGGTGTACTCGGTGACGTTGCCCTTGTGGTCGGTAGCCTTTTTGAGCTGCCCCAGGAGGTCCAGCTCGAAGGTGTTGACCCCCGTCCAGTCCTCCATGCGCACCAGCTCACCCGCCTTGTTGTACTGGAACGCCGCCTGCTTGGCTCCATTATAGTTGATGGCGCTCACCAAGTCCAGGGGGGAGAGGAAAAGGGGCGGGCCTGCTGGTTACAGGTCCGCCCCCTCCTATAACTTTATGGTGCGAGTGAATCGACTATCTGTCTGGTTCTCCTCATCTGACCTCTTCATATTTTATGCCCTGTTCGTCAAACTTCATTCCTATGGGTAGCCCATGTACAACATAGATTTCTTGGTATATCTCATTTGCGAAGTATCTTGTCTTCCCTTTGTCTGGAATATATTCAAATACCCCGCCAATGCCATAATAGATGATATGCTCAGACACAACTGTAACAGTTGTAGCCATGCCATTATATTCCGGCGCAATAGAATCAATTGTTCCGTCGATGCGTAGCCTATATATAGCATGATTACCTACTGCGTACAAGTCTCCGCCCACTATAAAAACTTTGTGGAGGGGCTCGGGAAAATCAGAGACCATTTCTACCTGATTTTCCGCATTTAACCGGTAGACACGGCCCCATCCATTGCCATTATTCCCCGGCTTGCTTACTGCCATATAGACCTCTTCACCGCTGTAAAACAACTCATGTAGACTCCAGTCGTCAAGGCTTGGAGTTTCTATGCGGTTTAGTTCCAATGTCTTTTTATCCAGGTGATAAAGATAAAAGGGGGAATAAAAATCCTGACGGGCCGACAGGTACATCGCGTCCCCGGCATCTACGACTGAATTCACTCTCAGCCTTGTTACAACCGTGCTTGTCCCGTCACTGATAGAATAGCAACACCACGTTTTATCATCGGATAAATGGTAGTACAGCATTTCGTCTGAGTAGTAGATTGAATACACAGACGCTTGTACAACACAATCTTTTGTGCCGTCGGGGTTCCACCGAAAAATCCCGTCCTCATCGCTCCCAATAAAATAAACGATGCCGTTGGGATCTTCTGTAATCCTGCTACCGTTCGTATAATTTAATTGCTGAACAAGGTCAAACTGTGATTTCTCCAAGTAGGAGTCACCTGCCGTTTTGCTGGCCGCACAACCACACAGTAGCATGAAAATAATTAGAGTAATCGAAAATAAGTGCTTCAATAAACTCTCCACCTTTCACCAATATACTCCGGAGGTGCTCTACATGTGTGGTACTTTTAATAGCAATTCCTGCAGGTGCTCTTATATGGAGGTTGCTTTAAGGGTATGGGGTGAAGTGGCCAATATTTGTTCCACTTACAGTGTAATATTTACCACTGCTAGCCTCATTATAAACGGTTTCCCTTGGGAATGGATTTGATCCTAATTGTGCAGCAGACCAATCAGTCTTCCAATCTGTGTGAACAACCACCCACTGATCGCATTCCATATTTTCGAAGTATCTTTTTGCTAGTTGACGTGCAAGAAGTTTGGCTAAGACATCGACGAATATCCCCGCAAGTACATAATCATCGCCGTCTGCAAACCCCTGAAAACCAGATCTAATTGCTATAAGCATTAACGATTCTCCGCCTTCGTTGTATGCCTCTTCCGCTTTCTCGGCAATAGCCCCATTTATAATATACGCTTCCTGTGTACCACCTGCAAGTATAGATGGATCCACCCCCATTTCCTCCGGCTGTGGCCCGGTCCAGTGTCCGCCCAGTGCACCGAGTTCCCACTTTATAGAATGGAGTTCGTAGCCGCTTCCTATCATGTAATCAATAAATTTTTGAATCTCAACTACAGTCTTTAAAGCGCCTGCACTTGTTACCAGGGTGTAGTTTACAATATCAACCCCCCGATCCGCAATTGAACCAAACATGCTATGGAACACCTGAACTATAGGGGCTTGCCTGAACTCATAGTTCTTTTGTCCTGTAAGATCAAACTCCAGATACGGCTCGACCCTCATTGTACCGCCGCCGGTTACATACTCAGGAAGCTCTACTGCATAAACCATAGAATTATCATCCGACAAATCTTCTAATGCCGCATCAAAGGCATTTGCTAAGTCCCGAAGGCTTCCATAGAGTATGTAATTGAAAGTTTTAAGGCTTGTGATAAGTACATCATTGATATATAAATCACCTGGTGCATAGCCCAATAAATCAATAAGGGTCAGCGGATTATTGACCACATAGATGTACTGCACGAGGCTGAGGGGGTCCGTAATATTGCCCTTCACGGGGTCCACAGCGGTGAAGCGGCGGTTGTCGGCGTCGTACATGCGGGCCTTGGCGTAGTACTGGTTCAGAATGTCGTCGTACTGGTGCCCGGCGTAGGTGATCTCAGGCAGCAGGATGCGGAAGCCGCCGTCCACGGTGATGCTGTCGTACGCCGTCACGCTGCCCCAGGCGTCGTAATCGATCCGGGCGGGGACGCGGCCGTACTGGTCGCTCAGGTTCACCACGCTGCCCAGCCGGTCGGTGTGCACGTAGTCGGAGAAGATGCACTGCTTGATGTTCTGCCCCCACCAGTCGCTGCCCTCGCCGGTCACCTTTACGTTGACCAGATCCAGGCCGTACACGTAGCGGAAGTCGTAGCCGTCCACCTCGTGCTCCATCAGCACCCGCTGGTCGATATTCAGCCGCGTGTAGTCGATGACGTAGTCGCTGAGCACCACCTCGGGGCCCTGGGGGCCCTCCAGGCCGGTTTCCACGCTGGGCGTCCGGCAGTGGAAGTCCGTGTATCCGTGGGTATTGTCGTTGAGGATCAGCTCCGTGCCCACGCGCACGCCCAGGCCGTTGTAGGCGTAGTTGCTGTACTCCCCGTCCGCATTGGTGCCCGAGACCATCTTGTTCGTCTCGTCGTACCTGTAGGTGGCGATGGTGATGTTCCTCGGCCCCTGGGTGGTGGGCGCGCAGATCTCCTCCTCCTTCACCAGGTTGCCCCGCTTGTCATAGGTATAGCCGTAGTCGTACAGGCGGGTGATGCTGCTGATGTAGCTGCAGTCCTGCTTGTGCACCATCTGGTTCAGATTGTTGTACTGGTAGGTCAGCGTGGTCTTCTGCCCGTTCTCCGGCCGCGTCTCCCGCACCAGGTTGCCCAGGCTGTCGTACTCATAGGCGCGCTTCTGGTCGCTGTGGGGGTAGCCCTGGGTGGCCCGGGCGGAGCCGGTGAGCTGGTTGAGCGCGTCGTAGGTGTAGTCCGTGCAGGAGACCAGCCCGTCTATGCCGTCGCTGTCCCGCTTGTACTCCCAAATGAGGTTGCCCTCGGCGTCGTACTTGTACTCGAACTTCTTGACGGTTTTCTTCACCACGGGGAAGGGGTCGGTGTCCATGACCTTGAGCAGATTGCCCTCCGGGTCATAGGTGTTCTCCTCAATCCAGCCGTTGGGGTAGATCTGCTCCACCGCGCGGTTGGCGTCATCATAGATGTAGGTGTAGACGCCCTGGTCGGGGTCCTTCACCTTGGTCAGGTTGTAGACCTCGTCGTAGGTGTTCTGCACCACCCCGCCGTCCGGGTACTTCACGCTGGTCTGGTTGCCCACCTCGTCGTAGGTGTACTCGGTGACGTTGCCCTTGTGGTCGGTGGCCTTTTTGAGCTGCCCCAGGAGGTCCAGCTCGAAGGTGTTGACCCCCGTCCAGTCCTCCATGCGCACCAGCTCGCCCGCCTTGTTGTACTGGAACGCCGCCTGCTTGGCTCCATTATAGTTGATGGCGCTCACCAAGTCCAGGGGGGAGTAGGAATAGTCCGTCACGTAGCCGTCCGCGTCCGCCCGGGAGACCAGGTTCCTGTTGCCGTCGTAGGTGTAGAGGGTGCCGTCGCCCAGGGCGTTGATCTCCCGGGTGACCAGGCTGCGGCCGTCGTACTCGTAGAGGGTAATCTCGTGCTCGTCCACGCTGTTCACGCCGTCCACCCGGTGGAGATCCATCTTCACCAGCTGGTTGTTGGCGTTGTAGGTGAACAGGGCCTCGGTGCCCTTGGCGTCGATGGTCTTGACGATGTTGCCGTTGCCGTCGTAGACGTACTGGGTCAGGTTGCCGTTTTTGTCCCGCACGGCGGTAATGCGGCCGACGGCGTCGTAGCGGAACCACTGGGTGTTGCCCCGGCGGTCGGTGATGCCGGTCACGCGGTTGAGGGCGTCGTACTGGTACTTCACCGTGCCCGCGGCGTCCGTCATTGCGGCCATATTGTAGTTGGCGTCGTAGGTATAGGTGGTGGACACGCCCTTGGCGTTGGTTTCGGTGGCCACGTTGCCCACGGCGTCGTAGGTATAGGTGGTGGAGTTGCCCTTGGCGTCGGTGATCCTGGTCACCCGGTCCATCGCGTCGTACGCAAAGGTGGTGGAGAAGCCAAGGGCATTGGTCATCTCCGTGAGGCGGCCGTCCGCGTCGTAGGTGTAGGAAGTGACCGCGCCCTCCTCGTTGACGGACTGCACAAGCCTGCCGTCGGCGTCGTACCCGTTGGTGGAGCTGCTGCCCTCGGCGTTGATCTTCTCCACCGCGCGGTCCAGGCCGTCGTAGACGTAACGGGTCACGTTGCCGTTGCCGTCCGTGTAGGTGAGGAGGTTGCCGTTGCCGTCGTAGGTGTAGGCGAAGGTGTAGCCCTCGGCGTCGGTGTAGCTGGAGAGCTGGTTGCGCTCGTCGTAGACGTAGGAGGTCACGTTACCCTCGGCGTCTGTTACCTTGACGATGTTGCCGTTGGCGTCGTACGCCGCATAGGTCGTGCCGCCGTTGGGGTCGGTGACGGATACGGCCCGGCCTAGCTTGTCGTAGGTGTAGGCGGTGGTATTGCCCTCGGCGTCGGTGGTGGAGGTCAGGTTGCCGTTGGCGTCGTAGACATAGGCCGTAGTACCGTCCATGGCGTCGATGACCTTGACCAGGTTGCCCACGTTGTCATAGCCGTACATGGTCATGTGGCCCAGGGCGTCGGTGCTGGTGGTCATGCGGCCGTCCAGATCATAGGTGTAGGCGAGCGTATTGCCCAGCGCGTCGGTGGTGGTGAGCAGGCTGCCGTTGGCATCGTACGCGCTGCTGACGGCGGTGCCGTCCTTCTGGGTAAGGCCAACCACACGGCCCATGGCGTCGTAGGCAAAGCTCGTAACATGATCCAGCGGGTCGGTCTGGGAAACCAGCCGCCCCATGGAATCGTAGGAGTACTCCGTCTCCAGGCCAAGGGCGGTGGTGGTCTTTAGGAGCTGTCCCAGGGCGTCGTACTCATACCTGGTCGTGTTGCCCAGGGGATCGGTGGCGGAGCGCATGTGCCCGTCGGCATCGTAGGCATAGGAGCGTACGTTGCCGTTCTTGTCCTGCTCCGCAATGAGGCGGCCCAGGGCGTCATAGGTTTTTACGGTGCTGAAGTCCAGGGGATCGGTCTCGCCCAGCAGGCGGCCCTCGTTATCATACTCGTAGGCCGTGCTGTTGCCCCGGGCGTCGGTCGACTGGGTCCGGCGGCCCAACAGGTCGTATTCATAGGTAAAAACATTACCCTCGGCGTCGGTCAGCCTCGTCAGATTGCCCTCGCCGTCGTACTCATAGCGCGTCTCGCCGCCCAGAGGATCGGTGATGGTGGAGGGGCGGTTGAGCGCGTCGTAGGTATAGGACGTGGTGTGCCCCTCGGCGTCGGTGACGGAGGCCACGCTGCCGTTGGCGTCGTAGGTGTAGGAGGTGGTGAAGCCCATGGGGTCGGTGGCGGAGCGCACATTGCCCAGGCCGTCGTAGGTATAGGCGGTCTCCCCGCCCATGGGGTCTGTCTGGCTTATCAGCCTGCCGCCGGCGTCGTAGGCGTAGGCGGTCACGCCGCCCAGCTGGTCTGTGGAGGTGAGTACCCTGCCGTTGGCGTCGTAGGTGTAGCTCACGCTGGTGCCGTCGGCATAGGTGGTTTCGATTACCCGTCCCAGGGTGTCGTACACAAATTGCGTGCCGAAGCCCAGGGCGTTCATGGTGGAGGTGTTGCGGCTGAGCGCGTCGTACTCATTGGCGGCGGCGGCCCCGCCGGGGGTCACCGTCTGGACCATGTTGCCCACGCCGTCGTATGTATAAGTTGTAGTGTTGCCCAGCGCGTCGGTGGTGGAGACCAGGCGGTTATTGGCGTCGTAGGTGTACGTGGTCTCCGCACCGGTGCGGTCGGTGCGGGAAACCAGGTTGCCGTTTTCGTCGTAGGCCATAATCGTGGCGCGGCCCAGGGCGTCCCGGACCCGGGTGTTGTTGCCCACGCCGTCGTAGCTGTAGTGGGTGGCGGCGCCGCGGGTGTCGGTAGCGGCGGCGGTGCGCCCCACGCTGTCATACTCTGTGGAGGCCACGCCGCCCAGAGGGTCGGTGACGGAGGTCATGCGGCCCTCGCTGTCGTAGGCGTACGTCCAGGTATTGCCGCGCGCGTCCGTCATGGAGCGCATATGCCCGGCGGCGTCATAGGTATAGGTCGTACGCCCGTCCTCAGCGTCAACCGAAGCCACCATATTCCCGCGCTCGTCATAGCTGTAATCCGTCGTGAAGCCCAGCGGGTCGGTGACGCGGGTAATCTGATTCTGGACGTTGCGCTCGTAGGTGGTAAAATGGCCCATCCAGTCCGACTGGCTGGTGGTAAAGCCGTTGCCGTCCACGGTGTAGGCCTGCTCGTGCCCCTGGGCGTCGGTGATCTTCACCAGCTTGCCGGCCTCGGTATACTCGTAGCGGGTGACGCTGCCGTCCGCGTCGGTCTGGGAGACAAGGCGGCCCTGTCCGTCGTAGGAGAACATCGTGGTGCTGCCGTTGGCGTCGGTGCTGGAGGTACAGTTGCCTGCGGCGTCATAGGTATACGTGGAGGTGCGGCCCAGGGCGTCGGAGGCGGAAATCCGGTTGCCCTGTCCGTCGTACACATAGGTGGAGGTATTGCCCCGGCCGTCGGTGCGGCTGGTCACGTTGCCCTGGCCGTCATATGTATAGGCGCTGGCGTTGCCGTTGCGGTCCACAAAGCGGGTCACCAGGTTGTCCGCGTTGTAGCCGTACCGCTCGGTGGTGCCGTCCGGGTAGTTGACCTGCGAGACGTTGCCGTCCCCATCGTGCTCATAGTAGATGGTATTCCCCTCGCGGTCGGTCTCGCTGGTCACCTGGTTTTGATCGTTGTAGGTCAGCGTGACCGTGCCGTCCGCGTTGGTGCTTTCGAGGATGCGGCCCAGCTCGTCATACCGGATGGCCAGCAAATAGCCGTCCGTGCCGGTACACACGTTATAGCGGGCCTGGGGATCGTATGTAAACTCAAATGTGCCGATGTCGGCGGCGTATTGAAGAATGACACGGCCGCCGGCGTCGTAGGTGTTCTCCACATAGAGCTCGCCCTTAAAGTTCTCCACCGTCGTCAGGTAGCCGTCGCCGTCATAGGAGTAGCGCAGGCTGTCGCCGTCGGGATTCTCCACGGCCACAAGGTAATCCCCTTCGTAGGACAGCGAAATGCTGCGGCCCACACTGTCGGTAACCGAGGCAATATGTCCGCCGGCGTAATCAAAGCGGAACGCCCCGGCAGCGTTCGCCACCTCAACCAGCTCTCCTCCGGAGTAGCTGAAATCCAGAGAATTGCCGTTCAGATACGCAATTTTTTCGATTTTCCCGGCGGCGGAGAAAGCGTACTGGGTGCCGTCATGGGTATTGACCATCAAGTAGCCGCCGCCGGTGCTGACCAGCGTGTAGTCGCCGACGGAGCGGTAGGTCTGGTCGAGATTCAGCTCAAAATAGAGCGTTTTGCCGTCCGGCATGACCGCGCGGGCATAGAGCGGCTCCACCTCCAGCGCGTAGGTGAAATTGCTGCTCCAGCCCTTGCCGAGCAGGTTGTCGCTCTGTGCGTCGGAGGACTGGTAATAGCGCCGGAAGGGCAGGTCATATCTCCCATAGAGGGAAAAATCCTGATAATTCCAGCTGAAGCTGCCCGTAAGCAAGTTCACGGGATCGACCGTATTGAACCACTCGGGATGCAGCTGCTTCATCAGCTCCTCAAGCTCATGATACCCGTCTGTATCGACAAACCGCTCCACCATCGAGCCATCCTGCCGGAAGCTGAGAAAGCTGTTGTAGAGGTCCGCGCCCTGCGTGGTGGGCTGCATAACGATGACGTACTTCCCGTCATCATATTGGTAGGGCCGCGGTGAGTTGTCCTCGTTTACCAGCTGGCCGTTCCAATAGATATAGTTGACGATATTCTCGTCCAGACCAGCCGCCGCGGCGTCGTCCGCCAGGGAGAATAGGGAAGGACGGCGGTCGATCAGCACGTCCGCCTCGGTGTACTGCGGATACTGGGGGGCGGGAGTGGCCGTGGGGGCGGGGGGCGGAGACGGCGGCACTTCCTCAGGCGGTGCTTCGGCGTCCGGCGGAGTCTCGGCGTCCGGCGGAGTCTCGGCGTCGGGCGGAACTTCAGTGTCGGGCGGAGTTTCGGCGTCGGGCGGTGTTTCGGTGTCAGGCGGAGTTTCGGCGTCAGGCGGAGTCTCGGCGTCGGGCAGGGTCTCTCCGTCCGGCGCCGGTACATCTGCCTCCGGGAGAGGCAGCGCGGGGTCTGCGCCAAATCTTGTCTGGAGCCCAAGGCTCAACCCGGCATCCGGATCCGGCATATCAGGCCCTTCCGCGTCGGGCTCTTCCGGCTCCGGCGTCTCCCCGGGAAGCTCGGCGTCAGGCGCGGCAGTCTCCTCCGGCGCCTCCACGTCCCCGGACGGAGGCTCGGAGGGTGTTGCGGATACCGTTTCATCAAGGCCATAGATCAGGTTTACCGGGGGATCCAGGTCTCTCCCCGTCATGCCATAGGCATTGAATTGAATCATCGGTGTGAGGGGGTCATAGTCATTTGGATCCGGATAACCGTTTGTGATGCAATACTCGATTGTTTTCCACGTGGCGTCGTCGAGTATTTTCCCCTCGGGCTTTTCTCCGGATAAATCGATATTGTCCGTAACGGGAAATCCGGCGATATAGCCTATAAACTCCCCGAGAAAGGGCTCCAGTTCCTCTGCGCTCTCTTGATTGTACGCCAGCTTGAGGGGCTCCTCGTCAAACCCGTCCGCCAGCCGGTAAAGTATCAGGCTGACGGGCTGATTCCTCTCAATGGTAAAGGAGAGCCGGGCCCAAGAAATACCGTCATTCATGTTTAACGAGCCTGTGAAGGTGTTGTATTGAGATTCATTTTGGTATTGGGCGGTAATCCCACCGGCCAAATTCCACATCTGCATACCCTTGTGCTTGACGATCTCCTCCGGGGTCACCGCCAGCGCGGCAGTGGGCAGAAGGCCAAGCAGCATCGCTGCCGTGAGCAGAAGGGAGATCGCTTTGCAGGTACGTTTCCGCAGCCCTATCATTTGAACCTTCCTTTCTCATATCACACAGTTTCAACCCCCAAGGCTTACGTGTCCAACTCGTCCACCACCCCTCTGAGTTACTTCCATTATGAATGAAAACGGCGTCCTCACGGAAACGTGAGGGCGCCGCTCTGCCGTGTACCCTCATGTCTGGTACACCAAGTGTTCAATTGTATCCGGCGGCCTGCCGGAGGTGCCAATCAAGTAAGATAAACTTTGTTTTTTATATTTCTTATTCTAACTAATTCTGCTTGCAGGTTTCCACAGACTGGGGAGAATAGGAGGTTATCAAGAGAAAACAAATAAATTATGCAAATTTTGATGATAAACAACAAAAAACGCCCCGGATGGGGACGCTTTCGTCTTTAGGGCTGTATAGCTAAAAAAGTCCGGGCCGCATTGCGGCCCGGACTTTTTGGGTTATTGGGAGAAGCCCTGCACGCCCCGGGTCTGCAGCACGTCGATAAAGGCGCCGCGCACCCGCAGCTTGAAGGCCCGGAAAATTTCGGCCGCCTCCTCGGACCTGCCCTCCAGCAGCAGGTGGTAGAACTGCTCGTGGACCTGGTAGGACTCCTCGCGGCTGTTGTGGACGTAGAGGTGGGCGATAAGGAAGTAGTTGGACTGCTCCCGCAGGTCCAGCAGCAGGTGGTAGAGGTACTTGTTGCCGCAGTGGGAGAAAATGAGGCTGGTGAAATCCCAGGTGAGGTCGAAGTAGATCTGCTCGTCGCTCAGGGAGAGGGCGGCCTTCATCTTCTCCAGAATATCGTGCAGCCGCAGGGTAATTTCGTTGAGGTTCTCCCTGGGCAGGTTGCGGATGGCGAAATGCTCCAGCTCGGAGCGGATGATCGTAATCTCCCGGATCCGCTGGACGTCCAGCCCGGTGACGATGGCGCCCACGTGGGGCTGGTTTTCAATCAGGCCCTCCGACTCCAGCTTGGCCAGCGCCTCCCGGACGGGGGTGCTGCTGATGTTGAGCTCGTTGGCCAGGTCCTGGATGATCAGGCGGGAGCCCTTGTTCAGCTTCCCGTCGATGATCTGCTTCTTGATCTCGTCGTAGGCGTACTTCGTTTTGGTTTTAATATTGATAGGTTCCATATTTACTCCTGACAATTCAAAGTATCGGAATCCGTCAAACTGGGGACTGGACTGGAAAAACGAGGATCATATATCATATATGACTATAGTTTACTCTATTATATACGATTTTGAAGGGAAGTCAACCGTATTTTGCTAAAAATTACATAATACGACCGGGTTTTAAAAGATTCGACAATTTTCTCGAAATGGTGATTGACAAAGGATGGATGATATTATATATTATATACAACATTATGCACAACCTGAGGCGCAGGCAGGCCGGGAAACCTGGGAGAATTGAATGAGGGGCGCGGCGCTTTCCGGTGCGGCCGGCGCCGCGCCGGCGTGAACAGAAGGAGGAGGCATATGAGGGAAATCAGTCTGGCGGCGGCGGTAGACCGGGAGAAATGCAAACAGCCGCCCTGCCGCCGGGAGTGCCCGGCGGGCGTCAACGTGCCGCTGTACATCGATCTCATCCGCAGCGGCAAACTGGAGGAGGCCTACCGGGCCATCCGGGCGGACAACCCCTTCCCGTCGGTCTGCGGGCGGATCTGCCCCAACCCGTGCGAGGGGGAGTGCCGCCGGGGCGTACTGGACGCGGCGGTGGCGATCCGCGCGCTCAAGCGCTTCCCGGGGGACTGGCTGGCCGCCCGGGGCGGGCTGCCCCGGGCGCCGCGGGCGGCGGATAACGGCAAGCGGGTGGCGGTGGTGGGCGCGGGCCCGGCGGGGCTGTCCGCGGCCTTTTACCTGGCGCAGAAGGGCTACGCCGTCACCGTGTTCGAGCGGCAGGAGAAGCCGGGGGGCATGATGACCTACGGCATCCCGGCTTACAGGCTGCCCAAGGACGTGCTGGAGCTGGAGATCGGCGCCATCCGGGCCCTGGGTGTGGAGATCAAAACCGGCGTCAAGGTGGGCGAGGACATGGGCCTGGAGGGCCTGCTGGGGGCGGGCTACGGCGCGGTGCTGCTGGCCTGCGGGGCGGACAAGGAGCGCCGGCTGGGGATCGAGGGCGAGCCGCTGACCGGCGTACTCTCCGGCGTGCGGTTCCTCTACTGGCTCAACGTGGGCCGACCCGCCGATCTGGCCCGGAAGCGGGTGGCGGTCATCGGCGGCGGAAACGTGGCTGCCGACGCGGCCCGCAGCGCCCTGCGCCTGGGCGCCTCGTCGGTGACGGTGTACTACCGCAGGACGAGGGACGACATGCCCGCCGCCGCGGAGGAGCTTGCGGAGATGGAGCGGGAGGGCGTAACCGTCGCGCCGCTGACGGCCCCGGTGCGCATCCTGGGGGAGGGCGGCCGGGTGACCGGCCTGGCCCTGGTGCGGATGGAGCAGGGGGCGCCCGACGCCACCGGCCGCCGGGCGGTCAGCCCGGTGGAGGGCTCCGAATTCGAGGCGGCGGCGGACGTGGTGATCTCGGCCATCGGCTACCAGCCGGACGCGGGGACGCTGGACGAGAGCCTGAACGTCACCCGGCAGGGCAGCGTGGCGGTGGACCGCCGCACCCAGGCCACCAGCATCCGGGGCGTGTTCGCCGGGGGCGACTGCGTCACCGGGCCCACCAGCGTCATCGCGGCGGTGGCGGAGGGCAAGCGCGCCGCCCAGTCCATCGACCGCTTCCTGGGGGGAGACGGGGTGCTCAGCCGGGCCGAGGCGGGCGAACTGCCCGGCGCCAGCCTGGACGGCTCCTTCGTGCCCAACGACGGCTTCACCCGGCGGGTGGAGCAGCCGGAGGAGGACAGGGCGGACGGCTTCAAGGAGAGCGTGCACGGCTACACGCTGGAGCAGGCGCTGCGGGAGGCGGAGCGGTGCCTGCACTGCGACATCGTGTGCCACACCTGCCAGGATCTCTGCCCCGTGCTGGCGATCAAGAGCAAGCAGCCCGAGGTACGGGCCTTCGCCGAGGTGGACGAGGACTGCTGCTCCGGCTGCGGCATGTGTGAGCAGCGCTGCCCCAACCAGGCGATCACCCTCAAGAGCCGGGAGAAAAAGCTGGTGTCCGCCCCGCCGGTGGATCAGACCCTGACGGAGACGGTGGCGGAGATCTGCGCCAGGGCCCATATGCAGCCCCAGCAGGTGATCTGCTACTGCCACCGGGTGCGGGCGGAGGAGGTGGTCTCGGCCATCCTGTCCGGCGCGCAGACGCCGGAGGACGTGGCCCGCATGACGGGGGCCAGGACGGGGTGCGGCGTGCTGTGCATGACCAGCGTGCTGCGCCTGCTGAAGGGGGCGGGCGTCACGCTCACCGCGCCGCCGGGCAACCAGTGGTACAACGGCACGCCCACCATCTGGACGCTGTCCGACGAGGTGCTGGAGAAGTACGACGCCGAGTACCACCTCTACAGTGACCGGGAGCAGATGAACCGGCTTTTCCCCGGCCCCGGGCAGACAACATAAAGGAGAGAGCACACAAATGAGGAAAGTGATCATTACGGCCGCCGTGTGCGGCGGCCTGCAGAGCAGGAGCGTG
Source organism: Oscillospiraceae bacterium (assembly GCA_022846095.1). Lineage (NCBI taxonomy): Bacteria > Bacillati > Bacillota > Clostridia > Eubacteriales > Oscillospiraceae > Oscillospiraceae bacterium. Next base: position 3,032,635 of record AP025583.1, on the reverse strand, counting down.
GCCCCCTACCTCCCCGAGCAGCCGGACGAGGTGGCCCAGGCGGCCGTCGAGTGCTGGGAGGCGGGCGCCTCCGTGGTCCACATCCACGCCCGGGACAAGCAGGGCAGAGTGACCGCGGACCCGGACATCCACCGGGACATCAACCGGCGTGTGCGGGAGCAGTGCGACGTCATCGTCAACAACTCCACGGGCGTGGGGCCGGGCACCGGCTTTGAGGAGCGCATGGGGGTGCTGGAGGCCATGCCCGACGCGGCCTCCTTCAATATGGGCTCCATGGTGCGCACCAAATTCAACCCCGGCTCCCTCTTCATCAACACCCGGGAGCAGATTGAGACCATGGCCAAGGCCATGCTGGACAAGGGCATCAAGCCCGAGATGGAGGTCTTTGGCCAGCCCATGTTCGCCGAGGTGCGGAACCTGATTGAAAAGGGCCTGGTGAAGCCCCCCTACTGGCTCAACCTGATCATCGGCAGCTCCAACCAGGGCGCCATCCCCGCCACCGCCAAGGACGTGCTGTCCATGTTCGAGTACGTGCGCCAGTTCCCCGAGGACACGGTGTGCTCCGTGACCGTCATCGGGCGCAGCCAGCTCCAGCTGACCTCCCTGGGCTGCCTGCTGGGCGGCCACATCCGGGTGGGGATGGAGGACAATATCTACATGGACTACCACGTCTACGCCGAGAAGAACGCCCAGTTCGTCCAGCGGGCCGCGGACTTCGTGCGCAGTATGCAGATGGAGGTGGCCACCCCGGCGCAGGCGCGGGAAATGCTGGGGATCGGCTAGGCCGCAGTCAGAAGGGAGAATGCCTGAATGAATCCACATACCTTGCCACCCATTCCGCCCAGGGACACGCCCTACGCCATCCCGCCCGCCGCCCTCCGGGACCGCTGCGCGGATCTGCCCTACATGACCAGCGTGGGGATCAAGGAGCTCTTCGCGGACGCGCCGGACGCCATTTCCCTCGCCTCGCCGGAGATCATCCGCGCCCAGGTGAAGCGGGACACCCTGAAGGCCCTGGAGGACGTGGATCTGAGCATGATACGGCCGGGGGACTCGGTGAACATACTCGCCTCCCACCACGGCTTTATGATCTACGGCGGCACGGCCTACGCCGAGATGCTGGCCACCATCCGGGACGAGGTGGAGCGCCGCTGCGGCACGCGGGACATCTTTCTCCGTCTGGGCTCCGGCCTGCGGGCCAGGGAGGGCGACCAGCTCATCAAAACCCACGGGCTAGACAAGCGCTTCCACAAAAAGGCCTCCGGCATGGCCCCCATGGACCCGGGCGTGCCCATCGAGACGGAGATCGGCACCTTTTACGGCGTGAAGAGCGCCTACTCCGCCCGCTGGATCATCCACGCCCACAACAGCGACCTGCGGGAGCTGCACTACCACCGCTACCTGGGGCGGCTTTTGAAGCCCTTCGCCATGTCCTACGCCACGGCGGAGACCCGCTCCACCTTCCACCAGTGCATGGGCCCCCGGGCGGCCAACCTGGTGCAGCGCATGATCTACCAGTCCCCCTTCGTGCAGGAGAAGTTCGCCGCCTCGGTGATTTTAAAGGTGGCCCCCACGGGCATCGCCGGGGTGGACGCCGGCAACGACCTGCTGCTCCAGGACAAGAAGCTGACGAAGCAGAGCCTGATCTGGTTCGGCAAGATGGCCACCCTCCTGAGCCGCATCGAGGACGTGGTGGCGGTCATCGACTACCCCAACTCCATCCCCTACACCACGGCGGGGGGCATCCTGTTCTGCAATTTCATCAACGCCAACGTGGACGAATTCGACCTGGACACGGCCTTTACCCCCTTTTCCCGGTACATGGACATGCTGTACGACGGGGACGACGTGCTCTTTGACAAGGCCCTGGTGCCGCCCCCCAACCCGGCCATCCGGGCGCTGGTGGTCAACTACTGCCTGCGGGGGTACCCCGGCACCTTCTTCGCCCAGCAGCTGCCCACCATGGTGGTGGGGCCCCAGGCGGAGCTGCTGCGCAATTGCGTGCAGAACGCCACCTTCATGGACAGCGCCCTGGAGGTGGAGAACCTGAAAAAAGGCGTGGACTTCGCCCGGAAGGTCACGGGCAGCGAAAATATCCTGGCCTTCGACGGGGCGGTGGGCGGCCTGAACGTGAGCTGCGCCCTTGCCGGGCAGCTGCGGGCCATGGCCCCCGCCATCGCGGAGGAGGTGGACGGCGTACTGCTGCCCAAGTGGCTTGCTCAGCGGGGATTGACTTAAAAAGGCATTTAAATAAAGGAGGAAGAATCATGTCGAACCTGAAGAAGTACGCTTCCAGAGCGGGCGCTCTGGCCCTGACCGCGGCCCTGTTCCTGGGGATCGCCGGCTGCGGCGGAGGCGCATCCAAGCCCAGCGAGTCCCCCAAGTCCAGCGCGCCCCCCGCCCAGGCAGAGACCCAGAAGCCCGCCGAGGCCCAGAAGCCCGCCGGGACCGGCGCGCCCCTGAGCGTCAGCGGCACCATCAACGTGGCCTCCAAGCCCTCGCCCTCCGCCACCTACACCGTGGCGGCCGCCGTGGCCAAGATGATCAACACCTACGGCAGTGGCTTGGAGTCCTACGTGGTCACCTACCCCAGCGAGTCGGTTTTCCCCGACGAGTACTACAACGAGAACATCCAGATGGGCATCGCCAACCTGAACACCGGCATGCAGAGCGCCTACGGCACCGGCGCGTGGGAGGGCTGCGGCGCGGGCCACACCCGCCTGCTGAGCGTGGGCATCGAGGGCCATTTCAGCGTCATCATCGCCACCCCCGAGTCCGGCATCAAGACCCCCTACGACCTGAAAGGCAAGAAGGTCATGGGCCTCATCCGCGGCTCGGTTCTCACCCGCGAGGTGTGGGACGCCATCGAGTACGGCTATGAACTGTCCGAGGACGAGTTCCAGCTCATGGAGTACTCCAACGTCACCGAGATGACCACCGCCCTGAAGGAGAAGCGGGTGGACGCCATCATGTACCCCTTCTTCGGCAACGCCTCCTGGGTGGAGGAGCTGGTGGGCATGGGCGACGGCGTGTTCGTGCAGCACGACGCCGCGGTGGTGGACAAGATCCTGGAGAAGTACACCGGCTACAATAAGCTGACCATCCCCGCCGGCACCTTCCGCAACCAGGAGGAGGAGGTCATGGACTTCGGCTCTTTCTGGACCCTGGACGTGTCCAGCGACGTGTCCGACGACGCGGTCTACGCCGCCACAAAGGCCCTGTACGACAACTTCGAGGAGTGGTGCACCTACGCCGACTCCATCACCTCCTTCGCCCTGCCCGGGGCCATCGACCCCGGCAAGCTGGGCTATCCCGTCCACCCCGGCGCGGTGCGCTACTATGAGGAGCAGGGCATCTGGACCGAGGAGCACCAGAAGATCCAGGAGGAGAACCTGGCGCGCTGGGAGGCCCTGCCCGACTACACCCCCACCACCGCGAAGTAGGCGGTTCCCAAGTTCCCCCCCGGACGGCGCGGGGGCCGGCACATCCGCGCATACCGGCTCCCGCCCTCTTTAAAACAGGACGGAGGTTCCATATGGCATTCAAATCCAAAACGGAAATGGACGATAAGGCGCGGCAGCAGCAGGCCGCCGCCGGGTCTCCCCGGGATCTTGAAGAGACGCAGCTGAAGGTGGACGAGGTCAAGGTGGAGGAGGAAGAGGAGAGCAACCTGCGGCAGTTCACCGGCTACAAGGCCAAGGTGGTGACGGTCGTGGCCATCGCCATGAGCCTGTACTGCATTCTCTTCGTCACCCGCGTGTTCGATAACCTCGGCCTCTTCATCCCCACGCTGTCCCACACCGCGATTTTCCTGGCCTTCCTGCTGGCGCTGGGCTTTATGCTGCTGCCCATCCGCAAGGGCCAGCACAAGGACAAGCTGCCCTGGTACGACGTGATCTTCATGCTGCTGTCCATTGCGGCGCCCATCTACCTGTTCTTTACCTGGAATGTCAACGCCAACCGCTATACCTTCATGAATTTCTACCCCTTCGAGATCGCCCTGGGCGTGCTGACCATCCTGGGCGTGCTGGAGATCACCCGCCGCTCCCTGGGCCTGGCCATGCCCATCGTGGCCCTGGTGTTCCTGGCCCACGCGCTGCTGGGCAACAACCTCACCGGCGTGCTGAAGGTGCGCAAGATCGGCCTGAGCGAGGCCGTGGGCAACATGATCTACCACAACGTGGGTATCTTCGGCACCGCGCTGGAGACGGCGGCGGCCATCATCGTCATGTTCATCATCTTCAGCCAGTTCCTCTTCCTCATCGGCGGAGGCGACTGGTTCATGAAGCTGGCGATCTCGGTGGCCGGCCGGTTCCGCGGCGGCCCCGCCAAGGTGGCGGTGCTCTCCAGCGCCTTTATGGGCATGATGTCGGGCAGCACCACCGCCAACGTGGCCACCACCGGCGTGTTCACCATCCCCCTGATGAAAAAGTCGGGCTTCCGGCCCGAGTACGCCGGCGCGGTGGAGGCGGTCTCCTCCAACGGCGGGCAGATTATGCCGCCCATCATGGGCCTGGTGGCCTTCGTCATGGCGGACTGGCTGGGCATCTCCTACTGGTCCATCGCGGTGATGGCCATCATCCCGGCGCTGCTCTACTTCAGCTCGGTCATGATAATGATCGACTGCGAGTCCCGCCGCCTGGGCATCAAGGGCCTGCCCCGTGAACAGTGCGGCAGGGCCTCCTATTTCCTCAAGCACGGCTGGTACTACCTGCTGCCCATCGCGGCCCTCATTTTCTTCCTGGGCGCGCTGCGCTACTCCGCCGAGCGCTCCGTCTGCTACGCCATCGCCGTGCTGCTGGCCATCATGGTGGTCAAGGAGCTGGGCAAGATGATCAAAAAGACCGAGCGGGTGAAGGACAGCCTGCTGTCCATGCTGCGCCTGTGCCTGAACGCGCTGAAAAACGCCGCCCTGGGCGTCATGCAGCCGGGCATCGCCTGCGCCTGCGCGGGCATCATCATCGGCTCACTCACCCTGACTCAGACCGGCCTTATCATTTCGGACGCCATGGTCACCCTGGCCGGGTCCAACATGCTGCTCCTGCTGGTGATGGCGGCCCTGTGCTGCTTCATCTTCGGCATGGGCATGAGCTCGCTGCCCGCCTACATGCTTGTGGCCCTCTTCGTGGCCCCGGCCCTGTCCAAATTCGGCGTGCCCGACATCTGCAGCCACTTCTTTATCTTCTGGTTCGCCATCGTCTCCTTCATCACCCCGCCCGTGGCGCTGGGCTCCTACGTGGCGGCGGGCATTGCGGGGGCGAAGCCGCTTCAGACCTCGGTGCAGTCCACCCGCCTGGGCTTCTGCTCCTTCACGCTGCCCTTCCTCTTTGTGTACAACCCGGCCCTGCTGATGAGCGGGACGCCCCTGGAGGTAATCATCGCCATCGTCACGGGCCTGATCGGCGTAACCTACGTGGCCTTCGGCCTGTCGGGCTACTCTCTGACCAAAATCGGCATGGTCCAGCGCGCGGCCTTCGTGGCCCTGGGCCTGGTGCTGGTGGGGACCAACGGGATCTGGTCGGCGGCGGCCATCGCCGTGGGCGCGGTTCTGATGGTGCTCCAGCACTTTACCCACAAAAAAACGCTGGCAAGCGCGGCCTAGGCCGCCATGCACGGCACAGGATGGAGGGAAATGGCGATGCAGGACGTCAGGGACACGCTCTTCCGCGGCTGCGGCGAACGGTGCCGCAGCGCGGCGATCACCGCCGAGCGGGCGGGCCTTCTGGCCGGCAGCGGCGAGGCCCGCCGGAGGGCGGAGGAGCTGGGGCTGGAGGTTGCCTATTATCTGGAGCCCGGCAGCGCGGTAGAGCGGGGCGAGACGGTCATGCTGCTTCGGGGCACGCCTAAGCAGATCGCCCTGGCGGAGGAGAGCCTCATGGGCCTGATGTCCAAGGCCTCCGGCATCGCCACCGCGGCCCGCAGCGCGGTGGCGGCGGCGGACGGGCGGCTGGAGATCGTGGCCGGCGCCTGGAAGAAGATGCCGCCGGAGCTCAAGCAGCTGGTGCGCGGCGCGGTGACGCTGGGCGGCGCCCACTGCCGGATTGCCGAGCCCCCCTTCCTCTATCTGGACAAGAACTACGTCAAACTCCTGGGCGGCGTGCCCCAGGCGCTGGCGGCGGCGGAACAGCTTGGCGAGATGACCAGGGTCATTCAGCTCAAAAGCCCTTCCGGCGAGATTGCGGCGCAGGCGGAGCAGGCCGTCCGGCTGGGCGCGGACATCGTTATGGTGGACACGGGCGAGGAGGAGGACGTGCGCGCCGTATCCCGGCGGCTGCGGGAATGCGGGCTGCGGGAGCAGGTGAAGCTGGCCTTCGCCAAGGGGATTCAGATCGCGGACATCCCGGCGCTGGCGCGGGAGGACATTGACTTCCTGGACATCGGCGCGGCCATTGTCGACGCCCCGCTGCTGGACATGCGCCTGGATGTGGTGGAGGAGGGGAGCGCCCCGGGCGGGGAGGCCAACCTCTTCCAAAAGACCGAGCTCTGGCTGGACGGCGTGGTGCTGGACCACGCGGATCTGAACGAGCTGGCCGCCTGCGTGGCCGGGGTGCTCTCCCTGGACCGGCGGGAGGTGCTGGTCATCGACGTGCAGCCGGACTACCTGGCCCTGGACCTGCTGCGGCGCACGGTGCGTCTGGAGCAGATCGCCGGGCGGGAGCGGGAGCTGCTGGAGCGGCTGGCCGGTCTGCCCGGCGTGCGGCTGAAGCCGGACGCCTGCGTCCACTCCGAGGGGATCCTGGGCGTAATCGCCATGCCCCCGGAGGAGTCGGCCCAGCGTCTGGCCCGCTCCAGGCTCCAGGCGGAGCAGTTCCAGGCCGGGATCGCCCGCCGCGTGCGGATCTTCCCCACCGGGACCGAGCTTAAGGGGCGGCTCCTTCTTTGGACTATTGGTTGTCCTGGCATTCCCCGGACTTGCACAGGGCCTCGTGATCCTCCAGCAGCATCTGGCTGGCGATGTCGAAGTCCTCGGCCTCCTCGAAGGCGTTGACCAGCTGGCTCTCCATGAGCTCGCTGTAGTCCTTCTCCCTGCCGCGGTAGACCAGCTTGAGGAACACAGGGGTGAGGATGGTGGTGGCGATGACCATGATGACCACCGGGCCGAAAAACGCCTGCTTCATCAGCCCGTAGCGCATACCGTTGTTGGCCACGATGAGGGCCACCTCGCCGCGGCTGATCATGCCGATGCCGATGCGCAGGGAGTCCGAGCCGGTGTAGCCGCACAGCCTGGCCCCCAGGCCGCAGCCCGCCACCTTGGTGATGACGGCGATGAGCAGCAGCAGCACCGAGAAGAGCACGATGCTCCCGGTCATGGAGGGCAGCTCCACCTTCAGGCCGATGCTGGCGAAAAAGACGGGGGAGAGCAGCATGTAGGACAGGGTGTCGAACCGGTTTTGCAGATAGGTGACCCGGGGGGTCTTGGACAGGATCAGCCCCGCGATGTAGGCCCCCGTGATGTCGGCCACGCCGAAGACCGTCTCGGCCACGTAGGCGTAGAGCAGGCACAGGGAGAAGGCCACCACGATGAAGCGGCGCTTGTCCCGGTCGTAGTGGGAAAACCACTTGTCGGCCAGCTTGTGGAGCAGCAGGCCCACGGCCAGGCTCAGGCCGAAGAACAGGACGATTTTCAGCAGCACCAGCAGCAGGTTGGCCCCCTCGCCCGCCATGCTGGTGACCAGGGTCAGGGCCACGATGCCCAGCACGTCGTCAATGAGGGCGGCGCCCAGAATGGCGTTGCCCGAGCGGGTGGAGAGCTTGCCCAGCTCCTTCAGGGTCTCCACCGTGATGCTCACGGAGGTGGCGGTGAGGATCACGCCCACGAAGATATTTTGGAGCAGGGCGCCCGGCTCCCGGTTGAAGGCGGCGGCCAGGGCGAAGCCCCCGGCCAGGGGCAGCAGCACGCCGATGAGGGCGATGATGAAGGCGGCCTTGCCCGAGCGCTTGAGCTCGGTCACGTCGGTCTCCAGCCCGGCGTTGAACATGAGCACGATGACCCCCAGCTCGGAGATCTGGTCCAGCAGGGTGGTCTCGTGCAGCACGCCCAGCATGGCGGGGCCCAGCAGCAGCCCGGCCAGCAGGGCCCCCACCACCTGGGGCATCGCGAATTTACGGGTGAACATACCCAGCAGCTTGGTGGCCAGCAGCACCACGGCCAGGTCGAACAGATAGTGATAACTCTCCATTTTCCACGCTCCTTCGTGCGAAAGCGGCTGAAATCGGTCAAAAGGACCGTCAGCCGCGTCACGACCAGTCATTATAGTGCGGAGCGGGGGGAAAGTCAACGCTTACTTTTCCATCAGCAGGCGCACCGCCGTCCGGGCGGAGGCCGCGGCGTACCGCGCGGGGTGGAGCGAGGGGCTGCCCGGGCCGGAGAACAGGCCGAGCACCGCCAGGTTTTCCGAGCCGGGGGGCACCGGGGCGGGCAGGTCGCCGGGGGCGTGGGGCAGGGCGCGGGCCCCGGCGTAGGGCAGCAGGGTGAAGGCCGCGTCCAGCAGGGCGGGGCGCAGGGCCTCCGCCCCCAGGCAGAAAAGGACCTCCCGCAGAAGCTCCGCCCCGGTGCAGGCCAGGGCGGGCTTTCCCACCAGGGCGCCCGGCCGGTCCGCCCGCCCCACCCAGCCCTCCAGCGTGAACTCCTCCCCCTCCCCGGCGGGGGCGGGGCGGGGCGGGCGCAGCGCCAGCGCCCAGGGGGAGCCGGGCAGGGTCCGGGGCAGCGCCCCCGGGGCGGGGGGCGCGCCCCGGAAGACGGCGGTAAAGCGGATGCGGGCGCTGCGCGCCGGGTCGGCCAGGAAGGGGGCGGGACTGCCCAGGCCGGGCCGGGCGGCGGCGATCCGGGCCCAGAGGGAGAAGGAGGGGGGATCGTCCGCCCGGAAGGGGGCGGGGGCGCCCAGGGAGCCGGAGGCGGCGCAGTCGGCGGGGCTGCCGCAGGTCCAGAAGCAGAAATCCCCCTCGTGGAGCTGGAGGTAGCCCTCCTCCCGGGGGGCGCTGTAGTGGACGGCGGTGACGGTGAGGCCCTCCCCCTCCTCCAGGGAGAGCCCGGCCGCCGCGCCGGGGTGGAAGTCCACCCCCGCCGCCTCCAGCGCCTCCCGCAGGGGGAGCAGGGCGGGGGCGCAGGGCGCGCCCCGGTGGGGCAGGACGTGGATGCGCTGCCCCGCGGCGCCGTACTCCCGCAGCAGTAGCGCGGCCCCGGTCAGGGCGGCGTACCCGCCGCCCACAAAATAAAACTGCCGCCCCTCCACGGGCATCCCCTCCTTTTACACCATCCCATTCTACCGGGGCGGCGGGCGGTGCGCCATAGACAGAGAAAAGGCGGTGTCGCAACTTGCGACACCGCCCCATATGTGTATGAATTAAATTTTCTACAACTGCCGAAAATGTGCTTGACAAACAACTAAGACAGTTGTAGAATGACGATACAGACAATTGTCTTGAATGGAGCTGAGTTTATGGAGCAGATGAAAAAACTACCGGACGCGGAGTTTGACATTATGAAGGTGGTGTGGGCGAACGAACCTCCGATTACAACGAATCTGATTATGGAGCGGCTTGGAACCGAACGGGGCTGGAAAGCGCAGACCGTCATTTCCCTCATGCTCCGGCTGGTGGAACGGGGATTTTTAAGCACGGACAAGCGCGGCAAGGAGCGCATCTACTTTCCCCTGGTCGGCAGGGACGACTACCTGAGGTTTGAAACGAGCAGCTTTATGCGGCAGTACCACGACAATTCCCTGCTGGATCTTGTGAGCACGCTCTATGACGACAAGGCGTTGTCGGACGACGATATTGACGATTTGCTGCGGTGGGCGAAGCAGCGGAGGGAGTAAGATGGAGGACTTTGTGATTACGCTGCTGGTGTGCTCCGCCACCATGTCGGCGCTGGCGCTGGCCTATATGGCGGCGACGCCGCTTTTGGCGAGGCGCTACAGCGTCAAAAGCCGCTATTACGCGTGGCTCGTCCTCGTGATCGGGCTGATTATCCCCTTCCGGCCGCGGCTCGGCGCTCCCATCGTCCGGCTGGATCTGCCGGGCGGCGCGGCCGCGCCGGTGATGGACCTGGGGGGCGGGGTTCCCGTCCCCGCCCCCGCCGGGCCCGCGCTCCCCGCCGCCGTCCCCGCCGCCGCGTGGTGGCAGCTTGCGGCGGCGGTGTGGCTGGCGGGCATGGTGGCGGTGCTCGCCTGCCACGCGGTGAAGCATTGCCGCTTTCTGCGCCTGACCGGGCGCTGGAGCCGGCCCGTTACGGACGGGCGGGCGGCGGCCCTGCTCCAAAGCCTGAAAGCCGAGATGGGCATTTCCCGGGAGATCGGCCTGCTGGCCTGCGACTGCATCGGCAGCCCCATGCTGATCGGGCTTGCTAGGCCCCGCATCCTGCTGCCCGGCACGGACTTTGCGCAGGAGGACCTGCGCTTTATCCTCAAGCACGAGCTGGTCCACTACAGGCGCAGGGATCTGTGGTACAAAGGCCTGCTGCTGCTCGCAACCGCCGTCCACTGGTTCAACCCCGTGATCTGCCTGATGGCGAAGGCCGTTGAAGCCCAGTGCGAGCAGTCCTGCGACGAAGCGGTGGTGCGCAGCACGGACGCCGACACGCGCCAGTCCTACAGCGAGGCGATTATCGGCGTAATCAGATACAAATCAAAGCTGAAAACAGCGCTATCCACTCATTTTTATGGAGGCAAACAAGGTATGAAAACACGTATTTTTTCCATTATGGATATGAGTAAAAAAAGAGCGGGCGTGGCGGTGCTCTGCGGTATGCTCCTGCTCACATTGGGCACGGGCATTGCGCTCCCCGCAAAAGCGCAGGCGCAAAGCCCGTCGATCAACGGCGGAGACGGTGCGGTGACGCCCTGGATTTCCGTCGCCATACTTCCCGAACCCGGCACCTATGCCCGGTACGCCCCGTTCGGGCTCTCAATCTCGGAGGACGGCACAAAGCTGCTCTACAACGGGCAGCCGGTGCGGCTGTTTGCGGACGAGGGAGCGCAGGCGGAGGCCTTCTACCTGGACGGCGGCGGGCAGGTAAACCTGTCCGCCGTCCGGAATGCCGCCGGCGCCCTCACGGGCGTGGAGGAGATCTCCGCGCAGAAGGCGCAGGAATACTATGACGCCTTTTTTGCGGAGGAGCTGTCCGGCTCCGCCCCGATGGTCACGGAAAACGTAATCGCTCGGGACACCGCCCAGGTTGGATCGGACAAATACGGGCAGTATCAGCCCTTCGGCATCACTTACTCCCCGGCGGACGGGGGGCTCTACTACGACGGACAGCGGGTAAACTGCTTCGTGGACCGGGTTGCGGACGGGTGGTTCTACACGCTGTGGACGGACGACGCCGGCACCGTGAACCTGGCGGCGGTCCGGGACGCGTCGGGGCAGCTCACGGGCGTTGAGCGCATCTCCGAGGAGCAGGCGCGGGAATACCGGGACGCGGCGGCGGCGCAGGGGGAGAACGTCCCCGCCGGCCTGGAGGACCGGGTGGCCGCAGGGATCGCCGCGCGGTTCGGGCAGGACTGATTTTACCGGGCGAAGCGCTCGGCCCCCCGGCGGAAGTCCCCCTCCACCAGCCGGGCCACCCGCGCCACGATGACCTCCGGGTCGGCCTTCATGTCGTCCCGGATCCAGTCCAGCATAATGCCCACGAAGGCGTATTTGTAAAAGTCCGCGATAAAGGACTTGTCGGCCTCGCCGATGTCCAGGTCGCCGCAGCTCTCGTCCATCACGTGGTACATGAGCTGGTGGACCATGGCGTAAAGATAGCGGTCCAGGTGGTCCCGCCCGCCGGAGCGGAACACATGGAGCACCATGGCGCGGTTGGCCAGCACGTAGCGGAAGGTGCTCAGAAAGCCCTCCTGCCAGGTGTCGGTGTCCTTCTTCCCGGCCAGCAGGCGCTCCGCCTCCTGCTCGAAGGTCCAGCGCAGCAGGTCGTAGATGTCCTGAAAGTGGTAGTAAAAGGTCTGGCGGTTGACCTCGCAGTCCTCCACGATGTCCTTCACCGTGATGTTGTCCAGGCAGCGCTGGGACAGCAGCGCCTTCAGGGAGGCTGCCAGGGCGCGCTTGGTGGTCTGAGACATGGCGTGTCACCTCGCAAACGTCAGAAAAATTAAACTCAGTATACCATATCTCGTGCAACCGGACAATTGATTTTTAGGGTCCGGACTACTATAATACCTCCTAACGACGACGCAAGGAGGACGCGAACATGACCATCAGCTACCGCCCGCGGGGCGTGTGTTCCCAGAAGATGACTATTGAGGTGGAGGAGGGCACCGTCCGCTCCGTGCATATCCTGGGCGGGTGCAGCGGCAATTTGCAGGGCCTGTCCGCCCTGGTCCGGGGGATGCCCGTGGACGAGGTGATCGGCAGGCTGGAGGGCATCCGCTGCGGCTTCAAGCCCACCTCCTGCCCCGACCAGCTGGCCCAGGCCCTCAAGCAGGCACAGCAGGCATAGGAAAACCGGCCCCCGGCTTCTTTTTAGAGCCGGGGGCCGTTCGGCGCTTACAGGGCCTTGGTGTAGGCCAGGATTGCGTCGCGCAGGAAGGCGGCGCAGCCCGCGCGGGCGCGGTCGTAGTAGGCGGTGAAGCGCGGGTCGGCCACGTAGCCCTCCGCCAGGCCAGCGTGGGCCTGGGGGCTGTAGCTTGGCCAGGTGAAGGCCAGCCAGTCCCGGTGCAGGGCGGCCAGGGCGCGGCCCTCCTCCCCCGCCGGATCCAGGCCCGCGGCCACGGCGGCCTCCAGACGGGCGCGGATCTCCGCGCCCAGTTCCTCCATGCGGGCGTACTCCTCCCGGGTGAGCTTGGAAAACTTGTCGTTGCCGGCCGCCGCGGCGTCGCCGCCGTACCGGGCGCGGATTTCATCGCCGTAGGCGCGCTCGTTCTCCGCCAGGGCCTCCCGCTTGAAGCACTCGAATTTCTCTTCGTCGGACATGGTATGTCCCCCTTTCTCGTCCTCTATGGACGTTTTCAGCGTCAGGATGAGGGAATCCAGCCGCGCGCGCTCCTGCTCCAGTTCGGCCAGGTGGCTGCGCAGCGCCGCCGCGCGGTCGAAGCCGGGGTCGTCCAGCAGATCGCGGATCTGCCCCAGGGGCAGGCCCAGCGCGCGGTAGAACAGGATGTGCTGGAGGCGGTCCACCTGGGCGGGGCCGTACACCCGGTAGCCCGTCCGGGTGGTGCGGCCGGGGCTGAGCAGGCCGATCTGGTCGTAGTAGCGCAGGGTGCGCGTGGACACGCCCGCCAGCGCGGCCAGTTCGTTGATGATATATTCCATGTGGCTTCCCTCCTGACAAAGGGGAGTATAGGCCATGACGCCGCGTCAAGGTCAAGGGGTTTCTGAGCTGAATTTGAAATCTTTTAGCTTAAGGCTTTTCCTGTCGTATTCCACGGCGCACTCCAGGCTGCCCACGTACTGGGCCGTATGGGGGTAGTCCGTGTCCTCCACGCCGATGGCGGCCCGCAGCTCGTCCCCCTCCCCCCGGAAGGAAATGATGGCGCCCACCCCGTAGTTGTCCGGCAGGCCCAGGTCTGTAAAGACGGAGCGGGGCAGATCCCAGGTGTCGTACCCGTCATAGACGGCGGAGAGGGTGAAGCCCTCCCAGTGGGGCTCAAAGACGTAGAGGTTCTGCATGTTCGTCCCGGTGCCCGTGCCCGCAGTAACCACCGCCGCCAGCTCGTCCGCGCCGTCCCCGTCGAAGTCCCCCAGGGCCAGATCCGCCAGAGTGAGGCGGGGGCCGGGGTTGTAGAACAGGTCGAAGTAGTCCAGGTGCTCCCCCCGGCGCAGCAGCAGCCCGTCCCAGGGGGTCAACTCCCCGTTGAGGCCGTAGAGGGAGATGTCCGCCTCCGGCAGATCGGCCAGCAGGCGCACGGGTATGTCGTACCACTCGGCGCCGCTGGGGAAAGCCGTGGGCAGCGCGTCGGGGCCGGGCCCCAGCCGCTCCGGGTTGGTCACGGGAAATTCCTGCGTCCAGGTCAGCCCGCCGTCCCGGGTAATGAGGGCGACGCGGGCGGATTCGTCCCCCGTGTCCCGCAGCTTGAGACAACCCGGATCGGTGCCCAACTGCGCCTCGTAGGCCTCCCACACTCCGGCGGCCTCGGGCAGGGGGAGGTCCAGCGCGTGCCAGGACTCCCCGCCGTCGGAGGTGGCGTAGATGGGGGGCGTGCCGTTGAAGTGGCCGTATGCGATGACGCCCCGTTCGCCGCTGAAGGAGGCGCAGGCGGGATACCAGCCCTGGGGCGGGTGGCCCACCTCCGTCCAGGTGCGGCCAATATCCCGCGTGCGGTAGACGTATACGTCGGCCGCCGCCACGCCCTGCCCGATGGAAAAGGCCGCCCAGCCCGCGCCGGTTTCGGCGTCCGCCCCGTAAAAATACGCCGAGGCCTCCACCCCTACCAGGCTGACGGCGGTGTTCCGCCCGGCCAGATCCTGCTGCGCCCACTCCGCGGGCACGGGGAGCAGGGGCGCGGCCTCCTCCCAGGTGGTGGGGAAGGGGGGCGCCTCGTCGCTCTGAAAGACGAAATGCCAGGTGTGCTCCGGGCCGGGAGAGCAGTTCAGCTCAACGCCAATCAGGCCCGTGTCCTCTACTCCAACGTCAAACTGGATGTTGGCCGTGCCGTCCGCATCAAAGGAGCCGATTTCCCGTTGGGATGCGCCGCCGCCGTCCAACTGGAAGCGCGTCAGCGTCCAGTTCATGGCGCCGGGGACGGCGCAGGAGACGATAACCTGCGTGCCGTATGGGAGGTAGACCGGCTTCTGGCTGGAGAGGGCGAACACGGTATTGCCAGGATAGACCGGGATCTGTCGTCCCCCCGCCAGCACCACCGGGGCGGGCTGAATTATCCCCTCACGGCGGGCGGGCACCAGCAGGCGGAAGCGGTAGCGGTGCTCCAAGCGCCGCAGCCCGCTGCGCCAGGTGCAGGCCACCTCGATCCCCCGCTCCTCGGCCCCCATTCCGGTGGAGGCGGGGTGGGGGGTGAGGGAGAACACTCCGATGGACGCCGTGGGGCGCTCGGACTCCAGCGTCTGGGCGGGGGGCGCTTCGCTGCCGTCCAGCAGGTAGTCCTTGACCGCCCACTTGTCCGGAGTGGAGGAGATGGCATCAAACCGTAGCCGGGCGGCGGCGTCCGCGCTCACCAGGGGCGCGTCCTCCCAGGGGGTGTCCCCGGGGGCGGCGTAAAAGGCGTCGTTTGCGCCCACCTCCACGGCCAGGCCGGGGGCGGCGCCGGGCAGGGGGGAGCCGGTGGCCCCCAGCACGGCGCAGGCCCCCGCCACCAGCAGGGCGCACACCGCGATCACCGCCGTCACCGGCCTGCGCCAGCGCAGCACGCCCTGAATCCGCTCCTTGACCCCCGTCTCCCCGAAGGCCAGGGGGATGTAGGCGGGGCGGGCGGCGGCCAGGGAGAGCAGGGCGGCGGAGTAGGCGGCCCTGGCCTCCGGGGGGCTCTGGCGGAGCACCGACTCGTCGCAGGAGCCCTCCATATCCCGGCAGGCCAGCACCCAGGCCAGCCAGAGCAGGGGGTTGAACCAGTGCAGGCACACGGCCAGGAAGGTGAGCGCCTTGATGATGGGATCTCCCCGGCGGATGTGGGTTAACTCGTGGAGCACCACGTAGCGCCGGGTACGCCCGTCCAGGCCGGGGGGCAGGTAGATCTTGGGCGGGAAAAAGCCCAGCACGCAGGGGCCGGGGACGCGGTCGCTCTCCCACACGCCGCCCTCGCTCCACACGGCGGCGCGCAGGCGGCGCTTGAGCCGCAGGTAGGAGAACGCCGCCCAGCCCCAGAGCGCCAGCACCCCCGCCGCCCACACCAGGGACAGGGGTGCGAGCCAGCCCCCCGGCGGGGCGGGGGATACGGCCTGCTGGGGCGGGTTTTTAATGGCGTAAAAGGCCGTGGCGCCGGGGGGCGCGGACGCGGGGATGGGCACGCGCTGGTATTCCACCCGTTCGCCAGGGGCGGGGGCGATTGGGGCGGGGGCCTCCTGCCCGCTCACCGCCCGCTCCACGGGGCGGGACAGGTCGGGCAGCACCGCCCAGGCGCGCTCCACGGGCACGGGGCACACCATGCGGAACAGGACCACGGCCCACAGCAGGTAGCAGGCCAGCCGGGGCGCGCCCGCCCTGCGCAGGACGCAGCGCAGGGCCAGCACCGCCAGGGCGGCGATCCCGGCCCCCAGGCTCATGGTGAGCACGGCGGTGAACAGCTCAGTCATGCCCGGCCTCCTCAATCATGCGGCGCAGCTCCTCAGCCTCGGCGGGGGAGAGGGCCTTCTCCTGCAAAAAGGCGGCCACGAAGGCGGGCAGGGAGCCGCCGAAGGAGCGCTCCACCACCGCCGCGCTCTCGTAGCGGCGCACCTGCTCCCGCTTCACCAGGGCGGTGACGGTGGCATCCTCATTCTTGAGAAAGCCCCGCCCGGCCAGCTTGCGAATGAGGTTGAAGGCGGTGGATTTGCTCCAGCCGAACCTGTCCCGGCAGCGCCTGGCCAGGGCGGTGGAGTTCACCGGCTCGGCCTCCCACACCAGATCCATCAGGCGGTATTCCGCGTCGTACAGCTTGTAGTCCTCCATTCCGTGCGCCTCCCTTTGGTTTGCTTTAATAAACCTAGTTTATTCCGACAAACCTCTCCTGTCAAGAAAAACCGCGCCTCTGTGTGAAAGAGGCGCGGTTTTCAGCGGGCGGGGAACGGATTGCCGCGGGCCTGCGGCCCTCGCAATGACGCAGGGCGGGGGGCTATCTGCGGCGGCGTCCGCTGCCCGCGTAGTGGCTGCCGCGCCCGCCGCGCCGCCCGCCGCCGTAGCGGCTGCGGTGCCGGGAGACCACCAGGTGGCGGACGATCAGGATCAGGATCAGCAGGATCAGCCCCAGGGCGGCCAGCTTGACCCAGGTCTGGTCCAGGAACTTCTGGATGCGGTCCAGCCGGTAGAGCAGCTCCGAGCGGGACACGTCGTTGACGGCCACCAGATCCAGGGTGCCGTAGTCGGTCCCGTTGTAGGTCAGCTTGATGGTGCCCAGCACCTGGCCCTTCTCCACGGGGGCCTCCACGGTGTCGATGCAGTTTACCTCGCGCTTGAACTGGGACAGCTCCAGGTCGTTGGGCAGGGTGGCCTCGATGGACCCGGAGGGCTGGACGGTGACGTAGCTGGCCTCCTGGGAGAGGGTGACGGCCACCTCGGCGATGTCCATGGCGGAGGCGTCGATGATGGTGCGGCGGCTGAAATTGCGGAACCCCCAGTCCAGCAGCCGGGAGGACTCGGAGAATTGCAGGCGGTTGGTGGAGCCGTCGGCGTTCTTGGGGTTCTCGGCCCCCAGCACCACGGCGATGAGGTTTTTCCCCTCCTTGGTGGCGGCGGAGGCCAGGCAGTAGCCCGCCTCGGGGGTGGAGCCGGTCTTGATGCCGGTGGCGTACTCGTAGTAGTAGCCCCGGATGCGGAAGGTGGAGACCAGGGCGTTGGTGTCGTGGAGGGTGCGCTCCTCCCGCAGGTTGGTGGCGGGCACCACGTAGCTCTTGGAGGAGACGATCTCCCGGAACGCGGGCTTGCCCATGGCCTCGGAGCACATTAAGTAGATGTCCCACGCGGTGGTATAGTGCTCGTCGTCGTGGTAGCCGTGGGTATTGGTGAAGTGGGTGTCCTCCATGCCCAGCTCCGCCGCGCGTTGGTTCATCTGCTCCACAAAGGCGTCCACGCTGCCCGCAACCGCCGCGCCCAGCACGTTGCAGGCCTCGTTGGCCGAGGGCAGCAGGGCGCAGTAGAGCAGATCCCGGACGGTAAGCATCTCCCCCACCTTGATGTCCTGGGTGGACCCGCCCTCGCCGATGCCCTGGTGGAGGGAGTCCCCGACGGTGATCACCTGGTCCATGGACAGCTTGCCCGCCTCCACCGCCTCCAGGGTCAGCAGGGCGGTCATCACCTTGGTGATGCTGGCGGGGTAGCGCTTCTCGTGGGCGCTCTGCTCGTAGAGCACCTCACGGTTGTCGTCGTCCACCAGAATGGCGGCGGTGGCCTCGATGTGCATGCCGTCCAGAATGGCGCTGCCGCTGCCCTCCGCGGCCAGGGCGGCGGTGGGCAGGAGGAGGGCGGCGAGCAGGACGCTCAGGAGCAGGAAGCAGGGCATTCGATTTTTTTTCATAGGAAACTCCCGTCAATTATGGTATAATAGCCGTGTCACGGCTATTATACCGGCTTCACGGCGCGCTTTGCTCCCGCCCTACGGGCGGAACCGCAAACGATGCCATATACCACGGACTGCTGCGCAGTCGTGGTATATTCACTACATCTGCAATTATAGCAAATGCGCACACCCCGCGCAACAGGGGAGGCGGTTACAAATTATGAAGATTTCACGGCTGGAAGCGCTCACCCTCCTGCTGTGCGCCTGCTTCGCCGCCTTCGCCCTGGGGTGGTTTCTGCGCGGCGGCAGCGCCGGGCCGGTGCGGATCGACATCCAGCGGCAGACTGCGGCGGCGCAGACGGCCGCGCCGCCCTCCGCCGGCGTCCCGCCTGAGGGTGCGGACAAGCCCCTCCCGGAGGGGAAAATCAACGTCAACACCGCAAGCGCGGAGGAGCTCCAGACCCTGCCCGGCATCGGGGAGAAGCGGGCGGCGGACATCGTGGACTACCGCGCCCGGAACGGCCCCTTCCGCATCCCGGAGGATCTGACGAAGGTCAAGGGCATCGGCGAGGGGATTCTGGAGGGGCTTTTGGATTACATTACGGTGGGGGAGGAAACCCAGTGAAAATTTTGGTTGTGGACGACGAAAAGGTGCTGGTGAAGGGCATCAAATTCAACCTGGAGAGCGAGGGCTACCAGGTGGAGGTGGGCTACGACGGACAGGCCGCCGTGGAGCTGGCCCGCAGCGGGGCCTTTGACCTCATCATCCTGGATCTGATGATGCCGAAGATCGACGGGCTCCAGGCCTGCATGCGCATCCGGGAGTTCTCCAACGTGCCCGTCATCATGCTCACCGCCCGCAGCGAGGACACCGACAAGATTGTGGGCTTCGAGTGCGGCGCGGACGACTATATCACAAAGCCCTTCAACATCCTGGAGCTCAAGGCCCGCATCCGGGCGCTGCTGCGCCGGGCGGGCATGGCGGAGAAGAAGGACCGAGGCGCGCGGCTGACCATGGGCCACATCGTGCTGGACACCGACGAGCGCTCGGCCTGGAAGGAGGGCGTGGGCGTGGATCTGACGGCCAAGGAGTTCGATTTGATGGAGCTTCTGATGCGCAACCCCGGCCGGGTCTACAGCCGGGAAAACCTGCTCAACGTGGTGTGGG
The DNA here is from genome assembly GCA_022846095.1 of Oscillospiraceae bacterium. Taxonomy (NCBI): domain Bacteria; kingdom Bacillati; phylum Bacillota; class Clostridia; order Eubacteriales; family Oscillospiraceae; species Oscillospiraceae bacterium. The sequence continues at coordinate 3,013,384 of AP025583.1, read as the reverse complement.
GCTACGAGTACGCCGGGGACTACCGCACGGTGGACGTGCACGTGCGCCGCCTGCGGGAGAAGCTGGAGCTGGACCCGGCCAACCCGGAGTATATCCTCACCAAGTGGGGCGTGGGGTACTACCTGAAAAACAACTGACGGCGGCCCCGCAAGAGCCGCGGCTCAGGCGCATAAGGCGCACGATGGAGTAGGGGCGATTCGTGAATCGCCCCTACGGGCCTGAAGCAGCGGGCCGATGAGGGCATCGGCCCCTACGAGTGCCAAGCGCTGTATGGGGCATGGCAGTACGTGCGGCTTTTCAGGCACTCTTTGAATAGCAACTACTATCAAGTCTGGGCGGGTCATGTGCCGCGTGGGCGGCAGCCCTACTTACAGAGGGCACGGGCCGAACCGAGCCCTGAGCGCTTTCAAGTTTTGCAGGTTACCTGAACCGCACCGCCGCCGGGTCCCGGGTCCAGGGCCGAAGCCCTGGTTGTTTCTTCCCGGGGTTCTTTGCAAGCAAAGAATCCCGCCGCCGGAGGCCGGGCCTCCATAATCACCTTATCCGCCTAAGCTGCGGCACTGATACTTTCATCCTGCACAAAATTTGCTGATAGGGGAGGGGGGACGCATATGGAGCAGCAGTCGAAGCGGGTGCCCTTCTGGCGCTCCCTCCAGGTCAAATTCGGCCTGACCTATATCGCCATCATCGCCTCGGTGCTGGTGCTGCTGAACACCTACCCGGTGCTGGTGAGCCAGGATCTTGTCTTTCAGTCCAAGCAGCAGTCCTTCCAGCGGCAGGCGGCCTCCATCGCCTCCACGCTGTCGGTCTCCAGCGTGAACAGCGCGGAGGAGACCATCAAGACGCTGAACGTCACGGGCTTCAACCGCATCATCGTCACCGACGCCTACGGCCGGGTGGTCTACGACAGCAACACAGAGGTCAGCCGGGCCGAGGGCCGCTACGCCCTGATCCGGGAGATCACCGAGGCCCTGGCCCCCGGCGGGGGCGGGCACTACGCGGGCAACGACGTGTTCACCTCCGAGTACCGGGACGGGGCCTTCCGCAGCCGGGCCGCGGTGCCCATCGTGTCCCGCAGCGCCATCATCGGCGCGGTCTACCTCTACGAGAAGGACGCCGAGCAGGGGGCGCTGCTGCTGGGCATCCAGCAGAACCTGCGCTCCATCTCGGTGGTCATCTGCGTGGTGGCCCTCATTATGAGCCTGGTGTTCTCCAAGGCCCTCACCCGGCGGATCGCCGCCCTGCTGCGGGCGGTGCGCATCGTGCGGGAGGGCGAGTACAGCCACCGCGTGTCCGTGGCGGGGGGCGACGAGCTCAGCCAGCTGGCCGGGGAGTTCAACGCCCTCACCGGGCGGCTCCAGACCACCGAGGAGGTGCGCCGCCGCTTCGTCTCCGACGCCTCCCACGAGCTGAAAACCCCACTGGCCTCCATCCGCCTGCTCACCGACTCCATCCTCCAGTCCGAGCACATGGACGCCGACACGGCGCGGGAGTTCGTCACCGACATCGGGGAGGAGGCCGAGCGCCTGACCCGCATCACCGAAAAGCTGCTCACCCTCACCCGCATGGACGCCGCCGCCCCGGTGGTGACCGGGCCGGTGGAGGTGAAGGCGGTGGTGGAGAAGGTGGGGCGGATGCTGCTGCCCCTGGCCAAGGCCGTGGAGGTCACCATCCAGACCAGCCTGGCCGGGGACTGCTTCGTCAAGGCCACCGAGGACGACATCTACCAGGTGGCCTTCAACCTGATGGAGAACGCCGTGAAGTACAACCTGCCCGGGGGGCAGGTGATGGTCCGCCTGGAGGGCTCCGGCGGGCGGGTGATCCTCCGGGTGGAGGACACCGGGGTGGGCATCCCGGAGGACGACATGGACAAGATTTTCGACCGCTTCTACCGGGTGGACAAGGCCCGCTCCCGCGCCGCTGGCGGCACGGGGCTGGGCCTGTCCATCGTGCGGGACACCGTGCGCCAGCACGGCGGGGAGATTACCGTTCGCCGCCGGGAGGGCGAGGGCACCTGCTTTGAGGTGGTTTTCCCCTGCTGGGACGGAGAGGGGGGCCCGGAATGAGAAGAAAAGCGCTGCTGCTGTCCTGCCTGCTCCTGCTGCTCTCCGGCTGCGCCATCCGCGCCGCCGTGGAGGCCTCCGAGCCGCCGGAGGGGGCCTACCGGGTCTACTTCGCCTCCGACGGCCTGCAGGAGAGCGGCGCGGCGGTGGACTACGAGTACCGCGTGCCCGCCGGGGGGGAGGAGCCGTGGCGGGGGCTTTTGACCCTGCTGCTCTCCGGCCCCGAGGGGGAGGGCCTGCGCAGCCCCTTCCCCCAGGGGGTCACCTGCCTCGCCCAGCTCAGGGAGGGGACGGTCTACGTCAACTTCTCCGAGCAGTACGGCGAGCTGTCCGGCATCGACCTGACGGTGGCCAACTGCTGCGTCGCCCTCACCCTGTGCCAGGTGGAGGGGGTGGACGGGGTGTCCTTCACCGTGGAGGGGGAGGAGCTGCCCGCCCAGAGCCTGCCCGATTCCCGGGTGCTGACCGCCGGGGACGTGGTGCTCTCCGGGGACGAGGAGAAGCCGGTCAGCGTGGACGTGACCCTCTGGTACCCCAGAGCGGACGGCGGCGGGCTGGCCGAGCGCTACCGCACCCTGGTGCTCACCGAGGACGACAGCCTGCCCGAGGCCCTGCTGCTGGCCCTGTCTGACACCGGGGAGGAGGAGGGCCTGCTGCGCGCGGTGCCGCCGGAGAGCGAGATCCGCCGGGTGGTCACCGAGGGGGGGATCTGCTACGTGGACCTCTCCGCCGCGTTCAAGGAGGGCCTGCCCCTGAACCCGGTGCTGGCGGCCCAGGCGGTGCGCTGCGTGGTGAACACCCTGTGCGGCAACGTGGAGAGCGTCACCGCCGTGCAGTTCCAGATCGACGGGGAGCCTGTGCGCGTGCTGGGCGGCCTGCCCGCGTCCGCGCCCATCGAGCCCAGGTTCGGGGAAGAAAATGAATTGACAAACCCCTAGCACCTGTGTAGGATATACGATAACCAGCCATTGAAAGGAAGAATCAGCCATGAGTGAGCAGCGTCCCGGCACCCAGTGCCTCCACGCGGGCTACGTCCCCGGCAACGGGGAGCCCCGCAACATCCCCATCGTACAGAGCACCACCTTCCGCTACGCCACCGGCGAGCAGATGGGCGCCCTCTTCGACCTGGAGGCCAGCGGCTATTTCTACACCCGCCTCCAGAACCCCACCAACGACCGCGTGGCGGCCAAGATCTGCGCGCTGGAGGGGGGCACCGCGGCCATGCTCACCTCCTCCGGCCAGGCGGCCAACTTCTACGCCGTGTTCAACCTGGCCTCCTGCGGGGACCACGTGGTGGCCTCCTCGGCCATCTACGGCGGCAGCTTCAACCTCTTCTCGGTCACCATGAGGCGCATGGGCGTGGAGTTCACCTTCGTGGACCCGGACTGCACCCCGGAGGAGCTGGACGCGGCCTTCCGGCCCAATACCAAGGCGGTTTTCGGCGAGACCATCGCCAACCCCGCCCTCACCGTGCTGGATATTGAAAAGTTCTCCTGCGCGGCCCACGCCCACGGCGTGCCCCTCATTCTGGACAACACCTTCCCCACCCCCATCAACTGCCGCCCCTTCCAGTTCGGGTGCGACATCGTGACCCACTCCACCACCAAGTACATGGACGGCCACGCCAACTGCGTGGGCGGGGCCATCGTGGACAGCGGGAAGTTCGACTGGACGAAGTACCCCGACAAGTTCCCCGGCCTGTGCACCCCGGACGAGAGCTACCACGGCGTGACCTACACCGAGCGCTTCGGCCTGGAGGGGGCCTTCATCACCAAGGCCACCGCCCAGCTTATGCGGGACTTCGGCTCCATCCCCGCCCCCATGAACGCCTACCTGCTCAACGTGGGGCTGGAGACCCTGCCCCTGCGGGTGGCCCAGCACTGCGCCAACGCCCAGACCGTGGCCGAGTACCTGGAGAAGCACCCCAAGGTGGCCTGGGTCAAGTTCCCCGGCCTGCCGGGGGACAAACACCACAGCCTGGCGGAGAAGTATATGCCCAAGGGCACCTGCGGCGTGGTCTGCTTCGGCGTGAAGGGCGGCCGGGAGGCGGCCTCCCGCTTCATGGCGGGGCTGGAGCTGGCCTCCATCGCCACCCACGTGGCCGACGCCAAGACCTGTGTGCTCCACCCGGCCTCCACCACCCACCGCCAGATGAGCGACGCGCAGCTCTCCGCCGCCGGGGTCTCCCCGGATCTGGTGCGCCTGAGCGTGGGCATCGAGGACGTGCAGGACATCCTGGCCGACGTGGAAAAGGCCCTGGCCGGGGTGTAGCGTGCTGACGCCCGGGAAGCGGGAGGTCCTGCTGCTGCTGGCCCGGCGGCTGGAGGGCTGCGGATTCCTCTGGGCCGTCACCGGCAGCGCGTCCTTCGCCCTCCAGGGTATGGAGCTGCCCGTGCATGACGTGGACATTCAGACCGACGAGACGGGTGCCTACGAAATCGCCCGCCTGTTCCCGGGCGCGGTGGCCGAGCCGGTGCGCTTGTGCGGCAACGGGCGCATCCGCTCCCATTTTGGGCGGCTGCGGCTGCTGGGCGAGGACGTGGAGCTCATGGGCGCGGTGCAAAAGCGCCTGGACGACGGAGCGTGGGAGCCTCCCGTGGCGTTAGAACCCATCCGCCGCACGGCTGAGCTGGAGGGAGTGGAGATCCCGGTGCTGGATATGGCCTACGAGTGCGCGGCCTACCGGACGCTGGGCAGGACGGATAAGGCCCGGCGGATGGAGGCCTTCTTAAGGGGACGGATATAGGCGGGCCGATGTGGGCGCCTATCATTGCGAGGAGGCCCCGCGGGGCCGACGCGGCAATCCGTTTCCTTTTTCGGAGGCCCGGACTCCGGCGGCACATAACCCGCCCATACTTGATAGTAGTTGCAATTCAAGGAGTGCCAAAACAGCCGCATATAGTGCCATGCGCCGCCAACAAACCGTCGGGGGAGGGCTTGCCCTTGTTGAATCAAATCTTTAACCCGGAGAACCTGTTCTTCCGCGGCTGCGCGAAGCTGGCGGACGTGGTGGGGCTGAGCGTGCTGTGGCTCTTCTGCTGCCTGCCCGTCATCACCATCGGCCCGGCCACCGCGGCGCTCTACTACTGCGTGGTCAAGTGCCTGCGGCGGGGGGAGGGGGGCACTTACATGAACTTCCTGCGCTGCTTCCGGGACAATTTTAAGGTGGGGGCCCTGGCCACCCTGGCCTGCCTGCCGGTGGTGCTCTTTATGTCGTGGGCGTACGTGGGCCTGCTGGACATGGCCCGCGCGGGAGACCGGGTGGCTGTGGTGCTCTTCGTGGCCTTCTGGTTGCTGTGCCTGGTGGTGATGGGGATTATGCTCTACCTGTTCCCCGTGCTCTCCCGCTTCACCTTCGGGGTGGGCGCTCTGATCGCCGCCGCGGGCAAGCTGGCCCTGCGGCACCTGCCCTCCACGGTGGTGGTGGTGCTGCTCAACCTCCAGATTGTCCTGGCCTGCGTGCGGTACTGGTTCCCCGTGGTCTTCCTGCCCGCCCTCGGCGCGCTGCTGACCTCCCTGTTCCTCGAGCGTATTTTTAAAAAATACACCCCGGCCGCCCCCGGCGCGGAGGAGGCCGGGGCGGAGAAGCCCTGGTACCTGAAATAGAAAAACGGCCCGGATTCGTCGGAATCCGGGCCGTTTTTTGTGGTATTACGGGGTAATCAGCTGACCCACGCGGGCGCCGTTTCCTCTTCTGGAGCTCTCCAGGGAGTCGTAGGCCGCGCACATGTCCAGCTTCCAGGTGTCCGTAAAGGTCCGGTAGTCGCCCAGCAGCTTGCCGTCCCGCACCTGGGGCGTGGAGAACTGCTCCACGGGCTCGCCGTCCACTAGAGCCGTGCTGCTGCCGGCGGTCAGGACGATTGTCACGCCCCGGTAGGTCATGGCGGCGGTCTGCGTTGCATCGTCCCAGTCGTAGGAGGCCCCCAGCCCCTCGCACAGGGCGCGAACGTTGATGGGATGTCCCTCGCCCTCCACCAGGGGATCTTCCAGGGGAATCCGGAAGGGGAAGAGGGCGGGATCCACCGTGTAGGGGGTGGGCGCGCCGCCGTCCAGGGGGTACGCCATGCCCTCGAACACAACCCCGGCCACCTGGGACAGGTCCAGCACGGAGCGCAGGCGGAAGTTGCGCTCCACCTGGACGGTGCCCCATCTGGTCTCGCCGGTGCCGTCGGTCATGATTTCAAACAGCTGCCCCGGGGTGCGCAGGCTTCCGTCCGCCATCAGAAGGAAAATCTGCGGGAGGGCGTCCTCCACAGCGCTGGAATGGGTGAACTCCATGCGCAGGGTGAGGGGGCTGAGGGTGACCCGCTCCAGGGTGACGGGGCCGCCGTCGATGCAGGTCAGGGTGCCCGTCCCCTGGCCGTCGGCGCCGATCTCCACGGTGACGGCTTCGGCGGGGGCCAGGGGCACCTCCACGTAGAGTCCGTCCGCCATTGGGCCCAGGTAGGCGCGGATGGCGGCAGGCCCTTGGGAGCCCCCCTCCAGACGCACGTCGATGGCCCAGGTGCGGGAGGTCTCGGTGCGCAGATCTCTCCGCTCTCCCACGCCCCAGCCACTGGCGCGGGGAGTGTCCTCCGCCCCGGCGCCGGAGTGCGGAATGGAGAAGTCGAAGGTGTCCATGTTCTCAAAATCATCCGCGTTGAGCCGGGCCTTTCCCGCCTCGGACAGGGCGTCCACCCGCACCAGCAGGAGGGCGGTCTGCCCGTCCGACATGGAGCTGTCCACGGTGAAGGTGTAGTTTTCGTCGCTGACGGAGCGGATCTCCCGGTCCACCAGCTCCTGCGCCGGGGCGGGATCCCCCTCGAAAAACGCGCCGAACACGTCCAGACTGTAGCCCACGGCAAGGGCCGCGCCCGTCAGGGCGAGAATTGCAGCGGCCAGCACCGCCGCGAAACGCACTTTATGTCTCATATACCGTTTCCTTTCCGGGGGCGCGGCGTCGAGCGCCGCGTTGACCCGGCGCCTGACCGCGTCCGGGGCCACGGCGGGCGCGGGGTCGGTGCGCCCCATGTCCCGCCAGAGCTTATCCATCCGTCCGCTCACAGCCGAACCCTCCCTTCGTCAATTGCAGCTTCAAGGCCCTGCGGGCCCGGTACAGCCGGACCTTGGCGGCGGGGGCGCTGAGGCCCAGGGCCGCCGCAATGTCCTTGAGGCGCTGCTCCTCGTAGTAGTAGCGGAAAACCAGGCTGCGGTCGGGCTCGGGCAGCGCGTCCACCGCCCCCCACAGCCGCTGGGCGAACTCCCGGCGCTCGGCCTCCTCCTCCGGCCCCGGGTTGGGGGAGCCCTCCGCCTCGCTCAGCGGGAGGGTCGGCGCGGGGGCGCGGAGATAGTCGGCGGCCCGGTTGCGGGCGATGGCGGCCAGGTAGGACTTGACCCCCCGGCCCGGCTCCAGCCCCCCGGCGTGCTCCCACAGGGCCAGGAAGGCGTCCGCCACCACGTCCTCCACGTCCTCCCGGGGCGTGCCGGGGCCCAGGGCGCGCCAGACCACCGCGCTGACGTAGGGGGTGTAGTACTCCATGGCCCGGTCCAGCGCCCGCCGGTCGCCCGCCGCCAGCCTTTTGGCCAGCTTTGCCTCGTCCATACGTCCCCCGCCTTTCAGAATCGATTCTACCAGTATATACGGGATTTACGCAGAAGGGTTACAGTAAATTTTCACTTTTTTTCAAGAAGCCCTTGACAAAGCAAACTGAAACAACTATAGTTACAGTATAGTGTAACTGATGATGTTACAGATAGACGGGCTGAGCTTGAAAGGAGCGCCATAATGAACACAAGGGAGCAAAAAACGATGAAGCTGCGGGGGAGCGCCGACGTGTCCTACCTGGGACAGACGGTGGACGCCATGATCTGGGATTTCATGCGGGAGGAGGGCATCCCCGGCCTGACCCTGGCCATCGTGCAGGCCCCCTATATTCCCCGGGTGGTGGGGTATGGCCTGTCCGACGCGGGGCAGAAGCGGCTGGCCTCGGCCAACACCATGTGGCCCGCGGGGCCCATCTCCCAGGCCTTCGCCGCGGTGGCGGTGATGCAGCTCTACGAGGACGGCGCGCTGGGGCTGGACGACACCGTGGCCGCCCGCATCCCCGGCGTCCCCGCCGCGTGGGGGGAGATCACCGTGCTCCAGCTCCTGCGCCACGCCTCCGGGCTGCCCGACTACCGCCGGACGGAGGGCTTCGACCCCTTCCGGGCGTGGAGCTTTGAGGAGCTGGCGGCCCTGGCGGCCGGGTCGCCCCTGCATTTCGCGCCGGGCACGGACGTGATGCTCAGCGCCACCAACTTCCTGCTGCTGACCGAAATCGTGGAGCGGGTGAGCGGCATGTCCTACCGGGACTTCGTCACCCGGCGGCAGATTGAATTCCTGGGCCTGCGCCGCACCGGCTTTGCCGAGGATCTGGACGAAAAATTCCACCACGAGGACGTTTCCCTGACGGAGAACGTGCACCAGCGCTTCAAGCAGGACAAGCTGTACATCGACCCCACCGAGCCCGCCGCCAGCTACGACGGCGGCGCGGCCGTGCCGCGGGTGCAGTCCTCCGCCCTGCGGGGCTTCTCCGACGTGTGGGCCTCCGCCCAGGACATCTCCTTCTGGGACATCGGCCTGGCCGGCGGCGTGCTGATCCGCAACCCGGCCCACCGCGCACTGATCTACGCCCCCTGGAGCCTGCCCGACGGGCGGGAGGTGCCGGCGGTGGCGGGCTGGCAGTTCTACAAGCACCGGGGTCTGATGGACATCAAGGGGAGCGTGCCCGGCTTCTCCAGCTTCCTCAGCCGCTTCACCCACGCGGAGGAGCTGGTCTGCGTGACCCTGCTGGCCAACCGGGAGGGCGTGGACTTCACCAACCTGGCCCGCCGGATTGCCGGGGCCTTTGGGGATCTGCTCTCCACCAATTACGACGACAACAAGCTCTACCTGCTGGAGGGGCAGCTCCCCGTGGACGTGATGGCCCGGCGGCTGGAGGCGGAGCTGAACGCCCGCGAGATCCCCCTCTTCGCCAAATTCGACCACGCGGAGAACGCCCGGGGCGCGGGGCTGGAGCTGCGCCCCACCACGGTGCTGGTATTTGGCGCGCCCAAGGTGGGCACCGGCCTGATGCAGGCCGACCAGAGCATCGCCCTGGAGCTGCCGCTGCGGATCGGGCTGTGGGAGGACGCGGCGGGCAGCACCTGGCTGGCCTTCCCCCGTATCGCCCGGATGGCGGCGGAGTACGGCCTGGAGGGCCACCCCGTGGTGCCTAAAATGCAGAAGCTGATGGAGGAGCTGGTCCGCGCGGCGGGCAGCGTGTATTAGGCGGAAAAAGGCCCGGGGCGGGGAACAACGTTCCCCGCCCCGGGCCTTTTTGTATTACAGCAGCTTTTTCAGGTCGGCCAGCAGGCCGTCCACGTCCTCCTGGGCGGTGGAGAAGTTGGTGACGAAGCGGATGACCGAGGTGCCCGGCTTGCCGGAGGGGCACCAGTCCTCGAAGATGGCGATTTTGGCCAGCCTCTCCTTCAGCTCGTCGTAGACCACGGGGAACACCTGGTTGGTGGTGGAGTTTACGTACAGGGGCAGGCCCAGGGCGCGGAAGCCGTCCTGGAGCCGGGCGGCCATGGCGTTGGCGTGGCGGGCCATGTCGAAGTAGAGGCCGTCCCGGAACAGCTCCTCGAACTGCACGCCCAGCAGCCAGCCCTTGGCCAGCACCGCGCCCCGCTGCTTTTTCAGGGTGAAGAAGTGGGGCTGGAGGGCGGGGTTGCAGATGACCAGCGCCTCGCCCATCAGGGCGCCGTTCTTGGTGCCGCCGATGTAGAACGCGTCGGTAAGCCGGGCCAGGTCGGCCAGGGTCACGTCGCTGGCGGTGGAGACGATGGCGGCCCCCAGCCGGGCCCCGTCCAGGAAGAGGAGCAGGCCGTTTTCCTTGCAGACGGCGGAGATGGCCTCCAGCTCGGCCACGGTGTAGACCGCGCCGTTTTCGGTGGCGTCCGAGATGTACACCAGGCCGGGGTGGACCACGTGGGGATTCTCGAAGTCCTTCACCGCCTGCCGCACCAGGGCGGGGGTGAGCTTGCCGTCCCGCTGGGTGGGCATACAGATGAGCTTGTGCCCGGTGGATTCCACCGCGCCGCCCTCGTGGTCGTTGACGTGGCCGGTGACGGCGCAGATGACCCCCTCCCAGGGCCGGAGGAAGGCGCAGATGGCGGTGAAGTTGGTCTGGGTGCCGCCGATGAGGAACTGCACGTCGGCCTGGGGCGCGTCGCACAGCTCCTTGATGATCGCCGCGGCCCGGGCGCAGTAGGGGTCGTCCCCGTAGCCGGGGTTGCCCTCCAGATTGGTGGCGGCCAGGGCCTCCAGCACGCGGGGATGGGCCCCCTGGGAGTAGTCGTTGCGGAAATTGTACACGCAGAACACCTCTTTCGTAATGGATAATTGAAAATGGATAATTGAGAATGGGGGGACGGGGGAACGGCGTTTCGTCCGCCCTTATTCTCAATTATCCATGATACATTCTCAATTAATTCGGCTTATAGCTGTCCTTGAGGCTCACGGAGCGGTTAAAGACCAGCGCGCCGGGCCTGGAGTCCTTATTGTCCACGCAGAAATATCCCTGGCGCAGGAACTGGAAGGCGGCGGGGGCCTGGGCGTCGGCCAGGGAGGCCTCCACCTTGGAGCCGGTGAGCACCTCCAGGGAGCCGGGGTTCAGGCAGTCCAGGAAGTTCTTGTCCCCCGCGTCGGGCTCGGCGTCCGAGAAGAGGTTGTCGTAGAGGCGGATCTCCGCGTCCACTGCGGTGGCGGCGTCCACCCAGTGGATGGTGGCCCCCTTCACCTTGCGCCCGTCAGCGGGGTCGCCGCCCCGGGAGTTGGGGTCGTACTCGGCAAAAATCTCCGCCACGCTGCCGTCGGCGTCCTTGCGGCAGCCGGTGCAGGTGACCAGGTAGGCCCCCTTGAGGCGGCACTCGGCGCCGCCGGGCGTGAGGCGCTTGTACTTGGGCGCGGGCACCTCCATAAAGTCCTCGGCCTCCACCCATAGCTCGCGGGAGAAGGTGATCTCCCGGGTGCCGTCCTCGGGGCGGTTGGGGTTGTTCTCCACCGTGAAGGTCTCGCGTTTGCCCTCGGGGTAGTTGGTGATGGTCAGCTTCACCGGGCGCAGCACCGCCATCACCCGGGGGGCGTTCAGGTTCAGATCCTCCCGCAGGCAGTACTCCAGAAAGCCGAACTCCACCGTGGAGGACGCCTTGGACACGCCGTTGCGCTCGGAGAAATTGCGGATGGCCCGGGGGGTGTACCCCCGGCGGCGCAGGCCGCACAGGGTGGGCATACGGGGGTCGTCCCAGCCGGAGACCCTGCCCTGCTCCACCAGCGCGCGCAGCTTGCGCTTGCTCATGACGGTGTAGTTGATCCCCAGGCGGGCGAACTCGATCTGCCGGGGCTTGGCGGGCACCGGGCAGTTCTGGATGACCCAGTCGTACAGGGGGCGGTGGTCCTCAAACTCCAGGGAGCACAGGGAGTGGGTGATGCCCTCCAGCGCGTCCTCCAGGGGGTGGGCGAAGTCGTACATGGGGTAGATGCACCACTTGTCCCCCTGGCGGTGGTGGTGCATGTGGTTGATGCGGTAGATTACCGGGTCGCGCATATTGAAATTGCCGCTGGCCAGGTCGATTTTGGCCCGCAGGGTGTATCTGCCGTTGGGGAACTCGCCCGCGCGCATCCGGGCGAAGAGGTCCAGGGACTCCTCCACGGGCCTGTCCCGCCAGGGGGAGCGGGCGGGGGTGTTCACGTCGCCCCGGTGCTCCTTAAATTCCTCGGGCGTCAGCTCGCACACGTAGGCCAGGCCCTTTTTGATGAGCTCCACGGCGTACTCGTACATCTGCTCAAAGTAGTCCGAGGCAAAGAAAAAGCGGTCGCCCCAGTCGTAGCCCAGCCAGTGGATGTCCTCCTGGATGGCGTCCACGTACTCCACGTCCTCTTTGGTGGGGTTGGTGTCGTCCATGCGCAGGTTGCACACCCCGCCGTACTTCTCCGCGGTGCCAAAGTCGATAAAAATGGCCTTGGCGTGACCGATGTGGAGGTAGCCGTTGGGCTCGGGCGGGAAGCGGGTGTGTACGGTCATGCCCTGGAACCGGCCGCCCTGGGCGATGTCCTCGTCGATGAAATCATGGATGAAGTTCTGGGTCATGGTGGGGTTCAGTTCTTCCGGCATGTTTTGTTTCACTCCTTCGTATCATTGCAAGTCTTTATTCTACCCTGAAATTGGGGAAAATGCAATCCCTTCTCGTGGCCCCGCACAGGGGAGGCTTCGCTTAAAACAGCTTTGCCATATAGTACTCATCCACATAGCGCCCGTTTACCTTCATGGATCGTCTCCTCGTCCCCTCGACGACAAAACCCGCGTGTTCATATAAGCTCAGAGCGGCTGTATTTTGACATTCAACCGTAAGCTCCAGCCGGGTAATCTGTGCTCCTGCGGCCCATTCGTCCGCTTTTTTAAAGAACGCGGTGCCCAATCCCTGATGGCGAAACGCTTGCCTGATTCCGGTCACAATATACGCCGTATGCCGGACCCGGTTTAATGTTCCCCGTTCCGCCCAGAGAAAGCCGGCCAGTTCCCCGCCGTCATGCTCCGCGACCAAAAGCAGATCACCGCCGGAGACCGCACGGTTTATCGTGTTTTTCAATGTGGATAGATCTGCCGACTTCTCCAACCGCTCTCCGGGTTCATACATCATAAACTCCGTCTCGCTGTCCAGCCGGCACATCATTTCAAAAAAATGCTGTGTATCCTGTGTCCCTATTTCTCTGATAACCATGTCATTCCTCCACATTTTCCGGGTTGTATCCCCTGGACACTCATACCCCTCATAGGGGAGGCTTGGGACTGCCCTATCCGCCCAGGGCCAACGGTTTTATTCATCCTATCATAACACGGCGCCGCCCGGGTGGATACAACAAAAAAACCGGAGCGGCGGGCCGATATGGGCATCGGCCCCTACGAGTGCCAAGCGCTGTATGAGGCATGGCACTCGTGTTTTCCTCTCTGGCCCCCCTATGAGGGGGGGCTGCCGCCGCAGCGGCTGGGGGGTCCAGATGTCCGGGGACACCTGGATGATTTCGGGCGAAGCCTCCTTGAAAAACGACCCCCCGCCCGCTTCGCGGACACACAGGGTACGGAAGGGTTCATTTCATCAATCAGACACGCTGGGAGTTCTATCCGATTCATTGAGATTGCTTTTGTAAAACGCATCAAAAATATGTCCTGCCTCAAGCTCAGCGTCACTTAAGTTTTGACCAAAGCAGCGGCAAAAGACGTTTGGATAATCCGCAGAAAAAACATCAATCCATGTATCTACCGCCGCAATCACATAGTGATAAAAGCCGTCCGTCTCCCTAAAGAAACCTTGCTGCATACACCAATTATAATAGTTTGAATATCTGCATCGGTAAAAATGAAATATATGATTCGGCAGATGAGCCGCCGCCGAATGATTTTGCAAAACCCACAGCTTGTTTTCTTGATGTGCCGTCATAGCAAACACGCGCATACTCTTAAACGTGCAAGGAAAAACAACCTTTAATTCAAATGAGCGCGGATTAGAGTTGTCGCCGTCAATGTACTTAAATACCAATCCACATTCATTCCAGGAAAAGCCATCGAAATAAACGGGGGAGTTGGGGGATAGCTTCGGACAAGGGGTTAAAAACTCTACGCAAAAGCGGGGATCTGTTTCTTCAAAATCATAGGTGAGATTTTCTTCATATTGGGGCAAATCTTTATTCATATTGTCCTCCCATGTAGCACCCTGTCAACGTTCGATTTATCGAGTCCGCCTTCTCCGCGTAAGGCCAATGGCTTTCTTTATTCTATCATAACACAGCGCCGCCCTGGTGGGTAGTCAATCACAAACAAAACCGGAGGGGCGGGCCTTTGGCCCGCCCCTCCGGCCCGCGCGTCAGCGCTGGAAGGGGGTATAGGTGTTCTCGTCATCCAGGGTCTCGTAGGGCTCGGGCCAGGGCACCGTGTTCTGGGGGGGCTTGAGCACCGAGTAGGGCAGGTGCATGGGGCCGGGGTCGGCCACCGGAGGGGGCGCGCCCAGCGTGACCGGAGGGGGCGCGTCCGGCACCGGCGCGGTGATGCGGGCGTACTCGTCGGCGGCCCAGTTCACGCCGTCCAGCCTGCCCAGGATGTCGGGGCAGACGTGCTCGTGGAGGTAGACCCACTTGCCGTCCTCGCAGACGAAGTCGGTGCCGTAGCGCTCCCACAGCACGTTGCAGTACCGCTCCCCCTCGGGGGTGAGGCGGGAGTGGATGACGCCGGGGGTGATGAAGGAGCCCCGGGCGCTCATGCCGTCCTCCGCCACCTCGATGACGTCGGTGACCAGGGTGTGGACGGAGGCCTCCATCAGGGGGCGGGGGTCCTTGCCGCCCACCTCGGGGTAGCGCTCCACCATCTCCAGCCAGTTCTCCATGGACATCTTGTCGTACTGGGTGACGGAGCCGTACCAGACCTGGTCAAAGCCCCGCATGCGCCCGAAGGCGTGGGCCCAGGAGCAGTCGCCGCTGCGGGACCAGATGAGGCCCCACTCGCTGGAGGCGTCGGCCCTGCCGTGGTAGTAGGCGTGCCGGGCCTTGACGTTTTCCACCTCCTGGCTGGCCGCCGCGTTGCGGATGCGCTGGTGCAGACTCAGGGTGCTCATGCGTAATTCCTCCCTTCCCCGGCCCCCAGGGTGGGGGGGACGGGGGCTTTGTAGCCCTCGGGGCCGTAGCTGATGTCGTCGGTGAAGTGCTCGTAGGGCTCGGGCATGGGCGGGTAGTTGTCCCACCAGTTAAAGGTGGCGTCGTGGATGATCCGGGGGATGGTGGGCGTGCCGAACTCCAGGGCCACGGGGTCGGTGGCGTAGTCGATATAGGGGCTGCCCTTGGAGTAGTCCTCCCCGGCCTCCCCGGTCAGGTCGTTGGCGATCACCAGGTGCCAGATCTTCCACGCGCCGTCCTCCTTTCGGAAGTCGAAGGCCAGCTTCTCGGGCATCCACAGGGCCTGGGCGGTGCCGCCGGGCAGGGCGGTGGTCTCCTGGGCGATGGAGTAGAACATGCCCTTGGCCGTCTCGCCGTCCCCGGCCAGCTCCACCAGCCCGGTGGAGGCGGGGTGGCTGGACAGGCAGCCCAGGCTCAGGCACTCCGGCGTATCGGCCGCGGAGGGGCCGGCGGCGCGGATGGCGGCCAGCTGGGCCCGGCGGTCGGCCAGGTGCTTATCCACGTAGTAGCCGCGGATGGCCTCCATGCCCACGTACCAGCCGGTGTTGCGGCCGAAGCAGGCCGTGCGCCGCGCGTCCGCGCCGCGCACCCACAGCTCGTCCAGCTCCTTTTCCCGCCACTCGTTGGCGATGTAGACGCCCCGCTTGTAGACCAGCTTTTTGATCTCCTCCACGTCCCAGACGCGGCGGATCAGCTCGTCGTCGGAGTATTCATGCTTGCTCATGCAGGTTCCCTCCTCTCTCAAATACCGTAGCTGAAGGTCTCGGCGAAGGTGGCGTAGGGCGCGGGGATCTCCGGGGCCGGGGTCAGGGGGCGGGTGGGGCTGTAGGGCTCCCGGACCGTGGCCGCCGTGGTGTAGGGCGGGTAGCGGAAGTCCGCCAGGGGGGCGAACTCGGGCAGGGCGGGGTAGGGCGTTTGGGGCCTGCCCCAGCTCTGGCCGCAGATGCAGTCCACGTCGTTGACGTAAAGCAGGTGCCAGATCTTCCACACGCCGCCCTCCCGGACGAAGTCCGCCGCGAAGTAGCCCCAGGTCCAGTGGGCCACGGGGCCGCAGGCCTCCACGTCGTTGTAGGCCCCCTGGCAGGACCAGAGGCCCTTGGCCGTCGCCCCGTCGGCGGCGACCTCGATGATGGGGCAGGCCATGGGCTTCACCTTGAAGGGGCCCACGCCGTAGATCTCCTCCGCGCTGAGCCCGCCCAGCACCTCGGGGAAGCGCTTTTGCAGCAGGGAGGCCACCAGCGCGTTCCTGTCCCGGCAGGCGGCGTAGTAGCCCGCCACCGCCCCGGGGCCCTGGTAGTAGCCGTCGTTGAAGCCCAGGCACAGGTCCTCCCGCGCCCCGGCCCAGAAGCGGCCGAAGATCTCCTGCTCCCGGTTCAGAATCACGCAGTTGGCGTACTTGCCCATCAGGTTCTTGATGGCCCGCTGGTCCTCCCAGCGCTGGACCAGCTGTTCCGATGTAAACATAAAGTCTCTCCTTTCCAATGGCGGCCGCCGGCTACAGGCCCAGCGTCAGCACCGCGTCGTAGGCGTCCCGGGTGGCCTGGCCCACCTGGCGGGCGCGCTGCGCGTCCCCCACCACGTAGCACTCGGGCACCAGCGCCCGCAGCCGCTCCACCTCGCTGTGCCGCGGGCGCATCCCCGCGCACATGACCACCGTGTCCGCCGGGAAAAACACCTCCCGCCCGTCCGGAGCGGCGGCGGTGACCCCCTCCGGGCCGATGCGCAGACAGCGGTGCCCGGCGGCGGGGGTCAGGTTGGGCAGCACGTCCATCTGGTGGAGCAGGTTGATGCGGTGCATCCGCCCGCAGTCGGGGGCCAGCGCCTCCCGGAGCTCCAGCACCGCCACCTCATGGCCCTCCCGGGCCAGCCGGACGGCCTCCTCGCAGCCGATCAGGCCCCCGCCGATAATCACCACCCGCCTGCCCACCGGGTCGCCGGGGCGGAGCGCCGCGCCAAAGACCACGTTGGGGCCGTCCGCGCCGGGCACGGGCAGGGCCCAGGGCTCCGCGCCCACGGCGATAATGAGCGCGTCGGGGCGCACCTCGTCCACCAGGGCCCGGTCCACGGTCTGATTCAGGCGCACGTCAATGGGCAGCGCGCCCACCTTGGCGGCCTGCATGTCCCGGTAGCGGGCCAGGTTGGCCTTGAAGTCGGCGCCGTCCGCGTAGTCCAGGCCCCCCAGGCGCCCGGAGCGCTCCGCCAGCGTGACCTGGTGGCCCCGCTCCCACGCGGAGAGGGCCGCCTGCATCCCGGCGGGGCCGCCCCCCGCAATGAGCACGCGGCGGCGCTGCCGCACGGGCACGGGGCAAAAGAACTCCCGCTCCCGGCCGATGACGGGGTTCACCGCGCAGTGGAGCACCCGGTTCTTCATCATGCCGCTCTGGCACTCGCCGCAGCGCAGGCAGGGGGTGACCGCCCCGGGCTGGCCGTGGAGCAGCTTCCTGGGCAGGAAGGGGTCGGCCAGCAGGGCCCGGCCCAGGGCCACGCAGTCCACGCCGCTTTCGGCCAAAAAGGCCTCCATTTTGTCCGGCTCGGAGAAGGCCCCCACCGTGCACACCGGGGTTTTGACGTGCTTTTTAATCTCGGCGGCCAGGGCGGCGTTCTCCCCGTGCTTCTGGAACACGCCGGGGTGCATGAGCACGGCGGAGTACTCGTCCAGCTGGGTGCCGGCGGAGACGTGGATCAGCTCCACCCTGCCGTCCAGCGCCCTGGCGATCTCGATCCCGGTCTCCAGGCCGTAGCCCCCCTCGGTGCGCTCGGAGCCGGAGATGCGCACGTCGATGGGGAAGCCGGGCCCCACTGCGGCACGCACCGCGTCCACCACCAGCAGGAGGAAGCGCAGCCGGTTTTCCAGGCTGCCCCCCCAGCGGTCGGCGCGGCGGTTGGTGAGGGGGGAGAGGAACTGGTGGATCAGCCACCCGTGCCCGGCGTGGATCATCACCATGTCGAAGCCGCAGTCCCTGGCGGTTTTCGCGCCCCTGGCGAAGGCGTCCGCCACCGCGTGGATCTGCGCCTCGTCCATCTCCTCCACCGTGTCGCCCCAGGCGTCCACATAGCCGGAGGGGCCAATCGCGTTTTTGCCGCCCAGGAACTCCGGGGCGCAGAGGGCGCCGCCGTGGTCCAGCTCGATGGAGGCCGCCGCACCCCCGGCGTGGATGGCCTCCGCCATGGCCACCAGCCCGGGCAGGGCGCCGGGGTCGTTGATCCCCATCTGCTGGGGGTGGGAGCGGCCCGTGTCCAGATCCACGATCACGTCCCCCACCGTCACCAGGGCCGCGCCCCCCGCGGCCTTCAGGCGGTAGTAGGCCAGGTTGGCGTCGGAGTAGTGCTCGCCCGGCCCCAGCTCCGCCAGGGAGGTGGGGGCCGAGAGAATGCGGTTTTTCAGGGTGAGCCCCCCCAGGCGCAGGGGGCGGAAGAGCGTCGGATAAGCCTGCATAGCCATTCCTCTTTTCCTATGAGCGTTTTCGGGAATTGTACTGATCATACCATGCCCCAACGGGGAAAGCACTGTCCGCTATTCTCAAAAGCGGGGCCTGACTTATGAAATTTTAACAATGCATTTTTATTGATATATAAAGAGATTGACAGGATATGTGGGAAAAGATTATACTTGATTCGTGAAAAAACAGGAAGGGGTGGGCGCGATGCCGGAGCGGACGCGCAATCCGGAGGAGCTTTTGCGGGCGCTGGAGGCGTCGGAGAAGCGGGAGGCCATATTGCGCTCCTCCCTGCGGGGGAGCTTTGAGGCAATTTTGCAGGCGGGCACCCGGGCCGTGGGCCGCCCCATGCTGCTGGGGGACTCCATCCTGAACATCCTGGCCTGGACGGGGGAGCGGGAGCTGCGGGGCGGCACCTGGGAGGACTTCATCAGCGCGGGCTACGCCCCCTACTACAGCGCCGACCACTCCCGGTTCGAGGAGAACAGCGTGCCGCTGGGGGGCGGCTTCATGGGCTGCCATGTGGAGGACGAGCACGCCGGCCGGGCGTACCTCATCATCGACATCCCCTTCCAGGGGGACAGCGCCAACCGGGACAAGCCCAGCCACGACGGGGCGGCCCACCTGGTCATCGCGGAGGAGGGGCGCGCCTTCGGCCCGGAACAGTACGCCCTGCTGGGCACCCTCTGCCAGGTGCTGGACAGCGAGCTGCGCCGGGCCAACACCCTGCTGCCCTCGCCCCGCTTCTCGGCCAAGCACCTGCTTTTGCAGCTGGTGAACGGCGATCTCACCGACGAGGCCCTGATCCGCTTCCGGGCGGATCTGGTGGGCCAGGCGGCGGAGGGCTGCTTCTCCCTGCTGCTGGTGGATTTGAAAAACTTCCACCCCAGCCATTTCTCCATCTCCTCCATCCAGAACACCCTGGAAAACGCGGCCAGGGGCTATTCGGTCATCCGGGACGAGACGCTGATTGTGCTCATCTCCCACGCCTCGGAGGACGAGCGCGCCTTGGCCCCGCTGTGGGAGGCGCTGGAGGGCATCCTCTCCGCCAATGGGATCTGGGGGGTGCGCAGCCGCCTCTTCCAGCGCCTGGGCGAGCTGCACCACCACTTTTTGCAGACGGAAAAGATCCTGGATCTGCGCTTCTGCGTGCAGGAGGCCAACCACCTGCTCTCCTACGACACCATGGAGGTCTTCTCCCTGGTGGATCTGCTCTCACGGGAGGGCATCGCCCCCAGCCAGCCCGCGGTGGAGGCCCTGGCCGGGCACGACGGGAAGAACGGCACTATGTACACCGAGACGCTGTACACCTACCTGCGCTGCGCCCAGCGCCCGGCGGAGGCCGCCAAGCGGCTGTTCATCCACCGCAACACCCTGGACTACCGCATACGGCGCATCGGCGAGCTGACGGACATCGACTGGGGGGACGGGGATCTGCTCTTCCGATTGTACCTGGCCCTCTCCAGCCTTAAATACCACGCCTATAAGGAGGGACGGCTCCCCGCGGACTGAGGCCGGGCCTCCCCCAAAAGCAAACGCCCCCTGCCTGCGGCAGGGGGCGTTTGCTACGGATACTGTTCGAGCATGGCGTCCAGGGCGTCGAGGCAGTCCCGGGTGTGTTCGGCGTAGGCCATGCCGTGGGCGCTGTCCAGCTCCAGCAGGGTGGCCTGCCCGGCGTAATCCGCGCAGAAGGCGCGCACGGCGGCGGGGTCGACGACGGTGTCCGCCGTGCCCTGGATCACCAGGGCGGGGGCCGTGCCGCCCGCGGTCAGCGCGGCCAGGTCCACGTCGCGCATGGATCGGCCGCCCAGGCTGCTTTTGGCGAAGAGGTCGCAGATGGGGAGCATCAGGCCGGGCAGCTTGAACTGGTTGCCCAGCAGGTATCCGGCGCTGTCGTACAGGTTGGTGACCGGGCTCTCCGCCACCACGAAGCGCACGCAGTCCGCCAGCGCCCCGTCCTGCGCCAGCACGGCGGCCCCCGCCAGGGCCGCGGAGGCCCCCAGGGTGTCCCCGTGGAGGATGACCCGGTGGCCCGCGCCGTAGCGCTCGGTCAGCCAGCGCACCCAGCACGCCACGTCGTCCCCCTCCAGCAGGCCGTAGGTCACGGCCCCGCCGCCGCTCTCGCCGTGGTTGCGGCTGTCGGGCAGCAGCACGTTGCAGCCCAGATCCGCGTAGTAGGGCGCGAAGAGGTAGTCGCTCCGGGTACTGCTGCCGTCAAAGGAGTGGAGCAGCACCACGCTCACGTCCCCGCCCGCGTCGTACAGCCCGCCCCGCAGCAGCGCCCCGTCGGCGGCGGTCACCTGGGCCTCGTCCCGCAGGTGGGTCTGCTTCCAGTCGTCAAAGGCCTGCTGCAGGGGGAGCAGGGCGGCCTGCTCGCCGTCGCTCCGCTTGACGCCCTTCATGTCGGACACCACCGCGTCGCTGCCCTTGTAGTGGTCCAGGAAGATGTTCACGTAGGAGCGGGGGATGCGCACCGCCCACACGGCGGTGATGGCCAGCAGGCACCCCAGCACCAGCAGCAGCATGTTCCGCCGCTGGGCCCCCGTGGGCTTGGGCGCGGCGGACGCGCCCTGTACCTTGGATTTGCGTTTCATCTGCCACACCCCTCCTTATTTGGCGATCAGCATGGGGATCGCGCTGGTGCTCACCGGCCACCGGGCCGCGCGCTCGTCCAGCCACTGGGCGTAGCGCTGGGCCAGCAGCAGCTCCCGGGCCTCCACCGTGAGGCTGGAGTCCCCCCAGCCGTTGAAGTAGACCAGGTACCAGCCCGCCTCTCCCCGGAGCACGGCGGCGTCCCCGGAGAGTCTGGCCGGGTCGAAGCACCAGGCGGCCAGGGCCTCGTCCAGGCCGTCTTTGCGCAGCTGCGGATAGCGCCCGCGCGCGGGGCCGTCGGCAAGCTGGCTGTAGCGCCCGGCCATCTCCTCGAAGGCGGCCAGGTCGCCCCCCGCCCCGTTGGCCCGCTCCAGGGCGGCCCGGGCCAGGGTCTCGGCGTTGTCCCACTGGTGCTCCCCGCTCAGGCCGTCGGTGCGGTCGGCGGCGGGGGAGAAGAGGGAGACCACCACGTCCGCCGTGTCGTAGTCCTGCCCGGACAGGTTGGCCCGGCGGTATGCCTCCACCTGGTCCGCTCCCGGGGCGAGCTGCTCCAGCACCTGGGCGCGGTAGGCCTCGGCCAGGGTCTGGCGGCCCAGCTGCCCGTAGTAGATCTCCTGGGTCATGCCCGCGTCGTAGTAGCTGGTCAGGTAGCTGTCCACGCCGGACACGCCGTAGTTCACGCAGTAGTCCTCCAGATCGCGGGCCCGGAGGGAGCAGGCTTCGGCCACCGCGGCGTCGGCGGTGAAGCCCGCCGCCTCCGCCTCGCCCCGCAGGACGGCGTACTCCTGCATACGCGCCAGGGCCAGGCTGCGGAAGTGATCCCGCCAGGTGACGCCCTCGCTGTAGCTCTGTTTTTTCAGGGAGCGGCGGGTGTTCAGGCCCAGCGCCTCCAGCTCGTCGGCGTGATCGGCCACGAAGCCGTAGTACTCCGTGCAGAAGTAGTAGTTGTACTCCGCCGTGCTGTAGGCCTCGCCCCCCACCCGCACGGCGGTTAAGAGCTGCTGGGGCAGGCCCAGGTTGAGGGTAACGAGCACAAACACCACCGGGGCGAACATGATGATCAGGTTCCGGGGGGAGAACACGCGCTTTTTCATGGCATTCGATCCCTTTCATAGCCGATGGCCTGAAGCCTCTATGGGCAAAAGGCCGGGATGCACCGCATCCCGGCCTCTGCCCCGGTCGGGCGCGGCGCTTAGTAGAAGATGATTGCGCCTGCCACAGCCACAAGGCTGAAGATGACGGGGAAAATGACCGTCAGCACAAAGCTGTACTTGTAGGACTCCTTGTAGTTGGTTTTGAACACGGCCATGCCCTGGGCCAGCATCGGGGAGTGGGGCAGGGAGTCGAAGGTGGTGGCGGCGGACACCGCGATGCGGTGGACGGCCTCCGGGTTGACGCCCATGGTGTTGCCCACGCCGAACTGGGAGCCGAAGGTGGCCAGCCACATGACCATGCCGCCCACGCCGTCGGCGCACAGGGCCGCGATCAGGCACACGGAGAGCCACACGGTGAGGTAGGGGTTGACGTTGATGCTCATGATCATGTCCAGCAGGGGCTGGAAGCAGGCGGACGCCTGGGTCACCAGGCCGAAGCCGTACACGCAGCCGGACATCATGATGA
The DNA here is from genome assembly GCA_022846095.1 of Oscillospiraceae bacterium. Taxonomy (NCBI): domain Bacteria; kingdom Bacillati; phylum Bacillota; class Clostridia; order Eubacteriales; family Oscillospiraceae; species Oscillospiraceae bacterium. The sequence goes on along the minus strand of AP025583.1, from coordinate 2,990,951 downwards.
AGGGGAACATCTCGGTGGTGCCCTGGCTCAGCGCGCGGGCCAGGCCGATTTTGTGCACCACGGTGTCCCAGTTGAATACGGTGACCACGGCGGCGGTAATCCACATGCCGATGACCAGCGCGTTCATGGCGCTCATACCCACGCCCAGCTGGAACCAGGCGGTGAGGACGATGACCAGGCCGATGGGCACGATGGCCTTCCAGAAGGCGGGGGTCTTGATGTCGCCGAAGAGCTTGCTGGCGCCGTACTCGTTCTCCTCGGAGGTGGTGTAGCCGATGTTCTTCTTCCGCGCCTGCTTAATCAGGTACTGCATGTAGAAGATCATCAGCGTGATGCCCACGGCGGCGGTGACCAGGGAGAGCACCGGGGCCGCGAAGGTGGTGGTGCCCAGGAAGGTGGTGGGCAGCACGTTGGGCATGGCCGTGACGCCGGGCAGGGTGAAGGTGACGATGGGCGGCACCGCGATGCAGGCGGCGTAGCCGATGTAGATGGGCAGGTTGGCCTCCTTCATCAGGGAGAAGGTCATGGCCGCCACGATGAAGATGTAGCTCTGGATGCCGGCCAGCTGCAAAATCGCGGCGGTGACGGCGATGATGTACGGGGAGTGGTCTGCGCCGATGACCTTAATCATCTTTTCGGCCACCGCCTCGCCGGAGCGGGTCTCCCGCATCAGGTAGGAGAAGATGCCCGCCGAAATGAAGGCCAGGCCGTTGTTGATGGCGAACTCACCCAGGCCGGTGGCCCAGGTCTCGGTGATGGTAATCAGGAAGCCGTCGGTGCTGCCCAGCGCCACCAGCGCGGACGCGATCAGGGCCGAGGTGGCGGTGTGCACGCCCCTGTAGCACAGTACGACGAACAGGGCGATGCCGATGAGCAGAATGGCAGCGGAAACAGGGACGCTGCTTAGAACCGGAATGGGCGCGGGGATGGATACTGCTTCAACCATGTTGAAATACCTCCTTTTTCTGTTCCCTCGCAGAGCAAGGCGCGTTACCGTCTCTGTTCCCCCAGAGCCGAATGAGCCTGCGCGGATCTGCCGCGGCGCCGGCGGCCTGCCAACCCCCTCTCGGAAAATTTACATTATCATACCACGCCGTTTCGACAAAAGCACTGTCCGTCCTTCTGAAATGCGGGCCGGTATTTATGAAATTCTCACAAGCGGTTTGCGCTGAAATAAGGGGGATCTGCGGTCTGCCGTCCGGCGGCGCGCGCCCTGTTATGAAAAAATACGAAGGGCCGGGGTCCGCGCGGGCTTCGTTCCGCATTCAGAATACCCCATCCGCGCGGTTTCTGTAAAGGAATGAAATGGAGCCGGTCCACAACCAGACGTTACCTTTCCTCCGTTTTGTTGTGGAAAGCGCTAAAAGCGGCGGGGGGTATTTTGGCGGCGGGAAATATTTTTCTGTTCCTAGACCGGGCGCAGCACGATCCTGCCCCGGTAGCTGCCCGCCTCCACGGGGGTCTCGGCGCCGTCCACCTCCATGCGCAGCGCCTTGCCGCCGTAGCCCTTCAAAATGGCGTGAGGGGCCAGCTCCAGGCCGGTGAGGCAGCACGTGCCGGTGACCAGCCAGGTGCTCTCAGCGTCCAGGCGCACCACAACGCCGTTGTTGACGGTGGGGGCGGCGGCCTGGGTGATGTTGGACAGCTCCAGGCGGCTGCCCTCGTCGATGCTGCTCAGGCCCTCCCGGTAGGCCTGGGAGGCGGAGGAGGCCACCCCCTCCACCCGGGCGCGGCGCAGGTCCAGCAGCAGGTTCTTGGGCCCCCGCAGGTCTGCGTCGTGCTCACGGGGCGGGGCCTTCTCCCCGCCGGGCGGCGGGGCGTCCAGAAAGCTGCCCCGCACCCCCTCGGGGGGCGCGAACATGCCGCCGAAGGTGGGCTTGGTGCCCACGCCGCCCTTGACGCAGTCCCGCTCGGCGTGGAGATTGGTGGTGGAGTTGTAGAAGTCCCCCGCCACCGTCAGGTCCTCCAGAATCAGGCGCACGTCCTGCGCCGGGTCGATGGCGGCCAGATCCCTGCCCTCCAGATACGCGTCCGTCCGGCCCACGGGGAGGCGCACCTCGTCCACGTCCATGCCCGCCTCGTCGTTGTCCATGAGCTGGAGCACCACGCCGTTGCCCGGCCTGAGCACGGCGCTGCGGATGTGGAAGCCGGTGGACGAGCCCTTGACCACCAGGGTGGATTTGCCGGTGATCAGGCTGGAGTCGGCGATGGTCACGCGGGTGTTGTTGTCCCCCACCGCCAGCACGCCGAAGCGGTCGCCGGTGATCTCGCACCCGTCCACGATCTCCGCCCGGGCCGCCCCGATCATGCCCCGCACCAGCAGGGGGTAGCCGTTGACGTGGATCTTGGAGTGCGCGAAGCGCACCACGTTCCGGTCCCCGATGCAGAAGGCCCCGTAGCCGTGGGCCCTGGGGCCGGAGAGCTCCACCCGGCAGTCGGTGACGTAGAGCTCCACCGCGTCGTCGCAGCCGTCGATGGAGAACACGCCCCAGCCGTTGGTCTTCAGGTCGCAGCCCGTGTAGTAGGCCGTGCCGTTGTCGCACAGCTGCACCAGCCGGTTGCTGCCCGTCACGCCGATGCCCCAGCTGAACTCGCCCATCCACTCCGGGTCGTCGGGGCTGTGGTTTTCGATCCGGCAGCGGCAAACGCGCACCACGCTGTCCCCGCCCACGTGGACGGCGCAGCGGGTGACGCCCGCCATGGTGATGACGCTGTCCTCCACGGTGACGTGGGCGTTGTCAATGGCGGCGATGCCCGCGCCAACGCCAATAAAGTCGTTGGCGCCGAAGCCGTCCAGGCTGATCCGGGCCCGGCGCACGGCGTAGGTGCTGTCCCCGGCGACCAGGATGCCGTTAAAGGACTCCTCGTCGCTGGCGATGGAAATATCCTCCGCCTGCGTCCCCGTGACGCGCCCGCCCCGGACCAGGGCGGGCACGCAGCAGTCCTCCACAAGCCGGTTGTCCTCCACCACCACGGCGTCCCGGAACTCCTCCGAGCGGTTCATCATCAGCATCAGCCCGTGGGGCGGCATGTGGCGGCACCGGGCCACCGTGAGGATCACCTCGCCCCGGTAGACCCCCGGCCCGGGCCGCCGGCCCGCGCCGTTGACGGTGAGCTGGACGAACCAGCCCTCCGGGGCCACCAGCCCGCCCCCCTCCCGGATCACCAGCGTGTCCAGCCGGGTGGTCTCCCCGATGAGGCGGATCCCCTCCACAATCATCTGCTTTTCCATAAAAATACGGCCTCCTGTCTCCTGGTATTCAGTCTTCCGGGATTCAGGTTAGCCCATGGCCGCGGCTTCTGTAAAGGAATGAAATAGGGCCGGTCCACAACCGGCCGTTACCTTGGGCGCGATCCTCCGTCGAATCCGCCAAATTGCGCGCCCCATTTTTGGAGGCGGGCAAAAAATCGCCCCGGCCCGAGATCCTTCGGGCCGGGGCGCAGCCGTTCGGCGGCAAGTCAGCGGGGGGCCAGCCGGCGGCGGGCCTCCTCCACAAAGCGGCGCAGGGTGCGCTTCTTGTTCCCGCGCTGAAAGGCCATCACCAGGGTGGCGCTCTGGTTGGTGGGATAGGTGCGGTAGAGGGGGCTGTCCAGCAGGCGGCAGTACTCGGTGAGGAAGGTGATGCCCAGCAGCTGCTCCACCGCGGCGCAGGAAGAGAGGATGTTCTCCGCCTCCACCAGCCGGTCGCCGGGGAAGCCCATCTTCTCCATCCGGCGCAGCATCTGGTCCTCCCCGTCCCCGGGGACGGGGGTGTAGAACACGGACTCCCCCCGGAAATCCAGATAGGTGGCGCCGTCGCGGGCGCCGGGGTGGTCGGCGGAGACTACCAGCATCTCCCGCAGCCGCCCGATGACCACGTAGTCCAGCCCCTCCCGGCCCTGCACCTCGTTTTCAAAGGTGAAGGCCACGTCCACCCGCCCGTCCTCCAGCCACTCCAGGGAGGTGTAGTCGGGCAGGGACTTGTAGCTGACGCAGACTTCCGGGTTCTCGCTGAGGAAGGCGCGGTAGAAGTCCTTGCAGAAGCGCTGTACGTCCAGCAGTTCCAGGTGGCCGATGACCAGGGCGCGGTCGAGGCTGGCGTTTTTCTTCCCCGCCTCCTCCCGCGCCCGGCCCAGCAGCTCCTCCATCTGGGCGAAGGCCTTGTAGTAGATCTCGCCCACCTCGGTCAGGGTCAGCCTGCCCCGCTCCCGGTTCAGCAGGGTGCAGTCCAGATCCTGCTCCAGCCGGGCCATGTGCTTGCTCACCGCCTGCTGGCTGAGGTAGAGGCGCCGCGCCGCCTCCGTGAAGCTGCCCACCCGGGCCAGTGTCAGAAACGACCGCACCGTCGCCTCGTTGACCATATTAAACAGCCCCTTTGCCCCTTTTACTGCGTCCTATCCTATCACACCCCACCCCCTGATTTCAAGTGCCGCCGGATACCCGGGGCCGCGGGGACGAAGGTAACGCTTCGTTGTGAAGGGCCTCCTTTTCGTTGCTTTACATCGCCGCTTTTTTACGATATGGTAACCTCGTAGACGCATTACCGGCAGTTTCCCCCCTGCCGTTTTCCTTGAAGCAGAGCCGATTTCCCAGAAACTGACTGCACAAAAAGGAGCGATGACACATGGCCAGGACCGTTGAGGAGCTCAAGCTGGGCTTTGCCCGGGTGGAAGCCGCCCAGGCCTGCCGCAACCTCATGGGCAAGTATTCCTATTTCCACACCGCGATGCGCAACAAAGACTACGTGAAGCTCTGGGCCGAGCGCTCGGACGACCTGCTGGTGATGCCCTGGGGCTACTACAGGGGCATCGAGGGCGTGCGCGCCTGCTACCTCCAGGACCACGGCGACCGCAACGACCCGGAGATCCAGAACAGCCCCATCCTCAAGGGCGGCATGATGATGCACTGTATGGACACCGAGGTGCTGGAGGTGGCCGCCGACGGCAGGACCGCCCGGGGCTGCTGGATGTCCCCGGGGCACGAGAGCTGCTTTATCCCCGATTTTGAGAAGATCCCCGGCTGGAAGAAGGGGGACCCCGTGCCCCCCGACGCCCCCATGGTCTCCTCCTGCGAGTGGGCGTGGAGCAAGTACCAGGTGGACTTCATCTGCGAGGACGGGGTGTGGAAGTTCTGGAAGATGCGGCTGTGGCCCATCTACAAGACCGACTTCTACGTCCCCTGGACCGAGCACCCCGAGATGGACGAGGTGGACTTCCCCTTCCGCAACCACACCCCCCTGCCCAAGCCCAACTGGGCCTGGGACCCCGAGGTGTTCTACCCCGCGGACGAGCCGGAGCCGCCCCTGCCCTACGCCGCCTACGGCGCGGCGGAGGACGCGCGCTGGGCCGACTATCAGGAGAGGGGGAAGACACGATGACCGAGCTGGAACAGCTGGAGCTGCTGGATCGGAAGCTGGAGCGGCTGGAGGCCGCCCAGGCCTGCCGCAACCTGATGGGCAAATACTGCTACTACCACTGCGCCTTCCGCAACAAGGAGTACGTGGAGCTGTGGGCCAGGCGGGCGGATGACCTGCTGGTGATGCCCTGGGGCGAGTACCGTGGCTTCGAGGGGGTCAAAACCTGCTATCTGGAGGACCACGGCGACCGCAGCGACCCCACGGTCTACGAGCGCCACCGGGGCTCGGTGATGATCCACGAGATGGACACCGAGATCCTCGAGGTGGCCGCCGACGGCCAAACCGCCAAGGGCTGCTGGCTCACCCCGGGCAGCGAGACCTACGTGGACCGGGAGGGCGGCGGCAAGGGCCGCGCCGAGTGGTGCTGGGGCAAGTACGCCGTGGACTTCATCAAGGAGGACGGGGTGTGGAAGTTCTGGCACATGCGGCTCTACCCCCTGTTCAAGGCCGAGTACGGCAAGAGCTGGGTGGACTACCCCCAGCCGGAGGAGCCGGAGGATTTTATCTTCGGCAAGGCGGAGCCCGGCCCCAGGCCCTGGGTCTACGCCCCCGACAGGCTCTACCCCGCCGACGAGCCCCCCATCCCGGCCCCTTACGCCACCTTCGGCGACGTGGGCATCACGTTTGAATACTAAGGAGGCGCCGCAGTCATGAATGAATTAACCGCGCTGCTGCATGAGGCGCAGCGCCTGGAGGCGTACCAGGCCTGCCGCAACCTGATGGGCCGGTACTCCTACCTGCACACCGCCTTCCGCAACAAGGAGTACGTGGAGCTGTGGGCCAGGCGGGACGACGACCGCCTGACCATGCCCTTCGGCGTGTTCAAGGGCTGGGAGGGCGTGCGCCGCTGCTACGTGGACATCCACGGCGACCGCTCCATCCCGGAGGACGCCGAGGCCGTCCGGGGCCTGATGATGATCCACGAGATGTGCACCGAGGTCATCGAGGTGGCCGCCGACGGCAGGACCGCCCGGGGCGTCTGGATCACCCCCGGCACCGAGACCGCCCCCGCCCCCGGCAAGGAGAAGGGCTCCTGGTGCTGGGGCAAGTACGAGGTGGAATTTATCAAGGAGGACGGGGTGTGGAAGTTCTGGAGGATGACCCTGTTCCCCCTCTTCCTCACACCCTACGACCGCAGCTGGGGCCAGCCCCAGCTGGAGCTGGAGGGCACCCACGAAATGCCCGACATGGGCGTGGACGAGCGGCTGGAGAAGCCCTTCTGGCAGTACGGGCCCGACGCGGTTTACCCGGAAAACGAGCCCGCCGTGCCCGAGCCCTACGACAGCTGCCCCGGCGTCTGAATCCTGACGAGGTGATTGTATGAACCCCTATTACCCGCACCTGTTCCAGCCCCTGTGCGTGAAGCGGGTGCGCTTTAAAAACCGGATCTTTTCCGCCCCCAACATGATGTGCTACATGGACGCCAACGGCTTTCCCACCCCCGACATGATCGCCTACTACGCCGAGAAGGCCAGGGGGGGCGCGGCGGCGGTGACCATCGGCGACACCCCCGTGGACCGGGAGCACGCCGCCACCAACCCCCGCTCCTTCAACCTGAGCTATGCCGCCCTGCCCTACCTCTCGGAGCTGGCCATGGCCATCCACGAGCACGGCGCGGTGGCCTCCCTGGAACTCAACCACGGCGGCCTGGTGGCCGAGCCGGCGGCCAACGGCGGCGGCGAGCCCTGGGGCCCGGTGGACTTCGTCCGGGACTGGGACGGCGTCCACGTCCACGGCATGACCGAGGCGGACATGGAGACGGTGGCGGAGCGCTTCGCCGACGGGGCCGAGCTGCTCAAAACCGCGGGCTTTGACATGTGCCTGGTCCACGGCGGACACGGCTGGCTGCTGGGCCAGTTCCTCTCGCCCCTCTACAACACCCGCGCCGACGCCTACGGCGGAAGCCTGGAAAACCGGGCCAAATTCCCCCTGATGGTGGTCCGCCGCATCCGGGAGCGGGTGGGGGAGGACTTCCTCATTGAGTACCGCATGTCGGGCGCGGAGGAGATCGCCGGGGGCCTGGGCAAGGAGGAGGGGGTGGCCTTCGCCAAGCTGCTGGACGGGGAGGTGGATCTGATCCACGTCTCCGCCGCGCTGGACATCGAGGAGGCCCAGGCGGTGCACACCCACCCCACCATGTTCCTGCCCCACGGGGTCAACGTCCACTACGCCGCCGCCGTCAAGGCCGCGGGGGTGCGCACGCCGGTGGTCACCGTGGGCGCCATCTCCGACCCGGAGCTGGCCGAGGGCATCCTGGCCGGGGGGCAGGCCGACGCGGTGGCCATGGCCCGCGCCCTGATCGCCGACCCCGCCTTCCCCGAGAAGGCCCGCCACGGCAGGGGGGCGGACATCATCCCCTGCCTGCGCTGCCTGGACTGCCTCACCGGGATACACACCGGCCAGCACTTCCAGTGCGCCGTCAACGCGCGGACGGGCCGGGAGGCCCGCTACCGCAACACCGTCCGCCCCGCCGGGACCGCCCGCAGCGTGCTGGTGGTGGGGGGCGGCCCCGGCGGCCTGACGGCGGCGGCCACCGCCGCCCGGCGGGGCCATGCCGTCACCCTGGCGGAGGCCTCCGACCGCCTGGGCGGCCTGTTGAAATTCACCGACTACGACGATTTAAAGGTGGATCTCATGCGCCTGAAGAACTACCTGATCCGCCAGGTGGAAGCCTCCCCCGTCAAGGTGCTGCTGGGCACGCGCGTCACCCCGGAGTTTATCCGCGCGGGCGGCTATGAGGCGGTCATCCTGGCCGTGGGCTCCGCCCCGGCCCGGCCCCCCATTCCGGGCCTGGATTCCCCCGCGGTGCGCCACGCCACCGAGGTGTACACCCGCCTGGACCAGATCGGCAAGCGGGTGGCCGTCCTGGGCGGCGGACTGGTGGGCTGCGAGACCGGGCTCTTCCTGGCCGAGCGGGACCACAGCGTGACCATCGTGGAGATGCAGCCCGAGCTGGCCCCCGAGGCCAACTGGATGCACCGGGAGGGCATGATGCAGGCCTTCGCCAAGGCCGATCTGACCGCACGCACCTCCATGAAGGTGTCCGGGGTCACGGAGGTTGGCGTGTACGCCGTCAACGGCGCGGGGGAGGAGGAATTCCTCCCCGCCGACACGGTGGTCTACGCCATGGGGATGCGCCCCAACACCCGGATTGTGGAGGAACTTTCCGACGTCTGCCTGGACACCCGGGCCGTGGGCGACTGCGTGCGGGCCCGCAAGGCCCGGCAGGCCATGGAAGAGGGCTTCTGGGCCGCGGTGGATTTGGCATAATTGAAAAGCCCGGCTGTTTTCCCATCGGAAAACAGCCGGGCTTTTTCTTATGCGCCCACGTGGCGGGCCAGGAAGCCGTCCACCGTGGTCCAGTAGAGCTCCGGGTCCACGTCGTCGGATTTGGCGTGGGCCGCACCCTCCACCACCAGCTTTTCCTTTTCGCATGCTGCGGCGTTGTACACCTGGTCCAGCATGCGGAAGGGGACGAAGGCGTCGGCGTCGCCGTGGATGAAGAGGGTGGGGGTCACGGACTTGGCCACCTGGTCCACCGCGCTGGCCTCCACGATGCTGTACCCGGCCCGGATGCGGCACACCACGTCCAGGGCGTTGAGCACGGGCACGGGGGGCAGGCCGTAGAGATCGTCCAGCTGCCCGGCGAACTCGTCCCACACGGAGGCGTAGCCGCAGTCCTCCACGATACACTTGACGTTCTCCGGCAGCGCCTCGCCCGACACCATCATCACCGTGGCCCCGCCCATGGACACGCCGTAGAGCACAATCTCGGCCTGGGGGTCGGCCTCCACCAGGGTGGCGATCCAGTCCACAATGTCGTGCCGCTCGGGCCAGCCCATGCCGATGTAATCCCCCTGGCTGAGGCCGTGGCCCCGGGCGTCGGGCAGCAGCACGCTGTAGCCCAGATCGTAAAAGTGGCTGGCCTGGGCCGCCATGTTTTTGGCCTGGTTCTTGTAGCCGTGGCAGAGGATGGCGTAGCGGTGGCCGCCGGGGATGTCCGCCCGGTAGGCGTGCAGCTCCAGAGCGTCCCGGCTGGTGAGCCAGGCGTCTTCCGCGTGTTCGGCCAGCCAGGCGTCCGGGTCGGCGGCCACGTAGGGGTTGACCTGCGCCGCGGGCGCGCCCTCCACCAGGGAGGAGGGGGAGTCCTCAAAGGCCACGTCGGCCTTGGGGTTGAGGGCGAAGTTGAAGAAAAAGTTGCCCACCCAGCCCAGGGCGGCCACGGCCAGCACCAGAACGCAGCCCAGGACGATACAGGTGATTTTCAGCGCCCGGCGGCGCTTCTTGGGTTTGGTTTCCATTTTGAATCGTTCCTCCTTGCTTTGAACTTCAAAATAGTACGCCGGTTGGGCGAAAATGTCAAGTGAAAGCTGCGCTTGGGGGGAGGTGCATTTAAGTATAAAAAGGAGGCGTACCCCGGGGGGACGCCTCCTCAGCATGTCGGCGGAGCATATCAGAGACACGGCTTAGGCGGATAGGGCGGCCGAAATTGGACGGGCGATTCGTGAATCGCCCCTACGGGGTTGGAACAGCGGGCCGATGTGGGCATCGGCCCCTACGAGTGCCAAGTGCTGTACAGGGCATAGCAGTACGGGCGGCTTTTCAGGTACCTGTTGAACCGCAACTATTACCAAGTCTGGGCGGGTTATGTGCCGCAGGGGCGGCAGCCCTACTGACAAAGGGCACGGGCCGAACCGAGCCCTGAGCGCTGCCAAGTTTTGCGGGCTGCTTAAAACGCACCGCCGCCGGGCCCCTGGGTCCAGGGCCGAGGCCCTGGTTGTTTCTTCCCGGGGTTCTTTGCAAGCAAAGAATCCCGCCGCCGGAGGCCGGGCCTCCATAAATGGTTCGCCTCATCCGCCTAAGTTGAAACAACGATTTCTGCATACTGCGAACAAATTTTGTTTATCCATTCTTTGTGCTATCCCATTTGATCCCTGTTTTTTTCAGGGAGATCAAAAAAATGTGGATCCAACGAGCAATAACATACATCACATAATATGCATATGTCAATATATGATGTATGTTAGCCTCTTCACGAGGTGATGCAATGTGATAACGTATGAGCCCTTCTACAAGACGCTGGAGAAAAAGGAAGTCACGGAGCACAATTTGATATTTAAAAACGGGATTTCACCTGGGACGTTGCAGCGGATGCGCCACGGCGGCAATATTACGCTGAAAACGCTGGATACCCTCTGCTTTGTGCTGGATTGTGACATCTCAGATATAATCAAGTATGAAAAGGACAAGTAGCACACGGGTGAACGGAAGTCATTGACTTTTGTTCACCCGTGTGCTATCCTGTGGGCGAGAGGTGAGGGAGATGGCCCGTATTTCAAAGCCGCCCGAGGTACGGCGGAAAGAGATCCTGGACACGGCCATGCGGCTGTTCACCGAAAAGGGGTATGAGGAGACCTCCATGGCGGACATCGCCAGGGAGCTGGGGGTGGTGCAGGGGCTTTGCTACCGCTACTTCGACTCCAAGCAGAAGCTCTTCCGCGAGGCCATGGACCAGTACGTGGAGGAATGCTGCGCCCGGATGCTGCCCGTGATACAAAACCGCGGGCGCACCATCGCCCAGCGCATGGAGGACATGGCCCGCCTGACCCTGGAGGAGGGGGAGCACAGCCGCTGGCGGGCCTTTTACCACCGCACGGGCAACGAGGGGCTGCACGAGGAGCTCACCCTGCGGATTTGCCGCAGCCTGACCCCCTGCGTGGCAGGGGAGCTGGAGGAGGCCAACGCCCGGGGGGAGATCGCGGTGGAGCACCCCGGTCTGGCGGCCAGCTTCCTGCTCCACGGTGAAATCGGCCTGCTGGGAGAACACGAGCTGCCCATGGAGACGCGGGTGGCGGAGATCCTGCGCTGCGCCTGTCTGATCCTGGGGATCAGCCGGTAATATACGTCCAAACGCCCCGGCGGGCCCCCGCCGGGGCATCGTAACGGCCTGCGAGTGAATAAAAGTCAATGATTTAAATTCAATCAATAAAAACGGAGGAGACAGACATGAGACAGAGCACGGAGATCAAGGAGGCCTCCCGCCTCAGCTTCGACCGGCAGGCGGCCGACTACGACAGGGCGGTGTACGGCGACCACGCCCGCAAGCTCTACGCCCCCATCCTGGGGGCGCTGGACGGGGTGCCCCACCGCAGGCTGCTGGATCTGGGCTGCGGCACGGGGGAGCTCTTAAAGGTGCTGCTGGAGCTGGGGGGAAACACGGCGTGCACCGGGCTGGACCTGTCGGAAAACATGCTGGCCGTGGCCCGGGAGAAGCTGGGGGAGCGGGCGCAGCTGGTGCGGGGGGACGCGGAGCGCCTCCCCTTCGGGGACGGGAGCTTTGACGCGGTGGTCTGCAACGACTCCTTCCACCACTACCCCAACCCGGCCGCGGTGGTGGCCGAGGTGGAGCGGGTGCTCCGGCCCGGCGGGACCTTCGTGCTGGGGGACTGCCGCCACGCTTGGCCCGGGCGGGCGCTCATCAACCTCTTTATGCGGTATTCCAAGGGCGGGGACGTGAAGATCTACGCGGAGCGGGAGATCCGCGCCCTGCTGTCGGCCCGGTTCGGCGCGGTGGACTACCGCGTGGTGAACGCCCACGCCTTCCTGGCCACGGGGAAAAAACAAAGGTAGTTGCCAAACCCGCCCGGACGCGGTACACTGGAGCCAACAGAGGATGGGAGGCCGGGCAATGAAAAAACGGACCAAGGCGGCCGCGGGGGCCGCGGCTGCGGCGGCAGGCGGGCTGGCGCTGCTCTCCGCCTGGAAGGGCCTGCGGCGGGAGCGGCTGCGCATTACCGCCCCGGAGGGGATCGACGAGGGCGAGTGGGCCTGGATCGGGGGCATGGAGCAGTATCTCCACCACCGGGGGCGGAACCGGGACAACCCGGTGCTCCTCTTCCTCCACGGCGGGCCGGGCTGCCCGGAGCTGCCCTTCGCCCACACCTTCCAGATCCCCTGGGAGGAGCGCCTCACGGTGGTCCACTGGGATCAGCGGGGGGCGGGCAAAACGGGGCTGCACACCTCCCGCCGGGCGGTGGAGCCCACCCTGAGCCTGGAGCGGATGATCGAGGATTTGGACGAGGTGATCTCCCACCTGAAGCGGAAGTACCACAGGGAGAAGATCCTCCTGCTGGGGCACTCCTGGGGCTCGGTGCTGGGGTGCAGCTACGTCAAGCGCTACCCGGAGTCCGCGCTGGCCTATATCGGGGTGGGCCAGGTGGTCAACATGCGGGAGAACGAGTACGTGGGCTTCAACCGGGCCATGGAGGCCGCCGTGGCGGCGGGGGACCGGCGCGGTGCGGCGGCCCTGCGGGCCATGGAGCCCTACCCCGGGGACTACGCCCGGTTTATCCGGCACCTGCCCAGGGTGCGCGCCATCCAGGGCAGGTACGGCCTGGCGGAGCACATCTCGGCCAAAAATGTGGCGGCGGTGGCGGCCTCCCCCTGGTACGCCCTGTACGACTGCACCTGCTTCCTCCGCCCCGGCGCCATGGGGGGGCAGAGCGGCCTGATGGAGGATCTCTACGACTTCGACCTGCCCGCCCTGGGCAGCCGCTATCGCGTCCCCTTCTTCCTGATCCAGGGGGAGGAGGACTGGCAGACCCCCTACCCGCTGGCAAAGGCCTATTTCGAGACCGTGGACGCGCCGGAGAAGGGGTTCTACAGTATCCCGGACGCGGGCCACTTCACCATGCTGGACCAGAGCGCGCGCTTCACCCGCGCCCTCTTTGAGATTATGGACGCCGTGAAAGGGGAGGACGAGTTATGCTGACCACATTGCGCGAGGTGCTGGGCGAGGCCCGGCGGGGCGGCTACGCCGTGGGGCTGTTCAACACCGTGAACCTGGAGATGGCCCGGGCCGTGGTGTACGCGGCCGAGGAGCGCCGTTCCCCGGCCATCCTGGGCTCGGCGGAGGTGCTGCTGCGGCACTGCTCCCTGCGGGAGCTGGCCGACCTGCTGCTGCCCATGATCCGCCGCTCCCCAGTGCCCCTGGTGCTGCACTTCGACCACGGGCTGACCGAGGGGAAGGTCATCGAGGCCCTGCGCTGCGGCTTCTCCTCGGTGATGTACGACTGCTCCGGCGACCCTTACGGGGAGAACGTGCGCAAGTGCGCGGAGATGGCCCGCATCGCCCACGCCTTCGGGGCCACCCTGGAGGCCGAGCTGGGCCACGTGGGCTCGGGGAGCGACGCGGACGACGGCTCGGTGTACACCCAGCCGGAGCAGGCCGCCGACTTCTGCGCCCGCACCGGGGTGGACGCCCTGGCGGTGGCCATCGGCACCGCCCACGGGCCCTACTTAAAGAAACCCGAGCTGGATTTGGACCGCCTGGCCCAAATCCGCGCGGCGGTGGACACGCCCCTGGTGCTCCACGGCGGCTCCGGGCTGTCCGACGGGGATTTCCGCAGCTGCATCAAGGGCGGCGTGACCAAGATCAACATCTTCACCGACCTGGACCGGGCCGGGGCCGAGGGGGCCCGGAGGGCCCTGGAGGCGGGGGAGCGCGCCCTTACCGGCCTGCTGCCCGCCGCCACCGCGGCCATTCAGGACTGCGTGGCCCACAAGATGGACCTCTTCGGGTCCTCGGGGAGGGCGTGAGCGTGGCCGGGCGGCCGCGGGTGGCGGTGGCCGGGCACATCTGCCTGGACATCACACCCATCTTCCCCGCCGGGCGGGCGCGCCGGGTGGAGGAGCTGCTGGTGCCGGGCAAGCTGGTGCACATGGAGGGCATCAGCCTCCACACCGGCGGGTGCGTGGCCAACACCGGGCTGGCGCTGAAGGAGCTGGGGGCGGAGGTCTCCCTCATGGGCAAGGTGGGGGAGGACGGCTTCGGCACCCTGGTGCGGGAGTTTCTGGAGGGCTGCGGCGCGGCGGAGGGCTTAATCACGGTGCCCGGCGAGCGGACCTCCTACTCGGTGGTGCTCTCCCCGCCGGGCATTGACCGCATTTTCCTCCACGACCCCGGCGCCAACGACACCTTTTCCGCCGCGGATCTGGACTATGCTGGCGTGGCGGGCCACGACCTGTTCCACTTCGGCTACCCGCCCATCCTGCGCCGCATGTACGCGGACGGGGGCGCGGAGCTGGCCGGGCTGCTGCGCGCCGTAAAGGAGCTGGGCGTGCCCACGTCGGTGGATCTGGCCGCGGTGGACCCGGAGACGGAGGCGGGGCGGGCCGACTGGACGGCCATCCTCCGCCGCGCCCTGCCGTGGGTGGACTACTTCGTCCCCTCGGCGGAGGAGCTGGCCTTTATGGTGGACCGGCCCCTGTGGGCGCGCTGGAACGCCGCCGGGGGGGACCCCACCGGGGCCGTCGATTTGGCGCGGGATCTGCCCCCCCTGGCGGCGCGGGCGCTGGAGTGGGGGGCCGGGGCGGTGCTGATCAAATGCGGCGCCCGGGGGCTCTACTACCGGGACGGGCGGGGGCAGTATTTTCAGGAGAGCTACCGGCCCGAGCGCATCTGCTCGGCCACCGGGGCGGGGGACACCGCCATCGCCTCCTTCCTGCTCGCGGTGCTGCGGGGGCTGGATACGCCCCGCTGCCTGGCTCTGGCCGCCGCGGCCGGGGCGGCCTGCGTGGCCGCCTACGACGCCCTGGGCGGGCTGTGCGCCCAGGCGGCGCTGGAGGCGCGTATCGACGGCGGCTGGGCGACCCAGCCCCAGGCGCTGCCCGGCTGGCGGGCGCTGGGCGGCGGCCTGTGGGCCGGGCCCGGCGGGGAATAGACGGCAAAGCGGCCTAAAGCCTCCCCTATGAGGGGAGGTGGCGCGCAGCGCCGGAGGGGTCTGACCCCCCAGTCAGCTCCGCTGACAGCCCCCCTCATAGGGGGGCCAGAGCGAAAAACACGGGTGCCAGGGAGACGAAAGGAGCATGGCAGTACGAGCGGCTTTTTAGGCACTCCTTAAATAGCAACTACCATCAAGTCTGGGTGGGAAAATTGCCGCAGGGGCGGCAGCCCTACTACCAACAGGCACAGGCCGAACCGAGCCCTGAGCGTTTTCAAGTTTTGCAGGCTGCCTGAACCGCACCGCCGCGGGGCTCCGGGTCCAGGGCCCGCAGGCCCTGGTTGTTTCTTCCCGGGGTTCTTTGCAACCAAAGAATCCCGTCGCTGGAGGCCGGCCTCCAAAAAAGGAAGCGGATTGCCGCGTCGGCCCCGCTGGGCCTCCTCGCAATGACTGGGTTCACCTTATCTCCCTTAGCCGCATCTCCTGTGCAAGCGTTCTAATCCGGGCTTGCACCAAAAATTCCTATGATATAGTTTTTCGACAGGCTGAAGCGGCCGCCTCGTGAGAGGCGGCCGCTTTCAATTCCATCCGCAGGGATATGCCCGCCCCTACGCCGGGACGGCGGCGCTGTGGAACTCCGTGCCGGGCCGTGAGACCTGGATTTGGCTCCAGTCCCCGCCGGAGACGGAGAAAACCAGGGTGGTGAGCGCCTCGCCGGGCTCGGCCTCCGCGCCGCCGGAGACGCTGGTCTCGTTGCGCATGGTCAGGGTGTAGAAGGCCGCGCCGTCCTTCATATACACCGGGTCTCCGCCCCGGGAGCGGTCGCCCTTGGTGAGCACGCAGGCGCCCCGGGTGTAGGTGTCCTCCCCCTGGTACCAGGTGCAGGTGCCGTCCTCCCCGATGGACAGGCGGGAGCCGTCCTCCTCCAGCAGCCAGTCCCCCAGCAGGCGGCCGCGGATCTCGTCGTTGACGGCGGTGCCCCCGGCGGTGGGGGTGAAGGTGTCGGAGAAGTCGGCCAGCAGGGTGTCCAGCGCGGCGTTCAGATCGTAGTCCGAGTCCGAGGGCACGTTGACGCTGAAGGTGGAGGGCCCGCCGACGGAGCACTCAAAGCCGCGCTCCTCCCCAGTGTCGTAAAAGGCGATGAGGGCGGTGGTCATGCCCACGTAGCGCTGCTCCAGCGTCACCTGATCCACCTGGTGGTTGCCCTTGGCCATCCGCTCCACGTCCTCCCGCTCCGGCACGGAGTCGCTGGGGCCGGAATAGGTATAGGCGGCCCAGAGCTTGGGCTCGGCGGCGGAGGAGAAGTAGGTGAAGTGGATGTTCTTGTCGTCGTGGTCGATGGTGTCCTTGACCTTCCAGTCCGCCGGGGCGGTGAAGGAGCACCACACCGTCTTGTAGGCCCAGGGGCCGGAGGCGGGGGTGGGCGTGGGCTCGGGCGCGGGGCCGCACCCGGCCAGCAGCAGCAGGCAGAGCAGGGCGGCGGGTAGTTTCCTCATGATCATCCCTCTTTTCCACTCCATCCTACCATATTTATAAAGGGGTGTCCAGCCTCTCACGCACGGCCGCGTTGACCGCCTGGGGGGAGGCCTGGCCCTTCAGGCGGCGCATGGCCTGCCCCACCAGGAAGCCGAAGGCCTTCTCCTTGCCCGCGCGGTAGTCGGCCACCGACTTGGGATGCGCGGCAAAGACCTCCTCCACCGCCCTGGCCACCACCTCCGGGTCGGAGACCTGCTCCAGCGCGTGTTCCCGGACGTAGGCGTCCGCGTCGCCGCCGTCAAAGACCGCGTCGAACACCCGCACGGCGGTGTTGCGGTTGAGCCTGCCCTCCTCCACCAGGGCGATCAGCCGGGCGAGGGTTTGGGGGGAAAAGGCCATATCCTTGGCCTCCATGGTCCGGGCGGAGAGCTGGCGCAGCACCTCGCCCATGATCCAGTTGGCGGCCTGCTTGGGGGGCGCGCCCAGGGCCACCGCCTCCTCAAAAAGCAGGGCCAGGGCCTTTTGGGAGGTGAGCATCTCGGCGTCGTAGGGCGGCAGGCCGTAATCCCGCCGGTAGCGCGCCCGCTTTTCCGGGGCCAGCTCCGGCTGCTCCGCGCGCAGGCGGTCCAGCCACTCCGGGGCCAGCTCCAGGGGCGGCAGGTCGGGGTCGGGGAAGTAGCGGTAGTCCTGGGCGTTCTCCTTGGAGCGCATGGCGAAGGTGGCGTCCTTGTTCTCGTCCCACCGCCGGGTCTCCTGCACCACCCGTTTGCCCTCCTCAATCAGCTCAATCTGCCGCCGGGCCTCGTAGGCGATGGCCCGGGAAATCGCCTTGAAGGAGCTGAGGTTCTTCATCTCGGTGCGGGTGCCCAGCGCGTCCGTCCCGGCGGGGCGCACCGACAGGTTCACGTCGCAGCGCAGGCTGCCCTCCTGCATCTTGCAGTCGGACACACCCAGGTACTGGAGGGTGGATTTGAGCTGCTCCAGGTAGGCCACCACCTCCTGCGCCGTGCGGAAGTCGGGCTCGGTGACGATCTCGATGAGGGGCACGCCGCAGCGGTTGTAGTCGCAGCGGGTCTGGTCCAGCCAGGGGTCGTGGACCAGCTTGCCCGCGTCCTCCTCCATGTGCAGCTCGTGGATGCGCACGGTTTTGCCGTCCGGCAGGGTCACCGCGCCGCCCCGCGCGATGGGCAGGTAGAGCTGGCTGACCTGGTAGGCCTTGGGCAGGTCGGGGTAGAAGTAGTTCTTGCGGTCGAATTTGCAGCGCCGGGTGATGGCGCAGTTCAGGGCCAGCCCGGCCCTGACGGCCAGCTCCACCACCTTTTCGTTGAGCACGGGCAGCGCGCCGGGCATCCCGGTGCACACCGGGCAGCAGTGGGTGTTGGGCGCGCCGCCGAAGGCGGTGGTGCAGGAACAGAAGATTTTCGTCTCGGTGGCCAGCTCCACGTGGGTCTCCAGGCCGATAACCGTCTCCCAGATCATAATGCCGCGCCTCCCTTCCCGGCGGGGGTCCGCCGGTGGTAGTTGGTCTCCAGCTGGAAGGCGTGGGCGGCGTTCAAAACCGCCCCGTCCCCCAGGGCCGGGCCGATGAGCTGCGCCCCGATGGGCATGCCCCCGCCGTCGAAGCCGCAGGGCATACTCAGCGCGGGCAGGCCCGCCAGGTTTACCGGCACGGTGTAGATGTCCGACAGGTACATCTGCAGCGGGTCGGACAGGCTCTCCCCCAGGCGGGGGGCGGTGGTGGGGGCCACCGGGGTGAGCAGCAGGTCGTACTGCTCAAAGGCCCCGTCGAAGGCCTCCTTGATCAGGGCCTTGACCTGGAGGGCCTTTTTGTAGTAGGCGTCGTAGTACCCGGAGGAGAGCACGAAGGTGCCCAGGAGGATCCGCCGCTTGACCTCCGCGCCGAAGCCCTCGGTGCGGGATTTGCAGTACAGCCCGGCCAGATCCCCATACCCCTCCGCCCGGCGGCCGTACTTCACCCCGTCGAAGCGGGAGAGGTTGGAGCTGGCCTCGGCGCAGGCGATGATATAGTAGGCGGGCACCGCGTACTCCAGCAGGGGGAGGGAGCAGTCCTCCACCACCGCCCCCCGGCCCCGGAGCACGTCGGCGGCGGCGCGCACGGCGGCGGACACCGCGCGGTCCAGGCCCGCCCCGAAGCACTGGGCGGGCAGGCCGATCCGCAGCCCCCGCACGTCCCCGGTGAGCCCGGACAGCAGCCCGCCGAATTTGGCGTCCAGGCTGGTGGAGTCCCGCCGGTCCCGCCCCGTGATGCAGTCCAGCACGGCGGCGCAGTCGGCGGCCGAGCGGGCGATGGGGCCCAGCTGGTCCAGGGAGGAGGCGTAGGCGATGAGGCCGTAGCGGGACACGGCGCCGTAGGTGGGCTTCATGCCGGTGACGCCGCAGTGGGCGGCGGGCTGGCGGATGCTGCCCCCGGTGTCGGAGCCGACGGCGTACCACACCGCGCCGGAGGCCACTGCCGCCGCCGCCCCGCCGGAGGAGCCGCCGGGCGCGCGGGAAATGTCCCAGGGGTTTTTCACCGGGCCGTAGCAGGAGGTCTCGGAGGTGCTGCCCATGGCGAATTCGTCCATGTTCAGCTTGCCCATGCACAGGGCCCCGGCGGCGGTGAGCCGCTCCACCACGGCGGCGTCGTAGGGCGGGACGAAGTCCCCCAGGATTCTGGAGGCGCAGGTGGTCCTGAGGCCCTTGGTGCAGATGTTGTCCTTGTAGGCCATGGGCACCCCGGCCAGGGGGGACGCGTCCGGGGCGGCGGCGGGGAGGGGGGCGGGGGCCACCGTGAGGAAGGCGTTGGTGTCCGGCTGGGTGGCGGTCATGCGCGCCAGGGCGGCGTCCCGCGCCTCCTCCGGGGCAACCCCGCCCGATTTCAGCTGCCCCGCCAGCTCCAGGGCGGTCAATTGATACAAATCCATTCTGTTTCCCCCCTATTCCACGGCCTTGGGGACCAGGAAGGCCGCCTCGTCGGGCACCGGCGCATTTTGCAGCAGGAGTGCGCGGTCCGTGGAGGGCTCCGCCGTATCCGGGCGCGTCACGTTCTTCAGGGGAAAGACGTGGCTCATGGGCTCCACGCCCTCGGTGTCCAGGGTGTTCAGCACGTCCATATAGTCCACAATCCGCTCCAGCTCGCCCGCCACGCGGGCTTTTTCCTCCTCCGGCAGGCTGAGCCGGGCGAGGGCGGAGATATAGTCCACCATGTCTTTGGTAATTTTCATTCAAAACGCCTCCTTTTATGGCTCCAGCCGGCTGCGGTCCCGGGGGAAAAGGCTGGCCTGGCGGATGTTCTCCAGGCCGCACAGCCCCATGGTCAGCCGCTCCAGGCCGATGCCCAGCCCGCCGTGGGGCGGCATGCCGTATTTGTGGATCATGAGGTAGCTCTCAAAGTCCGCCGGGTCCATGCCGCGGGCGCGCAGCTTCTCCACCTGGGCCTGGTAATCGTGGATGCGCTGGCCCCCTGTGGTCACCTCCATACCCCGGAACAGCAGGTCAAAGGACAGGGTATAGCGGGGGTCGTCCGGGTCGTCCATGGCGTAGAAGGGGCGCTTCCTGCCGGGGTAGTGGGTCACGAACACGAAGTCGCTGTCCCAGGCCTCCTTGGCGTAGCGGCCGATGTTGTGCTCCTCCTCGGGCTCCAGGTCGCAGGGGTCCCGGATGGGGCGGCCGTAGGCCTCCGCGGCCAGGCGCTTGGCCTCGTCGAAGCGCACGCAGGGGATGCGCTCCACCCGGGGCAGGGTGACGTCCAGCAGCGCCAGCTCGGCGGCGTACTCCCGCCCCAGCAGGGACATGGCGTACTGCAAAAAGCCGGTCTCCAGGTCGATGAGGTCGTAGAAGCTGTCGATAAAGCCCAGCTCCAGGTCCAGGGAGGTGTACTCGTTCAGGTGGCGGACTGTGGCGTGCTTCTCGGCCCGGAACACGGGGGCCGCCTCGAACACCCGCTCATACACCCCCACCATGGTCTGCTTGTAGAACTGGGGGGACTGGGCGAGATAGGCCCTGCGGCCGAAATAGTCCAGCCGGAAGATGTTGGAGCCGCCCTCCGCCCCGGCGCGGACGATTTTGGGCGTGTGGATCTCGGTAAACTCCCGGGCCTGCAGGTAGTCCCGAAAGGCCCAGCACAGCCCCGCCTGGAGCCGGAAGACCGCCCGCCTGCGCAGGTTGCGCAGCGCCACGCTGCGCAGGCCCAGCTCGGTGTCCAGGTTCAGGTTCAGCCGGTGCTTGGACACGGGCACCGGCAGGGGGGCCGCCGGGCGGGAGAGCACCCGGATGCCCCGGGCCTCCAGCTCGTACCCGCCGGGGGCGCGCCCCTCCCGGCGCATCACGCCCTCCAGCTCCACGGCGCACTCCTCGCAGGCCCCGTCCAGGTCCATGCCGCCGGGGCACACGCACTGGAGCGTCCCGTCCCGCTGCCGCAGGGTGAGGAAGGCGAAGCCCCCCATGTCCCGCAGCGCGTGGACCATGCCGTGCACGGTGACGGGCCCGTTATTCAGGCCGCCCCCTATTTTGCCGGTTTCCGCTCTGGCCGCTGTTCTGAATTCCATTGCCCTATCACCCTTTCCAATCAAAATAAATAGAAAACGTCCCGGGACTGCATACGCAGTCCCGGGACGGAATCAACCGCGGTACCACCCGGAGCTTGCCGCGCCTGGGGCGCGGCCTCTCATACCCTTAACGCGGGGCGACGCGCGGAGCTACCCCCTGCGTGGCAGGGCTCGCGCCGCGGGCTCGGAAGTGTTGCGCGCCTCCCTCGTTCCGTACCGGGCTCTCAGTCGGTGACCCGGATTCTCTGTCGGACGTCTGGTCGGGCGGTCTTCGTCATTGCTTTTATTGCACGTAGTATATGCGCCGTTCCACGAAAAGTCAACCGTCATTTTTCACAAGACGGTATTTTTGCATTTGGGGCGCTCTTATGGTAGAATAGGCGGCAAGAAACGCGCAAAGGAGAAATTTTCATGAAAAATTGGGACGAGCTGTACGCCGAGTGCATGTCCTGCCAGAAATGCGCCCTGGCCGAGACCCGGCACAACGTGGTGTTCGGGGAGGGGGCCAGGGACGCGGAGGTCATGTTCATCGGCGAGGGCCCCGGGGAGCAGGAGGACCTGTCCGGCAGGCCCTTCGTGGGCAAGGGGGGCAAGCTGCTGGACGATATGCTGGGCATCATCGACCTGGACCGCTCCAAGATCTTCATCGGCAACATGGTCAAATGCCGCCCGCCCCAGAACCGGGATCCCCTGAACGTGGAGCAGGAGGCCTGCATCGGCTACCTGCGTAGCCAGGTGGCGCTGATTAAGCCCAAGATCATCGTCTGCCTGGGGCGGATCGCGGCCATGAAGCTGATCCGGGAGGATTTCAAAATAACCAAGGAACACGGCCAGTGGGTGGAGAAGGCGGGGGTGCAGATGACCGCCATGTACCACCCGGCGGCCCTGCTGCGCAATCCGGGCTGGCGGCCCGCGGCCTTTGAGGATCTGCGCAGCCTGGAGGCCAAGATCAAAGAGATCTGCGTGCACACCTACTAGAGCAATGGGAGAGCTGAAAATCGAGCGCCTGCCCGGCGTGCTGTCCCACCCGCCGGAGGGCCTGCCGGAAAAGACGAAAAACAACGAGTTCACCACCACGGCCCTGGAGGCCCTGGCGGGGAAGCTCTACCTCTGGCTGGACGAGCCGGGGGCGGAGCTGCCCCGGATGCCCCGCGCCTTCCGGGAGAAGTACGGCCGCGCCTTCGACCCGGAGGACTACCTGGAGCGCCTCACCCCGGTGCTGGCGGCCCTCTACCCCGCCCGGGAGCTGCTGTTCCGGGCGGAGCCGGAGCGCTGCTTCGCCACCTGCTGCACCGGGGTGAAGGTCAACTTCAAGGGTCCGGAGGAGCGGGTGTACTGGAAGCGGGAGCTCACCCGCACCGAGGAGGGGATCTGGCTGGACGGCTACCGCGGCCCCCTGGAGCAGGACGGGTGGGCGGACGACCCGGACCGGGAGGGCTACGAGCGGGATTTGGCCCTGCTGACCGCCTACGTCTTCGCCCAGGCCGCCCGGGAGGCGAAGTACCCCTCGCTGCTGTTCTACACCGCCTCCGGCTGGCCCCTGGCCGTCCGGGTGCGCTGAGCTGCGCATTCTGCCAATAGGGCGCATTCAACGAACCCCATAAACTTTTAGTTAACGGGCTTCAATTCTCACATCCAAGGCATAATCGGAGGCAGTATACAAAACGGATGTCCCGCAGGGTCAATCATCACCCGCCAACGGTCATCATATTGGTACTCTGATATGCTTGCGCCGCACGACAAGGCATATTTCACCCCTTCCTCCACATCCTGAACGTGAAAATCCAGATGCGCCATTTGCTGCTGCGTATCCAGCGTCGCAGGCCACACGGGCGGCACATAATCATCCGCCTGTTGAATGGTAATCCAAGTTGGCGTTCCCGTTTGTTTCAAATTTACTAAGACTGTATATTCTTCACCCTTGAACCGCGTCCAGCCAAGCAATTTTTCATAAAATGCGGACAACTCGTCCGCGTGATTGGAATCCAAAACGACATTCCATCCCACAAGATTAAGTGCCATTATACAATTCCTCCACATTTTCTAATCTGAAAGGTACGCCTTATCCGCCTAAGGCGTGTTTCTCTGACGGTATTTTTATAAATCCTGTATGTTCATACGGTCCATATCCTGCCTGCGCACCTTGCCCCGCCGCACGGCGCGGTAGATGAGCAGGTAAACCAGGGTGGGGAGGTTGAAGACCACCAGGAGGAGGAGCACGAACAGGGCGATCTGCGCCGCGCTCCCGGCCGAGTTGAGCAGAAGCAGCAGCGTCAGGAACAGGGAAGACGCCCCGGAGCAGATGGGCAGAATCCACCCGGGCCAGGGGCTGTCCAGGCGGCAGAGCACCCATTGGAGCAGGGCGAAGAGGGCCGTGCCGGGGATAAACAAAAATAACAGGAACAGCAGACTAGCGATTGCCATGGGGGAATTCCTCCTTTTGCTTTTTGCGGTACTCCTGGATGAGCAGCTTGGCGGCCTCGAAGTCGATTTTGTCGTTGACCGCCAGGCGCTTGATGAGCCCCACGTAGGGGTCCTGCTCCTGCTCCTCGCTCAGGCGTATTTTTTGGATCAGCCGGTCCAGCCGCAGCCGCACCGTGGGGTAGGTGACGGCGTACTGGGCGGCCACCTCCTTGAGGGAGCCGGAGGCGAGCAGGAAATTGCGGATGAAGGACACGTCCTCGTCCTCCAGATCGGCCATCCAGCCGGGCACCAGTGTAACGGAAATAGAAAGCCCTCCTTCCACAATGACTTTAACAAAATTAAATATACACTATCATATTATTAAAGTCAAGGAAAAATGATACGCCCGGACCCTCTGCGGTCCGGGCGTATCATTTTTCCGTTTTTCAGCCTCAGAGAATCGTCTCGTTTTCCCGGCCCTGCTGCATCAGCATGGCCTTGAGCACCCCCATTTTGCCCTGGAACTCCTCGCTGCGCACCTTGCGGCAGTCCAGGGGGCACACCCGGGTGCAGCGGTGGCACAGGATGCAGCGCATGGCGTCGGTATCCATGGGGTCCTTGGGGTTGATGGCCCGCACGGGGCAGGCCTTAGCGCACGCCATGCAGTAGATGCAGGTGTCGTCGGCGGTGGGGGCCAGAGGGGTGTCCATCAGCTCGTGGAGCACCAAATCCTCCGGGGGCGGCAGGGGTGCGCCGTCCTGGGCCAGCTTCTCCGCCAGGGCGGCGGCGAAGGCGTCCACCTGGGCCAGATCCTCCCGGTTGGGCCGGCCCTTGGCCACCCCGCGCATGATGCAGTGGGCGGCCACGAAGGCCCCCAGGCCCACCACCCGGAAGCCCCGCCGGGCAAGGCACTGGTGCAGCTCGGCCCGGGCGGTCTCGTAGTGGTTGTTGCCGAAGGAAATAAGCCCCACGGCCCGGGCGCCGCCCCCCTCCAGGCGGGGGAAAATCTCGTTCCAGACGGGCGGCAGGCGGTCGTAGTAGGAGGGGAAGGCGAACACCGCCACGTCCCCCTCCCCGAAGCAGTACGTCCGGTAACGGGCGTCAAAGGGGGTCAGATCCACGGTTTGCTCCGCGCCCAGGCCCTTGCCCAGGCGGAGGGCCAGCTCCTTGGTGGTGCCGTTGGGGCTGAAATACAGTACGGTCACAGACATCGTCGCAACTCCTCCTTACAGCGTTTCCAGCAGTTCTTCGGGGGACGGGAGATCCCCCGCGTCCCGCCCGTAGTGGGAATAGACGCACCTGCCCGCCCCGTCGAAGCAGAGCGCGGCGGGGAGCTGGAGGGGGTGACCCTCCTCCCTGCCGCCGCGAATACCCGTCCCGGCGGCCGCCTGCATCTTGCCCAGCGCCCCCGGGGAGGCCAGGCGCTGGAAGCTCAGGGCGGGGCGGACGGCGTACAGCTCAAAGATCCGCCGCTCCGGGTCGCAGACGATGGGGCAGGGCAGGGGGGCGGGCTCCTGGGCGGCGATGAGGGCGGGGTCGCTCTGGAGGAAGAAGTACACGTCGGCGTCTTTGGCGGCGAAGTCCGCCGCCGCCTCCCGGTACGCCCCCATGTCCAGCTGGCAGACCGTGCAGCCCCAGTAGCGCAGGAAGAGGAAGACCTTCTTCCGCCCGTCCCCGGCCCGCATGGACAGCCCCTTTTCCCAGGGGGTGTCGTAGGGGAAGGGGCGCAGGGGATCGCCGGGCCTCACCCGGCTGAGATAGGCGCAGGTGCGGTCCAGGGCCTGCTCCAGCTGGGCGCGGGGGCAGGCGCAGTTGATGCGCAGAAAGCCCTCGCCCGACGGGCCGAAGGTGTCCCCGCACTCCAGCATGACCCCCGCGTCCTTCACCAGATCCAGCTCCAGCCTGGCGGTGTCGCCGCAGTAGGCGGACACGTCCACCCAGGCCAGGTAGGTGCCCTCGGGCACGCGGAATTTGGCCTTGGGCAGGCGTTTTTGCAAAAATTCGGCCATAAAGGCGAAGTTGCCGTCCAGATAGGCGTTGAGCTGGTCCACCCAGCCGTCGCACTGCTCGTAGGCGGCCTGGGTGGCGGCGATGGCCAGGGGGTTGGCCATGGAGGTGCTCATGCCCAGCGCCTCGATGCGTTTGCGGTGCTCCGGGTTGGGCACCACGATGTTGGACAGGTACATGCCCGCCAGGTTGAAGGTCTTGCTGGGGGCGGTGCAGGTAATCACGTCCTTCCACTTGGGGAAGAGGGAGGCGATGGGGACGTGGCGCTGCCCCGCGCGGACGAAGTCCCAGTGGATCTCGTCGCTGACCAGGGGCACGCCGTGCTTCTGGCACAGCTCGCCCACCCGGCGCAGCTCCTCCTGGGTCCACACCCGGCCCACCGGGTTGTGGGGGGAGCAGAAGACCATCAGCGTGTTGGCCGGGTCGGCCAATTTTGATTCCAAATCGTCAAAATCGATGGTATAATAGCCGTCCGTATTCACCAGGGGGCTGTCCGCCACCTTCCGCCCGGTCTCGTTGATGGTGTGGAAGAAGGGGTAATAGACCGGCATCTGGATGACCACCCCGTCCCCCGGCCGGGTGAGGGCGAGGATGACGGTCTTGATGGCGTCCACCACGCCCCGGGTCATCATGATGTCCCGGCTGTTCACATAGAAGCCGAAGCGCCGCTGGAACCAGCCGCACACGGCCCGGAAGTACCGGGGGGACAGGTAGGAGCTGTAGCTGAAGATCTGCCGGTCGGCGCGCTCATGTACGGCCTGCACCACCGGGGGCGGGCAGGGGAAGTCCATGTCCGCGATCCACATGGGGAGGGTGGCCTCGTCGGCCCCGGGCTTAAGGTAGGGCATAAAGTCCCATTTGGCGCTGTTGGTGCCCCAGCGGTCGATGGGCTGGTCGAAGTTGTAGGTCATCGTTTCGCTTCCTTTCTAGCAGTACAGGCGGGCCAGGTCCTCGGGGCGCCGGTCCGGCGGGGTGAAGGAGATGGGCGCGCCGCCGTTCAAAAACTCCAGGGCGTAGGCCACCTCGGCGGCCACCCCCCGCCACAGAAGGCCGCTGTCCAGGTCGAATTTCCCGTTGTGGTGCTCGGCCCCCATGCCCTTCTCCCCGTCCCGGATGCCCAGAAACAGCAGCACGCCGGGGTAGAAGTAGTTGTAGAAGGCCATGCTCTCCGAGGCCATCCAGGGCTCGGCCGCGGCCAGGGCGTCCGGCCCCAGGCAGGCGGAGACGGCCCGCCGCGCCATGGCGGCGCAGTCCGGGTGGTTGACCACGGGGATGGTGGGCCCGGTGAGGTAGCCGTACTCCGCCGTACAGCGGTAGGTGGCGCAGCAGGAGGCCACGATGTGCTCGAACTCCCGGCGGAAGGGTTCGCCGCAGGCCTCCATGTCGAAGAACCGGGCCAGCCCGGCGAAGCGCAGGGACTCCGGGATGATATTGGACTTGCCGCCCGCCTGGAGCAGGCCCACGGTGTAGGTCAGGCACTCGTAGGGGGTCACGTAGCGCTGGCGCAGGGCGGTCATGGCCTGATAGATGGCGGCGAAGCAGTCCAGCGGGTGGTTGCAGCGGTCGGGACGGGAGCTGTGGCCCCCCTGGCCGTGGAGGGTCACGTCGAAGCACACCGCCCCCGTCATCACCGGCCCCGGGTTGGCCGAGAGCCTGCCCGCCTCCAGGTCGGCCAGCACGTGCAAGGCGCACACGCCGTCCAGATCCGGCTCGTGGGCGCGCAGGTGGAGCAGGATGGGGAACACGCCGAAGGAGGTCTCCTCCCCGCGCTCGAAGAGGAAGAGGATCTCCCCGTCCCATTCGTCCCGGTGGGCGGCGAGGACCTTGGCGGCGGTGAGGAGCATGGCGGTGTGGGCGTCGTGTCCGCAGGCGTGGCACACCCCGTCCACCCGGCTGACCAGGGCCTTGGGCCCGGCCAGATTCTCCGGGTCCTCCCGGATGCCCAGCGCGTCCAGGTCGGAGCGCAGCAGCAGCTTGCGCCCCGGCGCACGGCCCTTCAGCCGCCCCAGGAGGCCCCCGTCGGGGATCTCCTCCCAGGGCACGCCCAGCCTGTCCAGCTCCTCCCGGACGTAGCGCAGCGTCTCAAACTCCTTGCCGGACAGCTCCGGGTTGCGGTGCAGGTGGGCGCGGTGGGCGGCGGCGGTGTCCTGTTCCGCCCGGCACAGCCGTTCAATCTCCATAATAGCGAGCCTCCCTCTACATGCCCGTCCAGCCGATGGCGGTCAGGACGAAGAGCAGCACGGAATTGATTGCGAACATGAGCAGGATGAAGGGGAACACAAAGCGCAGCCACCTGCCGAAGGGCACCTTGGCCATGCCCAGCGCCCCCATGAGGGCGCCGAAGGTGGGGATGCACAGGTTGGTCAGGCCGTCGCCGTAGACGAAGGCGGAGACCACCACCTGGCGGGGGATGCCCAGCAGATCCCCGATGGGGCACATCAGGGGGAGGACCACCGCGGCCTGCCCGGTGCCCGAGGGGATGAAGATGTTGATGATCAGGTTGGACAGGAACATGAGCACGGTGGCCACCCCCTGGGGCACCGAGGACAGGGGGGTGGTGACGCCGTTGATGAGGGTGTGGAGGATATTGCCGTCCTCCAGCACCAGGCTGATGGCCTTGGCCATGCCGATGACCACCGCCACGAAGGACATGGACATGACCCCCTTGGCGAAGGCGTCGGCGATGGCGTTGGGCCCCATACGGTAGATGATACCACAAACGATGAGCAAAAGCATCATGGCGGCGGCAAATTGTGCATAACCCCAGCCGATGGTCATGATGCCCACGGTGACGAAGATGAAGGTGCCGAAGAGCAGCAGCACCACCACCGCGCTGCGGGGCCGGAAGGGGACGGCCCGGAGGGCGTCGGAGGGCTTGTCGCATTCGTCCAGCCAGCCGGCGTCGCCCATCAGGCTCTTGGCGGGGTCCTTCGCCACCCTGGCGCAGTAGCGCACGGTGTAGAGCACGCAAATGGTGGAGCTGACCAGCAGCCAGACCAGACGGAAGACGAAGCCGGACAGGGGGGTGACCCCGGCGATGATCTGGGCGGTCATGCAGAAGGGGCCGCTGAAGAAGCCCACGAAGGAGCTCATGAAGAAGATGGCCACCGCAGCGATGGGGTCCAGGCGCAGCTTGCGGGCAAAGACGATGCCCACGGCCACGAAGGCCACGAAGGCGTCGCTGCCGCCCAGGGCGGAGAGGAAGGACATGAGGTACATGCAGATGGGGATCAGCACGTAGAGCCCCTTGTCCTTGAGCCGGTAGGTGGCGAAGCCCATCAGCTCCTCCACCGCGCCGGTGGAGAGGATGGCGCCGATGGCGCCCCCCATCAGCAGCACGATGGAGATGACCCAGGCGTTGGCCACCAGGCCGTCGAAGATGCGGCAGACCGCCTGCCAGGGGTTCACCGGGCTCTGGGCCACGGCGTGGTAGGTGCCGGTGATGAGGCTGCCGCTCTCGTCCAGGTCGAACTGTCCGGCGGGGACCACATAAGTCAGCAGGCTTGCCAGGAGGATCATGAGGAAAATCAGGACCAGCAGGTTGGGGGCTTTGAGGTGGAAGCGCTTTTTTCCGGCGGACTGGGGCAATGCGATCACTCCTTTTATAGTTCAGCCGCTAAACCATGGGCGAAAAAAATAATGCGCGGGCCTGGTTTTGTTTAGAGACTAAACGATTATAGGGCAGACTATAAACCCCGCCGGGGCAGATGTCAATAGAATTGCCAAAATTTCCGCACGGGGCGCGGAAATTTTGGCAATTTGACGAAAATGATTGAAATCAGCTGAGATAGTAGCGGATCAGGCCCTCCAGGATCTGGTTGACGCGGCGGAAGTCGGCCGCCTGCGCGTCGGGCACGAAATCCAGCATATCCCGGTAGTGGCCCTCGTCGTAGCTGAGGTGGAAGCGGTCCACCTGCTCCCCCTTTTCGGTGAGGTTGAGCTCGTAGCGCCGCACGTCGGCGGCGGCGCAGCGCTTGGACACCAGGCCCTTGGACTCCAGCTTGTTGATCATCATGGAGGTGGCACCCTTGGTGCGGTGGGTGCGCTCCCCCAGCTCGGACAGGCTGATGCCGGGGTGCTCGGCGATGCACTTGAGGGTATGTACCTCGTTGAGGTAGAGCTCGTCCTCGGTGCCGTAGTGGCGTGGCATGTTGTACTTGTTCATGAGCCGGAGAATGACGTACATATTCTCCATCAGGTTGGAAAACTCCTCTTCCCGATCGGACATGGTACGCGCCTCCTTTTTATACGATACGGTTTATTTCCTCCTGTAAAATATTATAGAGAGGCGACGAAATTCTGTCAAGGCGGGCGGGTGTAGAATCCGGAAAAAAAGGGGCCGCCGGGTATCCCGGCGGCCTACCTTGCCTGATGCGCTTTGTTTGCCTTGATCACCTTCAGGCGGACGAACTCCTCCCGCTCCTTCTCCTCCAGCGCGTCGGTGATGAAGCGCACGGTGCGGTCGAAGTTGGGGATGACGATGTTTTGCAGGGCGTTGGCCCGCTTCTGGGTCTTGCGGATGGACTCGGCCAGGCGGTAGATGGAGGTCTCCACCTCGGCCAGCTGCCGGGTGAGCTCCTTCACCCTGTGGAACTTGATATACGCGTCGTCCAGGGCGGAGCTGGTGGAGGCGAAGCCGTACTCCGGCCTGGGGGGCGGGGAGCGGTCGGGGATGTGGGGCAGCTCCACCCCCATCACGGAGCGGTACTGGATGGTCAGGCTCTCGTCCACGGCCACCGACTCGGCGATCCGGTCGCAGATGCCCAGGCTGATATTGGCCTTCTGGAGGGCGGCGTAGGCCTCGGTAAAGACCACGTCGATCTGGTCCTGCACCGCCTTGGCGGTGTCCATCAGGCCCATCATCTCCCGTATGAGGATGTTGCGCTTGCGGTCCAGCAGCTCGTAGCCCGTGGAGGCCAGGGCGCGGGAGCGCTTGGCGGACATCAGGTTGCCCTTGGTGGGCAGTATGGCGGCCATCAGGCGTCGCCTCCTCTGCGAAATGATGGGTCGGGCGGGGAGCCTACTCCCCGCCCTCCAGGATGGTCTTGTAGGCCCCCTCCACGTAGTGGGCGTCCACGGTGGCGGCGTCCACCCGGTCCAGCTCGGACTTGGGCAGCAGGGTCAGCAGCTTCCAGCCCAAGTCCAGGGTCTGGTCGATGGTGCGGCTGTGAGTCATGTCCTGGGCAATAAACAGGTGCTCGAAGAGCCTGCCGAACTCCAGGTACTGCTTGTCGAGATCACTGAGCTCGTCCTCGCCGATGACCGAGGCCAGGCTCCGGGCGTCCTGCACCTTGGAGTAGGAGGCGAAGAGCTGATTGGATAAGGCGGGGTGGTCGGCGCGGGTGAAGCCCTCGCCGATGCCGTCCTTCATCAGGCGGGAGAGGGAGGGCAGGATGGCCACGGGGGGGTAGAGGCCCTGCAGCTCCATGTCCCGGTCCAGCACGATCTGCCCCTCGGTGATGTACCCGGTCAGGTCGGGGATGGGGTGGGTGATGTCGTCGTTGGGCATGGTGAGGATGGGCACCTGGGTCACGGAGCCGGAGCGGCCCCGGATCATGCCCGCCCGCTCATAGAGGGAGGCCAGGTCGGAGTACAGGTAGGCCGGGAAGCCCTTGCGGGAGGGGATCTCCCCCTTGGAGGAGGAGAACTCGCGCACGGCCTCGCAGTAGGAGGTCATGTCGGTCATGATGACCAGCACGTGGTAGCCGTGGTTGAAGGCCAGGTACTCCGCCGCCGTCAGGGCGCAGCGGGGGGTGAGGATGCGCTCGATGATGGGGTCGGAGGCCAGGTTGAGGAACATGACCACCCGCTGGAGGGCGCCCGCCTCCTCAAAGTTGCGGCGGAAGAACTCGGCGGTGTCGTTTTTCACGCCCATGGCCGCGAAGACGATGGCGAACTCCCCGTCCTCGCCCGCCACCTTGGCCTGGCGGACGATCTGGGCGGCCAGCTCGTTGTGCTTCATGCCCGAGCCGGAGAAGATGGGCAGCTTCTGCCCCCGGATCAGGGTGGAGGTGCCGTCGATGGCGGAAATGCCGGTGTAGATGCAGCTTCTGGGGTACTGGCGGGAGACGGGGTTGATGGCTGAGCCGTTGATGTCCCGCCGCTCCTCGGGGTAGATCTCCCCCAGGCCGTCGATGGGGCGGCCCGCGCCGTCGAAGATCCGGCCCAGCATCTCCTTGGACAGGGCGATGTCCATGGGCCGGCCGGTAAAGTGGGTGCGGGCGTTCTCCAGCGAGATGCCCTTGGTGCCCTCGAAGACCTGGAGCACCACCCGGTCCCCGTCGATGAGGATGACGCGGCCGTAGCGCCGCTCCCCCCCGGCCAGGGTGATCTCCGCCATCTCGTCGTAGGAGACCCCCTCCACCCCCTTCAGGGCGATCAGGGAGCCGGACAGCGACCACAGGCCGATATATTCAAGTCTCATGCAATCACCCCGATTATTGGTTTGCCTGGTCCACCCGGCGGACGGCGTCCTCAATCTGCCTGGCGTAGCCGTCGAACTTCTCCAGCTGGTCGTTGGGCACCTCGTACTTCATCTTCACCAGCGTCTCGAAAATCCCGGTGGCGATGAGCTGGGACATGGGGATGGAGCGCTCCAGCAGGCCCTTTGCCCCGTCGTAGAGCTGGAGGATCAGCTCCATCATGCGCAGCTGCTTGGGCAGGGGCACGTAGGTGTCGATGTCGTGGTAGGCGTTCTGCTGCAAAAAGCCCACGCGGATGAGCTTGGCCGTCTCGATGGTCAGCTTCTGATCCTCAGGCAGGATGTCCGCGCCGATGAGCTTGACGATCTCCATCAGCTTGGCCTCCTCCTGGAGCAGGTTGGCGATGCGCTGGCGGCAGGAGACGAAGTTGGCCCCCACGTTGGCGTCGTACCAGGGCTTGAGGTCGGTGGCGTACTCCGAGTAGGAGGTCAGCCAGTTGATGGAGGGGAAGTGGCGGGCGTAGGCCAGGGCGCGGTCCAGGCCCCAGAAGGTGCGCACGTAGCGCTTGGTGTTCTGGGTGACCGGCTCGGAGAAGTCGCCGCCCTGGGGGGAGACGGCGCCGATGACGGTGACGCTGCCCTCCCTGCCCTCCAGCGTGCGCACGTAGCCCGCCCGCTCGTAGAACTCGGCCAGGCGGGAGGCCAGGTAGGCGGGGAAGCCCTCCTCGGCGGGCATCTCCTCCAGCCGCCCGGAGATCTCGCGCAGGGCCTCGGCCCAGCGGGAGGTGGAGTCGGCCATCAGGGCCACGTGGTAGCCCATGTCCCGGTAGTATTCGGCGATGGTCATGCCGGTGTAGACCGACGCCTCGCGGGCGGCCACGGGCATGTTGGAGGTGTTGGCGATGAGGATGGTGCGGTTCATCAGGGGCTGACGGCTCTTGGGGTCCAGCAGCTCGGAGAACTCCTCCAAAGCCTGGGTCATCTCGTTGCCCCGC
The DNA here is from genome assembly GCA_022846095.1 of Oscillospiraceae bacterium. NCBI lineage: Bacteria > Bacillati > Bacillota > Clostridia > Eubacteriales > Oscillospiraceae > Oscillospiraceae bacterium. Next base: position 2,957,984 of record AP025583.1, on the reverse strand, counting down.
TCGCCGCAGCCCAGGTAGACGATGATGTCGGCGTCCGACCACTTGGCCAGCTGGTGCTGGGTCATGGTCTTGCCCGCGCCGAAGGGGCCGGGGATGGCGGCGGCGCCCCCCTTGCCGATGGGGAAGAGGGTGTCGATGATGCGCTGGCCGGTGATGAGGGGGCGGTCGATGGGCAGGCGCGCCCCCATGGGCCGGGCCCGGCGGATGGGCCAGCGCTGGGAGAGCTTCAGTAAATGCACACGGCCCTTGCCGTCGGTCAGCTCGCACAGCACGTCGTCCACGGTGTACGCCCCGTCGGGGACGGCCCGGGTCACGGTGCCGGACAGCCCGCCGGGCAGCAGGCAGCGGTGGCGGATGAGGGTGGTCTCGGGGCACTGGGCGTACTCGTCCCCGGCCTTGAGCTGCTGGCCCTCCCTGACCGTGACGGTCACGTCCCACCGCTTTTCCAAATCCAGCGTGGGGATGTTGAGGCCGCGGCCGATGAAGGGGCCGCTGCGCGCCTCAATGACCCGCAGGGGGCGGGCGATGCCGTCGAAGATATTGGACAGCAGGCCGGGCCCCAGCAGAATGGACATGGGCGCGCCCTGGCCCGCGACGGGCTGGCCGGGGGCCAGGCCGGAGGTCTCCTCGTAGACCTGGATGGTGGTGGTATCCCCATCCACGCCCACGACCTCTCCGATCAGGCCCTCGTCCCCCACGTTCACCATGTCCATCATGGCCAGGCCCCTGCCGCCCTTCACGGTGACCACGGGGCCGTTCACGCCGTATATCTGATATTGGTTTCCGCTCATAAGCACCAGTCCTTGTGGAATTGATAATGGATAATTGAGAATTGATAATGGAGAATTGATAATGGAGGACGAAGGGCCGCGCTCCAATTCTCAATTGTCAATTATCCATTCTCAATTATTCGTCGTCGTCGGATAGGGACAGGCCGAAGAGCTCGGCGAAGTGGCCGGAGAGCTCCTCCATGGCGTTGTCGAAGGTGGCGTCCACCCGCAGGCCCAGGCCGGCCGACTCGGCCACCAGCCCGCCCAGGGTGAAGTCGCCCGCCTCAAATTCGGCCTCCCGGCCGGGCACGGCCCGGCGCAGCCCGCCGGCCAGGGGCAGGTCGGCCGGGCGCAGGTAGACGCGCACGTCGTCCGCGCCCTTAAGGGTGTCCAGCGCCTGGCGGTACAGCCCGGCCAGCCGTTCGGCGTAGGCGGGGGCGGCGGTGTATGCCTCCAGCCTGCCGCGCACCAGGCCAAAGACCTCCTGGGAGATCTCCTCCCGCCGCAGGTAGAGCGCGCGCTTGTTGTCCAGCATGTGGCGGGAGACCGAGCGCCCCGTCTCCGCCCGGATGGCCGCCACCTCGTTTTTGATGTAGTGGAAGGCCTCCAGCAGGATGCGGTCCTCAGCCTGGTCCAGGGCGGCGGCGCGCTTCTTTTTCAGGTCGTCCAGCGTCCGCTCGGTCTCGGCGGTGGCCTCGGCCAGAATCGCGGCGGTAAAGCGGTCCAGTTTTTTTGTCATTTCTGGCATAGTGCACCTCTCAAATTTTGACGCCGATGGCCTCCCGGATGTAGCGGGTGATGGAGTCGGGGGCGCGGCCCCCGCTGTGCCGGTCGGGGATCTCCACCACCAGGGGCGTGTGGGCGGTGAGCTTCAACGGGGCGATCAGGTCCGCGCAGCGCGCGGAGAGATCCTCGGTGATCAGCAGCACGCCGATCTCCGGGTCGCGGGCGGCCTTCTCGACGGCGGCGCGGATCTCGCCGTCCTCCCGCACCACCACCCCCTCGATGCCCGCCAGACGCAGGCCCACCAGGGTGTCGGTGCTGTCGGTGATGACGAAGTAGCGCATAGCTCTACACGAACAGGAGCAGCAGGGCCACGATAAGGCCGTACAGGGCGACGCCCTCGGCCAGGCCCACAAAGATCAGCGCCTTGCCGAAGGCCTTCTCGTTCTCGGAGATGGCGCCCAGGGCGGCGGAGGCGGAGGAGGCCACGGCGATGCCGCCGCCGATGCCGGACAGGCCCACGGCCAGGGCGGCGCCCACGTACTTCAGGCCCTCGGCGATACCGCCGGCGGCGGCCGCGGCGTCCGCGCCCGCGGCGGCGGCGCTGCCGCCGATGCCGCAGACGGCCACCAGCACCAGGCAGCCGAAGAAGGCCGCGATGTTCGCTGACAGCGCCCGCCTGGCCTTTTGGCCCTTGAGGCTGCGCACGCCGATGAGGAACAGGGGGGAGAGTACGGCCAGCACGGCCAGGGACAGGACAAGATACTTCATTTAGATTACCTCCAAACCTTTTCGGCTCCCCTCATAGGGGAGCTGTCCGCGAAGCGGACTGAGGGGTCACAGGGTGGGCGCTCAGGCGCTGTTGCGCGCGGAGTAGTCGATCTTCTTGGGCTGGTAGGGGATGCCGCCGTCGTCGTAGAAGCGGCCGAAGAGCTCGTAGAACTCAAGACGCAGCACCTGGATGCCCACCAGCAGGCCCTCGAAGCCCATGACGAACACGTTGCCCAGCACCAGAACCACAATATTGCCCGTGCCGGCCAGCTTCTGCACCACCAGCATCAGGCCCACGTGGGTGATGGCGTAGGCCCCCACCCGCAGGAAGGACAGGGAGTTGGTCAGGTAGGAGAGCAGGGTCTCGAACAGCTCGAAGAAGCCCAGGCCCACCAGCTCGCCCCAGCGGACCTGCTTCCACGCCGGGTCGCCGGAGAGCAGCTTGGCAAGGGGCTCCTTCAACAGCATGAGCACGAGGGGCAGGATCAGCACCGGGAGGATATAGACCGGGGTCATCAGGTTGACGGCGCCGGTCATGGCGCCCAGCGCCATGCCGATGAGCCCCAGGTAAAAGACCATGCCCGCCAGGCCGTTGGGGCCGAAGAGGATCTTTTCAAAATTCTTCTGCCGCACGCCGTTGATTACGTTGAGGACCATGACGAAGGTAAGCATCACCACGCCCAGGGACAGGGAGAGGATCAGCAGGGTCATGACGTTGTTCCCCTCCAGCACCTTGAAGCCGCCCAGCAGCTCCTCGTTGCCGAACACGCTGCCGTACAGGCAGCCGAACAGGGCGCCGGAGAGCCCGCAGCAGGTGATGATGTTGCCCAGCCACATGTGCTTCCAGCGGGCCAGGACCAGCCCCGCCAGGGCCAGGCAGAGCCCCTGGCCGATGTCCCCGAACATGATGCCGAAGAACAGGCAGTAGGTCAGTGCCATAAAGACCGAGGGGTCCAGCTCGTTGTAGGCGGGCAGGCCGTACATCTCCAGGAACGGGCGGAAAATCCGCCCGAAGAAGGAGTTTTTCAGCTTGGTGGGGGGGTGCAGCCCGCCCACGTCCTCCGCCCGGTCCACCACGCAGGAGAGGTTTTCAAAGGCGGCGAGCTTGCCCTCCAGGGCCTCCAGCTCGTCCGCGGGCACCCAGCCCATGAGGTAGAAGGTCTCCCGGGAGCGGGCGGCGTAGCGCCGCACGTCGTAGGCGTCGTTCTGGTAGCGCAGCCAGGCGCAGGCGGAGAGCAGCTTCTGCCGCTCCCCCTCCCGCAGCTCCTCCAGCTCCCGCTTGAGGCCGTCGGCCTTCTTCCGGGCGGCGTCGGCCTGGGCGTTCATGTCGGCGATGGCCTCGTCCGCCGAGCCGTGGGGCTGGGCGTCGATGTGGATGCGGGTAAAGTGGAGGGAGTTCATCAGGCTGTCCACCCGCTTGTGGGCGTCCTTGGTGGTGAAATACACCCCGTACACCTGCTTGGTCCCCACGTTGGTGGGGAAGAAGAAAATATCCTCCTCCTCGTCCATGGAGGCCCGGAAGCTGTCGTAGGTCTCCCGCGGGAGCCAGCCGTAGCGGAAGCGGGCGTAGGTCAGGGCGAAGAGCTCGTCCAGATCGGTGGACAGGCCGTGCAGGTTCTCCAGCTGGGCGGCGATGCTCCGGTCCTCCTCGCCCAGGCGCTCCTGCTCGGCCTCCTGGGCGTCCAGCTCGTCGATGCGGCCCTCCAGCGTGTCGAAGTAGGCGCCCAGGCCCTCGGGCTCCATCCCCGCGCCGAAGGGGGCGTACTCCAGCGCCACACCCAGGCGCTGCGCCACCTCCTCCGCCCGGCGCAGCAGGGCGGTGTAGGGGTTGGAGAGGGGGAAGGGGCGCAGGCCCTTCACGCCCTCCATGAGCTGGAGCGCGTTCTCCGGGTGGAATTCCTGGTTGATGATACTCTCGCGCACCACCGCCTCGAACTGTTCCAGCGGGCCCGCAATGGTGAGCAGCTTCATGGGAACGACGGACAAAAGACCATCTCCCTTCTTAATGTGAATTGATAATTGACAATTGAGAATTGAGAATGGGGAGGCGCCGCCGTATCCGGTCGTACCAAAACCCGCCGCAGCGCAATTATCAATTATCCATTATCAATTCTCAATTTGCACGGCTAATCACCGATTAGCCGTGCAAAGGAATCGTCGTAGGGCGCGCCGTACTTCACCGACTCGATGACCGTGACCAGGGCCCGCAGCTCCAGCTCCTTCAGGTTCAGGTAGGCCATGGCGGTGTAGATGGAGGGCCGGCCCGAGATGAGCTGGCGCTTATTAAAGGAGTAGAAGGCCCGGCGGTAGTAGTCCTCCACCTCGCCCACGTCCACGTCGGTGAAGCTGGAGGCGTAGGGGGAGCCCTTCAGCAGCTCAAAGACCCCCGCAGCGTCGGGGGCGGCGCACAGCGCGCGGATAAACTCGGGCCGCAGCCGGTAGTTGAAGGGGAAGAGCACGGCGAAATAGCTGTCCACGCCGGGGAAATAGGTCTTGAGGCGCAGTATGTGGATGATGTTCAGAAGGTCGATCTGCTCCCCATAGGCCCGCAGCAGCACCTTCTGGGTCTCCCCGGCGTACTGCTTGTGGATGACGCGGTACATGTGGGAGAAGTAGGTGGAGCGCAGCAGGGCCTCGGCGGCGGCGTAGTCGGGCAGCGCCTCCCCCTCCGCAGGGCGCATCCGCCGCAGGGCGGCGTGGTAGATGGTCTCCTTTGCCGCCTCCGTCAGGGCGGCGTAGTCGGGCAGGGTCCACAGCACCTTGGGGTCCAGCCTGCTGCCGGCCAGCAGCCGGAAGGAGACAGGCGTGTCCTTGACGTGGCCCGCCTTGAGCCGGCGCAGGGTGGCCAGGATGGCCCGCACCTCGGCCAGCAGCACCGGGAACTGCATGATGGCCCTGTCGCTGCGGGGCACGTAGTGGCTCAGCCCCGCGTACTCGGTGTACACCTGGTCCCAGAGCACGGCCTCCAGCTCCACCCGGCCGATGAAGCCGCCGCCGTACCGCTCCAGCAGATGGTCCACCGCGGCGGACCAGCCCGGCTTGAGGCGCAGGTACTCCATCACGTCCTCCACCGACTCCAGGCCCGCCATGTGCTGGTAGTCCGAAAGGCGCAGGCGCTTGCCGTAGAGGGCGCGGGTCTTGGCGCACAGCGCGCCGTAGGTCATGTCGGCGCGGATCATGCCTGGGTGCCCGCAATGCGCTGGAAGATGGCCTCCACCCAGGCGTCCCTGTTCTTGGCGTAGGCGGCCTCCACCGCGTCCATGGCGAGGGCGAACTTGGCGTCCAGGGCGGCGATGGACTCCTGGGCGGCCTGGGTCTCGGTGGCGCGGACCTGCTCCACCCTGCGGCGGGCCCGGTCCAGATAGGCCTCGCGCATCCGGGCGGCCTCCCGCTCCAGATCCGCGTCCAGGGTGGTCTCCCGCTCCTTGGCCTCCCGGGCGATCTCCTTGGCGCTGTGCTCCGCCGAGATGATTTTGTTGACCAGATCGATATACTCCAAAGCCGCCGCCTCCTCGGGCCCCAGATCGTGGGGAAACTGTACAATTTACAGTCAGTTCATAATTAGATAAAGCATATCATAGCACTCCAAAATCGAAAATTCCAGTGAAATATGCACAAAGATTGACAAAAGAAACCGTCCAAATGACGAAACGGATTGTGCAGGGTGGAGGTTATTAGACTGTGCGGTTTATGGGGATTGTATTTTAAATCAGGAAAAGGTATAATGTTGGCTAATTCAAAATCCAATGGAAAGTAGGGATATGCATGGAGAAGGCGACGAAGCTGCTTCGCCTGCTGGAGGACGACTGTACCCTGACCCATGATCAGCTCGCCGCCATGGCGGACATGACGGTGGAGGAGGTCAAGGCGGCCGTCCGGAAATACGAGGAGGAGAAGGTCATCCTGGGCTACAAGGCCATCGTGGACTGGGACAGCACCGACCGGGAGGCGGTCACCGCCCTCATCGAGGTCAAGGTGACCCCCCAGCGGGAGGAGGGCTTCGACCGGGTGGCCGAGCGGATCTACCAGTACGACGAGGTGGAGTCCCTCTACCTCATGTCCGGCTCCTTCGACATGACGGTGATTATCTCCGGGCGCACCCTGCGGGAGGTGGCCGCCTTCGTGGGCGACCGGCTGGCCCCCCTGGAGGACGTGACGGGCACCGCCACCCACTTTATCCTCAAGAAATATAAGGAAAAGCACCTGATTTTTGAAAAGCAGGCGCCCGGCGAAAGGGAGTTTATTTTCTCATGAACTACGAAAGCATTCTCTCCAAGCGGATCCAGGAGGTGCCGCCCTCCGGCATCCGCCGGTTCTTCGACATCCTGGAGGAGATGAAGGACGCCATCTCCCTGGGGGTGGGCGAGCCCGACTTCGTCACCCCCTGGCACATCCGGGACGCGGGCATCTACTCCCTGGAGAAGGGCAAGACCCGCTACACCTCCAACGCCGGCCTGGCCGAGCTGCGGCGGGAGATCGCGGCCTACCAGGAGCGCCGCTTCGGCCTGAAGTACGACTTCGCCCACCAGGTGGTGGTCACCGTGGGCGGCAGCGAGGGCATCGATCTGACCTTCCGCTGCCTGCTCAACCCCGGCGACGAGGTCATCGTCCCCGTGCCCTCCTTCGTGTGCTACGGCCCCCTGGTCTCCATGGCGGGGGGCACGCCGGTGTACGTGCAGACGAAGGCGGAGGACGACTTCCGCCTGACGGCGCAGGAGGTGCGCGACGCCATTACCCCGCGCACCAAGTGCCTGGTGCTGCCCTTCCCCAACAACCCCACCGGCGCGGTGATGGGCCGGGCGGACCTGGAGGCCATCGCCGACGTGTTGCGCGGCACGGATATTATTGTCCTGTCGGACGAAATTTACGCGGAGCTGACCTACGGGCAGCACCACGTGTCCATGGCCAACCTGCCCGACATGTACGAGCGCACCGTGGTGGTCAACGGCTTCTCCAAGAGCTACGCCATGACGGGCTGGCGCCTGGGCTACGTCTGCGGGCCCCGGGAGCTGGTGGAGCAGATCCTCAAGCTGCACCAGTACGGCATCATGTCCGCCCCCACCACCAGCCAGTACGCGGCGGTGGAGGCCATGCGCAACGGCGATAGGGACATCGAGCGCATGCGCGACGAGTACGACGGCCGCCGCCGCTACCTGCTGGAGGGCCTGCGCCGCATCGGCCTGAGCTGCTTCGAGCCCAAGGGGGCCTTTTACGTCTTTCCCGACATCCGCTCCAGCGGCCTGAGCTCCGACGACTTCTGCGAGCGCTTTTTGCTGGAGGAGAAGGTGGCCGTCATCTCCGGCTCCGCCTTCGGCCCCGGCGGCGAGGGCTTCGTGCGCTGCTGCTACGCCACCTCCATGAAGGACATCTCCGAGGCGCTGACCCGGCTGGACAACTTCCTCACCAACCTGGAGAAAAAGAAGGCCCGGGGAGCGCTGTAACGCAAAGAAACGGATTGCCGCAGGCCCCGCAAGGCCGCGGCAATCCGTCTTTTTCTTACCCCTGGAGGCCGTCCTCCTGGCGCTGCATGTTCTCCACCACGATGTCGTGGATGTCCCCCAAACCGGCGCAGTACTCCAGCACCTGCCAGGGCTCGTTGGTGTGGAAGTGGAGTTTGACGAGCTCCTCGTCCCCCACCACCAGCAGGCAGTCCCCCGGGAAGTGGGCGGTGATATAGTCGTTGATGTCGTCCTCGTCCAGGTCCTGCCCGGCGATCAGAAGCTGGGTGTCGAATTTGTATGCAAGCATGTCCTGTCTCCTTATTCCTTTGAGTGAGCCATAGTTTACCCCCAATCGCCCCCAAAGTCAAATCAAAGGGGGGCGCGCGTCCTTTTTTCCCGCACCGGCATCAGCAGGTCCAGCTGGAGGTCCTCCGGCTCGGTGTCGGGCAGCTCCACGTGGCTGATATAGTTCAGATGCTCGTCCAGCATCCCGCACATGTGCTCCTGATCAGAAAAGTCCCCCGCGAACTCGTAGGTATCGCTGGCCATGACCCACTCCAGCAGGTCCTGCCACTCGTTGAAATTGCCGAAGGCGATCATGTGGGCGGCGTACAGCCCGCCGGGGAAGTGCTTCTTGACCAGCGGGGGCGGCACGGGCATGTCGTCGGGGATGGTCACCCAGGTCTCGTAGCCGTGGAAGCCAGTCTCGTCCACCGGGTTGGGGTGGTTGAAGCCGTAGTGCCGCAGGCCGGGCATACGCCTGTGCAGGCCGGTGTCCAGCACAAAGCGGTCGATGAGGCCGTTGGCGTGGGTCTCCGGGTCGTCCCCCACGTGGTGGGCGGCGGCCACGGCGGCGGGGGGCAGGTACACGATGCGCACGCCGCTGAGCCTGGACAGGCGCTTGTCCGCTTTTTTCAGGTTTTCCATCTGATCCTCCTTGAAGTTGATGCTGACCAGGCTCAGGCCCTCCAGGCCGGCCAGCAGCGCGCCGTCCCGGTCGAGCAGGCGCTCCAGGGGCAGCTCGGCCGCCTGGCTGAGCTGGGCCACAAAGCGGCTGAGTATCTCCCGGATGGTGGACAGGGCGGTGATCTCCTCGTCCAGCGCGCTGAGGTTGCGCCGGAAGATCTCCACCGCGGCCACGGCGTCCGGGTGCTGTAAAATCACCTTGATCTGCCGCACGGGGATGCGCAGCTTGCGCAGCAGCAGGATCTGCTTGAGGCGGGAGACCGCCCCGGCGTCGTACATGCGGTAGGCGTATCCCTCCCGCCGGAAGCTGCAGATCAGCCCCGCCTGCTCGTAGTAGCGCAGCATCCTGGTCGAGACGCCCAGGCCCCTGGAGACCTGGCTGATGGTCATGGGCTCCACGCGCCCACCTCCTCTCTGCCCCTGAGTATAAACGACGACACGGTGTCAAAGTCAAGCCCGCGCGGAAAAAAAGCGCTTACCATATTTTGAAGGAGGGACCCCGCATGAAATACGTCCTCATCATCGGCGACGGCATGGCCGACAACCCGGTGCCCGAGCTGGGCGGTCTGACCCCGCTGGAAAAGGCGCAGATCCCCCACATCGACGCCCTGGCCGCCAGGGGGGAGGTGGGCGCGGTGTCCAACTGCCCCCGGGGCCTGCCCCCCGGCAGCGACACCGCCATCCTCTCCATCTTCGGCAACGACCCCCGGCGCTGCTACACCGGCCGCTCCCCGCTGGAGGCCGCCGCCTCCGGCATCCAGCTCTCCCCCGGCGACGTGTCCTACCGCTGCAATATGGTGGCGCTGGAGGACGGGGAGCTGCCCTTCGGGGAGAAAAAGATCCTCTCCCACTCCGGCGGCTCCATCGGGGGGGAGCAGTCCATGGAGCTGGTGGAGTACCTCTTCGCCCACCCGGAGTTCCAGGCCGCGGCGGCCGCCGCGGGCATGGAGATCCACCCGGCCCCCTCTTTCCGGCACATCGCGGTGCAGAAGGGGGCGGACATCGCCGGGATCAAGCTGGCCCCGCCCCACGACCACCTGGGGGAGGTGATCGGCCCGTGGCTGCCCTCGGGCTGCCCCAACGCCGGGGTGCTCAGGGATCTGATGGAGCGCGCCCACACCCTGCTGGACGGCCACCCCGTCAACGCCGCCCGCCGCGCCGCGGGCAAGCTGCCCGCCAACGGCATATGGTTCTGGGCGGAGGGCACCGGCGTGGCGCTGGAGTCCTTCGCGGACAAGTACCATAAAAAGGGCGTGGTCATCTCCGCCGTGCCCCTGTGCCACGGCATCGCCCGCCTCTCCGGCCTGGACGTGAAGCTGGTGGAGGGGGCCACCGGGGAGCTGGACACCAACTACGAGGGCAAGGCCGCCGCCGCCGTGGAGGCCCTGGTGGCGGGGTACGACTTCGCCGCCGTCCACGTGGAGGCCCCCGACGAGTGCACCCACAACGGGGACCTGCCCGGCAAGCTCCAGGCCATCGAGTGGCTGGACAGCCGGGTGACCGCCCCCCTGGCCGCCGCGCTGGAGGCGCGGGGCATGGACTACCGCCTGCTGATGCTCTCCGACCACAAGACCCTCACCGCCACCCGGGGCCATGACGGGGACCCGGTTCCCTTCCTTTTGTTCGACAGCCGGGTAGACACGGGGCGCGGCTTGCCTTATAATGAGAAAAGCGGGGCGCGGGGCCGCTGCCTTCCCGACGGCGCGTCCGCCCTGATGCCCCTGCTCTTTGAGATGAATTGAGGAGGCGCCCGCCCATGCCCGGTACATTCGACGGCCCGGCCTTTTCCCCGGCCGACATCCTGCTGCCCCAGAACTGCGCCTACGACAAGTGGGCCGTGGTGGCCTGCGACCAGTATACCTCCCAGCCCGAGTACTGGCAGCGGGTGGAGGAGACCGTGGGCGCCGCCCCGTCCGCCCTGCGGCTGATCCTGCCCGAGAGCTGCCTGGACGGCCCCAGCGTGGAGACCGACATCATGGACGTGAACAACACCATGACCCGCTACCTGCGGGAGGAGCGCTTCAAGTGCCTGCCCGGCGCCCTGCTGTACGTGGAACGGCGGCTGGACAACCTGCGCCTGCGCCGGGGCCTTATCGGCAAGGTGGATCTGGAACAGTACGACTACGAGACGGGGGCGGACACCCCCGTCCGGGCCACCGAGGGCACCGTGGCCGCCCGCATCCCGCCCCGGGTGGCGGTGCGCAAGAACGCCCCCCTGGAGCTGCCCCACATCATGCTCCTGTGCGACGACCCGGACAGGACGGTGATAGAGCCCCTCTCCGCCGCCAAGGGGGAGATGGAGCAGGTCTACGACTTCGACCTGATGGAGCGGGGCGGGCACATCGCGGGCTGGAAGCTCACCGGCGCGCAGACGCACGCCGTGGCCGCGGCCCTCTCCGCGCTGGCCGACCCCGCCGCCTTCAACCGCCGCTACGGCACCCAGGACGCCCCCGTGCTCCTCTTCGCCGTGGGGGACGGCAACCACTCCCTGGCCACCGCCAAGGAGTGCTACGAGCGGCAGAAGCGCCTCACCCCGCCGGACCAGTGGGAGCGCCTGCCCGCCCGGTACGCCCTGGTGGAGCTGGTGAACCTGCACGACGCCTCCCTGGAGTTCGAGGCCATCCACCGGGTGCTCTTCGGCGTGGAGCCGGAGGCGGTGATAGAGGCGCTGGCCTGCGCCTACCCCGGCGCGTATCCGGGGGAGGGGGACGGGCACGTGCTGCGCTACGTCCACGCCGGGGGCAGGGGGGCGGTCACCGTGCCCCACCCCGCCGCCCAGCTGGAGGTGGGCACCCTCCAGCCCTTCCTGGACGCCTACGTCCAGGCCCACGGGGGGCGCATCGACTATATCCACGGCGCCCAGGTGGCCCGGGCGCTGGCCGAAAGGCCGGGGAACCTGGCCTTCCTGCTGCCCGCCCTGGGCAAGGAGCAGCTCTTCCCCACCGTGATCCGGGACGGGGCGCTGCCCCGCAAGACCTTTTCGATGGGGGAGGCGCACGACAAGCGCTTCTATCTGGAGGCCAGAAAAATCAGGGAGTAATGCCATATGGCGCGGATGGAGACCAAGGCCTGGGCCAAACTGAATCTGACCCTGGACGTGCTGGGGAAGCGGGCGGACGGCTACCACGAGCTGCGCATGGTGATGCAGACGGTGGACCTGTGCGACCACATCACCGTGGAGACGGGCACCGGGGCCCCCCTGCGGGTCGGCACCGACCTGGGCTTCCTGCCCACCGGGGAAAAGAACCTGGCCGCCGCCGCCGCCCTGCGCCTGTGCGGGGCCGTGGGGGCGGACTGCGGCGGGCTGGCGCTGGATCTGCGCAAGCATATCCCGGTGTGCGCGGGCATGGCCGGGGGCAGCGCCGACGCCGCCGCCGTGCTGCGGGCTTTAAATGAGCTGCTGGGATTGCACCTGCCCCCGGCCCGGCTGGCGGAGATCGGCGCGGGGGTGGGCTCCGACGTGCCCTACTGCGTGCTGGGCGGCACCGCCCTGGCCGAGGGCCGGGGGGAGCGCCTCACCCCGCTGCCCCCGCTGCCGGAGTGCCGCGTGGTGCTGTGCAAGCCGGGCTGGTCGGTGTCCACGCCGGAGCTCTTCGCCGCCATCGACGCGGTGCGCCTGCGCCGCCGCCCCGACACGGCGGGCATGATCGCCGCGCTGGAGGCCGGGGATCTGGCCGGCGCGGCCCGGCGGGTGTACAACGTGTTCGAGGACGCGCTGCCCCGCCGCCGGGCGGGGGAGATCGCGGCCATCAAGAACACCCTCATCCAGCACGGGGCCCTGGGGGCCAGCATGAGCGGCACCGGGCCCACGGTGTTCGGCCTGTTTGACGATATGGCGGGTGCCCGCCGGGCCTGGGCGGAGCTGCGGGAGAGCTACCGGGACGCCTTCCTCACCGGGGTGCGGGGCGCGGAATTTTAAAATACTTGAATAAAACGGGAAAACACCGTCCACAATGTAGGCAATACATAGTGGACGGTGATTTTTTATGAGTAAGACGAAAAAGACCTCCCCGAACCGGCTGCGCCGCTGGGAGCTGGCCCTCCTGCTGGGCGTGGCGGCGGCCGCGCTGCTGGGGGTTTGGCTGGACGGGCAGCAGTCCGCCCTGGCGGACAAGGTAATCCGCCTGCACGTCATCGCAAACTCGGACTCCGAGACCGACCAGGCCCTCAAGCTCCAGGTGCGGGACCGCATCCTGGCCGAGGCGGGCGATCTGGTGCCCCCCGGCGCCACGCTGGAGCAGGCCGAGGCGGCCATCACCGCCCGGCTGGGCGAGATGGCCGCGGCCGGGGCGGCCGTGGTGGGGGAGGAGGGGTACGCGTACCCCGTCACCGCCTCCCTGGAGCAGGACGTGTGGTTCCCCACCAAGGAGTACACCGACTTCGCCCTGCCCGCCGGAAACTACACCGCCCTGCGGGTGGTCATCGGCGAGGGCGGCGGGCGCAACTGGTGGTGCGTGGTCTTTCCGCCCCTCTGCCTGGGCTCGGTGACCGAGACCACCACCGAGACCGCCCTCAACGGCGGCTTCAGCGGGGACGAGGTCTCCCTCATCACGGGGGAGAGCGAGGGCTACGTGGTCAAATTCAAGGCAATCGAGCTACTGGACCAGCTGAAAAGCTGGGCGGAAGCGCGGTGATAAATAGCGGGGCGCGGCCAATCGGCCGCGCCCCGCATTGCTTGTCGGAAAGGTATATTAGTGATATTTTTTAATATGGCTAAGACGGAAAAGGCGGCGTGTTATTATGAGGAGGCCCCGCGGGGCCGACACGGCAATCCGTTTCCTTTTTGGAGATCCGGCCTCCGGCGGCGGGATTCTTTGCTTGCAAAGAACTCCGGAAAGAAACAACCCGGGCTTCGTTTTTCAAAGGAGGCTGCGCCCGAATGCATAAAGGTGTCCCCCGGACACCTGGACCCTGCGGCACATGACCCGCCCAGACTTGGTAATAGTTGCGGTTCAACAGGTGCCTGAAAAGCCGCCCGTACTGCCATGCCCAATACGGCGCTTGGCACTCGTAGGGGCCGATGCCCTCATCGGCCCGCTGCTCCAGGCCCGTAGGGGCGATTCACGAATCGCCCGTCCACCATCACCCGCCTTATCCGAATAAGCATGTAATAGCGACGCTTGCATCCAGCGCACGACAAACCGCAGCAAGGCCCCGCCGGGATGGCGGGGCCTTGCCGTTTATGCCTCGGGCAGGATGCACAGCCCGCCGGAGTCGATATAGTGGGCGTCCACCCGCACGGTGAGGCGGCGCAGGCCGTCGCGGCTCACGTCCAGCTCCTCGGGCAGGATGAAGCGGATGGGGCGCAGCACCACGTCCCGGACCGGGCCGTCGTGGGGCGGCACGGCGTAGGTGCGCAGGCCGCGGGGAAACTCCCGCTCCTGGGTGTCCTGCTCGCGCAGCTCCACCGCCACCGCCACCCGCCGGTCGGGCAGGATGTCCTTCAGGCGCAGGGAGAACTCCACGATCCGCCCCCGTCCGGAGGGGGCGAGCTCGCCCAGGTCGTAGACCACGTAGTCGCTGCCGGCCAGCTCCAGTTCGCGCGTTTTCATCAAGCGGCACCTCCGATGGGAAATTCATACGGCGCGGCGGGTACAGGTTCTACCAGCCGCGCCGTATGTAGCATGAACTCCCAACTCCGGGCCGCCTCGGGGTGCACCTGAGAATCGTCAAAACGCCGCATGGCGGGTCTTTTTCCGCCATGCTTCGCCAATTTTCTTTGCAATCCACCCAGGATTCCTGCGAAAAATTGGCTTGCCTGACGGGAAAATCCCTCGCCATTCGCCATTCCGCCAATTCTCAGATACACCCCATCCTATGCTCAGCGGGTCTGTCCCGTGCCGTAGACGATGTACTTGGAGCTGGTCAGCTCCTCCAGGCCCATGGGGCCCCGGGCGTGCATCTTCTGGGTGGAGATGCCGATTTCGCACCCCTGGCCGAACTCACCGCCGTCGGTGAAGCGGGTGGAGGCGTTGACGTACACCGCCGCCGCGTCCACCTCGTCCAGGAAGCGCTGGGCGGTGAAGTAGTTGTCGGTGACGATGGCCTCCGAGTGGCCGGTGCCGTGGGCGTTGATAAATTCGATGGCCTCGCCGGGGCCGGACACCACCTTCACGGCCAGGATGTAGTCCCCAAACTCGGTGTCCCAGTCCTCCTCCGCGGCGGGCGTCACCCAGTCGCCCAGGATGGCCCGGGCCTCGGGACAGCCCCGCAGCTCCACGTTTTTAGTCTTCAACAGCTCCCAGGCCATGGGCAGGAAGTCCCCCGCCACCGCCCGGTCCACCAGCAGGCACTCGGCGGCGTTGCACACCGAGGGGCGGGAGCACTTGGCGTTAAAGATGATTCGGGCGCCCATGTCCAGGTCGGCCTGCCCGTCCACGTACACATGGCACACCCCCACGCCGGTCTGGATGACGGGCACCCGGGCGTTTTGGCACACCGAGCGGATAAGCCCCGCGCCCCCCCGGGGAATGAGCACGTCCAGGTACCCGGTCAGGTTCATCAGCTCGTTGGCGCTCTCCCGGCTGGTGTCCTCCACCAGGGCGATGCAGTCCCGGGGCAGCCCGGCGGCCTCCAGCGCGTCCCGCATAATCGCCACCATGGCCCTGCTGCTGCGGAAGGCCTCCTTGCCGCCCCGGAGGATGACCGCGTTGCCCGACTTGAGGCACAGGGCGGCGGCATCCACCGTCACGTTGGGCCGGGCCTCGTAGATGATGCCGATGACCCCCAGGGGCACCCGGCGCTTGCCGATGGTCAGGCCGTTGGGCCGCTTGGACATGCCGGTGACGGCGCCGATGGGGTCGGGCAGGGCGATCACCTGCCGCACCCCGGCCACGATGCCCGCCACCCGGTCTGCGTCCAGGGCCAGCCGGTCCTGGAGGGCCGGACGCATCCCGGCGGCGCGGGCGGCGGCCATATCCGCCTCGTTGGCGGAGAGGATCTCGTCCCGACGCGCCTCCAGGGCGGCGGCGACGGCCTCCAGCGCGGCGTCCTTTTGGGCCGAGGCCGCCACGGCCAGCCTGCGGGCGGCGTTTTTGGCGGCCATGCCCTGGGTCTCCAATACGGTCATATCAATTCCTCCCCTTTCCGATAAAGCGGGTCCCCACGTCCTTCCCCTCCACGATGTCGTAGAGGGCGGACATCGCCTCCCCGTTGGCGATGACCATGTCGATGCCCGCCCCCATGGCGATCTCGGCGGCGCTGAGCTTGGTGGCCATGCCGCCGGTGCCCCGCCAGGTGCCCGCGCCCCCGGCCATGGCCCGCAGCTCCGGGGTAATGGCCCGCACGGTGTGGATGAGCTTGGCGTCCGGGTTCTTGTGGGGGTCCGCGTCGTAGAGTCCGTCGATGTCGGAGAAGAGCACCAGCAGGTCGGCCCCGCACAGCCGGGCCACCATGGCGGAGAGGGTGTCGTTGTCGCCCAGCACCTTGCATTTGCCGGTCTCGATCTCGGCGGAGGAGACCGAGTCGTTCTCGTTCACCACCGGGATTACCCCCAGCTCCAGCAGGGCCTCAAAGGTGTTGTGCAGGTGCTCCGAGCGCACGGGCGAATCCACGTCCTCCCCGGTCAGCAGGATCTGGGCCACCACCCGGTTGTACTCGGAGAAGAGCTTGTCGTAGATGTGCATGATCATGCACTGGCCCACGGCGGCGGCGGCCTGCTTCACCCGCAGCTCGGTGGGCCGCGCCCCCAGGCGCAGCTTGGTGGTGCCGATGCCGATGGCCCCTGAGGACACCAGCACGATTTCGTGCCCCATGCCCTTCAGATCCGACAGGGTGCGGGCCAGAATATCCATATTATGCAGGTTCAGGCTGCCGGTGTCACGGGTCAGGGTGGAGGTGCCCACCTTGACCACAATGCGCTTCTTGACCAATACGCTCACACTCCATTACACTGCTGTAGAAGAGAATCCTCTTTTCCGCCATTATAGCAGACCCCCCACAGGATTACAATATAAACTGACGGGTCTATAAAACGTGACGCGCGGAATAGAGGCCTTTCCAACTTTTCGGGGGTACAAAATTGAAGATTTATGGATTTTTCGACGGATTTGATGTTGAAATCCGCGCCATTTTGGAGTACAATAGGGCGCGTTGAATCGGACGCGGCAGATGCGCCGAACCGGCGGAACGGGGGAGAATCCTTGCTGAATATCGTACTGGTGGAGCCCGAAATCCCCATGAATACGGGCAACATCGCCCGCACCTGCGCCGCCACCCGCAGCCGCCTGCACCTGGTGAAGCCCCTGGGCTTCGACATCAGCGACAAGGCGGTCAAGCGGGCGGGGCTGGACTACTGGCATATGGTGGATCTGCGGGTGTACGAGAACCTGGAGGACTTCTTTGGCAAGACGGGGGCCCGCGACATCTGGCTGGCCACGGCCAAGGCCCCCAGGCCCTACACCGAGGCCGTCTTTGCGCCGGACTGCTGGCTCCTCTTCGGCAAGGAGACCGCGGGCCTGCCCGAGGCGCTGCGCCGCGCCCATGCCGAGCGCTGTATCCGTATCCCCATCCAGGAGGGGGCCCGGTGTCTGAACCTGGCCAACTCCGTGGCAATCCTTGCATACGAGGCTCTGCGGCAGTGGAATTTCCCCGGTCTGCTGCAGGAGGGCGAAATGGCATGTGTAAGAAGGGAGAAATCACTATGAACTACGACAAAAAGACCGTGAAGGACGTGGACGTGGCGGGCAAGAAGGTGCTGCTGCGCTGCGACTTCAACGTGCCCCAGGACAAGGCCACCGGCGCCATCACCGACGACAAGCGCATCGTGGCCGCCCTGCCCACCATTCAATACCTGCTGGAGCAGAACGCCGCCGTCATCGCCTGCTCCCATCTGGGCAAGCCCAAGGAGGGGCCCGACCCCAAGCTGAGCCTGGCCCCCGTGGCCGCGCGGCTGAGCGAGCTGCTGGGCAAAAGCGTAATTATGGCCGCCGACGTGGTGGGCCCCGACGCCCAGGCCAAGGCCGCGGCCCTCAAGCCGGGCGAGATCATGCTGCTGGAGAACACCCGCTTTGAGAAGGGCGAGACCAAGAACGACCCGGCGCTGGCCAAGGCCATGGCCGGTATGGCCGACGTGTACGTATCCGACGCCTTCGGCGCCGTGCACCGCGCCCACGCCTCCACCGCGGGCGTGGCCGACTACCTGCCCGCCGTCAGCGGCTTCCTGATTCAGAAGGAGCTGGAGATCATCGGCGGCGCACTGGCAAACCCCAAGCGCCCCCTGGTGGCCATCCTGGGCGGGAGCAAGGTCTCCTCCAAGATCGGCGTCATCAACAACCTGCTGGAGATCGCCGACACCATCATCATCGGCGGCGGCATGGCCTACACCTTCTCCGCCGCCAAGGGCGGTAAGGTGGGCGACAGCCTGCTGGAGGCCGACTGGGAGGACTACGCCAACGAGATGGTGGCCAAGGCCGCGGCCAAGGGCGTGAAGCTCCTGCTGCCCGTGGACACCGTGTGCGCCGACGCCTTCGCCCCCGACGCCAAGCGCCAGGTGGTCCCCACCGGCGAAATCCCCGACGGCTGGCAGGGCCTGGACATCGGGCCCGAGACCGTGAAGCTCTACTGCGACGCCGTGAAGGACGCGGGCACCGTGATCTGGAACGGCCCCATGGGCGTGTTTGAGTTCCCCGCCTTCGCCGCGGGCACCGAGGCCGTGGCCCAGGCCCTCTCCCAGACCCAGGCCATCACCATCATCGGCGGCGGCGACAGCGCCGCGGCCGTGCAGCAACTGGGCTACGCCGACAAGATGACCCACATCTCCACCGGCGGCGGCGCCTCCCTGGAGTTCATGGAGGGCAAGGAGCTGCCCGGAGTGGCGTGTTTGCTGGATAAATAATTGATAATGGATAATTGACAATTGATAATTCCGCTGCGGCGGGACGGGGAGCTGCCCACCATGATCAATTGTTTCCGCTGCCGTGCAGCAACGCGAGCAGCAGCGAGCCGCGCCGAGTGGCGCGTCCCAAGCGTTTTGGCCGCAGCCAAAACCTTGCCGCAGGGCGGATTCATTCCGCCCGAGGATGTAAAATTATTTGGGGTCCCCGCACGGCCCCGGGGCCGTGTGGGGAAAAACAGAAAGGACTGGTTGTCATGAACCGCCGTTACAGAAAGACCATCATCGCCGGCAACTGGAAGATGAACAAGACCCTCTCCGAGACCCGCGCCTTCGCCGAGGAGCTCAAGCCCCTGCTGGGCAAGCCCAAGTGGTGCGAGGTGGTGCTCTGCGTGCCCTACGTGAACATCCCCGCCGCCGTGCGCCTGTTCAAGGAGTGCCGGGTGGCCATCGGCGCGGAGAACTGCCACTACGAGGCCAACGGCGCCTACACCGGCGAGGTGTCCGCCGAGATGCTCAAGGAGCTGGGCGTGAAGTACGTCATCATCGGCCACTCCGAGCGCCGCAGCTACTACAACGAGACCGACTTCACCGTCAACAAGAAGGTCCACGCCGCCCTGGAGGCCGGGCTGTACCCCATCGTCTGTGTGGGCGAGAGCCTGGAGCAGCGCGAGCTGGGCGTGACCATGGACCTGATCTCCTACCAGGTGAAGGCCGCCCTGGCCGGGGTGCCCGCCGAGAAGATGCGCCACGTGGTCATCGCCTACGAGCCCCTGTGGGCCATCGGCACCGGCAAGACCGCCACCGCCGACCAGGCCGGCGAGGTCTGCGAGGCCATCCGCGCCGTCATCCGCAAGCTGTACGGCGCCCGCGTGGCCCGCTCCGTCACCATCCAGTACGGCGGCTCCATGAACGCCAAGAACGCCAAGGAGCTGCTCTCCCAGCCCGACGTGGACGGCGGCCTCATCGGCGGCGCGGCCCTGAAGGCCCCCGACTTCGTGCAGATCGTAAACGCCGCCAACCAGGATTGAGCGCCATCCACGCGGCGGCCGAGCCCCCCGCCGCGGGTGCGGCGGAGCCGAGTGGGATTCAGTCCCACCCGGTGATAAATGAAATTAAAGGGGCCCCCGCGCAATCGGAATTGCGCGGGGACAAACGCCGCCAACCAGGATTGATTTGCCCGGTATCTTAATAGATTCGAGGGAAACTATGAGTAAAACTCCGACTACCCTGATTATCATGGACGGGTTCGGCCTGCGGGACGAGGCAGAGGGCAACGCCGTCAAAAACGCCCGCACCCCCAACCTGGACAAAATCTTTGCCGAATGCCCCGGCTGCAAGCTGTCCGCCTCCGGGCTGGACGTGGGCCTGCCCGAGGGGCAGATGGGCAACTCCGAGGTGGGCCACACCAACATCGGCGCGGGCCGGGTGGTGTTCCAGGACCTGCCCCGGATCAGCAAGGACATTTCCGACGGCGGCTTCTTCCGGAACGAGGCCTATACCGCCGCCATGGATGCCTGCAAGGCGGAGGGCTCCGCGCTGCATTTGATGGGCCTTCTGTCCGACGGCGGTGTGCACAGCCACAACACCCACCTGTACGCCCTGCTGAAGATGGCGAAGGAGCGTGGCCTGGACAAGGTGTATATCCACTGCTTCCTGGACGGGCGGGACGTGCCCCCGTCCTCGGGCCGCGACTTCGTGGCCGCCCTGGCCGCAACGTGCGCCGAGATCGGCGTGGGGCGGATCGCCACCGTCATGGGCCGCTTCTACGCCATGGACCGGGACAAGCGCTGGGACCGGGTGCAGCGGGCCTACGACGCCATGGCCTGCGCCGCCGCCCCCTTCAACCCCGACCCGGTGGACGCGGTGCAGAAATCCTATGACGCGGGGGTCACCGACGAGTTCGTGGAGCCCGTGGTCTGCGCGGAAAACGCCAAAATCAGCCAGGGCGACAGCGTCATCTTCTTCAACTTCCGGCCTGACCGGGCCCGGGAGATCACCCGCTGCTTCGTGGATCCCGCCTTCTCCGACGTGGAGCGCAGGCGCGGCTTCTTCCCGGTGCACTTCGTATGCACCACCGAGTACGACGCCACCATGCCCAACGTCAGCGTGGCCTTCCCCCACCACGAGCTGGTCAACACCTTCGGCGAGTATATCTCCCGCCTGGGCCTGACCCAGCTGCGCATCGCCGAGACGGAGAAGTACGCCCACGTGACGTTCTTCTTCAACGGCGGGCAGGAGAAGGTGTTCCCCGGCGAGGAGCGGGCCCTGATCCCCTCCCCCAAGGTGCCCACCTATGACCTCAAGCCCGACATGAGCGCCCGGGAGGTCACCGAGGAGGCCGTCAGGCGCATCGAGAGCGGCGAGTACGACGTGATTATCCTCAACTTCGCCAACTGCGACATGGTGGGCCACACCGGCGTGTACGAGGCCGCCCGCCTGGCGGTGGAGACGGTGGACGAGTGCGTCGGCCGCGTGGTGGAGGCCACCTCCGGCATGGGGGGCGTCAGCCTCATCACCGCCGACCACGGCAACGCCGAGCGGATGCTGGACGACGACGGGGTGACCCCCTACACCGCCCACACCACCAATCTGGTGCCCTTCTATATTGTGGGGGCCAACGTGGCGCTGCGGGACGGCCGGCTGGCCGACATCGCGCCCACCATGCTGGACCTGATGGGCCTGGAGAAGCCCCGCGAGATGGACGGGGCCTCGTTAATTGAAAATTGATAATGGATAATTGAGAATGGGCGCTCCCATCGGGCGGCGCTGTATGCGCTGAAATGATTCGCCGCAGGCGAATTCCTTCATTGTCAATTATCAATTATAAATTGAACATCCGACCTGGCATATTTGAAAGGAGCCTGTTGTATTATGAAGCAGATTATTGAGATCGTGGACGTTCTCGGCCGTGAGATCCTGGATTCCCGCGGCAACCCCACCGTGGAGGTGGAGGTCTACCTGGAGGACGGCACCGTGGGCCGCGCCGCAGTTCCCTCCGGCGCTTCCACCGGCATCTACGAGGCCTGCGAGCTCCGCGACGGCGACAAGAGCCGCTATCTGGGCAAGGGCGTGCTGACCGCCGTGAAGAACGTCAACACCGACATCGCCGAGGCCCTGGTGGGCATGAACGTGCTGGACCAGACCTCCATCGACAAGACCCTCATCGACCTGGACGGCACCCCCAACAAGACCAAGCTGGGCGCCAACGCCATCCTGGGCGCCTCCCTGGCCTGCGCCAAGGCGGCCGCCGAGAGCCTGGGCACCTCTCTGTACAACTACATCGGCGGCGTGAACGCCAAGGTGCTGCCCGTGCCCATGATGAACATCCTCAACGGCGGCGCCCACGCCACCAACAACGTGGAGATTCAGGAGTTCATGGTCATGCCCGTGGGCGCTTGCTGCTTCCGCGAGGCCCTGCGCATGTGCGCCGAGGTTTTCCACACCCTGAAGAGCGTGCTCAAGGAGAACGGCACCCCCGCCGCCGGCGTGGGCGACGAGGGCGGCTACGCCCCCAACCTGAAGAAGGACGAGGACGCGCTGAAGGTCATCGTCACCGCCATCGAGCGCGCCGGCTTCAAGCCCGGCGAGGACTTCATGATCGCCATCGACGCCGCCTCCTCCGAGTGGTGGAACGAGGAGGAGCAGTGCTATATCCAGCCCAAGTCCGGCAAGAAGATGACCCAGCAGCAGCTGGTGAACATGTGGAAGAAGTTCGCCGACACCTACCCCATCATCTCCCTGGAGGACGGCATGGCCGAGACCGACTGGGAGGGCTGGGCCATGCTCACCAAGGCCATCGGCGACAAGGTGCAGCTGGTGGGCGACGACCTGTTCGTCACCAACACCGAGCGCCTATCCACCGGCATTGAGAAGAAGGTGGCCAACTCCATCCTCATCAAGGTCAACCAGATCGGCACCCTGACCGAGACCCTGGACGCCATCCAGATGGCCAACCGGGCCGGCTACACCGCCATCGTGTCCCACCGCTCCGGCGAGACCGAGGACGCCACCATCGCCGACATCGCCGTTGCCGTGAACGCCGGGCAGATCAAGACCGGCGCCCCCAGCCGCACCGACCGCGTGGCCAAGTACAACCAGCTGCTGCGCATTGAGGAGGAGCTGGGCGACGTGGCGCAGTACCTGGGCCGCGACGCGTTCTTTAACCTGAAGTAAAACGGGTGGAAGCAGCGGCCTGTGCCGCCCAGCTCCTCGCCGAGCGTTTTGGCCCGCGGGCCAAAACCTCGATGCCGGGCGGATTCACTCCGCCCGAGCAGATAAAATTAGCTGGGGGTTCCCCGGCGGGCGAAAGCCGGCCGGGGTGCGGGGCGACGTGGCGCAGTACCTGGGCCGCGACGCGTTCTTTAACCTGAAGTAAAACGGGTGGAAGCAGCGGCCTGTGCCGCCCAGCTCCTCGCCGAGCGTTTTGGCCCGCGGGCCAAAACCTCGATGCCGGGCGGATTCACTCCGCCCGAGCAGATAAAATTAGCTGGGGGTTCCCCGGCGGGCGAAAGCCGGCCGGGGTGCGGGGCGACGTGGCGCAGTACCTGGGGAAGGATGCGTTCTTCAACCTGAAGTAAGCAGGGGAAGCAGCGGCCCGTGCCGCCCAGCTCCTCGCCGAGCGTTTTGGCCCGCGGGCCAAAACCTCGATGCCGGGCGGATTCACTCCGCCCGAGCAGATAAAATTAGCTGGGGGTTCCCCGGCGGGTGAAAGCCGGCCGGGGCGCGGGGCGACGTGGCGCAGTACCTGGGGAAGGATGCGTTCTTCAACCTGAAGTAAGCAGGGGAAGCAGCGGCCCGTGCCGCCCAGCTCCTCTAAAATCCCGGAGACATTTCAAATGTCTCCGGGATTTTTGCATGGCGGTTTGTGAAGCCCTCGTCAGGCCCACGGGGGCTAAAGCGTCCACAGAAACGCCCGGAGGCATTGCCTCCGGGCGTGCTTTGCGCTATACTGGAGAAAACGGACAGGGGGCGGCGCAAATGGATATTATGATCATCGGCATCGCGGGGGGGACGGGCTCGGGCAAGACCACCCTGACCCGCCGGCTCAAGGAGCGCTTTGGGGGCGACGTGAGCGTCATCTACCACGACAACTACTACAAGAGCCACAGCGACATGCCCTACGAGGAGCGGGCCAAGCTCAACTACGACCACCCGGACGCCTTCGAGACCGACCGGATGATCCGGGACATCGAGGCCCTGCGCCGGGGGGAGACCATCCACTGTCCCACCTACGACTACACGGTGCACGACCGGGCGGAGGCGACGGTGGAGATTCAGCCCACCAAGGTGGTTATCGTGGAGGGCATCCTCATTTTTGAGAACAAGCGCCTGCGGGATCTGATGGACATCAAGATTTTCGTGGATACCGACGCGGATGTGCGCATCCTGCGGCGTATCACCCGGGACGTGAAGGAGCGGGGCCGGTCGCTGGACTCGGTGGTGGACCAGTACCTGACCACGGTCAAGCCCATGCACGAGCAGTTCGTGGAGCCCTCCAAGCGCTGCTCGGACATCATCGTGCTGGAGGGGGGCTACAACGTGGTGGCCCTGGACATGATCATCCAGCGGGTGAAGAGCCACGTGGAGGGGGAATAAGCGGGAGCCGCCGGCCTATGGGGCCGGCGGCTCTTCCTCTTCCATGGAGAGGTAGCGCCTGCGCAGGGAGAAGAGGCAGTACATGAGATAAAATACCGTCACCAAGCCGGCGAACCCCAGCAGGAGGGTGAGGGGCAGGGGACTTCCGCGCTGCAGCAGCAGGACGAGGGAGAGGGCGGTGGACAGCACGGCGTTTACGTTGCGCCAAATACGCAGGCGGCGGGCCCAGTGGGAGCCCTCCCCGCCGTCCTCCGCCAGCAGGGCCACGTCGGTGAGGAGCTGGAAGTGGAAGTAGAGGGAGATCACCGCAATCAGCAGATCCAGGGGGAGGAAGAGGCCGTCCAGCGTCCGGCCCGCCAGGGCGAGGAGCCAGGCCGCCCCCTCCCAGGCCCCCAGCAGGATGCAGAAGGGCTTCAGCAGGAGCAGATCCCGCACCTCGCCGCCCAGCAGGGCGACGGCCTGCCACAGCAGCAGGTAGCCCGCCCAGTTGGGCAGCACGTTCAAGGTGCCCAGGTTCAGATTGACGTGGAGCAGCACGTAGGCCCAGGCGATTTTACCCAGGGCGCGGCAGATGTGTTCCAGGTTCACGGCGCGCCTCCTTCCACGGGGAGCAGGCGGAGCGTCTCGTCAAGCCCGCCGTTCAGATAGAGGGCCATGGCATACTCGACTTGCTGAGACACGGGCTTTCTCCAAGGGTAGTCGCCGCTGTAGCCGGTCCCGCCCCAACCGGAGACAGCGCCGTCCCAGCCGTCGTATACCGACATGGAGCAGGTGCCTGAGCCATCGGTGCTGGACCCGCTGCTGTCGGAGCATACAATCCGCCCGTCGTACGCAGGCATGGGATCGCCGGATTCCAGCGGGAGGTAGGACAGCGCGGCATAATTGACCTGGGCGGGGTCGCCGAGATAACGGGCGATATAGGAGGAGTTCTCCCATATCCTATCAAAATCCGCGGCGGGGAGGGGCTGCGCCTCGTAAGTGACGGCTCCGGCCATGCTGCCGATCCAATCCGTGGAGGCGATCTCGTTTCCCGCCACTGTGAAGGTGGTGCGGATCGCGATTTCCGCCGTCCAGCGTTCCCCGCTGGCCTGGTAGAGGCGCAGGGCCGGGAGATATTCGCCCGATGAGGCACTGTTATAATCAGAATTCTCCAGCCGGACGCTCTGGTGGGTAAGCGCCGTAACCTCCCAGCCGTCGCCCCTGGCAATCCGTACATCCTCCCACACCAGCAAACCGTCCGTGCCGGCCTTCCTGGGAAAGGCGACGACAGCCAGATAGCCGTCCCCGTCGGGCCGGAGATTATGGATGGAGTAGCCGGGCATGCAGTCGGAGGGGAGTTCCCCCGTGAGGCCGCCGTCCAGGTAGGGCGCGCCGCTCCCCATACGGCGGAGCAAGGCGTCATGGGATTCTTGCGGTGTGACCATGGCCATATAAAAGCCGTTGTTATAGAGGAGGGCTTTGGCGTACGTATCCAGCGCCCCGGCGACGGTGGAAGCCCGCGCCAGCTGTGCGCGGGCCAGCCCCAGGTTCAGGCTGTCCCCCTCAAAGTCGGCGCTGCGCGCAGGGCTGCTTCCGGCCACGCACCCCAGGCAGAGCACCACGGCCACGCAGACCGAGACCAGCGCCATCCCCCTGGGGTAGCGCTTGAAGCGGGCGATGGAGCCGATGCGGCGCTTGATATTCCGCCCTCCGTTGGCCATGGAGGAGGTGCCTGGGGCGCGGGCATAGCGGCCGTCGGCCATGGACAGCAGGATCCGCCCGTAGTCCCGGCGCGCCTCGCCCTCCAGCCGCTCCAGCACCCGCTGGTCGCACAGGGCCTCGCAGTCGTTCTGGGCCCGGTCGCAGCAGTACCAGATTAGGGGATTGCACCAGTGCAGGCAGCGCAGGGCGCACACCAGCACCCCGGCCCACACGTCGCCGTACCGGAGGTGGAGCAGCTCGTGGAGGATGACCTTGTCGTCCACATCCACACCCGCCGGCAGGGCCAGCACCGGGCGCAGAGGGGAGCAGACGAAGGCGGAGCCCAGCCCCTGTGCCTCCACCACCCGGCGGGGCGGCCGCAGGCCGTACCGGGCGCACACCCGGCGGATCTGGTCCAGCCGCGCCGCGCCGGCGGGCCGCCCGGCGTTCAGGGCCAGGCGCAGGCGCAGGTAGGAGAGCAGGTACCACCCCAGGCAGGCCGCCGCACCCGCCGCGTAGACGTAGAAGAGCAGGTCGGTAAAACTGCCCGGCGCGGGCAGGCCGCGTGGGAAGATGGGCACGGGGGCCAGCACGCGGGTGAGCGTGTAGGGCCCGGCCAGGGCGGAGGAGAGCCCGGACTCCACCCCCGTCTTGGCCCACTCCAGCACCAGCTGCCAGTCCAGCAGCACGTAGCGCCCGCCCAGCCCGGCGGGGAGCAGGAGGCGCAGCCCCAGCAGGGCCCAGATCCCGTACTGCCAGCGGGGGGAGAGCTTGTCCAGGAAGAGGCGCTTGACCAGCAGCAGCATGGCCGCCGCCAGGGAGGCCGCGCCGGTCTGGAGCAGGAAGGCCCAAATATCCGACATAAAAAACCACCGTCCAATCCTTCGTCCCCTCGCATGTTCCGAGAAACATGCCCGGCTTTTAGACCTCCATCTCGTCCAGGAGCCTGCGCAGCTCGTCCCGCTCCTGGGCGGTGAGGCGCTCCTCCTTCAAAAAGGCGGCCACCAGCCGCCCGGCGGAGCCCTGGTACACCCGCTCCAGCAGATCCCGGCGCTGGCGGGCGGCGCAGTCCTCCCGGCTCACCGCCGCCCGGTAGGAGTGGGGGGAGCCGTCCTTGCAGATGGACACCAGGCCCTTGGCCTCCATCCGGGTCAGGTAGGTCAGCGCCGTGTTCCGGCTCCACCCCGTCCGGGGCCGCAGGGCCTCCACCACCTGGCCCAGGGTACGCCCCTCCTCCGCGTCCCACAGGGCGCAGAGCACCTGCCACTCGCCGTCGGTCAGCCGCTTTTCCGCCATGCCCAACCCCTCCTACAATTGTAGTATACAAGATGATACTACACCTGTAGGATGCCGCTGTCAAGCCCCGTTTTCCCCTTTGCAATCCGGCGGTTTTGTGATATACTATCCGAGATTGTTTTTAGGCGGAAAAGATGTGAACAAAGGAGCAAGGGGAAGATGAGACGGATCGGATTTGACAACGAGAAGTACCTCGAGGCCCAGTCGGCCCACATCCGGGAGCGGATTGGGCAGTTTGGAAACAAGCTGTACCTGGAGTTCGGCGGCAAGCTCTTTGACGACTTCCACGCCTCCCGGGTGCTGCCCGGCTTCGAGCCGGACAGCAAGATCCGTATGCTCAAGGAGCTGCGGGACTCGGCCGAGATTGTCATCGCCATCTGTGCCAGCGACATCGAGAAGAACAAGGTGCGCGGGGATCTGGGCATCACCTACGACGTGGACGTGCTGCGCCTCATCGACGCGTTCCGGGCCGAGGGGCTCTACGTGGGCAGCGTGGTGATCACCCAGTACGCGGGCCAGAGCGCCGCCGACGCCTTCCGCAGCCGGATGGAGGCGCTGGGTATGCGGGTGTACCTGCACTACCCCATCGTGGGCTACCCCCACAACATCCCCCTCATCGTCAGCGACGAGGGTTATGGCAAAAGCGAGTATATCGAGACCAGCCGCCCCCTGGTGGTGGTCACCGCCCCCGGCCCGGGCAGCGGCAAGATGGCGGTGTGCCTGAGCCAGCTCTACCACGAGTACCGCCGCGGGGTGCGGGCGGGCTACGCCAAGTTCGAGACCTTCCCCATCTGGAACCTGCCCCTCCAGCACCCGGTGAACCTGGCCTACGAGGCCGCCACCGCCGACCTGGGGGACGTGAACATGATCGACCCCTTCCACCTCCAGGCCTACGGCGAGACCACGGTGAATTACAACCGGGATGTGGAGATCTTCCCCGTCCTGTCCGCCATCTTTGAGAAGATCATCGGCGAGTGCCCCTACAAATCCCCCACCGACATGGGGGTGAACATGGTGGGCCGCTGCATCGTGGACGACGAGGCGGTGCGCGACGCCGCCCGGCAGGAGATCGTCCGGCGGTACTACGCCGCCCTGTGCGACCGCAGGCAGGGCAGTTGCAGCGACGAGACGGTGTACAAGCTGGAGCTGCTGATGCAGCAGGCCAAGGTGGACGCCTCCATCCGTCCGGTGGTGGCGGCCTCCCTCCAGGTGGCGGAGGAGACGGGCAACCCCGCCGCCGCCATCGAGCTGCCCAGCGGCGAGGTGGTCACAGGCAAAACCACCGACCTGCTTGGGGCCTCCTCGGCCACCCTGCTCAACGCCCTCAAGCGCCTGGCGGGCATCGACCACAAGTTTCACCTGATTTCCCGCTCCGCCATCGAGCCCATCCAGACCGTCAAGGTCAGCCACCTGGGCAGCACCAACCCCCGGCTCCACAGCGACGAGACCCTGATCGCCCTGGCCATCAGCGCCGCCGGGGACCCCCTGGCCGCCCGGGCGCTAGAGCAGCTTGACCGCCTGCGGGCGTGCGAGGCCCACGCCACCGTCATCCTCTCCCCGGCGGACGCGGTGACCTACGCCAAGCTGGGCATGCGCCTGACCTGCGAGCCCACCTACGAGACGAATAAGCTCTACCACCGGTAAAAAAACGGAGGCGCGGCCATTTGGCCGCGCCTCCGTTTTTGGTTTATTTGTTATCGTTTAATAGCGGAATGCGTAGTTAAAGTAAGTATCGATGTTGTTCCAATCCTTCTCGGGGATCTCCCACATGCCCTCGGAGTCCTGCTTCACCTGCACCAGCAGGGTCTCCTCCTCCAGGGGCTGGCTCTCGGCCAGCTTGGCGGAGAAGTAGGTGATGACGGCCTGGGCCCAGGCGTAGTCGTAGGCATTCTGACCATCCTCGCCCAGCGCGCTGAACTCTTCGTTGCTCATGTTATAGATGTCCAGGCCGGTTTGGGCGTAGTAGTCGGCGTAGAACTGGTCCACCATGTCGTTGTAGCCTTCGTCCACCAGGGTGTACACGTCGATGGGGGTGACGGCGATCTCCACGCTGAAGCCGCTGTCGGTCTTGACGGCGGGCTTCACGGTGTAGGCCACCTTGTCGTACATCTGCTGGAACAGGTCGGTGATCTGGCCCTCCACCTCGTCGGTCAGGTTATAAATCATGTAGTAGTCCGCAAAGTTGGCGGCGTCCACCTCCAGGTTGCTGAGGTAGGTCTCGTCGGCCTCATTTTGGGTCATATCCATCAGATCCAGGAACTCGGAGTCGTACTCGCCCCGGTAGCACTGGTCCAGCAGGCCCTTGACGTAGACGCTGGCGTCGAACTTGCTGATCCCGCCGCCGGACTCGCAGGCCGAAAGGCCTGCGACCAGCGCCGCGGCCATGGCCGCGGCGGCAATGCGCTTCAATAACTTCTTCATTCTCATTTCCTCCATTTACTTCATGTCTTTATCCAGGCCTCTCCAAAAGGGGAGAAAAACCGCTTGATTAGGCGCACAGCTCGGCGATGGCCTGGGCGAAGATCTTGCAGGAGAGCAGCAGATCCTTCACCCGCACCCGCTCGTCGGCGCCGTGCATGTGGGGGTTAAAGCCGGGGAAGTCGCACCCGAAGGCCACGCCGCCGGGGATGTCGTGGACGTAGGTGCCGCCGCCGATGGCCAGGGGCTTGGGGTCGGCCACACCGGTGTGGCGGGAATAGCAGGAGAGCAGGGTCTTGACGAAGGGGGAGTCGCCGCTCACGCTGTGGGGCGGGGTCAGATCCGGGTCGCCTGTGACCGAGATGCCGTGTTTGGCAAAGGCGGCCTCGGCCACCTTCTTCAAATTGTCCTCGTTGGCGCACAGGGGGAAGCGCACGTCGAACTTGGCGGTGAAGCCCGTCTCGTCCAGGGTCATGAGGGCCAGGTTGAGGGTGAGCGCGCCGGACACCTCGTCGGCCTGGGCCACCCCCAGGGCCGCGCCCCGGTTGTCCCCGTGGGGGAAGAGGGTATGCATGGAGCGCACCGCGGCCGTGGAGCCGCAGTCGGCCAGGGGCAGGCCGGCCAGCAGGCCCAGCAGGGCGGACAGGGCGTTGTTGCCGTCGTCGGGGCTGGCGGCGTGGGCGTTCTCGCCCGCGCAGTGCACCCGGAAGCCGCCCGGCTCCTCCGTAAGGGAGAAGCCCGCGCCGGTCCCGGCCTGCGCCGTCCGGCAGGCCTGCTCCAGCGCGGCGCGGTCCAGGCCCAGCACCAGGGCGGAGGCCTCGGGGGGCACCACGTTCTGGCGGAAGCCGCCCTGGAGGGCGCTCACCCGGGGCAGGGCCCCGGAGGGGGCCCAGTGCGCGCCGAAGTCGGGGTGGTAGTGGCCCTTCTCCACGTTGATGACGGGGAAGTCCGCGTCGGGGGTGAAGGCCATGGGGGCGAAGGGGTTGCGGGCGTAGTAGTAGGCGATGTCGGAGGAGCCGCTCTCCTCGTCGGTGCCCATAATGAGCTTTGCGTTCTTGCTGACCGGCAGGCCCAGGTCCTTCACCGCCTTCATGGCGAAGAGGGCGGTGCACACGGGGCCCTTGTCGTCGGACACGCCCCGGCCGTAGAGCAGGCCGTCCACCAGCTTGGGGGCGTAGGGCCCGGTGACGCTCCAGCCCGTACCCTCGCCCACCACGTCCAGGTGGCCCAGGATGTGCAGGGCGGTCTCCCCGCCGTTGAGGTCCGCGGTGCCCACGTAGCCGTCGCAGTTCCCGGTGGCGAAGCCCAGCTCGCCGCACAGGGCCAGGGCCTCGTGCAGGGCCTTGTCGGGGCCGGGGCCGAAGGGCATACCGGGCCGGGGGTCCTCCCTTACGCTGCGGATGGCGCACAGGCGGGAGACCGCGGCCACCAGGGCACGCTCCACCTCAGGGTCGTCGAAATAGGCGCTGATCTGTTCCTCGTACATGGAAATCCCTCCAATATTCAGGTTATGGGTTGACGCCCTCGTCCCCGCCGCCAAACTCCGCCAGCTCACCCAGGTACTTGTACACCGTGTACCGGGAGACCTGCAGGTGCTTTGCCACAAAGGGCACCGACTTGCGGAAGGAGAAGGCGTTTTTCTGATCCAGCAGGGCGATAATCTTCATCCGGTCCCGCTTGTTCAGGGCGGCCACCGGCTTGCCCACGGCGGACAGGCACTCGTCGAAGAGGGCGGCCAGCCGGGTGTCCCCTCCCTGCCACATGGCGCTCTGGAGGTCGGCCTCCGCGCTCATGAGGTCCACCAGGATCTTGTTTGCGTAGACCAGGGAGGTGTAGTCGAAATTGATGCCCAGGGCCAGGTTGTACCCCTCCCCGATGAGGTGGAAGGTGCTGCTTTTAATCTGCTGGCCCGCGGGGGTGGTGGCGTAGAGGTTGACGAAGTCGGTGACGAGGGCGGTCTCGTCCAGCTCCTTGGCGGTGCCCAGAATGTCCAGGGTGGAGCCCACCGAGCGGCCGGAGACATGTCCGTTGTAGATGGACAGGATGGGGTGGCTGGGGTCCCCCATGTCGTGGACCAGCGTCTCGCAGGAGGAGCCGAACATCTCCGCCACGCCCCGGGCGGTGCGGTCCAGGAATTCAAAGGCCTCGTCCCGTGTCATGCGCTCGTTTCCCCCTTGTGAAAAGAATGACATAGCCTCTATATTCTACCGCCTGCATGGGAAAAAAGCAAGGTCATTTGCGTACAGACCGCAGGCGTGATATACTGTGATAACGGTAAAATTATCAGTATAAGGAGGAAACCCCATGACCCAGTACACCGCCGCCCAGCGCAGGCAGGCCATCGCCCGGCTCCTGGAGGGGGCCCAGGCCCCGGTGAGCGCCGCCGCCCTGGGGGAGCGCTTCTCGGTCTCCCGCCAGATTGTGGTGGGGGACATCGCCCTGCTCCGGGCCGCGGGGACCGACATCGCGGCCACCCCCCGGGGGTACGTGTACCTGCGCGCCCCTGCGGCGGGGGTGGAACGCAAGCTGGCCTGCGTCCACGCGCCGGAGGACATGGGCCGGGAGCTCACCGCCGTCGTGGACGCGGGGGGCGAGGTGGTGGACGTGGTGGTGGAGCACCCGGTCTACGGCCAGCTCACCGGCGTGCTCCGCGTGCGCAGCCGGTACGACGTGCAGGAGTTCCTGCGCCGGGTGGCGGAGCACGGGGCCAAACCCCTGTCCGACCTGACCGGCGGCATCCATCTGCACACCGTGCGCTGCCCCGATCAGGCCGCCATGGACCGGGTAACGGCGGCGCTGGAGCGGGAAAATCTTCTGCTTCGGATGTAAACTGCGCAGTCTGCACAATGAAGTACGCTTTAAATCGCTAAAGTGTTGGTCACATTGTGCAAAAAGCCTTGCCTTTCTCAACAAATTGTAGTATGCTTTGGTTGAACCTTCCGGTGTGGGAAGCGGAGGGTTCGTATCAGAAAGGGAGGGTAATATGCAAACCAAGAAGAAAAGCAAACTACCGCTGATTATCTATCTGGTCGTAGCCCTGATCCTGATCGTCGCCGCTATTGTCAGCGGCAGAGGCAACCCTGAAGTGGGTCTGGTCGGCACCGGCTGGGCGCTGCTGCCGCCCATCCTGGCCATCGGTCTTGCCCTGATTACCAAGGAAGTGTACGTATCCCTGTTCTTCGGCTGCGCGGTGGGCTCCCTGTTCATCTCGCTGGGCAACCCCATCGCGGCCACCGAGATGCTTTTCGGCACCATGATCGACAAGGTGTCCGGCAATATGGGCATCGTCATCTTCCTGGTGGTTCTGGGCATCGTCGTGGCCCTCATGAATAAGTCCGGCGGCTCCAAGGCCTACGGCGACTGGGCCCGCAAGGCCATCAAGACCCGCAAGACCGCGCAGCTGGCCACCTTCGGCCTGGGCGTGCTGATCTTCGTGGACGACTACTTCAACTGCCTGACCGTGGGCAGCGTGATGCGCCCCGTGACCGACGCGCACAACATCTCCCGCGCCAAGCTGGCCTACCTCATCGACTCCACCGCCGCACCCGTGTGCATCATCGCCCCCATCAGCTCCTGGGCGGCCGCCGTGGCCGGCATGGTGCCCGGCACCGACGGCCTGCAGTTGTTCATGCAGGCGATCCCCTTCAACTACTACGCCCTGCTGACCCTGCTCACCGTGGTGCTGATCTCCATCTTCGACATCGACTTCGGGCCCATGAAGACCCACGAGTACAACGCCAAGTACAACGGCGACCTGTACACCACCCCCGACCGGCCCTACGCCGACGCCCAGGTGGAGAACGTCTCCGTCAAGGGCAAGGTCATCGACCTGGTCATCCCCGTCCTGGTGCTCATCGCCACCTGCATCGTGGGCCTTATCTACACCGGCGGCTTCTTTGACGCCGGCGGCGAGACCTACATGGACCTGGTGAACGCCTTCGCCAGCTGCGACGCCTACTCCGGCCTGATGTACGGCGGCTTCATGGCCATCCTGTTCGCCTTCATCTACTATGTGCTGGTGCGCCGCAACATCACCTTCACCGAGTTTACCGACTCCATCCCCGCCGGCTTCAAGCAGATGGTGCCCGCCATCCTGATCCTGACCTTCGCCTGGACCATCAGCGGCATCACCGGCGCCCTGGGCGCGGCCGACTTCGTGGCGGCCTTCATCAACAATTACGCCGAGGGCCTGCGCAACCTGCTGCCCGCCATCATCTTCCTCATCGCCTGCGGGCTGGCCTTCGCCACCGGTACCTCCTGGGGCACCTTCGGCATCCTGATCCCCATCATCGTGGCCGTGTTCCCCTCCGGCACCACCATCCAGGTCATCGGCATCTCCGCCTGCATGGCCGGCGCCGTCATGGGCGACCACTGCTCCCCCATCTCCGACACCACCATCATGTCCTCCACCGGCGCCCAGTGCAACCACCTCAACCACGTGGGTACGCAGATCCCCTACGTGCTCACCGTGGCCGCGGTCTGCTTCGTGTCCTACCTGATCGCCGGCTTTGTCCAGAACGTGGTGGTCAACCTGATCATCGCCATCATTCTGATGGTCGCGGTGCTCTTTATCATCAAGTACATCACCGGCAAGAATACTCCCGTGGCCGCCAAGGCTGCGAAGTAAGCGCTTCCAGACATAGAAAAGCCCGGCCCATCTACGGATGGGCCGGGCTTTTCCTTTTTATGCGGTTCAGCGGTCCAGCCAGGCCAGGTTGCCGTCGGAGGTGAAGTTGGCCACGCTGTAGAGCACCAGGGCGGCGTCGATGCCGTTGTCCTGGATATAGCCGGAGATGGAGCCCTTGTAGTAGCGCAGGTCCACCAGGTGGATCTCGGAGAAGTGGGGGGTGAGGAAGGGGACCAGGGAGTCGGCGTAGGAGTCCCGGACGATCAGCAGCTTGGGGGCGCTTGTATTGGGTGTGCGCACCACGCAGAGGGACTGGTTGCCGCCCAGGAACATGGCGTACTTGTCCTTCTCCTCCAGGAAGGATTTGACGTAGAGGGAGCGCGCCTCCTCCGTGGGCCTGCCCTGGCCGTCGTAGGTGTAGGAGGTGACGGTGACGCCCTCGTCGGGCACGTAGGTCTGGATGGAGTCGGGGCGGAT
Organism: Oscillospiraceae bacterium; assembly: GCA_022846095.1. Lineage (NCBI taxonomy): Bacteria > Bacillati > Bacillota > Clostridia > Eubacteriales > Oscillospiraceae > Oscillospiraceae bacterium. The sequence continues at coordinate 2,923,385 of AP025583.1, read as the reverse complement.
CCAGTGGATGCCGGAGGTGGAGTAGGCCGTGCCGTAAAAGGACTCGGACACCGTCTGGGCCGTGTACCGCTCCAGAGGGACGGGGGTCAGGCCCAGGGCCTCCATCAGGGCGGCGTAGCCGTAGTAGGCGCCCAGGCTGGTCCAGTGGTGGTCGGTGCGGTAGAACACGTCCTCGTCCCGGTGCTGCCGGAGCAGGCCGCCGGTATCGTACCAGTTGGCGTGGGGCACGGCGGCGGCCGCCTGCTCCAGGATGGCCCCCTGGTCGGCGTTGGGCGCCCCCTGGGGCAGACGGTCGTCCCAGATGGACACCGCGCCGGGGATCAGGGAGAAGCAGACCGGCACGCCCGCCTTTTCCGCAAAGGCGTCCACGTGCCCCAGGTTCTCCGCCACGGTGCCGGGGTCCGGGGCGTCGTAGCGGGTGATGAGAGTGTCCCCGGCGCACAGGTACACGCCGTTGTTCTCCCGCTTGCCCAGGGCCACCTCCGCCCGGGATTTGAGGCCCGTCCAGGCGTCCCGCAGTACGAACTGGTCGGTGGTGTAGCGCTCGAACTGGCTCATGAACTTGCCGCTGACCAGGGTTTTGAGCGTGGGCGTGGGGCGCTGCTGGAGGTAGCGGTTCTCCACCGGGGAGAACTCCCGGTCGGGCGTGAGCAGGTTGGCCGCCAGGAAGAGGCCCAGGAAGGCGCAGAAGAGCGCCGTGATAAACATGCAGTATTTTTTACTCATAAACGCGCCCCCCTTAAAAGCGGAAGTAGAGGAAAGGGTTGTAGGTGGCGTCCACCAGGTAGGCGGTGGACAGCACCAGCCCGGCCAGCAGGAGCAGGGGCAGCGCCAGGTAGAGGGCCTTTTTCGGCAGCCGGTTCCACAGCCTGGCCCCCGCCGGGGTGGCGGCCAGGCAGGCGATCAGCAGCATGGGCAGGTAGGAGGCAAAATAGTAGCCGAAGGCCCCGTCCGCCCCGCCGCCGGGGGCAAAGCCGAACATGGCCGCCAGATAGGCCCCCATGTGGGAAAAATCCTCCAGGGCGAAGATGGCCCAGCTTACCACGATAAAAAAGAGGGCGTACAGGTGCTGGAGCAGGGCGGGCAGGCGCTCCAGCCACCGCAGGAGGAAGCTCTTCTCCAGGATGAGCAGCAGGCCGAAGTAGAGCCCCCAGAGCAGGAAGTTCCAGCTCGCTCCGTGCCAGATCCCCGTCAGGGCCCACACCACCAGCAGGTTGAAGAAGAGCCGGGGCTTGCTCACCCGGTTGCCCCCCATGGGGATATAGACGTACTCCCGGAACCAGGAGCCCAGGGAGATGTGCCACCTGCGCCAGAACTCGGTGAGGGACTTGGAGATATAGGGGTAGTTGAAGTTGCGCAAAAACTCGAAGCCCAGCATCCGCCCCAGGCCGATGGCCATGTCGGAGTAGCCGGAGAAGTCGAAGTAGAGCTGGAGGGAGAAGGCCAGGATGCCCAGCCAGGCCCCGGCGGTGGTCAGGCTCTCCACCGGCATGGCCTTGTACGCGTCCCACAGCATGCCCAGGTTGTTGGCCAGCAGCACCTTTTTCGCCAGACCCACCACGAAGATCTGTACGCCGGAGGCAAATTTCTCCGGCGTGTGGTCCCGGTGCTCCAGCTGGTCGTCCAGGTCCTTGTACTTGATGATGGGCCCGGCGATGAGCTGGGGGAAGAGGGTGACGAAGGTGCCGAAGGTCACGATGTTCCTCTGGGCGCGGGCGTCCCCCCGGTAGACGTCGATGGTGTAGCTCATGGTCTGGAAGGTGTAGAAGGAGATGCCGATGGGCAGCGAGAGGCCCAGCTTGGGCATAGAGTGCAGGCCCAGCCCCGCCAGGCTCCCGGCGATAAAGTCCCAGTACTTGAAGAAAAAGAGCAGCGCCAGGTTAAAGAATACCGACGAGGCCACCGCCAGCCTGGCCCCCCTGTCGTTGTCCCGGGCCTTGCAGCGGGAGACCAGCATCCCGTGGGTGTAGTCAATGGCGATGGAGGCGAACATGATGAGGATATAGACCGGCTCACCCCACGCATAGAAAATGAGGTTAAAGACCAGCAGCACCCCGTTGCGCCAGTAGAGTGGGGTGATATAGTAGAGTACCAAGACGATGGGGAGGTAGAGGAAGAGGAAATACACACTGGAGAAGACCAACCGCTCACCTGCTTTCAAAAATCCGCCCGGCGGGCATCCGGACATTGTATTATATCCAAATTTCCCCCGCTTGTACAGGCTTGTGGATTAGACGGCGCGGGGCGGCAAAAAGTTTCCGGGCATGGAATACCGCGCCGGTTGAAAAGCTGGATAAACGAAATTTGATACACAAGATGCAGTCGTTGTGCTTAAGCTTAGGCGGATAAGGCGGGCGATGTTGAACGGGCGATTCGTGAATCGCCCCTACAGGCCTGGAGCGGCGGGCCGATGTGGGCATCGGCCCCTACGAATGCCAAGCGCTGTATGGGGCATGGCAGTACGTGCGGCTTTTCAGGCACCTGTTGAACCGCAACTATTACCAAGTCTGGGTGGGTCATGTGCCGCAGGGGCGGCAGCCCTATTCACAGAGGGCACAGGCCGAACCGAGCCCTGAGCGCTTTCAGGTCTTGCAGGCCACCTGAACCGCACCGCCGCGGGGCCCCTGGGTTCCCAGGGTCAGGGTGTCCGGGGGACACCCTGATGCATTCGGGCGCAGCCACCTTTGAAAAACGAAGCCCTGGTTGTTTCTTCCCGGGGTTCTTTGCAAGCAAAGAATCCCGCCGCCGGAGGCCGGGCCTCCCAAAATCCCTATGGTATGGTTTTCCGACAGACTGACCGCGCCAGCCGCCGGGCCGGCGCAGTGTCCTCGTCCGCTGTGTTTATCCAGCCCGGAAGAACGCCCAGGGGCTGCACCAGCTCCAGCCCTCCCACGCCGGGCCCGCCGCGCGGTAGTCGGCGAAGGCCTGGGGGTACGCCCCACCGAGATCCGGGAACTCCATGTACCCCACCTGGACCCACGCGCCGTCCACCAGCGCGGACTCCACACAGCAGGTGCCCGCGCCCCAATCGGCGCCGTCTATGGGCTGGCACCGGATGCCGTGGGTCTGCGTCAGGGCCCCGTCCACATACTCGTGGGCCGAGTAGAAGTATCCGAAGGCGAAATCGGAGCCGCCCCAAAAAAGCCGGTGCTCCCCGTCGGGCAGGGCGCTGGGAATGTCCATAAACCCCGGCTCCTCCCGGTAGCGCTCCGCCTCCGGGTCCCACAGCAGAGCGGCCCGGAACTGCTGCCCGCCCCGCTCGCCGCCCAGGTCCAGGCTTACGTCCGGCAGGCCGTCGAAGTTCAGATCCTCGGCGCGCAGGTCCCAGCCGCAGGCCATGTGCCCTTTCACCGCCAATGAGAGCTCCTGGACGGGGCCGCCCGGCCCGGGGGCGGTAATGAGGACGGCCACGGGGGCGCCGCAGTCCGTTTCGTCCACAAATACCTCAAACCACTTCCCGTCCAGGAGGGCGCGCCGGTAGCGCGACACGTGCCCGGGCGGCTGTGCCAAAAGGCCGTACCCGGTGTATTCGGCGAAGCCGGGCACGCCGTTGAGATCCCCGCCCCCCAGCGTATCGGCGTCGGCGTAAAAATCCTGCCCCTGGGCCGAGCGCATCGCCTCCGCCATCGCCTCCACCGGCCCGGCGGGCGTCTCTGCGGCCGCTTGGACGGGCGTGGGGCTGGGCGCCTGCACGGGTGCGGCCGACGCGGGCCGTGCCCCGCACCCCGCCAGCAGGCAGAGCGCCAGGCACCACAGCAATACGGACCGTTTCATCCACATCCCTCCCAAACTGCCCTCCATTCTACCCGTTCAGCCCGCCCGGTACAACAACGAAAGGGTGACGAATGGTGACAAAAAGGAGAGCCGCGCCGGTTCTCTGACCGGCGCGGCTCTCCCGCGAATGCTGCCTGTTCTGCCCCGCGGTTACGCGGTCTTGCGCGGCTCCTGCCCCTGGCTGGGGATTTCGGGCTCGTCGCCGCCCCCCGCCGCCTCGTTGAGGGGCAGGACGATCGTCATGCGGGTGCCCACGTGCTCCCAGGAGCGCACCTCGAACCAGCCGCCGTGGCGGTCCACGATCCACTTGGCGATGGCCAGCCCCAGGCCGGTGCCGCCGGTCTGGCGGGCCCGGCTCTCGTCGGTGCGGTAGAAGCGGTCGAAGATGTGGGGCAGGGCCTGGGGGTCAATGCCCTGGCCCTCGTCCTGCACGCTGAGCTTGGCCACCCCCTCCGACACGCCTGCGGTGAGGGCGATCTTGCCCCCCGCCGGGGTGTACTTGATGGAGTTGTCCACCAGGATGCGCAGGGCCTGCTTGATAAGCCCGATGTCCGCGAACACGGGGATGGCCCCGTCCCAGGAGGCGGTGAAGGCGTGGGTCTGGTCGATCATCTCGGTCTCCCGCAGCACCTCGGAGGCCACCTCGGTCAGGTCGAAGAGCTCCATCTCGATGTGCATGGAGTCGTTGTCGCCCCGGGCCAGGAACAGGAGCTGTTCCACCAGCTCCTTCATGGAGTCGGCCTCCTGCCGGATGGCGTCGATGGCCTCCTGCCGGGTGGCGGGGTCGTCCTTGCCCCAGCGGTTAAGCAGGTTGGCGTACCCCTGGATGACCGCGATGGGGGTGCGCAGCTCGTGGGAGGCGTCGGAGACGAAGCGCATCTGGGAGCGGTAGGCCTCGTTGATCCGGTCCAGCATGGCGTTGATGGCCTCCGCCAGGGTTTTCAGCTCCTTCTGGGTGCCGGGCACCGAGATACGCTTGTCCAGGTGGGTGGCGTTGATCTCGTCCAGCTTGCCCGCCAGCGCCCGCAGCTCCTCGGGGGACATGCTCCCGGCGTGGCCCAGCTTGGCCGCCGCCGCCGCCAGCTCCTGAATGGGCCGCAGGGTCTTTTTGATGGTGCCCGCGTTTTTAAAGAGGTTGGTAATCAGGCTCACCAGCTGGCAGATCAGCAGAATGCGCAGCCCGAAGACCGCCAGCGTCACCGGCCCCTCCAGATCCAGGGTGATGGCGTAGGGCGCGGCGCCGTTGGGCATGGTCAGCGTGTAGCTGGTGGTGCCCCCGGTGTAGATGGCCAGCAGGGAAAAGAGGTTGATCTCCCCCGGGTTGAGGTAGCGCTCCCCCTCCGCCGTCTGCTCCGGCGTGGGCATCCAGCGGGGCAGGTGGATACCCTCGGCCTCCACGTCCCCGGCGGTGACGGTGTAGTCCCCCGCCTGCATCCACTGGGTGGCCTCGGCGGAGGGCACCCCCCGCTCGTCCACCAGGGCGGCGATGCCGGCCACCTGGTTCTCCGCCCAGAAGATCATGCCGCCGCAGAAGAGCACGGTGAGCAGCAGATCCATGCCCAGGTAGATGCCCAGCAGGCGGAAGAAGAGCCGGGTGTTGAGCCGCAGTACGATGGAGGACTTAATCCGTCCGGGCGGCTTGGTCGCTTTTTTCCTTGCCATGGTTGCTTCCTCCTTGTCGCCAGGGCCTCGCCCCGTCCATCCAGCCCTGGGCGGCCCAGTAGTCCCGCTCCTGCCCGCTCCAGCCCCGGCGCTGCATGTGCACCATAAAGGTGAAGAAGGCCCGGGTGGCGGGCCCGGGCTTGGCGCGGCCCGCGGCGCGGGCACATTTCCCCGCCAGCCGGGCGGCACGGCGCTCCAGCGCGGCCCTGCGTCCGGGGGCCAGGTAGTCCCAGCCGCCGCCCACCGCCTCGCCCCAGGCGTAGGTGCGGGCGGCGCCCCAGTAGTAAAATTGTTCCTTCAGCGCCCGCTTCACCTTCCCGGTGCAGGGCCCGGCGGCGGTGGAGATCACCACCCCCACCTTGGAGAACATGGCCTCCTGCGGGCGGTGGACCATCCAAGTCCAGGCCAGGTGGTCCAAAAAACTCTTCATGGCCCCCGAGGGGCCCATCACGTACACGGGGCTGGCCAGCACGATAAGGTCGGCGCGCTCCATGGCCGCGCGCAGGGGGGCCATGCGCCCCGCGTGGGGGCAAAGCGCCTCCTCCCCGGCGATGCACCGCATACAGCCGGTGCAGGGCGCGTCCATGTCCCGGGGCAGGAAAAATTCCGTGACCTCCTGCGCCGCCAGGGCGGACAGGAAGATCTGGGTCAGCTTCCAGGTGGTGCCGTGGCGGTTGTTCCCATAAAAAACGGCGACCCTCACGGCTGCGCCAGCCAATCCAGCACGGGGGCGAGGCGCTGCTCCGAGACCCAGTCCCCGCCCTGTGCGAAAGCCTCCCGCATGGCCTGGGCGCCCGCATCCTCGGCGGGCGCGCGCGCCACCATCCTGGACATGGGCTTCATGATAAGCCCGTAGAGCCCGCTCAGGCGCTCGGGGCTGTAGCCGCCGCGCAGGTAAAACAACGATTGGCCCTCCAGATGGTTGTCGGCCGCCACCTTGGCGGCGTAGGCCGGGTCGTCCGGGGCCAGGCCCACGGCGCAGACCGCCCGCACATCCCAGCGGCGCAGGGCCTTTTTCAGCCCCTTGACGCCCCCGGCGCACAGCCAGCCCAGGTAGATCACGTCCGATCCCCGCTCCGGCAGGGAGGGGCCCTTCAGGTCAAACACGGGCAGCCCGGCGGCGCGGCCCAGCATTTCCGCGTACCGGGCGGTAAAGCCGGTGTTGCTGGTGTAAACGACAGCCGATACACGGCCCATAAAAAATCCTCCTACTCGTCGCGGATGACGTAGCCCACGCCCCGCACGGTGTGAATGAGCTTGATGTCGAAGCGCTCGTCGATTTTGGAGCGCAGGAAGCGGATATACACGTCCACCGCGTTGGTCTCCCCCACGAAGTCGAAGCCCCACACGTTGTCCAGCAGGGATTCCCGGGAGATGACCCGCTCCTTGTTCTCCAGCAGGTAGCGCAGCAGGTCGAACTCCCGCCGCGTCAGCTCCACGTGCTCCCCGCGCACGATTACCTCGTGGCGCTCCGGGTCCAGCACCAACGGCCCGGCGGAGAGCACGGCGGGCTCGGGCTCCAGGGCGTGGACGGCGGGCTTTTTGCGCAGCGTGGCCCGGATGCGGGCCAACAGCTCCTCAATGGCGAAGGGCTTTGTGATATAGTCGTCGGCGCCGGAGTCCAGGCCGGAGACCTTATCCACCACCGTGTCCCGGGCGGTGAGCATGATGACCGGCATCTGGCTCTCCCGCCGCAGGCGGCGCAGCACCTCCATGCCGGAGAGGGCCGGGAGCATGATGTCCAGCAGCACCAGGTCAAATTTCCCGGACAGGGCCATATCCAGCCCCGCGCGGCCGTCGAAGGCCTTTTCCACCTCGTAGCCCTCGTACACCAGCTCCAGCTCCACCATGCGGGCCAGCTTCTCCTCGTCCTCCACCAGCAGGATCCTCTCCGCCATGCCAATTCCCTCCACCCGGCGGGCGCGCCGCCCTACCGTTTATTGTGCTTGTTAAACTCGCGCTTGACCTCGTCCACCACGCCGTCCACCGTGTCGGACACGGCGCCCATGGCGCTGTTGATGGTGTCCTCCGGCAGGTCGGGGCCGGAGAAGCGGTAGCGGCAGCCGAAGAAGAGCCCCGTGATAATGAGGGGCACGCTGATCCAGAAGGCCACCACCACCAGGATGATAAGGATGACCACGGGCACCGAGGTCATCATCTCCCCGCGCCGCCACACCTCGAACTGGTTGCCCGGGCGCAGGGCCCGGAAGCCCGCCCGCAGCAGCTCCCGGAGCTGATCCCAGAAGCTGCCGTGGCTGCGCTCCTTCCTGCCCTCGCCCCGGTAGACGGGGGTGGGGTAGGGGCGCGCGGGGCCGGGCGCGGGACCGGGCTCCTCCTGCGCGCCGGGGCGGGTGGTGAAGTAGCCGCCCCGCCCGGCGTTTTTCGTCCTGCCCCGGCGCTCCAGGGCGATGAGGGCCTCCAGCAGATCGCCGCGGCTCTCCTCCAGCGCGGCCTTGGCCTCCTCGTAGGATACGTCGGCCTTTTCCCGCAGCTTTTCAACCTCTTCCAGCGTTATCGCCATGATGGACACATCCCTTCGCTGCTTATTTTCATAACCCAGTATACCCGAAGGGCGCTAAAATGGAATTTAGGCTTTCTTAAAAACGCATTAAACTTGGTTGCAGCTCCATTATATAGGTAGGCCCTGGCGGTGTCAATCGGGCCCGGCGGTGAAAAAAAGCCCGCCCCTGGCGGGGCGGGCGGGAGATCAGGGCTCGGTGATGGGCTTGGCCTTCTCTTTGGTGGTCTTGGCCCTGCCCTGGATCTCGGGGACGGGCTTTACGTCGTTGCGGGGCTGGGTGTGGGTCACTTCCGGGCGCTTCATGCCCTGTTTTGCCATTTGAATCACCTCATACGTCGTTGTGCTGCGCCGACTGCTTCTTGGCGTTGCGGTTCTGGTTCTGGTTTTCGCGGGTTATCGGGGTCTGCCCCTTGCACTTCTCCATGCGCGCGCGCTTGTTGTCGGGCTGGCTGTCCTTCGGCATTTCCTGCACCCCCTAACCGTCGCCGCGGGTCAGGTTCTCGGCGTAGTCCCGGAGGCTCTCCAGGGAGTTGACGCTCCCGGCCCGGGTGCAGATGTGGTCCTGGACATAGTCGGGCAGCGCGTCAAAATACCGCTTTGCCGCGGGCTCGCGCTCAAACAGCGCATATAAATCCTGATACGTCAATTCAATCACCCCGGGGATAGTTTGCCCGCCGGGCGGGCAAAAAACCGCCGTATTTGATCCGCGCCGCCCCTGCGGACGGCGCAGGCGGTAAGTTCTTGGCACTTTACCTCGCCCGCCCGCCATGCTATAATTGCAGTATAGGCGCACAATGGCGAAAGGGGGCGGGCGGATGAAAAAATGGATTGCGGCGCTGTGCGCGGCGGCGCTCTGCCTTGTGCTGGTGCTGCCGGCCACCCACGCGGCCAGTAGTTTGGTGTACCATATGGCCGTGAACGACAAATTTGCAGACGGAGAACAGATTAACCCGGCTACCATGCCTATTTTGATTGATTTCTCAACATATGTAGCAAGTTCGGTCTTTGATAAGGACAGCACAGGAGTGAATCTGGGCACCACGGCGGGCACCACGGTTGTGGATGGAAGAACGATTCTTATTATCTATAATCTTCAAATTAATTTGTATTTTGATATTGACGCAGGTCTGTGCTGGGACAGCCAATATAACTACTACGATATGCGGGCCGTGGTGCGCAACAACGTCATTTTTGTTCCGCTGAAGGCGACCTGTACGCTGCTGGGTCTTTCAAACACCTATTATCCTGTGAATGATCATCAGGTTTTAATTCGGATTACCAATGGGAAACAGGCGCTGACGGATGAACAGTTTATAAATTCTGCCCGCTCCTCCATGGATCGCCGCTACAATGTGTACATGCGCAGCCTGGAGCCCCAGCCCAGCCCCACGCCCACCCCTACCCCCACCCCCACTCCCGCGGCCACCCCGGACCCGGACGGCGGGGAGGTTGACCACAGCGACGTGTCGGTCTGCCTGGCCTTCCGCTGCACGGGCGCGGGCGGGGCGGAGGAGATCCTCACCGCCCTGGCGGGGCGGAAGGTCACCGGCCTGTTCCTGTTCTACCCGGAGGAGCTGGCGCAAAACGACGCCCTGGTCCGCCGGATCGTGGGGGAGGGCCACACCGTGGGCCTCATCGCCCGGGGGGAGACGGCGGAGCAGGCCGCGGCCGCGCTGGCGGAGGGAAACCGCCTTTTGGAGCGCATCGCCTGGCAGCGCACCCGTATCGCCCTGGCGGAGGGCGGGGACGGCGTGGCGGAGGCTCTGGAGGCAGCGGGCTGGAGCTGCTGGCGGGGCAACGTGGACGGCGCCTCCCAGACCGGGAGCGGCGCGGCCTCCAGCTACCAGATTATGAACGCCCTGGAGCGCCTGAACGGCAAGCGGGCGTGGATCACCATGAACGACGGCACGGCCTCCGCCACCGCCCTGGCCCGGCTGCTGGAGCGGCTGAGCGAGGACAAATACACCCTGCGCCCGGCGGTGGAGAGCTGGCTGTAGAGAGAGGGAGACAAGATGCGTAAGGTTTACATGGACAACGGCGCCACGTCCTACCCCAAGGCCCCCGGCGTGGGGGAGGCCATGGCGGACTACATCCTGAACGTGGGGTGCAACATCGGCCGGGGGGGCTACCAGACCGCCTACGACGCGGCGGCCCTGGCCCTGGAGACCCGGGAGAAGCTCCGCGCCCTGGTGAACGGGCCGGGGGCGCGCAACATGATCTTCACCCCCGGCTCCACCCACTCCCTCAACTACCTGATCAAGGGACTGCTGAAGCCGGGCGACCGGGTGGTGACCTCCCCCATGGAGCACAACGGCGTGCTCCGGCCCCTGACCCAGCTCCAGGCCCAGGGGGTGGAGGTGGACTACCTGCCCTGCAGCGACCGGGGCGAGCTGCTGCTCCAGGGGGCGGCGGAGAAGCTGGACGGGGCGGCGGCGGCGATACTGACCCACGCGTCCAACGTCTGCGGGACCATCCTGCCCGTGGGCGAGGTGGGGGCGCTGTGCGCCGCGCGGGGCGTGCCCTTCCTGGTGGACGGCTCCCAGTCCGTGGGTATTATCCCGATGGATATGCAGGCCATGCATATCGACGGCCTGGCGTTCCCCTGCCACAAGGGCCTGCTGGGGCCCCAGGGCCTGGGGGTCATGGCGGTGACCGACGCGCTCGCCGCGCGGCTCACCCCCCTGGTCGCGGGCGGGACGGGCAGCCTGTCCCACGAGCTGGATATGCCCCCCTTCCTGCCCGACCGCTTCGAGGCGGGCACCCTGAACCTGCCCGGCATCTACGGCCTGCACGCCGCGCTGTCCTTCCTGGAGCGGGAGGGGGCGGCGCTCCAGGCGCGGGAGCACAAGCTGGGGGCCCACCTCTGGGCCCGGATGATGGAGCTGGAGGAGGACGGCATCCGCGTGGTGGGCGCGTCCGACCCGGCCCGGCGCACCGGAGTGGTGTCCATCGACTTCCTCCACGCCGACGACGGGGAGATGGCCTTCCGCCTGGAGCAGGAGTACGGCATCCAGACCCGCTGCGGCCTCCACTGCGCCCCGGTGGCCCACCAGACGCTGGGGACCTACCCCCAGGGCACGGTGCGCTTCTCGGTGGGGCCCTTCACCACCTTTGAGGAGATCGACTACGTGCAGGGGGCGGTCTACGAGCTGCTTCTGGCCGAAAAATAGGGCCGGAACCGGGCGCGCAGCCGATAACTTAAAAGATAATTGGGAGAGGTGATGGACATGCTTGACGAAAAGGATCTACAAGCCATTGACCAACTGATGCAAAAGCGCTTCGGGGATGCGGAGCAGCGGATTACCAAGAACACGGTAGCCCTGATGGATGCCGAGTTTTCCAAGAAATTTGAACTCCTGGCCGAAGGGCAGGCCGATATTCTGGAGAAGCTGGTTCCCCGCTCTCGTGTGGATGACCTGGAGGACGAAGTGAGGTTCCTGAAATCCATTGTCCGCCAGATGAACGAGGATCTGCAAAAACTTAAAAAGGCTAACTAACCAACCTGTTTATGCTCCGCAACCGATAGTTGCGGGCCTGGAAGGCAAAATAGGTGGCGCAACCGGGGAAAAACACGGTAGAATGGGGCCAACCAATCAGAAAGGAGCCGGCATTATGAATCTGGAAATTGCCAACCGGCTGGTGGAGCTGCGCAGAACGAACGGATTATCCCAGGAGGATCTGGCGGCCAAGCTGGGGGTGAGCCGTCAGGCCGTCTCCAAGTGGGAGCGGGCCGAGTCCTCGCCGGATACCGACAACCTCATTGCCCTGGCGGGGCTGTACGGCCTGTCCCTGGACGAGCTGCTGCTGGGCCGCCCCGGCGGCGCGCCGGCGGGGGAGCCCGCCGACGAGCGCTCGTTCGCCGACGAGGAGGCCGAGCGCCGGGAGCGCAGAAAGCAGCTCCAGCGCTTCCCCTACCCGCTGTTCGTCACCCTGGCCTATCTGCTCATGGGCTTTTGGCTGCACTGGTGGCATCCGGGGTGGATTTTGTTCCTCACCGTCCCCCTGTACTACTGGTACGCCAGCACGCAGTAAACACGCGGGCCGCCCCTCTCGGGCGGCCCGCTTCTTTTCTGGTTTGACAGGAAGGAATTGGGGTGATACTATCATAGCATAACAGTAAAAAAATCAGACGGGAGGGTACGGCATGTATACTGTGGACGGGCAGGACGCGCTGGGCGCGTTTTTTGCGGAGGCGGCGCGGCAGGGCGCCACGCTGCTGCTGACCTACGCCCCCCGCCGCTCGGGGCACGCCGCGCGCACCGCGGCGGAGGCCGCGGCCCGGGGGCTGAAGTGCGTGGTGCTGACGGACGGCCCGGCCCGCGCCGGGGACGGCGGGACCGGGGCAGAGATCTGCTACCTGGACGACGGCACCTTCCGGGACGCGCCGCGGGAGGAGTACCGGGCGCTCTACCGGCGGCTCACCGCCGCCTCGGTGCGCTCCCTGGCCGCCGAGTACGAGGAGCGGGGCGAACGGGTGTGCATCGTACCCTGGCCCGAGGCGGGGCCGGAGGGCCCCGGGGAGGAACCGGAGGCCCGGCCCTGCGTGGGGCGGGTCATCTCCTACGACACCGAGGGCGCGGACCTGTAGAGTTCTTAAATTAAAGTGAAGAAGGGGGCGCGGGCATTGTCCGCGCCCCCTTCTTTTGTTAAGATGGAGCAAAAGGAGGCGGCGGTATGAAGATTTTCCTGGTGGAGGACGACCCCGGCCTGCGGGGGGAGCTGGCCGCGCTGCTGGAGCGGTATGGCTACGAGTGCGCGGCGGCCGGCGATTTCGCCGACGTGCCGGGGCAGATCCTGTCCTCCGGGGCCCATCTGGTGGTGCTGGATTTAAACCTCCCCCTGTACGACGGCTACCACGTGTGCCGCGAGGTGCGCAAGCGCAGCCAGATCCCCATCATCGTGGTGACCAGCCGGGCCACCGAGCTGGACGAGCTGATGAGCATGAACCTGGGGGCGGACGATTTCCTCACCAAGCCCTACAACTCCCAGATCCTGCTGGCCCGCATCGCCCGGCTGCTCCAGCGCGCCTACCCGGAGGGGGGCCAGCCCACCCTGAGCCACCGGGGGGTGACCCTGGATCTGGGCCGGGGGGTGGTGTGCTGCGGCGGCCGGGAGGAGGAGCTCACCCGCAACGAGGCCCGGCTCCTCCACGCCCTGCTGCGGCAGCCGGGGCGCATCGTGTCCCGGGAGGCGCTGATGGAGGCCCTGTGGCAGTCCGACGAGTTCGTGGACGACAACACCCTGACCGTGAACATCAACCGCCTGCGGCGGAAGCTGGAGGGCCTGGGGGCGGAGGGCTTCCTCACCACCCGCCGGGGCCAGGGGTACCAGGTATGAGCGCCGGGCGCTACTGGCGCTGTAAGCTGCCCCACCTGCTGGGGCTGGGCTTCGCCATGGCCTTTTCCGCCGCGCTGCTGGGGGTGCTGGGCGCCGGGGGGCTGGCGGCGGGCTTTTTGTGCCTGGTGCTGCTGTGCTGCGGCCTGGCGCCCCTGCTGTGGGAGTGGGCCAGGAAGCGGGCCTTCTACCTGGGCACCCGGCAGGCGCTGGACAGCCTGGAGGAAAAGTACCTGCTCTCCGAGCTGATGGAGGAGCCGGTGGACGCGGAGGGGGAGTTTTTTTGCCAGGCGCTGTGCGAGACTTGCAAGGCCATGAACGACGCGGTGGGGGAGGCCCGGCGGGACATGGCGGAGTACCGGGAGTATATCGAGGCCTGGGTGCACGAGGTCAAGACCCCCATCGCCTCGTCCCGCCTGCTGCTGGAGAACCGCCCCGGCGAGGCCCCCGCGGCCCTGGTGGACGAGCTGTTCAAGATCGACGGCTACGTGGAGCAGGCCCTCTTTTACGCCCGCAGCGGCGCGGTGGAGCGGGACTACCTGATCAAGGCGGTCTCCCTGCGCCAGGTGGCGGGGGCGGCGGTGAAGCGCTACGCCCGGCCCCTCATCGGGGCGGGCTTCGCGGTGGAGCTGGAGGGGCTGGACGCCACCGTGTACGCCGACCCCAAGTGGGTGGAGTTCATTTTGGGCCAGATCATCGCCAACGCCGTCCAGTACCGGGGGGAGCGGCCCCGGCTGCGCTTCACCCAGGCGGTGGAGGAGCAGCGGGTGGTGCTCACGGTGGCGGACAACGGCGCGGGCATCGACCCCGCCGACCTGCCCCGCATCTTTGAAAAGGGCTTTACCGGGCGCAACGGGCGGACGGGGGCCGCCAAATCCACCGGCCTGGGGCTCTATCTGTGCAAAAAGCTCTGCGCCCGGCTGGGGCTGGGCGTCTGGGCCGCCTCGGAGGCGGGGCGGGGCACGGCGATCTCCCTGGCCTTCCCCAAGGGGCGGTTTTATATGGCGGACTAAGATGACCGGCGGTTCGCAATGACGCGCGGGGACGGAGCAACGGATTGCCGCGGGCATAAATGCCCTCGCAATGACGCAGGGCGCGACGACTCCGCCGCGCCTTTATGCCAGGCCTTACAAGCAGCATGCAAACGAACGGGGCATGGCAGTATGGGCGGCATGTTGGCACTGGTTGAATTGCAACAACTGTCAAGTTTTGCCGGCTACCTGAATAGCACCGCCGCCGGGCCCGGGGTCCAGGACCGCAGCCCTGGCGTCTTTCCCACCCCTTTCCACGCGGAAAGGGGTGGGCCCGCGGCGCAGGCGCCTTTCTTACAAAATTGTCACCCGGGCGTAAGCCCCTTCGATGGCACAAAGCCGCCGGATTTGTTAGAGTGGGGATACAACGAGGAGGATTTGAAACTATGGACGAGATTTTGAACGTATCCCACCTGCAAAAGTTTTACGGCGGCAAGGGCACCCTGACCCGGGCGGTGGACGACGTGAGCTTCACGGTGCGCCAGGGGGAGTTCGTGGGGGTCATGGGCGCGTCGGGCAGCGGCAAGACCACGCTTTTGAACTGCATCGCCACCATCGACGGCCCCACCGCGGGCTCCATCCAGGTGGAGGGCCGGGACATCACCAAGCTGAAAAGCAAGGAGCTCTCCCGCTTCCGCCGGGAGCGGCTGGGCTTCGTGTTCCAGGACTGCAACCTGCTGGACACCCTCACCGCCTTTGAGAACATCGCCCTGGCCCTGAGCATCCAGAAGGCCCCCGCGGGGGAGATCGCCGGCCGGGTGGAGGCGTGCGCAAAGCTGCTGGGCATCGGCGACTGCCTGAAAAAATATCCCTACCAGCTCTCGGGCGGCCAGTGCCAGCGGGTGGCGGCGGCCCGGGCCATCGTCACCAGCCCCGCCCTGGTGCTGGCCGACGAGCCCACCGGGGCCCTGGACTCCCGCTCCGCACGGCTGCTGCTGGACCGCTTCGAGGACCTGAACCTGGGGCACAAGACCACCATCCTCATGGTCACCCACGACGCCTTCACCGCCTCCTACTGCCACCGCATCCTGTTCCTGCGCGACGGCAAGCAGTTCACCGAGCTGGTGCGGGGCGCGGACAGCCGCAAGGCCTTTTTCAGCCGGATCATCGAGGTGGTCACCCTCCTGGGAGGTGAATGCGGCGATGTTCTCTAAGCTGGCCCTGAAAAACGTGTTGCGCAGCGTGAAGGACTACTCGGTGTACTTTATCACCCTCACCTTCGGCGTGTGCATTTTTTATGTGTTCAACTCCATGGACTCCCAGTCCGTCATGTCCTACCTGTCGGGAGAGACCCGAAACTATATGCGGGAGATGTTCCTGCGCCTCATCGACGTGCTGTCGGTCTTCGTCTCGGCGGTGCTGGCCTTCCTGATCCTCTACGCCAACAGCTTCATGGTCCGGCGGCGGAAAAAGGAGCTGGGCACCTACATGCTGCTGGGTATGCCCCGGCGGCAGATGTCCGGGCTTCTGTTCCTGGAGACCCTGTGCATCGGCGTTTTCGCCCTGGGGGCCGGGCTGCTGCTGGGGGTGTTCCTGTCCCAGTTCCTGTCGGTCTTTACCGCCGGGCTCTTTGAAATCCACATGACCGAGTTCCACTTCGTCTTCTCCCCGGCGGCCCTGTGGAAAACCGTGGCCTACTTTGGGATCATGTTCCTGGTGGTCATGCTCTTCAACTCCTTTTCGGTCTCCCGCAGCAAGCTGCTCCAGCTCATCCGGGCCGGGCGGCAGAACCAGGATCTCCGGGTCAAGAGCCTGGGCTCCTCGGTGGTGATGTTCCTGCTGGGCGCGGCGCTGCTGGGGGCGGCCTACGCCCTGCTGCTCCGGCGGGGCATCCTCCAGGTGGACGGGATCTTTTTCCTGATGCTGGGGCTGGGCACGGCGGGCACCCTGCTCTTCTTCCGCTCCCTGTCCGGCTTCCTGCTGCGGCTGGTGCAGCAGAGCAAAAAGCTCTATTTCAAGGGCCTGAACATGTTCATACTCCGGCAGTTCAACTCCAAGATCGGCAGCACCTACGTGTCCATGACGGTGATCTGCCTCATGCTGCTGCTGGCCATCGGCATCACGGCCTGCGCCGTGGGCCTGAACAACACGATGGATCAGCTCACCGACGGCAAGGCCCCCTACGACATGTCGGTGTACTTCTACCCCCAGGGCAACGACGCGCCCGATCTGGAGGGGTGGCTGGCGGAGGGCGGCTTCGACCCGGCGCAGGAGCTGGAGGAGTCCGTGGGCTACAACATCCGCTCGGTGGAGGTCCAGCCACTGACCTATACGGTGGGCGGCCAGGAGATGACCGTGGAGACCTTCTCCGCCATCGCCCGCTCCGACCTGGACGCCCTGCTCGCCCTCCAGGGCCTGCCGCCCCTGGCGCTGGGGGAGGGGGAGTACGGCCTGGTGCAGGGCACCTTCGTGGCGGACGAGAGCTTCATCAAGGCGCTGTGGGCCGACGCCCCGGTGCTGGCGGTGGGCGGCAGCGCGCTGTTCGCCCAGCCCGCCGCCTACACCGAGGCCATCGTCATGACCTCCATGGGCTTCTACGAGAGCATGCTGGTACTGCCCGACGCGCTGCTGGAGGGCTGCCCGGTGAACACCCGGGTGCTGGCGGGCAATTACAAGCCCGGCGCGGACGCGGAGGCGGAGTTCGCCCTGCTCCAGGAGGCCATGCACGACCTGGTGCCCAGGGACTACGTCGACGAGGGCACCGGCGGCTACGGCTACGGCTGGGAGACCAGGCTCAACACCTATATGGAGACCATGGGCAGCAAGATCCTGGTGACCTTCCTGGGGCTGTACCTGGGCATCGTGTTCCTGCTGACCTCGGCGGCGGTGCTGGCGCTGCAGCAGCTCTCCCAGGCGGCGGACAACGTGGAGCGCTACCAGGTGCTCACCCGGCTGGGGGTGGAAGAGAAGATGCGCGACCGCTCGGTGTACGTGCAGGTGTTTTTGTACTTCTTCCTGCCCCTGGCGCTGGCGGTAATCCACTCCGTGGTGGGCATGACGGCGGCCAACGCCGCCATCGCGGAGATCGGCCACGTGGACACGGTGGCCAGCAGCATCGTGGCCGCGTGCTTTATCCTGGTGGTCTACGGGGCCTATTTCCTGGCCACCTGCTGGGGCAGCCGCCGCATCGTGCGCGGCGCCCGGTAAGACGCGGAAAAAGGACGGAAAAATGAAAAAACATCTTGAAATCACGGCGCGGTTGTGGTAATATCATTAGGCTTACGTTTGAGGTGCGCGGAATTGCCGCGCTCATAATGAGGATAGTACGCCCGAGCGGTGTGAAAGGAAAGATGTAAACATGCCTACCGTCAAGCTGGTTCTGACCGTTATCCAGGTGCTGGCCGCCCTGTTCCTGACCTTTGTCGTGCTGGCCCAGTCCGGCAAGAGCGCGGGCCTGTCCGGCGCCATCTCCGGTGTGGCCGACACCTTCATGTCCAAGAACAAGGCCAAGGGCTGGGACGCCAAGCTGGCCCGCTGGACCAAGTGGGTCGCCATCGGCTTCATGATCATCACCCTGGTTATCTGCCTGCTGTAAGGACGCATGAAACGCCCTCCCGTAAGGGGGGGCGTTTTTGTTTTTCTCCGAACGTGGTATAATAACGGCAAACATGCAATGAAAGGAATTAAATATATGAAAAACGAGAGAGAACACGGCGGCGTGGCGGGCACCTACCAGGC
Organism: Oscillospiraceae bacterium; assembly: GCA_022846095.1. Classification (NCBI taxonomy): domain Bacteria; kingdom Bacillati; phylum Bacillota; class Clostridia; order Eubacteriales; family Oscillospiraceae; species Oscillospiraceae bacterium. The sequence goes on along the minus strand of AP025583.1, from coordinate 2,905,385 downwards.
CACCAGCCGGGGCTTCGGCTTCCTGATCCCCGAGGAGGGGGGCGAGGACTATTTCATCCCGCCCCGGGCCGACGGCGGCGCGTGGAACGGGGACAAGGTGCTGGCCCGGCCCGACGCCCAGGAGGCGGAGGGGGGCCACCGCCGCTCCGCCCGCATCACCGCCGTGACGCAGCGGGCCAACCAGACCGTCACCGGCGGCATCCGCAAGCAGGGCCGCGAGGTGTGGCTCCAGCCCACCTCGGACCGCCTGCCCGGCCCCATCCAGGTGGTGGGGAAGACGGGCGGCGTGCGGGAGGGGGACAAGGCCGCCGTGTCCATGACCAGCTACGGCAGCGCCAAGCACCCGCCCCTGGGCATGCTGAAGGAGGTCTTTGGCCGGGAGGGCACCCGCCAGGCCAGCACCGAGGCCGTTTTGTACAACTACGGCATCGAGCGGGAGTTCCCCCTCCCGGTGAGCGCCGAGGCCGGGGAGGCCCCGCGGGAGGTGGAGCCCGCCGCCCTGGCGGGCCGCCTGGACCTGCGGGAAAAGACGGTGATCACCATTGACGGCGCCTCCGCCAAGGATTTGGACGACGCGGTGTCCCTGGAGCGGGACGGGGCGGGGTGCTGGGTGCTGGGCGTGCACATCGCGGACGTGAGCCACTATGTCCGCGCCGGCTCCCCCCTGGATCTGGAGGCCTGGAACCGGGGCACCTCGGTCTACTTCGCCGACCAGGTGATCCCCATGCTGCCCCAGGCCCTGTCCAACGGCATCTGCTCCCTGAACCCCCGGGTGGACCGGCTGGCCCTGTCCTGCATCATGACCATGTCGGCCGACGGCGGGGTGGTGGACCACAGGATCGCCAAATCGGTCATCCGCACCACCGAGCGCATGACCTACGACGACTGCAACGCCCTGCTGGAGGGGGACGGCGAAGGGGAACGGCGGGGGCAAGCCCCCGCCCTACGGGAGCGCTACGCCGACATTCTGCCCATGCTGCGGGACATGGCGGGGCTGGCCGCGGCCCTGGAGAAGCGCCGCCGGGCCAGGGGCAGCCTGGATCTGGACAGCGCCGAGGCCTATATCCTCTGCGACGAGGAGGGCGCGCCCGTGGACATCCGCACCCGGAAGCAGGGGGTGAGCGAGGCCCTGATCGAGTCCTTTATGCTCGCCGCCAACGAGTGCGTGGCCGAGCACCTCTTCCAGCTCCACAAGCCCGCGGTCTACCGGGTGCACGAGAAGCCCTCCGCCGACAAGACCGACGGCCTGCGCACCATGCTGGCCCCCCTGGGCTACAGCCTGCCCGAGGCCGACAGCTTCACCCTCCAGAAGATTCTGGACGCCGCCCGGGACAAGCCCGAGGGGGCGGCGGTGAGCGCCATGGTGCTGCGCTCGCTGATGAAGGCCCGGTACGACGTGGAGAACCTGGGCCACTTCGGCCTGGCCGCCAAATTCTACTGCCACTTCACCTCCCCCATCCGCCGCTATCCCGACCTGATGGTGCACCGCATTCTGAGCGCCCTGCTGGAGGGGGAGCGGCGGGGGCAAGCCCCCGCCCTACGGGAGAAGGAGGAGAAGAAGCTCTCCGCCGCCGCCAAGAAGGCCGCCGTCCAGTCCTCCGAGCGGGAGCTGGCCGCCCAGAGCGCCGAGCGGGAGATCGAAAAGCTCTATATGGCCGAGTATATGCTGGGCCACCTGGGGGAGGAGCTTGGCGCCACGGTGTCCGGCGTGACCCGCTTCGGCCTCTTCGCCGTGACGGCGGGGGGCGTGGAGGGGCTGATCCCCGCCGAGGCCCTGCCCGACGACCGCTACGTCTACGATGAGGCGCGCATGACCCTCACCGGGGAGCACACGGGCCGGGTGTTCTCCTTCGGTATGCCCCTCACCGTGGTCTGCGTCCAGGCCGACCCGGGCAGCGGGCAGGTGGACTTCCGCCTGGCTGGGGAGGGGGAGCAGGGGCCCATCGCCCGCCGCGGGCGGCAGGAGCGGCCCCTCCCCCCGCCGGCCAAGGAGCGCCGCAAGGACCGCCACGGGGGCGGCAAGCGGGCTATGCACGTGCCGAAACCGAAAAAAGGGGGCAAAAAGCGATGAAACAGCGTAATATCGGGGCGGTTTTATTGCTTCTCGTATTCGCGCTCAGCGCCTGCGGAGGGGCGCCCGCGACGCAGGCCACCCCCACCCCCGCGCCCGTGACGATCCCGACGCCCGCGCCCACGCCCAGCCCCACGCCCACGCCCACCCCCACACCGGACCCCATCGCCCAGGCGGTGGCCGGTATGAGCGTGGAGCAGAAGGTGGGCCAGCTCCTGGTGGCGGGCGTAGAGGGTACGGCCCCCGGCGCCGACGCCCGGACCGCCGTGGCGGAGTACCGGGTGGGCGGCGTGATCCTCTTCGGCCGCAACGTGGAAAACGCGGGGCAGCTGGCGCAGCTGACCGACGGTCTGAAGGCCCTCAACGGGGCGTACACCCCCCTCTTCCTCTGCGTGGACGAGGAGGGGGGGCGCGTATCCCGGATGCCGCCGGAGGTCACGGATCTGCCCAGCGCCTACCAGTACGTGCGCGACGGGGGGGACGCGGAGGCCCGGGGCCGGGTGCTGGCCGCCGAGTGCGCCTCCTTCGGCTTCAACGTGGACTTCGCCCCCTCCCTGGACATCTGGTCCAACCCGGAGAACACGGTCATCGGGGACCGGGCCTTCGGCAGCGACTGGGAGCGGGCCACCAGCGTGGGCAACAGCGTGGCCGCCGCCATCTCGGAGGGCGGCGTGATCCCGGTGGTCAAGCATTTCCCGGGGCATGGGGACACGGCGGTGGACTCCCACAAGGAGCTGCCCGTGGTGGACAAGACCCTGGAGGCGCTGCGGGAGTCGGAGCTGATCCCCTTCCGGGACGCGGTGCGGGACGGGGCCCCCGCCGTGATGGTGGCCCACATCCTGATGGCCCGGATCGACCCGGAGCGCCCCGCCTCCCTGTCCCACGCGGTGGTGACGGGTCTGCTGCGGGAGGAGCTGGGCTTCCACGGGGTGGTCTTTACCGACGATCTCACCATGGGGGCCGTCTCCAATACCTACGGCATGGGGGAGGCCGCCGTGCTGGCCTTTGAGGCGGGCTGCGACGCGCTGCTGGTCTGCCACGGGGCGGACAACCTCGCCGCCGCCCGCGCCGCCCTGCTGGACGCGGTGGCGTCCGGGCGCATCTCCCAACAGCGGCTGGACGAGAGCGTCACGCGCATCCTCACCCTCAAGGCGGAGTACGGCTTAAACAACAACCCCGTGCCCGCCCCCGACGTGGCGGCCCTCAACGCGCAGATCGCGGACATTCTGCCCTGAGTACAAAGCCCCGTTGACGCGGCTTAGGGGGATAAGGTGCACATAGGACGGCGGGGGCAAACGGGGTAAGGAAGAAGGGAATTTTATCAGGGTGTCCCCCGGACACCCTGACCCCCGCCCTACGTCATTGCGAGGGCCGCAGGCCCGCGGCAATCCGTCCCATCCCGGTACCGTAGGGGCCGATGCCTACATCGGCCCGCTGCTCCAGGCCCGTAGGGGCGATTCACGAATCGCCCGTCCTCCTTCGCCTGCCTTATCCGCAAAGCTGGAAAAGCGCCGGACAGCCATTGGCCGTCCGGCGCTTTTCAACGCTACAGGTATTTTTTCTCGTACTCCTCGATGGGGATGGGGTGGCTGAACAGGTAGCCCTGGGCCAGCTCCACGCCGCACTCCTGGAGCACGCGCAGCTGCTCCTCGGTCTCGATCCCCTCGGCCACCAGCTGGATGCGCATCTTTTTGCAGATGCCGGCGATGGACTCCACCACGGTGCGGGCCCTGGGGTTAATTGCCACGTCGTCCACCAGGCTCTTGTCCAGCTTAAGCACGTCGAACTCCACGGAGGAGAGCAGGGACAGGTTGGCGTACTCGGTGCCGAAGTCGTCGATGGAGACGATGAAGCCGGCCTCCCGCAGATCGCCGATCAGGCCCCTGAGGTCGGTGTCGTCCTCCTCCTGGGTGCCCTCGGTGATCTCGATCTCCAGGTACTTTTTGTCGATGCCGTACTTGGAGCACAGCCCGGTGAGCCGGGAGACAAAGTCGGGCTGGACCAGGGAGGAGCGGGAGAAGTTGATGGACAGGGGGAAGGCCTGCCGCCCCTGGGCGATCCACTCCTTAATGAGGGAGCAGGCGAACTCAAACACGTAGAAGTCGATCTGGCTGACGGACTGGGACTCCTCCAGCAGGGGCAGGAAGTTGCCGGGCAGCACCAGGGAGCCGGACCGGGGCCGGTAGCGGATCAGCGCCTCCGCGCCCACGGCGGTGCGGTCGGCGGAGGAGACCTTGGGCTGGAGGTAGACCACGAACCGGCCCTGGCTGATCTCGCTGCGCAGCACCTCGGGGTCGGAGAGGTGGAGCACCTCGTCGCTGTGGTGGCGGTAGCGGTTGGAGGCGGGGTTGTTGCGGTAGAATTCCTTTTTGTCCTCGTACATCTGCGCGTCGGCGTCGGCGATGATCTGCGTCAGATCCTTGAACTGGGGCGCCCACTGGGCGCCGATGGCGGCGTGGCACAGCGGGTGGGCGCGGAAGCGCTGCCGCAGCGCCGCCACCTGCCGCTCGAAGCCGGGCTGGTCCGCGCCGGGGCAGATGATGACGAACTCGTCCCCGCCGATGCGGTAGAAGTCGGCGTCCTGGAACACCTCCCGCATCTGGCGGGCGCACTCCACCAGCACCCCGTCCCCGAAGGCGTGGCCGTGCTGGTCGTTGATGTCCTTCAGGCCGTTCACGTCCAGGTACACGATGCCCACCGCGCCCCCGTAGCGGGCCAGGGCGTCGGCGTCCTGCATGTAGCGGTTGCGGTTGTAGAAGGAGGTGAGGGTGTCGTAGTAGCTCAGGTGGGAGAGCTGCTGCTCGCTCTCCCTGCGGCGGTAGGTGAGCATGACGAAGTAGCACAGGGTCTGCAGCAGGGAGGCCACCGCCCGGATGCGGGCGGGCGGGGGGTTGTCCACCCCGATGAAGCCCTGGAGGATGCCGTCCTGCTCCAGGGGGGTGGCCACCAGGCTGCGGATGCCCTGGGTGTGCAGGAGGTCGTACTCCTCCGGGTTTTCCTCCCGCAGCGCCTCCAGATCCTCTATAATGACGCACTCCTGCCGGTCGAAGGCGGGGCGCCAGCGGTCGATGAGGGAGATAGGCAGGCCCTGGAGCTCCTCCCGCTGGGGGAGAATGCCCTCGGTGCACCACTCGAAGTCGTTGTACGCCAGGCCGTCGCGCACCAGGAACAGGTAGGCCCGGTCGGCGGCGAGGAACCGGCCCAGATGATCCAGCACCAGGGGCATGGACTGGTCCAGATCGTGCTCCTGGTACAGGGTGCGCACGCACTCCATAATCATCCGCTGGGCGTCCAGCGTGTTCTTAAGGGCCTGCTTTTCGGCCTCCGCCTCGGAGATGTCGAAGGCGATCTCCATCCGGGCGGGCCGCCCCTCCCACTGGATCAGGCGGTCCTTGAGCAAATAGTGCCGCTTGGTGATGGGGTTGGTGTACTCCCAGGTGTAGTTCTCCCCCGGCGTCAGCCGCGGGGTGGTGCAGAATTCACAGGGGCTGTCCAGCCCCTGGAGCACCTTGTAGCACTTCTGCTGCTCCAGGCTGTCCAGATGGAAGGTCTTGCGGCCGGTCTCGTTGATATACAGCAGGTCGTGGGTGTCCAGGTCGGAGACGTAGATGAGCTCGGAGATCTCGTTCATGGGCGCGCGCAGATCCTCGGACATGCGGGCCAGCTGCTCGCTCTCGGCGCGGTTTTTGTCCTCCGCCTCCAGCAGCGCCCGCTGCCGTTTGGCCTGGACCGCACCGTACCAGCCCAGCAGGGCGGCCAGCAGCAGGAATACGGCGCTGAGGGCCAGCAGAGCGGCTTCCGCGTGCTGTATCTGGCGCTCCGAGTAGGCCTCGGCGGCGGAGACGGTGCGGTCGGCCAGCTCGAAGTAGGCCTCGCTGGCGGCGTAGAGGGCCCAGCCGTCCGCCCCGCCGCGCACCGCCTGGATCTCGCCCTTCAGCCCGGACCACGCCTCCTGCATCTGGCCCAACAGGGACTGGAAGTCCGCGTCGGCCAGGCGGGCCAGAGCGTGATCCCCCCCGCCGGTGGCCAGCTCGGCCAGAATGCCGTCCAGGGTGCCGATCAGAGCGTCGTTGGGCCGGCCGCTCAGCTCCTGCTTGACCAGGCGCTGGGTGGCCCCGCGCACCACGCCCGCGTAGTTGATGACCCGGGCGTTCCCCTGCAGGCTGTGGATGGACAGGATGGAGAACAGGCCGGAGATGAGCAGGGCGGCCGCCAGGATGACTGGAATGATTCTTTTATGCAAAGTGTACACCTCCGTGCCCGTTGCTCCGCTAGAGGCGGACTTATATTGATCACAGTATATCAAAGTCTTCCGGAAAGGGCAAGCGGTGGATGCGTCTTTGTGGAGAAGGGGGAGAAAACGCGACTGCCCAAGAGACAAGCGGGGGGCGGGGGACTTAAGTCCCCCGCCCCCCGCTGCCGGAGCGTAAAATGGTTACAGCGCGCTGAGGGCGCAGGCGGTTTTGGCCGCCAGGCGCGCGTTGTTGTACACGAGCTGGATGTTGCTGTCCAGACTGTCCCCGCCGGTGAGCTCCTTGATCTTGGCCAGCAGGTAGGGGGTGGTGGCCTTGCCGTGGATGCCCTCGGCCCGGGCGGCGTCCACCGCGTCGTTGATGGCCTTGTTGATCACGTCGAAGTCCATGGCGTACTGCTCGGGGATGGGGTTGGTCACCAGCATGCCGCTGCCCAGGCCCATCTCCCGGCCCGCGTAGAAGGCCCCGGCGATCTCCTCGGGGGTGTCCAGGCGGTAGTCCACCTCAAAGCCGCTTTTGCGGGTGTAGAAGGCGGGCAGCTCCTTGGTGCCGTAGCCGATGACGGGTACGCCGTGGGTCTCCAGGTACTCCAGGGTCAGGCCCAGATCCAGCAGGGACTTGGCCCCCGCGCACACCACCATCACGGGGGTGTGGGCCAGCTCCTCCAGGTCGGCGGAGATGTCCATGGTGGTCTCCGCGCCGCGGTGCACGCCGCCGATGCCGCCGGTGGCAAAGACCTGGATGCCCGCCATGTGGGCGATGATCATGGTGGTGGTCACCGTGGTGGCCCCGTCCTCGCCCCGGGAGACCAGCACCGCCAGATCCCGGCGGCTGGCCTTGTTCACGGCCTGGCCCTTCTTGCCCAGGTACTCGATCTCGTCGTGGGTCAGCCCCGCCTTGAGGCGGCCGCCGATGACGGCGATGGTGGCGGGCACCGCGCCGTGCTCGCGGATGATCTCCTCCACCTTGAGGGCGGTCTCCACGTTCTGGGGGTAGGGCATACCGTGGGAGATGATGGTGGACTCCAGCGCCACCACGGGCTTGTTGCTGCGGATGGCCTCGGCCACCTCAGGGGCCACGTCCAGATACTTGTTCAGGTTCATCTTAAATTACCTCCGAATCAATTATTTGAATTATAGTGTAACTCATTTTTTGAGGATTCTCGAAAGGGACGCGGTATCCAGCAGGTTCACCGTCTGGAACCTCCCCCGGTAGAACACGCCGAAGTTGTTGAACACGCAGGGCAGCTGCTTCGCCTTTTGCAGGGTATCCACCGGGAGCAGCGAGAGGGGGACGCCGTTTTGTCCGCAGTACGTCCGGATGGTCTCCACGGTTTGCAGGATATAGGGGCACTGCATGTCGTAGTAGATGGTGAGCTCCTGCCGGTCGATCTCCTGCCGCCTGGCGGCCTGGGTGAAGCGCGGCTTGGTCCCGTCGAAGGAGAGGGCCAGCAGCTCGTAGCCGTTGGCGGCGGTGTCCACGGCCTCAAAGCCGAACTTTTTGGCGAAGGACTGGTCGGAAAGCCATGCCTTCTGCTTGGCCGCCCCCAGCATACACACGCCGGATTTGCCCTTTGCCCTGGCGTCGGCCAGGCAGTACTCCATCAGCGCCTTCCCGTACCCGGCGCCCTTCTCCTGGCCGGAGACCCACAGGCAGTAGATATAGAGGTAGCCCTCCCCCGTCACCGGCACCCAGGCCGTCTCCAGGGGGGCGTACTCGATGAACACCACGGCCTTCTTGTTGAGCTTGCGGAAGACGTGGCCCTCCTTGAGGCGCCCGGCCAGCCACTGGCGCTTGGCCTCCACCCCGGGGTGGGGCTTTTTGCTGCGGATGATGCAGCACAGATGCTCGTCGGCCAGGTTTTCCGCCGTCAGGTTGATAAAATCGTCCCTCATGCGCACCCCCGCCTCAGATCCCGGCCCTGCCGCGCACCGCGCCGGCGTTGAGGGCGGGGTTGATGGTCTCGGCCCCCTCCATGGCGATGGCGGAGGCGGCCAGCCCGGCCCGGGCGGCGTCCTCCAGGGAGAGGCCCTCCAGCCAGGCCCAGGCCAGGGCCGCCATGTAGGCGTCCCCGCAGCCGGTGGTGTTCACCATCCGGGCGGGCAGGCAGGGCACCTGCACGCCCCGGGTGTGGTCGGCGGCGTACACCCCGTCGGCCCCCAGGCTGATGAACACCCGCTGCAGCCCGGTGGCCAGCAGCGCCTCGGCGCAGCGCCGGAGGCTGTCGCCGTCCGTGATGGCCACGCCGGAGAGGAGCTCGGCCTCGATGCGGTTGGGCTTCAGGGTGTGCAGCGCGCCCAGGATGGGTTGGAGCTTCACCGCCTTGGCGGTGGACACCGGGTCGGCGAAGAGGGGGGCCTTGCAGTGCTCCCCCAGCCAGGCCAGGGATTCCGCCGAGATGTTGGTGTCGGCCACCACCAGCCGGGCGTTGTTCAAAAGTCCCTGCCGGGAGGCCAGGAAGGCGGGGGTGATGTGCTCGTATATCTCCATGTCGGAGACCGCCAGCTCCATGTCGCCCCCCGCGTCCGCGATAAAGAGGTAGGTGGAGGTGGAGGCGCCGGGCACCTGGAGGGACTGGGACAGGTCGATGCCCAGCTCCCCGCAGGAGGCGGCGATCTCCCGGGCGTGCACGTCGTCCCCCAGGGCGGTGACCAGGTGGACGTTCAGCCCCAGCAGGCTCATGTTGTGGGCGATGTTGCGCCCCACGCCCCCCAGGCTCATCCGCACCCGGCCCGGGTTGGAGTCGCGCTGTACCAGGGGGGCCAGGGGCCGGCCGCCGATGTCCATGTTCACCGCGCCCACCACCGCCGTGTAGGAGGCGTTGCGGGTGATGTAGCCCTTGCCCGCAATGTACCCCTTCTTCATCAGGTTGGAGATGTGCACCGCCACCGACGAGCGGGTGATGCCCGCCTGGTCGGCCAGCTCCTGCTGGGAGATCATGGGATTCTCTTCGATCCAGCGCAGTATCTGCGCCTCCCGCTGGGTCATAGCGCCGCCCCCTAAACATTTGATTCAATTTCTAATCATATGTTTACAATAACCTATCCGGGCGCGGATGTCAAGCAGAAAATCGCGTGCGGGGGAACAAAATTTTTCAGTGGCCGTCCAAAGGAAAAAAAGGAGGTGCCGTTTTATGAAATTGAAGCTGTTCTGCGCCGCGCTGGCGCTGCTTTTGCTGACGGCCTGCAAGGGGCCGACGATGTGTGTGCTTCCCACCCCACCGCCCACCCCCACCCCCGCGCCCCCGGTGGAGACGCCGCCCGCCGCAAGCCTGAGCTGCCGCATCGTGGACGGCGCGGAGGACGGGGCTCTGCTTCTGGCGGCGCAGGAGGACGGCGGGGTGTACAGCCTGGGGACGCAGGGGCTGGAAATCACGCTGGACGGGGCGCCCGCCCAGGCGGCCGATCTGCGGGACGGGATGCTGGTGGAGGTTTTCTACGGCGGCGCCGTGCAGGAGACGTACCCGATGGGCTTCTCCGGCGCCACGGCCCTGCGCGCCTCCACCGAGGGCCTGAACGACCTGTGCGGGCTGTACCTCCAGGTGCTGGAGGACCTGTGGGGGACGGACGACGGGCTCAACGGCGGGATCGATAAAATCGGCATGGACCTGTCCCAGCTCACCGGCCTGACCGGGAGCGAGAAATCCGCCCTGGCGTGGCGCTTCGCCGGGCTGCGGGAAAAGGAGCTGGTCACCGGCACCTGGCAGGAGCTGGTGGACGCGGGCTATATCGACGGGGAGAACCTGATCTGGGAGGACGGGCTGCACTTCTCCCTGAAGGGCGGCGCGGAGGGCTTTGACGCCGAGAAGTGGCGCGGCGGCCTGGGGGCCTATTTCTTCGGGGACTGCACCGCCGCGCAGGAGGACGGCGTGTGGAGCTACACCGTGGGCAGCCACGCGATTGCATAGCGAAAACTAATGGTTGTAAAATCATCTGGAATTCCCTATAATAATGTCTGTTGAATAAACCGCCCTGCGGCTTTGTTCAGTATGCATTATAATATAGGTTACTTGCAAAAAGCCTACAACAACGCAGAGAGAGGGAAGACCAGTGAAACACACGGCCATCGCACAGATTTTCGCGGACCAGGAGGCGTTTGGCGGCAAGGCCGTCACCGTCTGCGGCTGGGCCCGCACCATCCGTGATATGAAGACCTTCGGCTTTATCGAGCTCAACGACGGCTCCTGCTTCAAAAACCTGCAGATCGTCTTTGCGGACGGCGAGGTGGAGAATTTTAAGGAGATTGCCCGGCAGAACGTGGGCGCGTCCTTCGTGGTGGAGGGCGAGGTGGTGCTCACCCCCGGCGCCAAGCAGCCCCTGGAGGTCAAGGCCCGCAGCATTGCCGTGGAGGGGGCCTCCTCCCCCGAGTACCCCCTGCAGAAGAAGCGCCACAGCGTGGAGTACCTGCGCACCATCGCCCACCTGCGGCCCCGCACCAACCTCTTTTCCGCCGCCTTCCGGGTGCGCAGCGTGGCGGCCCACGCCATCCACTGCTTTTTCCAGGACCGGGGCTTCGTCTACGTCCACACCCCCATCATCACCGCCTCCGACTGCGAGGGCGCGGGGGAGATGTTCCGGGTGACCACCCTGGACATGGAGCACGTGCCCGTGGGGGAGGACGGCCGGGCGGACTACGGCCAGGACTTCTTCGGAAAGAGCGCCAACCTGACGGTGTCGGGCCAGCTCAACGCCGAGTCCTTCGCCATGGCCTTCGGCAACGTGTACACCTTCGGCCCCACCTTCCGGGCCGAGAAGTCCAACACCACCCGCCACGCCGCCGAGTTCTGGATGATCGAGCCTGAGATCGCCTTTGCCGATTTGGCCGACGACATGGATCTGGCCGAGGACATGATCAAGTATATCATCCGCACCGTCATGGACAGGTGCCCGGACGAGATGGCCTTCTTCAACTCCTTTGTGGACAAGGGCCTGGTGGAGCGGCTGGAGCACGTGGCCGGCTCCGACTTCGGCCGGGTGAGCTACACCGAGGCCATCGAGCTGCTGAAAAAATCCGGGGCGAAGTTCGAGTACCCCGTGGAGTGGGGCTGCGATCTCCAGACCGAGCACGAGCGCTACCTCACCGAGCAGGTGTTCCGCAAGCCGGTCTTTGTCACCGACTACCCCAAGGAGATTAAGGCCTTTTATATGCGCATGAACGACGACGGCAGGACCGTGGCCGCCGCCGACTGCCTGGTGCCCGGCATCGGGGAGATTATCGGCGGCAGCCAGCGCGAGGAGCGGCTGGACGTGCTGGAGGCGCGCATGGGCGAGCTGGGCCTGGACCCCAAGGACTACTGGTGGTACCTGGACCTGCGGCGCTACGGCGGCACCAAGCACGCCGGGTACGGCCTGGGCTTCGAGCGCATGGTGATGTACCTCACCGGCATCGGCAACATCCGGGACGTACTGCCCCACCCCCGTACCGTGGGCAGCGCGGAGTTTTAAGGAAATAGAAAGAGGCTGGCTGATTAATCATCAGCCAGCCTCTTTTCGTACTTTTTGAGTAAATCTTCAATGGCCTCGTCCAAAAGGCGGGACTTGGGGATGCGGGTCTGTTCGGATAGTTTATTGAGTTTGGGAGCCAGTTCGTTTTTTAGGGATGAAGTAAAACGAGTGCGGTTCACCAATATCGATTCAGCCATAATAATACCCCCTATATAAACACTATATCATCACTATGTTATTGAAACAAGTGGTTGCATTTGGTGTGTACATGGTGTATATTATGCATGAGGTGATTACTATGGATGAAGAAAACAAAACCTGCGCAGGGTGCCGCCATTTTTACCGGCACTATGTCCGTGTAAGCGGCACCAAGTACAGCCCGTTGGCAGCGGGGCACTGTGGGGAGCCGCGGGTGAGGGAGAAGCGGGAGGACACACCCGCGTGCCACCGCTATACCAAGCGTCCCGAGCCAAAAGGGAAGGGCTGACCATATGGTCAGCCCTTCCCTTGCACGCAAGCCGTAGGGGCGGATGCCCACATCCGCCCGGCGTACCCAGTGCGGATGCGCCGAAGTCCGATGCAAACCCGCAGCGTTCCCCCGCGCGGGCGGATGTGGACATTTTCCCTGGACCCCTCCGCCCACTTCGTGGGCACCTCCCCTCATAGGGGAGGCTTTAAAAACAGAAACCGCCACTCTGATATAGTCCCCATATAGTAGACACAAGAAATAAGTAAAACTGTGTTTACTGTATGGGGGTTATTGTGTGTATAAAGGAAAATATCCGCCGGAAGAAAAAGCAAAGGCCGTAGAAAGCATATTACGCGGGGAATCGACGCAAGGCCAAGTGGCTGAAGCGCTTGGCCTGCATAAATCCACGGTCCAAGGCTGGATTCATATCTACAAAACATTTGGAGTCTCCGGACTGCTTCCAAAAGAGCACGCCCAGGTTTTGAGCAATCGCGTAAAGAAACAGGCTGTGGAAGCATACTTGCAGGGGGGCGGAAGTCTAGGCGACATTTGCAAAAAGTATGGGATACGTACAAAAAGCTCTTTGCTGTGCTGGATAGAGGATTATAATAGTCATATGGAGTTTCGGGCACCCAGTACAAACGGCGCCCATAGGAGTGAGATCTATATGACAAAAGGCAGGGTTACAACGCAAGCTGAACGCATCGAAATTGTCAGCTACTGTATGGATCATGGAAAGGATTACGCGGCTGCCATAGAAAAGTATCACGTGAGTTACAGTCAAATCTACTCATGGGTCAAAAAGTTTAGGCAATCTGGGATCAAGGGGCTTGAGGACCGGCGAGGGAAGAAAAGAATTGCCGTTGAAATGACGGAGCTCGAACAACTGCGGGTAGAAAACCATCTTCTCAAGAAGCAAAATAAGAGAGTAGAATTGGAGAATATTGTCCTAAAAAAACTCAAAGACCTGGAAGGGAGGGGATACTGAGCGGGGTACGCCAGGAGCAGGAATACATAGCTGTGAAAGAGTTATCTGCCCAGGGACATTCCGTAAAATCAATCTGTGAGGTGCTGGGATTGAACCGTTCCAGCTATTACAAGTGGCGGCATCGTAAAAAGAGCGTGCGGGAACTTGAAAATGAGGGCCTTTTACAAGAGCTTGGTGAAATTTACAGCCAATACAATGGAACTTACGGGTATCGTCGTCTGACAGATGAATATAACAGCAGACACGAAAAGAATTACAACGTTAAGCGTATCCACAGACTTACGAAAGCAGTGGGGTTAATGGCCGTGATACGCAGAAGGAAACCGGAGTATTACAGCTCCAGGCCAGAGGTAACAGCCGAAAATATCCTCAACCGCGATTTCGCAGCCCTACGCCCCAACGAGAAGTGGCTGACCGATGTAACGGAGATGAAATACGGGAACGGGGAGCGGCTTTATCTGAGCGCCATAATGGACCTTAAGGGGCGGGATATTGTCTCTTATGTGATTGGCCGCAGCAATAATAATGCACTTGTTTTCAAGACCTTTGATCAGGCCGTGATGAAGTATCCGGAGGCCCATCCTATTTTTCACAGCGACCGTGGCTTTCAATATACCAACCGCCTGTTTAGGGTAAAGCTGGATGCGGCGGGCATGACGCAAAGTATGTCCCGGGTAGGTCGCTGTATTGATAACGGACCGATGGAAGGCTTCTGGGGGATTCTAAAGTGTGAGATGTACTATTTAAGGCGCTTTGAAACCTATTCCCAGCTGAAAACCGCAATCGAGGGGTTCATTTACTTTTACAATCATCAACGACGGCAGCACAAGCTGCATTGTATGGCGCCGGCGACATACCGTTGCCTACTTGAGAGAATCGCATAATAAAAGTCAAGCGAGTCCTTGATAGGACCCGCTTGACAATCATTTTGCTTTTTTCTCCTGTCTACTTGACAGGGACCAGTTCACCCTGCACGGTGACGGTTTCTCATGGCATGACGGTTTCGTTGTGCTAACCTAAACCAACACTATCTGGGCGAACCGCTTGTGCAGCGCCCTTTCTGTCCTTATTATAAGCAAATCCACCCGCTTTGTCAAGCCGACAGGGCGGGCCTTTTACTGCCCTTCCTGGGCCAGTGGAAGGGTGATGATAAACGTGGAGCCCTCGCCCATAACGCTCTCCAGGCGGATGGTGCCGCCGTAGAGGGCGGTGATGTGCTTGACGATGGCCAGCCCCAGGCCGGTGCCGCCGTTTTTCCGCGCCCGGCCCCTGTCCACCCGGTAGAAGCGCTCAAACACCCGCTCTCTGGCCTCCTCTGGGATGCCGATGCCGGTGTCGGACACGGTGACGCGGGCGGAATTGCCCGCTTTTTCCACCAGAATGTCCACCTTTCCGCCCGGCTCGTTGTACTTGACGCCGTTTTCCGCCAGGTTGATCAGCAGCTCCTTGAGCCGCGCGGCGGGCAGGGCGGCCATACACTCCCCGCCGGAGACCGACAGCGCCACCTTCCGCGCGTCCGCGTTGGGGGAGAGGAGCTGGACGGCCTCCCGTGCGGTGGCGAGCACGGGGGCGGATTCGCCGCCCTGATCGATGGCCACCGCCTCCAGCTCGGAGAGCTTCAAGATGTCGTTGATAAGCTCAATGAGCCGGTCCACCTCCACACCGATCATGGAAAAAAAGCGCTTCTGGTCCTCCTGGGAGGTGACCATGCCGGAGCAGAGCATATCGGTAAAGCCCTTGATGCTGGTCAGGGGGGTCTTGAGCTCGTGGGAGACGTTGGCGGTGAACTCGCTGCGGATGCCCTCCGCCTTTTTCAGCTCGGTCACGTCGGAGATCAGGATGGAGGTGCCCACCCGCTCCCCCTCGTAGGTGCGCCCGCTGACCGGGGAGAAGAACATGCGCAGGGTGGCCCCGCCCCCGGACGGGTCGTCCACGTCCAGCACCACGGGAGCCGTGCGCTCCCGGGTCTCCTGGATGGCGGCCTTGAGGCGGCGGGAGTGGATGAAGAGCAGCAGGCTGCCCCCGTCCTCCCCGTCGGACATGCCGAACAGGGTGCGGGCCGCCCGGTTGCTGGCCAGGATGTTGCCCTCCTCGTCCAGGAGGATCAGCCCCTCATCCATGCAGTCCAGAATAAGGCTCACCTTGTCCCGCTCGGCGGTGATGGAGCCGATGTAGCCGCTCAGGCGCTCCATCAGCTTGTCGATGTACCGCAGGATGGGCCGCAGCTCGTCGTCCGCCCGGTACTCCTCCAGGGCGGGGACGTGGGTGCCGTCCAGCACGCCCTGGAGGGCGGAGCCCACCACGTTCAGCGGCTCCAGCACCCGCTGGGCCATCCGGCTGGACAGGGCCAGGGCCAGCAGGAGGGCGGCCAGAGAGGCCGCCACGAAGGCCGCCGCGCCGTTCCACACCAGGCTGTCGATGGAGGACAGGGGCATGGCGGCCCGGCCCACCATGCCGTCGGTAAAGCGGCGGGCCACGTAGAACATGTCGGTTTTCAGGGTGGCGGAGTGGCGGGTGGCCTCCCCCCAGCCGGCGGCCTGGGCGGTGGCCACCTCGGGCCGGTCCCCGTGGCCGTCCAGCGCCTGGGGGTCGGCCTCGGTGTCGGCCACCACGGCGCCGTCGGTGTCGATGATGGTCAGGCGCTTTTCCGGCGCGGCCTGCATGAACTGCTCCGCCACCCCCTGGGGGTTGGTGATCTGGCTCTGGGCGTCCATGAGGATCAGCAGCTCGTGCAGGTTCTCGCGGGCGGCGGACATCTCCCGGCTGCGGAACATCCAGATGCCCACCGCGTTGGAGATCAGCAGGGCCGCCACCACGGTGAGCAGGGTGGCCCCAATCAATCGTCTTTTCATAGAGAATTCCTCAACTCATTTTGTAGCCCACGCCGCGCACGGTGGTGACCACGTCCTCACCCAGCTTCTGGCGCAGGGCCTTGACGTGCATGTCCACGGTGCGGGTCTCGCCGGTGTAGTCGTAGTCCCACACCGACTGGAGGATCTCGTCCCGGGTCAGGGCCACGCCCCGGTGGGTACACAGCAGGCGCAGCAGCTCGAACTCCTTGTACGTCAGCTCCACCTGCCGCCCGGCCCGGCGCACCTCCCGGGCGGCGGGGTCGATCTCCAGATCGCCGCAGGAAATAAGCCCGCCGCTCTCCTGCTGGGTGCGGCGCAGCACGGCCTTCACCCTGGCCTGGAGCTCCATGATGCCGAAGGGCTTGACCACGTAGTCGTCCGCGCCGCTCTCCAGCCCGGCCACCCGGTCCATCTCGGCGGTGCGGGCGGTGAGCATGATGACGGGCGCCTGGCGGGTGCCCCGCCCGGCGCGGAGGCGGCGGAGGACCTCCAGCCCGTCCATGCCGGGGAGCATGATGTCCAGGATGTATAGGACGGGGGCGTCCTTGGCGTCCGCCTCCCCCTCCAGCATGGCCTCCCCCGACTCGTAGGCCCGCACGCCGTAGCCCACGGAGCCGAAATAGTAGCGGAGCATCTCGCGGATGCTCTCGTCGTCCTCCACCACGGCGATGGTTCTGGACATTGGCTTCCCCCCGTTTCCCGCTTAGTTTGCCGCCACCAGCTCGCCGGTGACGCAGTAGATGGCCCACTGGGCGATGTTCACCGCGTGGTCGGCGATGCGCTCCAGGTATTTGGCGATGATAATGAGGTCGATGGCCTGGTCGGCCTGCTCCCGGCTGCTGACGATAAGCTCCACCAGCTCGGCCTTGACGGTCTGGAAGAGCGCGTCAACCCCGTCGTCCAGGGCGATGACCGCCTGGGCGGCCTCCTTGTCCCGGTTGACGTAGGCGTAGATGGCCCGCTTGACCATCACGCCCGCCTTCTGGCTCATGGTGCGGATATGGGCCAGATCCTTGCGGCCCCGGCCCCGGGAGAGCAGCAGGGAGATCTCCGCGATGTTGGCGCACTGGTCCCCGATGCGCTGCAAATCGGTGACCATTTTCAGCGCCGCCGAGATGGTGCGCAGGTCCCGGGCCACGGGCTGCTGCTGCAGCAGCAGCCGCAGGCAGCGGTTTTCGATGTCCCGCTCCATCTGGTCCATGCTGCGGGTCATCTCGATGGCGGCGCGGGCCGCCTCGCCGTCGTCGGCGGTGAGGGAGGCGGTGACCACGTCGATGGCGTCCTCGGCCGCCGCCGCCATGTCGATCATCTCCGTGCCCAGCTCCAGCAGCTCGGCGTCGAACGTCTTTCGCATTATCCAAACCTCCCGGTGATGTAGTCCTCGGTGCGCTTGTCGCGGGGCACGGTGAACAATTGCGTGGTGTCCCCGAACTCAATGAGCTCCCCCAGCAGGAAAAAGGCGCACTTGTCGCTGACGCGGGTGGCCTGCTGCATGTTGTGGGTGACGATGACGATGGTGTACCTGCTCTTCAGATCCGAGATAAGGTCCTCGATCTTGGAGGTGGAGATGGGATCCAGGGCGCTGGTGGCCTCGTCCATCAGCAGGATGTCGGGCTCCACGGCCAGGGCCCGGGCGATGCAGATGCGCTGCTGCTGCCCGCCGGAGAGGGAGAGTGCGGACTTCTTGAGCCGGTCCTTCACCTCGTCCCAGATGGCGGCCCCCCGGAGGGAGCTTTCCACGATGTCGTCCAGCTTGTTTTTGGCGCGCACGCCGTGGGTGCGGGGGCCGTAGGCGATGTTGTCGTAGATGCTCATGGGGAAGGGGTTGGGCTTTTGAAAGACCATGCCGATCTGGCGGCGCAGCTCGGTCACGTCCACGCCGGGGCCGTAGATGTCCCGCCCGCGGTAGTCCACCGTGCCGGTGATGCGCACGCCGGGAATGAGGTCGTTCATACGGTCCAGGGTCTTTAAAAAGGTGGACTTGCCGCAGCCCGAGGGGCCGATGAGGGCGGTGACCTGGTGCTCGGGTATGTCGATGTTCACGTTTTTCAGGGCCTGATTGGCCCCGTAGTATAAATCCAGCCCGCGGGCGGACAGGATAATTTCATGTTCCATACTGCGTCTCCCTACGTTTTCTTAAGGCGCCTGCCCAACAGCTTGGCGCTCAGGTTGATGACCAGGGTGAGCACCATGAGGATGGCGGCGATGGCGAAGGCCACCTCGAACTCCCCCCGCTCCTTGGCGTACATGTACAGCGACACGGTGAGGGTGGCCCCCGAGCTGCGCATCCCGGTAAAGAAGTCGTTGAGGGTGACGCCGAAGCCCGCGGTGAACAGCAGGGCGGCCGACTCACCCACGATGCGCCCGATGGAGAGGATGCACCCGGTGACGATGCCGTCCACCGAGGAGGGCAGCACGATGGTGCGGATCATGTGCCACTTGCCCGCGCCCAGGCCCAGCGCCCCCTCCCGGAAGGACTGGGGCACGGTTTTCAGGCTCTCCTGGGTGGTGCGGATGATGGTGGGCAGGGTCATGACCACCAGGGTCAGGGACCCGGCCAGCAGGGAGGTGCCCAGGCTGAGGAACTGGCAGAAGAAGAGCATGCCCACCAGGCCGTAGATGATGGAGGGGATGCCGGAGAGGGTCTCGGTGGCGAACTCGATGGCGGAGACCAGGCGGCGGTTTTTGGCGTACTCGGTGAGGTAGACCGCCGCGCCCACCCCCAGGGGGAGGGCCAGCAGCAGGGTCACCGCCACCACGTACACCGTGTTGAGGATGTTGGGCAGGATGCCGATGGTGTCCTTGAGGTAGCTGGGCTTGGTGGACAGCAGCCCCCAGCTCACGTGGGGCAGGCCCCGCACGAAGATGTAGCCGATGAGAAAGACCAGCAGGGCCACCGTCAGCGCGGCGCTCAGGTACAGCAGCGAGCGCAGCCCCCGGTCGTAGACCCTCCGCCGGAGGGAAATTGATTCCGTTTGCATCAGTATACCATTCCTTCGTTCAGATTCCAAGACTAGCCCTTCTTCCGCTTGAGCAGCAGGTTGAGCGCCACGTTGATGAGCATGATGAAAAGGAAGAGCACCAGGGCGATGGAGAACAGGGCCTGGCGCTGGAGCCCGGCGGAGTAGGACATCTCGCTGGCCACGGCGGTGGTGAGAAAGCGCACGCTGGTGAACAGGGAGGGCATGTTGGCCACGTTGCCCGCCACCATCATGACGGCCATGGCCTCGCCGATGGCCCGGCCGATGCCCAGCACCACCGACGCGGCGATGCCGCTGGAGGCCGCCGGGACGGACACCCGGAACACCGTCTCGATGTGGGTGGCGCCCAGTGCGAGGCTGGCCTCCTCGTACTCCCGGGGCACGGCGTTGAGGGCGGTCTCGCTGACGCTGATGATGGAGGGCAGGATCATCACGGCCAGCACCAGGATGGCGGCGAAGAGGCTGGCCCCGTCTGGCAGGTTGAACCAGCCGCGCACCGCGGGCACCAGCACGATCATGCCGATGAGGCCGTATACCACCGAGGGGATGCCGGAGAGCAGGTCCACCGCCGGGCGGACGAGCCCGGCCACCCTGGGCGGGGCCACCTTGGCCAGGAACACCGCGGTGAGGAAGCCCACCGGCACCCCGAGGACGATGGCCCCGGCGGTGCCGTAAATGGAGGTGAGGATGAAGGGGAGGATGCCGAATTTGGGCTGGGAGGCGGTGGAGGCCCACACCCGGCCGAAGAGGAAGTCCACAAGCCCGATCTCCCGGATGGCGGGCAGGCCGGAGAGGATCAGGTAGATGCTGATGAAGAGCACGAAGCCCACGGCGATCAGGCCGCAGAGGAGGAAAACCAGGTTCATGAAGCGCTCCAGGGCGCTGCGGGCGCTTTTCTGTCTCATATCGGGCCTGCCTTTCCGGGTTGTTTCTGTCAAACCGCCCGAAACACGCACCCGCCGGGAGCGGACGCGTGTCTGGACGGGGGAGGGGTGTTCCATGCGCTTACTTCGCCACGGGCACCGCGCCGGCGGCGGCGACGATGGGGGCGGCCTCGGCGGACAGGGCGTAGTCGAAGAAGGCCTGTGCGGCGGCGGTGAGGGCCTCGCCCTGCTTGGTCACCAGCACGAAGGGGCGCTGGATGGCGTAGCTGCCGTCCAGGACGGTGGCCTCGGTGGGCTGTACGCCGCCCACGGTCAGGGCCTTCACGGTGTCGCCCACGGCGGAGAGGGAGGCGTAGCCGATGGCGTTGGGATTGCCCGCCACGGTGGCGATTACGTCGCCGGTGGAGGTCAGCTCCTGGCTGTACACGCATTTTTCGGAGGTGCCGGTGATGGACTCAAAGCCGTCCCGGGTGCCGGAGCCCGCCTCGCGGCCGATAAAGACCACGGGGGCGTCCGCGCCGCCTACGTCCTTCCAGTTGGTGATTTCCCCGGTGGCCAGGCCGGCAATCTGCTCCACGCTCAGGTCGGCTACGGGGTTTTCGGGGTTGACCACGATGGCGATGCCGTCCAGGGCCACGGTGGTGCCGGTGAGGCCGGTCTCGGTGTCCTTCAGCGCGCGGCTGGACAGGCCGATGTCGCAGGTGCCGTCCACCACGGCCTGGATGCCGGTGCCGGAGCCGGTGGGGTCGTAGTTCACGGTCACCTTGCCGTTGCCCTCCATAAATGCCTCGGCCAGGGAGCCGATGACCTTCTCCATGGAGGTGGAGCCGTTGGTGTTCACCACGCCGGACAGGACGGCGGGGGTGGCGGGAGCCTCGGAGCCGGGGGCCTGGGTCTGGGGGGCCGGGATGCCGGCGCCGCCCTGGATGCCGGTGCAGCCGGCGAACAGGCCGACGCAGAGGACGGCGGAGAGCAGCAGTGCAAGCGGTTTCTTCATATCCGTTCATTCTCCATTCATGTTTGTCTCGTTTCAGGAACAAGACCCAGTATAGAGATTCTTTGTAAAGTTGTCCTTCAAGGGTTTGTAAAGTCTGTGTAAAACCGAGGGGCAGCAATAGCTTGCCCGGTTTTTACATAAAAAAAGCCGGGCCCGTCTGTAAAACGGGCCCGGTCTGTATCTGTGCTTCCCCTGTCATTGCGAGGGCCGCAGGCCCGTGGCAATCCGTCCTTTCCGGGGGACGGGGGTACGGATTGCCACGCCGCAGAGCGGCTCGCAATGACGGACGGGGAACGGACGTCTATTTGTCCAACAGATAATCGACGCTGACGTGGTAAAACTCAGCCAGCTTCAGCAGCACGGGGGCGGTCAGCTCTATTTTGCCGGTTTCATATTGGGAGTACGTGTTTTGAGCCACGCCCAGCGCGGCGGCGACCTGCGCCTGAGTTAAGTTGTTGTCCTCGCGCAGCGCCCGGATATTTTGAAAGACCATTATACCTCACCTCGGGGACAGTATAAGTTATCTGGAATAAAGATATTGACTTTTATCTTTAATCCAGATAAAATATGTTTGAGGTGAATGACATGAGCAATATTCTATACGACCTGTTCCTGGAGCGATACCACCCCGACGAGGACGCGGCGTGGGACAGCAAGGAGAGCGACGCGCTGTTTGAGGAGCTGTACGAGCTAGAACGGAAGATGGATAAGCTGATGGGCCGGGAGAACCGCGAGATGCTGTACCGCTACAGCCAAATACAAGGGGAGCTGCGCGACCTGGCCTGCGCGGCCATATTTGAAGAGGGGTTCCGCCTCTGCGCGAAGCTGTTCCCCGGCCCGGCGGCTAAAGCCCCAGCCAGGCCTTGAGCTCCACCAGATCGGGGGCGACGTGGACGCTGGGGTAGGCCGCGAAGGCGGAGGCGGGGGTGGTGCCGTTGAGCACGGCGGAGAAGGGCGCCCCGGCGCGCTGGGCGGTCTCGGCGTCGATGGTGGTGTCGCCGCAGTAGAGCACCTGATCGGGGGTGAGGCCCAGGGCCGCCACGGCGGCAAGCAGGCCCTCCGGGTCGGGCTTGGGGTTTTGCACCAGGTCGCCTCCGGTGATGGAGGCGAACAGCCCGCTCAGCCCCAGATTGTCCAGGATGGCCTGGAGGGTGGAGGTGCGCTTGCTGCTCACCACCGCCACGGGCACGCCCGCGCCGTGCAGGGCGCGCACCAGCGCCTCCCCGCCGGGGAAGAGCCGGGTCTCGGCGATCTGGATGGGGTTGGCCTTCTCGGTGTAGAGCCTGCGGAACTGCGCGATGCGGCCCTCGTCGCTGTCCCCGGTGAGCATGTTGTACTCCACGGCCAGGGGGTAGCCGATGGTGGCCTTGACGGCCCCGGCGTCGGGCCGGGGCAGGCCCATGGTCTCGAAGGCGTGGAAAAAGCCCGCCAGGATGGAGGCCTCGGTGTCCCCCAGGGTGTAGTCGAAGTCGAACAGGACCGCTTTGTAATCTCTCATGTGTTGTTGACCCCCAGCCCCCCTGCCGGAGGGCCTTTCTTTTTTATTCGTACTGTTTTCTGCCGGTGGTGCTGGGAATATTCAGCTCGTCCCGGTATTTCGCCACCGTGCGCCGGGACAGGGCGCAGCCCTGGGCGTTCATCATGTCGCACAGCTTCTGGTCGGAGAGGGGCTTGCGCCTGTCCTCCCCGGCGATGAGCTTTTTCAGCAGGGCCTTGGCCGCGTCGGGGGAGGAGCAGTCGCACCCGCCGGACGCGCCCGCGCCCAGGCCCCGGGAGAAGAAGTAGCTCAGGGGGTACACCCCCATGGAGCACTGGATGTACTTGTCCTTCACCGCCCGGCTCACCGTGCTCTCGTGGACCCCCACGCAGGCGGCGATGTCGGCCAGGGACAGGGGCACCAGGTGGCCGGGGCCCTTGCGGAAGAAGGGCTCCTGCTTGTCCAGGATGCATTTGGCGCACTCCATCAGGGTGGAGCGGCGCTGCTCGATGGAGCGCACCACCCACTTGGCCTGGCGCACCTTGCCGGTGAGATAGTCCTTCACCTCGTTCTCGTCGCTCTCCTTCAAAAGCCGGGTGTAGTAGGAGGAGATGTTGAGGGTGGGGAAGAAGTAGTCGTTGGTCAGCAGCTCGAAGTGGTCGGGGAAGCTGACCACCACGATGTCGGGGGTGATGTAGGTCAGATTTTCACGGGCGGCGAAGCCGGTGCCCGGGCGGGGGTTCAGGGAGCGGATCAGGTCGCAGGCCGCGCGCACCGCCTCGGGCGCGGCCCCCAGCTCCCGGGAGATGAGGCCGTAGCGGTTTTTGGACAGGGCGTCCAGCCAGTTGTCCGCGATGGCCAGGGCCAGCGCGTTGTCCGGCTCCCGCCGCACCAGCTGCAGATGCAGGCACTCGGACAGGTTCCGGGCCCCCACGCCCGCGGGCTCCAGGGTCTGCACCGCCGCCAGCGCCCGTTCCAGCAGCGCCTCGTCCAGGCCGGCCTCGGCGGCCAGGGCGGGCAGGGGCTCGTCCAGCCAGCCGTTGCCGTTGAGGCTCTCCACCAGGAACTCCGCCGCCCGCAGCTCGTCCTGCGGCAGCTCCAGCAGCCGCAGCTGGGAGATCACGTAGTGGTAGAGGTTCTCCTCCCCGTTCTCCACCCCGCCGTAGTTGGACAGGGGGTCGGTGTCGTCCTCGCTGTCCTGCTGGTGGTAGTAGCGGTTCTGGGCGTCGGTGGACTCCAGCCACTCCAGCTTGCGCTTGAGGTCGGAGAACTCGTCCCGCTTGTCGTAGTTCTCCTCCATCTCCAGCACCGGGTTTTCCTGCACCGCGTCCTCAATATATTCCAGCAGCTCCTGCGAGCCCATCTGGAGAATCTCCATCGACTGCATCATCTGCGGAGAGAGGGTTTGGGTCTGCTTCTGCGCCATGTTCAGTTCCATGCTGCCGTCCTCCTTCGCATTCAATCTATATTTGCCCAACGAAGTATAGCATATTTTGTGCCGGGAATCAATCGCGGGGGACGGATCTGGCATGTTGTTTGCATGTAGAAAAAAAGACGGGCGGCGGGGGCCCCTGGGGGCCCCCGCCGCTGCAAATTCTAGCTTTCCGGTTGTAAAAGGATGGCCGCGCCGTATCTGAGGCAGCGGCGCAGACGGGCCTCCCCCCGCGTAATGTGGCGGGAGACCACCGAGGGGTTCACCCCCTGGCGCGCGGCGATCTGCTGCATGGTCAGGCCCTCGGCGTAGTAAAGCAGCAGCGTCTCCCGCTGGCGCTGGGTCACCTCCTCCTTTAATGCCCGCACCAGGTTGCGCTTGAGGCGCTGGTGCTCGGTGCTGTTGTCGCCGGCCATCATGCGGGCGTAGTGGGCCATGTCGGCGGCGTAGCTCATCCCCCGCTTATAGCGTGTACCGGTCATTGCGGCGGTACCCCCTCTCGTAGTAGCGCGCGGTGAGCACGGCCAGATCCCGCGCCTCCCGCCACATGGTGCGCAGCATGCGCACCCGCGCCTGGAGCAGCAGCGCCCCGGCCTCCCCCGGGTCCTGCGGGGTTCCCGCCCCCTCCAGCGCGGCGATGCGCGCGCGCAGGGCCTCGGCCTGGGCGCGGTACTGCACGGACAGTTCCAATAGGGTCATCATTTCGGCTTTTTCTCCTCTTCCCGTTCTTTTTCTTCCCCCCGGCAGGCGGGGCACAGCGGCCCCTCCCCGCCGTAGAGCTCCCCCCGGCAGCGGGGGCACCAGCCCGCCGGGCGCTGTGCCTGGCTGTCCCGCAGCGGGGCGGCCACGGCCCTCCTCCTGTGCAATTTGTAAAATTCCTCCCCAAAAGCTGCAAAATGTGCTTGACAAGTCACGACCCTTCTGTTAAGATAATCTTCGCTGTGGACGAGCTGAATGAGCCTGTGCTGGTGTAGCTCAGTTGGTAGAGCAGCTGATTTGTAATCAGCAGGTCGGGGGTTCGAATCCGTCCACCAGCTCCATCGTCAGTGCGTACTGCGCATCGTTCGCTTCGGCCCGAGGGCCAAAGCTCATTCGTTCCGTCGCACTTCCTCTCCGAATCGAACCCGCTGCGCTGGGCTTCGATTCGGGCCGAGACAATTTTATATGGAGGAGTTCCCGAGTGGCCAAAGGGGGCAGACTGTAAATCTGTTGCAAGTTGCTTCGGTGGTTCGAATCCACCCTCCTCCACCAAAAGGGTCTCGCCAACAGGCGGGGCCTTTTTTCATGCCCGGGCCGGTAAGCGGCACGGGATTCGAAAGGCGGCTCTTGGGGACGCGCCGGGGGCGCGTTCCAACCGCCGTGGCTTTTCCGCAGAAAAGCGAATCCACCCTCCTCCACCAAAAGGGTCTCGCCAACAGGCGGGGCCTTTTTTCATGCCCGGGGCCGGTAAGCGGCAGGTATACTGTAGGGGCGATTCATGAATCGCCCCTACGGGCCGCGCGTAAGGGGGGAGGGGGTTGCCCTTATATCACCGAATGGTGATATAAGGGCAAAAAGAAAGCCCACCACGGCGGAATAGAACTCTCGTTCGATTACAGAGCTATATTAACACCGTTCGGAGATAAAAGTCAATAGTGTTTTAAAAATATGTTGCAATTGGTGATAGAACGTGATAGGATAGTCCCGAAAAATGGACAGGGGGGAGCGCGATGGTGCAGGAGAGCAGCTTTGG
This sequence comes from Oscillospiraceae bacterium, assembly GCA_022846095.1. Lineage (NCBI taxonomy): Bacteria > Bacillati > Bacillota > Clostridia > Eubacteriales > Oscillospiraceae > Oscillospiraceae bacterium. The sequence goes on along the minus strand of AP025583.1, from coordinate 2,879,805 downwards.
GGCCCGTCTGCGGGCGCTGATGGAGGAGCGGGGCTGGAGCTACGAGCAGCTTGGGGCCGAGCTGGGCATGAACCCCCAGACCCTAAACCGCTACGTGCTGGGCCAGCGGGAGCCCAAAATCGGCACCGCCACCGCCATGGCGATGGCCCTGGAGGTGGACCCTCTTTGGCTCCAGGGGTACGACGTACCCCGCCGCCGGGCGTCCGGGGCTCCGGGAACGCCGGGCCGGGGGGCGGTGGTGCCCATTCTGGGGGTGATCCGCGCCGGGGCGCCCATCCTGGCGGTGGAGGACATCGAGGGGTACGCCGCCGCCGGCGTGCCCGACCCGGAGCAGCACTTCTACCTGCGGGTCACCGGGGACAGCATGGTGAACGCCGGGATCCAGAGCGGGGATCTGGTGCTGATCCGGCGGCAGGACGCCGCCGAGAGCGGGCAGATCGTGGCCTGCCTGCTGGACGGGGCGGACGCCACCCTCAAGCGCCTGCGCATCCAGCGGGACATCGCCGTGCTCCAGCCGGAGAACCCGGCCTACGAGCCGCGGATCATCCCGCTGAAGGACTTTGAGACCGGCGCGGCCCGCATCGTCGGGGTGGCGGTGAAGCTGGTGCGGAACCTGTAATTTAGATGAGAGAAGGAGAATCGCAATGCTGACACAGGACTGGATGATGCGCCAGATCGAGGGCATGGCCCGCTCCATCGCCTATCTGGTATTTAAAAAGGAGAGCACCGCCTACGTCCCCACCGGGGCGGAGGAGGACGCGCAGGTGGAGGAGCTCTACCGCCGTATGCTGGAGAAGGTGAACGCGGGGGACATCAACGCCGCGGAGAACCTGCTCTACGAGGGGGCGGATCTGGAGGATCTGCGCTACCTGGAGGTGGCGGTGGACTTCTACGCCCGGCTCAACGACCTCAGCGACGCCCAGCTCAAGGCGGGCGGCTTCGAGCGGGACGAGATCCAGGAGGGGCTGAAGGACCTGTCGGAGCAGTTCGGGGTCTCCCTCTAGGGCAGCAGCCAAAAGCCCAGCAGGCCCGAGGCCAGCCCGATGACCGCCCCGGCGATCACGTCCCGGGAGAAGTGGACGCCCCCCACCACCCGCGCGGCGCTGAGCAGCACGCCCGCCGCCAGCAGCACGCCCCCCAGGGGCGGGCAGATGGACCAGAAGGCGGCGGCGATGACGAAGATGGAGAAGGCGTGGCGGCTGGGGAAGGATTTGCCCGCGGTGTCCTTGGGGATCAGGGGCTTGATGTCCAGCACCTCGTAGGGCCGGGGGGCGTTGTACCACCGGCGCACCAGGCTCACCACCAGGAAGGACGCGCCGGGGGTGACCACCGTGCGCAGCAGGCGGGGGTCCCCCGTCAGCAGCAGCCAGAGTAGCAGGGCGGGGTAGGCGAGGTAGACCGCCAGCGTGAGCCCCTTGTCCAGCGCGATCACCGCCCCCGGTCGGGCGCGGAAGGGGGCGGACAGGCGGGCGTAGCCCTCTTTTGTCATAAAAATGCCTCCAAACGGCGCGCGTCCGGCGGAACAACCGCCGGACGCGCTTCTCTTTTATGCTGCGGCCTCAGGGGGCAATATCCGCGTCGATCTGAATATTGTCGGTGCCGTGCAGGTCGAATTCGGCGATATAGGCGTCGATACGGCTGGCCAGCTCGTCGTAATTGCTCTCGTCGATGGGCACGTCGTCCATATCCCGCCGGGCCAGATCCTCGGCCAGGATGTCGAAGAACACGTTGTCCTCGTAGTCCATGATGGCCTCGTGGATGCCGCCCTCGGCAAACGCCCTGGAGGGCACCACCTCGCCGTTCCACACCTCGGCCAGGGTGCCCATGCCCTCCTGGACGGCCCTGGAGAACAGCAGGCTCTCCACCTCGTCGTAGTCCTTGAACCGGTCCTCACCCCGGGCGGAGTTCAGGATCCAGTTGCCGATATAGGCCATGTCCAGCAGCCGCCTGAACTGCTTCTTCGTCAGCTCCAGCTTCATCTTCGCGAACCCTCCTCGCTGTCGTGACGTGCGGGGCGCGCGCGCTCCGCCTAAGACTATATTATAGTGAGAACGGGCGGAATGTCAAACCGGGATTTAAGTGAAAATTCCACTTGTCTTTGAACATGCTTTCGCATATGATATGGGGAGATGTGAACATTTGGAGGAATTCTTCTTGGATAAAAAGCCAATCGGCGTGTTCGACTCGGGCCTGGGGGGGCTCACCGCGGTGCGGGAGCTCATGCGCCGCCTGCCCGGGGAGGACATCGTCTACTTCGGGGACACCGGGCGGGTGCCCTACGGCAGCCGCTCCCCCGAGACCATCCGCAGGTACGCCCGGCAGGACGTGGCCTTCCTGCGCACCTTTGACCTCAAGGCCATCGTCATCGCCTGCGGCACCGTGTCCACCACGTCGCTGGAGGCCCTGGCGGCGGAGAACCCCATCCCCCTGCTGGGGGTGGTGGCCCCCGCGGCGGGCGCGGCGGCCAGGGCCACCCGCAACGGGCGCATCGGCCTCATCGGCACCCAGGCCTCCATCCGCAGCGGGGCCTACGAGCGCTACATCGCCGCGGAGAACCCGCAGGCCACCGTGCTGGCCAGGGCCTGCCCCCTCTTTGTGCCCCTGGTGGAGAACGGGCGCTTCCACCCCGGCGACGTGGTCATTGAGACGGTGTGCGCCGAGTACCTGGCCCCCATGAAGGAGGCGGGGATCGACACCCTGGTGCTGGGCTGCACCCACTACCCGCTGCTGGAAACCGTCATCGGCGCCTACATGGGCCCCGGCGTGAAGCTGGTGGACGCGGGGGCCGAGGGAGCCCGGGCCGTGGGGGAGCGGCTGGAGGCGGAAAACGCCCTCTCCGGCCGGGACGCCGGGGGCGTGTGCCGCTACTTCGTCAGCGACCGGGTGGAGGATTTCTCCCGCCTGGCCTCCATCTTCCTGCGCCGGGACGTGGGGGAGGACGTGACACAGATCGACATCAACCAATATTAATGAAATCCCCTTTACATCGGGGGGTATTCGGGATATAATACCTCCTACTCTGGATTCTTAAACGAGGTTTTACCATGGACAACAATGTGATTATATCGATAAAAGGGCAGCAGTCCTACGAGGACGCGGAGGAGGAGACCATCGAGCTGGTCACCGAGGGCCGCCTGGAGGACGACGGGGACGACGGCTATACCCTCACCTACCAGGAGAGCGAGCTCACCGGCCTGGAGGGCACCCTGACCACCTTCCAGATCGAGAAGGGCCGCATCACCCTGCTGCGCATCGGGGAGGTCAACTCCCAGATGGTGTTTGAGGAGGGCAGGCGCCACCTGTCCATGTACGACACGCCCTACGGCTCCCTCTCCGTGGGCATCAACACCCGCAAAATGCGCTCTCACCTGGGTTCCGACGGCGGGGACATCGAGATCGACTACGCCATCGAGCTGGACCACGCCGTGGCGGGCAGAAATATCTTCCAGATTAACGTCCGGGAGAAAAAGCGCCCGATCCTGATGCAGTAGGGCGGCGGCCAGCTCGATGCCAAGCGTTTTGGCCCGCAGGCCAAAACCTTGATGCCGGGCGGAAATAGGGCCCCTACAAAGCCCTACGGGCTTTGTAGGGAGAGGAGAAGCGGCGCAGTGAATGAGCCCTGCCTCTGGCAGGGTGAACGATACGAAGCACGCGACGACGACTCCGCCCGCGCAGATTAAAATGACAAGGGCTCCCCACGGCGCCCGCGCCGTGGGGGCTGGACCACGCGGTCGCGGGGCGTAATATCTTCCAGATCAACGTCCGGGAGAAAAAGCGCCCGATCCTGATGCAGTAGGGCGGGGGCTTGCCCCCGCCGCCACTATGCGCCGCACCCCTTAAACATCGCGCCTCTATTTATAACAGACGAAAAGGTGATGGAACTATGTCGAATTTGATTCAGGCGGCCCGCGCGCAGGTGGCCGCGCTGACCCAGGCCGCCTACGAGAAGGCCGCCGCCGCGGGCGCGCTGCCCGCCGGGCAGGAGGTCAGGGGCGGCGTTGAGATCCCCAAGGACGTAACCCACGGCGACTACGCCTCCTCCTTCGCCATGGCGGGGGCCAAGGCGCTGCACATGGCCCCCCGGGCCATCGCCCAGATTATCCTGGACAACCTGGAGCTGGACGGCTCCTGGTTCGAGCGGGCGGAGATCGCGGGCCCCGGCTTTCTGAACTTCACCCTGGGCGCCAAGTGGTACGGCGACGTGCTCGCCGACGTCGAGGGCGAGGGTGCGGCCTACGGCGGCAGCGGCGAGGGCAGGGGCGAGCGGGTGATGGTGGAGTTCGTCTCCGCCAACCCCACCGGGCCCATGCACATGGGCAACGCCCGGGGCGGCGTGCTGGGGGACACCCTGGCCAATGTGCTCGCCCGGGACGGGTACGACACCTGGAAGGAGTTCTACGTCAACGACGCGGGCAACCAGATCCACAAGTTCGCCGAGTCCATCAACGCCCGCTACATGCAGCTGCTGCTGGGCGAGGAGCAGTTTGAATTCCCGGAGAGCGGCTACCACGGCGACGACATCCGGGAGCTGGCCCAGGCGTTTTACGACGCCTACGGCGACAGCTTCCGGGACAAGCCGGAGGACGAGCGCCTGGAGGCCCTGGCCCAGTTCGGCCTGAAGACCAACATCCCCAACATGAAGGCGGATCTGCGCCGCTACAAGATCGAGTACGACGAGTGGTTCTTCGAGTCCCAGCTCCACGAGAGCGGCTACGTCCACGACACGGTGGCCATGCTCACCGAGAGGGGCTGGACCTACGAGAAGGACGGGGCCCTGTGGCTCAACACCACCGAGCTGCTCAAGAAAAAGTACATGGCAGAGGGCAAGACCCAGGAGCAGGCGGACAAGCTGGACCTGAAGGACGACGTGCTGCGCCGGGCCAACGGGTTCTACACCTACTTCGCCGCCGACATCGCCTACCACCGCAACAAGCTGGAGCAGCGGGGCTTTCAAAAGGCCGTCAATATCTGGGGCGCGGATCACCACGGCCACGTGGCCCGGCTCCAGGCCGCCCTGGACGGGCTGGGGCTGGACGGCTCCCACCGGCTGGTGGTGGTGCTGATGCAGCTGGTCAACCTGCTGCAGGACGGCAAGCCGGTGCGTATGTCCAAGCGCTCGGGCAAGGCCATCGCCCTGCACGACCTGCTGGACGAGATCCCCGTGGACGCCGCCCGCTACTTCTTCAACTCCCGCTCCTCCACCAGCCCCCTGGACTTCGACCTGGACCTGGCGGTGCGGGAGGACAGCGAGAACCCGGTGTACTACGTGCAGTACGCCCACGCCCGGATCTGCTCCCTGGCCGCCCGCCTGGCGGAGGAGGGGGCGTCCGTCCCCGCCGCCGGGGCGGTGGACGCCGCGCTGCTGTCCGCGCCCGAGGAGCTGGCCCTGATCAAGACCCTGGCCCAGTTCCCGGAGGAGATCCACCTGGCCGCCCGGGACTACGACCCCTCCCGCATCAACCGCTACCTGGCCGCGCTGGCCGGGGACTTCCACCGCTTCTACAACGCCTGCCGCATCAAGGGCGAGGCCCCCGCGCTGCTCGCCGCCCGCCTCAAGCTGGCGGACACGGTGCGCTGCGTCCTGGCCAACGGCCTGGGCCTGCTGGGCGTCACCGCGCCGGAAAAAATGTAAGACAAAGGGCCGGCCCACGGATGTGGGCCGGCCCTGCGGCCGTATGGGTACGGAGGTAAGATATGACGAAATTTACCGCTGTGGACGGAATTCTAATCCTGGCGGACTTCGGCGCCTTTTTCCTGCTGCGTGAATCCACCTGCCGGCATGCCGTACTGATCGCCATGTTCTTCGGCACGATTCTCGTCTCGCTGGTGGTCACCAGCCTGGCGAAGGACTGGCTGTTCCGGGCGGTCAAGGCGCTGGACGCGGACGCCTATGAGAAGCTGGAGCGGGACTCCCGCTCCGTGCGGGGCAGCGAGGTGTCCATCGACAGGCATTACGATTACGGCGCGCAGGTGGAGGAGCTGCTGGAGGAGTACAGGTTTTTCTTCGCGATCCATGTGCTCGCGCTGGCTGCACCGCTGGCCCTGGCGCTGGCAGCCTCTTTTTGAGGGTGCCCGCAACCTGTCCAATCATTGTATCTGCGCCTAATCCCAAGAAGTTGCGGGTAATCAGTCTGGCGAACTGATCGTTTGAAGTCCGGGCTATACCCAAAGGCAGTATCGGTTTATCCTTCCTTTCGTGTCAAGAAAATGCCAAAGACTGCCCCAATCAGGATAATAGGTGCCAACCGGACAAACAGCCATTCAAATACGTGAAATGCTGCTCCGAAAACGGCTGTTTCAGGATCACTGTAATTCCAACCCAGGTAAGGACTGTTTATTGCTGTTAGAACCGCAAAAAGTATTACTATGGCCGCGCACAAGGAGATAAGGAGCCAATGAACCGTTTTTTGCTTCGTGGTCTTCCTCTGTGCAAGCTGCAAGTTTATAATCTCCAGTTTTTCGGAGATCACTTTTAAGTCGTCAACCTTCGATTCCGTCATCGTTTCTCCGAGTAAAGTGCTTACAGGTGTTTCCAGCACTTCCGATATAGAAATCAACATATCAGAGTCAGGAACGGACAGTCCCTTCTCCCATTTGGAAATTGTCTGTCGCACGATATTCAGCTTGACAGCGAGCTCTTCCTGCGAAAGCCCTTTTGATTTCCGGATTGCTTTTATGTTTTCGCTTAACATGAGGTCTACCCTCCTTTCGTTTCGTGTTAGCACCATTGTATGAGGAAGTGCCCGTTGCCACAAGCAACGCATATTAACATTCAATGTTCAATAGGGAAATTCCCGGTTTGTACGTTTTTCCGCAAAACCGGCGGAGTTTTTACCGGCGGCAATTATCAGAAAAGGGACTTTTCCCAACCCGTATTGCTTTCTTTCCCCGGTTTGTGGTATACTACTGCGAAACGAAACACAAGGACTGAATTTGAGGAGGAAACTTCCGATTATGGACGCTATTCCCTTGCCCCTGCCGATTGTGATGGACGGCGCCACCGGCACCGAGCTGCTGCGCCGCGGCATGCCCAACGGGGCCTGCACGGAGCAGTGGGTGCTGGAGCACCCGGAGGTGCTGGTGGGCCTTCAGGAGGAGTACGTGGCGGCGGGCGCCCAGGTGATCATCGCCCCCACCTTTCAGGCCAACCGGGTGCGGCTGGAGCAGCACGGCGCGGCCGGACAGGTGGCGCAGTACAACCGCCGCCTGGTGGAGCTGTCCCAAAAGGCCGCCGCCGGGCGGGCCTTGGTGGCGGGGGACATGGCCCCCACCGGGGAGTTCATCGAGCCCTTCGGCGAGCGCACCTTCGAGGAGCTGGTGGAGATCTACACCGAGCAGGCC